>NZ_CABJFS010000028.1:295-573 GCF_902364945.1 Collinsella aerofaciens | reverse complement strand
TGACTTGAAGAAGGGGGAGGCCTCGCGGCCTCCCCCTTTTTTGCGTTCTAGAAGCTAACATTTGCCCTTTCTGTTTTAGGAGTGCTCGGATTGACTTTAGTCGAGGGCATCGTTGTCGCTTGCGGTGAGGTAGAGCCGATCTTTTTGTTTATGTCGCGTTCTGGTGGCGATCAGCCGGCTCCAGGGTTCTGTCGCCACGTATATCCGGACGGATCTTTTGCTCCTTATTTCCAGTAAATCAATTAAGGGGCGTTGTTTCAATCAAATACACTCCGCCA
>NZ_CABJFS010000028.1:0-249 GCF_902364945.1 Collinsella aerofaciens | reverse complement strand
TAATTAGTGATAGCCCCCCCGCTGGCGTTTTATAGGTTTGTTAACGTTGTCCTTCAATTTATGATGGGCTAACTAGCGGAGACCGACGAGGGTATAAAGATGATATGTCTACAGTGGACAGCAAGATTCCCGAGGTCATACGGTCTGTCCGAGGTTTATGACCATATGTGCGACTCTGAGCAACTCGGAGCCCAGTTAATTAATTTGTGAACAAAATATGGAGTGCGCGATTCCCGCCCCCGGCGCCCC
>NZ_CABJFS010000027.1 GCF_902364945.1 Collinsella aerofaciens | reverse complement strand
GGGCTCATGAAGAGAGGCTAGTTTGTGGGCGCTTTGCCTGGCGCCCACGGGAGAGGCAACGGAGTAGGGACTACTCGTGGATGCGGGTACCGGAGAGGCCGGCCATGGTCTCGGCGGCCTTGTCCAGGGCGCCGATGATGCAGGTGCGGCCCTTGCGGGAGCGGGCGAACTTGATGGCGGCGCGGACCTTGGGCTCCATGGAGCCCTTGCCGAACTGACCCTCGTCGGCCAGACGCTCGGCCTCGTCGGCGGTGAGGTCCTCGAGCTCCTCCTGGTTGGGCTTGCCAAAGTTGATGGCGACGTGCTCGACGGCGGTCAGCAGGAACAGGACGTCGGCGTCGCAGTCCTCGGCCAGCAGCTCGCCGCCCAGGTCCTTGTCGATGACGGCGGGAACGCCCTTGTAGCAGCCCTTGTTCTCGTAGTCGCGGACGACGGGGATGCCGCCGCCACCGCAGGCGATGACGATGAACTCGTTGTCGAGCAGGTTGAGGATGGAGTCGGCCTCGACGATCTTCTTGGGATCGGGGGAGGCGACGACGCGACGCCAGCCGCGGCCGGAATCCTCGACGAAGACCTTGGAGGGATCCTCGGCCATGAACTCCTTGGCCTGCTCCTCGGTGTAGAAGGGGCCGATCGGCTTGGTCGGGTTCTTGAACGCGGGATCGTCGGGATCGCACTCGATCTGGGTGACGACGGTGGCGGCGTGCCAACGCTTGTAGCGCTTGTGCATCTCGCGGCCGATGCCCTGCTGCAGGTGGTAGCCGATGTAGCCCTGGGACATGGCGCCGCACTCGGGCAGCGGCATCTCGGGGGTGCCGATGGCGTCGTGGGCGGCGGCGAAGGCGTTCTGGATCATGCCGACCTGCGGGCCGTTGCCGTGGGTGATGATGATCTCGTTGCCCTGCTCGATGAGACCGAGGAGAGCGTGGGCGGTGTTGCTCACGGCCTCGATCTGCTCGACGGGGTTGTTGCCGAGGGCGTTGCCGCCGAGGGCGACGACGATGCGATCGGGCTT
>NZ_CABJFS010000026.1 GCF_902364945.1 Collinsella aerofaciens | reverse complement strand
GGCCCGAAAGAAAGGTAGGAGGCCATGACGAAAGGTCTGCACGTGCCTTCCGAGATCGGCAAGCTCAGGAAGGTCTGCCTGCACCGTCCCGGCGACGAGCTCCTCAACCTGCCGCCCGACGAGCTCGAGCGACTCCTGTTCGACGACGTCCCGTTCCTTGAGGTCGCGCAGCAGGAGCACGACACCTTCGCCCAGATCCTGAGGGACCAGGGCGTCGAGGTGCTCTACCTCGAGAACCTCGTCGCAGAGGTGTTCGACCAGGTCCCCGGCGCCCGCGCCGAGTTCACCGACCAGTACATCGCCGAGGCGGGCATCCGCGGCCAGCACATGCCGCAGATCGTCCGCGAGAAGCTGGACTCCATCGAGGACAACCTCGAGTTCGTCAAGAAGACCATGGCCGGCATGACCAAGGCCGAGATCGACATGCCCCTCACGGCGTCCACGACCCTCGACTCCCTGGTCAACTCCGAGTCCGAGTCCGACCTGATCATCGACCCGATGCCCAACCTCTACTTCACCCGCGACCCGTTCGCGGTCGTCGGCGAGGGCGTCAACCTCAACCGCATGTACTCGGTCACCCGCAACCGCGAGACCCTGTACGGCAAGTACGTCTTCAAGTACCACCCCGACTACAAGGACGTCTCCCTGTACTTCCGCCGCGACTGCCAGTTCCACACCGAGGGCGGCGACGTGCTGAACATCAACGAGAAGACCCTCGCCGTCGGCATCTCCCAGCGCACCCAGGCAGCCGCCATCGACGTCATGGCCCAGAACATCTTCTGGAACTCCGACTCCAAGGTCGAGCGCATCCTGGCCTTCGACATCCCCGTCTCGCGCGCCTTCATGCACCTCGACACGGTCTTCACCCAGATCGACGTCGATAAGTTCACGATCCACCCCGCCATCATGGGCACCCTGCGCGTCTACGAGCTGACCGCCGGCAAGAACCCGGGCGACGTGAACATCCGCCTGATCGAGGACACCCTCGAGCACGTCCTGGAGGACGCCACCGGCGTCGACCAGGTCAAGCTGATCCCCTGCGGCGGCGGCGACCCGATCGCGGCCTCCCGCGAGCAGTGGAACGACGGCTCCAACACCCTGTGCGTCGAGCCCGGCAAGATCTGCGTCTACGCCCGCAACACCGTCACCAACGACGTGCTGTACAAGGAGGGCCTGGACCTTCTCGTCGTGCCCTCCGCCGAGCTCTCCCGCGGCCGCGGCGGCCCGCGCTGCATGAGCATGCCCTTCTGGCGCGAGGACCTCTAAG
>NZ_CABJFS010000025.1 GCF_902364945.1 Collinsella aerofaciens | reverse complement strand
CCTTGATTCTCATTTTCATTGCAACAGCCTCAGGACTCAGCGCAACGCGTTGCGCTGAGTCCTGAGGCGCGAATCCGGGTAGGCAACCCCAGAGGGGCCGGAATCCCCCGGCCCGCGATGGAGGGAGGCCGGCATGTCCAGACCCAAGCCGTCCGGAAGGTCGTACGGGAGGCTCACGAGGCACGAGAGGAACACGGTCGAGAGGATGCTCGACCGCAACCGCAGCGCCCGCGAGATCGCCGCGGAGCTCGGCAGGTCGCCCTCGACCGTGACCAGGGAGGTCGCGGCGCACCGCTACGTCACCGCGCCGCGCTCGCGCTACGGCGAGCCCGCGCCCGCGGACCTGTCGGGGGCCTGCCCCAGGCTCTCCGCGTGGCCGAGGTGCTGCAACGGCTGCCCGCACAGGAGGGGCTACGGCTGCTCGAGGAGGCCCAGGGTGTTCTACAGCGCCAGGAGGGCGCAGGAGGCGGCCGACGCCGAGCTCTCGGCGAGCAGGTCCGGGATCGACGAGACCGAGGAGGGCGCCGCCGCCAAGCTCGCGGCCATCAGGGACGGGCTCGCGCGCGGGCTCTCCCCGCAGCAGATAGCGGCGACGACCCCCGGGCTCAGCGCCTCCACCGTCTACAGGTGGGTGGACGCCGGCTACGACGGCATGACGAACATGGAGCTCAGGCGCAAGGTCGGCTACAGGCCGAGGTCGCGCCGGGCCCCGAAGAGGGCGACGTCCCACTCGTCGCGCAGGTCGCACGCGTCGTTCCTCGCGCTCGGCGAGGACGCCTGCGCCGCGGCCTGGGAGATGGACACCGTCGAGGGCTCCAGGGGCGACTCCGCCAGGCTCCTCACGCTCCTGCACCGCCCGAGCCGCTTCCAGCTGGCCCTGCCGCTGCCGGACGGCACGTGCGCCTCGGTCCTGGCGGCGCTCTCCTCCCTGCGCGGGGTCCTCGGCGAGGACGGCGCGAGGCGCGCCTTCGGCGCCGTGCTCACCGACAACGGGAGCGAGTTCGCCGACGAGGGCGCCATCGCGGCGCTGATCGGCGAGCGGGACGGCGAGACCAGGCTCTTCTACTGCGACCCCCGGCAGAGCCAGCAGAAGGGCGCGTGCGAGAAGAACCACGTGGAGATCAGGAAGCTGCTGCCCAAGGGCGCCGGGGCCAGGTTCGACCGGCTGACGGCGGAGGACTGCGCGCTGCTCATGTCGCAGGTGAACTCCGAGCCGAGGGGCGCGCTCGGTTTCCTGACGCCGGCGCGCGTGCTGCGGATGGCCCTCGGGGAGGACGCCTCCGCCCTCATGGACGCGTTCGGGATAGAGGAGCTGGCGCCCGGCGAGCTGGACCTCACGCCCGGCTGCATCGACAGGGCCAGGGCCGCGAGGGGCGAGGGGCCGCTGGCGGGATAGGCGGCGGGCCGGGACATGGGCCGGAGGGCCCGTTGCGCTGAGTCCGGAACGGCTGCGCGGCGGGCTGGCGGAGCATGCGGCGGCGGCATGGGGGCACCGGCCTCCATAGCCTCTCCACCTGCGGAAACGATGCGACGGCCAGGTGCCGGGAGCTATTCCCGCGTTGCGCTAGCTGCGGAAACGCGGGGCCCGTTCAGGCTGTTGCGTTGAGATTGAAAATCAACC
>NZ_CABJFS010000024.1 GCF_902364945.1 Collinsella aerofaciens | reverse complement strand
GGCACGTGCAGACCTTTCGTCATGGCCTCCTACCTTTCTTTCGGGCCCCTGTCAGGGCCGATTCGTTAGCGCCCCTCCGTGTGAGGCGTTATTGCTGACGACATATTTATATCCAAAATCAGTCCATACTTCCACCTCGCCCCCGAACGGGTTTATATGAGGGGTGAACGGCATACACATATACTTCACGCATGGCACACTTTGATTTAATAAAGTGTATTTACGTGCTTAAACGCGTTTTCAATCCAGAAATCAAATGGAACTAAACTTTGTTAAACCACCCTCAAATTGTATATTTCCAATAAAGCTATGAATAGAATTAGCGATTCGTACCACGTCTCAACCATTTTCATTTTTATTCAAAAAAAAGTTTGTCCTATTCATTTCTGGTAAACAAATTACCGTTTACCAGACGCTTGATACCGTTCACCGGAAGCTCAGTATAAGGCCCAGCGGATACCGACTCGCTTTACGGCCCCATTTGTAACAACTTGACTTCTCGGTATGGAAAAACGGACCCGCTTCCCCTAGGGAAACGGGTCCGTTTTCGATTATCTTCGGCCAATTTAGATAAGGCCCTCGAAGATCATCGGAATCCTAGCGATCAAACTCCGCCAGTGCCTCGCCCAAAAGCCTCAGGCCCTCGCGAAGAACGTCCTCGCTCGCGCAGTAGCCCAAGCGTGCGCCGCAGGGGAGCTCAAAGCGGCTGCCGGGAACCAGCAGCACTCCCCTCTCAGCCAACAGGCGCTTGCAGAACTCCTCGTCGTCCTCGGGAATATCCAGCTGGATAAACGAGGTGGACACGCCCTGCGGGGCCGTCCAGGACACGCGATGCTGCGTATCGATCCAAGCCTGCGTGATATCGCGGTTGCCAAACACGATCTTGCGGTTGCGCTCGAGAATCTTGTCCTTGTGCTCGAGCACGTAGGTCGCCAGGGCGTCGTTGAACACGCCGCCGCAGATCATGGTGTAGTCACGATACGTGCGGATGCGGTTGGAGACCTCTTCGTCGGCCACGACCCAGCCCACGCGGGCCGCAGGCGTCGAATAGGTCTTGGACACCGAGTTGGTGACAATGGCCTTCTCGTACACGTCGGCCATCGATATAAAGGACTCGGTGTTCTCGAGCGGCAGATACACCTCGTCGCACAGCACGTAGGCGCCCACCGAACGGGCGATCTCGGCAATCTGGCCGAGCGTATCGGCATCGAGCACCGTACCGATGGGGTTCGATGCGTTATTGATGCAGATGAGCTTGGTATTGGGACGCACCAAGCGCTTGAGTTCCACGATATCGGGCTTCCAGCCGAGTTCCTCGCGAAGCTCCCAATACTCGACCTCGGCACCGAGCGTACGCGGAATCTCATAGAGCGGCGCATAGGTAGGCCACTCGGCAATCACGTGATCGCCGGGCTCGACAACAGCCATGATGGCATTGAGGTTAGCACCCGTACAGCCATTGGTCTGCAAAATGTGATCGGGATTGACCTCGCGACGATACAGCTTGGCGACTTCGGCCTTAAACTCCGGCGAACCCTCGATCCAGCCGTAATTCATCTTCTCGCGATCCAGGCGCTCGTAGAACGTAGCACCGTCCTGCTCGTCAAGTGCGCGAAGCTCACCCATGGTCAGCGACGAGATCGTCGACTGAGCGATATCCCAGGTAGCACTCTTCTCCCAAACGTTGAGCCATTCCTCAACGCCAATTGTCTTGATATCCATGGCCACCTTATCTGATCTTAATTTAGCGTCAATAAACATGAATGGGACGGTGCGAAAGAACCGCACCGTCCCATTGGGAGACATCTAATGGCAGCTAGATGTTTGTATTAAGACCTGTACGGGTCTTTGAAAACCTTAGAGGTCCTCGCGCCAGAAGGGCATGCTCATGCAGCGCGGGCCG
>NZ_CABJFS010000023.1 GCF_902364945.1 Collinsella aerofaciens | reverse complement strand
GGGGCGCCGGGGGCGGGAATCTGGGCGTACACATTTCCTACACATATAAGGACTCTCGGCTGGCTGGGTAAATATAAGAGGGGACCTCGTTTCCGAGATCCCCTCTTTCGCCTATCTACAGTAATAGACTCTTAAATACCTTATGCCAGCAGCTTGCGACCGGACTCTTCAATCGCGTCAAGTGCTGCATCAGCTTCGGCGGCATCCGCGCCCTTGGCAAAGATATACAGCTTGATCTTGGGCTCGGTACCGGAAGGACGGACGATACCCTTGTTGCCACCCTCGAGATCGAACTCAATGACATTAGCCTTCGGCAGGCCGTTCACGCAGGTGTTGTAGTCCACGACGGCCTCAATCTTGGAACCGGCGAGCTCCGCGGGCGGGTTCTCGCGCAGACCAGCCATGATGCCGGCCATCTTTGCCGCACCCTCAGCGCCCGGATAGCTCAGCGAAATCGTCTTGTTGTGATAGTAGCCATACTTCTCGTACAGCTCGTGCATCGCGTCGGCGAGGTTCTTACCCTGCAGCTTGTAATACTGAGCCATCTGGCAAATCAGCAGCGAAGTGCTCACGGCGTCCTTGTCGCGCACGTGATCACCAGCCAGATAACCGTAGCTCTCCTCAAAACCGAAGATAAAGCGATCGACTTCACCGGCATCGGAAAGCGAGGTAATGATGTCACCGATGTACTTGAAGCCCGTCAGGCAGCGACGGAGCTCAAAGCCATATTCCTCGGCCAGAGCATCGACCATGGCGGAAGAAACAATGGTAGTAACCGCGACCTTCTTAGTGAGGTCCTCGCCGCGGGCGGCACGGGTCTTGCAAATATAGTCGAGCAACAGGACGCCCATCTCGTTACCGGTCAGCAGCAGATAGTCATCGCCATTCTTAACGGCAACGCCAACACGGTCGGCGTCGGGATCGGTCGCAAGCAGCAGATCGGGGTGAACCTGCTCGCAGAGATCGATGCCCTTCTGCATGGCCTGTCGGATCTCGGGGTTAGGATACGGGCAGGTCGGGAAATCGCCGTTAGGTTCCTTCTGCTCGGGAACAACCGTGACATCAGTGATGCCAGCGCGCTCGAGCACCGTGGTGACGGGAATGAGGCCGGTACCATTCAGCGGCGTATAGACAAGCTTGAGCGGTGCGCCGGCAATCTCCTCGGCAGAAAGATTCGTAACGCCGCGAGCGAGAACGGCGTCGTAATAACGCTCGAGGCACGAGTCATCGATCCATTTGACCAGGCCCTGCTCAAGAGCCTCATCGAAGTCCATGGACTTCACACCGGTGAACGTATCGGTCTCGGCGATAGCCTTAGAAATTGCATCGGCGGCCTCGCTGGTGATCTGGCAGCCGTCGGGGCCATAGGCCTTATAGCCGTTATACGGTGCCGGGTTATGACTAGCGGTCATGCAAATGCCACCGGAGCACTTAAGATCACGGACGGCCCAGGAGAGCGTCGGCACAGGAGAAATCTTGGGATAAACGAGGGCAGTCACGCCGTTTGCTGCAAGAATGGCAGCCGTCGTCTTAACGAACAGCTCACCTTTATTGCGGCTATCGCGAGCGATGGCAACCGTTGGATGCTCGAAGGTCGCATTGAGGTAGTCAGCGAATCCCTGGGTCGCACGACCGACCGTATAGATATTCATACGGTTAGTGCCCGCACCGATAGTGCCGCGAAGGCCGGCAGTACCGAAGGCGAGATCTTGGAAGAAAGCATCGGTGATGGCGTCCTCATCACCCTGCTCCTTCATCGTGTTAAGCTCAGCGAGGAGCTCCTCGTCCTTGACATTGGCAATCCAAGTATCAAGCAGCTCATGAACATCTGCCATGTGAGTCCTTCCTTCACAATCAATAAAACGACCCGTGTAAAACAGGACAAGCGCAGCAGTGCGCTAAAGCAAATATTAGTCCATTGAGAACAGAGAACCGACCAAAGAACGGTGAACGTCTATATTCAGCGGTGGATGATTAAATTGATTTAATTGCATAAGGAATGTTGCCCGTAAACGCAAAAAAGGGGGAGGCCGCGAGGCCTCCCCCTTCTTC
>NZ_CABJFS010000022.1 GCF_902364945.1 Collinsella aerofaciens | reverse complement strand
CTCGAGGCTGGGGTAGAGGTGGTAGAAGCCGTCGAAAAGGCTCTTGACTACTTTCGATTGATGCTCAGTGCCCATTGTATTCGCTACGATTAAACTCGGCACAGGGGATACTGGTTTTCCGTGCGAAAACGCTCATGCCGCTAAATTGAGCGACCGCCTGTACTGCAGCGGGATCATCCGCCCGAGCGATCCCTTAATCCGTCGCCCGTTGCGCCAATCGGCAGAAGCCACGCGTGGACGCTGATCGCTCGAGCAAATCGTCGTCGGTTTTCGTTTAACGATTTCTTTTTCCGCTATTATCTGACCCTCGGACTTCCTCGTGATAGAAGTAGTCCACGATCACCGGATGCCCCTGGGGGACTCTGCCATAAGGCATTTCGTTGTCCACAAAGGGGCAATCGTACTTCTTGGCCATTTCCTCGGCTTTTACTTCAAGCGCTTCAAAATAGCTACGGTTGCGCTTGTTATAGATCTCATCGTAAAGCGGTACGAGATTGGGATGTTTCTCGGCGATATAATCCAGGATCGCTTTTTTGAAACCACCCCGAAGATTGAGATTTTCGAGCCAAAACAAATCGCACCGATCCTTTACTCGCTCAAAAATCATCTCAAAATCCGTGATGCCGGGAAATACCGGGGACACGAAGCAGACCGTACGGATACCTTCGTCATACACCTGCTTCATAGCAGCGATACGACGCTCGATGCTCGACGCGGAGTCCATATCGTTCTTGAAGTTCTCATCCAGCGTGTTGATCGACCATGAAACGGTCACTCGTCCAAGCCTCTTCAGCAGATCGATATCCCGTACCACAAGATCGGACTTTGTGCAGATCAGAATATCTGCATCGCTGCCAATCAGCTGCTCCAGGAGTTTCCTGGTATTCCCGAATCGCTCCTCCTGTGGATTGTAGCCATCCGTCACAGAACCGATAACCACCCGCTGTCCAGCGTATTTCTTCGGATTCTTGATTTCCGGCCAATGCTTCACATCAAGAAAGGTGCCCCATTCCTCCTTGTGTCCGGTAAAGCGCTTCATAAAGGAGGCATAGCAATACTTGCAGGCATGCGTGCAGCCTACATAGGGATTGACCGAGTAGCCGCCTACCGGCAGGCTGGACTTGGTCATGATGTTCTTTGCTTCCACCTCATTGATGAGGATTCCATCGATCACTTCCGCCATGTTCTCTGCACCTCCAGCACTCTTTCGAATTCTTCCGGCAATTCCTGAATCATGTTTTCGTCCCCTATGACAGAGACGAGGTCTTCCTTCATAAACATTGGAATGCCAAGCGCGTGCGCCTGGTCCGTCAAAGACCATGCCCACTCCGGTTCCGTATGAACCTTCCTGCTCTGCGCCCCGGTCATGGTACCGACGACGATCCAGTTGATTCCGGAAAGGTCGACCGTACCGGGATCGTCGAATAGCGGCTCAAAAGTAACGAAGAAGTGATTTGCTTTGACGTTTTTCCGAAGGGCGTCGATACGCCACAGCTCCGCTTTCCTCGTCACCGTAACGCCGAACCATGCGTTTTCCAGGTCGGTATCTAAATCCAGCAAATCGGGTCTCTTGGTCAGGAACAGGAACTGATGCTGTGGATTCTCATGGATCTTTGCAAATACCTCGTCTCGCCATTCCAGCTTCCACCCGGAGAGATCGCTCATGCCGGTAAGGAGAAAGTTCTGCGGGCGTTTCTTTTCCATCATCTTGAGCTTGCTCGGGAAGAACGCAGGATCAGCGAAGTCGTCAATCATATGCCAACGTTTCACATTGTTACGGGCATAGCAATATGGACACCCCACCGTGCAGCCGATGACGATATTCATATTCTGAATCTGATTTTTGATGCAGATGCTCATAACGCCTGCCTACCTGCCTCTCCCGTAAACACACAATCAGCCTCCCCCACCTTGCGGACAAAAGCCTCGATATCTTGCTTGAAAGCAGCAGGCTCGCAATCGCTCAAATCGTATGACGTGCCGCCGTTTCGATAGACGGCCCGATGGGAAAACGATCGGCTGACAAGCCCGA
The DNA here is from genome assembly GCF_902364945.1 of Collinsella aerofaciens. GTDB lineage: Bacteria > Actinomycetota > Coriobacteriia > Coriobacteriales > Coriobacteriaceae > Collinsella > Collinsella aerofaciens_O. Next base: position 882 of record NZ_CABJFS010000022.1, on the reverse strand, counting down.
TGCCGAGCTTCTCGCACAGGGTCATCCGTGCTCCCTTTCAGCTATAAAAAACAGGTGTCTATAAACAGTATCCTTGTTGATTTTCGCAGGGGCAATGAACAAACGCGTGCACCTGTCGATAAACGAACAGCTACTGGACATTGTCAAACGACTCAGATTGGAGAGGCGATGGGAGAAACCAAGATCGACCGCCGGCGGCGCTACACCCTCTCGGTCATACAGGAGGCGTTCTTCGCGCTGCTGGCCGAGGTCGGCTTCGCGAAGATGACGGTGGCGGACATCTGCCGCCGCGCCGAGATCAACCGGGGAACGTTCTATCTGCATTGCGAGGATAAGTACGCGCTGCTCGATGCGCTTATCGACGAGGCATTGGCAGCGGCTCCCCCGCTTGAGGGGGTTGAATCGGCAACGCTTTGCCAGCGTCCGCCGGCAGACGACGATTATCGCCTGCTTTATTCGGACAGCGACGCATACGCTCGCGTAGCCCAGCGCGTCATAGAACGCGGAGCGGAGCAGATGGTTCCCTGGGTCATGGAGAAAACAGGGCTTTCACGCGAAGACGCCTTCCTGCTCTTCATCCACAACGTCCAGGGCAATCTGGCCGTCAACCGCCTGCTCGGCTGGAGACGAGGCCCCGAGTTCACCCATGCCCAGGAGCTGCTCAACGCCTATTCCGAAGGGGGCTTACTGGCGGTATCCGCTCTTCGCGATTCCGATAACCCATCGTGACCTGCGATTCAGGAATACCAGCCTCCGAGCCCTCTCGTTCGGAGGCTGCGGCTAAAACCTCATTGCGCGTCTACCGCTCCGCGTTACTCGCCACCTGCCCGCGCCACCGAGAGCAGGGCGCCCAAATCGGCCTGGATCGCCCCTGCCTTGCTT
>NZ_CABJFS010000021.1 GCF_902364945.1 Collinsella aerofaciens | reverse complement strand
GGAGGGCGCGGAATAGACATAGCCCCCGTCCCGGCGAGCCGGGCGGCCTTCGGGGATACCCCCTATTTCGCTGTGCGCGCGGAGCCCTCCGCATGCGCCTCGACAGACTTGGGGAACCCCGCCGAAGGAATGGAGTGCGGGCCGACAGAACGGTATCCGCGGATATGAGACTGAGCCGAAGGCGTCGATGACATGCCGGGGGCGGACCGGGACGGGTTAACGGCAGGCCCCGCCGACCGATTGCAAGCGGTCGGCGGGGCCATTGTGGCTCTTGACAGCGGATTGGGTCATATGAGCGAACAGGCGCCAGAGCGAGCAAGCCGCCCCCTGCGCCAACAATGGCAGCGCCGCAGGTTGAGCATAAGTCAGCGAAAGCCCGCCAGAGCGAGCAAGGTGACGTGAAAGAGGAGGGCATAGGCCTTTTGGCCATGCCCGACGATTGAACGTCAGATTGCCGCTCTGGCGGGCTTGCAGCGTCGAGTGATTCCGGCGTTTGGTAAAACGCCGGAACACAAGAGCGCCCCCTCCCGCGCACGGAACGGGAGGGGGCTAAAGGTAGGAGTCTACCGGTGGGTTGACCCCACCGGACAGACGATGACCAGGTGATCCTCTACAGGATCGTCAAGGTTTCCGTGGGGTACCCGTTGGGTACTTAGAGCATCACGCAAGCGACGGTCAGGATGATGGCGCAGACGACGGAGAGAGCGACGATGAGCTTAAGGGCAAACTTGAGCCAGGTCGTCCACTCGATCTTGGCCAGGGCAAGACCGCCCATGATGGCGCCGGAGGTCGGGGTGAACAGGTTCACGACGCCGATGGCGGCGGAGAAGATCATAACCATGACCTCGGGCGAGAAGCCGAGCTTAACAGCCAACGGTCCCATGATGGGCATGGAGACAGTAGCCATACCGGAGGTCGAGGGGATCAGGAAGGACAGGCCGAAGTAGACCAGGAAGCTCATGGGAGCGAAGATCACGCCGGACAGGCCAGCCAGAGCATTGGCGGCAGCATCGAGGACGTAGACGTCGAGGCCGGTGCTAGCCATGAGGACGGAGATACCACGGGCGAGAGCGATGACGAGGACAACGGACATCATGTCGGCAGCGCCGGTGATGAAGGTGTTGACGATCTGCTTCTCGGACAGGCCACCGATGATACCGATCAGGATAGCCATGAGGAAGAACCAGGTGGAAGCCTCGTCGAAGTACCACTGGCCAATGGGCAGGCCGGTGATCAGGGCAGACCAGCCCTGGACGACGGCGTTACCGTCGGCGTCGTAGACAGCGCCAGCGTCAAAGAAGTTGGCGACGCCCTCGTTAAGGTCGGCCAGCGGGATGAAGCCGACGATCATGACGACGAAGGTGAAGGCAAAGGCGATCAGAACACCCTTCTGACGACCGGTGAGCTTGACCTCCTTGTTAACCTCGGAAGCAGCCTTGCCGTGAGCCTCTTCGGCGTCCTTGAGCTCCTGCATCGAAAGGATGGTGGAACCCTTGTCAGCCTTGACCTTCTTGGCATAGCTCATGACGAAGAAGATGGACATGGCAGTGGTAACAATCCACAGGACGGCACCGAGGCCGATGATGATGGACTGGTTGACCTCAATGCCAACACCGGTCAGAGCGTCGACGGCAGCGCCGACGGCGAACGGGTTAACCGTGGAGCCGAGGCAGCCGCAGCCAGCGCCGAGCAGGACGGTGGCAGCACCGACCATGGGGTCGAAGCCAGCGGCCATCATGGTAGCGGCGAGCAGGGCGTAGAAGGGAACGGTCTCCTCGCACATACCATAGGTGGTACCACCGAGGGAGAAGATGAGCATCAGCACGGGAATGAGCATGATCTCATTGCCCTTAAGCTTCTGCACCAGAACGGCAATGCCGTTGTCCAGGGCGCCGGTCTCGGTCATCATGCCGAGGAAGCCGCCGAGAATCATAACGAAGAGGCAGACGGGCAAAGCGTCAGCGAAGCCCTTGACCGGGGCGGTGCAGAAATCGCTCAGGCGGGCAGCGGTAACCTCGCCACCGGACGTACCGGAGACGATAACGGTAACAACCGCGACGATTGCCAGCAGAGCAAGAAGAATGGTGAACGATGAAGGCATACCGCGCTTTTTCTTAGCGGTCTCAGTCATAGTTCTCATCCCCCCTTCATAAATCATTTACTGATCTCGCCCGAAGCGGCTCTTCCGTGCCGTGCATGTCGCTCGGTGCGAGATTTTTACCAGACAAAAGCGCTCGGGGTGCGCAGCAATGCACCCCGAGCGAGATGCTAGATGCTCTTACTTGAGCGTGGCGTACATGACAGCCTTGATGGTGTGCATGCGGTTCTCGGCCTCGTCGAAGACCTTGGAAGCGGGGCTCTCGAAGACCTCGTCGGTGACCTCCTGCTCGGTGATACCGAACTGCTCGCACTTCTCGGCGCCAATCGTGGTGTTGGTGTCGTGGAAGCTGGGCAGGCAGTGCAGGAAGATGGCACCCAGGTTGGCCATAGCCATGACCTCGGAGGTAACACGATACGGGGTGAGCTGAGCGATGCGCTCGGCCCAGACCTCGTCGGGCTCGCCCATGGAGACCCACACGTCGGTGTAGATAACGTCGGCACCGGTGACGCCGTCCTTGACGTCGGTGGTCAGCTTGATGGTGCAGCCGTTGGCCTCGGCGATGGGCTTGCAGGCCTCGATGACATCGTCGGCAGGCATGCACTCCTCGGGGCCGCAGGCCACGAAATTCATGCCGAGCTTGGAGCAGACGACCATGAGGGAGCGAGCAACGTTGTTCTTGCAGTCGCCCATGAAGACGAGGGTCTTGCCCTTGATGTCGTAGTTGAAGTTCTCCTGGACGGTCAGGATGTCGGCGAGCATCTGGGTGGGATGCCACTCGGTGGTCAGGCCGTTCCACACGGGCACGCCGGACTTAGCAGCGAGCTCCTCGACATCGTCCTGGGCAAAGCCACGGAACTCGATGCCGTCATACATGCGGCCGAGAACGCGGGCGGTGTCCTCGATGGACTCCTTCTTGCCCATCTGCGACGAACCCGGATCGAGGTAGGTGACGCCCATGCCCAGATCCATGCCGCCGACCTCGAAGGCGCAGCGGGTACGAGTGGAGGTCTTCTGGAAGAGCAGAACGATGTTCTTGCCCTCGAGATAGCGGTGCGGAACGCCAGCGCGCTTCATGTCCTTGAAGTTCTTGGAGAGCTTGAGCAGGTACTCGATCTCCTCGGTGGTGAGGTCGAGGAGCTTGAGGAAGCTACGGCCGGAGAGGTTAACACCCATGGTTCGATTCCTTTCGAAGAAATGAATTACGTAAGTATTAGTGTTGCCCGTTTAACGGGCGAAGCCGGTGCGGTTGTAGGGGGACCGCACCGGAAACGGAAAGACTTAGAGGTCCTCGCGCCAGAAGGGCATGCTCATGCAGCGCGGGCCG
>NZ_CABJFS010000020.1 GCF_902364945.1 Collinsella aerofaciens | reverse complement strand
TGGGCGCCAGGCAAAGCGCCCACAAACTAGCCTCTCTTCATGAGCCCTGCAGTCCGCTCCGACTGCGGGGCTTTTGCTATTGAGGTCGCTGTTCATGGGTGGTCATTGGGGACAGACTTAAATGAGTGGTCGCCCAATGACCACTCATTTAAGTCTGTCCCCAATGACAAGATCCGATCCAATTAGATGCTCAGGTCATGGGATGCCTGAAACCAGACGATGACTCCGAGAATCCTGATTCGGCGTTTGTCCAGCACAATATCCGGTTCCGATGTGCGATATGAGTAGGATGACAGCATCACTGTGTTCGTGCCGGTGCTATACCGCCGTATGACCACTCTGGAATTATCGGACAAGGCGAGGACGGAGCATCCGTTCCAGGGCTTCAGGTTGGGGTCCACTAGGAGAAAGGATCCCATCGGATAGCATTTGGACATGGCAGATGTGTCCATTTGAACAAAGAAACACCCGCGATGTTTTTTGAATACGGATGAGGGGAGCGCCGTTGTTCCGGTCTGCTTAAGTCCTGTTCTGCCTCCATTCATCTGGATTTTAAATACATCGCAAAGGGAGTCAGTAGCAGTTTCCTTGGAATTCGGCTTCCGTCCTCCGTGGTCGAGCTTTGCGGCAAGCCCTGCGGTTTCTGATGCGAGGTCGTCAAGCTGCAGATTGAATTTCGAAACGATCTTGAGCAGTGTCGACCGGCGGATGGCATAGCGGTCCTTTTCCCAACGGCATACCGTTTCTTTGGAGACGCCGACGAGTGCCGCGAACTCCTCCTGCGTGAGCTGGTCGCGCTTGCGAAGCGCCTTTATGTTTTGACCCGTTCCCATGTTATGAAGCGCGGACGAGGGGAAGGCAGAGGCAGTTGGGGCCGCCAAAGCCGTTTGTCAGCTCGAAGATGGAGATGGGAACAAGTTCAATACCGGCCTGCTCCAGTGCCTTGTTCGTCTCGGTGTTCTCTTCGTATACGCAGACCTTGCCGGGCTCCAGGCAAAGCGTGCTTATAGCATTGTTGGTTCTTTCGACCTCTGCCGCTCCGGGATTTGAGCCGCCGCAAGGGATAAATTGCGGTGAACTTAAACCCAGGGCTAATCCCAGCGCTTCTTTTAGTCCGCCTTCGACATGACGCGCCCGGGTTGTCCTTTCCGATCTGCCTCGTGTAATGCAGTAGACCCGCGCTTGGTCCAGGAGCTCCCGGTCAATGAGGAATGTCTCATAGTTAACACGAGCAAAGTATGTGTCGAGATGAATGCAGAGATCATCGTAGGGAACCTCAATGGCCCATACGGACTCAATAGTCGAGTTCTCGTCCCAGAGCAAGTTATTCGCTAGGGTGTCTATAGCTGCTGGCTCGGTTCGTTGAGAGATGCCAACGGCTACATTTTCGCTGTTGAGGTTGTGAAGGTCGCCGCCTTCAATGTGGTAAGTCGATTCATGCTTGAAGAACTGAGGAGTCTCGCGGAAATCCGGATGATAGTTAAAAATCGTTTTATAGGCGATAACCTCACGGTTGCGCTCTGGCCAGTACATATGGTTGAGCGTGACACCTTCGCCGATGACGCTTGCTGGATCGCGCGTGAACCACATGGTGTTAAGGGGGGCTATGAGAAGGTCGTCGGGTGAGTATGCGTCTCCCGTCAGCTTTGAGAGGCTGAACACCTCCTTGTTCGTGTCGAAGACCTGGGAGTAGCGAACGCCGTTGACGGCTGCCTGGACCAGGTCGCGGGAACCTTCGATATGCTCAAGATACTCGCGAATGGCAGACTCGAGCTCAATGCCCCGCGCGCCGCATTCTGAAATGTAGCTATCGATAAAAGAGCGACGCGCTTGCTCTGTCGCATCAAGGGCTTCGGTAAGAAGGTTTTCAAGATAGAGAATCTCTACCCCTTCGTGCTCGAGCATCGCCGAGTAAGCATGATGCTCCCTAAGGGCTTTATCAAGATCGAATGAGCTGCTAGACGGACGCAACGTAAAGACCCGATTGAACTGCCCGTCGGGGTAGTTGCGCGTTTCGGGGCCGGGGCAGTGCAGGAGGGCCTTTTTTAGCTTTCCTATTTCGTTTTGAACATGTAGTGCGGACATAAGACCTCGCTTTGGCGATGAGTATTGATTGCTTCCATAGTGGCACATTACGAGTTCGATTCAATTTACATCATATCTGTCACAGGTGAATGGCACGAACCGGCTTAGTAATTGATGTTAAACATCAATCTAGAAAGCAAATTGACAAATTACGTCAATCTAAAGTCCGTTTACGGGTCGATGCGCTTCGTTGGCGGGCGAAGAGACGGAAGGGTGTTTTGCGCGATGACACAATGGCTTTGCCGGCAACGAAAAACCCCTGAATTAAGGAGGAGAGATGGCAGAGACAGAAAAGAAGCGCACTCTTCGAGTCCCGCACGTGTACACCATCATTCTCGTCTTGATGGCCGTATTTGCCGTTCTGACCTGGGTCGTGCCTTCGGGTTCGTTTGAGCGCCAGGAGGTTAACGGTCGCGAGGTAACGGTCTCGGGCACCTATGAGCCTGTCGATAAGGTCTATACGGACGAGGACGGCAACGAGGTCGATCTTCGCCAAGGCATCTTCGAAGTACTTGAGGCCCCTGCGATCGGCATCCAGCAAGCGGTCGAGGTCGTTGCATTCATTATGATTGTGGGAGGTTCCTTCCAGGTCATCACGGCGACCGGAGCCATCACGAGCGGCGTCGCCCGAGTGGTGAAGAAGTTCAAGAGCAAGGACGTCCTCATCATTCCGATCCTAATGGCGCTTTTTGCCTTGGGCGGCAGCACCTTTGGTATGGCAGAGGAGACGCTTCCGTTCTTTGCGATTCTTATGCCGATCATGATGGCCATGGGCTTCGACTCAATTACAGCGTTCATGACGGTGTTTGTGGGTGCCCGTATCGGATACATCGCATCTACCGTAAACCCGTTCAACGTCCTGATTTCCCAGGGCATCCTCGGTATCCAGGGCAACCCCCAGCTTTGGTTGCGTACTATCGCCCTTGTCGTGCTCACGGCAGTTGCCATCGCATGGGTTGTGATGTATGCCCTCAAGGTTAAGAAGAATCCCGAGGCATCCCCAGCTTTCCACGATGATATCGAGAAGCGCAAAGAGTTTGGTGCGGACGAGAATCTCCTCGATAGCGAGTTCACCGGTAGGCAGAAAGCCGTTATGGTTATTTTCGTGCTTGGACTTGCCGCCATCATTTGGGGTCTGGTGGCCCAGGGCTGGTACATGAACGAAATCTCTGCGATTTTCTTGGCCATGGCCCTTCTTTCGGGTGTTGTTTCCGGGATGAATGAGAAGGAGATCGCTGGCGAGTTCGTTAAGGGAATTGCAGACTTCGCGTTCTCTGCCATCGTTGTTGGCCTCGCCCGCGGAATCCTCGTAATCGCCAATGACGGCCTCATCATCGATACGATTCTCAACACGCTCGCCACGGCTCTCTCTGGAGTTCCGGCAGTTATCTTTACGAGCATTCTCTACGTCGTGGATAACCTTCTGTCGATCCTCGTTCCGAGCTCCTCGGGCATCGCTGCTCTTACGATTCCCATTTTCGGCCCGCTTGTTGAGCTGATGGGCTTAAACCCCGAGGCTGCAGTTACCGGCCTTTCCATGGGCAGTGCTGCCATGTCTCTCATTTCGCCGACAAGCGCGATGCTCGTTGCCGGTCTTGGCGTCTGTAAGATTCCGCTTGGCCAGTGGTGGAAGATCGCTTGGAAATTCTTCCTGGTCGTAAGCGTTATCTGCATGGCATTCACTGCGGTTTCGGGTCTTATCCCCCTGCCGTAAATGCAAAACCCCACATACAAGTTGTGAGAAAGAAGGATAGAGATGAACAAAGGACTGAACGTTCATAGCGAGATTGGCGCCCTCAAGAAGGTGTGCGTCCATCGCCCCGGTATGGATCTTGTAAACATGAAGGCGGAGGATTTCGACCGCGTTTGGATTCACGACGCGTTCTATCTGGACTATGCCCAGAAAGAGCACGATCAGTTTACCGACCTTCTTCGCGGCGCTGGCGCCGAGGTCGTCTATATGGAAGAGCTGGTTGCCGAGACGTTTGATAAGGTCGAGGGCGCGCGTGCGGAGTTCATGGGAAAGTTCATGAACGAGTCGGGTATCAAGAACGCCGCTCTTCGCCAGGCGGTTGTCGAGAAGCTCGATTCCATCAAGGACAACAAGGAATTTGTCCTCACAGCTATGGGCGGACTGTATGTGCGCGACCTCGAGATCCCGCATGTCGGCGGCTCTCTTGCCAGCCTGGACGGCGACGAGCTGAAGGGCGACGATATGGTGCTGTTCCCCATGCCGGCCTCGTATTTCTCCCGTGACCCTCTGGCTGTCGTGGGCAAGGGCGCTACCATGAACCGCATGTACTGGAATCAGCGCAATCGCGAAGTAATCTTCTACGAAACGGTGCTGCGTAACCATCCTGATTACGCTGGTAGCCCCATTTGGTATGACCACAACAGCGAGTGGCATATCGAGGGCGGCGATATCCTCAACATCAACGCCAAGACGCTCGCCATCGGTATTTCCGAGCGCACCCAGACTGCAGCCATCGATGAGCTCGCCAAGAATATGTTCTGGGGTTCCGATGAGGCCGAGATCGAGAACATCTATGCCATCAAGATTCCGCACGGCTATGCCTACATGCACCTCGACACCGTCTGCACGCAGGTCGATCGCGATAAGTTCACGGTCTATCCCGGCATCTACCAGACGCTTCGTGCCTACCGCCTGACCAAGGGCGATTCGGAGGGGGAGGTGCATATCGAGGAACTCGAGGGCACCCTGCAGCATATCCTCGAGCTTGCGACGGGTATGGACCATATCACCATGATTGAGTGCGGTGGTGGCGATCCGATCGAGGCTTCCCGTGAGCAGTGGAACGATGGTTCCAACACTCTTGCGGTCGCACCGGGCAAGGTCTGCGTGTATGAGCGCAACGTTGTAACCAACGATGCTCTTTACAAGGCTGGCGTCGAGCTGCTCGTCGCTCCCTCCGAGGAGCTTTCTCGCGGTCGCGGCGGCCCGCGTTGCATGACCATGCCGTTCTGGCGTGAGGAAATCTAGTCAGCGTTAGCGTATCTGGGCGGCGCGTGTGGTCTGCGCCGCCCATCCCTCCTTGTGTGTTCCAACAACCGAAAGGACTCAAATCATGGCTCTTAATCTTTCTGGTCGAAGCGTTCTTACCCTGCTTGACTTTACGTCCGAGGAAATCGAGTACATGCTCGACCTCTCAAAGAACTTCAAGGATATGAAGCGCGCCGGTTATCCGCACCGCTTTCTCGAGGGCAAGAACATTGTCCTGCTGTTTGAGAAGACCTCAACGCGCACGCGCTGTGCCTTCGAGGTCGGCGGTATGGACCTGGGTATGGGCGTGACCTACCTCGACCCCGGCTCGTCGCAGATGGGCAAGAAAGAGTCCATCGAGGATACCGCCCGCGTGCTCGGTCGCATGTATGACGGTATTGAGTATCGCGGCTCCGACCAGTCGATCGTCGAGGAGCTTGCCGCCAAGGCTGGCGTTCCCGTCTGGAACGGTCTGACCAACGAGTACCATCCCACCCAGGCCCTTGCCGACATTCTTACCATGCGTGAGGAGTTTGGCGACACGCGCGGCATGAAGCTCACCTATATGGGCAAGGAGCAGGGCAACGTCAGCGACTCCCTGATGGTTATCTGCGCCAAGCTCGGCATTAACTTCTGCTCCTGCGGACCCAAGGGCGATGTCGAGGGCGCCACGCACTTCGATCCCGAGCTTCTTGAGCGCTGCCAGGAGATCGCCGCTCAGAATGGCTGCACGATCCAGCTCACTGAGGATATCGAAGAGGGCGTCAAGGATGCAGACGTGATCTATACGGACGTTTGGGTCGGTATGGGCCAGGCTGAGGAGCTGTGGAAGAGCCGAATCGATCTTCTCTCTCCCTATCGAGTAACGCCCGAGGTCATGGCCAAGGCAAACCCCGGCGCCATCTTTATGCACTGCCTGCCGAGCTTCCACGATACGCAGACCACCATCGGCGCCGAGATTGCCGAGAAGTTCGGCGTGACCGAGATGGAGGTTTCCGACGAGGTCTTTGAGAGCGCGCAGTCTCGCGTGTTCCAGGAGGCCGAGAACCGCATGCATACCATTAAGGCCATGATGTACGCGACGCTTCGCTAGTAGCTGGGAAGTGAACGAACACTATGAGTAAACCGTACGGAAAGCCCGATCGCATCGTCGTCGCCCTCGGCGGCAACGCCCTCGGCAA
>NZ_CABJFS010000019.1 GCF_902364945.1 Collinsella aerofaciens | reverse complement strand
CGGATGACTTGAAGAAGGGGGAGGCCTCGCGGCCTCCCCCTTTTTTGTATCTCGGGCAATTTGTCTCACATAGTAGCTGTGTTTTATAACCCTCGTTTGTCGCATCTTCTGTGAACGGGCTACAATAACTTAGTCTGTGCGATATGGAGGTGAACATGGCTGAAGCTGGTATCGGCGTTGATATCGTCGAGATTTCCCGCATGAAATCAATTCTTGAAAAGACGCCATCGTTTGCTCGGCGTGTGTTTACCGAAGAAGAGCGTGCGTATTGCGATGCATCATCGCGTCCCGCTGCTCACTATGCGAGCCGCTTTGCTTCGCGCGAGGCGGTGCTTAAAGCTCTCGGCACGGGTTTTAGTCAAGGCGTGGGTCGCAAGGATGTTTCGGTAACGCGTGATAAACTCGGCAAACCGAAGGCGCTGCTTTCGGGCCGTGCTCTCGAGATCGCTCAAGAACTGGGCGTTGTTGAGGTCGCTCTTTCCATTACGCTTACGGGAGACTTGGCCGTTGCGAATGCCATCGCGATTACCGAAGATGCTCGGCCTAAGCCAAAAGATGAAAAGGTGAGCACCAAGAAACGCGTTGCGCAGACATTTAAAGAGGCTCGCTCTGTATTAGATGAGCTCGAGCAGCTGCAGAATTCAGCATTGACGGAGCACCTGGGCGATGCTTCGCAAGATACGCTAGGAGCATAGATGAAACCGGTTTTGAGTACCGAAGAAGTCGTTCGTCTCGAGGATATCATCGAACGCGAAGGGACTTCGAAGGCCGAGCTTATGGAGCTAGCGGGTGAGTTTGCCGCTAACGAGGTCTTGAAGCTCAATCCTGATCGGGTTCTCGTTTTGGTCGGTTTTGGTAATAATGGCGGCGACGGTTGGGTTGCCGCCGATATCCTGAGCCATAAGGGTGTGGACGTGGATATCGTTTCTCCGGTTGAACCGGATGAGATTCCTGCTGCTCTGGCACGTCATGTTGCTCGTCGTACTGCCGGCCGCGATGTGCACGTTTGCGTCGGCCCCTCGCGTGATGAACTCGAGGTTTTGATCGATAAGGCCGATGTTGTTGTCGATGCCATTTTTGGTACCGGTTTCCACGGGAATCTGCGTGCGCCGTTCTCCATTTGGATTCCTACGGTCAATGAATGCGCCGATTGTGTCGTATCCATTGATGTCCCCTCGGGCCTGAATGCAGAGACGGGCGTTGTTGATGACGACTGCATTCGTGCCGAGCGCACGGTGACGATGATTGCGCCCAAGATTGGTCTGTATAGCGCTGATGGTCCTGAGTATGCTGGCGATTTGATCTGCGGCAATCTTTACGACCGTCTTGACGAGGTCATCGATGATGTCGACCACGCCGCCGAGATTGTCGAGCCCGGTGACTTAGTTGATTACTTTGCTCCGCTACCATCGAATATCGATAAGTATTCCCGTGGCTCCGTGCTTATTGTCGCCGGATCTGCGCAATATCCTGGTGCTGCCATTATGGCGGCCAAGTCTGCAGCTCGCGCGGGTGCTGGTTACGTGGCAGTCGCGGCTCCTGACGCCTGCGCCAATCTCATTCGCATGGCACTTCCTTCGATTCCGGTCTTTGCTATTCCGTCTGATTCCCGCGGCTCCTTTGGCGCCGCTGCGCGCATGGCGGTGTGCGAGATCGCAAAGAAGTACAGCTGCGTGCTGTGCGGTCCCGGTATGACGACGTCTGCCGGCGCTATGCAGGTGGTTTCGGGCTTGCTCGAGCTTGATGTACCGCTAATTTTGGACGCCGATGCACTCAACTGCCTTGCTAAGATTGCCATTGACGGTATTGATAGTAACCCCGAGATGTATCGCCGCGAGCAGCCGTTGGTTATGACGCCGCACTATCGTGAGCTTTCGCGCCTGGTTGCCGGTGACGAGGTGAACGACCTTGGTACCGCGATTGCGGCCGCGCAGAAGGTTGTCTGGGCTGCAGGCTCCGACAATCTGGTGGTCATTGCCAAGGGGCCGACGACGGCTATCTGTGGCGTTGAGCGTGTGCTGCTGCCGCTCTCGGGTCCGGCTTCTCTGGCAACTGCCGGTTCGGGTGATGTTCTCGCGGGTATTTTGGCCGGCACGCTTGCCACCATGCGCGACGAGATGGATCGTTGGGAGTTGCTGTATTCGTACGCCGTCGCACTTCACAGCTACGCCGGTTTTGCCGCGGCGACGGAGTATGGTGAGAAGAGCGTCATCGCGACCGATCTTATCGACTTGATCGGTCCTGCCATGGAGCTGGCGGCAAAGGATGCGCTCGAAGATCTGGGAATCATGGACGAAGGGTCGGATGACTAATCATGAATAAAGCCGATTTGACGCGCTGGTCCTGGGTCGAGATCGACCGCGGGGCGCTCCGTCGCAACACGAGGGCCTATAAGAACTTGTTGAATCCGCGTCAGCGCCTGTGCTGCGTGGTCAAGGCCGATGCTTATGGTCATGGAGCTGTTGAGTGTGCCAAGATCATGTATTCGGCCGGTGCCGACATGTTTGCCGTGGCGACGGTTAACGAGGGCGTTGGGCTCCGTCAGGGCGGGATTACTAAGCCCGTCCTGATTCTAAGTGAGCCGCCTATCGAGGCTATTCCTGCATTGCTCGAATTCGATATCATGCCCTCGGTCTATACGTCCGATTTTGCTCTTGCGTATGGCGAATGCGCCGTCGCGGCGGGCAAGGTGGGCAAGTACCATCTTGCCATCGAGACGGGCATGAATCGTATCGGTGTTCACTACACACAGGTGCTCGACTTTGTACGCGGCATCAGTTTCCATCGCGGCATCCAGTGCGACGGCGTATTTACGCACTTTGCCACGGCCGATGAACCTTCGGGTTGGGACTACAAGCTGCAGTGCCAGCGTTTTACCGAGGCCGTTCAGGCCATTAAGGACGCAGGTTTTGAATGCGGTATCGTGCATTGTGCCAATACGCCGTCCTCGATGCTCGATTCTTCAATGCACTTTGACATGATTCGTGCCGGCATCGGTTTGTATGGTCTGCAGCCATGTGAGCTGAGTGGTCGCGTGATGCAGCTTGATCCCGTCATGAGCGTCCACGCGCGTGTGACGCGCGTGGCGCATCCTGCGATGGGCGAGGGCGTGGGCTACGGCTTTACCTACCGCGTACCGCGCACGCGCGTTCAGATCTGCACCCTTCCGATCGGTTATGCCGATGGCCTTTCGCGTACGCTTTCCAATCGTATGGACGTGCTGTATCGCGGCGAGCGTGTGCGTCAGGTGGGCAATATCTGCATGGACCAGTTTATGGTCGCCATTCAGTCCAACCCGGCGCATGAGATTCCCGAGGCCGAGTATGGTGACGAGATGATCATTGTCGGCCGCGATGGAGATGCCGAGATTACCATGGACGAGATGGCGCGCCTACGCGGCACGATTAACTACGAGGTCGCTTGCGGCTTTGGTATGCGTCTCGACAAGGTCTACGTGTAGGAGTCGCTATGGGCGTCATGCACATCCCCGGCCATAGCCATCAGGCGCCGCGTGAGGTCGCACTCGAGGAGATCGAGGCCGTTCTGGGCGATTGTCACCTTTGCCAGCTTTACCAGTCGCGCCATAACATCGTGTTTGGCGTGGGAAACCCCCACGCTCGCGTGATGTTTATTGGCGAGGCGCCGGGCCGCAATGAGGATTTGCAGGGCGAGCCCTTTGTGGGGGCGGCAGGCGAGGACCTCAACGGCATTTTGTCGCTGGCGGGGCTCAAACGCGAAGACGTCTACATTGCCAACGTGCTTAAGTGCCGCCCGCCGGGAAACCGCAATCCGCGTCCCGAGGAAGTGCTGGCTTGCTCGCCATTTTTGCGTGAGCAGATTCGAAGCATCTGGCCCGATATTATTGTGACGCTCGGCAACCCCGCGACGCACTTTGTGCTAAAGACCGAGATTGGCATTACTAAGCTGCGCGGCAGGTTCCACCAGATGGGGCATTTTGTGGTAATGCCCACGTTCCATCCGGCAGCAGCGCTGCGCAATCCGGCGTGGCAGGAGCTGCTGGAGGAAGACTTTAAGATGCTGGGCGACTATCTGGAGCGACATCCCGCGCCAGAGGACGCCTCGGAATAATAAGGAGCATATATGTCCCTGGAGCGCCTGGGGGTAGGTACTTACAAAACGACTTGCGCTGCCGATACGGAGTACTTTGGCGAGCTAATTGCACCGTGCCTTGAGGACGGCGATGTGCTCATCCTGACCGGTGGCCTGGGAGTGGGCAAAACTCACTTTACCAAGGGCGTCTCGCGCGGGCTGGGCGATGGGCATATGGTTACGAGCCCTACGTTCGCCCTCATGGCCGTTCACGATCAAGGTCGTATTCCGCTGTTTCACTTTGATCTATACCGCCTGGAGCATGCCTACGAGCTCGAGGATACGGGCATTTTCGATGTGCTGGGCTATGAGGGTGCTTGCCTGCTGGAATGGGGCGAACAATTCCAGGACGAGCTGACGGATGAGTATCTTTCGGTGACGCTCAGGCGTGATGAGGGCGACAGCGACGTGCGAACGATAACGCTTGAGGCGCACGGTGACCGCGCAATGGAGCTTTCCCATTTGATTGATAAGGCTGTACAAGATGAGCTTGCATAACGACAACGCGCTGGTGGTGGCGCTCGATACCTCGACTGACATGCTTGCCTGCGCGGCAAGCTGGATTGATGGGCAGACGGGTGAGACGAAGCTCGTGAGTGGCGACCACATGTGTCGCCGTCACGCCAACGTTGAGCTCGTGAATACCGTTGATGGCGTGCTGGCTCAAGCCGGTCTGGATCGCAGCGATGTTGGTTGCTATGTGGTCGGCCGCGGCCCGGGGTCCTTTACGGGTGTGCGCATCGGCATCTCCACTGCCAAGGGCCTCGCGCGTGGTGCCAATGTTCCGCTGCTGGGCGTGTCGACGCTCGACGCTTGCGCTTGGACGGCGTGGAAGGCTGGCGTGCGCGGCAAGCTTGGTATCTTGGCCGATGCTATGCGCGGTGAGGTATATCCGGCGCTGTATATGCTGGTCGATGAGGGTCCCGAGCGTCAATTTGAGCGCGAACACGTGGTCAAGGCCGCCGTGGCGCTCGATGAGTGGCGCCAAGCAGCGGACTGGGGCCAGGTTCAGCTGACCGGTGACGGTCTCGTGCGCTATGGCAAGCTGCTGGGTGAGGACGAGGCCGCCCGCTGCGTGGAGCGCGACCTGTGGTGGCCTTCGGGCGAGGGCTTGCTGCTCGCGCACGCTGCGGGTGACGGCGATCCGGCCCGCGTCCTGCCGATTTACACGCGCCTTTCGGATGCCGAGGAAAACGAGCGCAAGCGTCTTGGTCTTGCCGAGAGTGCGCAGAGCGAAATTACGGGTGTTGCCGATGAGCTCGCCGGTCGTCATCTGCAGTTCCGTCCCATGGGCGCGGCGGATGCCGAGGGCGCAAGCGCGCTGGAGGCTGCCTGCTTTGAAGGTGCCGGACACGAGGCATGGACGCCGGGCATGTTCCTGTCCGAACTGGGCGAGGACGTCGCTGCGCCGCGTAGTTGGTGGGTGGCACACGACGACGGCAAGCTGCTGGGCCTTGCCGGCGGTATGGTCGTGGACGGTGATGTGCAGATTCTGGATGTCGCCGTCGACCCGGCACATCGCCGTGAGGGCATTGCCCGCAAGCTGCTGTCGCACGTGAGCTATGATGCCCAGATGCTCGGCTGCACTACGGCTTCGCTCGAGGTCGAGGACGGTAACGAGGGAGCGACCGCGCTTTATAACGCTCTGGGCTTTACCGAGGCTGGCCGTCGCCGCGGCTACTATGGTGCCGGCAAGGACGCCATCGTCATGACGGCTCCGCTGCCCCTGGTGCTTCCGGTCGATAATGCTTCGCCCGAGCCGACGGCGGCAGAGCAGCGCGTATGGCCGCTGCCTGCGCCTGGGCGCTCCGAGGGGGAGCGTGCCGAAATTGAGCGCCGCCGCCTAGTGCTCGCTATCGAGAGCTCCTGCGACGAGACGGCCGTGGCGATTATCGATGCGGATGGCAATATGCTGGCCAACCAGGTGTCGACACAGATTGATTTTCACGCCCGCTTTGGCGGCGTGGTGCCCGAGATCGCCTCGCGCAAACACGTTGAGGTGATTGTGAGTGTCGTGGATGCGGCGCTCGAGGATGCCGCAGCATCGCTTGGTCTTGAGGGTGGAGCCATCGCGCCGAGCGAACTCGCCGCTGTTGGCGTGACGCAGGGTCCGGGCCTGGTGGGTGCTCTGGTAGTGGGCGTCGCCTTCGCCAAGGGCTTTGCCTATGCCGCCGGCAAGCCACTCGTGTGCGTCAACCATCTGGAGGGCCATCTGTTCGCCAACCTGCTGGCGCAGCCCGATCTCAGGCCGCCGTTTATCTTCACGCTCGTCTCGGGCGGTCATACCATGCTCGTGCACGTGAAGGCATGGGGCGACTACGAGGTACTTGGTGAGACACTCGACGATGCTGTGGGCGAGGCCTTCGACAAGGTAGCCAAGGCGTTGGGTCTGGGCTATCCCGGTGGCCCCATCATCTCCAAGCTGGCCGAGACGGGCAACCCCCGCGCGATCGATTTTCCTCGCGCGCTTAACAGCAGGGGAGACTATCGTTTCTCGCTTTCGGGTCTTAAAACGGCCGTGACGCTCTACATCGAGCAGGAGACCAAGGCCGGGCGCACGATTCACCTGCCCGATCTGGCGGCTTCGTTTGAGGCAGCCGTCTTTGACGTTCAGTACAAGAAGGCCAAAAACGCCCTGCATGCCACCGGATGCAAGGAATACTGCATCGGCGGCGGCGTCTCGGCTAATCCGCATCTGCGCGAGATGATGATCAAGAAGCTTGGGCGTCAGGGGATCCGCGTAACGGTGCCACCGCTTTCGGCGTGCACCGACAACGCCGCCATGATCGCAGAGGTTGCCCGCCGTAAATTCGACCGAGGAGAAATCTCGCCGTTCGACGTCGACGCCGATCCAAACATGACGCTGTAGCTGGTACGGCGCGGTCCCCGGACGGAGGGGCCGGATATAAGGTTTCCTGCTCTACAGTCCTGCGCAAGACGAAGGCCACATTAAGTGGCCTTCTTTGCGTGCGGAACTCGCGATAAACCTTATATCCGGCCCCTCCGGTCGGGGACCTTTCTGTATCGATATAGCTTCTGAGTTGGATTGGCGTCGACAACGTCCAGCAAGGTTAACAAGCCAGCGTCGAATTTTCGGCGTTCTTTAGCTGAAAGAAAAAGTTGGTGTGCGGAGCTTTGCTCCGCACATTTGGGATGGG
>NZ_CABJFS010000018.1 GCF_902364945.1 Collinsella aerofaciens | reverse complement strand
TGGGCGCCAGGCAAAGCGCCCACAAACTAGCCTCTCTTCATGAGCCCCGCAGCCCGCTCCGACTGCGGGGCTTTTGCTATTCACCTAGTCATTGGGGACAGACTTAAATGAGTAGCACCAATCAACTGCGGAAAGTGCATCCCACAATGAGCGTCCAAAATGGGGCACAGTTTCCCCGGGGCCCTCAACCGGAAAATACATCCCGGAATTTGCCCGAAAAATGGCCCCCAGTTTCCCAAACAGGCCGCTAACGGAAAGCGCATCCCGCTATCGAACTTCAAAGCGGGGTGCACTTTCCGTGCCAGCAGTTCCGGGCATCCAGAGACCACTCATTTAAGTCTGTCCCCAATGACTAGTAGTAGGCCCACATGGCTTCGACTTCGTTGAGGACCTCTACGACGCCCCAGCGTCGGGCGCTGCGGCTGGCCGAGTTGGGGTCGTAGACGCCAATCTGGTTGGCATCGTCGATGCCGTAGAGCACGATATAGTGGCCTACGTTGGTAAACGTGCCGGGGCGCACTGCGGCGATGACGGGCGCACCCGAGCGAAGTGCTTGGGTAATCGATTCGCGATTGTTATAGAGCTGTGTTCCGTTGAGCCCCAGCTGCCACGCACCGCCTGTCATAAACGACCACTCGGTGGCACCGGTGGGGGCGTAGTTACCGGCTTCGGCCAGTGCGCATATATCGACCGGCGTCTTATCGGTGTGACCGGTCTTAAAGATATAGACCATGGTGAGGCAAGTGGGACCGCAAGCGTTTTCGCGAATAGTGCCGCCGGCATAGGGCAGCTCCGACCATGCGGGGTCAATTTGGTAGATGTGGGGCATGGTGCCGGCACTCCACTGCGAGCGTGGGGTCGAGAACGCAAAGGAGTAACCGGGTGCGACGGGAGCTTTAAGCAGCTTGTCCTCGGCAGTGGGCTCGAGACCGGCTGATCCGTGGGAGATACAGGATCCCAAAAACACAAAGACGAGGCAGGCGGCGATGGAGCAAAGCGCAAGGCGCAGGCGGCGGGCCGGAAGCGCGTGGCTTGTGGTATGCGACGCGGGGCGAGGGGCGGAATTGCCGCGATCGCGTTGAGGTCGCGAAAAGGAACGCTTAACGTAGTAGTCGGTCTTACGGCTATCGTAGCGGCGTGGCTGCGATGTGTCGGTCTGGCGTTGGCGTGTGCTCGTACTCACGCGGCCTGACCGCTGCACGGTACGGCTTTGTTTCCGCGAAGAAGCCCCGAGCTGCTCTTGGGGGCGCTGCGGGTTGTCGTTGTCGGAGGTGCTTCTGGGCGTTGGCGTGGTGCGGCCGGCAAGGCGCACGCTTTGTGGCCGTTGGTCGTCGTCATTGTATCCGTATGCCATTCGAATCACCTTGCCTCATGTGTAACTTGTCTATCCTACATAAAAAGATGCACGACACATGGGCATGTGCGCCAAAAGCCTGACAAATGGTATGAACGTTGCCGCGCCGCGCGCCAAGCGTCACGGCAACAGGTATTCAAAAGCAGGCAAGATGAAAAAGCGTCCAAGACGAATGACGTCTTCCGCCGTTCGTCCCAAAAACGGCACCGCTCGTTTTGCAGTTCTGCCTTCGGTCGAGCCATGGGCGGCCATGCTGTGCCAAGGTCGTATCTTAAAGCCACGAAATAAAAGCGCGCGGCAAAACAGACCGCGCAAGGGGTGACGTCAAAGAGGCGTCAATAAGGAAAGGAGGGGAACAATGGCGGACAAGAACGCAGAAGTTGCAGTCGAGGGTAACGGTGGCATGAAGAAAACGCTCTCGCTCTGGAACTTCTTCACCATCGGTTTCGGTGCCATCATCGGAACTGGCTGGGTTCTGCAGGTCGGCGACTGGATGGTCGTGGGCGGCGGTCCCGTTCCCGCTATGATTGCATTCCTCTTGGGTGCAATCTTTCTCGTGCCCGTCGGAGCTGTTTTCGGTGAGCTCACGGCTGCTATCCCCATCTCGGGCGGCATCGTCGAGTATGTCGACCGTAGCTTTGGCCGTACGCTGAGCTACATCACCGGTTGGCTCCTGGCCCTGGGCAACGGCATCCTGTGCCCGTGGGAGGCCATCGCCATTTCGACCCTCGTGTCCGAGATGTTCGGCAGCCTGCCCGGTCTTGAGTGGCTGCGCGCCGTCAAGCTCTACACCATCTTGGGCGCCGACGTTTACTTGTTCCCGACGCTAATCGCGCTCGGCTTTGCAGTCTACGTCATCTTCCTCAACTTCCGCGGTGCCAGCTCGGCCGCCAAGCTCCAGGCCTTCCTGACCAAGGCTCTGCTCTGCGGCATGCTGCTCGCCATGGGTGTCTCGCTGTTCACCGGTTCGCCGGAACACGCCATGCCCGTGTTCTCCCAGGTCACCGGTGCTGGCGGCGGCAAGCCCGCTACCGAGGGCACCAGCCTGTTCGCCGGCATCGTGTCGGTCCTGGTTTTGACCCCGTTCTTCTACGCCGGCTTCGATACCATTCCTCAGCAGGCTGAGGAAGCAGCCGAGGGCCTCAACTGGAACAAGTTCGGCAAGATCATCTCCCTGGCCCTGCTGGCCGCCGGCGGCTTCTACATGGTCTGCATCTACTCGTTCGGCACCATCCTCGACTGGCATGAGTTTGTTAAGAGCCCGGTTCCCGCGCTTGCCTGCCTCAAGGGCATCAACATGCTCCTGTACCTGGCCATGCTCGTCATCGCCACGCTTGGACCCATGGGCCCGATGAACTCCTTCTACGGCGCCACGAGCCGCATCATGCTCGCCATGGGCCGCAAGGGCCAGCTGCCCGAGAAGTTCGCCGAGGTTGATCCCAAGTCCGGCGCTCCCAAGCTCGCCTGCGCCGTTCTGGGCGTCATCACCGTCATCGGTCCGTTCCTGGGCAAGAACATGCTCATCCCTCTGACCAACGTGTCGGCTCTCGCCTTCATCTTCTCCTGCGGCATGGTCGCCCTCGCTTGCCTGCGCATGCGCTTCACCGAGCCCGACCTGCCTCGTCCCTACGAGGTGCCCGGCGGCAAGTTTGGCATCAGCCTCGCTGTCGCTGCCTGCGCCGTCATCATCGGCCTGCTCGTGGTCCCGTTCTCTCCCGCCTCCCTCAACATGGTGGAGTGGAGCATCGTGATCGGCTGGCTGGCCGTTGGCCTGGCCCTCATGGCTTTCACCAATTCCCGTAAAAAGTAACGCCTAGCCGGGGCGGATCGGGTGTGCGGGACCCTCTCTCCCGCGCACCGAACCCGGCACCACTTGGGTAGCTTTGTGAGGCCTTAACCCAACACGGCCTCGCCCACTATATGGATCCATAAGGAGGAACCATGTCCACTAAGTATGCAATCGTTGGCGGTAAGCTCATCGACGGTACCGGTGCCGAGCCGGTCGAGAACTCCCTCGTTCTCGTCGACGACAATGGCAAGATCGAGTACGCCGGTGCTATGCAGGACCTTCCCGAGGGCGTTGAGGTTATCGACGCCGCCGGCAAGACCGTCCTTCCCGGCCTGATCGACACCCACCTGCACTTCTCGGGCAACCTGACCGACGATGACACCGATTGGGTCATGCAGCCGCTCCTCGAGAAGCAGGCCGTCGCCGTCAAGCAGGCCTACGACTGCCTCACCCACGGCCTCACCACCGTCTGCGAGATCGGCCGCTTTGGTATCCAGATTCGCGACTGCATCGACAAGGGCGTCTTTAAGGGCCCGCGCGTTCTGGCCACCGGCCTGGGCTTCTGCCGTGTTGCCGGTCACGGTGACTCCCACCACTGCACCCAGGAGCTCAACAAGGAATCTCACCCCTGGGGCGACCAGGTCGACGGTCCTTGGGATCTGCGCAAGGCCGTCCGTCGTCGCCTGCGCGAGAACCCCGATGCCATCAAGATCTGGGCTACCGGTGGCGGCATCTGGCGCTGGGACTCCGGTCGTGACCAGCACTATTGCTCCGAGGAGATCCAGGCCGTGGTCGAAGAGGCAAAGATGGTCGGCATCCCCGTGTGGAGCCACTGCTACAACAACCACGCCGCTGCCTACGATTCCGTCCGCTTTGGCTGCGAGCAGCTGATCCACGGTTTCGATATCGATGAGCGCACCATGGACCTCATGGCCGAGCAGGGCACCTTCTTCACCCCGACGATCGCCTTCCTGCCCACCTGGTACGCCACCTATCCGCCCGTCTACGTTCCCGAGCTGCACGACAAGTACGAGGGCACCCTGGTCGAGAAGGAGCTGCAGCGCAACTACGACTGCCTGCGCGAGGCCAAGAAGCGCGGCGTCGTCATGACGATCGGCTCCGACTCCTTCTCCTTCGTCACCCCGTACGGCACCTGCTCCATCGAGGAGATGTACGAGTTCGTCGACAAGATCGGCTTCACCCCGGTCGAGACCATCACCTGCGCCACCCTCAACGGTGCCAAGATGTGCCACATCGAGGACGAGACCGGTTCCATCGAGGCTGGCAAGTGCGCCGACCTGCTGGTCGTCAATGGTGACGTCGCCGCCGACATCCACGTGCTCAACACCGACAACATGGACGTCATCATGAAGGACGGCTGGATTGTCGAAGCCGGCAGCTTCGGCGAGGCAAACAAGTACAGCGCCTAAGCTACCGTTCATCGATGGCTGGATGTAAAACACAGTATTTGATTGCATAATGCAATGGAGAGGGTCGCTTGCGGCCCTCTTTATTGCTATGGGCGCGGTAGATAAAAGGGGATGACGGTGGACTTAAACAGGCTGATTCTAGGCAAGAGCTACAACTCGACCAAGGTCTTTCGTACGGCCCAGCATGTGGTTCAGGCCATCTTGCTCGGTTTTGTCGTTCCGGCGCTTATCCTGTTGCTTATCTGGGATTTGACCGATAATCCCAACCCCGTCCCGGGCGTTGTCGTCATTGCCGGCTTGGTCATGCTGTGCTTCTTCTTTTCATATGTCTTTGTGGTCCCCGACGACCTCACGTCGAGCGCAACCGACCGTACGCTCGCCATCGCATCAAAAATATTCGCCTACACGTCGCGCGGCCTTACGCCCGAAGCGGCCCTGGGCGCCTCTAAGATCATCCTGTCCGAGACCATCGCCTCTGCCATCTGCTTTACCGACGGCAAGCAGGTGTTGGCAAGCTGGGGCGAGGACTCGGCAAAGTGCCCTGCCGGCACCCCGGTGGTGCTGCGGACTACGCTCAACGTGATCAACAGCGGTGAGCAAAGCGTGTTTTCGCGCGATGCCTCGACCGAGGCGGGTGGCTACTTCCCGCGCCTGCGCGCTGGTATTGTCGCACCGCTCACCGTGCGTGGGCATTGCGTGGGCACGCTCGAGCTGTATTATCCCCGTCTGAGCAGCATCGATATGCGCCAGACGGCGCTTGCCTCGGGCTTTGCCGACCTCATTTCCACGCAGCTCGCGAGCTTTGAGCTCGAGCGCCAGGACGAGCTCACGGCCCGTGTGGAGCTGCGCGCCTTGCAATCGCAGGTCGATCCTCATTTTCTGTTTAACACCATCAGCACCATCGTGTCGCTCGTGCGTACCGAGCCGGACAAGGCCAGGTCGCTGCTCATCGACTTTTCCAATTACTACCGTCAGACACTGTCCGATTCCGATACCCTCACAACGCTCGAGCACGAGGTGGAACAGGGCACTCGCTATATCAATCTTATGCAGGCTCGTTATGGCGACGGCCGTCTGCGCGTCTCGGTCGATATCGACTTTGAGGTGCGCGATTGCATGGTGCCGCCGTTTATCTTGCAGCCGTTGCTCGAAAACTGCATCAAGCATGCGCAGCGCGAGACCGAGCCGCTTTCTATTCATGTTAGGGCTTTCGAGACCGATGACGGCTTGGAGATCAGCGTCGAAGATGACGGCATCGGTATGAGCGAAGAAGTCTGCGCGCATCTGTTTGAGCAGCATCGCCGAGAGGAGCCCGAGAGCATTACCGCCGACGGCTCCGTCAAGCGAGGTTGCGGCTTGGCGCTCTTCAACGTGCTTCAGCGCATCCATTTCTTTTACGGAGAAGATTCCGGCATGCGCGTGAAGTCCCAGGAGGGCGTGGGAACGCAGGTCATCGTTGAGTTGAACGGCGAACCGCATGAGCCGGCGCCGCTGACGGTGTAGCACGCGGTTGGATTGAGAGAAAAAGAGGGAGCGCATATGTCCGAAGGCTGGAACATCTTGGTGGTTGATGACGAGCCTCCTATTAGGGCGGAGCTACGCTATCTGCTGGAAAAGGATGCGCGTGTTGGCCAGATTGCCGAGGCAGGCAATGTCACCGAGGCCGTGGAGTCGATTCTGTCGAACAAGCCCGACGTGCTGCTTTTGGATATCACGATGCCCGGCCGCTCGGGAATTGAGCTTGCCGAGACGCTGCAGAACCTAAAAAAGCCGCCGGTCGTGGTGTTTGTGACGGCATTTGCCGAGTATGCGGCCGATGCCTATAACCTCGATGCCGTCGATTACGTCGTCAAGCCGGTCGAGGATGCCCGCTTGTCAAAGGCGCTCGACAAGATCGAGGCAGCCTTGGGTGCCCGTCGTGTTATCCACGCTCCGCGCCAGCCTTTGCGTCTGACGGTGGACCGCGGGGGCAAAAAGGTGTTCATTCCCGCCGCAGACGTCTGCTACTTTGAGGCACGCGCCGATTTTTGCAACGCCATCTGCGCCGAGGGAACGTACCTGATCAATGAGTCGATCTCTTCGCTCGAACGTCGCTTGGGCTCCGAGGGCTTTATTCGCGTTCATCGCAGCTATCTGGTCAATTTGGAAGACGTGCACAATGTCGAGATCGGTTCCACGGGTCTTATGGAGCTCAGGCTCGATCGCGTAACCTCGACGGTGCCCGTGTCCCGCCGTCGCGCTGCCGAGGTTAAAGCACACTTGGGGCTTGCGTAGACGGTCTGCGTGCCGTCGTTTACCATCGCAGGTTTGGCATGGGCGCGCGGTGGGCATAATGGGTGGCATCGAATGAAATCGAAAGGATCATTATGCCCGCGCTTATCACCCATCATCTGTTTGGCGAGGAAAGCATCGACCGTCTTCCGCAGGGCGTCATCGCGTCCGATGAAGAGCGCATTGCCTTTATCTTGGGCAACCAAGGCCCCGACCCGTTTTTCTTTCACATTCTGACACCGCGTGTTTCCGACTGCACGCTGCTGGCGCAGGTCATGCATCGGTCGCGTATGTCTCGCCAGTTCGCGTGCCTGCGCGACGGCGTGTCGCATCTGTTGCCGCGCGACGCCAGCTTGGGTCGCGCCTTTGCGCTGGGCCTGCTGTCTCATTACGTGCTCGACCGCAACGCCCACCCCTTTGTCTATGAGCAACAGTTTGGCATCGTGGAGTCCGATTCAGAGCTTGAGGATTCGAGCAGTCAGGTCCATGCCGTGATCGAGAGCGACCTGGATGTACTGATGCTGCAGCTTAAACGCGATGGCGCTACGGTCGACGATTACCCGCCGGCGGGCGAGATCGTCACCACCGACCGTATCAATCGCGTTGCCGGCGTGCTGATGAGCTATGTTGCCGGACGCGTGTACGGTATTGACATTCCGGCGGGGGAATACGGTGCCGCCGTTGCCAATATGCAGCGACTTTACCGCGCGATTGAGCCGGCCGGCTCCGTAAAGACGCGCGCGATCTCGTTGGTTGAGGGCTTGGTGCACGACTACTCGCTGCTCGACGGCCTTGCCCATCGCGTGACGACGGAGCTGCCCGAGCGCACCGGTAACCTGGGCCATCTGACATGGAAGAATCCCTTTACCGATGAAGTCTCGACCGAGAGCTTCCCCGAGGTCTTTGACCGCGCGCTGCTCGATTACGAGTGCACGGTTGCCCGCTTTATCGAGACCGGTGACATGGATGCCGTTACCAGTCACGTCAACTACAGCGGTCGCGTGCTCAATGCCGATGAGGAGTTCGACCGCGAGGAATAGGGCCCGTGAGTGCCCCTTTGCCGAATCCTTACCGGCGCTTCTGGACAATTGGGGTACGATGAACTAACTGCATATCGGGCGAATACGAAGGGTCCCTGTCCATGAAATACACCAAGCTCGAGCGTAACTGGGTCATGTACGATGTGGGAAACTCGGCCCTCGTGCTGCTCAATACCTCGGTGGTGCCCATCTACTTTAACGCCATCAATACCGGTGCTTCCTCGGCAGACCTGGTGGTCGCTTGGGGCAACGCTCAGACGATCGCCTCGCTGGTCATTGCCATGCTCATGCCCATTCTGGGCGCACTTGCCGACTACGCCGGCAACAAGATCAAGTTCTTCTTGGGCTTCTTCCTCACGGGCCTGGTGCTTTGCCTGGCGCAGGCTATCCCAATGTCCGCCATGGCATTTTTGACCGTGTACGTGCTGTGCACCATCGGCCTTAACTCTTCTATGACGTTCTACGACGCCATGCTGCCCGACATTACCACCGACGAGCGCATGGACGCCGTGTCCAGCTCGGGCTATGCCTGGGGCTACATCGGTTCCACCGTGCCGTTCGTCATCTGCCTTGCGCTCATCATGGGTGGCCCCGCTCTTGGCGTCCCCACCATGCTGGCAACGCGTCTGTCGTTTATCATCACTGGTGCCTGGTGGCTCATCTTTACCCTGCCGCTCATTCGCACCTATAAGCAAAAGTACGGTCGCGAGCGCGGTCCCGAGGACACCATCGGCCACATCGTGGGCGGTGTGTTCTCCGAGGTCGGACACACCATGCGCGAGATCGCCCACAACAAGACCGTGCTGGTCTACATGATCGCGTTCTTCTTCTATATCGACGGTGTGCACACGGTCATTTCCATGGCAACCAGCTATGGATCGGCTTTGGGCATCGACTCGACCCAACTGGTGCTGGCTCTGCTCGTCACGCAGTTTGTTGCTTTTCCGTCTGCCATCATTTACGGCAAGCTCGCCGGCCGCGTGGGCACGCTCAACATGATCTTGGTGGCAGTCGCCGCCTATATGGGCATCGTGCTCTTTGCCGCGTTCTTCCTCAAGACCGCCTTTGAATTCTGGGTGCTTGCCATTTTGGTCGGCCTGTTCCAGGGCGGCGTGCAGGCGCTCAGCCGTAGCTACTTTGGCCGCATTATTCCCAAGGAAAAGTCCAACGAGTACTACGGCTTCTTTGACATCTTTGGTCGTTATGCAAGCGTTATGGGCACCTTCCTGGTGTCGGTCGTCACCTCGCTGACCGGCAACCCGTCGCTGGGCGTCCTTTCCATTGGTGTGCTGCTGGTCGTTGGCTTTATGCTGCTGGTCCGCCTGTCCCGCATGACTCGGGCGGCAGAGCATGCCGCATAGGAGCGAGCGGCTATTGTGCCTGTCCACGGTACTCTTTTGGGGTTATCCGCAATAAACATTGCGACTTGCGAGCAATGATTTGCCCAAGTGGGTATGATGGAATCAGCTAGGTCGCGGGGCGTCGCCTGTGTTTGGCGGCGTCCCGTTTTTGTGTTGCAGGGAGGGTAAGGCATGAACGCCACGGTCGTGATTCCAACGTATTGGGCGGGCGATGACGCTTGCGCAAACGCCCCCGGCACCTATGATCATTCGACGCGACTCAACGCCGACAATCCCGAACTCGACCGCTGCCTGGTCTCGCTTGAGCAGGTACGTGACATCCCGCGCATCATCCTTTTGGTGGTCTGTCCCGTTTCTGCCACAGCTGATGTGTCGCTGCGCGTGCGCGAGATTGTCGACGCGCATCCAACGCTCAAGGTCACCGTTGTCACCAACACCCAGGCCTCGCGCATCGCAGACCGGGTTGCTCAGATCGCGCCCAAGGGTTCGGGCGAGTGCGTGAGCCTGCGAGGCTACGGTGCCATCCGCAACATGGGGCTGGCCTGTGCCGCTGTGTTGGGGCATGACGCGGTTATCTTTTTGGATGACGATGAGGCTGTCATCGACGCCGACTTTATGAAGCGCGCGACCTATGCGTTGGGGCAGCAGACGCGTCAGGGCTTGCCGATCTTGGTCAAGAGCGGCTATTTCTACGATCGCGACGGCTCGCCGCTGGCTCCCACGGACAAGGCGGGCATCTGCCATCGTTGGTGGACCAAGCGCATCGAGTTCAACCGTTGGATGAAAAAGGCGCTCTCGGGCACCCGCATCTCGCGCTCCAACTACGTGTGCGGCGGCCTGATGGCCCTGCACGCCCGCGCCTTTACGCGTGTGGCCTTTGACCCGTTTATCACCCGCGGCGAGGACTTGGATTACCTCTTTAACATGCGCATGTTTGGCTACGACGTGTGGTTCGATAACGAGTGGACCGTGCGCCATCTGCCTCCGGAGTCCGAAAAGCGCTCACCGCGCTTTATGCAGGATGTATACCGTTGGTACTACGAACGGGCCAAGTTGACATTCGCCGCGCATCAAAAGGAGCTCATTCCCGTTACGGCGGCATCACTCATGCCCTACCCGGGCCCGTGGATTTCGCGCGAGCTCGACGACCGCGTGCGCAAGACCGCTATGGTCCGCAGCGTGTTTACCCGCGAGCATGAGGGCTACCTGCGCATTTGGCGCCATGGTATCGGCGAGGCAAAGGCCTATGCGCGCCAAAACGCCGCAAGCTACCTGCGTTTCCAGAGCTTTTGGCCCAAGATCATGGACGGGCTTTGGCGTGACGCACAACTGATCAGTATCCTGGAGGGGGCCGAATGATCGACCGCC
The DNA here is from genome assembly GCF_902364945.1 of Collinsella aerofaciens. GTDB lineage: Bacteria > Actinomycetota > Coriobacteriia > Coriobacteriales > Coriobacteriaceae > Collinsella > Collinsella aerofaciens_O. The sequence goes on along the minus strand of NZ_CABJFS010000018.1, from coordinate 2,926 downwards.
GCGCCCAGCGCGATAGTTCAATATCAATCTTTCGCATCATTGCCGTTGCATGCGCCATTTGCGTGCTGGTGTACTTTATTTTTGCCTTGGTGACCGGTATCGAGCCGATCGCCACGGTGATTGCCTGCGCGCTGCTGTGCATCTTTCTGTGCATCTTTATCTTTTTGACGCTCAATCCCGATTCGGTGCGCTCCCAGTACACCGAGGAGACGCTCTCGGTGGCCTCGGCCATGCTCGAGGACATTAAGGGCGGTCTGACGCAGGAGTCGGCGCGTTTGGTGTGCCGGCGCATTTTGCCCGAGACGCGCGCCATGACGGTGGCCATCACCGACGAGGGCAACGTGCTTGCCTGCGCGGGCGAGTTTGAGGAAAAACTACTGCCAGATTCTCCCATCCACACGCTTGCCACACGCTACGTTATCGAACATGGCATCGTGCAGTCGTTCAACCGTATGGTGGATGTCGTGGGCTCGGACGGCTCGCACAACCAAGTTCCCGCCGGCATTATCGCCCCCATCAAGGTGGGCGATCGTACCGTCGGCACGCTCAAGTTCTACTACAAGACCCCGCGCGCCGTCGACCGTACCCAGTACGCGCTTGCCTCGGGCTTTGCCGAGATCTTGTCCACACAGCTCGCCATCCACGAGCTCGAGGTGCAAAAGGAGCTCACGGCGCGCGCCGAGGTGCGTGCGCTGCAGGCGCAGATTAACCCGCACTTCCTGTTCAACACGCTGAACACCATTGCATCGTTTACGCGCACCGACCCGCTGCGGGCCCGCGAACTGCTTCGTGAGTTCTCATCGTTCTATCGTGCCACGCTCGACAACTCGGGATCGCTTATTCCGGTCTCGCGCGAGGTCGCACAGACCAAGCGCTACCTTACCTTTGAGAAGGCCCGCTTTGGCGAGGACCGCGTGCTTGCGACGTTCGATGTGTCCGAGGACGTGGAAGATACGCTGGTGCCGGCGTTCGTGATCCAGCCGATTGTCGAGAACGCCGTGCGTCATGGTATGGGCGATGACGACGCCCTGAGGATCGACGTGACCGTTCACCAAGACGGCGAGGATGCAATCTTGATTGCCGTGGCCGATAATGGCGTGGGCATGGATGAGGGTACCGCCGCCAGACTGTTTGACGAGCGCTCTGCCCGTCCCGACGCCAACTCTCCCCAGGGTGGCGGCGCCGGTGTGGCCATGCACAATATTTCGGAGCGCATCCATCGCTTTTATGGGCCGCACTCCTATACGCGTGTCGAATCGGCGCCGGGCAAGGGCACCAAAGTGCTCCTTCATCTTGATTTGTCAGAGAGCATCTTTGACATTCAAGAGTAAAATAAAAGGCTACGGGCTCAACGTCATGCGACGGATGCCCGGCGTAGTTAGTTGACGAAAGGTTTTATCCCTATGCTGCGTGCGATGATTGTGGATGATGAGGCGCCGGCTCGCTCGGAGCTTCGCTTCCTGCTCGAGCAAACGGGCAAGATCGGCACGATCACGGAGGCGTCGAGCGTCCGCTCCGCCATCGAGATGCTTATGGAAAGTCGCGTGGATGTCGTGTTTCTCGATATCTCGATGCCCGGTGCCTCGGGCCTGCAACTTGCCGAGGCGCTGCATAAGCTCAAAAATCCGCCGGCGATCGTGTTTGTGACTGCGTATAGCGACCATGCGGTCGAGGCATTCGACGTGGATGCTGTCGATTATCTGATGAAGCCGGTCGAGGAAGCTCGCTTGGATCGCGCGATCGAGAAGGTCATGCAACGCGCCAAGCCGGTTACGGACAGCAAGGTGACCATCGAGCGTATCCCGGTGGAAAAGGGCGGCCGCAAGGTGCTCATTCCCGTGGACGACATTCGCTTTATCATGGCCAAGGACGATTACTCCTGCATCTATACCGTCGATGATCGCTTTTTGTCAACGACCTCGCTGGCGCAGTTTGAGGCCAAGCTCTGCGACTTTGGCTTCTTCCGTGTTCACCGCCGCTATATCGTCAACTTGGCGTGCGTTACCGACGTCGAGACGGTGCCCTCGGGCGCCATCCAGCTGGGCATTACGGGCGTCGACGAACGCGTGCCGGTTTCGCGCCGCCGCGTCGTGCCGCTCAAGAAGGCCCTGAGTCTCTAGCACACTGGCCCCGCAGCCCTGTAGACCCATCGTCTGCGGAGCCGTGGGGCCTTTTTTGTATGTATCTGCCGAATCGTTTTTTGCGGAAGGGATCCCATGAACAATGCAAGCGCCAAGCGTATCGACATCATCTCGGACACCCACGGCTATCTTTCGCCTGCGCTCCTGGGTGAGCTTGAGGGTGCAGATCTGATTATCCATGCCGGCGACCTTACGTCGGAGATGGACTACGAGCACCTATGCACCATCGCCCCCGTGCGGGCCGTACTGGGCAACAACGATTATTACCGCGACTACGGCCCCGATGTAGACCGTCTTGTTCTCTTTACCTACGAAGGCCTCAAATTCGCCGTAGCCCACTACCGCGAAGACCTTCCGGTGGGATCCGTAGACGTAGCCATCAACGGCCACACCCACGTAACCAAAGAAGCCCAAGTGGGCCGCTGCTTAGTCCTCAATCCGGGTAGCGCCAGCTACCCCAGAGGCACCCGAGGCCCCACCATGGCCAGAATGCTAGTAAAAGACGGCAAGATCATAAGCACCAAGTTTATTGACCTAGACTAACCGCAACAAAAACGGGGGATGCACAATGCATCCCCCGTTTTTTATGAGCCAAAGGTCAAAGTTCAACAAGATCCATCAGACCAATCCCGCCGAGGAGCACGCGGGCTAGCCGCGCAGCGGCGCACGCCCGCAAAACTGGTTGAATAATGTTACGGCAGGGAGGGTCTCCGGGGCTGGGGGCGGGGGTTAAGTTTGTCGCGAGTTCCGCACGCAAAGGAAAGCACTTAATGTGCTTTCCGTCT
>NZ_CABJFS010000017.1:556-21494 GCF_902364945.1 Collinsella aerofaciens | reverse complement strand
TGGCGCTCGGCGCGTTCGGGGGCGCGCTCGCCGTCTCCGGGCGCCTGCCGCTCGGGCCCGCTCCGCTTGCGGCCGCCTGGGCGGGCATCGTGCTGGGCAGCCTGCCCCTCTACGCGCTGGGGCTCGGCGTGGCCCTGCGCCTCGGCCGCAACGCCGCCATCGGCGGCGGCGCGGCGGGGGCGCTCCTCGCGTTCTTCTCGGTGGGCGGACTTGCGCACGGCCTCATGACCGGCGAGCTCACCGGTGCCCTGGCGACGCCCCTGGGCTGGGTGCCGCTCGCCTGGCCCGCGCGCCTGGGGTCGCTCGGGGTGGAGGCCTTCATCGACGCCGCACGCGCGGCGGGCCCTCTCCTCACGACTGCGCTCGCTGGCCTCGTGCTCACACTGGCAGCCGACGCCGTCCTTCTCGCCTGGTTCTGCCGCTTCGAGGACGGGAGGGCAGATGCGTAGGAGGCCGCTCGCCGCCATGCTCGCCCTCCTCTCCGCAGCGCTCGTCCTGGGCGGGAACGCCCTGCTCGACGCCGGCTGGGGATCGGCGCTGCGCTCGATCGCCGACCGCGTGCTGCCCAACCCTGAGATCGCCATGTGGGCGCCCGCGCTCGGGCCCGGCAGCCACGCGAGCTCCTACGCCGACGCCACCGGGGCGGGGGCGAACTACGTCTACCTGGTGGACGCGGCGGACGACAGGGGCAATGTCCGAGAGCTCCAGCTCATCTTCTTCGGGCGGGAGTCGGACGGCGAGGGCTGGCTCGGGATCGAGGCGCGCGGCGGCTCGGGCGTGCGCTACCGCGCGTGCGAAGCGGCCGAGGCGCCCGCGGCTGCGCGCAGGGCTCTGGACCGCTGAGCGCGGCGCTAGTACAATTCCGACGAGAGTTTCAGGAGGTCTAACATGGCGAGGATACTGGCAGTGGATGATGAACGGGCGATCCTCGACGCGCTCGCGCGCGTCCTCGGCCGCGACGGCCATGAGGTCGTCAGGGAGGCGGACCCGACGGCGGTCCCGGGGATGGACCTCTCGCGCTTCGACCTCGTGCTCTGCGACGTCATGATGCCGGGGCTCGATGGCTTCGAGCTCGTGCGGCAGATCCGCCCGGACTTCGACGGGCCCATCGTCTTCCTGACCGCTCGCGTGGCCGAGGAGGATGCTGTGGCCGGCTACGGCCTGGGCGCCGACGACTACGTCCGCAAGCCCTTCGGGGCCGCGGAGCTGCGCGCCAAGGTCGCGGCCCATCTACGCCGTGAGCGCCGGCCGCGCTCGCACGCCCTCTCCTTCGGGGAGGTGCGGATCGACCTCGGGGCGCGCGGCCTCGCCGTGGGCGGCGAGGCCGTGCCGCTCACGCCCACCGAGTACGCCATCTGCGAGTACCTCGCTCGTCACCCCGGGCAGGTCATGAGCCGCGCGCAGATACGCGTGGCGGTGCTCGGCTGGGAGAGCGACGCCGACGACGCGGCCATATCCATGCAGGTCAGCCGCGCCCGGAGGAAACTCTCCGAGGCCGGTGCCGATCCGATCGCGACCGTCTGGGGGATGGGGTACAAGTGGCAGCTCTGAGGACCGGGGCGCGAGGTCGCGGGGGCATGCCGCTCTCCTTCGTCATCGCGCGCTACTTCGCCTACGCGTTCGCGGCGGTCGCTACGGCGTGGCTCGCCTCGTTCATGGCGCTCTCCGCGGCGATCAGCGCGGGCTTCGTCTACGAGGCAAGCTGGGGGCCGGCCAATGCGCGCGAGGTCGCGGAGGGCCTGGCACGCGACGGCGTCTGCGGGCAGCAGGACGTGCCGACGGCGTACCGCTACCTCATCCTGAACAAGGACGGATACGTGCTGATGACAGACCTCGAGGGCACGCGGCTCGAGGACGCGACGGAAATGACCCGTGCGGCACTCGCCGCGGATCCGGGAACAGTGGAGATCGAGGGCGGGGGCTCGGGCCTCACCTACGCCGCGTTCCCGCTCAAGGGCGGCGGGGCCTGCGCACTCGTCAGCGAGTACCTGCCGCAGTGGGTCTCGCGCGATCTCGCCGGCCTGCTTCCCAACCCGCAGAACCTCATGCTCGTCGGCGCCGCTGCGGGAAGCGCGCTCGCGCTCGCGCTCGTGGCGCGACGCGCGAGCCGCGTGATCTCGCGCAAGATGGCGCCGCTCGCGGAGGCGGCGGGGCGCGTCGGCGCGGGGGAGCTCGACTTCGCGGTCGGCAGCACCAACGTGCGCGAGGTGAACGACGTCCTCGCCGCGATGGACGCCATGCGGGCCTCCCTCGCCGAGTCGCTCGAGGCCCGCTGGGCCGCGGAGCGGGGGCAGCGCGAGCAGGTGGCGTCGCTCGCCCACGACCTCAAGACGCCGCTCACCGTGCTGCGCGCCAACGCCGACTTCGTGGCGGAGGAGCTGAAAAACGAGAAAGACGCCGACCTCGCGGCCGCCGCGCGCGACATAGCCGGCGGTGTCGAAAGGCTCGACGGCTACGTGCGCCTGCTCATCGAGGCCTCGCGCGGGTCCGGCGGGGCGGAGAGGGCCCCCATGCGGCCGGCCGAGCTCTGCGAGCAGGTCCTCGCCGAGGCCGCCCAGATCGCCCGGGCGCGAGGCGTGACGCTCGACGCGGCCACGGGCCCCGCTGTCGCGGGCGCGCCCGAGGCCCCGCTCGACCGAACCGCCCTGGCGCGAGCCGCCGCGAACCTCGTGGCCAACGCCGCCGAGCACGCGCGCTCGCGTGTGGTGGTCTCCTGCGACGTCGCGGGCGGACACCTCGTCATCGAGGTGGCCGACGACGGACCGGGCTTCTCTCCCGCCGCCCTCGAACGCGGCTGCGAGCGCCTCTTCACAGACGACTCGTCCCGCTCCTCGCGCGACGGAGGCCGCCACTACGGGCTCGGCCTGCACGTCGCCTCCGAGGCCGCGAGCGCCCACGGGGGCTCCGTCTCGCTCGCCAACAGCCCCTCGGGCGGCGCGGTGGCCACCATCGCGGTCCCCCTGTGCGGGGCCTGACGACTTCCTCGTTGTCTACCTCGACTGCGATATGTCGCTCGCCGAGGCCGCGACGAGATGGTGTTGCGTCTGCTCCGCTTGGTGCTTCTAGCTCAAATTTGATCTGATGTAAGGCCCGTGCAATCCTGCATGGGCCGTTCTTTTGGCAATTGCTCGACCGATTCGTGGCTTGAAACACAAATTATCGAGTTAAGGAGACATGGGGTCACACAGCGGCTCTCAGAGCGCCCGCCGCACTCCCCCGCCATTACCCTGCGGCGTCCTCGTATAGAGCCCATCCTGCTTGGCGTTTCGTTGCAACAGCCCACTTGTCCACCGATCAAGTGAACTACTGGAATAAATACAGCGACACGCTTGTCCGTTATAGTCGCTATATCTGTGTTAATCGCCGCGATAAATACAGCCTGTACTCGGCTGCATACCAGCTACGCGTATGTAGATTCATATCGCGTTAATAAATCGGCTCAAGCGCGTGCAAAACGCGCAAGTAGCCGCAAAAGGCGATTATCGCGTAGGTAGATTTTTGGCACCCTGTTGCTTACTGAAAATTAAGCAATTGCTTAAAACAAAAAAGGTCAGGCACTAAGTGCCTGACCTGCAAACTTCTGGTCGGGACGACTGGATTCGAACCAGCGACCCCTTGACCCCCAGTCAAGTGCGCTACCAAGCTGCGCCACGTCCCGAAGCTTTTGTTTGTTGCTCTGCTTTCGCTCGCAACAGGGAGTATATTAACCCGAAACTTTGTCCTTGTGCAAGAACTTTTTTACAAATTTTGAAGCAAGTCCAAAATTGTATCTGCGAGCTGGGGTTTTGTTAGTACGGGTAGTTCTTGCGTACCCGCTATGCTCACGATCCAAGCCTTGTTGGTGTCGGTTCCAAAGCCCGAATCGGCGCGTGAGACATCGTTGGCGATAATGGCATCGCAGCCTTTGCGGGTCAATTTGCGCTCGGCGTACTCGACGACGTTATCAGTCTCGGCTGCAAAGCCGATTACGAGGCGATCGCCCTTTTGGCGTGAAAGTTCGGCCAAGATGTCAACGGTCTCGACGAGCTCGATTCGATCCAGGCGCTCGTTGGCCTTTTTGAGCTTATGGTCCGCTGGGGCCGCCGGCGTGTAGTCGGCGACGGCGGCGGCGCAAATGGCCGCGTCGGCCGTCTGGAAGGCGCTCAGCGCTGCCTTGAGCATTTCTGAGGCGGTCTGTACGTGCACGCACTCCACACCGCGGGGAACGTCGAGCGATGTCGGTCCCAGCACGAGCGTGACGGCGGCACCGCGACGTGCGGCCTCCCCCGCCAGGGCGATACCCATCTTGCCCGAAGAACGGTTGCCAATGAATCGCACCGGGTCGATCGGCTCGTGCGTGGGGCCGGCGGTGATGAAGATGCGCTTGCCCGTCAGGTCTTGCGGCACGGGGTTGAGCACCTCACAGACAGCCTCGACGATGTCCTCGGGCTCGCTCATGCGCCCCGTGTCCACGTCGCCGCAGGCAAGGTAGCCGCTGCCGGGTCCCACCACATGGACACCGCGCTCGCGCAACGTGGCCATGTTGGCCTGCGTTGCCGGCGCCTTCCACATGCCGTTGTTCATAGCGGGTGCGATCACGATGGGTCGCGGCGTTGCCAGCAGCGTGGTGGAGATGAGGTCATCGGCGATGCCGTTGGCCATCTTGGCGATAATATTGGCCGTCGCGGGCGCCACGACCACCAGATCGGGCTCCTGCGCCAGCGAAATGTGGTGGATGGGGTCGGAAGGATCGTCGAATAGCCCAACCGCGACCGGCTCGTTGGTGAGCGCGCGGAAGGTAAGCGGCCCCACAAACTCCGTGGCATGCTCGCTCATAACGACTTTGACACGTGCGCCGCGCTTTTGCAGCAGGCGCACGATATTGCACGACTTATAGGCGGCGATCCCGCCGGTAATGCCCAGCAGGATCGTTTTTCCCTCAAGTTGCATTGAATTGTTGGGTGCCGCCGTCATCGTTAAGCTTCCTTGCTAGGGAGCACGAGCAGGCGGTGGCAGTACGGGCAGTGCGTAATCTCACTGCCGTCGTGGTTGAGGTCGCTCATGGACGATGCCTGCAGCGCGGTGTGGCAGACCGTGGGGATGTTGCCCTGGATGGTCTCGACGGCCAAGCCGCGGAACTGCTTGAGCAGACGCTCGTAGTCGGTGAGCACGTCGGCCGGCAGCGTGGCGGCCAGCGCGGTGCGCTCCCTAGTGGCGGCTTCGATCTGAGCCTGCAGGTCGGCAGCCTTGGCGCGGGCGGCCTTGGTATCGGCCTTCACGCCCTCTTCGAACTTGGCGATGATTGCCTGCGCGCGGGTCTCGCGGTCGAGCGCCTCTTTGTGGGCGACAACGACGTCCTTGCGGGTGTGCTCAATCTTGTCCAGACGCTTGGCCAGGGTGGCGAGCTCGTTCTCCAGGTCCTGAACCTCGCGATAGTCAGAGCCGTCGACATGGCGCTTCTTGGCGGCCTCGATGGCGTTATTGGTCTGGATCTCGGTGGTGTTGAGATCGTCGAGCTCAATATCCAGGTCCTTGCGTTGGGCGTAGAGCCTGGTCATTTCGGCCTTGAGCTTAACGTAGGTCTTGCGCTTGGAAGCGAGCTCCTTGAGCTCCGGCATATTGGCAAGTTCGCTCTTGTTGCGGGCGAGCTCCAAATCGATCTGTTGCAGCTTGAGTAGCGTAGCGCCGGCGCTCATAAGTTCTCTCCTTTTGTCACAGTCCACCATTGGCAAGGGTTCAGTATTTTAATCGCATGACGGGGGTCGGCCCCGGCGTCAACTGCAGAGTTCATCAATATATCAACGAACGGCTCTTCGGAGCGGTCGTGGCCGAGCAAGATCACCGGCAGCCCGCGCAAGGCAAGGTCTTGCGCCACGTGGTAGCCCGCCTCGCCGGTTACGATGACATCTGCGCCCGCGGCGATGGCGAGCTCTCCAAAGTCTCCCACGGAGCCGCCCAGAATGGCGACGGTGCGGCACGGATGATCGGCCTCGCCCCACACACGTGGGTCGCTGCCAAACGCCGTGGCGGCGCGAGTGGCAAGGTCGCGCAGGCTGCAGGGGTCGTGGAGGGTCGCGAGTACGCCCAGTCCGCAGGCCTCGGGGTCGTCCACGTGCTCCAACGAGCTTGCGGGCGCGGCGTCCAAAAGCCTACTTAGGCAGATACGTGCCTCGTGCGAGCGGTCCAGGTTGGTGTGGAGCGAGATAATGCTCACCCCGCAGCGGGCAGCCTCGTAGAGGGCCGCACTGCACTGGGGTCGTGTGGCATCCGCCGGACAAAAGGCCTCGGGTGCCTTGATGTATATGGGATGATGCGTCAGCAGCACGTTGGCGCTTGCTTCTTGGGCGCGGCGAACATTAGCCTCGGTCGCATCGAGTGCGCAGGCAACGCCGGTGATCTCCGCGGCCGGATCGCCAACGGAGAGTCCTACGTGATCCCAGCCCTCGGCGTCCGCCTTGGGATAGCGTGCCAGTAGGGCGCGCTCGAGCTCGGCGACGATCATGCGGCACCTGCGATCGAGAGCAGCGTCTGGGCAAAGTCGTCCAGATCGCCTGGATTCACGCGATCATCGAAGGAGATGCGCAAGGCACCCAGCGCCTGTTCGCGGCCGATGCCCATCGCGCTGAGTACGTGGCTCGGGTCCATGCTGCCACTCGAGCATGCCGAGCCTGCCGACACCTCAAAGCCGGCGGCGTCGAGCTTGATGATGAGTTCCTCGGAGTCCATGCCGTCAATGTAGATCGATACCATGCCGGGCAGACGGTCGGCTTGCGCGTAGTCACCCATGGTGGCGTGAATGCGCGGGTGGGCCGTAAGCGTGGCGTAGAGCTTGTCGGAAAGGGTTTGCAGCTTCGCGCGCTCCTGAGCCACATGGGGCGTCAGAGACGAGGCGGCAGCGGCAAAGGCGAGCTGCGTTCGCAGGTCTTGCGTGCCGGCACGACGACCGGCCTCCTGTCCGCCCCCAAAGATGCGCGGGCGCAGCGGCGTGCGGCTCTTAAGGTAGAGTGCGCCAGATGCCACGGGACCGCCAATCTTGTGGGCTGCGACGGACATGGCGTCGACGCCCAGCTCGGTGACATCGAGCGGAATATGCAAGTAGCCCTGGATGGCATCGGTGTGGAACAGGGCACCTGCGGTGTGCGCAGCTGCGGCAAGCTCGCGGATAGGCTGCACCACGCCGGTCTCGTTGTTGGCGACCATGATGCTCACGAGCGCCACGTCGTCGCCGAGCAAGTCGCTCAGCGCGGCAGGCTCAATGTAGCCCGCGCGGCAGGGCTGCACCAGGTCGACGGTAAATCCGGCGGCACGCAGCAGCGGAAGGTTGTCCAGGATCGAATCGTGCTCGATCGCCGACACGATCACGCGGTCGCGCTTGCGATCGCGCTGACGGGCGCCCTCGGCAAGACCGAGCAGCGCCAACTGGTTGGCCTCGGTGCCGCCGTTGGTAAGGATGATCTCGGACGGGCGAACGCGCGCGCCAAAGCTGCGGGCGATCTCGCGACGGGCGACTTCCAGGCGTGCTGCGGCCTTGCGGCCAAGCGAGTGCAGCGAGTTGGGGTTGACGCCGGCAAGCTCGCTGTCGTCGTATTCGCGCTGCGCAAGGAGCGCCTCGGCGCGCATGGGCGTCGAGGCGGCGTAGTCAAGATTCACGGGTATGCGGTTTTGACCTGCGGTCATAAGGGTTTATGCCTCCTGTGCAGCCTCGTTGCCCAGCTTCTGCAGCAGCGCAACCTCGGCAGCGGGATCTTCGGACTTAAATACGGCGGAACCGGCCACCAGGACATTTGCGCCGGCCTTGACGACCTCGGCGATGTTCTTGGAAGAGATGCCGCCGTCGACCTCGATGAGGGGTGAAATGCCGTGGCGCTCGCACATGGCCTTGAGCTCGTGTAGCTTGGCGATGGTACCGGGGATAAAGCTCTGGCCGCCAAAGCCGGGGTTCACGCTCATGAGCAGTACCATGTCGACAACGTCGATGATGCTCTCCAGCACGCACACGGGGGTGGCGGGGTTGAGCACCACGCCGGCCTTAACGCCGCGCTGCTGCAGATGGGTGAGCGTGCGGTGCAGGTGCGTGGAGGCCTCGTAGTGTACGGTGATCATATCGGCGCCGGCGTCTGCGTACCAATCGACCGTCTCGTCGGGGTTCGACACCATGAGGTGCGCGTCGACCGGTACATTGGTGGAGCGCTTGACGGCCTTGAGGATGTCAACGCCAAAGGTGAGGTTGCCGGTAAAGTGGCCGTCCATGACGTCGAAGTGCACGTAGTCGGCACCGGCGATCTTGTCGAGTTCGCCCTTGAGGTTGGCCATGTCGGCCGAGAGGACGGACGGAGCGATTTTAATGGAACCCATGGTAGTAGCCTTTCTGCGCTAGTCGGTGAGTCCGTAGAACTCTTGAGAAGGGACGCGGTCGGTGAGAATCTCGAGCGCCCTATCCAAAGTAACACCGTTGTAGAGCGTTTGCTCCACGGCAAAGGTGAGCGGAATGTCTACGCCCAGTGAACGGGCGAGTTCGCTCACGCTGCGGGCTGCGACGGCGCCCTCGACCACCATATGCGTACGCGTCTGGTACTCGTCGAGCGACACGCCGTGGGCAAACTCGTAGCCAAAGGTGCGGTTGCGCGAATGCTCCGAGGTACAGGTGGCAATGAGGTCGCCCATGCCGGCAAGTCCCATGCAGGTCATGGCCTGGCCGCCGCGGGCGTGCACCAGACGGCTGATCTCGGCCAGGCCGCGCGTCATGATGAGGGCGAGCGTGTTGTCGCCCGCACCAGAACCGGCGGAAATGCCGCACACGATGGCGATGACGTTTTTCATAGCGCCGCAAACCTCGACACCGGTCATATCCTGCGACAGGTAGATGCGGAAGGCCGTGGACAGCAGCAGCTCCTTAAAGGTCTCCCCCACCTGCTGGTCCTCGCTGGCGATGACGGCGGCAGAGAGCCCGCCGCGGCAAATCTCCTCGGCATGGTTGGGGCCCGAGAGGGCCGCCACGCGCCGCTCGTTGCCGATCTCGCTGGCAATGACCTCGCTCATGAGCAGGCCAGACTCGGGCTCAATGCCCTTGGTAAGGCAGAGCACCGGGGTGTTGGCGGCGATGAAAGGCGCTGCCTGATGACATACGCTGCGCAGGTGTGTGGAGGGCACGGCAAAGATGATGGCGTCGGCGGCGTCGAGCGCTTGCGCCAGGTCCGTCGTGGCGACGACGTTGCCGGGCAGCTCGTAGTCCACCAGATACCGGGGGTTGCAGTGCTCGCCATTGATGCCGGCGGCCGTCTGCTCGCTGTGGGCCCACATGGTCACGCGCTCGGCTCGCGCGGCGGCAAGGCCGGCGACGGCGGTTCCCCAGGAGCCGGAGCCAATCAGCGCAACATTCATGATTCTCTCCTACTTATCGTCGGGCTCGGTGACGCGCTTGGTAAACGAGAGCTTGGACTCCTTACCGGCCATGAGCTTTTGGATATTCGCGCGATGGGCCCACACAACGGTGATGCCGATTATCGCCATGCAAAACTTAAGTCCCAGGCTGCTGTACGGAAAGACCGCGCAAGCAGCGATGGGAAGACCGATGGCAGCGGCAAGCGAGCCCACCGACACATACTTGGTGATGGCGACGGCCACGATAAACATGCCGAGCAGCGACAGGCCAATAGGCCAGTACCAGGCGAGGATGACGCCCAGGCCAACCGCGATACCCTTGCCGCCGTGGAAGTTAAGGTAGGGCGAGAAGATATGGCCCCACACCGCTGCCAGGCAAATGACGCCGAGCATCCAATCGCCGGGGGCTCCGGGCGCCATGATGCTTACGGGGAAGCCATAGCCCAAGTCGGCAATGAGCGGACGCGCGATAAGGACGCAGATGGCGCCCTTAAGGCAGTCGAGCAACAACGTGAGCGCGGCCACCTTAGGGCCGGCCACGCGCAGCGCATTGGTTGTGCCGATGTTGCCGGAACCCGCCTTGCGAATGTCGGTGTGGTTGAACACGCGGCCCAGGATCAGGCCAAACGGAATCGCTCCGATAAAGAACGAGACCACGGCGCAGATGGCGGTCAGCAGAATCGGATTATGCATCCTTTTGTTCCTTCTTCCTAAAGAAGAGTCGAATGGGCGTGCCGGCAAAATCGAAGGTCGAGCGCATGCGGTTCTCCACGTAGCGCTGGTAGGTGTCGTTGACCAGATCGCTGTGGTTGACGAAGAACGTGAACGTCGGCGGATTGACGCCCGTCTGAGTCACGTAGTGCATGCGCAGGCGGCGCTTGCCGTCCACCACGGTGTGGCCGAACTCACGTAGGTCGGTGAGGAACGTGTTGAGGCGCGAGGTGCTGATCTTTTGCGAACGCGTCTTCTCGGCTGCGTCGACCATCGCCCAGATCTTCTCGACGCTGCGGCCAGTGAGGGCAGAGATGCGCAGGTACTGGGCCCAGGGAGCCATGACGCCCAGACGGCGGTCGATGGTCTCCATGCAGGCCTCGCGCTTGCGGTCGTCGTCGAGCAGGTCCCACTTGTTGAGCAGCACCACGATGGCACAGCCGCGCTCGATGGCAAGACCCATGACCTTCTGGTCCTGTTCGGTAACGCCCACGGAGGCGTCGACGACGAGCAGCGCCACGTCGGCGCGGTCGATGGCGCGCAGGCCGCGGACCATCGAGTAGTACTCGATATTCTCGTACACGGTGCTCTTCTTGCGGATGCCCGCGGTGTCGACCATGCGGTAGTGCTTGCCGTTGCGCTCCACGACGGTGTCGATGGCGTCGCGCGTCGTGCCGGCAATGTTGGACACGATAGAGCGGTCGGCGCCTAGGATGCGGTTGAACAGCGAGGACTTGCCGGCGTTGGGGCGGCCGATGATGGCCACGTTCAGCGCATCGGGGAACTCGTCGGCGACCTCGTCCTCTTCCTCCGGAAGCAGGGCCACGATATCGTCGAGCAGGTCGCCCGTGCCATGACCATGCAGGGCCGAGAGCGGCGTGGGCTCACCGATGCCGAGCGAATAGAACTCCCAGATGCTGTCGTTCTCGCGATCGGGGTTGTCGAGCTTGTTCACCAGCAGAAAGACCGGCTTGTCGCAGCGCTTGAGCATGCGAGCGACCGACTCGTCCTCCTCGGTGACGCCGGTGCGGCCATCGACCACAAACAGGATGACGGCGGCTTCCTCGGCGGCGGCGAGCGCCTGGTCGCGGATGGACGTGGCAAAGACGTCGTCGCTCTTGAGCGGCTCGATACCGCCCGTGTCGACGATGGTGAACTCGCGGCCGTTCCAATCGGCCGTGTGATATGAGCGATCGCGCGTGACGCCGCGAGACTCGTGGACGATGGCGTCCGAGGTCTGGGCCAGGCGGTTAACGAGCGTGGACTTGCCCACGTTGGGGCGTCCGACGACGGCGACGATAGGTTTCATCTACTCTCCTTTAATGGGTAGGGTCAGCGGAATTAGTAGAGTCGGCAGGCACAATGCCAAGGATGTGCTCCAGGGTATCGAGCAGCTCATGCGGCATGGTCGACACCACATGAACCTCGGCGCCGCGACTGGTAAGGCTTGCGAGTAAATCGTCACGATGATACTCGTCAAGCGTCATGCCGTCAGCGTTGAACATGAGCTTAGGCACAAAGAGCATAACCCCCGACAGGTCTTGGGGCAGCTGCTCCAGAATGTCACACGCGACGATGAGGCCGGTCACGTCCACGTTGCCGCCGAAGTAGCGGTTCTTGATGGCTGTGACGGTGCCGGCGAGTCCCTGGGGCGACTCCACAAAGCGCGCCACGGTGTCGCGCGCGCTGGCGCCGGAGAGGCACAGAAGGCGCTGGTTGCGCTCGGCGATGCCAGCGCGGACGCGGGCCAGACGCTCGGCGTCGGCGGCAAGCACGTCGTCGGTCTCGTCCAGATACGAGCGGATCATGCCAATGCCGTCGTAGTACTGCGGGTAACCGTCGTAAAAGTCTGCCTCGGGAGGATCGATGCCGGCGTCCAGATAGAACTCGTCGCTCATCTGGAAGGTGTGGCGGCCAAAGCGCTCGAAGGCTCGGTCCTGGAAAGGCCGGATCATGGCAATGGTCTCGCGAGCCAGCTCGGGCTTGTCGCTGTAGGACCAGCTAAAGCGGTTCTGATGCTTGGTAAAACCGAGCGGCACAATGCCCAGGCTTGTGATTTGCTCGTGCTCCTCGCAAAAGCGCAGGGTCTTTTCCAGCTCCTCGCCGTCGTTCATGCCGGGGCACAACACGATCTGCGCGTGAATCTCGATGCCGGCGGCCATGATGGCTTCGAGTACGTCCATGCCGCGCTGGGCGTTGCGGCCCATCATGCGGCGGCGGACGTCGGGGCTTACGGCATGGACCGACACGTTCATGGGGCTCATGTTGCGTTGGATGACGTTTTGAACATCATCGTCGGTGAGGTTCGTGAGCGTGACAAAGTTGCCCTGTAAAAAGCTTAGGCGATAGTCGTCGTCGCGAATGTAGAGCGTGGAACGGCCGCCCTTGGGCAGCATGGTCATAAAGCAGAACACGCAGGCGTTCACGCAGGTGCGCATGCCGTCAAAGATGGGGCCGTCGAACTCCAGCCCCCAGTCCTCTCCCGGGAAGCGGTCGAGCTCGACGGAGGTGACGGTGTTGTCGCGTGGGTCGAAAACCTCGAGGTCGACGGTATCATCGTCGGCCTCCCAGAGCCACACGATCATGTCGGTGAGCTGCTCGCCGTTGACCGTGAGCACGCGCATGCCCGGCTCGATACCCACATCCCACGCGGGCGATTCGGGACGCACGTTCTTTACGAGCGCGCCTTCACCCGGCTCGGGGTCGCGGCTGCGCCCGTAATCGGCCACCTCGGCGGCGTATGCGGGTACGGTCTGGTCCATGATTAGCGGCAAAGCTCCTTGATGCGCGCGACGGCGCGTTCGATGTGTTCTTGCGGGGTGGAGGCTCCGGCGGTGATGCCGATGTGGTGAGCGTCGGTAAACCACGCGGCCTGGAGCTCGGAAGCTTCCTCGATGTGATACGTGCGCTCGCAGGCGTCTGCGCAAATCTGCGCCAGGCGGCGGGTGTTGCCCGAGTTCTTGCCGCCCACCACGACCATGCAGTCGCAGCGGTTGGCAAGCGTGGCTGCCGCCTGTTGACGCTCGCTCGTGGCGGCGCAGATGGTGTTGATCACACGAAGCTCTTGTACGCGCGGGGTGATAGCGGCCACGACCTCGGCGAGGTTCTGCGCGGTCTGGGTGGTCTGTACAACCAGGCCTACCTTGCCCTTGAGCGGCAGCGCGTCCGCATCGGCAGCGCAACTCACGACCTGCGCATCATTGCCGGCGTGGCCCAGAATGCCCTCGACCTCGGGGTGGCCTGGCTCGCCCACGACTACCACGCGGTAGCCCTCGCGTACCAGGCGCTCGGCCGCCACATGAACCTTCTTCACGTAGGGGCAGGTGGCGTCGACCACGGTAAGGCCACGCTTGCGAGCGGCATCGATGACCTGCGGCACCACGCCGTGGGCGCGGATGATCACGGTGCCCGATGCGGCATCGTCCAGGGTCTCGGCCAGACCGACGCCCGCCTCGGCAAGCTCGCGCACCACGATGGGGTTATGGATAAGCGGGCCTAGGGTATGGACCGTAGCGGTCTCCCCCGCCTGCGGGGCGGCCGCCAGGGCCATATCGAGTGCGCGCTGCACGCCGTAGCAGGTGCCGGCGTGGGCGGCGATCTCGATGGTAGGCGCGGTGGCTTGGTCGGACGCGGTCACGGCAGTGTTCGTCACGTTCTCGCTCATGGCTAGAACCTGCCCGGATGCTCGGCGCACAGCTCGTCGCGCATGGCGTATACGCGGCTCATAGCCTCGGACTCAAACCAGGCCAGGCGCTCCGTGCGCCTAAGCCCGGCCGGCGCGTCCGAAAGCGAGACGGCCTTGCCGGCGCGGATCCAGCACTTCTTGGGACGCATGAGTTTTTTGCCCGCAGGCGTGATGTCGGACCAGCCGCAGATGGCGAGCGGGTTGACGGGCGCCTTGCCCATCTGGGCGATGAGCGCAAAACCGCCGTGGACCTCGGGCTTGATCTCGCGCGAGCGGATGCGCGTGCCCTCGGGGAAGATCAGGACGTCCTCGCCGCGCTGCAGCGCATGCTGGGCGGCGCGCAGGCACTTCATGTCGGCGGTGCCACGCTCGACAGGAATGCCGCCCACGCGGCTAAAGGCCCAGCGTACGATCTTGCTCTTGGCGAACTCGGACTTAAAGATGGGGCGAATGCGGCGGCCGCCAAAGAACAACGCCGTCTCCACGGCCAAGAGCTCAGCCATCGAGGTGTGGTTGCAGATGACCACGCTGCCGCGGCCGTCCTGGCGCTCAAACAGAAGATCGGCGTCCTCGACCTTCCAGCGCCACATGAGCTTGGAGAAGGCCCAAAGGATGGCCATGACTACGACGACGGTGCCGCGGATGAGCGCCGGGAACTCGGCATAGGGGGCGTTGTAGTAATCCTCGGGCGTCTGCTTAAACAGGCGCATGGGCTACCTCCTTTGGTTGATGAGGTCCTCGATAATGCGGACGACCTCGTCGATGGTGTGGGCGGTGGAGTCGACGTGCACGGCGTCCTCGGCTGGCACAAGCGGCGCGACCTCGCGGCTGCTGTCGAGCTTGTCGCGCTGTTTGAGGGCGTCGAGGGTCTCGTCGACCTCGGCCTCGAGCTGCTCGGAGGTGAGCGGCTGGGCATCGTTTTGGTGACGCTGCAGCACGCGGCGGCGGGCACGCTCGCGCGGGTCGGCGGTCAGAAAGACCTTGACCTGTGCGTTGGGGAACACGACGGTGCCGATGTCGCGACCCTCGGCCACGATATCGCGATCCTCGGCGGCGCGGCGCTGATGGATGAGCATGGCGGCGCGCACGCCCGGGTAGGCCGAGACCTTGGACACGTTGGCGTCGACCTGCGGGGTGCGGATGGCAGCCGACGCGTCCTGGCCGTCAATGGTCAGGCGTGTGTCCTCGCCGGTGCCGTTGGTAAAGCGAATCTCGATCTGCTCGGCGAGGACGTCGATGGCCGCCTCGTCGTCCAGATCGATGCCGCGGTCGAGCGCGGCGAAGGTGACGGCGCGATACATGGCGCCCGTGTCGAGCTTGTTAAAGCCCAGCTGACGGGCGATCTCCTTGGCGATGGTGGATTTGCCGGAACCGGCGGGGCCGTCGATGGCGACGATCATGCAATGCTTCCTTTCGGTGGTTGACGTGCTGGTATGGTTCGCGGGCGTTGGGGCGCGGCGGGTTGCCTAGCCTGTGTAGCGCTCGCGGTAGGTGTTGCGCTTGGGTGCGGAGCCGTGGCTGCCGTGGTGACGCGTGCGGCTGGCGGGCGTGTCTTGGGGCTTGCCGCCGTTGCGCTTGGCGCTCGCCTGCTTGGGCGGGATGCCGCCGCTTTTAAGGATCTGCACCTCGCGGTCGGTGAGCTCGCGCCACGAGCCCTTGGCCACGCCCTCGAGCTCAAGGCCGGCAAAGTTGCAGCGGTGCAGGCGGATCACAGGATGGTGAATCTTGCCCAGCATGCGCTTGACCTGGTTTTTACGACCCTCGCGGATTATGACCTCCACGGCGGTGGTGCCGGGTTTGACGCCCTGGGGAGCTACGGCCTCGGCCTCGCGCGCGTTGATGACGCGGCAGATCGCCGGCTGGCACAGGCCGTCGTCGAGCTCGATGCCGCTGCGGAGTGGTTCCAAGTCGCGGTCGGACAGCCGTCCGTCCACGAGCGCCTGGTAGGTCTTGTAGACGTGCTTGCTGGGGTGCAGCAGATCCTGCGACATGTCGCCGTCGGTGGTAAAGAGCAAAAGGCCCGTGGTGTCGCGGTCCAGGCGGCCCACTGGAAACAGGCCCGGAAAGCGGTCGCGCGGGACCAGGTCGGCCACGCAAGGGCGCTCCTGCGGGTCGCTCATGGTGGTGAGGTAGCCGGTCGGCTTGTAGAGCATCAAGTACACGGCGCCCTGGTTGAGCTTGACGGGCATGCCGTCGACCTCGATGTGATCGTGGTCGACATCGACCTTGGTGCCCAGCTCGGTCGCGACCTCGCCGTTGACGGTCACGCGGCCGGCGGTCATTAGGTCCTCCGAGCCACGGCGGCTCGCCACGCCCGCGCGCGCCAAAAAGCGCTGCAGGCGCATGGTGTGCGGATAGACGGGCTGGGCGTCGGTGGCGGGTACTGCGTTACCCATGGCGCGCGTCTCCCCTACTTCGTTAGTCCTCGTCATGCAAATCCTCCGAGGTCTCGTCGACGACCAGGGTTTCCAAGTCCTTGACTGCCTCAACATCTTCAACATCGGTATCGAGCAGTTCGCGCTCTTCGTCCAGGTCATCGGCCTGCTCCTCGAGCGTGGACTGAATGCTGCGGCCGCTCAGGCGCTCGCGGATAAACTGACGCGATTGCTCGTCGGGGGCAAACTGCTCCAGGTCGGGCAGGTCGCGGGTGGAGCGCAGACCGAACTTTTCCAAGAAGGCGTTGGTCGTGCCGTAGATGATGGCTTGACCTCGCTGGGGGTCGCGGCCGAGCTCGCGCACTAGACCTTTGTCGACGAGCGACGCGATGACGCCGTCGGAATTGACGCCGCGGATGCCCTTGACCACCTCGCGCGTCACAGGCTGGTGGTATGCGATGACGGCCAGGGTTTCGAGCGCCGCCTGGGACAGCTTTTGCGTGTCCCAGCTCAACACATAGGCCTCGACCACGTCGTGGTAAGCGGGGTGCGTGAACAGGCGCCAGCCGCCGGCGACCTCGCGCAGCTGAAAGCCACGGTTGGCCTCCTCGTACTCAACCTTGAGCTCGGCGAGCAGCGACGCGCACTCGCCGGGGGCGATATCCAGTGCGCCGGCCAGCGCGGGCGCACTCACCGGGTCGCTCGACACCAGCAGCAGCGCCTCGAGGGCGCCTTTGAGGCTGTTTGCCTCCAGCGTGGAAAGGGTTGACATGGTTGCGGCTCCTATTCGGTGAGCTCGGGGACCTCGCCGGGCACGTAGGCCTCGGCGCCCTCGACGCGGTTGATGCAGATGGTTCCAAAGATCTCGTCCTGGCTCAGCGTGAGCGAGCCGCGCTTGGCGAGCTCCAGCATGGCCAGAAAGGTGACGACGAGCTGCTCGGTGGTGGCATCGCCGTCCAGTAGCTCGCGGAAGGTGCAGGTTTGGTGCGCCATGGTAAAGCGGTCGACTGAGGCCACGGTCAGGTCGAGCGGCACGCGATGCGGCGCCACATGCTCGGCCTCCAGCAGGAAGGTCTGGCGCTTGCCGTCCAGGTCGGCACAGATGACGGCGAGACCGCGCAGCGTGATGCCGGCAAGGTAGTCGGGCATGAGGCCTAGGAACTCGGGGTCGGGGCCGGCTACGCGCGGATGCATGCGGCTTTCGGCCTGCATGCGCGCACCGAGGGCCGCAGCCACGCCTTTAAACTGCTTGTAGGCGATCAGGCGCTGAATCAGGACCTCGCGTAGGGCGTCCCCGTCGAGCGTGCTAAGTTCTTCGAGGTCATCGTCGATCTCGTCATCGTCATCGGCTTTGCGCGGGGCCTCCTGCGGCACCAACGAGGCGGCCTTGATGTCCAAAAGGGTTGCTGCGACCAGCAAAAAATCGCTCGCCACGTCCAGGTCCAGCGCCTCGATGCGCTCGGCTTCGGCAAGGTACTGCTCGGCCACCTCGCTGATGGAGATAGCGCTGATATCTACTTTTTGGCGGGTTACCAGCTGCAGCAGCAGGTCGAACGGTCCGCTGTAGACCTGCGTCGACACGCGATACGACATCTTCGACCTCCTTTGACGGCGCCTTCGCGGCGCGGTTTGGGTGCATGTTACGACCGTTTTGCACGGTCGACCTGTAAGTTTACCTTAGATGCCGGCGATTGCGAAGTTGAGCAGCTGCTCAGCAAGCGGATACACGGTAACGTCGAAATAGCGGCCGATCACGTCGATGCCGGTCCACATGGGCAGCAGGTACAGCACCAGGATGAGGATGGGCATAGCGTATTGCTGCAGACGATAATAGTTGTTGAGCGCCTTGCCTTTGAGGAACGGCACGATGATCGACGAGCCGTCGAGCGGCGGGATCGGGATAAGGTTAAAGAACGCGAGCGACAGGTTGACCACGATAAAGGTGGCGCCGAAGTTCATGATTTGGGACGCCACGGCAAAGGACATGCTGGTGTAGAGGTTGCCGTACGTTGCGTGCATGAGGGCGGCCGCGAGGCACGCGAGTGCGATGTTTGATGCGGGGCCGGCTGCGCTCACCAGGACCTCGTCACGCTTGGGGTGCTTGAGGTTGTTGAGGTACACGGGCACGGGTTTGGCGAAGGCGAACACCGGGCCGCCGGCGGCAAGCATGAGCAGCGGCAGGATGATGGTGCCAAACGGGTCGATATGGTTAAGCGGGTTGAGCGACACGCGGCCGCGCGAACGGGCCGTCTTATCGCCGAGTGCCCAGGCCGCGGCGGCGTGCGCGCTCTCGTGGATCACGATTCCCACGATGACGGCGACGGCGCTGGCGAGCAGATTCATGATGTAGCTGCTGGACATGGCGCTCCCCTAGCGAACGCGGCGCGAGGCGCGCGTGAGCAGGTAGTCGATCACAAACAGGATGACGGCCACGATGGCGTAATCCAGGCGGAACACGCCGCCAAAGGGCGATGTGATGACGCCGTAGCCGGCGATGGCGCTCGGCAGCGCGCGCGAAAGCTCAACGACAAAGCCCACGATCTGCAGCTTGGCGGTGAGGCCGCTAAAGCACAGCAGCACGGTCATCGCGCTCATAAAGATGCCGCAGATGCGACAGGCGATGGCGATGATGCTCATCGCCACGGCAGCGGCCTTACGAGAGTTCACGCGCGGTCTCCTCTTCGATCTGGGTGGAAAGCTCGAGCCATTCGTCCTCGAGCTTGGGCAGCTCTTGCTTAAGGCCGTTATATTCCCCCAGCGCGGCGTTGAACTTGTCTTGATCGGCATAAAGCTCTTCGCTTGCCATCAATTCCATAAGCTCGTCATAGCGGGCACGCTTTTTGTCGAGCTCCGTCTCGATCTTCTTGAGCTGGTTGCGCACGCCCTTGAGCTTTTTATTGAGCGCTGCGCGGGCTTGGGCCTCGGCGCGCTTTTGCTCCTTGGTCTTTTTGCCCTCGGCGGGTTTGGGGGCAGCTGCGGGGGTGTCGGCCTGGGCGGCGCTGGCTTTGGTGGACTTGGCCGTGGCCGGCGCACTCTCCCCTGCCGTCTCGGCGGCGGCACGGGCTGCGAGGTCCTCGCGCTTGTAGAGGTAGTAGTCGTAGTCGCCGTCATAGACCGTGACCTTGCCATCGCGGATGTCGATCACGCGGTTGGCCACGGCGCGCACCAGGTGTTCGTCGTGGCTGATCAGCACGATGGTGCCGGGGAAGTTTTGCAGGGCGTTCTCGAGCATGTCCACCGAGTCGATGTCTAGGTGGTTGGTGGGCTCGTCCAGGCACAGGAGCGCCTCGGGGGCCACGAGCATCTTGGCCAGGGCCAGACGCGCTTTTTCGCCGCCGGAGAGGACGCGAACCTGCTTCTCGATGGAATCGTTGTCGCTAAACAGGAAGGCGCCCAGTAGGCTGCGCTGCTGTGGCACGGTCCACTTGGGCGTGACGGTGTCGATCTCTTGCAGGACGGTGTTGGACTCGGTCATGCCCTCGAGCGCGTGCTGGGCGTAATAGGCCACGCCCACGTTGGTGCCCAGGTCGCGGGTGCCGGTGGTGGGCGGCTCCAGTCCCGCGATGATCTTCATGAGCGTGGACTTGCCGGCGCCGTTGGGGCCGACGAGCGCCACGTGCTCGCCGCGGTAGAGCTTGAGGTCGATATCGCTGTAGATGTGCTTGTCGCCGTAGGACTTGGAGACGCCCTCCAGGCCCACGACCATATCGCCTGAGCGCGGTGGGTCAGGGAACTTAAAGTCGATGTGCTTGTGGCCCTCGGGTAGGATGACAAGCTCCTTTTTGATCTGCTCGATCTTGCGGATGCGCTCCTGGGCCTGGGCTGCCTTGGTGGGCTTGTAACGGAACTTGTCGACGAAGACCTGCATATGGGCGATGTCGCGCTCCTGGGCAGCGCGCTTGGCGCGCATCTGCTCCAGGTTGTCCTCGCGCTGCTTGAGGTAGCTGCTGTAGTTGCCGGTGTAGGTGGTCACGCGGCGGTTCTCGAGCGCGGCGACGTGGTCGACGCAGGCGTCCATAAAGGCGCGGTCGTGGCTGACGATGAGGACGGCGCCGTCGTAGTTGGCGATAAAGCCACGCAGCCACTGGACGCTTTCGAGGTCCAGGTGGTTAGTGGGCTCGTCCAGAAGCAGCAGGTCGGGATGGCGCAGGAAGAGCTTGGCGAGCGCGATGCGCATCTGCCAGCCGCCCGAGAACTCGGAGCATGGGCGCTCAAAGTCAGTGACCTTAAAGCCCAGGCCGGACAGGATCTTGCGGGCGTTGCTCTCGAGCTCGTAGCCGCCCAGGTGCTCAAAGCGGTCCTGGACCTGACCGTACTCGTTGAGGAGTGCGTCGACGTCCTTGCCCTGCTCGGAGAGCTCGGTGATTTGGGCCTGCAGCTCGTTAGCGCGCTCGCCCATGCGGCGGATTTCCTTGGCGGCGGCCATGACCTCGGCGAGGATGGTGGTGTCCTTTTGTTCCAGATTAGTTTCCTGCTCTAGGTAGCCCACCTGGCAGTCCTTTGCGTACTGGACCTGGCCGGAGTCGGGACTGTCGATGCCCATGATGATCTTGAGCATGGTGGTTTTGCCGGCGCCGTTGGGGCCCACGAGCGCGAAGCGCTCGCCGGGGTTGATCTGGAAGGACGCGCCGCTAAAGAGGACGCGTGCGCCGAAGCTTTTTTCGATCTTGTCGACCAGGAGGATCATGCTGCCGCCTTTGACCTTGTGTGCCTATATGAAAAAAGGCCCCAACTTGCGTTGGAGCCTCATTCAATGCTCGGGTGGAGACGAGGGGGATCGAACCCCTGACCTCTTGACTGCCAGTCA
>NZ_CABJFS010000017.1:0-546 GCF_902364945.1 Collinsella aerofaciens | reverse complement strand
ACCCCTGACCTCTTGACTGCCAGTCAAGCGCTCTCCCAGCTGAGCTACGCCCCCGTGCGAAGAAGTACTATACGGGAACTCCCCCGCCGATGCAAGGACAATTTCGGAAAAACTTTCGCCCCGCGCGGCGTGGGAACGCAGCCGGCCGCGGATGCAGGCGCGGGAACGGGCCCCGAAGCCCCGCGATGCCCTTTCCGCCCGCGGGGACGCGCCCCGCGGGCGGCGGCCACGCCGCCGCCCTCCTCCCCGGCGCCCTCGGGGCATCTCGGATCCCGCCGTCCGCCGTTTATCGCCTCCGCAGCGCGGTCCGCCATCCGCCCAACGGCCGTCCCGCCGGCGCCGGGCCCACTATCGGGTCCAGCCGCGCCCCCGCCCGCCCGGCGATTTCAAAACCATGCCGGTTTACGGGGCCAGGCCGGGAAGCCCCGAGCATGCCGTAATCGGCAAAATCAAGACCGCAGGTAGGCGACTTGCGCATTCCGTGAAATGCAGGGTATGGACGGCCGGTCCGGGTCCAGCCCCGTAATCCGACATAGTTTTGAAATG
>NZ_CABJFS010000016.1 GCF_902364945.1 Collinsella aerofaciens | reverse complement strand
CGCTGAGTCCTGAGGCTGTTGCAATGAAAATGAGAATCAAGGGTTTACATTACGATAGCTCGATACTTCTACGATAAGTTTGTACAGGCTTATACAACTCGATATAATCCGATATAGTTGCGATAAACTAATAAAGCTAAGATTGACCGATAATCGATTTCCTTGAGAGGCAAACAAGTGAGCGCCACAATATTCCATAACCCGTTTCGTCCCACTGCCGGCGCTGAGCCTCCGCGCATAATTGGTCGTGATGATATTGCCCTTGAGTTTACCGAGAGTTTGAATTCGGGAATTGGTGCACCTGCGAGGCTCATGCGCGTTGCCGGGCCAAGGGGTTCCGGAAAAAACTGTTTTGCTCTGTGATCTTAGAGATCGTGCACGAGAGCTTGGCTGGAAGACGGCTATTGTTTCTGCTGGTCCCAACCTATTGCTGGACCTGAAGGATCAGATTGCAGAATCCTCCCTTGCGACCAATGCTTCAGTCGGCGTAAATGCCGGCTTTGGTTCCGCTAAATTCGACGTTGTGCCAAAAGAGTCGAGTCTTAGAAAGTTGCTTGGCTCGGCCGCAAAGTCTTCCAAGGGCCTGTTTATTGCAATAGATGAGGTGCAGGATGCCCCGATTGACGATATGCGCGCTATTGCTTCTGCTGTGCAGCTTCTAATAGGGGAGAAAGTCGATATTGCTCTCGCATTTGCCGGATTGCCCGCTGGTGTTATGGATCTTATCAACGGCAAGGCACTTACATTCTTGCGTCGTGCCCTCCCCGAAGATCTGGCGCCTATCAACCAGGTGGAGGTAGCGCTCTCTATGGGCGATAGCTTTATAGCGACTGGTTTGACCATAGAGGACGATCTGCTGTCGAGAACCGCTAAGACCACTAAGGGCTATGCCTATCTGGTGCAAATGGTCGGTTACTCCATTTGGCAGCGCGCCAACTTGCATCGTGCCAAAAGTGCCATTGTGAGCGAACACGATGTCACCGAAGGCATTGCGCTGGCAGAGGCTCGTTTTCACGATGTTGTTCACGAGCCCGCGATTTCTGGACTGGGACTTAACGATATCAAATACCTTTTGGCGATGTGCGAGGATAAACAACAGTCCAAATCAGCCGAGATTGCTAAGCGCATGGGTAAAAAGACCAATGAGATCAGCTCTATTAGGGCCAAATTGCTACAAAGAGAGGTTATTCAGGCACCACAGAGGGGCTACGTGCAGTTTGCCGTGCCGGACCTAGATATCTATCTGCGAGAGAATGCTGCGGAGATTCTCGAGCGGTTCTAAATCGAGGCATGAATAGCTGCCGGTTAACTGCCTTTGTCGACTTGGCTCGCGTCCCCCCAATCTAGTAGACTTTAAACCGTTGCTAGATTAGGGGGATTATCAATGAAACGCTCCATGAAACTGGTTTCTGCGAGGACCTCGTGCTGGTGGGGGACGTCAGCACCGGCAAGACGCACATGGCCTCGGCGCTGTGCATGCTGGCGTGCGAGCGGAGGATGGAGGCCCGCTTCTTCACCGCGTCATCGCTCGTCATGCGGCTGCGGCGCGCCCGCGACGAGGGGCGCCTTGACCGTGAGGCCGCGCTCATCGGCTGCGCTAGGCTGCTCGTCATCGACGAGCTCGGCTTCCTGCCGCTGGATCCCGACGGCGCGCGCGCTCTTCTAGGTGTTCGCCGACGCCTACGAGCGGCAGTCGGTGGTCATCACCACGAACCTGGAGTTCAGCCGGTGGGGCGCGGTGTTCGGCGACGACCAGATGGCGGCGGCCGTGCGCATCGCCAGGGCCACGGCCATGTGGGTCTTGCCCCTGCCGGTCTTGCCGAAGAACACGAGGTCCTCGCGGGCGCCGACGAAGCCCAGCGAAAGCATGTCGTCGCGGCCCCAGCCCTCGGAGAACCGCACGTGCGACCAGTCGAACCCCTCGGCCGACTTGTGCACGGGGAGCCTCGCCTGCCTGAGCAGCCGTGCCCTCTTGGTCGCGTCCCTGTGCGCGAGCTCGGCCTCGAGCATGGCCCTGCAGCCCGCCACCTGCGTCCTCTATCTTGTCCACGTCGATCATTCCCTCCTGCCTTTGCTCGTTGCCGATACGACGCACCGACAACGTTAAGGCATGCGGTCTGGTCGGCGTGGCCGTGCTCAAAACCGAAAAACTATCGTGCTCAATTCTGAAAATCGGATGTGACCAAACCCGCAATCACGACGTTAACAAACACAAATAGGCCGGCGCCAACGACAGGCTCGCCCCGTCGAGGCGGGCTGGGATATAATTTCCTAGAAGGAGGCCAAGGGAGGTTCGATGAAGAAGGGCATGAGCATCAATTCCCTCATGAAGCACATGAGGACGAATCACGGTATGGAGGATTTGCGGGGGAGCGACAGAAAGATACTGCTGAGAAACATGGGCTATTTCCATGGCTATAAAGGCTTCCGGTTTGTCCGAAAGCCCAAAAATGCGCTCCCCCTCCCTTCGTTCGATGCACTCATGGACATATACGGGTTCGATTCCGCCATCAAGGCTGCAATCTACCCGGAGATAATGTTCATCGAAACGGCGGTTAAAAACATAGTCTTGGCCAGAATACTTGAGAACATAGAGGACCCCGGGCTGGCGACCTTCTTAAAGCGCGGCCTCCGGACATGCAGGGATGTCAACGGAAGGGTCGTGAACGGGCAGATGGGGGAAAAGCTCAAGCTCAAGAGCCAGCTTCAGAACATCGTGAGACGGAGTTACAAAAACGATCTCGTGAAGCATTATGTCGATCGCGACGATGACGCGCCCGTTTGGAGCATTTTCGAGGTGATGACCCTCGGCGATCTCACAAGCGTATGCAGAAGCCTTCCCGATGAAATCCTCGCCGATATCGCAAGCGACCTAGGTCTCTTACATGCGAACCCCGGCATCGTCATCAACATCGTCGAGACGATTCGTCCCTTAAGGAACGCGGTCGCCCATAACGGGGCGGTATTTGATTCGAGGTTCAGCCAATCGGTTAAGTATCCCAAGACCGACAGAAACCTGGCCGCGGTTGGCGAGCTTCTCGATGAGGATCTTTCTATCGGGTACAGGTTGAATTTCAATTCCATAATCGACTACATCGTTCTCCTGGCCTACCTATTGACCTTGCTAACGCATCAGAAGAAGCGTTCCAGAGATTTTCTTCGGAAATGCCTGCGGGAGCTCGAGAAGCTCGAGAGCGCTGTCGGGGTTGATACGTACATGATGATCGTCGGAAGCGGTGACCGGCAGAAATACGGATTTATTGAGGGGTTCATCGATGGCTACGGGCGCAAGCGGTGACGTTCCTTCCGTGTGCTAATATGTGCAGAGAGAAACGGCGAAACGCCGTGGGAGGGGCCGATCAGTCGACTCCTCCCTTTTAATATGAGTTGAACATTGCCAAGAGGCAAAACCGGCCCGGCCGCCCGCGGAGCTACCGCGCACGGCCGGGCCTACCTATCTTCACCCTGCGACCGCGCCGCTGGAGGGCGTGTCTGCTCGACGCACGTTCGGCATTCTAATATCCGCGCGTGGCCTTCTCGGCTGCGCATTTCGTTGCTACGGCTGGGGGCCTCGCGGCGAAATCGGAGTCTTTATGCGGGCATGGCGGTCTCCCGCCGCCCAGAAAAGGGACTCGGATGGCCTCCCAACGGCCTCGAGCGCGGCGCGCGCCGGGGTCGGAACCCGTGTCCGGGGGCGGCGGCGCGCTACGCCGCCGCCATCCCGGCTATGGCCCACACCCAGCACGCCATCTCGCGCGCCGTGGCGCAGTTGGCCATGCACGGCCTCTTGCCGGCGGCGGCCATGGCCTCCCTGCGGTCGATCAGCCTGCGGTTGCACTTCGTCGCGTGGCGCCGCGTCGCGGGGCGACCTCTGACCTGTATCGTTTTTTCGGACACGCGGGCTGGAGGGATCGTGTGGCCGCGATGCCCTAGACTGCATTCAAGCCGATGGACGGAAGGATTGCCTCATGGTCGCCAATCAGAAGATGTACACCGACGAGTTCAGGCGGGAGACAGCCGACTACGTCATCTCCACGGGGCGCCCCATAACCCAGGTCTGCGGGGAGCTCGGGCTCAACCCCAAGACGGTGAACGACTGGGTGCTCAAGCGCAAGCGCGAGTTGGGGGGCGAGCCCGACCCGAGGGCCGAGGAGCGCGAGCTTCGCGAGGCGAGGAAGCGCATACGCGAGCTCGAGGCGGAGAACGCGTTCCTAAAAAAGCCGCGGCCTTCTTCGCCAAAGAGCAGGCACTCTAGCCAGGTACAGGCTCATGGAGGCGGAGAAGGGCAACTTCACGGTGGCGATGATGGCCAAGGTGCTGGGGGTGAGCCGGTCGGGCCACTGCAGCTGGGTTTCCAACGGCTGCCCCGTCGACGACTGGTCCGAGGCGCGCGACGCCGTGCGGCGCGTGTGGCTCGAGTCCGACAGGCGCTTCGGCGCGCGGTTCGTGAAGTGCTTCCTGCCCGACGGCCTGCGCGGCATCACGCTGTACCGTGTGCGCAAGTGCATGCGCGAGCTGGGGATCCGCGGCTGCACGCCGTACAAGTCGAAGAGGACGACGGTCCCCGACAGGGACGCCAAGCCAAGGCCCGACCTGATCAGGCGGGACTTCACGAGCCCGGTGCCCACCTACAAGCTCGTCGGCGACATCACCTACCTGCGCACCGGCCAGGGCTGGCTCTACCTGTCGACGGTGATCGACCTGAACACCCGCATGTTCGTGGGCTGGTCGCTGTCCGAGCGCATGACCGCCGATATCGTCGTCAGCGCCCTCGAGAGCGCGCGTGCGCGCGGGTACGTGGCAGAGAACGCCATATTCCGCTCGGACAAGGGGGCGCAGTACACCAGCCGCAAGCTCGCTGAGTGGGCCAGGGGCAACCATGTGCGCCTCTCTTGCAGCCGTACCGGCAACTGCCACGACAACGCCGTCTCAGAGTCGTTCTTTGCGACGCTGAAAAATGAAATGTACCACCGCAGGAGCTTCGCCACCAGAACACAAAGGACGCCCGGCTGGTCAGGTCGGCGTTCGCGACGCTCTCCTTCCCGATCTCGGACATCGAGGTCTTCCACACGGACCGCGGCAGCGAGTTCGACAACGCCGAGATCGACCTGATGCTCGAGGCCTTCGGCATAGAGAGGTCGCTGTCGGCCATGGGCTGCCCCTACGACAACGCCGTCGACGAGTTGACCAACAGGATACTGAAGGCCGAGCTCGTCCACCGCGAGACGTTCGGCACGACGCGCGAGCTCCGGGTCAAACTCTCGGACTACGTGCACTGGTGCAACAATTTCAGGATCCACTCGACGCTGGGCTACATGTCGCCGGTCGAGTTCAGGGAGGCGGGGCTGTCCCTCCCGGAATCGTCCAAATAGGTGTTGCCAATCCAACCGCCTCTTTGATTATCAGCCGGGGCTATCTCAGTTTTTTGATTGGGGCGGTTGTTATGTTGCTGAATCTTTAAGGGACGAAGATTGTATTTCAAAGGCCCACGATGTGCATCTGGTCACTCATATCTTTTCGAGACAGAACGATAAGAAGCTATATGATTCTCTTGTTTAAAGATGGTGAGTTCGACGATTCCCAGATTCCAAGAACTATTAGGTCTTTCCTAGACCCCCCTCTTCTTGCTCATTAGAAGATTCAAAGACGCGCGCGAGCGTTGCATACTGGCGTTTGATTCATGAAGACCACGCTCTATTTTTCTTGAATGCGTTAGCCAGGCTACTCTTTCGATGAAGCCCCAGACGCCTCTGATACAAGCGAAACATGGGGCTTTTTGCTGTATTTCGCGGCTGCGTACACGCTTTCGTCGTCCGTCACGTGCTTAAACGAATTGCGTGCTTCAGTGGATTTTCGTGTTACTGGCACTTGCGCTGTTTGGGGCGCCGCTAATTGCTTCAAAAACTAGAGCTAGCACTGTGTCCATGGAAGGACGAAAAAACAAAAGTTTGCTGAGAACGTAACCTGCTTTTTATAAGAGCAGGTTTCTGCCTGCCTTTATAACAATTCCCGCGCTTCGAATAACTGGACTTCCGATGCAGAGGAGATTGTAAAATAATCTTCTCTTAGTAACATTATTTGTGACGGGGGATTCAATATGAAAAAGGCATTGCGTGCCTCAACAGCTTTTTCTCTTGCTGGTCTTTTGACCATTTCATCCTTGATGGGTCCTGTGGCTGCTGCCTACGCTGCGAGCAACGTCCCGTCTGCGGACGCTGCCGTGGACGCTGCTACTGCAGACGATGATGGCGAGGCCTCGCGTGATGCGGGTTCTGTTGATGTCGACGCTGCTGATGATTCATCGCCGGCAACGAACGTTGACGAATCGGCTGATGAGGATTTTGGCGTTGATGTATCTGAGAACCATCAGCAGGCTGAACCGGTCGATTCTTCTTTCCAGTATGTATATCTTGCCTACCCGAGCCTTTCCAGCGGGACTGATCAGGTCGTTGCCTTTGCTACTCCCGATGACGGCGATAGCCTTGCCTCCGCAACTCTCAACTATGTAAGTGCCAATGGGGTTCAGGGGACTATTGAAGCATCTGCAACGGCTGATAATTCTGCTGCTTTTATTTTTGGTTTGCAGTTGGAATCTAATACATATTTCCTCACATCGATAACCTATGCTTTGCAGGGCGATGGCTCTGAGCATGAGGTGGATCTTTCTGACAGGGATTATTCGTTTACGGTCATTAATGGCTCCGTGAGCTCCGAGGGCACTTCTGTTTACTATGCGGACGGCGATGGCAATGCCGTTGAAGCCCAGTCGATTCAGCAGGCATTGGAATGCGCCGATTCACCCGATGGCATTTCCACCTATGCTGAGCGCTCCGCGCGTAATGTGGGGGTTATTGCACTTGACGCGGGACATGGCGGGGTGGATTCTGGCGCTCAGGGTAATGGCAAGAGTGAAGCCGACCTTACCTGGAAGATCATGACAGCCTGCAAAAATAAACTTGAAGCTTACGGCTTTAAGATCGTTCTTGCGCGCGAGCAGTCTGGCTACTATCCCAGCAATGATTATCTTTACCGCGTACAGCGCTGCATTGATCAGGGCGCGCAGGCCTTTGTTAGCTTTCACATCAACTCTGGGTCTTCTGGGGCTCACGGCGCAGAAGTTTATGCTCCTACCGCAAATGGCACCGACTACACGCAGGTCTCTGTTGAGCTTGCCAACAAGGTCATGAACAACCTTGCTGCTATGGGACTAACATACCGCGGCGTATTTCAAATGGAGGTAGGCGACGAGTTCGCCGTTATCCGCTGCGCTCGCGAGCAGGGAATTCCAGGTATTCTTATCGAACATGGCTTTATCTCGAATTACGGTGATGTGGCCAACTATTTCTCGGACGATGGTTGCCGCCGTCTTGGCGAGGCTGACGCTGCCGCAATCATCGCGCAGTTCCCGCATCCCTACTCCGTCAATGGAATTTCCTTCTCGGAAGAACTGGGACATGCGGGGTCAACGGTAAAAATCGGTGTAAATGTTAGCGGCAAGACTGATGGCCTTAGATATAAGTTTGTTTGGCATAGGGCTGGGTCTGATTGGAGTGATTCCAATTGGGGTGTAATCGGTCAAGACTTAACTTCGCCGTCGATTTCTTGGACCCTGCCCCAGGCTGGTGAATATGAGATCTATGCTGATGTCATTGACTCCAATGGATATGTGACTAGCACTTCTAAATACAAAGTTGTTAATTGGTCTCTTGAGTCGCTCGAAGTCTCGGGCTCCGCCCTCTGCGGCAAGCCGGTCAAGCTGCAGGCCAAGGTGTCCGGCGACGCCTCCGGCCTCAAGTACAAGTTCGTCTGGGAGAAGGGCGGCTGGGCCAAGTGGGGCGTCGCCCAGCAGCCCTCCGCTTCCTCCTCCTGCGAGTGGACCCCGACCGAGCCGGGCGAGTACACCGTCTACCTCGACGTGATCGACGGCTCCGCCGAGAGGCACCTGACCCGCAAGGTCACGGTCGGCGAGCGCTGCTCCGTCGAGTCGCTCGAAGTCTCGGGCTCCGCCCTCTGCGGCAAGCCGGTCAAGCTGCAGGCCAAGGTGTCCGGCGACGCCTCCGGCCTCAAGTACAAGTTCGTCTGGGAGAAGGGCGGCTGGGCCAAGTGGGGCGTCGCCCAGCAGCCCTCCGCTTCCTCCTCCTGCGAGTGGACCCCGACCGAGCCGGGCGAGTACACCGTCTACCTCGACGTGATCGACGGCTCCGCCGAGAGGCACCTGACCCGCAAGGTCACGGTCGGCGAGCGCTGCTCCGTCGAGTCGCTCGAAGTCTCGGGCTCCGCCCTCTGCGGCAAGCCGGTCAAGCTGCAGGCCAAGGTGTCCGGCGACGCCTCCGGCCTCAAGTACAAGTTCGTCTGGGAGAAGGGCGGCTGGGCCAAGTGGGGCGTCGCCCAGCAGCCCTCCGCTTCCTCCTCCTGCGAGTGGACCCCGACCGAGCCGGGCGAGTACACCGTCTACCTCGACGTGATCGACGGCTCCGCCGAGAGGCACCTGACCCGCAAGGTCACGGTCGGCGAGCGCTGCTCCGTCGAGTCGCTCGAAGTCTCGGGCTCCGCCCTCTGCGGCAAGCCGGTCAAGCTGCAGGCCAAGGTGTCCGGCGACGCCTCCGGCCTCAAGTACAAGTTCGTCTGGGAGAAGGGCGGCTGGGCCAAGTGGGGCGTCGCCCAGCAGCCCTCCGCTTCCTCCTCCTGCGAGTGGACCCCGACCGAGCCGGGCGAGTACACCGTCTACCTCGACGTGATCGACGGCTCCGCCGAGAGGCACCTGACCCGCAAGGTCACGGTGGAGGGTACTCCAATTATGGGAAGTCTGCAGACTTCAGTTGATGCTATGGTGAACTTATATGAATCAACAGGACATACATATCCCTCAGACGAATTTGTTTCAAAGGGAGCACCTACTATTCGTGATTTTTGTTCATTAATTGTTGAAGCCGCTGTTTCTGAAGGGGTTCGTCCGGAAGTTGTTTTTGCTCAGGCTATGCTTGAGACTGGATGGTTGCAATTTGGAGGTTCCGTAAAGCCGAATCAGTGCAATTTCGCCGGACTGGGCGCCGTCAATCAACAATCGGGAGGCGCTAGATTTGACGATGTATATCAGGGCTTGCTTGCCCAAGTCCAGCATCTTAAAGGATATGCTACTGGTGCGGCGTTGAATAACACTTGTGTGGATCCTCGATATGAAGTCCTTCAGTCTAAGGGTTTTCTCGGAGTTGCGCCATATTTGGAAGATTTAAACGGCCGCTGGGCTGTTCCGGGTGACACATATGGTCAGAATATTGCGCGCATTATTTCTTTAATTGGCTAATATCAATATGAATTCTCTAGGTCGACTGCGCTGGTTGTAGTCGACCTTACTTGTATGGTAAATCTTGGCCTTAAATTGTTACTTGCTAGCAATATTATGTTGGAGTGAACTATCGGGGAGGTTCTATATGCATTTCTTTAGAAGTAAGGCTGTCCGTGTCGCTTTTTTCTTCTTTTATTTCTGTTTGGCCGTAACTCCTTGCTTTGGTTTGAGTGAAGCGGGCCTGTCTCCATCACAGATTGAAGATTCAACACGGGCCGATGATTTAAGTGCAACTTCGCCGGTTTCAGAGGACTACTCCGTCGACGGCCTCTCGGCCAAGGCGTCCGATGGCGGGTCTCCTCTCCTGGGCGACCGCTGCTCGCTCGGCCTGACCGCGTCCGGCAACTCGGGCTCGGTCCGCTATAAGTTCGTCTGGGAGCAGGGCGGCTGGTCCAGGTGGGGCACCATCCGCCAGCTCGGGCCCGAGGCCTCCTGCGATTGGGTGCCGGAGGTCGCCGGCGACGTCAACATCTTGGTCGACGCCGTCGATTCGGCCGGCAACGTGAGGACCTGGAGGTTCCCCGTCAGGGTGGATGCCTGTCGCCTTTCCGTGAGCGGCGGGGATACGCTCGAGTGGAGCGGCGGAATGAAGGTCGATATCTCCGCCGCCGCGGCTCCCGGCGCAAAGATTAAATTCCTTTGGGAACGGGGCTCATGGTCCAAGTGGGGCGTCATCCAGGCAGCATCTGAGTCCGCCGCCTGTACCTGGACGCCTCCGTCTTCCGGCTCCTATACTCTCTATGCCGACGTCACGGTCGGCGGGCTCACGTCGACGTCAAGACTCCCCGTTCGCATCTCAGAGGACTACTCTGTCGACGGCCTCTCGGCAAAGGCGTCCGATGGAGGGTCTCCTCTCCTGGGCGACCGCTGCTCGCTCGGCCTGACCGCGTCCGGCAACTCGGGCTCGGTCCGCTATAAGTTCGTCTGGGAGCAGGGCGGCTGGTCCAGGTGGGGCACCATCCGCCAGCTCGGGCCCGAGGCCTCCTGCGATTGGGTGCCGGAGGTCGCCGGCGACGTCAACATCTTGGTCGACGCCGTCGATTCGGCCGGCAACGTGAGGACCTGGAGGTTCCCCGTCAGGGTGGAGAGAAATCTATCTAACTTCACTTCAATAGATTTGAAATCTGATTCATCCAATTTGTGCGTAGGGGATACGCTTTCAATTACACCTCGGATTACCATCCGATAGAATAATCAGATTTCATACAAATATGTTTGGATGCGGAACAACTGGGCTGAATGGGGTGTGATTGACTCCGGCAGAGGTAAATCCTCAATTGACTGGAGAGTCGATAAATCTGGCGCTGTCACCGTTTTTGTTGATGTTATTGATGAGGCCAACGATCAGACGATGACCTCGAAGACTGAATGCTCGATTGGCTCCGAGAAGTGGAATTACGAGTCCCTGAGTTCTTCTGCAACGCTTGTCAGGCCTAATGAAAGCACTGAGATCGATGCTAGATGCTCGGGTGATACTAATTACTTAC
The DNA here is from genome assembly GCF_902364945.1 of Collinsella aerofaciens. Classification (GTDB taxonomy): domain Bacteria; phylum Actinomycetota; class Coriobacteriia; order Coriobacteriales; family Coriobacteriaceae; genus Collinsella; species Collinsella aerofaciens_O. The sequence goes on along the minus strand of NZ_CABJFS010000016.1, from coordinate 19,270 downwards.
AGTATAAGTTCGTCTGGAATAAGAATAATTGGGCTGACTGGGGCGTTGCTCAACAGGGCACAAGTTCACACTTGCAATGGGCTCCAAAAGACGCCGGAGACTATGAATTGATCTGTGACGTTTCGGGGTCAGATGGAGTTGTCCAAACAAAAAGAACAATCATTAGCTGTTGGGATTTCTCGAGGATTACTGCAATTTCGACTGATGGCAATAATTCTTGGGGAGTTCGAGCTGATTTGGGAACGCTTGCAGCTGAAAAATCTGGACAATTTCAGTTTAAATTTGTTTGGGCCAAGTCCGACTGGAGTAAATGGGGTGTTCTAAAAGAATTTTCCAGTGTGAATGACGCTTATTTCAATCCCTCTGCACTTGGATTGCAAGATGGTTATTACGATCTTTACTGCGATGTCTTGCTTCCTGATGGCACTCTCCAGTCGAAGTCGACTCAGATTTACTACAGCCCATTTGGCAGCTCAACGGTTTTGGGGGTTAGTCGTATTGGACTCGTCACTTGGCTTACGACGCATCAATTTGATGGCTATTATTTAGGAACGAGATATTCCGGTGGCTTCTCCTATGATAGTTGCCTTTACCCAAAAGGTGCCCCGAGATGGGATGGCTATACTGGCATGAATTGCACTGGCTTCGTGGCCCATGCTTATGCTGCGGTTGGTGGCGATGTCAATCGTATTGCGCAGAATAATAATCACTCTCCTTGGGCTGGGGGGCCAGGCGGTGGCGGCTATATTAACGCTTGGAGATGGTATGGCTATGCTCGAGATTTGGGATGCAAAATGTATGAGTTCCGTACTGTCCAAGATATGCTAAATAGTGGTTATGCTCAAAAGGGAGATATTATCTTCTTTAAGACTGACGGATCAATCGACTGTCATATTGGGTTCTTCTGGGGAGATAATCCGCATGACAATAAAATGTGGCATCAAATTCTGCCTGGGAATTTAATCGGACCCTGTTTTAACAATGCGAACAAAGGAGAGGTTCGGCAATCGGTTGTTCTGATTAAATAGTGCTTTAATTTCTGAATGGTATTTGAAGCAACTAATTGTGAAACGGTGATTCTGATAAGTAGCGCAAGCAGAAGACTTACTGGCATAATAATTACATATGGTTATATACTGGCTCAGGCTTTAGTCGGCTTTGTATATGTTCCGATGTTGTTGCAAAACATTGGACAAGACGAATATGGACTCTATCAATTGATAGGCTCTATCATGTCTTATATAGTTTCCATTAATGGGATTTTGTCTGCCGGTGTTGGGCGTTTTTATTGCAAGTATATGGCAGAGGGCAAAAATGACTTAATGGAGAATACTCTCGCAATAGCTAGGCGTCTGTACTGGGTCCTATCTGTGTTCGTGATGCTAATAAGTTGCGTTCTCGCCGTGGTTGTTCGGTTTGTATATTCAGCCAGTTTTACAAACTCACAGCTTGATGAGTGTTCCGCAATGCTTGTTGTATTAGGGATCAACACAATTGTTATCATGAACAACACTATTAGCGTTGCGGCGATAACTGCTAATGAAAGGTTCGTTTTTTTGAAGGGCTCGCAATTGGCCGCCCTAATAGCTCAGCCTTTCATAGTGTATGGACTTACGACAATTTTTAAGAATGCATTAGCCGTATGTTTAGTTGTGCTTGTTACAAATGTGTTGTGCGCGGTGAGTCAGCGTTTGTTTGCTAAATATAATCTGCACATTAGTTTCAGATATCATGGCTGGGACATGAAACTGGCTAAAGGATTGCTATTTTTTAGCGGCGCGATTGTATTGGTGACGATTGCTGACCAGATTTTCTGGAAAACCGATCAATTAATTGTCGGCTATTATTTTGGTGCTGCCGCCGTTGCGGTATATTCTGTCGGATCTCAAATCTACACGATTTATATGACAATCGGTACGGCAGCCTCATCAGTTTTTCTTCCTCGAGTTTCAGAACTGTATTGCCAGAATAAGGATATGTCTGAAATTTCGGATCTCTTCATTAAAGTCGGTCGCATTTCCTTTATCGTCTGCGGATTTGTTCTTAGTTTATTTATTGTTCTGGGGAAAGATTTCATCATTATTTGGGCTGGTAAGGACTATATAGACGCTTTCTATATCGCCTTGATCGTAATGGTTCCATTTACCATTGACTTAATTCAGAACCTGGGACTTACCATAATGCAGGTTGCGAATGTTTACCTGTATAGGGGGTATATGTATCTTGCGATTGCGCTTGTCAACGTGGTCGTGACGATTATATTGCTCAAGCTTATGGGCATAGTGGGCGCAGCAGTTTCAACAGCCATCGCTATGGTTATAGGTAACGGTTTCTGTATGAATTGGTATTATTCTGAAAAGCTTGGGTTGAACATAAAGAAATTTTGGCTTGAAATTGCCAAACTTTCCGTCTTGGTTATTGCCGGTACGGGGGCTTTGCTGCTGCTCTATAACCTAATTAAAAGCCTTTTATCTGGCCTTGTGGTGGTTTTGGTGTCAGCAATAATTTATTTCTTTATCTATTTCTTCTTGGTTTTGATGTTTGGGCTAAACGAATCCGAAAAGACGAGCATATCTGCATTTATCAAGCGATAATCTGTGACGCTTGTTAAGCAGAATAGCCTAATGTTCTTTCATTACTTTTATGACCAACCGGCTTGCCTGACATTTGATTATCGAAGGCTAAGTCGGTTGGTTTTACTACTCGGTGCCAGGAAAAATGAGCGATGACAACAGGGCGATTAGCTCAAGATTTTCAGTATCAATAGTTTTAGCTGTTCACAACAGCGTATTACTACTCGAGATAACAAATAGTGCTTATTCTTTGCCGCAAGGAACAGTAAATAGCTGTCAGGTCTGTAGGTGCTGCAAGGGACATCAGCTTTAATTGAGGGATTAAATAAGGCCTCTGAAATTGAAACAAAGTTACGTTTTTTGGTCTCATTATTGTCACTGAGCTCGTTGATCGATAGGAGATAAAGATACTGTTCCGTTCTTGTTTTCCATGCCAGCCTTTCTGTTTCTTCTCCCCAACGAGCGGCGATTTTCACTAGGCTTGAGGTGACGAAGGTTAAATCTGAAAGCTGTTTTTCCTTATAGCTGTGTGTTGCACTTTGTCCGTTTTGACAATTGTAATAATACAGCGCATCACTTATTTGTAAAACCGATCTGGCTGAATCGACTATGGGTATCATTTGCAGAAAATCTTCTGCAAAATCGATTCTCTTTGTATCGGTATTGCTTAAATCGTCAATCAGACAGTTTCTTTTGATTGCCTTTCCCCAAATTGAATTGAGTTTCCCTCGCGCCAAACATTTTTTGACTTCGTCGAGATCGTCACCTTCATAGATGCCAGACGGAAGGGCGGGATTGATAAACGGATCGTTTGAATAGTCTGGGTTTCTTGTATAGCTGAAACAGATTATGTCTGGATTGCACTTATCGATTTCGCGAGCAAGAATAGATAGGGTATCGAAGCGCAAAGAATCATCCGCATCAACAAAGACCAGGTAATCTCCGGCGCTTATCTCCGCGCCTTTTCGCCTGGCCTCATATACGCCCATATTATTTTGTCTAACGTAATGAGTATTGTTGTGAGATTCACAAAACACTTTGCAGACACTTTCAGTAGCGTCTGCTGATCCATCATTAATGAGGATAATTTCATAGCCGTCATATGTTTGTTGGTAGATGGATGATAGCGTTTCCGGCAAACTGGATGCCGCATTATATGCAGGGATAATAATTGAAAACAGCATTTAGTCCCTTTCCGTATTGGAAGAACAAGATGGTTAGTTAGAAAGCCCGTTTACAATGTCCCTGTATAAAATAAATTGACGCTTGGCAATGGCCTTCCATTGAAAGTGTTCAATTGCATACTTTCTAGCTGCAGTTGCAAGTTTACAACGAAGTTCATCGTCATTGAACAGCGTGAGAATTGCTTTAGAAATGGCTTCGAGATCAGATTCTACACCGATTCCAATTCCTTTATTGTTCGCTGTTTCTTTCCATGTGGTTCCCTCGGTAACAATAATTGGGAGGCCATATGCTAGTGCTTCCAAAACAGACGTCGGGAAACCTTCAGTGCGTGAAAGTTGGATATAAAACTGCGATTGGAGAAAAGCGTCCGCTTTAGATTGACCATTAACTGGACCATTTAATAAAACAATATCGGATACTTGATTGTCGGCAATAAGTAGTTCCAGTTTGGCCATAGACCCATCTTCGTCTGGACCGTAGATGTAGATTTTTGCTCCGAGCCCTCTTAGCTCATCAGCAATTAGTGGCAGACTTTTGATCAGTAGATCAAGACCTTTGACCTCTATATCTAGGCGGCCAATAAAAAGCGCGATGCGGCTGTCTAAGTTTGAGGCTTTGGCTTTTGGGATGCTAACACCATTTGGAATAATGCTTGCTTTCCTATGTTTAAAGCCGTTTGAACTCATCGCCTCTTTTTCCGATAGAAAATGGATACAATCAGCATTGCGAATAAAGCCGTTATAGAAGAAAACATTAAGCAATTGTTTAGCTAAATGATGCTGTTCTTGCGCCACATATGTTAGAGACCCATGTGGTGTGATGATGTATGGGATCGCACGTCTTCTGAGCCAATGGCTTAGTTTAATGTGATCTGGCCTATATATCTCATGAAATATTACGAGTGACGGATTGCAAAACGGTTCAGGAAGTTTTTCTATGCATGACTGATAGAAGACGGGATATTTCGCATCTTTAGGTCTGTAGTTTGTAAGATTTAATAGAGCTATATTCATGTCCTTTATTTCTGACTGCTCATTTAGGTATTGAGGCACCACTGTAGACACGCCAGAAGCGAAATCACTTGTAATATATGCCACATGAAGGACTATTAAACTATCGGTAGTTTTCATTAGCGTTTGCTCCCGCAGCGGTGTTGGAGGTTTTAGTTGACAGATTCACAGTTGGTTTCAGTGCTCATGCCTTGTTATAGGGAGAGCGCCAAAGATTTTACTGAGGCACTAGCGTCTATTTTAAAGCAGACCTATCATCGAATCGAGGTGGTTGTTGTTTTTGATAATCCAGATGACAACACACTTTACGATATTGCTCAAAACTATAGCTCTCATGACAGTAGGATTTGCCTCGTGAGAAATGAACGCAATCTTGGTCTTGCTGCATCTTTGGAAAGGGCGTTCAAGGTCTCACGCGGTCAGTATATCTGCCGAATGGACTCAGATGACATTTCTGAGGCGCAGCGCATTGAACGGCAGTTGTCGTATCTTGAAGAACATGAGCTTGACCTAGTGGGTTCTTATTTGAACGCCATTGACGAAGACGGTAGTCAATTATATCTCGTTGATTCAATTCCAAGTTCGAGTGAAGGCGTTAGGCGTTCTCTTATGATTAGAAATTGCGTACCTCATCCGAGTTGGTTTGGAAGAAGGTCTGTATTTGAAATGGGGTATCGGTCTGTTCCGCTAGCAGAAGATTATGACTTACTGTTGCGTGCCGAGCTGGAAGGGTTCACTATTGGAAATGTTCCAGAGCCGCTCATTCGATACAGAATGACTGTTAATAGCATTTCGCGTAGCAATTTGTATAAACAGTTCGTTGTTTCTCAGTGTTTACGTTCAGCTTTCAAAGAGGGCCGATCACTGGATGTCGATAAGATTGATACAATCGTCGCCGAGCGGTTCGATCGGCGACGAGCTGAGAACTATCTAAAGGCAAATACATTATTTAATAATGGGTTGAGAAATATTCATTCTGGTAATCGAGCAAAAGGTATTTCCCAATTGCTTCAAATCCCATTTTGCTCTAAGTCGTATTTAATGAATGTCATTAATATGGCGCGTGTGGTTACAATTAAATCATTTGAGAAAACCTCGTAGTTGTGCACCTACGCTTAGAGAGACATGGCGTAACCATGCCGTTTGACACTCGGAAGATTGCTAGCTTTGAAATCTAGGGCTAGGTTTGTTGCGGGGTTCTCGATGCCGTGTGCACCATTCGTGGTTGATTTCCGATCTCAGCCGAACACACTGCGCAGATAGTCCGTACCCGCGGCTAGCCGAACGCCCCCGCGGCCCCCATGGACCCCGGGGGCGCCGTTTCCCCAGTTGAAGGAACGGTGGATATGTGTTCGATAGGTCCGGGGGCCATTCTCCGCCCTCAGTCTGGCACCTCTTTCCAGACTCAGCCGGACGGTCGGTCCGCCTCTTCCGTTTTGCCTTTGGGCTAGGCCAGCGGGGCGTCGCGCCTCTCTGCGCGTGCCCTCTCGATGAGGCTCGGCGTCAGGTCGAGTCTTCCGATGGGCACGTCCTCCAGGCTGTAGGCGTCTAGCAGCGCCTCCGCATCGCCGCCGAGCATCGCCCTGGAGGCGCGCGGGCGTCCAGCTCCAGCATCTTCTGGACCGTGTCCCTTTCGTGTCTGGTGAGCGCCTGCCGTAGATACTCGGGGTCGCCTTCTCGGAACCCTTTTTCTTCTTTCCGGACATGCCGTCCTTCGAGTCCCCGGGGCCAACCGGTTCGGCCCTCAGGGTATCGGGTTCCCACATTCATCCGCACATGTGCGGATGAATGTGGGAGGTGTTCGGATGAAGTTGATAATCAAGGGTTGATAATCAAGGGTGCACCATTCGTTGTGTCTATTTAACCATTTGTATATCTCTCGCTATAATAATGAGAAAAACTAGAGATCGGTTTATGTGTATATGACACCTAAAACTCTTATCGCTATTCCTGCTTATAATGAGGAGGAATGCATAGAAAAGACGATATGCGAGCTCAGGCAAATTGCACCTGAGTTTGATTTTGTTGTTATCAATGATGGGTCTCGAGATCGAACGCTAGCTATCTGCAAGGATCTTGGTTGTGACATCATTGATATGCCCATTAACTGTGGTTTGACCGTTGGGTTTCAGACGGCTGCGCGTTATGCGGTTGATCATGGATATGACTATATGGTTCAGTTTGATGCTGACGGCCAGCATTGTCCGGAATATATAAAGGTCCTTGTTGATAGGGCTCAATCTGATGGATCAGATATTGTCATTGGCTCTAGGTTTGTAAGCGTGCGCAAAGACAAGACGCTTCGCATGATCGGCTCGCGTATGATTACGGTGCTAATAAAGATTCTGACAGGCAAGAGGATCAGTGACCCCACGTCTGGATTTAGGCTATTTGGGCGGGATATTCTTACGAAATACTATTACGACAATACCTTAAATCCGGAACCAGAATCTCTCGCTCTCTTTTTGAAGCAAGGGTATTCTATTTCAGAGGTACAGGTTAAGATGCGCGAGCGTCAAGGTGGCGAGAGCTATCTTAACCCTGTTAGGTCTATGCAGTATATGGTTCGTGTTTTCGTTACGCTCCTTGTCGTTCAGTGGTTTAGGTGATCCATTTGCCGGTCTCTCTTCGTATTTTGCTTCTCGTTTGCGCTGTTTTGGTATTCGTGTTCGTATTGCGCAAATTAAAAAAATCCCAAATGCAAGTTTTGGATTCTCTGTTTTGGCTGCTATTCAGCGTCAGTTTTGTAATTTTGGGCGTTTTTCCACAAGTTGCAATGTGGCTTTCAAGTCTATTTGGTTTCCTGTCGGCTTCTAACTTCGTGTTCCTTTACGTTATTGCCGTTCTTGTGGTCCGTGATTTCTGCAATTCTCTTCGCCTCTCTCGACAGGAAGAGCGTTTGAACTCGCTTGTTCAGGCTGTTGCGTTAAGTAGGGAGAAGGAAAAGTAGGCTATGCGTTTCGCTTTGGCGTATAAATCATCCGGATGGGAATGTCTCTACTTATATTTCTTTCAACAGTTGTGAACAGTGCTTGGTGCCCATACTTGTCATCCAGATGACTGGGAACGATTCTTCGAGGGCCCTTGCAGCTTGATTTGGATAAAGGTGAATTAGCCCCGTGTTGTCTCGATGCGTAAACCAAAAGCAAATAATGAAAGCCGTCTTCGTTGCTCTTCTCTTTATTGTCGAGCTTCTGTGCATGAAGCACTTTTATGTGAACCACTCTGTCTCACAGCTGTTCGTTTTAGCGCTCTATTGCGTCGTTGTAGATGTTGCCATTTGGCAATCATATTATATCTTCCTTTCCTCAGATGATGAAAAAAAGCGTGGCAACTGTTCTGGTCGCTGCGCTCAATTATTAGTCCTGTTGCTTACGGCATTTGCTGTGGCGGTCATCTGGGAGGGCTGCACCGTTCTTGGCTCGCCGGCTTCTCATTTCTCGAATATTGCTGACTGGAATAAAAAGCGGCTCATATTCTTTTTTCTGATTTCCTATTGCGCAATACTCTATTTATTCCAAAGCGGCTTTTCTCTGAAAGCGTTGTTCCATTCTGCTTCGGCGAGGGTCAAGGCTACCGATTACGTTTCCCTGCTGATTATCGCATTCTTTATTGTTTTTGGCTGCTCTACGATTGCATTCGTGAATGGGTTCATTAATGCTGTTGTTTATTTCCTGCTGGTAATCATAACTTCGGTTTTCACGGCTTGCTCGGGCATTCGAAAGAGAAATTCTGCCCTTCCTGTTGCTTTCTTTATCGCTGCATTCTCAATTGGTGTTTTCCTTGTGGTGAGCACTCCGATAACGACGGGTATTTCATGGGATGATCAAATTCACTATTCCAATGCCCTTTCGACATCTTATTTATTTGAAACTCAAAAAACTGATTCGGATATTAACTTTACTGACGAAGCGGTCCGTCGTGCACAGGGCTATGAAGAGCCCTCTCTTTCCCATTTTGATCGAGCGGAAATTCTTGAGCATGCTAGGCAGTTGAATGGCTCCTATAGATCTGATATCGCTTCTGGTCATGTGCAAGTTAACAAGCATGAAGAATTCGTTTATACGCTTAGTAGCATTGGGTATATTCCATCGGCAATTGGCCTTTGGCTCGCTCGCCTTCTGCATTTCGATTTTTCTTCTATGATTCAATTCGCTCGGATTTGCAATTTATTTAGTTACTGTCTTGCAATTGCCATTGCAATCAAGGTTACGCCCTCAAAAAAGGGACTATTTGCTTTTGTGGGAATGCTGCCAACTTCGATCTTTCTTGCGTCATGTTTCTCATATGATGCATGGCTCATTTCGTTTATCATTCTCGGTTTTGCTTATTTTTTGAGGTATGCATGGGGTGATTTAAATGAATTTACAGATCGCAATATAGCACTCGCATTTTTATTTACCTTTTTAGGACTCGCAGTCAAAGCTGTGTATTTTCCGATAATCGGTCTTTTCTTTATGGTTCCGCGTAATCGTTTTGCGGGCTCGAAGCAACGAGTTCATTACTATGCCGCCGTGTTTGTTTTGGGCTTGATTGCTTTTGCCTCATTTGCGCTTCCGTTCTTGTTTTCAACGGCCGGCGGATCTAACGTTGGCGATATGCGAGGCGGCTCCGATGTTAACTCTGGTCAGCAAATCGCTTTCATTCTCGCCGATCCATTGCGCTACGCGGAAATACTCGCCAATTATTTTTCAACTTATTATTTAAATCCGATAACCTCTTCTGGATATGCATTGAACTTTGCATACCTTGGATCGCTTGCTGCTCAGATTTCTGTAAATGCAATCCGTGGGTTGGTTCAGGTGCTTCCAGCTGTTTGCCTATTGTTGTTTGGGCTTTTTTCGGCCGATTCGATTAGCGTTAATCATATTGGTCTCGCACAATTTCTATGGGCCTCATTTGTGTTTTTGTTTACGGTGACTTTGGTGGCAACTGCACTTTATGTGTCTTTTACTCCCGTTGGATTGGGGACAGTTAATGGTTGCCAGAGTCGTTACCTTTTGCCACTTCTGGTTCCGTGCCTATCGTTTATCCTTAACCAAAGTCGCTTGGTCTTTGGGGACAGCAAACGATTCATATTGATATGCCTCGTATTCCCGTTTACTTTGGCTACGATTTGCGAGTTTGTTTTAGTTGTTGGAAAGTGTTGCTGATATGGGCATAGTTTTTAATACCGAATTTAACAATAAGCTAAATTGCCGTGGCGACGGCAAGCTATATCTACTGTATGAAGCCGCATCCGTTTTTCCTGATGCTGTTGAGTCGCAATCACCTAATGGGCAAATTCTGCCCGCAAGAATCATTCCTATTTCAGAGACTGAATTTGTTGCTGTTCTTGCCGATTTTGGTGTCGACCAATCGCTGTCTTTCTTTAGCGGAGATAATGTAATTTACCAGCGCCGCATCAATCCTGGCAAGTTTTCGATTGAGTCGAAAGTTAACGGCTTGCTGCGCGCGGAGCATTGTGGACAATTTCGCAATATTGACCGTTCTGGCGTGCATGCGCTCGCTTCTATCCAAATTGAGAGCTTTATTCCCTGCGTTGATGGCGTAATCGTTAGAGGTGTTCTTTCGGGTACTGATTACCTTGAGGGTGATCGTATTGTCGCTTTTAATGAAGAAGCCTGCGTTGTTGGGGAATCTTTGTTATTTAATAAATTAATAGCCGATGCGAATCCTGGTCTAATAAATTTCTCTCTTCATATTCCTGAGGTCGGGGATAGCCTGTGCATTTGCATACACAGGGCTTCTGGTCATCTAGATACGTTTATCAATCTAAAGAAAGATATGCTTAAAGAGCTTTTGGATGAGGCTGATCGGAATCATGCGTGTGCATTCGATCAACCCCGTTATTTGTCCTGGTTTTCTGGGCGCAGATTGACTGGATCCGATTCGCGGGCACAAGCACAAATAAGACTTGCATACCAGCCCTTGTTTTCAATCATCGTTCCTCTATATAAGACTCCCTTGAATTTCTTCAGGGATATGGCTGATTCTGTGATTGCTCAGACGTATTCGAATTGGGAACTCATCCTGGTTAACTCTACGCCAGATTACGATGGACTTAGCGACTTGGTTTCCGAGTACGTGACTGCAGATTCTAGAATTAAAGTGACTGATCTTGAGGGCAATCTAGGTATCACTGAGAACACCAATGTCGGAATCAAGATGGCCAAGGGAGACTACCTTTGCTTTTTCGATCATGATGATGTTCTCGAACCGAATATCTTGTTTGAGTATGCACACGCTCTAAATCAAAATTCGGATATTAATCTTCTCTACTGTGATGAAGATAAGCTATTGCCTGATGGGTCCTTGGCTCATCCTACTTTTAAGCCGGATTTTAGTCTTGATATGGCTCGAGACAATAATTATATTTGCCACCTTCTTACTATTAAGAGGGCATGTTTAGACAGAATTGACCTTTCTAACAGCGAGTTGGATGGCGCCCAGGACCATGCCATGGTGCTGAAGATTGCCGAACTTGGTGGGACGATCCATCACGTTCCTAAAATCTTGTATCACTGGAGAATAAGCGAGAATTCGACTGCGGGTAATTCCGATAGTAAACCCTATGCAACCCTCGCTGGAATAAAAGCTGTTCAGGAGCACCTTGATAGATGCGGTATCAAGGCGACTGTGGTCAATTCTCATAATCGTGCTTTTCGTTATAGCCCCATTTATGATGTTCCTTCATCTGAGTCCTGTTCATTAATCGTTACCACCCGCGGCAATTCTTCGGTTCTTTCGACTCTTGTATCTTCAATCAATGACACCGATTTTGATGATCTTGAAGTCGTTTTCGTGTGCTCGCAGGAAGTGGAAGCTGCTGTTAAGCAATCGAGCTCTGGACTTCGTTGCCGCTATATCGTTCACGCGCTTGATGACCCCTTTAATATATCTGTGTGGAGAAATGCCGGTGCTTTCGCCGCGCGTGGCGAGCAACTCGTCTTTATTCATGACGATATTCAGGCACTAGACTCCTCGTGGCTAAAGACTCTCGTCGGTTTTTCTCAACGAGAGGATGTTGGCGTCGTTGGAACAATGACGTGCGATCTTGACGGCATTGTGCAGCAGGCAGGCCTGTCTTATGTTGGAGAATCAATCGTCAACCTGTCGCAAGGCATTCATCGCTCTTCTCCTGGCTATATCTATATGCCATTGACCGTAAGGGATGTATCGGCGGTGAGTGGTGTCTGTTTAGCTATTTCACGCGAACATTTTAATCGTCTGGGTGGTTTTGATGAGTCGTATCTTCTTGACTATTCGGATGTTGATATTTGCTTCAAGTCTTCTCAAGCTGGGTTAAAAGTGATCTATACACCAGAGGCATGTCTCTACCATATGGCATGTGTTGACAAATCCCTTGATAGTAAATCTCGCTCTCATAAGCATTTTGAGGATAAGGCACGATTGTTGCATAACTGGTCCGAGCGTTTCTCTGAGGGAGATCCATGGTTCTCCGTTAACTTTTCTCGAGATCCCAAGCGCGCAGCGTTATATAAGTTCGATCCTTTTGACTACGAAGCGATTTGAGTGCTTTAAATGAAACAAATTGCCTGGATAATATCTCCGCCGGCAAAGGGTTCTGGCGGCTTTCGAACCATCTGCAGCAAGGCTTCCTTTCTAGATTCTCGCGGATATGAGAACTACTTTTACATTATGCCGGGCTGTGAAGCATACAAAAGTGCTCATAGAGTTCAGACCGAAATAAAGGATTGGTTTGGTTATTCGCCTAAAGAAGTTCGTGTGGCTCCGAGTGTGTCCGAGGATTTTTTTGCAGTAATCGCCACCGCTTGGAATACGGCGCACTTTGCATCTATGCAGAAGTGCACCCATAAGTTCTACTTCATTCAGGATTTTGAACCTTGGTTCTATCCGATGGGGGAGATGTATCTAAATGCCGAAGCAAGTTATCGTTATGAACTGAACCCCATAACAATAGGCAGATGGCTTTCTAAAAAAGTTGAACCCTATTATTCGCATGAAGTCCCATATTGTGATTTTGGCGTTAGCGATATATATACTGCGCAGGAACAAAATCTAAGCAGAGAGTATGCCATCTGTGCTATTTATCAATCCAATAAGGATCGGCGTTTGTCTGGCATGTTGCTTGATGCAATTAAATTGCTTCTCAAGCTCGACGATGCAGTTGTCGTATATTTATACGGCGAAGACGCAATGCCTCCCATTCGTGATCCACGTGTACGCAGCCTCGGCATCTTGACCGCTGATGAATGCGCCTCGCTTTATGCCAAGTGTGTTGCCGGCGTATCGTTGAGCGTGACTAATCCCTCTCGCCTGCCTTTCGAAATGCTTGCATCGAAGCTTTCGGTAATTGAAATAAACCGTGAGAATAATCTACTCGACTTTCCGGAGGGCACCATCCACCTCGCTGAGCCCTCTGCTTGCGGCATTGCTTCTTCTATTCTTGAGGCTCTTTCAGGCTCAAAATGCGATTCGCCTAATCGATTTAGCTGCACGTCGATTGAGCGTGAAAATGAAATGTTCTTCGAGGCCTTTACACGTTATCTGAATGAAGAGCCATCCTTGGTTAGCGGGAAGTCCGCCTTCGGGAATGTGCTAAAAACCGAAGAACTAAGTAAGGTCTTCTTGCTCAGCGATCATCTCGCTGATGCTCGATTGCGATCGTCTGCCATGTCTCAAACGCTCATTCAAGCTTCTTCTGTTGATTTGACTGTGCGTTTTGAGTCGTCTTTGATGCCTGTGGATGTTCGCGCGGCAGTTTGGTGTGCCCTTGATCAGTCTGATATTCGCTGGATTAGTCTTGAATCTAGGGACGGTCTTTTTGCGGGGCATGTTCCGCTGTTTTTAAATGATGATGAAGAGGCCTATCTTCGCATTCATATATACTCTTTTGCGGAAGACGGCAAGAATCCGCTTTGTGTCGCCGAGCTAAGCCAACTAGTCTGTCTTTCGCCTTCTCGCAACGCTCATCCTGTTGTTCGTTCGGTTGAAAGTGGCGCATGCAGCGTGTTTGCCGTTTTTAACCTATCTGATGATTATTGTGAACCGTTTCAGCCTTCTGCTTCGACGGGCGTCGAAGGCGGTCACGTTGCTCTACTCAAACGTTTATTTCGGAGAAACTAATGGCGCGCTTTAACCAATGGACTCAGCTACTTAAAGCCTCTGCGACATCGTGCAGGCACGATGAAAAATCCGATGGTGTTAAGCAAGAACGCTATCTCCTTTTGGATACGGCTATGGGAAGCGAGAACTCTGGTGACCATGTGATCATGGATGCCTGTGGCTGTATCGCGGATCAAATCTTTGGCGGTGCGTTGCCCCATGTGGCAACGCACTATTATTCCAAAGAGCTTGAAATGTATCCTGAATACGTAAAGCTGTTGTGCGGCACCAATATTCTGTATACGCATATGGCTGATCAGCAGCAATGGGCGCTTGCCAAGCGGTTGGGCAATAATAGAAATGTTGTTTTGTTCGGCGTGGGCATGTCTGATATTGGGGTGGACGATGCTATCGACGCCTATACAAAGAAGTTCTATAAAACCTTGCTATCCGATGAATATCTTCATAGTGTTCGAGATGAAATGACTAAGAAGAGGCTTAACTCTATTGGCATAGAGAATGTTCTTAATACCGCATGTCCGACCATGTGGTCGTTAACCCCATCTAGGCAACTCGAGATATCCTCTAAGCGTTCTAAAAACGTTGTTACGTCAATTACCGATTATTGTTTCGATGCGGAACGTGACCGTAAGATGCTGGAATTGCTGTCGTCGGAATACGAAAAGGTAACGATTTGGATTCAAGGAAGCCATGATGTTGATTGGTGTCTTGATCAAATAGTCGATCTGAAGCAATTTAATGTCATAGGCCCCAATACCGAAGAGCTTAATCGTGTAATTGAAACCGAGGAGTTTGATTATGTGGGGACGCGTCTCCATGCGGGCATCCGCTGTTTAAATGGAGGACATCGCTCTCTAATTATTGCAATTGATAATCGAGCCCGCCAAATCGGTGAAGACACGGGACTTCCCGTTCTTGAACGCGAGGACGGCTATCTCCATAAATTAGCTGATTGGGTAAACCATCCCGTTAAAACTGAGATTAATCTTCCCTGGACGAGCATCGATAAATGGAAGAAACAGTTTAATTAGCTGTATTCCTTGGCTATTGCTTTCCCTATTTCTTATCGTGTGGTGCCTTTGGCGTTTCTCCGATTATCCAACCCATATTTGTGGCTCGAATTAGATTCGTCAACATATAGGCGACTGATCCAAATCCAATCAGGTTAATTGCTGCCATCGCCATTGGGGCTATGTTGGGCCAGTAGGTAAAAGAAATGTAAACCAGTGGAGAATGAAAAAGATATATTCCCATACTGTTTTTGCTAATCTTTTCGGTTAGTAGGTTTGCCTTTTGGGGGATGACACAATAAATTGATGCAAGCGCCATGCAAGTAAGGGCGGTGGAAGCAATGGGGGGCACCACTTGTTTTAGTAAGTTTACAAGGAATAATAGTATTAGGACTATTGATATGCTTTTACGCCTTTTATAGCTCTCGAACCATTTGTTTGCTTCCAAGTAGTGGATTGTTAGGCCAAGCGCAAACCATATTGCATTTGCTTCTGCCAAATTGATATATCTGTTCGCTGATGGTATTCCAAAATGGTAAAGATAAATTGAAGCGCCGAAAACTATCGGAACCTTAAAACTTGTTAGAGGGCTCTTTTCGAGTATTTGAAAGATGCACGACATGGCTGCTGTAATGAAAAAAAAGAGTCGGGAGAAACCAAAGGTGACCGTTGTCTTCGCCCAACAGAATTGATTTAAAGATGATGTGCGGTACAGTTAGGCCATTGTAATAGGGATACTTAACGAGCATCCTGATGGGGAAGAGCCAACATATTCCAATCATGATATAGGGGATAATTAAGCGTTGAGCTTTTTTAATGACCTGATTTATAAAATCGCTTGATCGATTCCAGCTCCATAAAAAACAAAAGCCAGATAACGAAAAGAACAAGGGCATCTGGATTCCGTTATTTAAGAATTTGAGATTATCCAACAGAATTGATTTTTGTTCAGTTGGATAATATCCCCACGCACTTGAATACAGAATAATGCTGTGGCCTAGGACTACAAGGAATATTGCAAGGGCCCTCACGTTCGTTATGTCGTCTCTACGGGTTGTGTCCTTGCGGTTGTTCATCAATTGCTTCTTTCGTTAATATTGAGAAGGTTTAACTTAAAGAATATCAAACTCTTACTAACCGCTTGATTTATAACTATTTTCGATTACAGAGGACGGATTATATGAAAGGCATCATCCTCGCCGGCGGGTCCGGCACCCGCCTGTACCCGCTCACGCTCGTGACCTCAAAGCAGCTGCTGCCGGTCTACGACAAGCCCATGATCTACTACCCGCTGTCCACCCTCATGCTGGCTGGCATCCGGGACATCCTGGTCATCTCCACGCCGACGGACCTGCCCAACTTCGAGCGCCTGCTCGGGGACGGCTCGCGCTACGGCGTGAACCTGTCCTACGCCGAGCAGCCCTCGCCGGACGGCCTGGCGCAGGCGTTCACCATCGGCGAGGAGTTCATCGCCGGCGAGCCGTGCGCCCTGGTGCTCGGCGACAACATCTTCTACGGCAACGGCCTGTCGCGCCACCTGACGCGCGCCGTACAGAACGCCGAGTCGGGGAGGGCCACGGTCTTCGGCTACCACGTGGACGACCCCGAGCGCTTTGGGGTCGTGGAGTTCGATGCGCAGGGGAGGGCCGTCTCCATCGAGGAGAAGCCCGAGTGCCCCAAGAGCTCCTACGCCGTCACCGGCCTGTACTTCTACCCGGGCGACGTGGCCGCCAAGGCGCACGAGGTCGAGCCCTCCGCCCGTGGCGAGCTGGAGATCACGACGCTCAACCAGATGTACCTGGAGGAGGGGACGCTGTCCGTGGTCACCCTCGGCCGCGGCTACGCGTGGCTCGACACCGGCACCATGGAGAGCCTGCACGAGGCCGCGGAGTTCGTCCGCGCCGTGGAGCACTCCCAGGACCTGCCGGTCTCGGTCCCCGAGGAGATCGCCTGGGAGAACGGCTGGATCACGACCGCCGAGCTGGAGGAGGCGGCCAAGGCCTACGGCAAGTCGGTCTACGGGCAGCACCTGAAGAAGGTCGCCGCCGGCGAGATCGTCAACAGCCCGCGCGAGTACTAGCGCAAGCTTGTTTTCTTTTAGGGGTCACCGTTTATCTGGTGGCCCCTTTCGTTATGATTACGTTGACCATAAAGACAATATGATTGGGAGTGGATGTGTTAAGCGTCTACTTTGGCGATATGCCAGAAGCGATTTACAACACAGCGACATATTTCAAAAACTCTTACCGGTCTTCTTGGATTACGGATCCCTATGCAGTCTCGATAATTAAAGATGTTGATCGATCGGATGTTGTTTCCGAAAACGTCATCGAAAGCCCTGTGCTTGGATCCATCTCCCCACTCCAGCTTTCTGGTGGCGTGAAAACGCTGCTGCTTATGAGATTTGATCGTAAGCAAATTTTTAACGCTTCTACCTGTGGTGACAACTGTGCCAAGTGGATTCTCGACATGGCGAAAGACCGCAAACTTGTTGTGAATCTCTATCATGTGATGGACTTTGGTCGCGAGGATTTTAAAATTAAAGTCGTGAATAGCGGCCGAATCGTTCACAACATGGCCGAATTGATTCACGAGTCGATTCCGTATCTGTAGGTACTGCTTATGAACGGTTCGCATCTCGTTAAGATTTCCCGCCGCAGGGGAACCAAGTACACATTTACCATCAAGCGGAACATCACTATTGTGCGTGGCGATAGCGGCACGGGTAAGACGACACTGTTTGACATGGTCGCAGACTACATGCGAACGGGCGAGCAGTCGGGCGTTTCCTTGCAATGCGATTGTCCCTGTGTCGCCCTGACCGATTATGATTGGCGAAACCAGCTTTCGTCCGTTCATGACTCGATTGTATTTGTCGATGAGGGCTTAAAAGAGATCCATTCTGATGAGTTTGCCCATCATGTGCTGTATTCCTCGAATTATTTCGTGCTGATCTCAAGGGCTGATTTCCCCAATCTTCCGTATAGCGTGGATGAGATTTACAAGATTAAGACGAGCGGAAAATACCATTCTTTCGTCCCTGTTTATCAAGATCGCGGGAATCATCGTTATGCTATTTCCCGGTCGGCGCCAAAACAGGACATTACTTACGTGAAATAACTGGGGATTCGGTTTTTCACTACGACAAAGACTGCATTCCGGAGGCGTTTTGTACAGGAGGTAATTCTGCGAAGGTTATGGCTCTTATCGCATGCCGAAATGTCCGATAGTTTTGTTGAATAGTGTCGCGGCGTCACTTCCTGCGGCATACTAAAGAAGCTATACATGCTTCAGATTGGATTTTCATGTCTGAGATTTTTGAACCCCACAACATCATCGTCACGGGCGGCTGCGGCTTCATCGGCAGCAACTTCGTGCACTACGTGGTCAACAACCACCCCGACGTGCACGTGACCGTCCTGGACAAGCTGACCTACGCCGGCAACCCCGAGAACATCGCCGGTCTGCCCTCCGACCGCGTGGAGCTCGTCGTGGGCGACATCTGCGACGCCGCTCTGCTCGATAGGGTCGTCCCGGGCCACGACGCCATCGTGCACTACGCCGCCGAGAGCCACAACGACAACTCCATCGCCGACCCCGAGCCGTTCCTCCGCACCAACGTCGAGGGCACCTTCCGCCTGCTGGAGGCCGTCCGCAAGCACGGCGTCCGCTACCACCACGTCTCCACCGACGAGGTCTACGGCGACCTGGCACTCGACGACCCGGCCAAGTTCACCGAGGAGACGCCGTACCACCCGAGCAGCCCGTACTCGAGCACCAAGGCCAGCTCCGACATGCTCGTGCGCGCATGGACCCGCACCTACGGCCTACGGACAACGATCTCCAACTGCTCCAACAACTACGGCCCCTACCAGCACGTGGAGAAGTTCATCCCCAGGCAGATCACGAACATCATCGACGGCGTCCGCCCCAAGCTCTACGGCCGCGGCGAGAACGTCCGCGACTGGATCCACACCGAGGACCACTCCTCGGCCGTCTGGGACATCCTGACCAAGGGCCGCACGGGGGAGACCTACCTCATCGGAGCGGACGGCGAGAGGGACAACATCACGGTCCTGCGCATGATCCTGGAGGCCATGGGGCGCGACCCCGAGGACTTCGACTGGGTCGCCGACCGCCCCGGCCACGACCGCCGCTACGCCATCGACAGCACGAAGCTCCAGCGCGAGCTGGGCTGGAGGCCGGCCCACACCGACTTCGCCGAGGGCCTGAAGCAGACCATCGGCTGGTACGTGGAGAACGAGTCCTGGTGGCGACCGGCCAAGGAGGCCACCGAGGCCCGTTACAGGGCGCAGGGGCAGTAGGCCCGGATTCCCGGACGTTTACCTTTTCGAGCGCCCCTCGCGGTGCCGCAGGGCAT
>NZ_CABJFS010000015.1 GCF_902364945.1 Collinsella aerofaciens | reverse complement strand
GAAGAAGGGGGAGGCCTCGCGGCCTCCCCCTTTTTTGCGTTTACGGGGTGTAAATGACTCAATTACACCAGACGATCTTGTTGTTTTCGGTATTGAGCCTTTATTTAAAGCAAATAAATCGTATAACAAGGGCAACTGCTATGGACGCAATGATCATAAGCAGGATTGTCAGCTGATGCTGCTTGCGTCGTTTACTTGACGAAACGAAGATTGACTTTCCCTGTTTTGGCGTTTCGAGATAACGAGCCGAATGCGTTAAGGTTTGCTTGGGTCGAGGACCTCTTTGCTGCCGAGTTATGCGCGTTTCCGTCGGGTCGTCATTGATTGCGCTGTTTTTTGATAACGGTGCATCTTTCAGATATACGGGATCGCCCGATGCGACGCCCATATGTTTACGTCCCGTTTGGGTATCCTCGAGTGTTTGATATCGATTTCTCGTCACATACTCGGGCTCTGGATCATTAATGGGCTCTTGCGAGATGTGAGGGCGATGGAACCGTGGCGGCTGCGTGGAAGTATCTTCCCCTTGCGTCGGCATAAACATATTGTTCTGGTTTTGGTCGTCCATGATGCCCTTTAGCTCGTTACCAACAACGTGTACGCGCTCATTGTAAGCCCCTTGTTATTTATAGCTGTGGACATACTCATTATTTAAGCTCTGGTTCAAAGAACCTTTACCTTCCTAAAACCTTAGTGGAACACACTTAGATATGCTGATAGTAATGGACTCAAAAAACTTTATAGTCGATGTATATATGAGCATCGGGTGGGCATATATAAGAGCGTCAAAAGAAGTCCCAGTCACCTAGAAGATGACTCGGCAGTCCTATAAAGGAGTGGTAAACATGGCAAGCATGGTTCCTTATCGTTCGGTTTTTGGCGTTCGTCCCTCTGCAAGCTCGTTGTTCGATCTGTTTGATGATATGAGTGACCTAGCGAACAGCTCGATTGCCTCTAAGGCGTTCCCCGTTGACGTTGAGGATAAGGGCGATGGCTATGAGGTCAAGGCTTATCTGACCGGCGTCGCCAAGGACGATATCGATGTCGAGCTTAACGAGGGCCGCCTGTCCATTAGCGTGAATGTCGAGGAAGACGAGGAGAACGAGGGCAAGAACTTCCTGCAGAAGGAGTTCAGTTCGTACAGCGCAACGCGTGGCGTGTATCTAAAGGACGCTTCGAGCGAGGGCCTCTCGGCTAAGTACGCTGACGGCATCCTTACCGTTACGGTTCCCAAGATCGTCGAGAAGAAGAACGTTACGAAGATTTCCATCGACTAACTTCGTTGGTGTTCTTCGCTATTAAAAGACAGCAAAAGGGGCTGGGAAGCGATTCCCAGCCCCTTTTGCTGTCTAGAACAGTCTATTGAATGGTTGCTGGCCGATACTGGCTTGCGGGGCGTATCGAGAGTTTTCGCGATCCTTGGAGAAGGGTGGCAGAGCTGCCGAGCTCGTCATCTAGGGTTGCGGCTAGAGCTTTGGCATAGCTTTTGACGGTAAGGCTCGGGCGATTGTTATCTTGGCTGATATGCATGGCAATGAGCTGTTCGGTGCGATCGGTAACGAGTTCGCGCGCGGCTTCGGCGGCTTGGTCGTTGGAGAGGTGCCCCCTTGCAGACAGGATGCGCTCCTGAAGAAAGCGGGGATATTCTCCCTCGCGCAGCATGGTCACATCGTGGTTGCTTTCGAGCGCGAGGACTCGACAATCTTTGAGGGTGTTCATGGCTTGGCTTGATAGCTCTCCGGTGTCGGTGGCAAAGCCGATGGAATCATCGAGGGCGTCGAATCGATAGCCGACTGGATTGATGACATCGTGTGATGTTGAGTAGGTTTGCACGTGGATGCCGGCAATGGATAGGGTGTCACCGGGATCGAACTCCTCGACAGACAGATACGAAAGATTTTCTTTGCTCGAAAGTGTGCCCCTGCTGGCATAGAGGGGGCCGTGCCAGTGCTTGCACCAGACATCGAGACCTTTGATGTGGTCGCTGTGCTCATGAGTGATGAGAAGAGCCGAGACATTATCTGCCGAGAGCCCCAGTTCTGCCATGCGCTTTAATGTCTCGCGGCGAGAAAGACCGTCGTCAATCATGATGAGCCCTCGGGGGCCTTCGATGAACGCGCAGTTGCCTTTTGAGCCGCTGCCAAGGATATGAAGGTGCAGACGAGACATAATATTCCAAAGGATACAATGGGTGCGAACGAATAGAGGAGGAAGCAAATGCCAACGGTATCTCAGCATTATGGACACCATGCTGCATCGTGGGCCGATGATAGGGCCCTGGCAACGCGGCAGACGGCTGCCCCCGTGGTGCTCATGGTATCAGGTGGTGCGGACTCGACGGCTTTGCTCCTTATGGCATGCACATCAAAGTTGGATATTCTGGATGGGCGTGGTGTAGCCCCCATCGCGCGCGAGCGACTACACGTGCTGCATGTGAACCATCACCTGCGCGCGGAGGCATCCGATGGCGATGAGGCCTTTGTACGTGACCTGTGCGCGCAATATGGTCTACCGCTGTGTGTTGAGCATGCCTATTTTGATGATGAATCGGGCAATATCGAGGCGGCTGCCCGCGAGGTGCGCTATGCCGCGGCGCGAAGGTATGTTCGCGAGCTCTGCGCCCAGACGGGGGCACCGCGAACGGCGGCTCGTATCTGCACCGCGCACACGTCTTCGGATCGCGCGGAAACGTTTTTGATGAACGCGATTAAGGGTTCGGGGCCCGCTGGTCTATCGAGCATACCTCGCCGGAGGAATATCGTGGTGCGTCCCTTGCTCGACCTGACTCATGATGAGCTCGTAGGCTATCTGCAGGTGCATGGTCAACCGTGGCGTGAAGATGAAAGCAACGAGGACGTTTCGTACTTGCGCAACTATGTGCGCCATCGGGTGATGCCGGTGGTGGCGCAGCGCAACGCGAGCGTCTGTAAGACGATTGGCGCCGCCTGCGAGATCTTAGGCGATGAGGATGCCTTTCTTTCCCAGCTTTCCGCACAGGCGTTCCGAAGCTGCCTGCGTAAGGAGGCGGCGGGTGCACTGGTCCTTGACGCTCGTCGACTGGCCGCGGCTGAGGTGGTAATCGCGCGGCGCATCGTGAGACTGGCGATTAAACGCATCGATCCGGACGCTCGTCCAGAGATGCGACATGTGGAGCGAGTCCTTTCCTGCGTTGCCGAGGGCGCCGGCTCGGTCACGCTTCCGGCGGGGATTGACGCACGCATTGAGTTTGGCATGCTGGCGTTTAAGGCGCCGGTGGCTCGCGAGGGCCTGGTCGCGGACTGGGTTACCGTACCCGGTCGTTTGCCGTTGGGCGGGGGACGTGTGCTGGTCGCAGAGCCGATGGCCGTTGAACCGGGATGCGATATCGTGCGCCGCGCCCGTGAGCTTGCGGCTGCCGGGGAAGTGACAGCTTTGGTAGACGCGGCTGCCCTGGGTTTTGCCGACAGCGATAGTGAGCGGATCCTGGCGGGCTCGCGTGGCGAGATCCCTGCCGAGGCGCGATTGGCGCGCCTGTGGGTGGACGGTCCCGCACCGGGAGATGTGATGTGCCCGTTGGGGATGAACGGCCGAAGCAAGAAAGTGTCAGACCTGCTGAACGAGGCTCGTATTCCCGTTTCTGAGCGCGCAGGCGTTCCTGTGGTGAGAACGGCTCCGGGAGGTGCCGTGGTATGGGTCGCCGGAGTTCGCGCGGACGAGCGTTTTAAGTGCACGGCCGCAACGCGCGTGGCATATCTGCTCCGCGTGGTCGATGCGGAATAGCGTCCCACGCCAGCTATTCTGTGCGACGTTGACGGTATTCCCGCGCTGATGGCGTACGGGCTGGAAAATATACCCCGTGCGCTGCTAGAATGTGAAGTTCGCGTCCATACGGCGGTGTGTGGGCGATAAGCACAAGAAAGGGTTGTCATGGCTTCTCAACATCCGGATATCGAGAAGGTTCTGTTTACGCAGGAGGATATCGACGGTATCGTCTCTCGCCTAGGCGAGCAGATTACTCGCGACTACGCGGGTAAGGATCTGGTGCTGATTGCGGTCCTGCGCGGCGCCGTGGTCTTTATGGGCGACCTGATGCGCAAGATCGAGCTGCCGACCAACATCGATTTCATGGCCGTTTCGAGCTATGGCGACGGTGTGAAGTCCTCGGGCATCGTGCGTATCATTAAGGACCTGGATATCGACATCCGCGGTCGCGACGTGCTGATCGTCGAGGACATTCTGGACTCGGGCCTGACGCTCAAGTATCTGATGAAGAACCTCGAGAGCCGCAAGCCCGCTTCGCTGGAGGTTGCCGCCTTCCTGTGGAAGGACGTTGAGGACCGTACCTCGGCCGTCACGCCCAAGTATGTTGGAACCCATTGCCCCGATGCCTTTGTGGTGGGCTACGGCCTCGACTATGCCGAGCGCTATCGTAACCTTCCGTATCTGGGCATTTTGAAACCGGAGGTTTATTCGTAAGATGCCCGACGACCGTAACGATAACAATTCCCAGACTCCCCGGGAGCCTAAGATCCCGGGGATGCCCGGAGGCAAGAAGCCCACGCGTACGGGCTGGCTGTATTTTATTTTGGCTTGCGCGCTTCTGGGCTACGCCTTCTTTAACATGGGCTCCGGCTTTGCCAATTCCAGCAATACCGTAAAGCTCGCGACGAGCGAGATGGTTAACGCCATTAAGCAGGATCGCGTCGAAGATTTGACCTATACGGTTCAAGACGGAAGCGTGGCGGGTCATTACTGGAAGACGAAAAAGGACAAGGGTGACACGAGCGAGCTCAAGAGCTTCTCCTCGACCTATGTCGGCTCCGATTCGCTTGCCGAGCTTATGGCGGAGCACCCCGATACCAAGTACATCGTCAACACCAATGACCCCGATTTTTGGGGCGACTTGGCGATGAGCGTGCTTCCGACGATCGCCCTGATCGCCATCATGTTCTACTTTATGCGCCAGATGATGGGCGCCAACAACAGGAACATGCAGTTTGGCAAGACCAACGCCAAGACCAACGAGGCAACGCGCCCCAAGGTCAAGTTTGAGGATGTTGCCGGTGTGGACGAGGCAGTCGAGGAGCTCGAGGAGATTCGCGACTTTTTGAGCGATCCGGACCGCTATCGCAAGCTGGGCGCCAAGATTCCGCGCGGCGTGTTGCTGGTTGGCCCTCCGGGTACCGGTAAAACCCTGCTGGCCAAGGCCGTCGCCGGCGAGGCGGGCGTGCCGTTCTTTAGCATCTCGGGTTCCGACTTTGTCGAGATGTTCGTGGGTGTCGGCGCCAGCCGCGTGCGCGACCTTTTTAAGGAGGCCAAGTCTCAGGCTCCGTCAATCATCTTTATTGACGAGATCGATGCCGTGGGACGTCAGCGCGGAGCTGGCTTGGGCGGCGGTCACGACGAGCGCGAGCAAACGCTCAACCAGCTGCTGGTCGAGATGGACGGTTTTGAGGAAAGCGAGTCGGTCATCCTGATCGCCGCGACCAACCGTCCTGACATCCTGGATCCGGCATTGCTGCGTCCCGGTCGTTTTGACCGTCAGGTTACGGTCGACCGTCCGGATGTGAAGGGCCGCGAGCAGATCTTGCGCGTGCATGCCGAGAACAAGCCGATGGACGAGGACGTGAAGTTTGAGAAGCTCGCCCAGATGACCGTTGGCTTTACTGGTGCCGATTTGGCGAACCTGCTCAACGAGTCTGCGCTGCTGGCCGCTCGCCGTCATCGTTCCGTGATCTCGATGGACGAGGTCGAGGAGTCGATGGAGCGCGTGATTGCCGGACCGCAACGCAAGGGTCGCGTGATGACCGAAGCCGAGCGCACCACGATTGCCTACCACGAGAGCGGCCACGCTTTGGTGGGCCACATCCTGGAGCACTCCGATCCGGTTCATAAGATCTCGATCGTCAGCCGCGGTCAGGCCCTGGGCTACACACTGCAGCTTCCGCAGGAGGATCACTTCCTCAAGACCAAGAACGAGATGCTCGACGAGCTCGCCGTGTTCTTGGGCGGTCGCGTTGCCGAGGAGCTCATGTGCGATGACATCACGTCGGGCGCGAGCAACGACCTGGAGCGCGCGACCAAGATGGCGCGCGAGATGGTCACGCGCCTGGGCATGAGCGAGGAGCTGGGCACTCAGGTCTTTGGCGAGGCGCAGCATCAGGTATTCCTGGGCCGCGACTATGCCGATCATCAGGATTACTCCGAGGAGACGGCGCGCCGCATTGATATCGAGGTTCAGCGCATCATGCGCGAGGCCCATCGTCGTGCTGTTGAGATCTTGGATGCCCGTCGCGATCAGCTTGATCTGATGGCGAAGGTGCTGCTTGAGCGCGAGACTTTCGAGGGCGATGCCGTGAATGCCCTGCTCGATAACGAGTGGGACGCCTATCTTGAGCGCGAGGGCGATATCCTGGCGGCCAAGGAGGAGCGCAATGCCAAGGCGGCCGGCATGCCGACCAAGAAGCGCGCGCCTCGTATGAGCGAGGAGGAGCTGGCGGCTGATGCCGCGGCCTTTGCGCAGGCGGCCATGCAGGAGGACGCCGGCGTCGCGTCTGAGGATGCTGACGATGCCGAGAGCGCTGACGAAAAGAAGGCCGGCGGCAATACTGACGTCGACGAGTAATCTTTGTAGCAAAAGCCTCCGCGGGGAAACCTGCGGAGGCTCTTTCTTTTGAGCGATATGGGGCCATCTGTTGATTGGGGACAGACTTAAATGAGCGTTTTCACGCATTTAAGTCTGTCCCCAATCAACATTGCTGCGGCGCTTTGCTCGGCTAAAGCGTACAATAGCGCCTATGCGAAAGGGGAACAGATGATCAACGAAAGTATGTATGCTCGCGGTGCGGAGAGCTCCATCATCCGTGAGATCTTTAGCTATGGCCTTGAACGCAAGGCGCAGATCGGTGCAGAGAACGTGTTCGATTTCTCACTGGGTAACCCGAGCGTTCCGGCGCCTGCTGCCGTGGCGGAGTCCATTAAGAAGGCCTTGGAGCTGCCGAGCGACCAGCTGCACGGCTATACGCCCGCGCCTGGCCAGCCACAATGTCGTGCAGCCGTCGCCGAATCGCTCAACCGCCGTTTTGGCACGAGCTATGAGGGCAAGGATGTCTTTATGACGGTGGGTGCGGCAGCTTCGCTCACCTGTACGCTCAACGCGATTACCAATCCGGGCGACGAGGTCATCGTTATCGCTCCGTACTTCCCGGAGTATCGTGTGTGGATTGAGAAGGCCGGCTGTACGTGTGTCGAGGCGCTCGCCGATGAAGATACGTTCCAGCTGAGCGTGGATAACGTGCTCAAGGCGATTACCGATAAGACGGCTGCCGTCATTATCGACTCGCCCAATAACCCGACCGGCGCTGTGTATACGCGCGATACCTTGACGCGCCTGGCTAAAGTTTTGTGCGAGGTCAACGCCAAGCGCGATCCCGAGAACCCGATTATGCTTATCTCGGATGAACCGTATCGCGAGATTGTATACGGCGCCGAGGTGCCTTGGGTGCCCTCGATTTACGAGCACGCCGTCGTGTGCTATTCGTACTCCAAGTCGCTGTCGCTGCCGGGCGAGCGCGTGGGCTGGATTTTGGTTCCCAACACCAACCCGCAGGCGGCGCGTCTGATGCCGGCTGTTGCGGGTGCCGCCCGTACGCTGGGCTTTGTGTGCGCACCGGCGCTCTTCCAGCGCGTGATCATCGATTGCATCGATGAGCCGAGTGATGTCGAGGCCTATGCTCGCAACCGCACCGCGCTTACCGACGCACTAGCGGAGTACGGCTACACCTATGTTGAGCCGGATGGTGCATTCTACCTGTGGGTGAAGGCACTGGAGCCCGATGCGAATGCGTTCTGTGAGCGCGCGAAGAAGTATGAGCTGCTTGCGGTGCCCTCGGACAGCTTTGGCATGCCTGGTTGGTTCCGCCTGGGCTATTGCGTGAGTTACGAAACGATTATCAATTCGCTACCCGCTTGGAAACAGTTGGCGGACGAGTATCGTTAAAAGTAAAGCGCTCTGCTTACAATGTTTTACGTGAAACGGGGTTTGGTGTTAAGCCAGACCCCGTTGTCTATGCCGTTGTGTGATTGGGATGAAGCAGTTTTACGACTGCCGAAAGCTATGCGTACAATGAATATACGCGACGGCCATGCTGGACAAGGAGACCTGATGCCCTACCTGCTTTCCTGTGATATCCATACTCATACGATGTTCTCCGCGCATGCGTACTCAACCATTGAGGAGAACATCTATTGGGCGGCGGAGCGTGGCCTTCAGGTGCTCGGTTCCGCCGATCATTTAAGCTCGATGGTTACGCCTTGCCCCAATGACCTGCGCAGTTTCCAGTTCTTTATTAACCAGGATATCTGGCCGCGCATTTGGAGCGGCGTGCTGGTGCTCCGCGGTGCCGAGGCTGATATCGTTTCGCTGGACGGCAGCTTGTTTGGCGAAGACATTCCCGTTTCGCTCGATATCGCCGGCGATTCGTATAGTCGTGAGCATTCGCTGTTCGATTTGGTGACGCGTAATTTGGATTATTTGGTGGCAAGCGTGCATAACCCGCAGTTTGCCGAAGGCGCGACGCTCGCCCAAACGACCCAGATGTACATCAATGCCCTGGAGCACCCCAAGGTGTTCATGCTTGGGCATGCGGGGCGCTCGGGCGTGCCGTTCGATATCGATGAGGTGCTGTTGGCGGCCAAGGCCAAGCACAAGATCATCGAGATCAACAACCATAGTCTTGAACACGGTGTCGACACTGAGCATTGGGCCGTATGCCGCAAGATCGCCGAGCGCTGCGCCGAGCTGGGCGTGGGTATTGGCGTGTCGACCGATGCCCACATTGGCATGGCCATTGGCAAGCTCGATCACGCGCGCAAGATGCTCGACGAGATTCACTTCCCGCTGGATTTGATCGTGACGCGCGACCGCGAGACACTGCTGCGCGAGATGGCGGCAGCCGGCGTGTGTGACCTGCGCAAGGGGATGTAGCGGAGTTCATAAACCAAGCGAAGGGGGCGGTCCAGACGGGCCGCCCCCTTTCTTGTCCCGAAAATCTACCGGGGTGGATTAGCGGCGCTCGAGGACCGCTACGGTTTCGGTGTGGTCGGTATGGGGGAACATGTCGACGGGCGTGATCTTGAGCAGGCGATAGCCTCCGTCGAGGAGCTGGTGCAGGTCGCGCTCTTGGGTCACGGGGTTGCAGCTGATATAGGTGATGCGGCGCGGCTTGAGTGCGCAGGCGGCTTCGAGGAACTCGGGGGTGGAGCCGGCGCGCGGCGGGTCGATGGAAAGGACATCGATCCGCTCGTTGTTGTCGGCGGCATCTAGGATGTAGTCGGTGGCGTCGTCGGCCATAAACCAAGTGCTGCGGGTGAGGCCGTTGAGCTCGGCATTGCGACGTGCGTCGGCAATGCCCGCCGGGTTGCGCTCCACGCCGAGCAGCATAATGCCGATACCCTTGTTCTGGGCATCCTTCGCGGCGCAAAGACCGATGGTACCGCTGCCACAGTAGGCATCCATGAGCACATCGCCCTGGTGCAAATCCATGCCGTCGATAGCGAGCTGATAGAGCAGCTCGGTCTGTTGCGGGTTGGTCTGATAAAACGCGGTGGGGGAGATATCGAACTCGCAGCCGAGCAGCTGGTCGCGCATGCATTCGGCGCCATACACGATGCGAGTTTCCTCGCCGAGGATGGCGTTGCCGGGGCGTCCGTTGATGTTTTGGGCGACGGTGACGATGTGCGGATTGAGTGCGGCGACAGCCTCAAAGAACTCCTGCGCATGCGGCAAGTCGCGCTGAGCGGTTACGAGCGTGACCATGACCTGGTCGGTACGCCAACCGCAGCGGACGACGGCATAGCGGAGCAAGCCCAGATGCTTGTCCTCGTTAAAGGCGGGAATGTGCAGGCGCTCAGCTTCACGCGCGATGCCGTTGAGAATCTGACGGGCGCCCGGTGCCTCGACAGGGCATTCAGGAACAGCAACGATTCTGTGTGTCCCACGTTCAAAAAAGCCGCAGCGGACAGCGCCCTCTTTGCCGGGAGCAAACGGAGTGGCAGCCTTATGACGAAAACCACGCGGCGCAGGATATTTGCCCGGGTCTCCCAGGGTGACTCCCATACCGCGAATGGGGTCGACGCTAATGCCCTCGCGCTCGCAGAGCTCAGCAAACAGCTCCTCCATAGCAGCCTGCTTGGCCGCCAACTGCTTCTTATAAGGACGATTGAGCGCCGTACACCCACCGCAAGCTTTCATGATCGAACAGGGAGACTTGGGGTCCACAGCCTTACGCGCAGACGAAACCGGATCTTTATGCGAGCGCTTGGAGCGAGTCTGAGATGCCTTGTCCTCGTTCCGACGAGAACTGGGGCGCTTGGCCTTAGCCTTGCCCTTGGCTGACTTACCCTTCGCATCCTGAGACGACTTGGATTTCGTAGAAGATTTTATCCCCTCCGACCCCTCAGCCGCCTCCGCCAAAGCACGACGAGCCCTACGCTCCGCACGAGATTCTGCCATCAATAACTCCACTAATTCATGAATTAAAAGCTGCAAGCATTGTACCGTGCCAAGCCAACGGGCGATATGCAAGCGCCCATTTCCTGTCAGTGATAAGCCCAACGACGTTTGCCCGGCGCGGGCGGGGAGCGGCGCGTAATTAAGTTTATCGCGAGTTCCGCACGCAAAGGAAAGCACTTAATGTGCTTTCCGTCTTGCGCAGGACTGTAGAGCAGGAAACTTAATTACGCGCCGCTCCCCGCCCGCGCCGGGCAACCCCAACCTTGTGCTCCATCAAGGTAAAGTGTATGATTCTGAACGTTACATGACTCACTTTACCTAACTAAAGTGCTATCAAGGGGGAATACCATGAACACCGATATGTCTCGTCGTCAGTTTGTTGGTCTAGCCGGCTCGCTTGCCACGGTGCTCGGCCTTGGTCTTGTCGGTTGCGGCGGTGGTGCCGGCAAGGGCTCCGCTGCTGGCTCTGCCGCGGCCAAGGATGTGAAGGGCGCTGCAGAGTCCAAGAAGCTCGTGGTGGGCTTTGATAAGTCCTATCCTCCGTACGGTTTTGTGGGCGACGATGGCGAGTACACCGGCTTTGATCTCGATCTGGCCAAGGCTGTTGCCGATAAGCAGGGTTGGGAGGTCAAATACGAGGCCATCGACTGGGATGCCAAGGACACGCTGCTCAACTCCGGCGCCATCAACTGCATCTGGAACGGCTTTACCATGGAGGGTCGCGAGGACGACTACACGTTCTCCGAGCCGTACATGCTCAATGAGCAGGTGCTCGTGGTCAAGAAGGACGCGGGTATCAAGAGCTGGGAGGATCTTGCCGGCAAGACCGTGATTACCCAGACTGATTCCGCTGCGCAGGATGTGCTCGAGGGCGACCAGAAGGATCTGGCCGCGACGTTTGCCACGCTCGATACCATCGGTGAGTACAACACGGCGTTTATGCAGCTCGAGAGTGGTGCGGTCGATGCCGTTGCCTGTGACCTCTCGATCGCTCAGTATCAGCTGGCCGCCAAGCCCGATGCCTATACGCAGCTCGACAAGCCGCTGTCCAGCGAGCACTACGCCGTCGGCTTTAAGAAGGGCGACACCAAGTCGGCCGATGCTGTAACCGAGTCACTCAAGGCGCTCTACGAGGACGGCACGGTCAAGGACCTGTGCGACAAGTATTCAAGCTATGGTCTTTCCTTCGACAACTGGGTGCTCAAATAGCGGCTTTCCCAGGCACCCGATTTTGCCGTTCAAACCGTCGCTTGCGTACATTTAGTACGCGGCGCTCCTCTTTCACGGCAAACTCGGGCACCTGGAAAACCCGCTTTAGCATTGGGTTCGCTGTTCCGTTACTGTGAAAGAGAGCTTGGGTTGTCTATTCAGGTCATGATGCAGATGCTTGGCCAGGGATTCTTGGTCAGCTTGCAGCTGTTTGTGCTGACGCTGTTGGGGTCGATTCCGCTGGGAATTCCCGTGGCGTTTATGCGCATGAGCAAAATTGCGCCGCTTCGCTGGATCGCGCGCATCTATATTTCGGTCATGCGCGGCACGCCGCTTATGCTGCAGATGTTTGCGATCTACTTTGCCCCGTACTACGTGTTTGGCATCTCGCTCACGCCCGATTCCAAATGGACGGCGTGCGTCGTGGCATTCATCATCAACTACGCCGGCTACTTTGCCGAGATCTATCGCTCGGGCCTGCAGTCGATTCCGCGCGGTCAATATGAGGCCGCCGAGGTGCTGGGCTACTCGCGTCTGCAGACGTTTCTGTATATCGTGATGCCGCAGGTCGCCAAGCGTATTCTGCCGGCGATGGGCAACGAGATCATCACACTGGTCAAGGACACGTCGCTGGCGTTTGCCATTGGCGTGGGTGAGATGTTCTCGACCGCCAAGGCGCTGGTCGCCTCGCAGGTGAGCATGGTGCCGTTTGCGATTGCGGCGTTGATCTACTGGGTCTTTAACTTTGTGGTCGAGATGCTGCTGGGCGCTGCCGAAAAGAAGCTGGACTATTATCATGACTAACTCAGTGATGAAAATCGAAAGCGCGCGTAAGGCGTTTGGCGGCAATGAGGTGCTCAAGGATATCTCACTCGAAGTCAAGCGCGGTGAGGTCGTGGCGATTATCGGGCCTTCGGGTGGCGGTAAGTCCACGCTGCTGCGCTGCGCTACGCTGCTCGAGACACTCGACGGTGGCTCGCTTTCGTTTGGCGACCTTGCGGTTGCGACGGATGTGGGATCGGGCGCGGTCTATGCGAAGGGCGATGTGCCCAAGCAGGCGCGCTCGCGATTCGGCCTGGTGTTCCAAAATTACAACCTGTTCCCGCACTATACCGTGATGAAAAACATCATCGACGCGCCGATCCGCGTGCTTAAGCGCCCGCGCGAGCAGGCGGAAGCTCGTGCGTATGAATTGATTGCTCAGATGGGGCTTATGGGCAACGAGAATAAGGTTCCGTGTGAGCTTTCGGGCGGTCAGCAGCAGCGCGTGAGTATTGCCCGCGCCCTAGCGCTCGACCCGGAGATCCTGTTCTTTGACGAGCCGACCTCGGCGCTCGATCCCGAGCTGACGGCCGAGGTGCTGCGTGTCATTAAGGACCTGGCGGCGCAGAATATGACGATGGTAATCGTGACCCACGCGATGCAATTTGCGCGCGATGTTGCCGACCGCGTGGTCTTTATGGACGGCGGTCGCATTGTCGAGGAGGGATCTGCCGAACAGGTTATCGACCATCCGCGCGAGCAGCGCACGCGTGAGTTCTTGAGCCGTATCGAGGGGTAGACTCAGGTATTTACTCAACTATTAATTGAGGCGAAGCCGCCACAGGTCTTACGGTCTGTGGCGGCTTTTTGTTTACATCGACGGGGTTCAATAATTGCCCCACAAGCTTGTCTCTTCCTCTCGCCGCCTGTATTCATACGTGTGCCGAAAGGTATGCATGGACAGCCGTCCGTGAGGGTAGGGTGGTGGCATAGGACATTTGGAGGGTGAGTCGGCTCGGCTGCCGACCATGCTGCTCCCGGGACGGCACCGACCGCGAACTCTCCCCGTTGGCGTCGCGCATTGCGCGCGGCCCTGCAAGGAGGTCATCATGGGTGCTCCCAAGACCGGTAACGTAAGGAACGTGGTGCTCGTAGGCCAAGGCGGGGTGGGCAAGACTTCACTCGCCGAGGCCATGCTCCACCTTTCCGGCAAGACCGCCCGCCTGGGCGGCCACGACGGCACCAGGCCCACGCTCGACTATGACCCCGAAGAGGTCAAGCGTGCATTTTCCATCTCGACGACCATTGCGCCGATCGACTGGAAGGGCGCGCGCATCAATGTGCTCGATGCCCCGTGCTACCCCGATTTTATCGGCGACGCCTTTGCCGCGATGAGCGTCTGCGAGACGGCTCTGTTTGTGGTCGACGCCGAGGCCGGCCCGCAGCCTACGACGGTTAAGCTCTGGTATGCCGCCGAGGACCTGCGCCTGGCGCGTGCGGTGTTCGTAAACCGCCTGTCGCGCTCCGAGGCCAGCTTTGCGACCACAATGGACCTGCTGCAGGAGCGCTTTGGTACGCGCCTGGGCGCCGTGACTCTTCCCTGGGGCGAGGGCGAGGACTTTGACGGCATCATCGACCTGGTGCGCATGAAGGCGCGCCACTGCAACGGCGCCGAGGCCGTTGAGTCGGAGATTCCCGAGGAGTATCGTGCCCAGGCCGAGGAAGCCCATGACCATCTGTGCGAGTTGGTGGCCGAGGCCGACGATGAGCTGATGATGAAGTACCTGGAAGGCGAGGAGACGCTGACGCAGGAGGAGCTTGAAGGCCTGCTGTCGAAGGCGATCGCCGAGCGCATCTTTGTGCCGGTCTTTGCGGGCGATTGCATTAAGGAGCAGGGCGTCAACTCGCTGATGGACGACATTGCCACGTACTTCCCGGCGCCGACCGACTACGGCGAGATGCCGCTTATCGACGGCGATTCGCTTAAGATCTCGAGTGACGATGATCGTCCGGTGGCGTTTGTGTTTAAGACGCTGGCCGATCCGCAGCAGGGTCGCATCAGCTTTATCAAAGTACTGACGGGTACGCTTGAGCCGGGCCTTGAGCTGATCAACGCGCGTACCCGCAAGAGCGATCGCCTGGCTCACCTGTATGTGATGTGCGGCCGCGACATGACCGAGGTCGGTCACGCCTATGCCGGCGACATTATTGTGGCGCCCAAGCTGGCGGCCGAGACGGGCGATACGCTCTCCATTACCGGTAAGGTCGAGGCGGCGGCGTTTAAGTTCCCCAACTCGCAGTACCGCATCGCCATCGAGGCCGAGAATCGCGGCGACGAGGAGAAGCTCTACACGTTTATCGAGAAGGCCTGCAAGGCCGATCCAACCATGAGCATCGACCGCGACGAGGAGACCGGCCAGACCATTATCTCGGCGGTGGGCGAGGCACAGGTTTCGGTCCTGCTCAATCGCCTGGAGGACCGCACCAAGGTCGCTGCCAAGAGCGTGCCGATCCGTATTCCGTATCGCGAGACCATCCGCCGCACGGCAAGTGCCCAGGGTCGTCATAAGAAGCAGACTGGCGGTGCCGGTCAGTATGGCGACTGCTGGCTGCGCGTTGAGCCACTCATTGGGCCCGACGGCACGAGCGATGGCTATGAGTTTGTGGACGAGGTCGTAGGCGGCCGTATTCCGCGCTCGCTGATTCCCGCCGTGGACAAGGGCGTCCAGGAGACCATGAAGGACGGCATTATTGCCGGCTACCCGCTTACGGGCATTCGTGTGGCTGTGTACGACGGCTCGTATCACAGCGTCGACTCCAACGAGATGGCGTTCCGCGCGGCGGCTCGCATTGGCCTGCGCAAGGCATGTGCCGATGCCGACCCGGTGGTGCTGGAGCCCATCGAGGAAATCACGGTGACGATCCCCGAGAGCTATGCCGGCGCCGTGATGGGCGACATCTCGGCCTCGCGCGGTCGCGTGACGGGCATGGAGACCGACGAGCGCGGTGATACCGTGGTCATTGCCCAGGCGCCGCTGGCCGAGCTGACGGATTATTCGACGCGCCTGCGCTCTATCACGCGCGGCACGGGCGACTTTACCATGAAGCCCGCAGGCTATGAGCAGGTGCCTTATGACGTTCAGGCCAAGCTGGTCGAGCGCTATGAGGAGGGTCGCGCTAAGTAACGTGTGGTTTTGTCTGCAATGTAGGTGCTGACGAAAAGGCCGCCCTGGGCAACCGGGGCGGCCTTATTTGATCCTTTGGGGACGGAGGAAAACGGATCAATTTAGGTTTTGGGGCAGCTTGGTCGGCCCTAGTCTCCCGAGGTCTGATTGCGGCCGGTGGCGTAGTCGATCTGCACATGCGGCTGCAGGTTGTAGCAGTATACGTGGAAGCAGAGGGTCTTGCCGTGGTCCTCGACCGATTGCGCCTCAAGGCGCACGCCGCGGCAGACAAGTTCCTCTTCGTTATACATGGGCGTGACGCGGTAGAGCACGTGGTTGCCCGTTTCGCGGATGTAGTCGAGAATCTGCTCCTCAAACGGCAGCATGCCCGTCTCGTTGAGATAGCGCGTGCCGGTGAGGAGATTCTTGCGGTTGGCGTTTTCGCCGCAGAGCGACCAGGCGATGAGGTGGCAGCGGTTGTAGAGGCTCTGGCCCGGAATAAAGTCGTAGCGCTGCTGATGCCATCCGGCGGGATGGATGCGCGAGATATCGCCGCGCTTGCCTTGACCGAGCGATTCGGGGCCCACGCAGGCGAGCGCTTTGCGAGTGCGGCCCAGGCTGTCGA
The DNA here is from genome assembly GCF_902364945.1 of Collinsella aerofaciens. Taxonomy (GTDB): domain Bacteria; phylum Actinomycetota; class Coriobacteriia; order Coriobacteriales; family Coriobacteriaceae; genus Collinsella; species Collinsella aerofaciens_O. Next base: position 23,116 of record NZ_CABJFS010000015.1, on the reverse strand, counting down.
GCTTGGAGAACTTCTTAAAGCAGCCCTCTTCGGTGGCGCGATCGTATTCATCGAGTGTGAATGACGGCGTGCCGAGCGGGTGCGTGCTGTCGGCGCGAAGGGCAACGTAGGGGTTGCCGGCATAGTCGGGAATGCTGCTGAGATAAACACCGCGGGCGCGGTTGAGGTCGGGGTTTTCGACCTCGTCGATGGGGGTGGCGGTGCTGTCCGCGGAAGCGCCGTCGCCGGTGTCGGTTGCGGCGGAATCGGAGCCATCGCCAGAGTCTTGGCTATTTTGAGAGTCCGAGGAACTCGCTGTTCCCGATTCGAGCCGGGCGACCAGGTCTGCCTCGTCGTCGGTGCGGCTGGGGCTCTCGTTTTGTTTTTCGGCCAGAGCCGCCGCCTGTTCGTCGCTTTGCGGCGACAGCAGCTTGGGCGCCCCGTCAAGCGATCCCGTAAACAGTGCAAACCCCAGCACCACGGCGGTGCCGATGGAAAGTACTTGCTTGTAGGCGGACTTGCGCGACATTGAGGCTCCTGGATGGACGGTTGGGAATCTACCAGTCTAGCAGGAGCCGCCGAGGGTCGTTCTATCGAACAAATACTCAAGATTTGGGATAGATGCTACTGATTAATTTGTCCCGCGGTCTAGATCGAGGTGGAGTCGAGCCAGTTGAGCTTGCACTCGAGAATGCGCTGCTCGCCGGGTTCGCTGCTGCCGTCAAGTAGGGCGAGCAGCATCTCGGCTGCTTCGCGACCTTCCTGGTCGACGGGCTCGATGATGGTGGAGACGGTCGGTGTGGTGAGATTAGTCCAGTCTTCGCAGTTGAGTCCCAAAAGGCCGATTTGCTGCGGAAGCAGATGGGCCATGGGCTGAAGTGCCTTGTAGACGCGGGGGAGCGCCCATTGGTTTTGGACAAAGATGAGCGTACGCTTGGCGGGGTTGAACTTGTATTTAAAGTATTCGGTGAGCTCGTTGATTGACGGCTTGTTGTGGTCGATGGGGATGGCTTTGTAGAGCTGCCCATTCGCGGCTAATGCCTCGGCATATCCCTGAAAACGTTCCATGCGGGTGCGCATTTCGGTCATATTGGCGGCAATGGAGAAAAAGTCCTCGTAGCCGGCATCGAGAAGCGCCTGCGTGGCATTGTACACGCCGTCGTAGAGGTTGGTTTTGATCCAGCTGGTGCCTGGGCTGTAGATGGCCGCATCGAAAAAGACGACCGGCTTGCCGGCGCGTTTAATGCGGTCGTGCACGGCTTTGAAGTTTGCCGTGGGCTGGATGATAAAGCCATCGACGCCCAGCGAGAGCATCTTGTCGACGTACATGAGCTCGGTCTCGGGGTTAAAGTTGCTCGTGCAAACGACTGTCTGGTAGCCCGCGGGGAGCATGACCTGCTCCATGCCATTGAGAACGAGCCCCGCCCATTTGTTGGTGTTATCCAAAATGATGATGGCAATGACGCGGGTTTGCTTGCCGGTGAGCGTCTGCGCTTGGGCGTTGGGAACGTATCCGAGTTCCTTAATGACGCGCGCGATTTTGTTCCGCGTCTTTTCGCTAAGCTTTTCTCGTTTGTCGTTGAGGTAATACGAGACGCTTGCCGTCGAGGTTCCCGCCTCTCGAGCGACGTCTGCGATCGTAACGCGCTGTTTTGCCACAGCGACTCCTTCCGACAGATGAGCATTTTCCAACATGATGACTTTGAGTCTTGGTGAGGGATACGCTTCGGTGAGCGACCTTTTCCTTTCATATGAGTATGCAACAAATGCGGTATACGGGTGGGGTCGAAATTTGTGACCGGCATGCGCATCTGCCGTCTACCGAGAAAATCAAATACTTCTTGACTTTTGAAATCGAGGGTAAAATCGCAGGATTCATTTTTGGTTAAACGCATAACTAAATCGCATAACCAACGCTCTGACCTGCGCGTTTACCGAAATAAGCTGGCATTAAGAAAAACGAGCACCTATATTGGTCTTGTCGAAAAGACAGCAAGTCCAAACGGCAGGGGATGCTCCGGAGGCCTCCGCAAACGGTGTCTTGCGCACGCAACTCTATGAAAAGAGGGAAGCAATGAAGATCGTAGGCGTTGCCGCCTGTACCGTGGGTATCGCCCACACGTATATGGCCCAGAAGGCGATTCAAGATGAATGCGCCGCCCGTGGCATCGAGTGCAAGGTCGAGGCTCAGGGTGGCCTGGGTATCGAGAATGAGCTCACGCAGGAAGACGTGGACTCCGCCGACCTGGTCCTGGAGTCCGTCGACGTGGGTGTCGAGAACGAGGACCGTTTTGAGCAGAAGATGGCCGAGGGCAAGTTCCTCAAGGTCGGTACCTCGGATGTAATCGCCGATCCGGTAAAGATCATCGACCAGGCTGTTGAGATCATCAAGGCGACGGGCGGCTCCGTTGACGCGCCCAAGGCCGAGGCCAAGGCAGAGAAGAAGGCCGTCTCCGCTGCCCCGCAGGCCCCGACACCGGCGTCCAAGCAGTCCATCTTTGCCGATCCTGGCAAGACGCTGCTCAATGCATTCAATACCGGCGTTTCCTATTTTATCCCCATTGTCGTTATCGGCGGCGTGTTCCTCGCCTTCTCACTGGCATCCGGCACCGCCGGCGCCAATGGCATGGAGGTTACGAACCCGCTGATGGTGAGTCTTAACACCATCGGTATGGCCGGCATCTCCATGATGATCCCGGTGCTTGCGGCATACATCTCCTACTCGATGGCCGGCAAGCCCGCGCTCGCCCCTGGTTTTGTCCTGGGCTACCTGGTCAACAACGCAGTCGTTACCCCTAGCGGCAACAGCGTTTCGACCGGTTTCTTGGGCGCCATGATCATGGCGGTCATCTGCGGCTACTTTGTCCGCTGGATGAAGACCTGGAAGGTCAACAACACCATCCAGACCATCATGCCCATCCTGATCATCCCGATTCTGACCTCGCTTGTCCTGGGTATGGCCTATATCTACATTCTGGCCACGCCGCTTGGCTTTGTGATGGACTGGCTCACCAGCGTGCTCGGCAGCCTGCAGGGCGGCTCCGCTGTTGTCCTTGGTCTGGTCATTGGCGTTATGACCGCCTTCGACATGGGTGGCCCCATCAATAAGACCGCCTCGACCTTTACCATGGCTATCATGGCATCCGGCATCTATGGCCCCAACGGTATGTTCCGCGTTGCCGTCGCCGTTCCCCCGATCGCCTGTGGCCTCGCTGCGCTCATCGCAAAGACCAAGTTCGATGACGCCGACCGTCAGATGGGCATCTCCGCACTGTTCATGGGCTGCATCGGTATTACCGAGGGCGCCATTCCCTTCGCGGTCAAGGATCTTGGCCACACCCTGCCCGGCATCTGCATCGGCTCTGCCGTGGGTGCGGCACTCGCCGCCTTCCAGGGTATCGACTGCTACGTCCCACACGGTGGCTTTATCGTCGCCCTTGCCACCAACAACGTCGCGCTGTTCTGCCTGGACATCGTGATTGGATCCGTGGTCGCCGCTGCAATCCTGATTGCCATGAAGCCCACGCTCGATAAGCAGGCCAAGTAAACCTTTAAGGACTCCGGTTGTGCGGAGGGATGGATTTGACTCCGCACAACCGTCCCTACACAACAAAATCCATCCGCACTGATAGGGCCCACATCTGGGTCCCAGGGAACTTTTGTCAAAAATCCTCTGGAGAAGGAGAACAAAATGTCCAACCTCACCATCCGCCAGGCCGTTCAGGGCATGCTCAAGCTGCAGGACAGCGGCGATCACGCAACCATGGTCGGCATTGGCCCCATGAGCCCCAACCTGATTCAGGCCGTGTTCGAGCTTGCCAAGGACGAGGATTTCCCGCCCATGTTTATCGCTAGCCGCAACCAGGTCGATATGGACGAGATGGGCGCCGGCTACGTCAACGGTTGGGACCAGACGCGCTTTGCCGCCGACATTAAGAAGGTTGCCGACGAGGTGGGCTATACCGGTCCGTACTACCTGTGCCGCGATCACGGCGGTCCGTGGCAGCGCGACGAGGAGCGTAACGCCCACCTGCCCGAGGACGAGGCCATGGAGCTCGCCCGCAAGTCCTTTGTCGCCGACATGGAGGCAGGCTTTGACCTGCTGATGGTCGACCCCACCAAGGACCCCTATCAGATCGGCAAGGTTATTCCGCTCGACGTGGTGCTTCGCCGCACGATCGATCTTATCGACTATCTTGAGCAGTACCGTCGCGAGCATAACCTGCCCGAGGTTGCCTATGAGGTCGGTACCGAGGAGACCAATGGCGGCCTGACCTCCACCGACAAGTACGAGGAGTTCATTTCTCAGCTGCAGCCCGAGCTCGAGAAGCGCGGCTGCCCCATGCCCACCTTTATCGTCGGCCAGACCGGTACGCTCACCCGTTGGACCGAGCAGGTCGGTCATTACAACTTTAAGAATGCCCGCGAGCTCGCCGACATGGCCAAGCGCTACGGCGTGGGCCTGAAGGAGCACAACGCCGACTACCTGGACGACGCGACGCTGCTCGAGCACATCCCGGCACACGTGACCGCTTCCAATGTCGCCCCTCAGTACGGCACCGAGGAGACCCGCGCTTACCTCAAGCTCTGCGCTACCGAGCAGATTCTGGTCGACAACGGCCTGTGCGACGATCCCTCCGATCTGTATCACACGCTGCTGGTCAAGGCCATCAAGACCGAGCGCTGGCGCAAGTGGATGACCGGCGACGATGTCAACCTGCAGGTTGACGACATTCTGGCCGACGACGAGCTCAGCCTGAAGATTCTGGATGTCTCCGGCCACTACGCGTTCAACGATCCCGAGGTCAAGGAGCAGGTCGAGAAGCTCTATCGCAACCTCGCTGCCCAGGACATTGACGGCAAGCGCTTTGTGATCGAGCACATCAAGCGCCCGATCAAGCAGTACGTCGTCGGTCTTAACCTCAAGGGCGTCACGAGCCGCATCGAGAAGGCTCTCTAAGTAGCTTTTCCTACACGACGCCGGGCCTGGGGCATGTCCCAGCTGCAGGCCCGGCACATAGGACAAAGGGACATCCCCTTTGTCCTATTTTTTGAGTTTTGGATTCCTTAGAAGGAGTTTGCACCATGAAGTTCTTTATCGATACCGCCAACCTTGACGAGATCGCCGAGGCCAAGAGCTGGGGCTGCCTTGCCGGCGTCACCACCAACCCGTCCCTGTACGCCAAGACCGGCGGCAAGCTCGCCGACTTTGAGCCCCATATGCTCAAGATTGCCGAGCTCTGCGAGGGCCTGCCCGTGTCTGCTGAGTCCACCGCGACCACTGCCGAGGGCATGATCGAGGAGGGCAAGCGTCTTGCCGCCCTGGCTCCCAACATCGTGGTCAAGCTTCCCGTGTGCGAGGCCGGCCTCGCCGCCTGCCGCGCCCTGGCCGATGCGGGCGTGCGCGTCAACATGACGCTTGTTTTCTCGCCGACGCAGGCCCTCATGGCCGCCAACGCCGGTGCCCGCTACATCAGCCCGTTTGTCGGCCGCTTTGACGACATCGCCGAGGACGGCATCTCGCAGCTCGACAACGTTGTGACCTGCATCAAGAACTATGACTGGACCGGCAAGAACGTCGACGACACCGTCGAGATCATCACCGCTTCGGTCCGCACGCCCAACCACGTGACCCAGGCGGCTCTTCTTGGTGCCGACATCGCGACCGTGCCCATGGCCGCTCTCAAGAAGTGCCTGCATCACCCGCTGACCGACCAGGGCCTCGCCTCTTTTGAGGCTGACTGGCAGAAGGTCGTCGCTCAGGCTTAACAAGTGGATTGCCCCGGCATCGCGTCATCCGGTGCCGGGGTTGTTCTCAAGAGAGGAATTCGTATGACCAACCAGGAGCTGGCGAAGGTCGCCAATGAGGTCAGGAAGGGTGTCGTGACTGCGGTGCACGCGGCCAAGTCGGGACATCCGGGTGGATCGCTCGGTGCTGCCGACATCATGACGTATCTGTACTTTGAGGAAATGAATATCGATCCTGCCGACCCTCACAAGGCCGATCGAGACCGCTTTGTGCTCTCCAAGGGTCACGCGGCGCCGGGCCTGTATTCGGTGTTGGCAAATCGCGGCTATTTTCCCGTCGAAGAGCTCGAGACGCTCCGCCATATTGGCAGCCGACTGCAGGGCCATCCCAACATGAACGACACCCCGGGTGTTGATATGTCCACCGGATCGCTCGGTCAGGGTATCTCCGCCGCGGTTGGAATGGCGCTCGCCGCAAAGCACTGGGGTGACAGCTACCGCGCCTACACGCTGTTGGGCGACGGCGAGTGCGAGGAGGGCCAGGTGTGGGAGGCGGCCATGTTCGCCGGCAACCACGACCTGGATAACCTCGTCGCTATCGTCGATCATAATGGCCTGCAAATTGACGGCAGTATCGACGAAGTTAACTCGGCTATGCCACTTGCCGACAAGTTCCGCGCTTTTAAGTGGCATGTGATCGAGCTCGCCGACGGTAACGACATGGCGCAGATTGCCGCCGCCTTTGCCGAGGCTCGCAAAGTGAGCGCCTCGCCTGTGGCCATTATCGCCGAGACGGTGAAGGGCAAGGGCGTCTCCTTTATGGAAAACCAGGTGGGCTGGCACGGCAAGGCACCCAACGATGAACAGTTTGAGCAGGCCATGGCCGAGCTCGCAGCAGCAGGGGAGGAGCTCTAATGGCAGACGTCAAGAAAGTCGCCACGCGCGTTAGCTATGGCGAGGCACTTGTCGAGCTGGGCAATGAGCGCGATGACTTTGTGGTTCTCGATGCCGACCTGGCCGCCGCAACGCAGACCGCAAAGTTTAAGGCTGCGCACCCCGAGCGCTTCTACGATGCCGGCATTGCCGAGAGCAACTTGATGGGGCTTGCCGCCGGCATCGCGACCACGGGTCACGTCGCCTTTGCGAGCACTTTTGCCATGTTCGCCGCCGGCCGCGCGTACGAGCAAGTGCGTAATTCCATCGGCTATCCGCACCTCAACGTCAAAATCGGCGCTACGCACGCGGGCATCTCGGTCGGTGAAGACGGCGCCACGCATCAGTGCTGCGAGGACATCGCGCTCATGCGCACGATTCCGGGTATGACGGTGATCGTTCCCGCCGATGACATCGAGGCTCGCGCTTGCGTACGCGCCGCGTATGAATTTGAGGGGCCAGTCTACATGCGCTTCGGCCGTCTGGCAACACCGGTCATCAACGACCACGAGGACTATGAGTTCAAGATTGGCCGCGGCGTGGTCGTGCGTGAGGGGTCCGATGTGACCATCATCGCTTGTGGCCTTATGGTCGCCGAGGCGCTTGAGGCTGCCGAGACGCTCGCTGCCGATGGCATCGATGCCGAGGTCATCAACATGCACACGATCAAGCCACTTGATGAGCGCCTGGTGGTTGCCAGCGCCAAGAAGACTGGTCGCGTGGTCACTGCCGAGGAGCACTCGATTATCGGCGGTCTTGGCGAGGCCGTGGCCTCGGTACTCGCGGAACAGCATCCGTTGCCGATGCGACGCGTCGGCGTGCGCGATGTGTATGGCGAGTCCGGCCCTGCGGTCGATTTGCTGCACAAGTACGGTTTGGACGCCGACGGTATCGAAGCTGCAGTCAGGTCTGTGTTGTAAGGAAGGTTTCCATGGGATTTGTATCTGCCAACCAAGTGACGATCGGGTATACCGCCGCCTCGCGCGAGGATGCCCTGCATTATTTGTCCGAGCAGGCCATCGAGCTCGGCTTTGCCGATGACGCATCTGCCGTAGAAGCTGCCTTTATTGCTCGCGAGAACGAGGCCGAGACCGGCCTTGTCGCCGGTTTTGCCGTTCCGCATGCCAAGAGCGATGCGATCCATACGCCGGGCGTGGCCGTGCTCAAGCTGTCCGAGCCTGTTGAGTGGCCGAGCTTTGATGGCGTGCCCGTCGATGTCGCGCTCGCACTGTACGTGCCCGCCGGCGAGGCTGGAACCACGCATCTGCGCCTGCTCTCCAAAGCTGCCGTGATGCTGATGGACGCAGGCTTCCGTGACAAAGTGCGCGAAAGCACCGATCCTGTCGAGATTGCCGAGCTCATCAACGCCGGGCTCGAGGGTTAGAACGGGCTCTCCGTTCCATTAATCGATCCTTCTCCAAGGAAAAGGGCCGCGACGCTATAGACGTCGCGGCCCCGTCTGCGTTTCCCCAGATAAAACTTGCCAAAATAAACCTGTCCCTTTTCAGTAGGTTGGCGCGATATGATATATACGTTATATACAAGTTGCAAAGTGGGGGTAGGGTTGCGGTAACGCAAGCCGGCGAAGGGGGCCGATATGATCAAGGCTGTTATTTTTGACATGGATGGAACGTTGATCGATACCGAGCGCTTGGACATGAAGGCGTGGAAGGTGGGTGCTGCCGAGCTGGGTATCGCGATTGATGACGCGCTGATGCATCAGTTTATCGGCCGTTCGAATGCCGATGTTAAGGGCATCCTTGAGGCACATTACGGCAAGGGCGAAACTGCCGATGCAATTTATGCCCGCAACATTGAGCTTCACACCGAGATGGCCAAGACCGACCTGGAGCTTAAGGCCGGCGCCGCCGAGTGCCTAGACGAGCTGCTGGCCGCGGGCTATCACGTGGGCCTTGCGACGTCATCGCGCCGCATTGCGGCCGAGCGCAACCTTAAAACGGTTGGCCTCTTTGACAAGTTTGAAACGGTGACCTTCGGCGAGGACGTCGCATATGGCAAGCCCGACCCCGCAATTTACCTGCTCGCTTGCGAGCGCGCGGGCTTTGCTCCCGAAGAGTGCGCCGTGGTCGAGGATTCTCGCAACGGCTGCGTCTCGGGCATTGCGGCCGGCTGCCACGTCTTTGCCGTGCCCGATATCTTGCCGCTGCCGCAGGACGTGGTGGATGGCTGCGAGGCCGTTCTCGATACGCTGTTCGATCTGCCGGCAGCGGTCAGGGCAGTGCGCTAAAGGCATGCGCCGAGGTTGATGACGGTGGCTTCGGCGTGGCCCCGCTTGCGTTTTCCCAGATAAAACCTGCCAAAATAAACCTGTTCTCTTTTGGTAGGTTGGCGACAATTTATGTAGCCCAGGTTGAGCATAAGCGAGCGAGCGGGTTCCGGGTGCGGCAAGGTGACGTGAAACAAGCGGGCGCTGACCTTTTGGTCGCGCCCGTGAAGTTGAACGTCAGTTTGCCGTGCCCGGAACCCGCGCAGCGCCGAGCGGTTACGCCGTTTGTAAAACGGCGTAACTTAAAGGTTCATGTTGCCGTGGATGTAGGGGGTGACCTCGGGGGAGATATGGCCGCAGCCTAGGTTGCGCAGGGCAGATTCGATGGCGGCGGGAAGCGGGGCCTTGCCCTCGTCGTTGACCGCGGTCCTGCCGAGGGCGGCAATCTTGGCAACGTCTGTCGGCGCGGCCTCGATATGCATGCAGCCGCCGACGAGGCGTGCGCGGACCTGGTCTAGGCCAAGGTCGTGCAGGTAGTCCTCACAGGTGCGGATTACATCGACCTTCTCGCGCGTGAGCTCCTCGCCCGTGGGGACACGCGTGGCCAGGCAGGCTCCTGCCGGCAGGTTCCAAACGGGATAGCCCCAGGCGCGCAGCAGCTCGCTTTCTTCGTCCTTGGTAAAGCCGACCTCCATGAGGGGCGAGCGCACGCCGAGCTCCTGGGCGGCGCGCATGCCGGGGCGGTAGTCGCCGCGGTCGCTTGCGTTGCTGCCGTCGATGACGGTGGGAAAGCCCAGCGACTTGGCGTGGTTGACGATGGCGGTAAAGCCGGCGCGCTTGCAGTGGTAGCAGCGGTCGGCATCGTTGCAGGCTACTTGGGGGAGCCGCAGCTGATCGACCGAAAGATTGAGCACGGGGAGCTTGAAATGCGGCCCCTCATCGGCCTGCCCGTCAACCGCCTGCTCAAACGAAGCCTGCTCGGGCGTGCCGATGAGCGGCGTGGTGAGGTGAACGAGAAGCGTGCTGGCGGGCATGATGCGGGCGCAGACCGCGGCCAGAAAGCTGCTGTCGACGCCGCCGGAAAAGCCGATGGCGACGCGTCCGTATGCCAAAAGCAGCTGCTCGAGCGCTGCGAGTTTGTCCTGAAGCCCCTCTGCAGGTGCGGTGGTGTCTGAAAGCATGAATCGATCCTTGCCGTTGAGTACTCGGTCGAAAACTATAATCCTACCGAGCCGCTTGTCATAAGACTTCTATCTATGTAACGAAAGTGCAATATGCTATATACGTTATATACAAGTTTGTAAAGTGCGGTAGAGTGGCAGTAATGCAATCCGGTGAGGGGACCGATATGATCAAGGCTGTTATTTTTGACATGGACGGAACGCTGGTCGATACCGAGCGTTTGGGCATCAAGGCATGGAAAGCGGGCGCTGCCGAGCTGGGGGTCGCGATTGATGATGCCCTGATCCATCAGTTTATCGGCCGCACGCTGCCCGACGTCATGGACATCCTTGATAAGCGTTATGGCAGCCACGAAACTACCGAGGCGGTCTATGCCCGCCACAAGGAGATTCGCGACGAGATGGTCAAGACCGAACTGGAGCTTAAGGCCGGCGCCGCCGAGTGCATAGACGAGCTGCTGGCTGCGGGCTATCACGTGGGCCTGGCGACGTCGTCGCGCCTCGTTACGGCCGAGCGCAACCTTAAGATGGTTGGTCTTTTTGACAAGTTTGAAACGGTGACCTGCGGCGAGGACGTCGTGCACGGCAAGCCCGACCCCGAGATGTATCTGCTTGCCTGCGAGCGCGCGGGCTTTGCTCCCGAGGAGTGCGCCGTGGTCGAGGATTCTCGCAACGGCTGCGTCTCGGGCATTACGGCCGGCTGCCATGTCTTTGCCGTCCCCGATATCGTGCCGCTGCCGCAGGACGTGGTGGATGGCTGCGAGGCCGTGCTCGATACGTTGTTCGACCTGGCGGCGGCAGTCAAGGCCGTGCGCTAGCGTTTGCACGCGAGTCGCCATGTCCCGCGCCCGAGCTCGCAGGACGGTGGCGGCAACGGCGCCTGCGTGGAGGCGCTGACGCAGTCAGCCCCTCTTATCACGCCAAGATTGCTGTTTTGGCCGATAAGAGGGGCATTGTGCTTTAAGCGACTGGGGCTGCGGCCTTGGTAAGGAGCTGGCGGAGGGTTATGACGTTACAGGTTACTCCAGGAGCCAGTCGATCACGTTGCGCTTGCGGACTCCTTCGTAGTTCGCGTCCGCAAACAGCGTGTCGAGCGTAAGAAGCGTCTTGGGGTAGTTGTCTCGGACTTTCTTAAAGGGGGCCAACTCTCGATTGAGGGTAGTTTCGTCGAGCGTTGTGGCTGAAACCTGAAAATAGGCTGTCTCGTCTGACTTTAGGGCAACAAAATCGATTTCCCCGCCGTCGATATCGCCCACGTAGACGTCGTATCCACGGCGTAGGAGCTCGAGATAAACAACATTTTCGAGGATATGACCGATATCGCTGCTTTGGGTTTTGACGAGAGCGCCTCTAAGTCCAAGGTCAACGGCGTAGTATTTGCCGTTTGTTGAAAGAAGCTGCCGACCGCGCACGTTATAGCGCGGAGCAAAGTACAGCACAAGGCTGTCTGTTAAGCCTTTGAGGTATTTGGCTACGGTTTTCTGGTCGGTTTTGTTGCCGTTGGACGAGAGCGTGTCGGAGATTTTTTTAATCGAGATCCGGTTTCCAATGCTATGGAGTAGGAACTTGGTGATATCGCGCAGGGTCGGGACGTCCGAGACCTTCAGGCGTTCGATAACGTCGCGTATGACGATGGTATCGTAGAGGCTCATAAGATAATCGCGCGCCTGGGGTCCCTGAATACCCGTCTCGGCGATAAAGGGAAAAGAGCCCCGGGTGATGTACTCGTCAAACAACTGCGCGGGAGCCTTTCCGTCATTGGTTTTTGCCGAGCAAAACTCTTTAAAGGATAGGGGCAGCATCTTGAGCTCTACGTAGCGGCCGGAGAGCAAAGTTGCCAGCTCGCTCGAGAGCAGATAAGCGTTGGAACCGGTTATGTAGAGGTCGACATTGTCCTTGATAAAAAGACTGTCGACGGCTTTTTCGAAATGCTCGACGTGCTGTATCTCGTCCAGAAAAACGTAGTTCATCTTATCGGGGACGAGTCTGGCGGAAATGTAGTCGTAGAGTGCTCTATACGACGTAAGCGACTCGAACTCCAGGTCTTCAAAGTTGAGGGATATAACCTGGTCGCCTGTGATTCCATGATCGCGCAGGTAGCTACGGTAGATTTCGAATAGCTTTGATTTGCCGGACCTTCGCACGCCCGAAACGACCTTGATGACGTGCGAGTCTTTCCACGAAATGAGCCAGTCGAGGTACTGTTTGCGATCAATCAGATTCATGAAACCCCTTTCTTGGCGAGAAAAAACTGGAGCAAAATCAATACTTATAGGAAATATCTAAAAATATGGAATTGAGTCTATTTTAACAAAAAAGTTAATGAAAAATGGATTACATTCCATAAATAACTGTAGCCGCAGGTCCGGCTAAACGGAGAAGGCCCGTGGGGCCAGCAAAAACGCCGCAGCGGGACTGTTCCCGTTGCGGCGTTTTTTGTTACAGGTAGGCGCCCAGGTTGATGTCGGTTATTGGGGCCGCGGATGGGCCCGTCGGGTGCTGCTCGGCCTTTTGGGTGCTCACACGTTCGAGCAAGAAGGGGCGCACGAGCTCCTGACGGTTAATGTCCTCGGTGGCCGTGGCCGTGGTGACGGTACGCGCGGCGGAGCCGATGCGGACTCGTTTGGTCTTGGCGGCAGGTTTATCCTCGATTTGCTCGATGAGCAGCTGCACGCCCTTGCGGCCGATCTCGTAGCCCGGTGGTGCCACGGTGGTGAGGGGGACCGATCCGCTCCAGGCAAGCGGGTTGCCGTCGCAGCCGGCAACAAGAATCTGGCCGGGGACAGAGATGCCTTTGTCGGTCAGCGCCGAGATAACGCCCGAGGCCAATACGTCAGTCAGGCCGATGACAAAATCGGGGCGCTCGTCAGCAGGGCGCTCGGCAATCTGGGCACCGATACTGTAGCCGTCGGCTGCGGTATTCCATTCGCCGGCGTCGATGACTTCGATCTTGATATCGGGGTGTAGAGCGAGCGCTTTATGAATGCCAAGGACGCGCAGGGTGAGTTGCATAAATGCTGCTCGACCCACAACAGTGATATGGCGTGCGCCGCGGGCGATGGCGAGCTCGGCGATAATGCGCCCCTGTGCCTCGTTGTCGGCGGCCACGTAGTAACCGGGTTCTGAACAATGGACGTCCAGATGGACGATCGGCACGGGCATTTTAGTCATGGCCGGGTGCCAGTCGGGGGATGCCATGGGCTGAACCATGACGCCGGACATCTGCGTGCCCATAAAGTAGCGCAGGTAATGATCCTCGAGAATATCGTCGTTATCGGCATTGGCGATGAGCAGATCGTAGCCGTGCTTGCGGGCCTCGTTGTGGGCGCCGCTGGCGATTTGGAGCGAAAAGCCGTGGTCGAGACGGGGGAGCACCAGGCCAAAGGACTTGGTGGCGCCGCCCGCGAGCTGACGAGCGCTTTGGTTGGGCAGGTAGCCCAAGCGATTGATGGTCTCGTTGATGAGCTTGAGGGTCTCGGGGCGCAGCTTTTCGGGGTGGTTGAGCGCGTTGGAAACCGTGCCCAGCGAAACCCCGGCCTCGCGCGCGACGTCGCTGATTTTCACCTTTGCCATAGCGGCCCCTTTGATGCGTTTCAAGTACAAACCAGATTGTAGCATCCCAAACCTACCAAAAAGGGACAGGTTTATTTTGGCAGGTTTTATCTGGGGAAACGCCGTTGCCAGCGCGACCACCACAAAGGGGACAGGCACCTTTGTGGTGGTTTGGACCGGCTGGACGTGTGTGCATCGGGTGGTATCTAAGTTGAGATACCACTTCTGGTATATCAGCTTGCGCTTGCGTGAGTACAATACTCGAACGTTATACGTCTCAGCGCCCCCTGTGCGTGGACGTCTTGCAGTCACGCGAACGAAGGGATTTATCCTATGTGCGGAATCGTCGGCTACACCGGCTCTGATATTGCAAAGAACATCCTGGTCACGGGCCTCAAGCGTATGGAGTATCGCGGCTATGACTCCTCGGGCGTCGCGCTCGAGGTGGGCGAGGGCGCCGCGGCTCACCTCGACGTCATCCGCCGCGTGGGCAAGGTTGCGGGCCTGGAGAGCGAGCTTTCCAGCATCGACAGCGACGCTACCTGCGGCATCGGCCATACCCGCTGGGCTACCCATGGCAAGCCCTCCGTCGTTAACGCTCACCCCCACACCAGCTGCGACGGTCGTATCGCCATCGTCCACAACGGTATCATCGAGAACTTCGCCGAGCTGCGCGAAGAACTGGAGGGCCGCGGCCACCACTTTAAGAGCGAGACCGATACCGAGGTCTTCGCGCATCTGATCGAAGAGGCCTATGCCGAGACGCACGACCTGATGGCTTCCGTGCGCGAGGCTTGCACCCACGTGGTCGGTGCCTATGGTCTGGCCGCCGTGTGCGCTGACGAGCCCGGCGTGATCGCCGTGGCCCGCAAGGATTCCCCGATCGTGGTCGGAGCGGGCGAGACCGGCGCCTATGTCGCCTCCGACGTCATCGCGCTCATCGACGCCACCCGCGATGTCGTGGTGCTCGAAGACGGTCAGTTTGCCAAACTCACGCCCGCAGGCGTCGAGTATACCGACGAGGCCGGCAACGTTATCGAGCCCAAGGTCACCCACATCGACTGGGACCTGGACATGGCAGAAAAGGGCGGTTATCCCGACTTTATGCTCAAGGAAATCCACGAGCAGCCGCGCGTCGTGCGCGACACGCTGGTCGGTCGTATGACGCCGGCCGGCGAGCTCGACATCGACGAGCTGGGCCTTTCGCTCGAGGAACTCAACGACATCGACCGCGTCTACGTGATCGCTTGCGGAACCAGCTATCACGCTGGCCTCATTGCCAAGAATCTCATTGAGGGCTGGGCTCGCATCCCCACCGAGGTGGAGGCGGCCAGCGAGTTCCGTTATCGCAACCCCATCATTACGCCGACGACGCTTGTCGTTGCCGTGTCCCAGTCGGGCGAGACGGCCGATACCCTTGCCGCCATTCGCGACGCGCGCATCAAGGGTGCCAAGGTCTTCGGCATCACCAACGTGGTGGGCAGCCCCGTGGCGCGTGAGAGCGACGGCGTCATCTACACCAAGGCCAACAAGGAGATCGCGGTTGCCTCGACCAAGAGCTTCATCGGCCAGGTCGTGAGCCTTACGCTTTTGGCCCTGCTGCTGGCGCAGGTCAAGTACCGCTTGACCACCAAGCAGGCGCGCATGCTGTTCCGCGAGCTTTCCGATACGGCCGAGCAGATCCAGTGGATTTTGGATACCCAAACCGAGGCCGTGCATGAGGCCGCCCTGCTGTGCAAGGACGCGCAGTCCGCACTGTTCGTGGGTCGCGGCATGGGTGCCGCTATTTCCTACGAGGGCGCGCTCAAGCTCAAAGAGGTCAGCTACCTGCACGCCGAGGCCTACGCCGCCGGTGAGATGAAGCACGGCCCCATTGCCCTGATCGACCCGGGCTTCCCTGTCATCGCTGTGGCTACCAAGAGTGCCACCTACGACAAGACCGTGTCGAACCTTATGGAGTGCAAGGCACGCGGCGCCAAGGTCATCGTCGTTGCCACCGAGGGCGACGAGGAGATCAACAAGATTGCCGACTGCATCATTCGCGTGCCGGCCGTCCGCGACGTGTTCAGCCCCATCACGGCGAGCGTCCCGCTGCAGCTGCTCGCCCGCGAGGTGGCTATCCTGCGCGGTTGCGACGTTGACCAACCTCGCAACCTGGCGAAAAGCGTCACGGTCGAATAATTGTTGTTCCGCCGTTCTAGTGACCGAGGCCCGGCTCCGTTGCAGCGGAGCCGGGCCTTGTTGCATTTGCCCAGATAAAACCTGCCAAAATAAACCTGTCCCTTTTTGGCAGGTTAGCGGAGCTTGCTGGTCTCGAAGTACTCGGGGAACTGGTCCAGAACCTCGGTTTGGTTGCGGAACATCATGTGCAGGTGCTTGCTGACCAAAAAGCTCGCTTCGATGGGGTCGCGACCGGCGATAGCGCGGCGAATCTGCTTGTGCTCGTTCACGATGTCCTGATTGTCGAGAACCTGCGTGGCGGCGCGCAGCCAGCGGAAGCGCTCTAGGTCGGCATTGGTCTCCTCGAGCCACGACCACACGGTGCTGCGGCATGCGATGCTAAAAATCATGTGATGCATGAGGTTGTCGCTCAAAAAGAAGCCGATGCGATCCTCTTCGGCCATGGCCTTTTCCTGCAGCACGATGGCGCGGTCGAGCTGCTCGATGCCGGCCGACGTGGCTCGCGCACAGCACTCCACAATCACCTGCTTTTCCAGATGTTCGCGGATGTAGCAGGCACTCTCGGCAAGGGTGAGGTTGATGGGTGAGACGTAGGTGCCGCTCTGGGGCACGGTGCGCACCAGGCCTTCCTGCGCCAGACGCACCAGTGCCTCGCGCACGGGCGTGCGCCCCATATCCAGGTCGTCGCAAAGTTGCTTGACGCCCAGCTTTTCGCCCGGCTTGTAGTCCAGGTAGACGATCTTGCGTCGAATGGTGTGGTAGGACTGGTCCTGTAGGCTCGTTTCCTGCTCGCCGACGTGCATCGATTCTTCCATAGCGCCTCGCAAACGTTCTTCCACACTCATATGTCAGTTGTTTATTATGCCGCGAATCAGTTCTCTGCGGTGGAAATTCAATCGCCGCCCGATAACTTTTGCGACATTTTTGCCTGCGTTTGTACGGGATTGTGCTCAACGTTGCCGTATCATAAGCCGTCGCAAACGTGAAATAGAAAGAAGGAATCCCATATGCAACTGGCAAATATCGTACGCGAGCGCTGGAAAGGCGTTTTGTTCTGCCTGATCATCGCCATTCCCGCGACGTTGCTCGGCAAACAAATTGAGGTGGTCGGCGGTCCGGTATTCGCCATCCTCTTTGGCATGGTCCTGGCGCTCGTCTTTCCCAAGAATCGTCGCGAACAGCTCGCCGCCGGCGTCACCTATACGTCTAAAAAAGTCTTGCAGTACGCGGTAATCCTGCTTGGCTTTGGCATGAACCTCTCGCAGATTCTGTCCAAGGGCGCTCAGTCGCTGCCGATTATCGTGGCGACGATCTCGACCTCGCTTGTCATCGCCTTCGTGCTCTGCCGCGTTATGCGCGTGCCGGGCAAGATCGCGACGCTCGTGGGTGTGGGCTCGTCGATTTGCGGCGGTTCTGCCATCGCCGCGACCGCGCCCGTCATCGATGCCGACGATCGTGAGATTGCCCAGGCTATTTCGGTCATCTTCCTGTTTAACGTTATCGCGGCGCTCGTGTTTCCGACGCTCGGCGGCATGCTCGGGCTGACCAACGAGGGCTTTGGCCTGTTTGCCGGCACCGCCATCAACGACACTTCGTCCGTAACGGCTGCGGCGAGCGCTTGGGACAGCATGCATCCCGGTGCCAATGTGCTCGAGAGCGCCACGGTGGTCAAGCTCACCAGGACGCTGGCCATTATTCCCATTACGTTGGTTCTCGCATGCTGGCAGATGCATCTGGCGCGCAAGGCCGGCGGCGACGCCAAAAGCACGTTCTCGCTTAAACGCGCGTTTCCCATGTTCGTGCTGTTCTTTGTGCTGGCGAGCGTAATCACCACGGTGCTTCAGCTTCCCGCGTCCATTACGGCGCCCATCAAGGAGCTTTCGAAGTTCTTTATCGTGATGGCTATGGCGGCCATTGGCTTTAATACCGATATCGTCGAGCTGGTCAAAAAGGGCGGTAAGCCCATCGCATTGGGCTTTTGCTGCTGGATTGGCATTGCGTGCATGAGTTTGGGAATGCAGCACGTGCTGGGAATCTGGTAGAGAAGTAGCTTATTTGCGTGCTGCATGCTGGTGAGCGCATGT
This sequence comes from Collinsella aerofaciens, assembly GCF_902364945.1. Lineage (GTDB taxonomy): Bacteria > Actinomycetota > Coriobacteriia > Coriobacteriales > Coriobacteriaceae > Collinsella > Collinsella aerofaciens_O. The sequence goes on along the minus strand of NZ_CABJFS010000015.1, from coordinate 5,231 downwards.
CCGCGGTGGAGCGATAGGAGCTCTTGCGGGTATGGCTTGTCCGCAGGTTTATAGGTCCCGAAGAGCTCTTATCGCCCCGCCAGGATGGCGATGCGGGGCAACTCATATACTCGCAGGACGGCGGCCTCTGCCCTATAGTGTTTGGTGAGCAATATCGTTCAATTTTGAAACACTCACCCGCGCGGCCGTCGGTGGCGGCGTGGCGTCGAGGACGGGACGCAATATGAACAGTGACGCCAAGCTACAAATCTTGATCGAGGCCTTGGCTGCTGCCGGGGCCTCGGCGTTGGCAATCGATGGGCATGGACACGTGGCGATTTCGACCATGGATGATGTCGCGCTCGAGCAAGATGTCGCGGCATTTGTCGCCGAGCGCCTGGGGCGCGTGGGCAACGGCACGCGCCTGGTGATGGGGCATGCGGGAGGGCGCTTGAGCCTCACGGTGCGTCCGGTCGCCAAGGAAGACGGCGCGCTTTGGGTGGTCGTGATCCGCGAGGTGCGCGGTGTGGCGGCACACGCGGGCATTGAGTGGCTTAACGCAGATGAGGTCGAGGCGCGCTACGAGGCAAGCGCGTACGGCATTGTCGAGGGTGCCGCTGCGGTCTCTGGCCCCGTCTGCGAAAGCTATGCCCGCGGCGTGCCCCTCATGTTGGAGGGCGAGCTGGGTGCTGGCCAGGCAGAGATTGCAAAACGCCTCTATCTGGATGGGCCTTATGCTGACGAACCCTTTGTGTCCGTGGCACTTGACGAGCTCACAGATCGCGGCTGGCGCCATCTGCTCAAAAGCTCGGAATCGCCGCTGTTCCAGGCAAGGCTGACCCTTTGTATTGGCGGCTGGCATGCACTTTCGCCGCAGCGTCTGCGCGAGCTTGTCTCTACGATGACCGACACGGCGCTGGCCGCGCGTTGCCATGTGGTTCTGACGGCAAACGATATGCCGGGCGGTGGCGAAAGCGATCAGGCCGCTTTTGTAACCGAGCGCTTGGCGTGCGCAGTGAGTGTGGCGCCTGCGATTGCCGAGCAGGGTGGCGCATCGAAAAAGGTCGCGCAGTATTTGTCGTATCTATCAGATGTCTTTGGAACTGCCGCTCCGAGTATGTCTGAGGAGGCTGCCTCGACGCTCAACGGCTATCGCTGGCCACGCAACTATCTGCAGCTTCGCGAGGTCTCGGAACGACTCTATATATTAGTAGGGCCGGGTGTGGCGGAGCGCACGGTGGCGGAGGAGGTGCTCGCCCAGGAAGACGTCATCAAAACCGCAACCTTTGGCACTCCGACGCTCGACAGCGACCTGTATATCCTGCGTCCACTGGCCGATACCGAACGCGACATCGCGCGGCTGGTCGTAGGCTACCTTCAGGGCAACCGGACCCGCGCTGCCGAGGTGCTGGGAATAAGCCGCACGACCCTGTGGCGCTTGCTGAAGGACGATGACCGCTGAGCGAGGCGCTCGTGACCGCGTGCAGCGCGTGTGCTACAGTCCAAAGCGGTAATGTTTCGATTGCGTTACGGCGTGCGGGGGCGTATGACGGAGACTTCAAAACCTAATCGGGCTCGAAAGCCCACGGCGCCGGTCAACCGTCGCACGGCTTCGCGGACGTGGGGCAAAAGCGCCTCAGGCTTCGACGGCTCGTTCAAACGCACTAGATATGGCTATCCTTCGGCAAGCGCTCGCTTGGCCATGCAGGCCGAATCGTCGCTGTGGGGCCGTAAGCGTGTGGTGGGCTCAAAGCTCAAGCACGATGGAACGCTCGGCTTCATTAGCCGTGGCGCTGCTCGCCGTAGCGGCCTCAATCCCGCAGGCTGGCATCGCTATGTTCCGATCGCGGTCGTTGCCGCGATAATCGCCATCGCGCTCGCGGCACTTGGTTACGCCGGCGGCGGGGCCAATCTGGACGCATTGTTTAAGTCGCCCGAGCTCGCGCATGCCGGCACGGAGCTTGTCGAGGGCGCTCAGGCCCAGACGGGCGTGGCGCCTCAGCGTGGTATCGTTGCGGCGGCCTCCACCATCGCCGATGCGCAAAAGGACGAGGACGAACAAGGCAGCGAAGCCGAAACGACTCACACGAACGAAACGACGACAACTCCATCGGCAAGATAAGTTGCGAGTGGGGCAGCAAATTTGGGATGGGGCCTTTTTAAGCTGCCCAAGTGTCGAATGTAAACAGTGGTGCACCCGATGTCAGTCACCAACAGCGAGCGAACCGCATTTGTGCCAAGGTGACGTGAAATGAGAGGGCGCTGACCTTTTGGTCGCGCCCTCGAAATTGAACGTCAGATTGGCGTGAATGCGGCTCGCGCAGCGTCAGCGGGGCCGCCGTTCGTTAGAACGGCGGAACTAATTACCTGACGTACACGATGTTGTCGCGGCGGGGTTTGGCCTGGGGAAGCACGTCTTCGGCATAGCCCAGAATGCAGTTGCCCACACCGCGCAGGCTTCCGTCGGCGGGCAGACCCCACTTGGCCAGCAGTTCCAATCCCTCGGGTGAGTCAAAGACCTCGTGCGCGCGGTGGATCCAACACGAATCGACGCCCAGCGCATAGGCTGCGTTGAGCAGGTTGCCCATGGCGAGTGAGCCGTCTTCCAGGTGCGTGGGCACGCTGCGGTCGACGAGTACCACCACAACGGTCTTGGCGCCGTAGAAGGGATCTCCCTCGCTACCCATAGCCTGGGCGTTGAGCTGCGAGAGGCGCTCGACGGTTGCGGGGTCGGTGACGGCGACGAACGTGACCGGCTGGCGTCCCATGCCGCTCGGCGCATACTGACCGGCTTCGATAATGCGTGCGAGCTTCTCGGCCTCGACAGGGCGATCGCTGTATTTGCGGCAGCTGCGGCGATGGATGAGCGCCTCGATGGTCTCCATGTGTCCTCCTGACGTTGGTTGCGATGCCTCGTTCTTACCCGCCGAACCAAAACCGTAATCGCGCCGTCGGCCCCAAAAAATGCAAGCTACCAAGTGGAAAAGTTGGTTTGCATAAAACTTCAGCCAGAATGTGACAAACCGGTGGGATGATTAAACGTTTTATCCCGTCTACCCTGCGGTTTTTACCATTTGCCTAAATGATGCGCGCATAAGCCCTGATAAAGGTTTTACTAAAGGAGTACCAACGTTTATCAACGCGCCATGGTGGCGCCGGGCCAGGAGGTAACATCATGTTCCAGGCTGGAGATGTCGTCGAGACCGACTTCGAAGGATTTCTGAAGCTGTTGCGTTCCAAGACGCGCGCTTTCGTGTCGATCAACGATCACGAGTACTACATTACGCACACCGATGGCTATTGGCGTGTTCAGGATTGCGAGGCCCTCAACGATAAGGGCCATTTTACTGACTGCTCCGAGCTGGTCAATACGGTCTGCGAGGTCGTCGAGCTGCCTTGGATCTGCGGCAAGAGCCTGCACGACAGCTTCTCGGGCGCCACGGTCTACGAGGCCGTCGCTGCTTAACAGCCAACAATCGATATTCTCTCGCAACCGTCGGCGCCGCCCCGCGCCGGCAGTCTTTTTTGTCGATATGTTATATAGGTCGCACGTCTTGGTTGATTTCCGATCTCAGCCGAACACATTGAGCGAATAGGCCGTTCCCGCAGCTAGCCGAACGCCCCCGAGGTCCCATTCGGGCCCCCGGGTCGGCATTTTCCCAGTTGAAGGAACGGTGGAGATGTGTTTCGATGGGTCCGGTGGCCATGCTCCGCCCGCCGCCCGGCACCTCCTCCCAGACCCAGCCGAACGGTCGGTCAGTCTATTCCGTTTTTCCCTTTCAGGCTAGGACAGCGGGGCATCGCCCCTCTCTGCGCGCGCCCGCGCGATGAGCCCCGGCGTCAGGTCGAGCCCGTCGACGGGCACGTCCTCGATGCCGTACGCCTCCAGCAGCGCCGCCGCGTCGTCGCCGAGCATCGCCCGGAAGGTGCGGGCGGGCGTCGCGAAGCCGAGCGCGCCGCGGGGCTCGGAGTTCACGTGCGACATCGCCAGCGCAAGGTCGGCCGGGGCTAGCCGGTCGAACCTGAGGCCGCGGCCCTTGGGCAGCAGCTTCCTGATCTCGACGTGGTTGCGCTCGCAGGCGCCCTTCTGGTCGCTGCGCCGGGGGTCGCAGTAGAACAGCCTCGTCTCGCCCGGCCCCTCGCCGATCAGCGCGGCGATCGCGCCCTCGTCGGAGAACTCGGCGCCGTTGTCGGTGAGGACGGCGCGGAACACGCGGCGCGTCCCGCCGGCGCCCAGCACCGAGCGCACGCCCCCGAGCGCCGCCGCCACGCTCTCGGCGTCCTTCGCCGCGAGCGGCAGCGCGAGCTGCAGCCTGCTGGGGCGGTGCAGCAGCGTGAGCAGGCAGGCGCTGTCCTCCCGCGAGCCCTCGACGGTGTCCATCTCCCAGGCGGCGGCGCACGCGTCCTCGCCGAGGGCGAGGAACGCGGCGTGCGACCTGCGGGGCGAGTGCGGCGTCGCCCTCTTCGGGGCCCGGTGCGACCTGGGCCTGTAGCCGACCTTGCGCCTGAGCTCCATGTTGGTCATGCCGTCGTAGCCCGCCGCGACCCAGCGGTAGATCGTCGAGGGCGACAGGTCCACGGGCCCGCCGTTGCGGGCGGACAGCTGCTCGGGCGAGAGCCCCCGGCCCAGGCCGTCGCGGATGAGGGCGAGCGCCTCGGCCGCGGCGGGCTCGTCGGCGTCTATCCCGCGCCTCGACGAGACGAGGACCGAGTCCGCGCACAGCTGCGCGGCGCGGGCCTCGTAGAAGACGTGCGGGCGGCGCTTGCAGCCGATCGCGCGGTACCGCCCGCACCCGTTGCAGCATCGCGGCCACGCGGCCAGGCGCGGGCATGCCGCGGACAGGTCGGCGGAGGCGTCCACGCGCTCGCCGCGCCTCTCCCTCGGCGCGGTCACGAACCTGTGCGACGCCACCTCGGCGCTCACCGTCGAGGGCGACCTGCCCAGCTCCCTCGCGATCTGCCTGCACGAGGCCCCTCGCTCCAGCATCCTCTGGACCGTGTTCCGCTCGTGCCTGGTGAGCCTGCCGTAGGCCCTCGGGGCCGCCTTCCCGACGCCCTTCTTCCTCTTTCCGGACATGCCGTCCTCCGATCTCCCGGGGCCGGCCGGTCCGGCCCTCAGGGTATCGGATTCCCACATTCACCCGCACATGTGCGGATGAATGTGGGAAGTGTTCGGATGAAGTTGCCAATCAAGGGAGGTGCAGTGAGGTTGATTTTCAATCTCAACGCAACAGCCTGAACGGGCCCCGCGT
>NZ_CABJFS010000014.1:12021-41926 GCF_902364945.1 Collinsella aerofaciens | reverse complement strand
CGCTGAGTCCTGAGGCTGTTGCAATGAAAATGAGAATCAAGGGTTTAAACAAATAATGCTACCTTTTGCAGTTTTTCAAACAATTCTGCTGTATTTGCAGCTATACTCCATAACTGTCGTGTAGGAATTACGTAGACAAAAAGGAGGTTATGTGATGGTAAGTATTGTTCTTGCTAGCCATGGTGACTTGGCGGCTGGAATCAAGCAGACGGGCTCGATGGTCTTTGGCGATCAGCCGTCTGTAGCCGTGGTCTCGCTCGAGCCGAGCATGGGCCCCGACGACTTCCGAGCCAAGGTCGAGGAAGCAGTCGCTTCCTTCGAGGACCAGGAGCAGGTGCTCTTCCTCGTTGATCTGTGGGGCGGCACGCCCTTCAACCAGATCAGCGGTCTCATCGAGGGCCATGATTCCTGGGCTATCGTCACCGGTGTCAACCTGCCTATGCTCATCGAGGCATATTCGCAGCGCTTTGACGCAAAGAACACTGCACATGCGATCGCAAAACATCTCGTGACTGAGGCTAAGGCCGGCGTGCGCGTCAAGCCCGAGTCTCTGGAGCCCGAGGAGAAGAAGCCGGCTGCGGCCGCCGCTGCTCCTGCGGGTGCCATTCCTCCGGGAACGGTGATCGGCGACGGGCACATCAAGATCGCCCACGTCCGTATCGACACGCGCCTGCTGCATGGTCAGGTGGCCACCACGTGGACCAAGCAGATCAACCCCAACCGCATCATCGTGGTCTCCGACGGCGTTGCTCACGACGAGCTCCGCAAGACCATGATCGAGCAGGCTGCCCCTCCGGGAGTCCATGCCAACGTCGTGCCCATCAAGAAGATGGCCGAGGTCGTCAAGGACACGCGCTTTGGCGACACCAAGGCGATGCTGCTGTTCGAGAACCCGCAGGATCTGCTCAGGGCCATCGAGGCCGGCGTCGACATCAAGGAAGCCAACATCGGTTCCATGGCCCACTCCAAGGGCAAGGTCGTCGTCACTAACGCTGTCGCTATGGGCGATGACGACGTCAAGACCATCGAGGCTCTCAAGGCCAAGGGCGTCAAGTTCGAGGTCCGCAAGGTTCCTTCGGATTCCTCCGAGGATCTCGACGCCATGTTGAAGAAAGCAAAGGCCGAACTGGCCGCTCAAGCATAGTAAAGGAGGGTCCGATACATGTCTGCAATCACTATTCTGCTTGTTGCGATTGTCGCGTTGCTTGCCGGTATGGAAGGCATTCTGGATGAGTTCCAGTTCCATCAGCCGCTCGTGGCATGCACGCTTATCGGTCTCGTAACCGGTCACCTTCAGGAGGGCATCCTCCTGGGCGGTTCGCTCCAGATGATGGCCCTTGGCTGGGCTAACGTCGGCGCCGCCGTCGCGCCTGACGCCGCTCTGGCCTCGGTCGCTTCTTCGATCATCATGGTGCTCGCCCTCAACGGTGGCGTCACCGATTCGGCCAAGGCCGTTACCGCCGCCATCGCCGTCGCCGTCCCGCTGTCGGTCGCTGGTCTGTTCCTGACCATGATCTGCCGTACCCTGGCTACCGCTATGGTTCACGGCATGGACGCCTGCGCCGAGAAGGGCGACTTCGCCGGCATCGAGCGTTGGCAGTACGCCGGCATCCTCATGCAGGGTGTTCGTATCGCCATCCCGGCAGTACTTCTGTGCATCATCCCGGCCGAGGCCGTTACCAACGCGCTTAACGCTATGCCCGATTGGCTGTCCGGCGGCATGGCTGTCGGCGGCGGCATGGTCGCTTCCGTCGGTTACGCCATGGTCATCAACATGATGGCCACCAAGGAGACCTGGCCGTTCTTCATCCTCGGCTTTGTCCTTGCTGCCATCCCTCAGCTCACGCTGATCGCCCTTGGCCTCATCGGCATCTCCCTTGCCCTCATCTACCTTGGCCTTAAGGATCTGGCCAAGCAGGGTGGCGGCATGGGCGGTGGCTCCGGTGACCCGCTCGGCGACATTCTGAACGATTACGAGTAGGAGGGGAGTGATACATATGGCAGAGAACAAGATTCAGCTCACCAAGGCTGACCGTAAGAAGGTTTGCTTCCGTCATCAGTTCCTTCAGGGCTCGTGGAACTACGAGCGTATGCAGAACGGCGGCTGGTGCTTCGCAATGATCCCTGCGATCAAGAAGCTCTACACCAGCAAGGATGACCAGATTGCCGCTCTTAAGCGCCACCTGGAGTTCTATAACACCCACCCCTATGTTTCCGCCCCCGTCATTGGCGTTACCCTCGCCCTCGAGGAGGAGCGCGCCAACGGTGCTCCGATTGACGACGTCGCCATTCAGGGCGTCAAGGTCGGTATGATGGGCCCGCTCGCCGGCGTCGGCGACCCCGCCTTCTGGTTCACCCTTCGCCCGATTCTGGGTGCACTGGGCGCTTCCCTGGCCCTGTCCGGCAGCATCGCCGGTCCGCTGCTGTTCTTCTTCGCGTGGAACATCATCCGTTACGCTTTCCTGTGGTACACGCAGGAGTTTGGCTACAAGGTCGGCTCCTCCATCGCCAAGGACCTCTCCGGCGGTCTGATGGGCAAGGTCACCGAGGGTGCTTCCATCCTGGGTATGTTCATCATCGGCGCCCTGGTCGAGCGCTGGGTGTCCATCTCCTTCACCCCGGTCGTCTCCAAGGTCACGCAGTCCGCTGGCGCCTATATCGACTGGGCCAACCTGCCCGCCGGTTCTGAGGGCATCAAGCAGGCATTGACGATGTACAGCTCTGTCGGTGCCAACGCGCTCGACCCGGTGAAGGTCACCACGCTTCAGGCCAACCTCGATCAGCTCATCCCCGGCCTTGCCGCCGTGTGCCTGACCCTTCTGGTCTGCAAGCTCCTCAAGAAGAAGGTCAGCCCGATCGTCATCATCCTGGCTCTCTTCGCCGTCGGCATCATCGGTCGCGTCTGCGGCTTCATGTAAGCACGCTTCGGCTTAAGACCGAGAGTTGCTGGGCAAGGGCTTTTGAGCCATTGAAACGGACCGCACCCGGTGGGTACACTGGATGCGGTCCGATTGTTTTTATTGGAGGGCGAGGCGCGTATGGCGCAATCTCAGAACAGCACGGTCGATTTGGCAACGCCGGCAACCTGCCTGATGGGGCTTACCAGTCACGGTAACGTGATGGTGGGCAATAAGGCGTTTGAGTACTATAACGAGCGTAATCCCGAGGATTATATCCAAATCCCGTGGGACGAGGTCGACTATATTGCCGCCGAGGTTTTGCGCGGCACCAAGAAGATTACGCGTTTCGCCATCTTTACCAAAGAGAATGGCCACTTTACGTTTTCGACGCGCAATGACAAGGAAACGCTTCGCGCGGTGCGTAAGTACATTGACGAGGACAAGCTCGTTCGTTCGCCCGACTTTATCGATGTGACGGCCAAGGGCGCCAAGAGCATCCCCTCCGTCATCAAGAACCTTTTCCACAAAGGCAATTAGTCGTTGGGTAGTTATTAGGGACGTTCTTAAACGACTTGTCATTAAAGAACGTCGCAGATGACTATCTCGAAGAGCGGCTGTGCGCTGCATGTTGGTGGCGCAAATCTGCTACACTAATACGACATGCCTCCGTAGCTCAGGGGATAGAGCACCGCTCTCCTAAAGCGGGTGTCGACGGTTCGAATCCGCCCGGGGGCACCAGAGGAATATCGAGTCCGGTACCGCTACGGTGCCGGGCTCTTCTGGTCTAAAGGTCGGATTCGGACCGTCGACACCCGCGTCACTTATTTCCCCGCGGGGGGAGTTTTCGAATCCGCCCGGGGGCACCAGAGGAATATCGAGCCCGGTACCGCCACGGTGCCGGGCTTTTCTGGTTCAATGCCATATCAAAAATGAAGCGCCCGCTTGCTGGGGGAGCAAGCGGGCGCCTGTGAGCGAATATGTTTGCGGCGAGAGCCGTAATGAGCGGTTGGGTGGCGACTAGTTGGTCGTACCGGAATCGCCGCCCGTACCCGAACCCGAACCCGAGCCAGAAAGTGCAACCGTCAGCGTAATCGTGCTGTCGGTGGACTGCTTGCCGGTGGGGGAGACGCCCGTAACGGTGGCATCCTCGTTACCGCTCACGGGATTGCCGTTCTGGTCACAGAAGCCAATGTTATAGAAACCGGCGTTGTTGAGCGCGGTAACGGCGGCGGAAATGCTCTTGCCGTATAGGTTGCCCGGGACGGAGGCCTTGCCGGACTTCTTGGCAATGACGACGGTAATCGTGGCGCCGGGCTTCTGCTTGCCGCTGGGGTTCCAGCTGATCACGGTGCCCTCGGTAACCGAGTCGTTCTCCTGGTAGCTCACGTCGACGCCAAAGCCTGCCATATCGAGGGCGTTGCGCGCCTGGGCCTCGGTCATGTCGGTTAGGTCGGGGACGGACGTGGTATCCGGGCCACTCGAGACCTTGTACGAGATGGTCGTGCCCTTCTCGACTTCCTTACCGGCTTCGGTGCCCTGTTCAAAGACCTGGCCCTCATCGGCCTCGTTGGCCTCCTCGGAGGCGTTGCCCTTCAGACCAACGCTTGCCAGCGCGGCTTCTGCCTGGTCCTTGGTCAGGCCGACAAGCCGGGGAACCTCAACCTTCTCGGAGGGCTTGGGGCCCTTGGAGATTACCAGGTTCACCTTGGTGCCCTTGGCCTTCTTGGTGTGGCCGTTGGGCGTCTGCTCGGCGACTTTGCCCTCGTCGACATCGTCGTTGTAGCTTTGGTCGATGGTGCCGACCTCGAGGCCGGCTTCCTTGATCAGCTCGACGGCAGTCTGCTGGTCCTTGCCCAGCACGTCGGGCACGGGGACCTGCTCGCCGCCAAAGAGCCCAGTAGCAAAGGCCACAACGATGCCGATGACGGCAACAGCTGCCACCACAGCGGCGATGATCTTGTTCTTGTTGGATTTGGGCTTTTCGACCTCGTAGGAGCCGGTGGAGCCCGAAACCGAGCTACGGGCGGTATTCTGGCCGCTCACGCCCGAGACGGGACGCACCATGGCGCGCGTCTGATCGGAAAGCTCGCGAGTCTTGGTGGCGCCCAGCTCACTGGGGGCACCGATGATACGCGTGGGCTCCGAGATGTTGACGGCACGGCCCGACAGGTAGCTGTTGAGCACCTGACGCAGCTCGTCAGCGGTCTGGAAGCGGTTTGCCGGGTCCTTCTCCATGCACTTGAGGATGATGCGCTCAAGGTCGGCGTCGACACCGGAGTTGATCTGGCTCGGCGGAATAGGCAGTTCGTTGACCTGCTTGAGTGCGACCGAGATGGCGTCATCACCGTCAAAGGGCACGCGGCCGGTGGCGCACTCGTACATCACGACGCCCAGCGAGTAGATATCCGAGGTGGGGCCAAGGTCCTGACCGCGGGTCTGCTCGGGGCTGACGTAGTGGGCGGTTCCCAGCACGTTGTTGTCTTGCGTGAGGTGGCTGTTCTTGGCGCGTGCGATGCCAAAGTCCATTACCTTGATGTTGCCGTCGGGCAGCACCATGATGTTCTGCGGCTTAATGTCGCGGTGGATGATCTCGTGCTTGTGGGCGACCGAAAGCGCAGAGCTGATCTGCGAGCCGATCTGGGCGACCTTCTTGGGGTCGAGGGCGCCGTGGCTCTTGATGCCGCTCTTAAGGTCAGTGCCGCGCAGGTACTCCATGACGATGTAATAGGTGTCGCCGTCCTTGCCCCAATCGTAGACGCCCACGATATAGGGGGAGGAGAGACCGGCTGCTGCCTGTGCCTCCTGCTTAAAGCGTGCGGCGAAGGTTGCGTCGCCAGCATACTGTGGCAGCATGATCTTGACGGCTACCGTGCGGTCGAGGACCTGGTCCTGTGCACGGTAGACGGTCGCCATGCCGCCTGTTCCCACCTTATCCTTGAGGAGGTATCTTCCCCCGAGGACCCTCTGTTCCATTCCTGCTCCTAACATAACTATTCGCTCAACGATGTGTGTAGTACCTACGATGTGGCCGCTGGGACCGTGTGGCGCGTTGCCGCTAACTCTTCGGCCGCGGCGCGCCTCGGGTGTCCGATTCGATCATGGGCATCACGCTCCCTGTGCGGCAAGCGCCGCGGTCAGGACGATGCCGGCGATCTTGGCGGCCTTGACGTCATGCTTGTCGTAATCCTCTAAGGCCACCGAGATAGCGACCGTGGGTGAATCGTAAGGTGCAAAGCCAACGAACATCGAGTTGACGTTGGTGCCGCCGGTCTCGGCCGAGCCAGTCTTGCCGGCGACCTTGACGCCGGGGATTTGGGCATCGGTGCCGGTGCCGGACTGGACGACGGCAAGCATGGCCTGCTTGACCTGGTCGGCCGTGGTGGAGCTGACGGCCTGACCCAGCGAGCGGGACTGCGTGGTCTTGACCACGGTTCCGTCCGGGGCGAGTACCTGGGCTACAAAGTACGGGTCCATGACCACGCCGCTGTTAGCGATGGCGGCGGCAATCACGGCGTTTTGCATGACGGTGGTCTGCGGGCCGGGCGTGTGGTCCATGCCGACAGGCTGGCCGGCGCCGGCCCAGGCGGTCTCCCACTCGGTCATGAGCGACGGGTCGGCCATGATGGAGGCCGCGGAGGTCAGGTCCTGGCCGAGTTTTTGGCCGTAGCCAAAGGCGTTGGCAAACTGCACGAGCGTGTTTGCGCCAACTTCGTTTGCCACCTGGCCAAAGACGACGTTGGAGGACACGGCAAAGGCCTGCTGCAGGCTGATGGTGCCGTAGCTCTCGTTGGCATAGTTGGTGACCGGTGCGTTGCCGATGTCCATGGAGCCGGGCGCCTGGTAGGTGCTGGTAAGGCTGGCAGTACCGGTCTCGAGTGCCGCGGAAAGCGTAACGACCTTAAACGTTGAGCCCGGCGTGTACAGCGCGTCCATGGCGCGATTGTACATGGAGCCGTCCTCGCCGCCGCCCGTCTGCAGCAGGGCATCGATGTTGGTGTTGTCGTAGGTGGGCGAGCTGGCACATGCGAGCACCGCGCCGGTACGCGGGTCGATGACCACTACAGCGCCCTTAAAGCCCTTGAGTGCCTGCTCGGCCGCCGTCTGGATACGCGAGTCGATGGTGAGCTTGGCGGTGTTGCCCGGCTGGGTCTGACCTGCGAGCGATGCGATGGCGTTGTTCCAGCTGGAGTAATCCTTGGAACCGGTGAGCGTGTCGTTCATGACGCTCTCGATGGCGGTGGTGCCATACTGCTGGCTCACGTAGCCAACCACGTGCGCTGCCAGGTTACCGTTGGGGTAGGAGCGTACGTAGGTGCCGTCCTCCTGCTGCAGCGACTCGGCCAGCGTCACGCCGTCGGACGTGATGATGGAACCGCGCTGGATGTACTTGGAGCGGGCGATGGTGTGGTTGTTGGTCGGCATGTCCTGATAGTCCTTGGCCTTGATGACCTGGACATAGGTGAGGTTGCCGATAAGGATGGCGAACAGCGCCGTAAAGGCGAGCACCGCGCGGGTTAGACGGTTGGCGAGCGCAACGCGGCCGAGCACACCGGATTCAGGCGTGTCGAGCAGGCGACGGCGCATGCGCGAGCCGACGGAATGGCTGCCGCTGCCGTAGGAAGACGAGGTGGAAAAGCGCGTGCCCGTCGGGGCGGCGGCAGATGCGACCTGATCATCGGTGATGGCGGCCATGGTGCCGGTGCCGGTAAGCTCGGCCTCGCGTCCGGTCGCCTCGTCACCGGCGCGCAGCAGGAGCGCGACGATGATAAAGCTCGCCAGCAGCGAGGAGCCGCCCTGGCTCATAAAGGGCAGGGTGACGCCGGTCAGCGGGATCAGGCGGGTTACGCCGCCAACGATCAAGAAGGCCTGGAAGCTGATGGCGGCCGTAAGGCCCGTGGCACTAAAGGCGGCAAGGTCGGATTTAGCGCGGGCAGCCGTGGTGAGGCCACGCACGGCAAAGAGCATAAACAGGATGAGCACGGCGCCGCCGCCCAAAAGGCCCATCTCCTCGCCGATAGCCGAGAAGATAAAGTCGGACTCGACGACGGGGATGTTGTTGGCCATGCCGTTGCCGATGCCAACACCGACCAGGCCGCCATCGGCAAGCGAGAAGAGCGACTGGACGATCTGGTAGCCCTGGCCCTGGGCGTCCTTAAACGGATCGACCCAAACCTGGAAACGCACCTGAACGTGAGACAGGAACTTGTAGGCGCCCACAGCTCCAACGGCTAAGAGCGCAAGGCCGATGATGACGTACGAAAAGCGCCCCGTGGCAACGTAGAGCATCAGCAAGAAGATGGTGTAGAACAGCACGGCCGAACCCAGGTCGCGTTCGAAGACGACGACGAGCAGGCACACACCCCACACGGCAAACAGCGGCAGTAGCAGTCGCAGGCGAGGGATCTTAAAGCCCAGGATCTTGCGGTTGGAGATGGAGAGCAGCTCGCGGTTCTCGGCCAGGTACCCGGCCAGGAACAGCACGATAAAGACCTTGGCGAACTCGCCAGGCTGGATGGTAAAGCCCGCGATGCGGATCCACAGCTTGGAGCCCGAGATCGTGGTGCCGATAAAGATGGGCAGCATCAGCAGGATGATGCCGATGATGCCAAAGGTGTACTTGTAGCGCATGACCACGTCGAGGTTTTTGACCAGTGCGAGCGTTCCCACCATCAGGGCCACCGAGACAAACAGGATGATGAGCTGTGAGATCGCGAGAGCGGGGGCGAGGCGTGTCACGAACGTGATACCGATGCCCGAAAGTATAAATACGATGGGTAGGATGGCGGGGTCGGCGCCGGGCGCCAAGATGCGCACGGCGATATGTGCCGCGGCGAAGGCGGCAAAGAGGCCGATCGGCACGGCGAGCGTCTCAAAGGAGATGGCGGCGCCCGCGGTGAGCACGTACATCGCATACAGCAGGATGACGGGGAACGCCGAGGCGATGAGCAAGAGCAGCTCGGTGTTGCGGCGACTCATAAGCGGCACTCCCTTTCTAGTTCTTTTCGGAGGCTTCGGCCTCGGCGGACTGTTCGGCGGTTTTCTCGGAATCTGATTCGGAGGTCGATCCCTGATTGGTGTTGTCGCGAATCGTTTGCGCGTCAATCACCTGGCGGGTCTGCTCCTCGTCGATCTGGTGGCGGTACTTGGATATCGTGTCCTGCGCATCGTCGACACTTGTTTGCGGAATGCCCGCCTTGAGGCGGTTTTGCGTGTCTTCGGGCAGGTCGGACAGCTTAATACTGGTTTCGCTTTCGAGCCAGTGGAGCTTGAGTCCGAGTGGCTTGCCGGGCAGGCCGCGCCAGACGGCGACATTGCCCTGGTAGGTACCCAGGTAGTACGAGCCGGTGACACCCGTGTAGGCCCAGATGGAAGCCGCCAGCACCAAGACGAGACCTAAGACGACGCCGATGGTGACGTTGCGGCGACGCACGCGTTGCGCCTCGCGCATAACGCCATCGTCAACCAGGTCAACGACTACTACGGTCACGTTGTCGTGGCCGCCGGCGGCAAGCGCCGCGTCCACTAGGTTGTCGACGCAGATTTGCGCGGTTGAGGACTGCGTGGCGATGTTCTCGATATCGCTATCGGGAATCATGCTCGAAAGGCCGTCGGAGCACAGGATCAGACGGTCGCCTTCCTCGATATGCAGAGTGAAGTGGTCGGCATACATAGCGGGGTCCGAGCCCAGCGCGCGGGTGATGACCGAACGGTTGGGGTGGACGCGAGCCTCATCTGCCGTGATCTCGCCGGCGTCCACGAGCTCCTCCACGTAGGAGTGGTCGCGGGTCACGCGGATGAGCGTGCCCTCGTGGAGCAGGTAGGCGCGAGAGTCACCCACGTGGGCGATGGCGAGCGTGTCGTTTTCGATATAGGCGCAAGTGGCTGTGCAACCCATGCCAGGCTTGCCCAGGCCATTCAGGGCAGCCTCGATTACGGCGGCGTTGGCGGCCTCGACGGCTGCCGCCAGGCGTGCGGCGTCGGCAGACTGAGGAGCTGTCTTGGCGATGGTCTCGACAGCGATAGAAGAGGCCACCTCGCCGGCAGCGTGACCGCCCATGCCGTCGCATACGCAAAAGAGCGGCGACTGCACCAGGTAGGAATCCTCATTGTGCGGGCGCACGCAGCCAACGTCGGAGCGGGCGCCCCACATGAGTTGCGTGGTGGTGCCGGCATCATAGGTCGAGTCGGTCTCGATGCGCTCCTCGGTTAGGGGTTCAAAGCTCATGGTCGAGCCGGGGTCTTTGAGCTTGGCCTCAACGGCGGCAACGTCGATTTCGGCTGTGTCACCGGGAGAGATGGTGTCGGTCTCGGCGTTTGATTCGGAATCGCCGGTGTCCGGGGAGTCGGGCTCCTCGGACACGCGGGCGGTCGACTCGTCGTCTTGCTGGCTGACGTCTATAGGCTTGGGCGCCGGCGTAGACGCGGGCGCAACCTCGGATGCCGGGGCTATGGGAAACGCCGGCGCGGCGGGCTCGGGTGCCGCAAACACCGCAGCACTCTCGTTGATTGCCGCGGCGACGGGCTCTGCAAAGTGAGCCGGCGCCGGGGTTGCTTCGGGCGCTGTGGGCTGTTCCGCAGCATGTGCGCCGATGGGCGCCGCTACGGCATCCTCTTCGTCTTCGTTATCGGCGAGATCCGAAATATCATGCGTTACATGCGAAAGAGGCAGGGAGAACACGGTGTCCTCGGGCTCCACGGGCGCGGAGCCCGCCGGAGCGGCGTGGGCCGGCGCAGCTGTGGCGGCGGCCGGTGCCTCGGTCATAGTTGCGGACTTGTTCTCCTCGTCGATCATCGACGGTTCACCTTCATGACCACGTCGCCAATCTGGACTTCGTCGCCCTCACGCAGCGTCGCGGGCTCCACGAGCTGGCGGCCGTTGACGAGCGTGCCGTTAAGCGAGTTGAGGTCCTCGATGATGAGCGCCGGGCCCTGCAGCGAAAAGCGCGCATGCGAGGCCGAGACGAACGGTTCGTTGATGCAGATGTCCGAAGATGGCGAGCGACCGACGATGACGGGGCCGAGCATGTCTACGTGGATGCCGCGGATACCGCGCGGACCCTTGTCCACATCAATCGTCCAGATAGCCGAGTCGCGGCGCTGCCCGCGCACGAGTCCCACGCCGGTCTTCATGACGGCGAACAGGAAGATATAGAGCAGGGCGACCAGGACGATGCGGCCTGCAAAAAGGACGATATCGATGTTCATAAGCGACTATCCCCTAAATTCAAAGGTGCTCAGGCCAAACGTCAGCAAATCGCCGTTGCGCAGCGGGCAGCGTGTAATGCGGCGGTTGTTGACGAGCGTGCCGTTGGTGGAATTGAGGTCCTCGATCGACCAATCCGAGCCCGTAAAGGTGAGCTGGGCGTGGCGGCGCGACACGTTGGGGTCGCGCAGGGCAATGTCAGAAACTGAGCGCTCGCGACCGATGGTCACCTGTGCGGAGGTGATGCTATGGCTCTCGCCGCTCACGACGTCGACGAGCTGGGCGAGCGGGCGCTGCGGGGCGCGAGTGCTCGCCATGTTGGAGGCGATGCCGGCTGCGGCGCCTAGGCCCACGGCGGCACCGGTCGCGGCGGCTCCGCCCATGCCGGCAAGCGCGTCGCGCGAGACGGTCTGCGGCACCGGGATAGGAGCGGCGGGGTCGGGGACGCTAGGCGCGAAGGGATCTGCCACGGCAAGCGGGTCGGGAGCGGCGGCGCGAGGCGTCGGCTGCTGCTGGGGCATGGCGGCGGGGCGCTGCTGCTGCGGGGCAGCAAACTGCTGCTGGCCGGCGCGCGGGGCGCTGGCGGCACGGCTTGCCGCGGAGTTGTTCTGGCCCAGGCCGTTTTGATAGGCGCGCTCTTCCTCGTACAGGCGACCGAGCGTGGGGGCATCGACGTTCTCGGCAAAGACCGAGAACTTGCCGGCGCGCAGCTGCGGATCGATCATAAAGCGCACGAGGGGCTCGCCGACAAAGACATAGCGGCGCTTTTCGGCCTGCGCCTTCACAAACTCGCGGACCTCGCGCGAAAGCTCGGGGTAGAACGGGGCGAGCATGGGATCGTCGTCGGCGGCGATAAGGATGGTATAGAGTGCCGGCGCCGTGTTGACGCCATTAATCACCAGAGTCTGATCCTCCATGTCGCGAGCGGCCTGCTTGGCAAGCTTCTTAAAGGAGAACGGGGCACGGGTGGCACCGAAGATGCCGGCCACGTGGTCCTCGAAGATGTTCAGGAAGTTCACGAAAGATCACTCTCCGTATAGGTTCTTTGGTATCCGAGCAAATATAGGCATATCCCAACGATTATAGAGGATAGGGTTCCCGCAACCGCCGCCTTGGCGACGACCGCGGCTGCAAGGCCGGCAATTTCCATATGGTGTGCAAGACAGGACGCCGCTGCGCAGCCGATGCCGGTGACAGCGATGGCAGCGATTGCGGCAAGGTTTGAGCCCTGATCGGCGCGCTTGGCATGGGCATTGAGCAGCGCGGATGACGCTGCGGCAGTTGCCGCGACCAGCACAAAGGCAGCCCAAAGGAGCGGGTCTCCCAGCGCTGCGGCAACGTTACCGAGCCCCAGCACGCCTCCGGCTGAAAGCGCGACCGTGGCCAGACGGGCAAAAAGCGCGCCCATGCCCGTTGCCGCGGCGGCGCTTGCCGGGCCGAGCCAAAATGACGCGACGCCGGCGGCGACCCCAGCTGCCAGGAAGGTATTGCCGGTCAGACAGCCAAGCGCGAGTGCACAGGTGAGCGCGGCGCTCGCGGCAGCCTCGGTGCGACCCCAGGCGATCCACCAACCGGACATGGCGGCGGCAAAGATCACCGCGACGGGCAGCATCGACAGGATGCCCTGTGCCTGCATGGTGGCGTTGGCCATGAGCACCAAAAAGCCTACAGCCGAGATGGCCGAGCCAATCTGGGGGGCCAGGCCAGCCGCCGCTCCGATCGCGATGGCTGCAATGACCAGGCCGGGAAGCGCCGCGACTCCGGCCGTTTGCATCAGCAAAAAGCTAAAGATGCCGCACGTTAGCGCCGAGATAGTGCGCATGGTGTAGTCGCGCGCATGGCTCCAGCGCGTGCCCGCCCAGCCGAGTGCGGGGTCGACTTCGATGGTGTCGTCCTCGTAGGCCGATGGCTTGATACCGTCTGCCGCGCGCTCGTCATCCGAAAGCTCGCCAACCATTTGCTCCAAGCTGCGACGACCCTCGCGCACGCTGCCCAAGCCGGCGAGCAGCTGGTCGCAAAATGCCTCGATGCTGTTGGGGCGGTCTTGCGGCATGGGGGAGAGGGCGCTCATGAGCGTAGCCTCGGCTCCCGGGGGAAAATGCGGGATGAGCTCGCTGGGGTAGGTGGCGCCGCCGATGATGCGGCCGAGCGAGTCGCCGGGCGTGGCGGCCATAAAGGGAGCGCTGCCGCACAGGCCCTCGTAGATCACACAGGCAAGGGCAAAGACATCGGCGCGCTCGTCAACCGTGCCGGTCTCGATGTCGAGCTGCTCGGGTGGCATGTAGCCGATGGTGCCGCCGCGCGAGCCGCCAAAGCCGCCAGCAGACGACAGCCGCGCCATGCCAAAGTCGGTGAGCTTTACATTGCCCGAGTGGTCGATGAGCACGTTGGCGGGCTTGATGTCCAGGTGGAGCACGCCATTACTATGGGCAAAGGTGAGCGCCTGGCCCAGGGCATCAGCAATGGCCGCGGCCTCGTCAAAGGTGAGCGAATGGCCGTCCACGCGATGCAAAAACTCGGCCAGCGACATGCCGTCGACATATTCCATAACCAGGTAGGCATAGGCGGTATCGTGCGTAAAGTCGATGACCTGCACGATATTGGGATGTTGAAGCATGGCGGCAGTGTGCGCCTCGCGCAGGACATCCATGATGTCGCTAGCGGGCATGCCGGCACCGTTGATAAGGGGGATGCGTTTAATGGCGACGCGGCGGCGCAGGTGCGTGTCGCGGCAGATCTCGATGGAGCCAAAACCGCCGGTCGCAAGTGTCTCGAGCGGCTGGTACCGCTTGAGCAGCTCGCGAGAGCTGGTGCCCTCCAAAGGAACGTCCGGCGAGAACCGGGCGGTATGTTGCGAGAAAAGCGGCATGGCCAACCCTCGTGCGTTTAAAGTTCGTTTGCGAGCGGCGGGCGCGGAGCCGAGCCGTTCGCGGTGGCATAGATGCTGCTAGTGTAGCACGCTCGGGCAGATGGCGAGGAAACGGGGATGAGGTGGTCCGATCGATTCGGGCCGTTTCGGCTCGTTCGGAAAGCGCACCCCAGTTTTCAGCCAAATAATGGGATGCGCCTTCCAAATGGGGTGGGCTGCGGAAACTGCATCCCAGAATATTGCCCTGGAACGGGATGCGCTTTCCGAACCGGCGTCCAAAAGGAAACCACATCCCGCTTTGGAGCGGGGACTGCGGACAAAAGCTGGACCGTGTTCTGGTTCGGATTGGAGTTCGCCTGAATCGTTGATGCTGGCTGGTGTGGGAACAGAGATAAACGAGCGGCTCGGGCGATATAATGACACGCTATGGAGGCCATATGCTTTTTTCCCGCCGTTCTGCTACATCTGCCTGCGCCATTGCGCTTGTCGTAATGGCGGTCACCCCTTATCACCGGTTTTCATCTTCAATCGGCCTGGCGTCAGGTGCAATGCCCTGGCTCGTTATCCTGGGCGCATGCCTCGCGGCGTTTGTTCATGGTGCTGCGCTATGCAAGGGGGGAATGAGAAGGCCGAGGCATCTCGGTGCCATCGGCGTTTTTCTTGGTGTTATTGCAACGGTTCCCGAATGGGCCGACCTGGCTTTCTATGCTCGCGGAGACTCTATTCCAATCGTGTTTGCACCGATTTGGTTGTTACATGGCGTTTCGTGTGTCTCGTGCTTTGTTGGGTCGCTGCTCCTCTCATATGTTATTTGGGGCACGGCGGACTCTCCTTTGACGCAGAGGTCGACACGGACTGACGAAAGGGAAACTCGTCACCCGCAGGACGCGATTTTTACAGAAACAATAGCCGTCATGTCTTGCCTGCTGTTTTGCTGTCGAGTTTCATGGAGAATTGTCCCCGAGCCATGGGGGATACCCTCTGTTTCGGCTGCGTCAATTGGCCTTGCGCTTTTAATTCCGTTGGTCTATCTCGCATTGACTGTGGCCCCGCTGTTTTGCCGCCCTCGTGCCTTTGGCCATGGGCGGCGCGACGTGTTTGCCCGTTCTGCGCTCGTGGCAGTCCCTATTGGCCTTGTTCCGGCTGTTGAGGCGGCATACTTCGCAAGCGATGCCGTGGTCATTGCATTGCTGGCGATGGGGTCCGTTATCGCTGCTGCCTTCGTATGCATGTTGCTAAGGGGGAAACGGGACAACAATTCGGATATCGCCTGTGCGTCCGACACATTCGATGCGGGGGTGTTTTCCCCTGCCCTGTCGCCTAGAGAAGAGCAGTTTGTTCGACTGCTGCTCAAAGGGAAAACGCCGGCGGAAATTGCCAAGGAGACGGATACGAAGCCATCGACGGTGAGAACAACGCTTCACCGAGCATACGGGAAGGCATCGGTTGCGGGCTCACGCGAGCTCGTGGCGTTGTTTGCGGGTGAGGGCGATACTGTAGGGCATGAGCTGCCGCAGCGGCATGCTGACGATATGGCGGCATCAGCTCGAACGCGCCGGCTGTTTCGATACCTGCTCACATTATTTTTTATCCTCCTTGCGGCGGGGCCCTTGGTAATGGCGGATAGCGATTGGGGGTCCGGTGTTTCGCGGGCTGTCGCCTTTTCCCTCTTAAGCTACGCATTGGGCCTCGGACTGCTTCTGTCGCTATGCTACGCGGGCGGAAAAGCGAATCGTGGCGCTGCGCTGGATAGAGCAGGTGAAGCGATTTGGCTCGGAAGCCCGTACGTATGGGCGATGCTATCTGCTGTGGAATGGTCTTTTATCTATATCGCGGCATGGAGGTGCATACGCGATCCGTTGATGGCCGTGCCAGTCCTGGTTTGCGGCGTGGCGTCTATGGCTTCGCTCGCCGTTGAGCTGCGTCCGTTTAAGGTGCGTGCTCGTACCCGGTCTATCGTGCCGTTGGTGTCAATGGGCATGGTTGCCTTAATCTATGCGGCCGCTAGGGGGCGAATCCACGGGCTTGCGGTGCTGATGGGGATGTTGCTCACATATAAGGTGCTGCGAAGCTGTCCGCAGCGCAAAATGCTTGGGATATGGATGCTTTGCTTCGGGGCGACGGCTCCTGTTTGGGTCGTCTTGCTCAATATGGCGCAGGATCTGACGGTTTACGAGCCGTTGTTCCTCGCGTCGTTGTTGGGGCATAGTTCGGCTGTCAATGTCGTCGTGGCAACGGTGATCGTCTGCTGGTCTGCGCCCATGTTAGTCACGCACATCGCGCTCACCCGCTCGGTTGAGGACGAGAAGGCTGTCTTGGAGTACCGCGCGAACGGGTCCACCGAAACGGCCCGCGTGCGCCAGCTGGCTCTGCTTACGTCGCGCTCCCTTTCCGATGTTCAGTCGCAAATCTTGCTGATGACGGCAGAGGGCGCAACGACAAAGGCTATTGCGGAGGACGTCGGTTACGCTGCATCTACGGTGCAAGCACTGCGGTCTGCATCTTACCGCCAGTTGAGGATCAAGAATAAAGCGGAGCTTGTTTCATTGTTATCGCAGGTAGATAACGTGTAAACGCCTGAGCGATTAACTCAATAGCGGGTGTTTACAGACATCATTCTCTATTCATGCAAAGGTTGCCGTGCGCCGACGCATCATTAACCGCTTGTGATTAGGGCCGGGTCGAGCGTTGCTGCTCGGCCTGGCCAATAGGAGGGTGATGTCGCTTGAATGGAAATCTATTACGGCACGAGTTATCCAAGATATTTGGCAATCCTATATTTGCGTTGACCCTTATGGTTGCAACTGCAATTTCGATGGCGGCTGCCATTGAGGCATGGTGGACGCTCGAGACTGAGCGCAAGCAGCTGTTATCGCTTGGCTATGGCGTTGGTTTGCAAGCCCAGGCATACCTCGGCCAAACGCGTGAAAGTAGCTTTGGTAACTGGATCGTTGTGAGTGCAAATGCACCGCTATCGGCATCAGTGTTTTTCTATGCGCTGCCGTTGCTTGCCATGCTGGCCGGGTCGTGGTCATGCCTGTCCGAGCGTTTGAGCGGTTACGAGGCGCAGATCTGCACACGTGTTTCTAGAAATGCATACGTGAACGTGAAGATGCTGTCTGCTTTCCTCTCTGCGTTTGCGGTCACGGCTATTCCGCTACTCGTGAACTTCCTGATTGTCTCAATGCTGTTTCCCGCGTATCCTCCCCGGGTCGACGAATCGACTTACGTCGGGCTCTATCTGCATAGCTATTTTTCTGGCCTGTTTTATTCCCGGCCTCTGTTGTACGTGCTGGTTTATACACTGTTCGATGCGGTGACGCTGGGGGCTCTATCCATGGCCGTGACCGGTCTGTCGGTTGTGTTTCGCAGCAGAATCAAGGCGATGGTCGTTCCATATCTGATTATGGTTGCATGGCACTTTGTTAACGACTGGATTTTTAGCGTCCTTTCATGCGTCGGCTTTAACTGCAACATTCTTAACAGCATCAGGTCGGAATCACTAAATAACTGGCCCGACATTCGAGCAGGGTTTGCAGAAATCATTTTGCTGTTCGTCTTTTCTTTGATTTTCGCGAGATTCTTAAAAAGACGCGAGGTGGTCTGATGCTGTTTAGGCTGGTCGCCGCGGACCTGAGGACCGTTTTGAAGAAGAACATCCTTACTTTTATTGCGATTGCGGCAGTGACCGTTGCGAACTTGGTGTACGCCTACGGCTTGTCTTCTGTGTATGGGGTTCGGACGAATGCCTTGGGGTTTGCTGATAATCTCGCGCTCGTGTTTGCCGGATCCGCTCCGTTTGAGCCTAGGCCCGGGCTCATGTTTGTGCCTCCGTTAGGATGGCTATTTGTCATTCTGCTTATTCTCTATACAACACTCGATTATCCGACCGAATCGTTGCACGGGTTTGGTTTGCAAGCGCTTGTTCGATGCCGGTCAAGAACCCTTTGGTGGGTCTCGCGTTTTATCTTGGTGGCGGCGGTAACGGCATTTTCGCTGCTCGTGGTGGTTTGCTCTGTTGTGATTTGGAGCTTGATGGTGAGCGCCTCGTTCAGCGCGGTCATTCATGGTGAGTCGCTTCAGCTGGCTAATTTGGCGCCGTGGTTTCTCAAAGCTGGCGAGGCGGATGCGCTGCCGTTTTTCACAGGTCTCTTTTTTGCTTTCGAGGCGCTTGCGTTTGCGCAGGCAGTGATTGGCTTTGTACTTGGGCCGTCGGTCTCGTTTGTGGTTTTAATGAGCTACCTGATCTGCTCGGCATATGCACGGCATTGGGCGCTATTGGGTAACGCCTTGATGCTGTTGCGCTGGGGCGGAATTGTCAAAGATGGAATCGCGGCGGGCTCGAGTGGCTTGTTTTCAATTGTGATTATGTCGTTATGCCTATCGTTGGGCGGACTGTGGTTTCGAAGGGCCGACCTTATAGAAAAGGGGGACAAGATATGAGCGTGATCGTTAGGGACGTATCGAAGCGCATGGGCAAAAACGATGTTCTGCGCAACGTGTCCATCGAGGTTGACCCTGGGACTGTGGTCGGTCTTCAGGGGATAAACGGTTCGGGTAAGACCATGCTTATGCGAGCGGTCTGCGGATTGATCAAGCCTACCGAAGGCGAAATCTCTATCGATGGCCAAAGGCTTGGGGCGGACATCTCTTTCCCGCCGAGTCTGGGGATGTTGATCGAGGCGCCTTCCTTTCTGGGCTATCTGTCTGGTTACGACAATCTGGAGCTCATTGCTCAGATCAAGGGCGTTGCAACCCGCGAGGACATTCGCTCTGCCCTGCGGCTCGTGGGGCTCGATGCAGACGAAAAAAAGAAGTTCCGAGCATACTCGCTTGGGATGAAGCAGCGTCTGGGGATAGCTGCGGCAATTATGGAAAAGCCGAAGCTGCTTGTTCTCGATGAGCCAACAAATGCCCTCGACGAAGCGGGCGTGGAAATGCTCAAGCGCGTTGTGGCGATGGCGGCATCAACGGGTCGCGAGGTTATTCTGTCCAGCCATGACGGAGAGGTGCTCGAGGAGCTGGCCGATCGGGTTTACTGCATGCGCGACGGTGCCGTTGTGAAAGTTCGGGAAAGGTCGTGAGCGCGATGAAGAAGACCCTGTGGACAAGAAGGTCGGCGCTTGCGCTTTTCGGCTGTGCTGTTACTGGCCTTGCGGGCATGAGGGCGAGCGTCGTTAACGGGAACCGGACGGTCATTCCTGAGAAATATTATGCGGAGGGCGAATGGCTCTCGATGGATGGGGCGTTTCTGGGGTCGAAGGATGTGGCGACTGACGGGTATTCGTTTTGCATAGACGGGGCAGAGCTGCTCACGCCGCGCGAGTATCTCAAGCGTGCGCATGATGATTATTCAAAATATGGCATCGTGGATACGAAAACGAAATTGAAGGACGCCGACATCACGTGTGTTATCGCCGTAAAGATGCGTGTCAGGAATAAGGACAATGTCGAAGGCGGAATCAAAACGTATGTTTGGCATTTGGTGCCGGAGTCTGCGCCAAACTATGACTTTGTGGTCAATACCGATCTGATAACGCAGGCAATGCCGGCTCTGGGCGGTTCTGCTGCGTTTGCTGTACAGGTTGGGGCGGAGAACGAGTTGCTTGTCCCATTCATGATGCAAAACACCAACGACTATTTCGAAGGTTACGAGACCGTCCGTTTTGAGAAGGCTTTTCCTGGGACTTATACGATGAAGATGACCGATCTGCCAGAGAGAAGGCTCTTAAGGTTTGAAGTGAAGTAGCTCGAGAGTTAGGCAAAATGGGTCCATCGGCGGTACCCGCGCCCGATTTCAGGCGCTCCGACTCGGAATCGGGCGCGGGACGAGGCACCTTCGGTGTCGGCCGGATTACCGCTTCTTCTTGTTCTTCTTCTGCTTGCGCTGCTTGCCCTTGTTGTCCTGGGGCTTGTCGGCCTGTTTTGCTTCGGCAGCGGCCTTTTCTGCCTTCATCTTCTTGCGTTTGGTCTCGATGCGGAGTTTTTTGTTGATGCGCGCCTTAAGGAAGGCGCCAAACTGCTCGGCATCGCCGCGAACAAAGGTGTCCTTGGGGATCGTCACGCCCTGGTCGGCGAACATGGCCACAAAGATGCGCTCGCCGTCGAGCACGTGGTCGAGCTTTTCAAACGGGAAGAACTGCGACTTGCCGCTCGTGCCCCAAACCATCAGGCCGTCCTCGTTGGCGGCGACGCGGCGATAGCGGCCACCCATGGACTCGTCGGCCTCAACGGCGTCGATAAAGTCGCGGGCGAGGGTGTGGTGCAGGTTTTTGCTCCACCAGGCCAAAAAGGCGCCGAATACGATCAAGACGACGCCAAACTTGATCCAGTTGCCGCCGGCCACCAGCATGCCGATGCCGATGAGCGCGGCAATTGCCGCGGCGACATACAGCGAGCCGCGACGCCTGGGCGAGGCGACCAGGCGGGCGAAGTCGGTGACGAGGTCGTTTTCGTATTGGTACTCGTTGAGGTACAGGATGCCGTCGTCGGCTGCGGCCTGCTCCTCGAGCGCGACCTCGACCTGGTCGGCTGCTTCGGAGGGAACGAGGTTGCTCTCTGCGTCTGCCATGCTCTTTGGACTCCTATCGCGGCGGGCTCGCCGTACGGGTTATTATGGAATGCAGTATGCCGTGCGACCGCATGGCCGCCGCGGCAACAAGACTCAGTATACCCGGGGGAGCACCCATGGAATCGTTGTACCGAAAGTATCGCCCGCTCACCTTTGACTCCGTGGTGGGCCAGCAGCATATCGTCTCGACGCTCGAGCACGCCATCACCGAGGGGCGCCTGTCCCACGCCTACCTGTTCTGCGGACCGCGCGGCACGGGCAAGACCACCATGGCGCGCATTCTGGCCAAGGCGCTGCTGTGCCGCAATGCCGAGGCGGCGCGCGCCGAGGGTGCAAGCGGCTGCATGCCCGACGGTACTTGCGAGGAGTGCGAGCTCATTGCCGAGGGTAACCACCCCGATGTCTACGAGCTCGATGCCGCCTCCCGCACGGGCGTGGACAATGTGCGCGAGGAAATCATCAACTCCGTCAACTTTGCCCCGGTGCGCGGCAAGTACAAGATCTATATCATCGAC
This sequence comes from Collinsella aerofaciens, assembly GCF_902364945.1. Taxonomy (GTDB): domain Bacteria; phylum Actinomycetota; class Coriobacteriia; order Coriobacteriales; family Coriobacteriaceae; genus Collinsella; species Collinsella aerofaciens_O. Next base: position 20,868 of record NZ_CABJFS010000014.1, on the reverse strand, counting down.
GAGGTCCACATGCTCACGACGGCGGCGTTCAACGCGCTGCTCAAGACGCTCGAGGAGCCGCCGGCACACGTGATCTTTGTGCTGTGCACCACCGACCCGCAAAAGATTCTGGAGACCATCCTCTCGCGCTGCCAGCGTTTCGATTTCCATCGCATCGGCAACGAGGATATCGAGCGTCGCCTGGCATACGTGTGCGAGCAGGAGGGCTTCGATTACGACGATGAGGCGCTGGCTATCGTGGCGCGCCATGCCAAGGGCGGTATGCGCGACGCGTTGTCCACGCTGGAGCAGCTGAGCGTCTTTGGCAACGGTTCTGTGCATGCGGACGACGCCCGCTCGCTTTTAGGCGAGGTTTCGGACCAGATTCTGGGCGAGTTTTCCCGCGCCATTGCCGATCGCGATGTTGCCGAGCTCTATGGACTGATCCGTGCGCAGGTCGAGGAAGGAAACGACCTGCTGGAGCTGACGCGCGACCTGGTGGCGCATGTGCGTGACGTGTACGTTGCCTGCGTTGCCGGTGCCCGTGCCGAGCTGTTTGAGGGCGGCTCCGAGCAGGCCGAGGCGCTTGCTGCCGAGGCCGCTGCCTTTGGCGAGCATCCTGCCGACCGCCTGGCCCGTGTGCTGACGGTGCTCGACGATGCCGCACTGGAGATGAGGGGCGCGAGCGACGTGCGCCTGGTGCTCGAGATCGCCTGCACGCGCCTGGCACGTCCCGAGGCCGATTTAACGATTGAGGCATTGGCCGAGCGCGTGGCCCGCTTGGAGGCCATGGTTGCCAACGGCGCCGTGCCGGCGAGCGTGGCTGCTGCTCAGGCCGCCGCGCCTGCAGCATCCGTACCCGCTGCTGCCCAACAGCCGACGCTAATTTCGGGCGCTCGTGCTGCCGCTCCGGCGGCATCCGCTGCCCCCGCTGCTACGTCCGCGCGCCAGGGCGGTATGCCTTGGGACCGTGGTGCTGCTGTTCCGGCTGCCCAGCCTGCGTCCCGTTCTGCGTCCGTGTCAGCTTCCAAGCCTGCAGCGCCTGCACCTCAGCCTGCGCCGACTCCGACGCCTCAGCCCGTTGCGGCTCCCGCGCCTGCCACCGCTCCGGCACCTAAGCCCCAGTCCAACAATGCCGCCCAGGTTGCCGCCGCCGGTACTGCCGAGACGCCCGCGGTCGAGGATGCCGGAGAGCTGCAGCGCAAATGGGCCGAGGTTGTCGAGCGTGTCAAGGCGCGTCAGGCTTCCTACGCGGGGCTTTTGCTCAATGCCCGCGCCACGGCTGACGACGGCTCCAGGCTCACGGTCTCGTTCCCCGCGGGCTCGACCTTTGCCATCAAGATGCTTGGACGCGCCGACACGCAGTCGGTGGTCCTGCCGACAGTCAGTGCGGTCTTCGGTCGTCGTACCGTCGACTATGTCCTGGATGGGGGTGGCACGCCGGCTCCTCAACATGAGGAGCATTCTCCATCTGCACGGGCTGCGGTATCTGCGGACCCGCAACCCGTGTCCTCGGCGGCCCCTGCATCCTCGAGCGCCAGCGCGACGCAGCCAAAAGCAGCACCGATAGCGGCGCCGACCCCGTCGGCGCCTAAGCCCGTCATGGCCAAACCGGCTGCTCCGACACCCGCGCCCAAGCCTGCCTCGCCCGCGCCCAAGTCGTCTGACCTGGGCAAAGCCCCCTGGCTGCGCTCCGACAACCCCGCCGGCGCTCCTGCCACGGGCAAGCTCCCGACCGAGCCCGCGCCCCGAGCGCCCGAGCGCGCGTCCGCTCCCAAGGCTCAGCCCGCCGCGCCGTCTGCGCCATGGGAATCCGAGCAGGTTCCCTACGACGATGCCATGGTTGGCGGTTTTGTTGCCGATGCTGGTGGGGACGATCTGCCTCCGTTCGACGTGCCGGGTGCGGCGTCCGCGCCCAAGTCCGCTGCAACTGCCCCCAAAGAGGAGGACGCTCCTGCAGCTCCCTGGGAGTCCAACTCCGGTGCGGGCGGCCCCTTCGGCCATCAGGGTGCAGCCCCGAGCATCCCGCAGACCGAGGACGAGGCCAAAGCCCTCATCCGCAGCGTCTTCGGCCAGTCCACCATCTTCAAGCCGGTGGAGTAGCTGCGCAGGCGGGTATACTGCTCAAGAAGAGAACCCCTTGCCCGGGCGCATCTGTATTTCGGACATGTGCAACGTGGTGCCGCGTATATCGCATTCGAGCAGACAGGCGCGTGACGGTCGGCCTAGGATGCTGAGGTCGATACGATACGTCGCATGGCTGTCCGTGTACTCGACTTGCTCGGCGTTGACGGTTGCTCCGATTGTAAATAAAGAGCCCAGTTCGGCATCGACAATCTTGGAGTCCTTTATCTTGACCTTGAACTCTTGGTAGAGGGACGGGCTGTTGTAGTAAATGGTTCGGGTTCCGTCGGTGCATTCATCGGTCGTCTCCCATTTGACGACGGGCTGGTCCGAGCTGGCTATCAGCAGTTCTGCTCCAAAAGCTATGGCATGGGTGATGATAACCAGTAATACCCAGACGACAAAGAGATAGAGAACCACATATGCAACGGGGTGTTTTGAGCGGATGTTTTGGAGTACGGCTGGGACATTCACGAGGGCACCTCCAAATCGTCATCTATGACAATCAAATTATACCCAGCCGCCATGCGTGCCGCCTCGAGCAGCGGCTCGGCATTTTGCCATGTAGCCTTGTAGCCCTACGCATAAACTGCCTGGTTCCAGCTCTGCTAGATGTAGCTTGAGATAATTATGCAACCTTGCATAATTCGACCTTGCATAATCTTGGGCGTGCGTCACGCTCAAGGACATGTATATCGACTGAGGTAGCGTGTCCGCCCCGCTTGCTTGCCCCGCGCCGTGGTACGATTTTTGAGTTTGAAAGTCCCGTCGCGCTCCGGCTGCCCTTGCAGCTTGTCGCGCGGCCGCACGTAAAGGAGCCATCATGGCCGGTATGAACATGCAGCAAATGATGAAGCAGGCTCGCAAGATGCAGGAGCAGCTTGCCGCCGCGCAGGAAAACCTTAAGTCCCAGACCGTCGACGCCTCTGCCGGCGGCGGCATGGTCAAGGTGACCGTTAACGGCGAGATGGAGCTCGTCAACCTCACCATCGACCCCGATGCCCTCGATCCCGAGGACGTCGATATGCTGCAGGACATGATCATGGCTGCCGTCAACGAGGCCGTCCGCGGTGTCAACGAGCTCGCCAACAAGCAGATGGGCGCCATCACCGGCGGCCTCAACATCCCGGGCATGCCGTTCTAAGACACGCATATATATGAGTGCCAACCATAGTCTGCAAAAATTGCTCGATGAGCTGGGCCGTCTGCCGGGCATTGGTCCCAAGTCGGCCCAGCGCATCGCCTATTACCTGCTCGAGGCCGATGCCGAGGAGGCGCGCCGCCTGGCCGAGGCTATCCTGGAGGTTAAGCAGGAGGTTCACTTTTGCAGCCGCTGCTTTAACTACGCCACGGCCGACGAGTGCTCCATCTGCCAGGATTCGATGCGCGATACCACTCGCATTTGCGTGGTGGGCGAGCCGCGCGATGTCCAGGCGATTGAGCGCACGGGCAGCTACCACGGTCTCTACCACGTATTGGGCGGCGTGATCAGTCCCATGGACAAGATTGGTCCCGAGCAGTTGCACATTCGTGAGCTGCTGGCACGCTTGGGCCACGAGGACATCCACGAGGTCATCATCGCCACCAACCCCAATATCGAGGGCGAGACCACGGCGAGCTACCTGGCCCGCACTATCAAGCCGCTGGGCGTTGAGGTATCGCGTCTGGCGAGCGGCCTTCCCGTGGGCGGCGACCTGGAGTATGCCGACGAGCTTACGCTTGGGCGCGCCATCGAGGCCCGTCGCACGATTTAGGTGGCGAGCCTGCTCCTGCCGTATGTCTTCATCGCGACGCACGGGGTAGCCATAATTTCCCCGTGCGACTGTAAGTTTGTTGTGCAACAAAGATGCTTTGTATCCGCTTATCGCATGGATGCTTCCACTCGCATCCTTAATTTGCCCATTCGTTGCGCAACCTTTTGGGTTCGCTGATACACTCAAATATGGATTCGAATGAATGCGCCGCTCCCGAGCGGCGTGTTTTTGTTGGAGGAGAACGCATGCGGCCCGGTGGCACTCAGACAAAGCGCGGCGCCGCGGTGCGCATGCGACGCCGACTGGGCTTGGCGCCGCGGGCGTACGCACTGCTGTCTTGCTCGCTGGTGCTGGTCATAGCTGGCGTTTCTGCCTATGGCATGACCGTGCCGTCCATGATGCAGGCACATGCCGCACGCGAACCGCGCGTGGGGCATGAGGTCAAAAGTGACCTGGGGACCACGACTGGATATGCTTGGGCAAGTGTGGTCGCGCATATTGTGTTTGGCACCGGCGACGCGGACGGCGCCGAGGCCCCGGACAACGAAGTCACGCTTGCCAATGGCAAAACCATCGTGCTCACCAACACCAAGATCATCGATCGGTTGTCCAACAATAGCGTGGCGGCAACGGTGAATAAGGTCGAGCAGCAGAAGGAGCAGGACGCCCAGCAGTCCGGAAAGCCCGGTAGCTCGGATACTTCTGGCTCCGGCTCGGATTCGTCGAGTTCGGGCGGTGGCTCTGGGTCGGGTTCCTCTGCCGGAGGGTCTGGAAACGGCGGCTCGACGGGCGGCAACACTGACAACGATGCAAACTCCGGTGGCCTTTCCGCTGCTGAGGAAGAGAGCATTCACAGCTGGCTTGTGACCAAGTACAACATGCTCGACGGCTATGTTTCTCGTGCCAATGACGTGGTCTCGACCTATAACTCTACGGGAGATCCCAGGCCGTGCGACAGCCTGGTCGGGGAGATGTTTGTCATTCGAGCCGAGTTCGGTCGTCAGACATTCTCGCCCCGGTCAAAGTGGTATCAGCAGTATGCCAATCTGTGGGGCTGTTACACCAACCTATGTCAATGGGTCGGCCATTACGGCGATGATGACGTCGCGCTCGGTAACTTCAACAATAACGTGGCGGCGCTTGCCCTATGATGACCGATCTTGCATCCACCACACCACAATCGCTCGGTCGCGATCCCATGGTCGGCCTGCGCCTGGCGCGTGTCGACGGGTTTGAGCCGGCCATTGCGCTCGGTCAGGACGAACTGCCTGCCTATCTGCGTCGTTTTACGATACTGTTTGCCGACGATGCCACCATGCGCCGTGGCGGTATCGGCCGCGTGACGCGTGCCGTCAACGCCCAAGGCGAGGCCGTGGCACTCAAGCAGCTCATCTTGCCAACGTGCGATGAGTTTGACGATGCCGCCGCCCATGAGGCGCTGGTCGCCAAGTTCAAAGCGGCGTTTCGCGAGGAATACGAATGCCATCGCGCCCTTTCGGGCCTTAAGGGCTTTCCCCGCCTCTATGGCTGGGGCGAGGTCGACGGTGTGCCTGCAATTGTCATGGAATGGGTCGAGGGCGAGACGCTCGCCCGCTTGCGCTCGCGCTTTGCCGTGGACGATGCCGGCCGCCTATCGCCGCTTGTGGCGGCGCGTCTGGGTCGCGACCTGTTCGATCTGCTCTGCCGTATGAGCCTGGTGGGCGAGGGCTTTGTCCATCGCGATATCTCGCCCGCTAATATTATGGTGCGTACGGCGCGTCTACCGCTTGACCGGCAGCTTGCCGAGGGCACCTTTGACCTGTGCCTGATCGACTTTGGCTCGTCGCTGGCGCTTGAGCCTGCGTCGGCCGTGGCCGGTACCGGCGGCAAGGCGTCGTTTACGGAGCGCTATGCCACGCTGCGTCGCGCGACGGTTGCCTATGCCCCGCCCGAGATGCTCACCGACGATATTCCCGACCTGCGCGCTTTGCGTATGTCGCCGGCGATCGACGTCTATGCCGCAGCAAGCACGGTTTACGAGCTCATTGCCGGCGCCGCGCCATACGAAGCCGCGCCGAGCACTTCGGGCACCTCGGGTTCGCGCAAAAAGACGCGCGACATCGCCAGCCCCTACCGTCTCAAGATGGACACGCTGCCCGACTATCCCATTGGTGCCCATGCGCCCGGTTGCGATTTGACTCAGCTGCTTCGTCGTGAGCCCGATGTGGCGCTCGCTGCGGCCGAGCAGGCCCAGCAGCTGGGGCTTGAGCCGGATTCCGAGGAGCTACGCGATGCGCTGGCGTTTGTCGATGCCCAGCTGTTCGACGTGGTGATGGCCTGTCTGTCCAGCCATCAAAAAGATCGTCCCGAGCCGGCGGCGGTCGAGGCGGCGCTCTCGGCGTTTTGTGACCACTATGCGCAAAATGTCGGTCGTTCGCTCCGCGGCGAGCCGCTCACGCCGTGCCCCATGGATGCGTCTGGCCGCGCGGTTCGTCGCGCGCTGATGGTCGGCGCGACGGTCGTCTGTGGCGTGGTTTGGGCTGTGGTCGTGGTTTCGGCCGCGCTGCTGGCGTCGGGCGCTCGCGTGACGGCGACTTTGGGATCGCTCGTGTGGTCTGGGTCGCTACCGGGTATTATTGCCGCACTGGCGTTGGCGCTGCCAGGCATAGCCGGCGTTGCCGCGGGGGCACTTGCGCGCGATCGGCGCTCGGGCTTCCTGCAGGGTGTGCTTGCGCTTTCTGCCTGCGAGGTTCCGGTGCTGGTTGTGGCTGCATGTAGCGTATTTTCCCAACGCGCCGTGATGGGCGGCCTTGTTGCCGCTCTGGTTGCAACCTATACGCTTACGTGGTTTTTGCTTGCGATGGGCTTTGCCTTTGAACTTCCCGTTTCGGCACCGCGACGCACAAAAGCCCAGATGGCGACTCCGCTTGCCGGTGGAGCCGCAGCTGTCCGTACTTTTGGCGGACCTGTCGAAGTATCGTCCGATTCTATTTCTACGACCAAGGAGGCCTAGGTCATGGCATCTCAAGTTGAGCTCACCCCATGCGGGGCCATGTTTGACATCTTTAAGCGCGCAGCGCATCTGAGCCATATCGAGCTGTGCGGCTTGGTGCTTTCGTCCCGTCCGCTCGCCGACGGCCGCAGCCCGCAGAGCCGAGCCGCCGATCGCTCTTGGGTTTCCCGCTTTATCGTTCGCGCGCCGGTCGGCACGCTTCAGCAGCGCTACTTTGCCGAATACGGTACCTCGGCTGCGCGTATTATGTCGCAACTGGCCCTGCGCCAGCGCAATCCCATGGACTCCACGGCTGTAATCAATATGGTGTGCGGTCCTGCAGGTGAACCGATGGTACGCGCGCTCGAAGAGTGCCACCAGGACACGAATCTCTATCGCAACGCGCTCGATCGCCTGTCCCAGGCGGCGGAACTCATGCCCGCCGAGCGCGCCGAGGTCGTGCTGGTGCTGTTTGTCGCCGTCGGTTGTTCGGCGGATGTGCGGTCCTCGGTGAACTATGCCATCGACTACGCGAACGCGACCTGCGGCGGAGGCACATCCACGCCGCGTTCGCTTGGCATGTCGCTGACTGCGGGCGAACGCGAACCCGCCCCGGCGCACCCTTTGGGCTTGCTGCGCGTGCAAAACAGTTTTGTCGTGAGCGCCCCGCGCTGGATTCAGCCGAGTGAGCAGGGTGTTGAGATTGGCGCGCTGGCCACTGGTGAGGGCGATATTACCGACGTCGGCGACGATGTCTCGGCCCGCCATGCCCATATCTGGTGCGATGCTCAAAATATCTGGCACGTCGAGGACTTGTCGTCCACCAACGGAACCGTGGTGGTAAACGGGGCCACGCGCGTTTGCATTCAGGTCGAGCCCGGCCGTTCCGCCCAGCTCAATCCCGGCGACGAGCTCAAGCTCGGCGAATCCACTACCTATGCCATCCTCTTCGGTGCCCTCTAGCCGGCAGTTAAGGACGTTCCTTTTCTGCCGGCACTTGGGGACACTCCTCGGCGCGCCAGAGCCGGTCGCCTGGGGATGGAGAGGCCATTTTGGCCCTTGGCGGTCAGTCGGGGCGAAACTAGAAGATCTTTCCGATTCGCGGCTGTTCATGCTTGTAGAGCATCTAAAACAATAGGATGTTATTCTGGAATATGCCGGGTGCGTGAACTTGCCTGTCTTAGCCTTAATAAGGTATAGGGGAGTTTGGCTCAGGGGTTCCGTGTTGTTCTTCAGCGCAGTATTGTGGGACAGATTTGCTGAGATTGGCGCCTTACACCGCAGAGCGCACGGAAGGCTCTCGATTTGTGTTCTGGCCCCAGAATACAGGGCCTGATACTTACCAACTGTGGCATGGATGTAACATCTGTAGAAATCAACCCTTTTGTTGTCGACCTTTGTAAGAAAAACACTGCCATCAACTCTTTGGATGACGAAACTAGGGTGCTTGAGGGGAGCCTTTACTCCCCTCTGAGAGATGACTCATGTTTTTCGCTTGTCGTTGTGAATCCTCCGTTACTGCCGATTCCGGATGAGATTCCTTATCCCTTCGTTTGAGATGGAGGACAATCGGGTCTGGATAAAACACTTCGTATTCTTAAGGGTGGCGATACGCATTTAGAGAAAAACGGTAAATACTGCTAATAGGGGTGACGACGATGGTGCGGGGGCGACCCGCGATGCTCTCATCAATACGTCGGATACTTGGGAAATCAGGTCTAGATGCATGTATGATGATGCTGTGTGGCTATTCAATTAATCCGCGTTCCGAATGGGTGCAGGGTATAGCTGCGACATCGTATGATTTTGACCCGGCGCGATACTCAGATATTTCTGAGGCGGTTGACGAAGTTTATACGCACTATGCCGCGCAAGGCGTTTCGGAAGTTTGCACATCTACGTTACGGGCTTAGGTTTCTTCAAGCGAGCAGGCCGGTTGCGTTATTTCGAGCGATTTTTCTAGTCTAGACGACAAAAGGCAAAGGATTTGATGGGTATAAAACGCGGACGTTTGTGGGC
>NZ_CABJFS010000014.1:0-12011 GCF_902364945.1 Collinsella aerofaciens | reverse complement strand
CGGACGTTTGTGGGCGGATGCTCAAATCTATTGTGGCAATCGGGCGGTTGAAAAAGATATTTCAACCGCCCGATTGCCAGGTTCGTCGGAGGAGATGTCCGATTCCGACTCTCTTGTAGGAAGAGCTTGAGATCGTATTGGCCCAAGGCAATCTTAAAGCAGTCTCATTGGCAAATCTTCGCTCCTGTTGTGTTGAGGTGTAAGGTATCAGTGATTGATGTTTTGTGGCGGGTAGATTGGGGCCTTCCTTGATTCGATGCGTTCTCTCGAGGTTCATCAGAGCAAAAGGGGCTTTCGTCTTCATTGCTATCACGGTGATTGGAACCGCTCTCTCCTATGCCATGCCATACGTGAACGGGAAATTCTTAGATTTTCTTCTCGGTAACCGCAGCGAAAGAGACGCCGTACTCTTCGCGCTCCTGGTTGCGTCAATAGGAGTTTTCTCCACCCTCTTTACTTATTTTGCAGGAACACTTTCCATTCGCATAACCACGAGACTTTCCTTTGATCTTCTCAGGGAGGCCGTCTTGCGTTTTGAAAGAGACGATTACTTGGTGAGTCGGACCATCGATCCAGCCTATACAACGCAACGGATTATTTCCGACTCTAGCGTGGTCTCATCCTTCGTTTTGGCGAATTTTATCAGTGCGCCGCTGTCCATTGTAGCCATTCCCATCGTATTGCTTATCATATGGTCAATTGATTCAACTCTCGCGGTGTTTTCCATCATTCTCCTCATCGTGTATTTCTGTGTAATTACTGGGTTGAGGAAACTTTTGTATAGGGTCACGTATGAGAAGAAAGAGGCGGACAGCGCCTTTTACGCCGCAATTGCATCGCAGCTTAATCAGATTCTCAACATTCAACTGACATCTTCGTACGGCAAGAGCGAACAAGCGCTCGACGCTGGGTTTAAGAGCTATTTTCCCAAAGTTTTGCGCTCCGGAAAGCTATCATATTCTCTGACATCGCTCGATGGTCTTTTCGCAGCGTTGTTTCAAGCGGTGATACTTGTTGTTTCCGGAGTACGAATCATTAACGGAACTATGTCAATAGGCGAGTACACTATCATCGGTACATACTTCGCGGTTCTCTTTAAGACTTTGAAAAGTATGATGTCATTGTTCAAATCCTATCAAGATGCCAAAGCATCATGGGATAGGACGGCTATCGCGACGAGAGAAAAGGAGAGATCGGGGTGGAATCGGACCGATTTAGCTAAACTCGATGAAATAAATGACATTTCGGTATCTGATTTGGAATTCTCGGTTGCCCTTCCAGACGGATCTGTCCGAGAGGTCCTCGGCGGGTTTTCTTTCAAGTTTTCCGGTCCTGGTACATATTGCATAGTTGGGGAAAACGGAAGAGGCAAGACGTCACTTCTTTACTTGATGCTCGGGCTATACTCATCGAAAGGCAAAGTAAAATACAACGGCGTGCCAATCGAAGAATGCGACTTGGATTACATACGTGCGAGAGAGATATCGTGCTGCCCACAGTCGTGCTTCGCGCCGGACGAAACGGTGAAAGAGCTGTTAGAGTATTTCGACACGCCCTTTTCTTCCTATCACCGGGGTGTAGATGGCCTACTTTCGCTGGAAAACAGCGTGAAGGAGTTGCTCGGGAAACGTTGCTCCGCGCTTTCGGGCGGTGAGCTGCGCCGAGTGTACTTATGGTCGGCGATTTCACGCAAGTCGTCAGTTTTGGTACTCGACGAGCCCACGACTGGGTTAGACGCTGTAAGCCGCGCCGAGCTTGCGGCCTATGTTAAGCGCAACAAGCAAAGCCAGCTGATCATCATTGTCTCTCACGATGACGAGATGGTCGGCGCGGTAGAAGGGGTAGTGGATTTAGGCAGCATGTACCGGGGTAAATGCTGACAAGTGTAGTGCTACCCAACTGACAGAGATAACAAAAAAGCGATGCAGATGCACGTAGCATTCAGTCGGTTCGGACTCGGTGCCTTCACGCCATCGCAACGCTTTCAGATATAGTTCTCATTCTCTTACTAAAGGAAACTTTAGTCTACGTTGTCTTGTCGAGACAGAGGTGAAGCGAAGTGTTGTCGCGACGTATCTTATTCCAGGTGGCTCAGTATCATCGTGAGAATCACACCAAAGTGTACTTACAATTCTCGTGTCCCACGGACAACATGAGCTGAGCATTGAGGTTCCACCCTTTGCTGCAACTACACGGGGTTGGACGGCAATGAATATGCCGGGCCGCATGCCACGCGCAGCGGGGGTCCATGCCCCAGTATGTTGCCTACAGCAGCCTCGATGTCCACGCACACATCATCTCTGCCTTCGTGTTCAATCCGTTTGCCGGAGAGTGCGAGGGTTACAAGGCCGTAGAATACGAGCCGAACAAATGAAATGCGGTATCGACGCATAGGATTAAACTGACGATTGCTTTGCACCGAAAATACGCCCGGAAAGCCGCTATGGGTGGCGGCCCGGGTTAAATTGAGAGGCCCGTCCGATCACTTTCATGTGACGAACGGTCGGGCTTCTTATTCCACTTGCCAATGCTCGGCTCATATTGGAAGAAAGCTACGCTAATGTTTGCGTGATACTCCTATTTTTTCCGAAGAAAGAATCGGATAATGAAGAATAACAATAAAAAAGGTGCTAGATATAAAGCAAGTACAAAGGTTAATCCAACGAGACCTTGCAATAATGGCATAACTCCTCCCAGACACGAGATTTTGGTATTTGTCCCCATCTTATTTTGAATTGGACCAAATAGTTCCTAGACACAAAAACTACTCGTCAACTGGATCGCACCAATCTGCTGGCAAAACACAGCTTGATTCTTTATCGACATAGCACCAATCCGCAACAGGGCACTCGGCGATGTCGTAAAAATTGCATATATCAACTCCAAGACAACAAGGCTCAACGGGAGTATGTTCATTTGAACCAACAGGATGGATATGCTTCATAACAGCTCCTCACCTTAATCCAATTAGAGACTACGTTTGATCAATGCCACAGTGATCTACAACGCAGATGCTGCCGCCATCCATGTCATAGTCGCAGTAATCGTATGCACCACAGCCATCTGCTTTATCATAAACAGTACAGATGTCAGTAATGCCCAAGAGGCAGTCAAAAGACATCGGCTTCACGCCTGCCTCGTCGCCACTTCCTGGATTAATCGGATGAATATGCTTCACGACTACCTCCCTTTGAGTGCAGAAAAACCTCAATATTGTGTATAACAAACCAAGATGTCTAGTTCACCATATTTCTAGAATGGTTTCGGCGAACGTAGCAATAAGCTTCGCAGACGGTAATCAGAAGAACGAACACCTCCACAATGGTGACAGCAATGCGCTGAACCGCTTATTCCGATACAGTAGCTTCTCGTTGATTTTTCTCCTGCGAAGATGAGTGGCGGGAAATAAGGTCAAAAGCCATCTCGTAGCACATTTTTCTATATTCACATGATGCAGGGTGTAGACTCTTGGGCAAGTAGCCGTGCTCGTCTGCAGCCTCCCAGCTACAGCCCCCACCACAGAAAGACCGAGCCCAACAGTCCGTACAGTCAATTCTTTTTTCGACACCCTGACTCCAGTTTTCAATATACCTAGTTTCGTCAATTCCGGTGACGATGTTGCCCATTTTGAATCGCATCATCCCGACAAACCTGTGACAGGGGTATACGTCCCCTTCGGGAGTCACGGAAATAAAACGCCTGCCAGCCCCGCATCCGACAAAGGCGATCCTGTTGCTCATAATCAAATCAACTGCAGTTTTCAATGTTCTAAACAAGGGCTTTTCCCCTTGATCAATCTGTTTGAGATATTGATCCGCCAAATCTATTAGGCCCGCCCTGATTTTGTTTAATGAGTGTTCGTCGAGTTTGATATTCTCATCGAATGAGCTCACGGGCGAGAAGTAAATCCTTCTGAAGCCCATCTCTTTAAACTGAAGATAGTCTTCAACAAGGTTACAGTTATTATTTGTTAAGGTCGCTCTTGCGCCGAAGGGGAACGACTCGGAAAAACGACGAACGTTTTTGTCGATATCGGAGAAAGAGCCGCCTCCCGTCTTGTACGGGCGCGATGCATCGTGCTTGCATCCTGTACCATCGAGACTAATCAGAACAGAAAACCCGTGCTCCTTGAAAGAATTCACAGCAGTGTCATTCAAAAGCGTTCCGTTGGTCGTAATAGAATAGGTAAAGTTTCTATTGGGGTATATTCTTTTTGAATAGTCGACCGTTTTCCATATCAGCGGCTCGTTAATCATGGGTTCCCCACCAAAAAAGACGATTGCAAGCGTTTCGTTTTCCGATGAACTTGCGACGAGGTAGTCGACCGCCTTGAAGGCTATCTCGTCTGTCATCAGCAGAGGAGACGTTCCATAATCTCCTTTACCGGCAAAACAGTAACTACAACCAAGGTTGCATGCATGTGAAACGTGGAGTTCGATGGATCTAAGTTTTCGAGGCGTGTCTTTTGTTAAGAAAGTCCGCTCAGACAATCGTTGATACTCATCAATGTCGTCTTCAAGTTCTGCTATGGTCGTTTGGTCGTAGCCTTTCGCAGCAAGTGACTTTGTTAGCAACTTCGAGTTGACCGTTCTTCCCGATGCTTCAAATATGCGAAGCGCATCTTCTGATGCTTGGTCAACCTGAAAGCAATTGCGAGTGACCTCATCGAAGCAGTAACGACGATCACTTACTGAGAAAAAATGCATACGTTCCTCAATTTCATGCTGGACTGGCACTAACCTTGTTTATTGTTACGCAGCTATAAAAAACCACCAGCGGGGATTCGGTGTGCGGCCCAATCGGACTCCCAAAAGGTTCTATTTGAGACTGGCAAGCTTTGTGTTGTTGGCACTTCGACAGCGCTCTTTATTCCAACATGGAGCCTCGCAGTTTGAGTCGACTTGCCTCTGGAAGGTCCGATCTCAACTTGATTTAGGATGAAAACAGATTACAGGCGCGCTCCTCTAGAAAGAAAGGAAACCAATCGCCGCCTTTCACCAGGAAAGTTTTTATAGCCCACCTCGAGCAAAATGAAAGATGCGAGAGCGATTGGGGAACAACGCGAATCTCCCCTTTTGGGTGGGAGCGAGCCTTCAGCCACCGGCGAACGACTCGCCCTGGTCAGAATCTGGAAGTGGTGCCGGGCCGCTTGGGCCTCCCCGGTGACTTCGTGGGGCTTACCTGCCTGACGTCGAGGAGTACATCCGCAAGATTCGTTCCCTATGCCGTTTGCTCTCACGCCCGCCTTGGTTCCAAGTCGGGCGAGCACGAGGTCGCGCCGGCGCATCCGCTGGGACTGCTGCGCGTGCAAAACGGCTACGCGGTGAGCGTCCCGCGCTGGATTCAGCCGAGTGAGGAAGGCGTCGAGATCGGCGCGCTGGCAACGGGGGAGGGCGGCATCACCGATGTGGGCGATGACGTTTCGGCTCGCCATGCCCACGTGTGGTGCGATGACCAAAATGTCTGGTACGTTGAGGACCTGTCGTCCACCAACGGAACCGTGGTGGTAAACGACGCGACGAACGTCTGCACCCAGGTCGAGCCCGGCCGCTCCGCCCAGCTCAACCCCGGTGACGAGCTCAAGCTCGGAGAATCCACAACCTACGCCATCCTCCTCGGCGCCCTCTGACTCATCTCCTAAATAAGTTGCGGTGAAATAGGGGCTGTTTAAGGCTACGGCCGGCAAAAACAGTTCCTATTTCACCGCAGCTGCCATTTGGTCCCTCGGTGACGGAAGGATCAATTTTGCCCTTGATGGTCACCCAAGGTAAACCTTTACCGCCCGCCTATATTTGCCGAAATTACACTTGACGGCGGGGTACAATAAACCCGCATGCGGATTTCCGTTGCGGGCGCTTCCCATCGCCGGGGCGTGCCCGGGAGCATCCGGCATGCGGCCTTTGCGGCGCTCGGTCATGTGCAAGACGGGTAGCTGGGCTTGTGGAGCGCGTGCAGCCCTCCTCGCCTCGGCATGCCTTCTCTCCACGCCATGTACCTGCTGCTGAGCCTGCCTGCCAGATGATTGGAAGCAACAGCGAAAATCCCATCACGCCAACATCCCGGCGATCGCCGGGGCCTGTATACCTATATGAGAGGAGAGGGGTATATGGCGCGTAAGTTTAAGTCTATGGACGGCAACGAGGCGGCCGCATATGTTTCGTATGCGTACACCGAGGTAGCGGGAATCTATCCCATTACGCCGTCCAGCCCGATGGCCGACCATGTCGACCAGTGGGCGGCCCAGGGTCGCAAGAATATCTTCGGCACCCCGGTCAAGGTCGTCGAGATGGAGTCCGAGGCAGGTGCAGCCGGTACCGTTCACGGTTCGCTGGGCGCCGGTGCTCTGACCACCACCTACACGGCTTCTCAGGGTCTGCTCCTGATGATCCCGAACATGTACAAGATCGCGGGCGAGCAGCTCCCGGGCGTCTTCCACGTCTCCGCGCGTTGCGTCGCTTCCCACGCCCTGAACATCTTTGGCGATCACTCCGACGTCATGGCCTGCCGCCAGACCGGTTTCGCCATGCTCGCCGAGGGCAACGTCCAGGAGGTCATGGACCTCTCGCCGGTGGCTCACCTTGCCGCCATCGAGGGTAAGACCCCGTTCCTTAACTTCTTCGACGGCTTCCGCACCAGCCACGAGATCCAGAAGGTCGCCATGTGGGACTACAAGGATCTGGCCGAGATGTGCGACATGGACGCCGTCCAGGCTTTCCGCGACCACGCGCTCAACCCTGAGCACCCGCACACCCGCGGCAGCCACGAGAACGGCGATATCTTCTTCCAGAACCGTGAGGCCTGCAACAAGGTCTACGACGAGCTTCCCGCCGTCGTCGAGGGCTACATGAAGAAGATCAACGAGAAGCTCGGCACCGATTACGGCCTGTTCAACTACTACGGCGCTCCCGATGCTGATCGCGTCGTCGTGTGCATGGGCTCCTTCTGCGACGTGCTCGAGGAAGTCATCGACTACCTCAACGCTCACGGCGAGAAGGTCGGCCTGGTCAAGGTTCGCCTGTTCCGCCCGTTCTCCATCAAGCACTTTGTGGACGTTCTCCCCGAGACCGTCCAGAAGATCGCCGTCATGGACCGTACCAAGGAGCCGGGTTCCATCGGCGAGCCGCTCTACCAGGACGTCGTCTCCGCTCTCTACGAGGCCGGCAAGACGGGCATCAAGGTCGTCGGCGGCCGTTATGGCCTGGGCAGCAAGGACACGCCTCCCGCGTCCGCGTTCGCTGTCTTCGAGGAGCTCAAGAAGGACGAGCCCAAGCGCGAGTTCACCATCGGCATTGTCGATGACGTGACCAACCTGAGCCTGCCCGAGGCCGAGGATGCGCCCAACACCGCAGCCCCCGGCACCATCGAGTGCAAGTTCTGGGGTCTGGGTGGCGACGGTACCGTCGGCGCCAACAAGAACTCGATCAAGATCATCGGCGACCACACCGACAAGTACGTCCAGGCCTACTTCCAGTACGACTCCAAGAAGACCGGCGGCGTCACTGTCTCGCACCTGCGCTTTGGTGATTCCCCGATCCGCTCGCCGTACTACGTGACCAAGGCCGACTTTGTCGCTTGCCACAACCCCAGCTACATCGTTAAGGGCTTCAAGATGGTCCGCGACGTCAAGCCGGGCGGCACCTTCCTGGTCAACTGCCAGTGGAGCGACGAGGAGTTCGCCGAGCACATGCCCGCCGTGGCCAAGCGCTACATCGCGAACAACAACGTCAACGTCTACCTGATCGACGCTATCGACCTGGCGGCCAAGGTCGGCATGGGCAAGCGCACCAACACGGTGCTCCAGTCCGCCTTCTTCGCGCTGGCCAAGGTCCTGCCCGCCGAGAACGCCCTGCAGTACATGAAGGACGCGGCTACCAAGTCCTACATGAAGAAGGGCCAGGCTATCGTCGACGCCAACCACAAGGCCATCGATGCCGGCGCTACCGCCTTCCGTAAGTTCGAGGTTCCGGCCGACTGGGCTACCGCCGAGGATGCCGCTCCCGTCGAGCTCTCCGAGGAGACCAAGTCCGCTATCGCCCAGCAGGTCAAGAACCTGCTCGAGCCCATCGATCGCATGGACGGCGACAGCCTGCCTGTTTCCGCCTTCGTCGATTGCGCCGACGGCCAGTTTGAGCTGGGCGCCTCCGCATACGAGAAGCGCGGCGTCGCCGTGGTCGTTCCCCACTGGGACGAGACCAAGTGCATCCAGTGCAACCAGTGCGCCTACGTGTGCCCGCATGCCACCATCCGTCCGTTTGCGATGACCGAGGACGAGGCTGCCGCCGCGCCCGAGGCTACCCGCACGCTCGACGCCATGGGCCCCAAGGCCAAGGGCATGAAGTTCACCATGGCTGTGTCCCCGCTCGACTGCATGGGTTGCACCAACTGCGTCAAGGTTTGCCCCAAGGGCGCCCTCGAGATGGTTCCCACCGAGCAGGAGATGGACCAGCAGCCCGTTTGGGACTACATGGTCGAGAACGTCTCCGAGAAGAAGGAGCTCATCGCGGCCAACGTCAAGGGCAGCCAGTTTAAGCAGCCCTACCTGGAGTTCTCCGGCTCCTGCGCCGGCTGCGCCGAGACCGCCTATGCACGTCTGGTGACCCAGGTCGCCGGCGACCGCATGTTCATTTCCAACGCCACCGGCTGCTCCTCCATTTGGGGCAACCCCGCTGCCACCGCTCCTTACTGCAAGGACAAGGACGGTCACGGCCCGGCGTGGAACAACTCCCTGTTCGAGGACAATGCCGAGCACGGCCTGGGCATGGCCGTTGGCTATGAGGCCGTTCAGCACAAGCTGATCGCCGCTACCCAGGACATCATCGCTGCCGATGGTCCGTCCGATGAGCTCAAGGCCGCCGGCCAGGCTTGGATCGACTCCGTCAACGACGCCGAGGCCTCCAAGACCGCTGCCGCTGCCTACGTTGCCGAGCTCGAGAAGTGCGGCTGCGACGCTTCCAAGGCGATCCTCGCCGACAAGGCTTACCTCACCAAGAAGTCCTTCTGGATCTTCGGCGGCGACGGCTGGGCCTACGACATCGGCTTCGGTGGCCTGGACCACGTCCTGGCTTCCGGCCACAACGTCAACGTCTTCGTCTTCGACACCGAGGTTTACTCCAACACCGGTGGTCAGGCCTCCAAGGCCTCGAACTTGGGCCAGGTCGCTCAGTTCGCCGCCGCCGGTAAGGTGACCAAGAAGAAGTCTCTGGCCGAGATTGCCATGAGCTACGGCTACGTCTACGTGGCACAGGTTGCCATGGGCGCCAACCCGGCTCAGACCCTCAAGGCCATCCACGAGGCCGAGGCCTACGACGGCCCGTCCCTCATCATCGGCTACAGCCCCTGCGAGATGCACTCCATCAAGAAGGGCGGCATGCAGAACTGCCAGGCCGAGATGAAGAAGGCTGTCGAGTGCGGTTACTGGAACCTCTTCCGCTTCAACCCCGAGGCTGCTGCCGGCAAGAAGTTCTCACTCGATTCCAAGGAGCCCGCGGGCGGTTATCAGGAGTTCCTGATGAACGAGGCCCGTTACGCTTCGCTGACGCGTTCCTTCCCCGAGCGCGCCGAGGAGCTCTTCAAGGAGAACGAGCAGGCCGCTATGGACCGCTACGCTCACCTGTTGAAGCTCAAGACGGTGTACAACGAGGCCTAGGTCTCCCACCGCAGGATCTGAGGGCTAACCTTCGCGGACGTCCTCGGACATGAAAGAACCCCCGCTGCGCACTACGTGCGGCGGGGGTTCTTTCGTCCTGCGGAGTGTCCGCGAAGGTTAGCCCTCAGATCCTGCTACGACTACGTCCTCAGATTGTGTGGGCTGATGAAGGACGTGGTTGGTGGGGTGCCTTGTCCCGGTCGCTGTTTCGCGGCTTTGCCGCGAAACCACGCGCTGCTTTGGGCATAGAGGGGGACCTGGTTGCGGACCCAGATGGCCTAGAGGGATATGGGTGCAAACGAGAAATCGTTGTTGGGGTCGTCCTTTTCCATAAACTCATCGAGGCAGAATGTCATATAGATTGGAACGTACAGGACCTTGCCCTCTTTGCTGAGGTTCTCGTGACTTAGCACAACGGCCTCGGGGATTTTGTACTCGCTCACGCTCATCAGACGGTCGAGGGCCGCATGGGCTCGAACCTTCTTGCCCGATTTGACCTCGATTGGGACAACGTGCCCGCGGGTGCCTTCGATCACAAAGTCAACTTCGCCGACCTCGCGTGTCTGGAAGTACCATGCATCAGTTCCAAGGGCGACAAGCTCCTGCGCGACCACGTTCTCATAGAGACCGCCGAGGTTGGGGGTTTTCGTATCAAGGTAGACAGCGCGTGCCGTGCTGCCGGGATACCGTGATGCGAGCATGCCTGTATCAGACTCGTATAGTTTAAAGGCGGTCGCCTTCTCTGTCCTCTTAAGAGGACTCCGGGCCTCCGTCACCTGGGCGACCATCAAACCGACGCCCGCGTTCACCAGCCATAGGAAATCCTGCTCGTATTTTTGAAGGCGAGCCCCCTCGCCCAGGGATGAAACAACAAAGCGATGGGACTCCGCCTCAAGCTGAACGGGAATTTGTTCGAAAATCGCGCGAACGTTAAACGCTCGAGTCGATGCATATTTAGAGATATCACTTTTGTACTGATCGACCAGCTGAATTTGAAGCTCACGCGTCCTCACGAGTGAATAACCCGAATCGATATAGTTCTGTACGACCTCCGGCATGCCGCCGCAAACGATATAAGCTCTAAAGTTTTTGAGCATCGCCTCATGAATATAGTTTTCGACGGGACGCCTCTCGACAAGGCAGCTGCGGATGTCTGCAAGCACATTCTCGCTGATGCTGTTTGCCCAACAAAACTCTTCAAAATCCATTGGCCGCATAACAATGTGCTCGACATACCCCACCGGGAAAGAAGAGATCCCCTTAAACTCAGTCCCAAGCATAGACCCCGAGAAGACATAGCTAAAGCGCCCGTCCTCGACCAACGCCTTCATGAGCGTGACGATCTGCGGATACTCCTGTATTTCATCGACAAAGATAAGCGTATCTCCCTCAACAAGCGGTGCATCCGCAAGAAGGGCCACGCGGTTGATAAAGTCAACGGCGTTCTTAGCGCCAATGAGCACATCTCTTGCCTCGGCATCGATCAGCAAATTGGCCTCAAAATACGACGCGTAGTTGTCTTTACCAAACGCGCGAATCGCATAGCTCTTGCCAATTTGACGCGCACCGGTAACAAGCAATGCCTTATGAGAGTTATTTTTCCAGTTCAAAAGCCTGTCAGTGACCTTACGGCGTAGCATTAAAACACCTCATTGACAAAATTTGGCAAATAGATTTGCCCATAATCATACAAAAATTGGCAAATAGATTTGACCCAAATCGTACAAAAATTGGCAGATAGCAAAGATTCGCTTAGGTCTCAAAGCCATCGAGTCGGCGCGGTGCCATGCGAAAACGCTGGGGACGCCGTTAGCGTTCTCGGCTGCTTGGGTGGGCAGGAGCGAAAGTGCGTCAGCGGCGTTCATGCAATACCCGACGGTAAAGTTCTATACTGCAAACTCACAGTCGCTTGCCGCAAAGTGAAGCGCGATTGGCTATCCCTTTTGTTGGATGAAAAGCCCCGTGTTATTGCAGGGGTGCATACTTGTCTTGCAAGTGCATAGAATCTCGTATAGTGCGAGTAAATAGTTGCAGTGTCCGTTATGTGTTTAGCAAAGATATAGTTTGCATAATCCAGCCTAATCTCTGCTCTAATTAAATAAAGTCGCACGTAGATGACGTAAACATGTGTGAGCTGGGCTTCTTTACGCTGAGCGGGTAAAAACGACCGTTCACCGTTAAACTATTTTCAAAATGAATAAAATGAGCGATAAAGAGAATATAAACCTTAATAAACTCGCGTATTGCACGGACGCGGGTTATTAATGGGTTGTAGGCCTTTTACAGAAAGGATTCCAGCAATGTCTAAGCCTCTTGGTAAGCCCGATCGCATCGTCGTCGCCCTCGGCGGCAACGCCCTCGGCAA
>NZ_CABJFS010000013.1 GCF_902364945.1 Collinsella aerofaciens | reverse complement strand
CTCCTATCTTTTTAGTGCCCTCGGATTGGGTCATAGTGTCTGTCCGTCCTCTACCTGCGGCGTTCTCGTTGCTGGAAGGTGGCAGTTGGGGACGTTCCTTTTCTGCCGGCAGTTGGGGACACTCCTTGTGCCGACGTTGCATCGAGTGGTCGGGAAAATGCGACCCGGTTTTTGGCCGAATAATGGGTCGCGGTTTCCGGATGGGGTGGGTTGCGGAAACCGCGACCCGGAATATTGCTCTGAAACGGGATGCGGTTTCCCCGATGGGGCTCAACCGGAAAATGCGTCCCAGTTTGAGGCATCAAAACGGGACGCATTTTCCGCGCGGCAGCATCGCCGCGACCGAGCAGCGCGCCAGCTTCGCTACTCGCCCAAGATTAGCTCGGCGAGTTCGTCCTGCGTATCTACCACGTAGTCGGCGCCGGCGGCCTCCAGCTCTGCGCGGCCGCGGAAGCCCCAGCTGACGCCGGCGCTCTTAAGGCCGGCGTTGTGGCCGGTCAGGACATCGACATTCGAATCGCCCACATAGAGCGTGGTTGCCGGATCGGCGCCCAGCTCTTTCATCACATGCAACGTGGCGGGTGCCTCGGGCTTGGGCGGAAATGCGCCCACACGGCCCTGTACCAGCGCAAAGCGATCGGGGCCAAAGTATTTCTCGATAAGCGGGGCTGCCGAAATATGATCCTTGTTGGTGAGCACGGCAAGCTGAACGCCCGCTGTGCGCAGACGGTAGAGCATCTCAATCGTGCCGGCGTAGGGTGAGGTGTGGTCCTCCTTGTGCTCGCCGTAATAGGCCCTAAACTCGGCAAGCGTCTGCTCAAACATACGGCCGTCGCCCGCGTACTCGGCGGGCATAAAGCGCTCGACCAGCTTAAGCATGCCGTTTCCCACCTTGTAGCGGTACTCGTCCACGGCAAACGTGGGCCAGCCGTGCATCTCGCAGGTGTGATTGCCGGCGGCCGCCAGGTCCTCGAGCGTGTTGAGGATAGTGCCGTCAAGGTCAAAGATCACAGTGGAAAAAGCTGCCATAGGTACGCTCCCATCTATATAGCTCACGCAAACGGCAACCATAATAGCGCGTGCCGTTCCAGTCGGGCATGAGCGGGCCGAGTGTCCCCCGTGGGACTGAGGGGGCCAAAAGTCCCCGTTAAAACGCTTAAATGGCCTCTAACAGGTACATTCGGCCCCCTCAGTCCCACGGGGGACACTCGGCCCGCTCAATCTTGCGCACGGGGCTTATCGGCCTGTTCAACCCTGCGGGGAATGCCGCCTGCCAGATGCAAACGACCGGTCACGGGTTGTTACGAGTGCCGTGTCCATACTTCCTTAACACATAAGATAAGCTGATTACTGCATATTCAATCCGATTTACCCAGCTAAAGTGTTTTCATTACGCATATTGTTGGTGGGTAGTTCGGGCTCCGTGTGGAGGGGGGAACGTATGAGGTTACCGGCTTTTGCTAAGAAGGCGTTTAGGGGGGGGGTAGTCGCGGCGCTTGTGCTTGCCATGCCCGCGCCCGCGCTCGCCTGCACGCAGGTTTACATCGGTAAGAACCAGACAACGACGGGCGATACCTATGTCGGCCGCGCCGAGGACTATTCACCTCGCTACTGCAAGACCTTTGGCGTGCAGCAGCCGATCGACAACCCTGTCTTCCGTTCTTTCGAGAACGATTCTGTGCCGGGGACCGGCTTTGAGTACACCTATCAGGGTCGCTCGTATCGTTACACCTATGTTCGTGACAATCCCGATGAGTGGGATGCCCAGGACGACGAGGCAGCGTCCCGCGTGTATTCCGAGGCCGGCACCAACGAGCGCGGCGTCTCCGTTTCCGCGACGCTCACAACGGATTACAACGACGGAATCGATGCTATCGACCCTCTTGTCGACACGGGCATCGGCGAGTATAACCTGGCCGACTACCTGTTGAGCGTTTCGTCCACGGCGCGCGACGGCGTGGAGAAGCTCGGCGCCATCGTCGATCAGTATGGCTCTCAGGGCTGCAACCAGATCGTCATTGCCGACAATACCGAGACCTGGATTTTCGCTCAGCTTTCGGGCCATCAGTGGATTGCCGTCAAGATGGGCGACGACGTGGCGTCCGTTAATCCCAACATCGGCGGCCTGCAGTATAAGGTCGATCTTGACGATGCGAGTCAGTGCCTGCACTCGGCCGATGTCGTGACGCTGCCCGAGTCCAACGGCGTTCTCGTAACCTATGACGACGGCACGCCGAACATCTTCAAGACGTATGGCAAGGAGAATTCGGGTTCGTCGCAGAATACGCGCCTGGCCCAGGGACGTGCTTACTTCGGTGCTGCCCTTGCGCCTCAGACGGACTATACCGTTGATGAACAGGGTCGCGTCACCTCGCTCATCGACCCGCAGCTGACGTTTACGCCGGGCATCAAATCCGATACGTTCACGGCGTTGCGTTCCCTCGCTGCCCGCGGTGAGCAGGATGACAGCCTCAACGCCAATCTCAACAGTGCCCTGTATGCCATCGGCAACAACAGGACGACCGAGAGCAATATCTTCCAGATTCGGTCCGGCCTTTCCAGTGATATCGCCACGATTCAGTGGGAAGCGCTTTCGCGTTGCGAGTTCAGCGTGTACCTGCCCAGCTACTCTGCGCTGTTGACGGAAGTTCCGGCTGACTACTTCCCGGCGTGGAACACGGTGGACGGCACTTATACAGGACGCAAGGACGACGTCGCGCAGGCTTTGGTCGAAAAGGACGGCAAGAACCTCGACTACGTCTTCATGGACATCAACACGCTCGCCTACAACAACCGTGCCTCGATGGGTGAGAACGTGCGCGCCTACCTCGATGTCCTTCAGAAGCAGGTTATCGCCCAGCAGGACGTTGTTGACGGGTTGATGCAGGCAACCCCTGCCGATCAGCGCACGGACCTTGCCAACAAGGCGTTTGCCGCAGTGAGCGAACAGGTCTACAACAAGGCGGCCAAGCTTCTCGATGAGATGCGCGCCTACGTGAATGCGGGAGATACCTCGAGTGCGTTTATGCCGAGCGACTATGACGCCGAGAATGGAACCTCCCGGACCCCGATTATGTACGCGTCCGCTTTTGTTGCTCCCAGCATCACGGCTCAGCCGCAGTCGGTAACGTGTGCTCAGGGCGCTGAGGCCAAGCTGAGCGTTGCCGCGACGGTTGATGACAGCGTGGATGGCTCGGATGCCCAGCTTACCTACCAGTGGTTCGTCAAGGGCGAGGACGGTAACTTCTCTGCCATCGACGGGGCGACGGCGGCTGAGTACGTCGCCGCGACGACCGAGGTCGGTTCAAAGGTGTATCGCGTTGAGGTGACGAGTGCTGCCGGGCTGGTTTCCACGTCCGATGAAGCGACGGTGACCGTGACGCAGGCTGCGCAGGAGGAGCCTGGGCAGAAGCCCGGTCAGAAGACGGATGTGAAGACGGACGTCAAGACCGATACCGCCAAGAAGGCGACCAAGGGAGGGCTTGCCAAGACCGGTGATTCGTCTGTGGTGACCGTGGCGCTTCTGACGGTGGCTGGAGTTCTGGCCGTTATAGGGGCCGTGCTTATCCGCAAGCGTGCGAATTAACCGGAGCGGGTCATAGACGACAGCCCTAACTAAAAACGGTCCCGTACGAGTAATCGTGCGGGACCGTTTGCTCAATCTTGCGGGCAGGGACGGCTCGGTGGACGGCTGGCGATATGGGCTGCCTATAGGCGGTTATCCGGGAGCCATATGGCTCGGATATGGCGGTTTTTGTGTAGTGCATTGACCGATTTACCTGCGGTAACGTACACTTCCTCCGTTAAAAAATAGAAGCCGGAGCACGGGTGCGCGCGAGCGCATAAAGGGGAATCGGGTGAGAATCCCGAGCAAGGCGGTTACTGTGTGCGGGCGTGCCCGCGAGTCAGATTACCTGCCCGTGCTCTTCTCGAAACCGAGGGCCTCTCTGCTTGCCGCTGGATTCCGGTCTACAAGGGGTGCTGCTGAGCGTGCGTTTTGCTGCTGATAGGGTGGCTGGCGTGCGCTTTTGTGCTGCCGGGGTATCGCCTGTCCCGCCTTCTTCGCCACGGCTCTATTGCAGGTTCGCGAAAGAAGGAGAACGGGTGACGCGAAACAACATTATGCTCAAGCGCCTGGGGGCCGCTGCTTTCTCGGTGCTGCTAGTCTGGTCGATGCCGGGTACGTCGGCATTTGCCGAGGGCGTGGCAGAGATCGCTGTGCAGGCGCAGGCCCAGGCCTCGCAGCAGGCGGATGCTGCCGAGAATGCCGACGAGTCGAGTTTCACTTCGGACGAGCAGGCGGGTGCTGAAGGCGCCGAGGCGTCGGCGGACGAGGCAAGATCCGACGTTGCTCCGTCTGCCGATGAGGGGCTTGCCGCCATGCTGAGTGCGGACGAGCAGAACGCCGCCGCGGTGAACGTCGACGATGACGACGCCGATGTTCAGCAGGCACGTGACGTGCGTGTCGCCAAGGCCGGCAAGACTGTGATGGTCTCTTCTGCCGATGAGCTGCCCACCACCATCGAGGCCGGGGCTGTCGTGAAGCTCGCGGCGAATATCAGCCTTGAGGCTGACCAACAGATCGAGACCGTGACCGGTACGCTCGATGGCCAGGGCCATAGCATCGTGCTCAACGGCAAGGCGTTGGCGAAGAGTGTGACCGGTACAGTGCAGAATCTGGGCGTGACGGGTTCGATGTCGATTTCTGGCACCGACGGTCCTATCGCCACCACATGCTCGGGTACCGTGCAAATGTGCTGGTCGACGGCAAGCCCCTCTGACGACAATTGGACTTTCGCTGACGCTGCCGGTCTCGTAGGCACGCTCGATGGCGGTTCGGTGCTCAACTCGTATTACGCCGGCAGCCTCAGCGGCATGCCCCTTGGCGGCTACGGCCTCGTTGCCTGGTATAAGTCTGGCACCGTGGCCAACAATCTGTTCACTGCGGGCGATCAGGCGTGCGGCTACAAGGTTGATGCTTCCTTCGGCAGCAAAATCTCAACCGGCGAGCTCAAGACCCAGGCCTCGGTCGATAAGCTCAGCACCGATGCCCCTGCCACCGGCTTTATCTGGTCTGCGCAGGGCGGCCTTCCCGTGCTGGTTTCGGGCAGCGCCGTGGTCGTCGTGAACAAAGATGCCCTCAAGGCCGCCATCGACGACGCCAGCGCCAAGGTCGAGAGCGACTACACGGCCGAGAGCTGGTCGAAGCTCGCTGAGGCCCTTGTGAGCGCTCAAGACGTCTACGCCAACGATGACGCCAAGCAGGCCGAGGTCAACGCCGCAACCAAGACGCTCACCGATGCCATTGCCGCGCTCGAGAAGCCCAAGCCCACCGAGCCCGTGGCTCAGCCACAGAACGTAGTGCACCTGAGCTCGCAGAGCGACCTCGGAAACAAGTTCAAACCCGCCGACGCCGACGCCTATTACGTTCTCGACAACGACATTACCATCGATGACGAGTACTTCTTTGCCCCCATGGGCATACTCGCGGGCACACTCGACGGCCAGGGCCACATCATCACCTTCGCCAACGGCGGTGGCGTGAAGTCGCTCATGGGCGGAGTTGCCTCCACGGGCGTGGTGCAGAACATCTCATTTGCCGGCAAACTGAAGCAAGCGACGGACGGCAAGGCGTTCGGCCCCCTGGGCAACAAGGTTCAGGGCGCCGTGCTCAACTGCTCCACGAGCGTGACCGGCAAGGGCGTAGCGGGCTTTGCGCGCACGCTCGACGGCGGCATCGTGTCCAACTGCGTTTCGACCTCCAAGGGCACGGCGGGCGCGCTGTTCGCGACCTATAGCGCGGGCCAGCTCGTCAACACCTACTGGGGCGCATTCCTCACCAACAAGATGGGCGCTCCCGCCTCGGCGCTCGTCAACTCCTATGCTGTCGACCCCGCTGACATGGCCACCGATGCCTTCGCCGATCTTATCAACGCCAACTGCGGCGCCAACGGCAGCAGCTGGGGTATCGATAAAAATGGCACGCCGGTCTTTGGCTCGGGCAACAGCTACCAGGCGCCCGAGGACACCACGCCCGAGGACGCCTACACCGTGAGCTTCACGGCCAACGACGGCACCAGCCAGACGGTTGCCGGCCATATGCTCGAGGTTTCGCCTGATGCTGTGGACGCCTACCGCAAACTTGGCGTCTTTGCACTTAAGGGCGTCCCGGCCACGAGCACCATCACCTGGGGCACCGATGACGCCAACCGCGGCAACATCGGCATCAACGAGTCCACGGGAGAGCTCTATGTCTACGACAACGCTACCGGCACGGTGACCGCCACCGAGCACAAGGCCGATGGCTCCGAGCAGACCGTGGCTACCATCAAGATCAAGGCCAAGGCCAAACAGTTCGACGACTTTGAGCTGTGGTATCGTGCCTCCGACGGCACCGTGAGCAACGTGACCGATGGTGCGGCTACCGTCCAGGGCTCCGAGGTGCGCAACCTCGAGATTCGCGTGCATTACGTCGACGCCGATAAGGGCGAGTACGTGCCCGTCTCGTTCAGCCGCTTCCACTTTGCCTCGAGCGATCCTACGACCATCTACAGCAACGACTACTCGGCCTGCTTTTACTTCAAGCATGCCGGCAGTGCCACGATCACCGTTACCCCGCGCGACGCCGCATCTGCGGGCGCCGGCTCCAAGAGCGTGACGCTGACGTCAGAAGCCGTGGCCGCCACGTCCATCTCGATGGGCTATAACGAGGACGGCGCCACCGTCTACCTGCAGGGCCGCAGCCCACTCTCCGAGCGCGGCGCGTTTTTGACCGATCACGCGCGCCCGGTGGTGACGCCCGACAACGCCACCAACCGCGACAACTTTACCGTGACGAGCAGCGACCCTGCCGTGGCAGCCTACACCACCGCGGGCGAGATTGGCTACACGGCGTACAAGGCCGGCGCCACCACGTTTACCGCGACGCTGCCCGACACGGACGCCGAGGGCAAGGCCATCAGCGCGTCGTGCGACGTGACCTATGCCTACCAAAATCCGCTTACGAGCGTGACGGCCGGTACGGGCAGCCTCTACCTCAAGGCCGGCTCGGCGCAAAAGCTCGACCTGACCTTTACCGGTAAGAACGACGCGGATGGCTGGAGCGTGACCGAGCCCGGCCTCACCTGGTCGTTCAAGACGCTCGACGACAAGGACGCCACGGGTATTGTGAGCATCGACCGCAACGAGAAGGGCGCCTGGAAGCACGTCGACGGCGCTCCCGATGACGGCCTGTACGTGGCCTCGAGCGACTACATGGTGACGGCGCTTTCGGCCGGCACGGTGGTCGCGACGGGTACGCCGGTGGACACGACTGCCGGTGCCGAGCCCGTGACGCTTACCATCACCGTGGCCGGTGTGGCCGCGAGCCCCGCCACGAGTGAGTCCGCCTCGGCGGGCATCGATGCTGCCGCTGCGTTCATCGACGCGCGCCGCAGCTCCGACGCCTTCCAGTATGGCGACGAGTGGGAGATCTACGACTTTGCCAAGGCGGGCCGCAAGATCGATTCCAAACTGCTCGATAACTACCGCGCCTCGCTGGCCGAGCACAAGGCCGAGTGGGGGAGTGCGACCTGCGCTCTGACTGAGACCGAGCGTGTGGCGCTTGCTCTCTCCGCCATCGGCGAGGACATCACCGACTATGACGGCGTCAACCTGGTCGAGCTCATCTGCGGCCGCACCGATATGACGCGCGCCAACGAGAAGATCTTCGCACTGATGGCGCTCAATGCGAGCGGCTCGGATGCGCCCGCCGGTTCCGCCTGGACGCGCGCGAGCCTCGTGGACGCCGTCTGTGAGCTCCTCGGTAGCGGCGACGCTGTGGAAGGTACGCGGCTGGGCGACGTGGACCTGACGGCCATGGCGATCCAGGCCGTGGCGCCCTATGCGGGCGACACCAAGGTCGATGCTGCCATCGAGAACGGCCTCTCCTACCTCAAGGGCAGGATGAGCGCGGGTACCTGTGACTTCGGCTCTGCCGAGGCCAATGCCCAGGTGATCCTCGCGCTGCTTTCGCTCGACCGAGACCCGGCCAACCCCGTCAACGGGTTTGCAAATGCTGTGACCAACGTGGTCTGCGCGCTGGACCTGTACCGCGTGGACGGCGGCAACGGCTATGCGCACAGCAAGGGCGGCGCGGCCAACGCCATGGCGACCGAGCAGGCGCTCCGCGCGCTCACGACATATCGTGTCTCCTCGGGAGAGACGATTGCCTGGAAGACGGCCGTGACGGCGGGCAAGGGCTCGAGCAGCAAGGACCCGCAGAAGCCCACGGTGGCGCCGGGCGTCCTGACGCCGGGTGCCGGGTCGGACGGCGGTGCCGGCAACGGGACCGGCGGTTTTGCGGGCGTAATGGCTCCTGTGGCCGCCAAGATGGCCGGTGCTTCCTCGCGCGAGGGCGCCAAGGCAGCTGGCGATTCCAAGGACGAGGCTGAATCCGGCAAGAAGGATTTGACGGAGTCTTCCGTCGCCGGTAAGACAGACAAGAGCGGCAAAAAGTCGGGTACGTCCGGCAAGACCGCCGCGTTGAGCGCCGGCGCCGCCAACAAGGCTGCGGACGCGGGTCCAAACGGCTTTGCCATCGCTGGCGTTGCCGTGGGCATCGTCGGTATCGGGGCCGTCGGCGGCTGGTTTGTCTACACCAAACGCCGCGCGGCGTAGCGAGCCTCTGCCTACCAGGTAAATACTGCAAGGAGTATGGTCTTGCAAAGCGAAGGGCCCTCCTACCGATCAGCTCGGCAGGAGGGCCCTTCCATCTCCCCGCAGTTTGAGTGGGCCAACGTCCCAGTGAAAATGGGCGGGCCGATTGTGGCCGGATGCTGAGCAGCTTGCAGAGCAGCCGCTAGCAAATTCTCGGCAGCTGCTCTCCTACGAGCATGTCGAGGATGCGGGTCGATCCCCAGCCGGTGCGCACGCGCACAGCGGGGCGGGCGTCCTCGGCAAGCGGCAGCACGCGACCGATAATGGCGGCATTCTCGCCGTAGCGGGCGGCGCGCATGGCGGCCAGCGCGGCATCGGCCTGTTCAGCAGGCACCACGGCGACCATCTTGCCCTCGTTTGCCACCTGCAGCACATCGTAGCCGAGCATCTCACATGCCGCCTGCACGTCGGGGCGCACGGGCACGGTATCCTCGTCGATCTCCATAGCAACGCCGCTGGCCTGGGCAAACTCGTTGAGCGTGGATGCCAGGCCGCCGCGCGTGGGGTCGCGGAAGCAGCGGGTGTCGGGGGCAGCGGCGAGCACGTCGGCAATCAGATGATTGAGCGGCGCAGCGTCGCTTCCGATGTTGCTCGAAAACGCCAAGCCCTCGCGCTGGCTCATGATGGCGATGCCGTGGTCGCCTAGCGTACCCGACACCAGGATGACATCGCCGGGCCGACAGTTGGCACCGCTGAGCGCTACGCCCGCGGGCACTTCGCCCACGCCGGCGGTATTGATGTAGACACCGTCGGCCCCGCCGCGCTCAACCACTTTGGTGTCGCCGGTGATGATCGCCACGCCCGCCTCGCGCGCTGTTTCGGCCATGGTTTGCACAATCTGGCGCAGCTTATCCATGGGATAGCCCTCTTCGAGGATAAAGCCGCATGAGAGGTAGCGCACGTTAGCGCCTGAGGTCGCGACGTCGTTGACGGTTCCACATACGGCGAGGCGGCCGATATTGCCGCCGGGGAAGAACTGCGGCGTTACCACAAAGCTGTCGGTCGACATGGCGATTCGCCCGCTTGCGGGCAGTGCGGCGACACCGGCATCGTTGCCTGCAAGCAGCTCGGGCGACCCAAAGGCATCCAGAAAGACCTCATCGATAATGCGCTTCATCATCTGGCCGCCGGAGCCGTGGCCCAGCAGGACGGTGCTATCGGTAACGCTATGGGACATATCGAAAACTCCAATCGTGGGTGGTGCCGGTACGCGGGGGCGTCCGGGCTAGTCGCGGTATCTAAAGTACGCCGCGCAGCTGCCTTCGGAGCTCACCATGCAGGGGCCGACGGGGTGTTCGGGCGTACATGCGTGGCCGAACAGCGGGCAGTCGCTCGGCGTGATGGCTCCGCGCAGCACGTCGCCGCAGCGGCACCCGCGTGGCTCGACCGTCGCCTCAACGGGCACATCAAAGCGGGCGCCGGCATCAAAGCGCGCGAATTCGGGTCGGATGGAAAGACCCGAAGCCGCAATCGGTCCCAGTCCGCGCCACGTGGTGTCGCACGGCTCAAACACCTGCTCGACCAGTTGGCGCGCCACGGGATTGCCGTCTGCATTGACGCCGCGGCGGTAGGCGTTGTCGATTGCGGGCCTGTTCTCGACAACCATCTGGACCAGCGTGCAGATGCCCTGCAGGATATCGACCGGCTCAAACCCGGTGACTACGCCGGGGGTCTCGAACTCATCGACCAAAAACCCAAAGGGTGCCAGGCCTGTGATGGTAGCGACGTGACCAGGCAGGATAAAGCCGTCGATGGTCGTCTCGGGGTCGTTGGAGATCGCACGCAGAGCCGGCGGCGTGGTCTTGTGAGCACAGTAGACCGAGAAGTTCTGGAGCCCGCGCGCGTCAGCCTCCAGGATAGCGGCGGCAATGGTGGGCGTTGTGGTCTCAAAGCCAACACCCATAAAGATGACCGGGCGTTCGGGATTTTGCTCGGCAATGTCGAGTGCGTCGAGCGGAGAGTAGACGATGCGGATGTCGCGCCCCGCTGCCTTTTGCGCGGCAAGCGAGGTGGACGATCCGGGCACGCGCATCATGTCGCCAAAGGTGGTGATGATGGCACCGTCCATGTTGGAAAGCGCGATTGCGTGATCGATGTCGCGGTTGGCGGTGACGCAAACGGGGCACCCCGGGCCGCTTAGCAGTTTGAGTCCCGTCGGCATAATGGAGCGAAAGCCATAGCGGCCAATGCTCACGGTATGCGTACCGCAGACTTCCATAAGGTTGATGCTGCGGTTGCCGACAAGCTCATGAATACGATCGATGAGCTCGCGAGCCAGCTTGGGGTCGCGAAATGCCGAAAAGTCGATACCGGAGCGAACCGGCTGCGCCGCCGCCACTAGTATGCCTCGGCCGGGTTGGTGGCGAGCTGGTCCTCTTCGGCCAGCTCGGTCATGGTATTGACGAGCTCGAGTGTCTCTTGGGCTTCCTGCTCGTCAACAATCTGAATGCCAAAGCCGGCGTGCACGAGAATATAGTCGCCTACCCGTGCCGTCGGCACGAGGCGCAGCGAAACGGGGCGCTCGATGCCCATCATGTCGACGGTCGCCTTAAGGTCGTCGTCGCGTTTGACCACTTTACCGGGAACGGCAAGGCACATAATGTTCCCCTTTTATACGTTTTGCGCTGGATAGGCGCCTAATTATCCATCAGTTGATGGTAGCGCTCGCGGGAGTCACGAGCAAACGCGTTACACCTGTGAGACGGCGGCGCGCAGGCTGGCAAAACAGCCTATCGCAACGCCGTCTGCGCGAGGCGAGCGCGAGCGATGGCGGCCTGACCGTAGGCGATGCAGCCGTCGTTGGCGGGTACAGCGTGGGGGACCAAGACGGCAAGACCGGCGTCTTTGAGTTCGTGGGTAAGGAGCTGAAGCAAAAGCCGGTTCATGAACACACCGCCCGAGAGCGCGACGGTATCGATGCCTTCGTGATCACAGATCTCGCGTGCGATGTGGGTCGTAGCGTGCGTAATGGCGATGTGAAACCCGAGGGCGAGCCGGTCGGCCGGCGCGCCTGCCTCGATTCCATTCAGAAGAGCTTCGATGAGCGGTTGGGGGTCCAAGATGGGGGAGTCGTCGGCAGACGTGAATACGCCTGTATGATTGCCGTCGAGACGAACGGTCTTACCGTCGAGCGCGCGCCAGGCGGCGGCTTCGAGTTCTATGGCGGGTTCGCCCTCGTAGGTTGCCTTGTCGCAGATGCCCAGAATTGCTGCCGCGGCATCAAAGAGACGCCCCATGCTGCTGGTACGCGGGCTGTTGATACCGCGCTCGATCATGGTGGCTGTCACGCTGCGCGTTTGCTCGTCGAGGCTGTCCAAAAGTCGAGCGGTGCCTGGGTGCTCGAGTAGGCCAAGTTCGCTGAGCAGGGCAAAGGCGTTGCGTCGAGCGTCGCGTACGGACGCTACGCCACCGGGTAGGGCCCAGGCGCGCAAATGCGCGGCGCGCTCAAAGCCGCCAAGGCTGGCGACAAGGAACTCGCCACCCCAAATGGTCCCATCGGTACCGGCGCCGGTGCCGTCAAAGGCGATGCCAAGGACGCGCGCGTCGGTTGTAAGCTGGCCCGCGGCGATGGCCTCGGCCATTACGCTCGCGATATGCGCATGATGGTGCTGGATTTCGATAAGCGGCAGACTGTGCTCCCGTGCTCGCTCACGCGCCCACTGGCTCGATAGATAGTTGGGATGCATGTCGCATGCCAGGGCGGCAGGCGTCAGGTCAAAGAGGTTTTCTAGACGTGCGCGGGCGGCGCTCCAGGCATCGAAGGTCGCGCCGTTTTCGACATCGCCGATATGCTGCGACACAAAACAGGCCACATGGCCGTCGGCGTCCTCGCGCGTGAGCGCGATCGTGGCTTTTTGCTGCGGCCCGCAGGCGAGCACGCAGGGTGCAGTGCCGTCGAGCGCCGGCAGCGACAACGGTTGCGGCGCATATCCGCGTGCGCGACGCACAGGCATGACGGTGCCGTCGACCACACGTACCACGGAGTCGTCGTAGCGTGAGAGAATCGCACGGTCGTTGCCAAGTAGCGCGTCGGCGATGCCGGCGGCAACAAGATGTTCCCATGCAAGGGCATCGTCGGTCTCGATAGGTTCCTCGCTCAGGTTTCCGCTGGTCATGACCAGCGCGTGCATGCCATGCGACGAGGCAGCTGCAAGCAGCAGATGCTGAAGCGGTGTATAGGGGAGCATGACGCCGAGCTCGGGTAGATCGTGCGCGACGGATGGCGCGAGTGTAAGGCCGTCGGGGGAATCTCCCTCGCCAACAACACGGCGGCGCAGCAGCACAATGGGGCGGATGCTGCCGGCCAGTAAGTCGCGCTCGGCATCATCGACATGGCACAGGCGTTCAGTATCGGCAAGGCTGCGCACCATAACGGCAAGCGGCTTGTTGCTGCGGCGCTTGCGACGGCGCAGCTCGACCACCGCCTGCTCATTGGCGGCGTTGCAGGCCAGATGGAATCCGCCCAGCCCCTTGATGGCGACAATACCGCCGCTGGCCAGCAGCTCGACACAGCGGTCAATAATGGCATCGCTGGTTTCGCGCGTGTTGCCGACGGCCGGCATCGCCCCCAGACCCTCGAGCCCCATGTCGCCCGCCGCCTCGCGCCAGGTAATATGTGGCCCGCAGTCAAAGCAGGCATCGGGCTGCGCATGAAAGCGCCGGTCAAGCGGGTCGCCATACTCTGCGGCGCACTCGAGGCACATAGGAAAGCAATCCATCGACGTGGCCGCTCGGTCATAAGGCAGCGATCGGATGATGGTAAAGCGCGGCCCGCAGTTGGTGCAGTTGATAAAGGGGTAGTGATAGCGACGGTCGGCGGGGTCGAACAGTTCGCGCAGGCAGTCGTCACAGGTGGCGATATCGGGGGAGATGAGCGTCGTGTGCACGGTCTGATCCTGCGACGCTACAATACGAAAGACCTGCTCATCGTCGGCATCCCAAGCGTCGGGCTCCAGGTCTGCAACAGCGACATGCTCAACGCGGGCCGCGGCAGGCGCGTGCTCCGACAGCGCGGTGACAAATTCGTCGAGTGCCTCGACTGAAGCATGCGCCTCGATGTGCACGCCATCGCCCGCGTTGAGCACCCAGCCGCAAATGCCATGCGCCATAGCCTCGCGATACACAAATGGCCGCATGCCAACGCCCTGCACAATGCCCGTCTCATGAATATGCACATGCCGCATGTGGCTTCCCCTCGTCAAAACCGACCAAAAAGGGACAGGTTTATTTTGGTCGGTAAAACTTCTAAACCTGCCAAAACAAACCTGTCCCTTTATGGCAGGTGCGCTGTGGGAAATCCCGCTACAGCCCCAGGCTCTGCTTGGTGGCGGCGCACGTGAGCTCGCCGTGCTTAACGCCGCGCAGCCCCAGCAACCGGTCGGCCAGCTCGTAGACACGCTCGCCGCGACCCTTGAGCGCCAGAATCTCCAGGCAGTTGTGGTGATCAAGATGCACGTGCATGGTCGATACGATCTCGTCGGTGTAGTCGTGCTGCACTTCGTCCAGACGGCGCGTCAGGTCGCCGGTATGGTGGTCGTAAATCATGGTGAGCGACCCGATAACATGCTCATCGGGCGTACGCATCTGCTCCTTGGCGATCGAGGCGCGAATCAGGTCGCGCACGGCCTCGGAGCGGTTGGCCACGTCGCCGCGGCGCGCGATCTGCTCGTCAAAACGGCGCAGCAGGTCGTCGGGTGCGGTAACCGAAAAACGGACCAGCTCAGAGCCGGAGCCACTACAGTGGCAGCCCGCGTCACCGTCCGCCCCGTGCGGATGCTCGTGCTCGTACCCGCAGCCGTGCTCGTGTTCGGCCACCTTACACCAGCTTCACGGAGCCGACGGAGTTGTGGTCGGCCTCGATGGCTTCCTCGTAGCCCTCGAGCGCGTCATGCGCCTCGTGCAACGCGGCCATGGCGGCCTCGAGCTTGGCGCCGATGCGCTCCATGTCAAAATTCTCGGTCGCATGTAGCAACTGATGGCTCCATTCGTGAGCGAGCTCGATGGTGTCGTCGACCTGTTTGACGCTCATGGCAAGCTGGCTCATGTTCATTCCAACATCATGCATGGGAAATCTCCTTATGCTCGGGGCAATCCAGTGGCTCAGATTCTACTACGCCCGCGCGGGGCGCTACCGCATAAGAAAACGGGTGCGAGTCTGTGTGACCCGCACCCGTTCACTGGGGGCTGTTTGTGACTACCATACTATCCGTGGTTGCACTCGGTGCATCCAGAAGTCCGGCGAGCGGTGCAAAAGCGCTCATAGACGGCGGGTAAGTAACAAGCGTATTACAGATGCTTCTCCAGCAGCGCCTGCAGCCTCGCCTTGGGCAGAGCGCCAACCGAGCGGTCGACCTCCTCGCCGTTCTTAAAGACGATCAGCGTGGGGATGCTCATGACGCCAAACTTCATGGCCAGGTCCTGGTTGTCGTCGACGTTGCACTTGGCCACAGCCAGCTTGCCGGCCAGCTCGTCGGCAACCTCGTCTACGATGGGCGAGAGCGAGCGGCAGGGGCCGCACCACGGTGCCCAAAAATCGACCAGCACGGGCAGGCTGTCGCTAACGACGGAATCGAAGTTCTCGGGGGTAATCTGCTTAATGTCAGCCATGGTGACCTCCATAATGTGACGCGGCTTGGCCGCGTAAAACTCAGTACGACCGTGCTTATACCCAGCCGTCCGCAAAGCAACCACTCGCAGGCGGCTCTTTTATATAATGGTTGGCACGCAAACGATTGGAGAGCGCATGTCCACGTCACAAAGCCAGAAAAAAGAAGCCATCGCCCAGGCGGCCGAGCAGGAGCTCGCATCGCTCGTGGGTCGCGGCGTGCGTATCGCGGGCAACGCGTGCTCGCCGATCGTGCTGGTAAAAGGCGATTTGGACGAGGCCGAGCGTTCGGGTGGCGAGCTTGCCGCCGGCCCGGATGGCGCGGCGTTGCGCAAGGCGCTTGGGGCCATCGGCTACGCGCCCGAGGATTTTTGCGTGCTGGCAAGCGTCGCCGGCGTGGGTGACGGAGCGGTCGCGGTGGGCGAGACGCTGCCGTGCGAGCTGTTCCGTGAGGCGCTTGAGGCTTTGGACCCCGAGGCGGTGCTACTGCTCGACAACAACGCGGCTGACGCCATGCGCGAGACCTACGCCGATATGCTCGTGGCGATCGATGACTTCGACACCGCCATGCTCAAGCCCGGCTTGGTCGCCCATGTGCAGGGTCGCCGCGTGCTCGCGCTCGACGGTTTTGAGGCGGCGCTCACTGACAAAGCCGCTAAGCAGCGCATGTGGGCCTACATCAAGCAGCTGACTCCGGCGGCCGCTCCGCTGTAGCGAGCCCGCGTCGACAAACGACCCCGAGCGGGCGAGCCGTACCCGCGGAACGCAAATCCGTCGCGCCCGCGCCCTTACATCACAGCGCGCAGCTCAAACCGATCGCCGTTAATGCGGAACTGGCAGTTGCCGTTCATGCGCTCGACGGCAAGTTTAATGCTCTTGGTGCCAAAGCCGTGCCCAGTGTGCTGGGCCACGGGCATGCCGTCGACCATGTGCGGCGCACGGCCAAACGTGTTGGAAACTAACAGCAACAGCTGGCCGTCCTCAAGTCGCAGGTCAAGGTCGACGAATCGCTTTCCTTGGGGTGCGGCGCTTGCGGCGGTGATAGCGTTTTCCAAGGCATTTGAGAGCACGCTAAACAGGTCGGCGTCACCTACGTGGACGGTTTCGGGTACGGCGGCGCGCAGGTTGGCGGTAATGCCGTTTCTATTGATATCTGAGTTGAATGACGAAAGCGCGATGTTTACGGTCTCGTTGGCGCAGAAGCGGCGTACGGCGGTGCGGTCGCCGGCTTCGCAGAGCTCATCGATGCGTTTGAGCGCCTCGTCGGTGTGGCCCTCCTCAATTAAAGTGGCCAGGCCGCGTAGGAAGTGGCGCATATCGTGGCGAAGAATCGACAGCTCGCGCCCAGATTGACGCCAAGCCTCGAGCTCTTTGATGGCGGCGCTGTCGCGGGTTTCGAGCATCCAACGCTCTCGCTCGGCGGTTTCCTTTTCTTCGTATTCGCGCAGGTAAACGGCAAGAAACATAAGATAGAAGGCACAGAGCGCAAATGCCAAAAACTCAACTGTCACCACCGAGCCCGAGTGGAACAGCGTGGTGTAGACGTTGGTGGCGTAGTCAAAGATGTAATAGACGAGCGGCAGGATGAAAAGGATGCTCAGCTCGGTGGGGCTTTTAATCGCCAGGCGGGGTCCAATGTCGCCGGCCCAATGCAGCAGGACGGCAAAGACGCCGAGCGTGGTCGCGATGCGCGCCAGATAGTACGCGATCTGCGAATCGGTTGCGGCAAAGGCGGCGATGCCCATCCAGTTGCTGAACTGACAGCTCAGATAGGCGCTGGTGACGCCCAATGCCGCGAGCAGCGGGCTCAGACGGTAGCGCGCACACAGGTAGACGGTAA
Source organism: Collinsella aerofaciens (assembly GCF_902364945.1). Lineage (GTDB taxonomy): Bacteria > Actinomycetota > Coriobacteriia > Coriobacteriales > Coriobacteriaceae > Collinsella > Collinsella aerofaciens_O. Next base: position 26,127 of record NZ_CABJFS010000013.1, on the reverse strand, counting down.
GCGGCAGGTGCACGACGAGCGGATAGACCTGACGGGCAAAAAGCTCTCCGCCAACGACATTGGCGATCGAAAAGGCAGCGCCGGTTGCGGCTCCGACCCCCACCAACTCGAGTGCATGGCGTCGATTGATTTCGATACCGCATAGCGCCGCCGAAGCAAAGACGCCAAAGAGTAGCGTTGTGGCGTGGTGGATTGCCCAAAGGACCATTTCGACCGAGGAGATCATCAGCGCCTCCCGCCCTCGAAGCGCACCGCAAAGTAGGCGTCTTGGAACCCCTGCTTGCTGCTGCGCGACAGCGGAATGCACGCGCCGGAGCGCATGACGATGTCCGTGCGATCGAAGTGGTCGATGTTGCGCAAGTTGACCTGGTAGCTACGGTGGCATTTAAAGAAGGTGGCATTTTGCGCCAAACGGTCCTCGACGCTGCGGAACGACTCGAGTGCCTCGATATCGCGTCCGTCGCGCAGGTGGAAGACCACGTGCTTGTTGCGCGCCTCGGCATATTCGATGTCGGACAGGCGCAGGGCGTGGTAGCCAAAGGACGTTTTGATCACGAGCTCGTCGGTTGCCGCCGGGCGCATGCTCGAAAGTTCGTCGAGTAACTGCGCCAGGCGTTCGTAAGTCACGGGCTTGAGCAGATAGTCGAAGGCGCGGACCTCGTAGGACTCCAGTGCAAACTCGGGCGACGAGGTAAGGAACACCAGGCGCACGGCGGTGTCGGCCTGGCGCAATTCGCGTGCGGTGTCCATGCCGTTGACGAGCGGCATGATCATGTCGAGCAAGATGATGTCGGCGCGCGACGCGGCATGGCGCGCCAGCAGGTCCTCGCCGCGCGTGACGAGCGCAACATCGACCGCCGTGCCCGTCTCGATCGACCAACGGTCGATCATCCGGTGCAGTCTATCTAGAAAAGCGACGTCATCGTCGCAGGCAATAATCTTGAGCATTCTGAGCCCCCTTAGTAGTTCGATTTTGCCACATTGGGTGCGGACCGCTCGCGGAGGCGTGTCCCGTTTGCGCCCCACGGCGTGCAACTCGCGCCGAGCGGAATTGCGGTGGCGAAAGATGCCTCCTGCGCTATCGAGAGCTCGGCTATCCTCAGCTTGCCAGTTCGAATATGGACTTGCCGCATGGTCGAATCTTTATTTCAACTTTACACCTAGGTTTACAGCTGTCTTGTCAGCTGTAAACCTAGGTGTCATACTAAAGCCCCAAGATTCGCCAAAAGAGAGGGGCCTTGATGGCACAGAGCGCGAACATGGATGCGTCGGAGCTTGCACGCGATATCGCGGCCGGCCTAGCATCGGCAACGACGGCAGCGGAGCGCGCGGCACTGGTGCCCGCAGAGCTCGTCGAGGCCATTCAGCAACTTAAAACCCAACGCGACGCGGTGATCCTGGCGCACTATTACGTGGCGCCCGAGGTTCAGGCTGTGGCCGATTACGTCGGCGACAGCTTCTACCTGGCAAAGCTTGCCAAGAGCCTGCCGCAGCAGACCATCGTGCTGTGCGGCGTGGAGTTTATGGGCGAGAGCGCCAAGCTGCTCAATCCCACCAAGACCGTGCTGCTGCCCGAGCCGGGCGCGGACTGTCCCATGGCGCACATGGTCAAGCGCGAGACGGTCGATGCGGCGCGCGCCGAGTACGGCGACGACCTGGCCGTGGTCTGCTACGTCAACTCCACGGTCGAGATCAAGAGCTGGAGTGACGTGTGCGTTACCAGCTCAAACGCCGTCAAGATCGTCTCCGAGCTGCCGCAGCAGCACATCTTGTTCATTCCCGACCAGAACCTGGGCCGCTTCGTAGCCGAGCAGGTGCCCCAAAAGCACGTCATCCTCAACAACGGCTACTGCCCGCGCCATCACATCATCACCGTCGAGCAGATCGTTGACGCGACGGAGGCCCACCCCGACGCGCTCGTGCTGGCGCATCCTGAGTGCAAGGCCGACGTCTTGGCCGAGGCCGACTACATCGGCTCCACCGCCGGCATCATCAAGTACGCCGAGGAGTCCGACGCGAGCGAGTTCATTATCGTGACGGTCCGCGGCGTGCTCTACGAGCTCGAGCGCCGCTGCGAGGGCACCGGCAAAAAGTTCTACTTCCCCGCGGTGCAGCCCACCTGCGTCAACATGGATCTCATCACGCTCGAAAAACTCGTGCGCTGCCTGGAGACGGGCGAGGGCGAGGTGCAGATCGGCGTGTCGGACGAGGCCGCCGACCAGGCCAAACTTACGCTCGACCGCATGCTCGAGTACGCGGCGCGCTAAGCCAATGTGACATGAGGGACAGTCCCTTATGTCACATAACAAGGGAGAGGATTCCTGTGGAAACCAAACAATACCCCGACATGGAGTGCGACGTTGTCATTGCCGGTTGCGGCGTGGCGGGCCTGTACGCGGCCCTCAATCTGCCGACGAGCACGCGCGTGATCATGCTCTCCAAGGGCGCTGTCGACGAGTGCGATTCGATGCTCGCGCAGGGCGGCATTTGCGTGCTGCCCGAGGGCTCGGACTACGATGCCTTCTTTGAGGACACCATGCACGCCGGCCACTACGAGAACCGCCGCGAGAGCGTCGACATCATGATCCGCTCGAGCCGCTCGGTCATCAACGACCTGCTGGCGATGGGCGTGGACTTTGAGCGCAAGGCCGACGGCAGCCTCGACTTTACCCGCGAGGGTGCGCACAGCCGCCCCCGCATTGCCTTCCATGCCGACATTACGGGCAAGGAGATCACGACCAAGCTGCTTCAGGCCGTTCGCAAACTGGATAACGTGCAGATTTTGGAGCACGTGGCCATGACCGACATCCTGACGGGCGAGCGTGACGGCGCCACGGTGTGTGCCGGTGTCGTCGCCGTTCCCGTGGACGAGGACAATTCGGTCCGCCCCGCCGACGAGCTGATAAATGCCGCCGAGGGCGCGCATGCCGGCGAGCCGTTTAAGATCCATGCCCGCCACACGCTGTGGGCAACGGGCGGCATCGGCGGCATATACGACCACTCGACCAACTATCCGCAGCTCACGGGCGATGCCTGCTACATCGCTCAGGAGCATGGCATTAAGATGGAGCACCTGGACTACGTGCAGATCCACCCCACGGGACTGTTCTCGCCGCAGCCAGGCCGCACCTTCCTGATCAGCGAGAGCTGCCGCGGCGAGGGCGCGATTTTGCTCAACGCCGCCGGTGAGCGCTTTACCGACGAGCTTCAGCCGCGCGATGTGGTCGCTGCCGCTATTCGCGAGCAGATGAAGCGGGACGGTACCGAGCACGAGTGGCTGAGCTTTGCCCCCGTCGAGCGCGATGTAGTGACCGGGCACTTTGCCAACATTCGCGCACGCTGCTTGGAGGACGGCCGCGACATCTTGGACGAGCCCATCCCCGTTACGCCTACGCAGCACTACTTTATGGGCGGCGTGTGGGTCGACAAGGACGGCCGCACCTCGATGCCCGAGCTCTACGCAGCCGGTGAGACGGCCTGCAACGGCGTGCACGGCAAGAATCGCCTGGCTTCCAACAGCCTGCTCGAGGCGCTGGTCTGGGGTCGTCGCGCCGCGTGGTACATGCGCACCGGCGAGTCGCTCGCCGTGGAGCAGGCGGGCGAGCCCGCGCTCGACGGGCGTCATCGCGCCCTGAGCGCCGACTCCCTGGCAATCGATGATTTGGCCCGTGCCGCCGGCACGCAGGCCGTGGAGGAGTAGACCATGAATCCCATTACCATGAAGCTCGTCGTCGATGATCTGATTCTGCAGGCTCTACGCGAGGACATTACGTTTGAGGACGTGAGCACGGCGAGCGTGTGCCCCACGGCGCGCCCCGCCACGGTGGAGCTCATCGCCAAGGCCGATGGCATCATCGCGGGCTTGGATGTGTTCGCCCGCACCTTTGAGCTGCTGGATTCGCAGAGCTCGGTGCTGTTTGATGTTGCCGACGGTGACGAGGTGCACGCCGGCGACCACGTGGGCCAGGTGCGCGGTGATGCGCGCGTGCTGCTTTCGGGCGAGCGCGTGGCGCTCAACTACCTGCAGCGCATGAGCGGTATCGCTACCTATACGCACAGAATGGCAGCGGCGCTCGAGGGTACCAAGACCGTGCTTGTCGACACACGCAAGACCACGCCGGGCATGCGCGTTTTCGAGAAGGCGGCGGTTGAGATCGGCGGCGGCAGCAACCATCGCTACAACCTGTCGACGGCCGTCATGCTCAAGGACAACCACATCGACGCCGCCGGTGGCGTGGCGCGCGCGATTGAGATGGCGCGCGCCCACGCGTCGTTTACCACGACGGTCGAGATCGAGTGCGAGAACCTGGACATGGTGCGCGAGGCCGTGGAAGCCGGCGCCGACATCATCATGTTCGACAACATGACCCACGACGACATGGCTGCCGCGATTGAGCTTATCGCCGGTCGCGCCAAGACTGAGTGTTCGGGCAATGTGGACGCCAGCAATATTCGCGCCCTGGCCGATCTGGGCGTCGACTTTATTAGCTCGGGCGCGCTGACACACTCCGCCCCGATCCTCGACCTCTCGCTTAAGCACCTGCGTCTGCTGGACGGTAAATAATGAACGCCCGCGAGCGCCGTCGTGCCATCATGGGCGTGCTCGAGGGAGCCAGGGAGCCCGTTTCGGGCAGCGCACTTGCCCGCGAGGTTGGCGTGAGCCGCCAGGTCGTGGTTCAGGATATTGCCCTGTTGCGCGCCGATGGGCACGATGTCGTGGCAACCAACCGCGGCTACGTGCTGCAGGAGGCCCCCAGCAGCCCCGCCGTGCCCACGCGCTTGGTCAAGGTTCGCCACAGCGTGGAGCAGGCAGGCGATGAGCTCACGAGTATCGTCGACGCCGGCGGCGCCGTGCTCAACGTGATCGTCAATCACCGCGTGTACGGTAAGATCACGGCCGACCTGGACATTCGCAATCGTCGCGATGTTGAGCGCTACCTAGAGGGCATCGCCAGCGGCAAGAGCTTTCCACTACTAACGGTGACGAGCGGCTACCACTTCCATCGCATCGCGGCGGAGGACGAGCAGACCCTCGACGAGATCGAGGCCATACTCAAGGAGAAGGGCTACCTTGCCGATTTAATGCCCTACGAGGATGATTTGTCCTAACCCGATACTGTCTTTATAAGTTGCGGTGAAATAGTTCCTACAATCGGCACCTAAGCAATGAGCCAGGAACTATTCCACCGCAACTGCCAAGGTAGCCCCGTCCCCAATTAGCTGCCTGTACAAACAAAAGGAGGCCTCCGCGGCGATGCGGAAGCCTCCTTTTTTGTGCACGGTGTACTCTTGAGTGTGCAAGTGGGGGAGTTGTTACTCCTCGACGATCTCGGTGATCGCGCCAGCGGGGCAAGCGTCCTGGCAAGCGCCACAGGCGACGCAGGAATCCTCGTCAGCGACGGTAGCGACGTCCTGGAGCTCCAGAACGCCAGCGGGGCAGGAGTCGACGCAAACGCCACAAGCGATGCACTCGTCGGCATCAATTACGGGATGAGCCATGGTAGTTTCCTCTCTGTTGACCGACGCTACAGGCGATGCGCGCCGGTTTGATTCGGGCAAAAACATACCACGGGAGCGACCGTTTGCAATACCCTCTGGCCGGCATCTTCATACCGTTCGCCGAGTATGCCAAGGTTTACTAAAAAACGCGCAGGTGGGGCCGTTGAGCTGCGCAAATGTTAGCTATAGGTGACTTGTAATATTGACCTATTGAGCGCGCCTGCGGAAAGGGCATCCCGTTATTTGGCCGAAAACCGGGTCGCAGTTTCCGGTTGGGCCCGCTAGCGGAAACTGCGACCCGGTATCAGCTCTCAAAACGGGATACGGTTTCCGGTTGAGCCTTCAGACGGAAACTGCGACCCGGAATCCACGCTCAAACCGGGATGCGCTTGCCGCAAGACGGCCCCCAGGCACCCCCGGACCCAAGCCTCAGCCATCTCTACATAGATCTCAATAGATTTGCCGAGAACTCATTCAGCGCATCTACCTGCGCATTTAAGAACCTAAACTCTCAGCAATAAGAAATCTTATATGAATTGACTTAGATTTTGTATATTCCGGCCCATAAGGGGATACACTACATCCTGAAAGACAAGCCGAAGCGCCGCGCGACAGATCGTCGAGGCGGCGCGAACGCAAAAGAGAGAGGGAATTTCTAATGAGTAAGATTCTTGGTATCGACCTTGGTACTACTAACTCCGCAATGGCCGTTCTCGAGGGCGGTTCTCCGACCATTATCGTGAACGCCGAGGGCGACCGCACCACCCCGTCCGTCGTGGGCTTCCGTGCCGACGGCGACCGCGTCGTGGGTAAGGCCGCTAAGAACCAGGCTGTCACCAACCCCAAGAACACCGTGTTCTCCATCAAGCGCTTCATGGGCCGCAAGTACTCCGAGTGCACCTCCGAGATCAAGACCGTGCCGTATGAGGTCAAGGAGGGCCAGGGTGGCCGTGCCGTCGTCGATATCGAGGGCAAGGATTACACCGCCGAGCAGGTGAGCGCCATGACGCTCGCCAAGATGAAGGCTGACGCCGAGAAGTATCTGGGCGAGACCGTCACCGACGCCGTCATCACCGTCCCGGCCTACTTCAACGACGCCCAGCGTCAGGCCACCAAGGACGCCGGTAAGATCGCCGGCCTCAACGTCAAGCGTATCGTCAACGAGCCGACTGCTGCTGCTCTTGCCTATGGCCTGGACAAGCAGGGCACCGACCAGCGCATCCTGGTCTTCGACCTGGGCGGCGGCACCTTCGACGTCTCCATCCTCGACCTCGCCGACGGCGTGTTTGAGGTTCTGTCCACCTCGGGCGACAACCACCTGGGCGGCGACGACTGGGATCAGCGCGTCATCGATTGGATGGCCGATAAGTTCCAGCAGGAGAACGGTGTCGACCTGCGTCAGGACCCCATGGCCCTGCAGCGTCTGAAGGAGGCCGCCGAGAACGCCAAGAAGGAGCTCTCCGCCGCCCAGCAGACCACCATCAACCTGCCGTTCATTACCATGAACCAGTCCGGCCCGCTGCACCTCAACTACACGCTGACCCGCGCCGAGTTCGAGAAGATCACCCGCGACCTGCTCGAGCGCTGCAAGCAGCCTGTCACCAACGCCCTGCGTGACGCCAAGCTTAAGCTCTCCGATTTGACCGAGGTCATCCTCGTCGGCGGCTCCACCCGTATGCCCGCCGTCCAGGAGCTCGTCAAGACCATGACCGGCAAGCAGCCCAACATGTCCGTGAACCCCGACGAGGTCGTTGCCGACGGCGCTGCCGTCCAGGGCGGCGTGCTCACCGGCGACGTCGAGGGCATCCTGCTGCTCGACGTTACCCCGCTGTCGCTGGGCGTCGAGACCATGGGCGGCATCATGACCAAGATGATCGATCGCAACACCACGATCCCGACCTCCAAGACCGAGGTCTACTCCACCGCTGCCGACAACCAGACCAGCGTCGAGATCAACGTGCTCCAGGGCGAGCGCGAGCTTGCTCGCGACAACAAGTCGCTCGGTAAGTTCCAGCTGACCGGCATCCCGGCTGCCCGCCGCGGCGTGCCGCAGATCGAGGTCACCTTCGACATCGACGCCAACGGCATCGTCAAGGTCTCTGCTAAGGACAAGGGCACCGGCAAGGAGCAGCAGATCACCATCTCCGGCTCCACCGCGCTTTCCGATGACGAAGTCGATCGCATGGTCAAGGACGCCGAGGCCCATGCCGAGGAGGACAAGAAGCAGAAGGAGGAGGTCGAGGTCCGCAACCAGACCGATAGCCTGTGCTACTCCACCGAGCAGACCCTCAACGAGCTGGGCGAAAAGGTTTCCGCCGAAGTGAAGTCCAAGGCCGAGACCGCTATCGCCGACGCCAAGAAGGCGCTCGAGGGCTCTGACGTCGAGGCCATCAAGGCCGCCGGCGAGTCCCTGCAGTCCGTGGCCTACGAGCTGGCCCAGGTTGTCTACGCCGACGCTCAGCAGCAGACCGACGGTGCCGCCGGCGCCCAGCCTGCCGACGATGACGTGGTCGACGCCGACTACGAGGTTGTGGACGACGAGGACAAGTAATCATGTCCGCCCGTAAAGCTCGCACGGAGGCGGCTGCCGCTGGCGCCGCCCCCGTTGACTCTGAGGAGAAGGACGTGAAGATTCCCGTAGAGGCCGTCGACGATACCGAGGCCAACGAGGCCGAGGCCGCCGAGGCTGCCGAGAACCAGGTAGAGGATTCCAACAAGGAGGCGACGATGACCGAGGACGAGATGGTGGAAGCCGCTATCCGCGCCGGTGAGGAAGCCGCCGACAACGACTTTAAGCTCAAGTTCGAGCAGGCCCAAAAGGAGCTTACCGACGTGCGCAGCGAGCTCGATGCTGCGGCAGAGGCCCAGAAGGCCGCCGAGGACAAGGCGAAGGACGCCACCGAGCGCACTGCCCGTCTACAGGCCGACTGGGAGAACTTCCGTCGCCGCACCGCCAACGAGCGCATCGCCGAGCGCGAGCGCGCGACCGAGAAGCTTGTCACCGCGCTGTTGCCGGTGATCGACGATATCGAGCGCGCGATCGACCATGCCCGCAGCCAAGAGCTTTCCGACGACTTTAAGCAGTTCGTCGACGGCGTCGATGCGGTTCATGCCAAGCTGCTCGATGTGTTTGCGCACGAGGGCGTTGAGCCCATCGACCCCAAGGGCGAGGCGTTCGATCCGCTCGAGCACCAGGCTGTGGGTCGCGTCGAGGACGCATCGCAGTATGACGAGACCGTCAACGACGTGTACCAGAAGGGCTACCGCATGGCGGATCGTATTCTGCGTTCCGCGATGGTGACGGTGACCTACGGTGGCGAGAAGCGCCCCGCACCGGAGCCCGAAGCGGCGCCCGAGGATGCTACGGCCGATACGGCCGAGAGCACCGAGGAGTAATTGAGAAGGGCCCCGGGGCAACACCCGGGGCCCTTTCTGACCTAGTGCCATATGAAAGCATGAGCCGTCGTCTGCATGGACGGCGGACGTAACAGGAGAGGAGCTACGATGGCTGCAGGCAAAACCTTCTATGACATCCTGGGCGTATCCAAGAGCGCCTCCGACAAAGAGATCAAGAGCGCGTTTCGCAAGCTCGCGCAAAAATATCACCCCGATGCCGGCGGCGACGAGGCCAAGTTCAAGGAGATTAGCGAGGCCTACGAAACGCTTTCGGACGAGAAGAAGCGCAAAGAGTACGACCAGATGCTCATGTTTGGCGGCATGCCGGGCGCGGGCGGCGCGTATGGCGGCGGCTACGGTGCCGGCGCGGGCGCCAGCGGCTGGGGCGACATCTTCGACAGCATATTTAGCGGCAACGGCGCCTGGGGCAGCGATTGGGGCTCGGGCTTTGCCGGGGCCGCGGGCGCTGCCGGTGCCGGCGCGGGCCGCAGCCGCGCGCGCAAGGGCGGCGACCTGTCGCTGACTGTCGACGTAACGGCCGAGGACGCGTTTCGCGGCGTGACGCACAAGGTCACCTATCGCATTCCCTCGACAGGCGAGCAGCAGACCATCACGGTCTCGGTGCCCGCGGGCGCGGTCGATGGCGGCAAGCTACGCTACAAGCGTCGCGGCGAGTATGGCGTTGCGGGTGGCGAGCGCGGCGACCTGGTCGTGACCACGCATGTGGAGGAGCACCCGCTGTTCAAGCGCAAAGGCGCCGACGTGACCATGGAGGTACCGGTCTCGGTCTACGAGGCGGCGCTCGGCTGCACGGTGGATGTGCCCACGCCCGGCGGCGCGACGGTTCGTCTGAAGGTGCCCGCTGGCACCCAGACGGGCAAGAAGTTCCGCTTTAAGGAGATGGGTGCGCCCGACGTTAAGCACCGTGGCCGCACAGGCGCGCTGCTTGTCGAGATCAAGGTGCAGGTCCCCACGAACCTATCCGATGACGAGCGCGATGCCATGACCAAGCTGCGCGAGGCCGACACGCGCGACTATCGCGAGAAGGTCAACCGTTACAAGGCGACGTACTAGGGCGGTCGCGGCGCGCGCCCGCGCCCGCGGGCTTATGATGGACGATAACGAGACGGAAAGGGGTCAGGTAGCATGGCCGAGGACAATAGGAACAAACCGCTGTACATGATCAGCGTGGCGGCCGAGCTGACCGGCATGCATCCGCAGACTCTGCGCGTCTACGAGTCTAAGGGCCTGGTGAACCCCCAGCGCTCGGGCGGTAACACACGCCTGTATTCGCGTGCCGATATCGAGCGTCTGGAGCTCATCAACCAGCTGACTGACGAGGGTATCAACCTTGCCGGCGTGGTGCGCATTCTCGATATGAAGGAGCGTGCCGAGGAGCGCGAGCGCGAGAACGAGAAGCTCCGCGCTCGCGTGCGCCAGCTCGAGGATGAGCTGCACGAGTACAAGATGCAGAAGAAGATCACCGCCCTGGCCCCGCGCGATGGCTCGGTTAACCCCGAGCAAGTCATGCGCAAGCTACTGGGCGCCGGCGGAGATCTCTAGGTTCCGCCGTTCTGACGAACGGCGGACCAGTTGACGCTGCGCGCCGTCCAGAGCGACAATTTGTCATTCAAAGGGCAAGGCATGACCAGAAGGTCTATGCCTTGCCTTTTTCATGCCAACTTGTTCGCTCTGGACGGCGCTCGCTGTCCGTCCTCTGCCTGCGGCGTTGCCTTGCTCCGGATGCGGTAGGGTAGTCATTGGGGACGTTCTTAAATGACTAGTCGAAAGGGACGCTCTTGCACAAAATCTTCCGGCCCTCGACCGGCACGTCCTTTACTTTACCTAGATAAAGTGAACGTGCAGATTCGTAACCAACTCGCAACCGTTCTATGGCACGATATTGAACGAATGTATGCTATGCGCCCAAATCTTTTGGGCAGAGTGGGAGACAGTATGGTCAAGCTGTACGAGGACGGCATCTACCTGCGCGGCGGCAGCGAGGTCGTGCCTGCGGCCGAGGCTGCCGAGCGCGGCATTACGCAGGCGCCCGAGGATGCCAAACGCGGAACCATCGCGTATTCGATCCTCCAGGCACACAATACGTCCGGCGACCCCGAGGCGCTCAAGATTCGCTTCGACGCCATGGCGAGCCACGACATCACCTTTGTCGGCATCATCCAGACGGCGCGTGCCTCGGGCATGGAGCAGTTCCCGCTGCCCTACGTGCTCACCAACTGCCATAACTCGCTGTGCGCCGTGGGCGGCACCATCAACGAGGACGACCACGTCTTTGGCCTCTCCGCGGCCAAGAAGTACGGCGGCATCTTCGTCCCGCCGCACATCGCCGTTATCCACTCCTTTATGCGTGAGAACTTTGCCGGTTGCGGCAAGATGATCCTGGGTTCCGACTCGCACACCCGCTACGGCGCCCTGGGCACCATGGCCGTGGGTGAGGGCGGCGGCGAGCTGGCCAAGCAGTTGCTGCGCGACACCTACGATGTCGCCTATCCCGGCGTCGTTGCCATCTACCTCACGGGTGCCCCGCGCCCCGGCGTCGGCCCGCACGACGTGGCGCTCGCCATCATCCGCGCCGTCTTTGCCAAGGGCTACGTTAAGAACAAGGTCATGGAGTTCGTGGGCCCCGGCATCTCGAGCATGACGACCGACTACCGCAACGGTGTCGACGTCATGACCACCGAGACCACCTGCCTGTCGAGCATCTGGGCAACCGACGAGGACACGCACGCGTTTTTAACCATGCACGGCCGCGGCGACGACTATCGCGAGCTCAAGCCCGCCGATGTCGCCTACTACGACGGTTGCGTCGAGGTCGACCTGTCGAGCATCAAGCCCATGATCGCCCTGCCGTTCCATCCTTCCAACGGCTTTGAGATTGACGAGCTCAACGAGAACCTCGAGGACATCCTTCACGAGGTGGAGCTCGAGGCCGCTAAGATCGGCGAGGGCAAGACGCACTTTAGCCTGCTCGACAAGATCGTCGACGGCAAGCTGCACGTGCAGCAGGGCGTTATCGCCGGCTGCTCGGGCGGCAACTACGACTCCGTGGTCCAGGCTGCCCGCGTGCTCAAGGGCGCCAACACCGGCTGCGGCGAGTTCTCGCTGTCGGTCTATCCCACAAGCCAGCCCGTGGCGCTCGAGCTCACGCGTCGCGGCTATATGTATGACCTCATGGAGGCCGGCGCGATCGTGCGCACGGCGTTCTGCGGCCCGTGCTTTGGTGCCGGCGACACGCCGGCCAACAACGGCCTGTCCATCCGCCACACCACGCGCAACTTCCCCAACCGCGAGGGTTCCAAACCGGGCAACGGCCAGCTGAGCGCCGTGGCCCTGATGGACGCCCGCTCCATTGCGGCGACCGCGGCCAACGGTGGCGTGCTCACCCCGGCGACCGATCTGCCCGAGGACACTTGGGACGAGGCCTGCGAGTACATCTTTGACGACGCTCCCTACAAGAAGCGCGTGTACTGGGGCTTTGGCAAGGCCGAGCCTGCAGACGAGCTGGTCGAGGGCCCCAATATCAAGCCGTGGCCTGCGATGGAGCCACTCGGCGACGACATCCTGCTCAAGGTGTGCTCCAAGATCATGGATCCCGTCACCACGACCGACGAGCTCATTCCCTCGGGCGAGACGAGCTCCTTCCGCTCCAACCCGCTGGGCCTGGCAGAGTTTACGCTCAGCCGCCGCGACCCGGCCTACGTGGGTCGCTCCAAGGAGGTCGACGCCGTGGAGAAGCGCCGCGTTGCCGGCGAGTCCGCGGGCGATCTGACGGCGCTCGATGCCGAGCTTGCTGGTGTGTTCGAGGCACTGGCCGGCGCGGGTGTCGCGGCCGATGCCAAGGCGACCGAGTTCGGTTCCATGATTTACGCCAAGAAGCCTGGCGACGGCAGCGCCCGCGAGCAGGCCGCGAGCTGCCAGCGCGTAATTGGCGGCCTGGCCAACATCGTCCACGAGTACGCCACCAAGCGCTATCGCTCCAACGTGATGAACTGGGGCATGGTGCCCTTCCAGATGGAGGCCGAGCCCAACTTTGAGGTGGGAGACTACGTCTTTGTGCCGGGTATCCGCGCCGCGCTCGATGGCGACCTGAAGAACATCACTGCCTACGTGGTGCGCGCCGACGGCGCGGTCGAGCAGATTGAGCTCTACATTGCCGATATGACGGCAGAGGAGCGTGCCATCGTCAAGGCCGGCTGCCTGATCAACTACAACAAGTTTAAGGCCGCTGCCGAGTAACGCACTTAATTGTCCGCCCGGGGCTTACCCTTTCCCGCCCGCTCACGCGCTTCGCGAGGGTCGCGTTCGGGAAAGGGTAAGCCCCGGGCTACATTTCTGCGTTCTCGTTGGGTCTTGAGGGACGCTAATAAATAGACTTACTTGATGCCGCCCCTTTTTATTGGGGCGGCTTCTTTTTGGACCACCACAAAGGTGCCTGTCCGGCGGGTTCTTATTTCGATGGGGTCCAGGTTATCTCATCGTCAAATAGCCAAGTGCGTGCTGAGCCGCTGTCGCGCGCTGTCTGTGGATCGGGCTCGCAGGTTTGTTCGTAGGCATCCTCGGTACACTGATCCATAAAACTGACGACTGCCGTCTGGTCGCCCTCCATGACGTAGATTACGTCGCCATCCGAGATATAGACCCCCGGCCCTTCATTGTCCACATAGCCGGGGTCGTATGAGACGTTGCACAGTCTGCTCCCGTTTGCTGCATCGAGTTCAAGGGTCGAATGATACCCGCCATTCATTTGGCTATTCTTGACTCGATATATTACGGCGCCGTACCACCGCTTAAACGTCTTGCCTTTGAGCAACTTGGCTGCCTTACCGATAAGCTGCTCATCTTTGGTATAGCGCGTGGCCCCAAGTTCGATACGGGGATAGTTGCTGACCCCAAGCGCTGCGGGCGTACCGTCAAAATCGACGGTGATCGAATCGGGTTTGACGATATCGGTGAGGATTTCGATGGGATAGCTTACGGTCTCAATCACCGCCTGCGTTGCAGAGGCGGGGAGAAATGCGAGATAGATAATGCCCACGCCGACTGCGGTAATCGCAAACGCTAAGACGAGTAGGCCGATATAGGTGGAGCGTTTCACGGTGGGGCACCTCGCTTACAATATGCAATCATTAAAATAAATGATATCAGCTTGCGACAATATTCAAAAGAAAGCGATCGTTCGAAATGGGGGGCTAAAAGGCCCTATTGGGCTTCGATTTGGGATCGCCAAACGTAGACTGGGCTTGATGCCGCCTCTTTTAATCGGGGCTGATTCTTCTCTGGACCACCACAAAGGGGACAGGCGCCTTTGTGGTGGTTTGCATGTCATGAGAGCACTCAGAAAATCTTATATATAGAGACTTAGATTTATGTATATAATCGCGCAAAGCTGGCAACAATACTTCTCGAACAACGTGAAGCCGCCCCGTAGGGCGGCCGCCCCAAGAGAGGTGATTCCATGAGAATCGATAAGCTAGCAATGACGTCGCGCGAGGCGCTGCAGACCGCCATGAGCACGGCTGCCGATGCGCAGGCCGGCGCGGTGGAGCCGATTCACCTGCTGTCCGCCCTGCTCGGTGCCGGCGAGCGCAATATCTCCGTGATCATCGAGCGCATCGGTGCCGACCCGGCCCAGCTCGTACGCTCCACACAAGATGCCATCGACCACGCGCCCAAGGTTTCGGGCGAGGGCCAGCAGATGGGCCTGTCCAACGAGCTCGTTCGCGTCATCGAGAAGGCCGAGAAAAAGGCCACCAAGATGGGCGACAGCTTTGTGGTGACCGAGCATCTGCTGATGGCGCTTGCCGAGGACAAAGGCGAGGCTGGTCGTGTACTGCGCGATGCCGGCGTGACCAAGGAGCGCATCGAGCAGGTCTACGAGGAGCTGCGCGGCGATGACCGCGTGACGTCTGCCGAGGACAAGACCCAGTTTGAGGCGCTGGAGCAGTACGGCCGCAATATCTGCGACCTTGCCCGCGCCGGCAAACTCGACCCGGTCATCGGCCGTACCGACGAGATCCGTCGTACCATCCAGGTCCTGTCCCGTCGCACCAAGAACAACCCGGTGCTCATCGGCGAGCCGGGCGTCGGCAAGACGGCCATCGTCGAGGGCATCGCCCAGCGTATCGTGGCCGGCGACGTGCCGAGCACGCTGCGCGACCGCGACCTTATCGAGCTCGACATGAGCGCGCTGGTCGCCGGCGCCAAGTACCGCGGCGAGTTCGAGGACCGCTTGAAGGCCGTGCTCAAGGAGGTACAGAAGTCCGAGGGCAAGGTCATCCTGTTCATCGATGAGCTCCACACCATCGTGGGCGCGGGTGCCACCGAGGGCTCCATGGACGCCGGCAACATCCTGAAGCCGGCGCTTGCCCGTGGCGATCTGCACGCGATCGGCGCGACTACGCTCGACGAATACCGCAAGTACATCGAGAAGGACGCGGCGCTCGCGCGTCGTTTCCAGACCGTGATGGTCTCCGAGCCTACCGTCGAGGACACCATCTCGATCCTGCGTGGCCTCAAGGAGAAGTACGAGATCTTCCACGGCGTGCATATCACCGATAGCGCGCTCGTGGCCGCCGCCGACCTCTCCGATCGCTACATCGCCGACCGCTTCCTTCCCGACAAGGCCATCGACCTGGTCGATGAGGCCGCAAGCCGCCTTCGCATGGAGCTCGACAGCATGCCGGTCGAGATCGACGCCACCACGCGTCAGCTCACCCAGCTGCAGATCGAGGAGCAGGCGCTCATGAAGGAGACCGATGACGCCTCCAAGGAGCGTCTGGAAGCCCTGCGCCAGGAGATTGCCGAGGTCCAGGAAAAGCTCAACGTGCAAAAGGCTGGCTGGCTCAACCAAAAGAACGCCATCGACCACGTGCAGGAGCTTAAGGGCCAGCTTGACGAGGCCAAGAGCGAAGAGGAGCGCGCGACGCGCAACGGCGACCTGGGTCGTGCGTCCGAGCTGCGCTTCTCCGTGATTCCGGGCCTGCAGCAGCAGATTCAGGAGTCCGAGGCTGCGCTCGAGGCGCAAAAGGAGCAGGACGGCGAGGGCCTCAACGAGCAGGTGACCTCCGACGAGATTGCCGAGGTCGTGAGTGCCTGGACCGGCGTGCCCGTGTCCAAGATGATGCAGGGCGAGCTCGACAAGCTCAAGGGCCTGGAGGGCGAGCTGCATAAGCGCGTCATCGGTCAGGATGAGGCGGTCTCCGCTGTGGCCGCGGCTGTGCGTCGCAGCCGCGCGGGTCTCTCCGACCCGGACAAGCCCATCGGCAGCTTCTTCTTCCTGGGCCCCACCGGCGTGGGCAAGACCGAGCTCGCCAAGGCGCTGGCCGAGTGCCTGTTCGATGACGAGCGCGCGCTCGTGCGTATCGACATGTCCGAGTACATGGAGAAGTTCAGCGTCCAGCGTCTGATCGGTGCGCCTCCGGGATACGTAGGCTACGACGAGGGCGGCCAGCTCACCGAGGCCGTGCGCCGTCGTCCGTACTCCGTGATCTTGCTCGACGAGATGGAGAAGGCTCACCCGGATGTCTTTAACGTGCTGTTGCAGGTGCTTGATGACGGCCGTCTGACCGATGGCCAGGGTCGCCAGGTGTCCTTCAAGAACACGATTATCATCATGACGTCCAACGTGGGCTCCAAGGCCATCGCCGATCTGTCCGGTAAGGACGAGGAGGAGATGCGCCATCAGGTCGACGCCGCCATGGCTCAGACCTTCCGCCCCGAGTTCCTCAACCGTATCGACGATATCGTGGTGTTCCATCCGCTCGGCATGGCGCAGATCGAGAAGATCGTCGACATCCAGCTTGCCGACGTTCGCGCACGCCTGGCCAAGGAGCGCATGACGCTTGCCATCACCCCGGCGGCCAAGCAAATGCTCGCCGTGGGTGGCCTGGACCCCGTGTTCGGTGCCCGTCCGCTCAAGCGCCTGGTCCAGCGCGAGGTCGTGGACGCCATCGCCGCCGCCATCATCGACGGCACGGTGCGCGAGGGCGATCAGGTGACGGTCGATGCTGACAAGGACGGCGGCTTTACCGTCGTGTGCGACAACACGCCGGCGGCCACCTACGAGGTCCCCGACGCCGAGTAGATTTTGGGCCATGCCTTAAAATCTGCCTTTAGAGCAAAACGCCAAGGGCGGCGGATCCGATTGGGTCCGCCGCCCTTTTTCGTGCGACAATCGATGGTGTTGAACGTGAGCACATGGCAAGGAGCTATGCAGATGATGGACAAGAACAAAACGAACACGCCGGCGACCGATGCCGTACCCGCCGCACCCAAGCCTGCGCCTAAGCCGGCACCCAAGCCGCGCGACCCCTATATCCGTGCCGAGAACGAGGATGACGACGGCTACGATCCTTATAGCGATCGTCGCCCCGAGCGCGAGCCCCTCTTCGAAGCCGACCCCTGGCGTTAAGTAGCTCATTTGGGACGGGGCTTTTTTAGCTACTTTGTTTTCGGCTAGAGGCGTTCATGCCTGCCCCCTCGGCCGCTCGATATCCTCCGGGAGGGGCCACTAATAGAAAACTTGCTTATCCATTAATCAAGATACGCATAATCTTGCTCTCCTGCTAATCAAGAATCGTTATAATCTTGATTAGCAGGAGAGCAAGATTGGAGAATTATGGCATTCAACGACTTGGTGGCTCAAAAAATAAAGGACTTTGAGCAACAGGGGATTCCGCAGGTCTTTGAGCGCGACCTTGATCTGGGCAACCCGCAGGAGCCAAAGCGCGACAACATCGTATATGTGATTGTGGGCGCCCGTCGTTGTGGAAAGACGTATCGCCTGTATCAGGAGATACGGCGGCTTCAGGGCCAAGGCGTCGAGCTTGACCGGATGCTATATTTCAATTTTGAGGATGAGCGCTTGCGTCCGTATGAGCCATCGCTACTAGCGGACGTGCTCGATACATTCTATGCACTATATCCTGCTGCTCGAGGCGAGGGCGCCTACCTTTTCTTTGACGAGATCCAGGAAATACCCGAATGGGGTGCGTTTCTGCGACGCGTGGTCGATACGGAGAAGGCGACCGTTTACGTGACGGGATCTTCTTCTAAGATGCTGTCCTCAGAACTTAAGAGCGAGTTCAGGGGCCGTTCTCTTGTGCGAGAGCTTTTTCCGTTGAGTTTTTCGGAATACGTCCGATATAAGACGGGGGGCGTTCCTGAGTCGAACGCGCCCTTCTCCTCAAGCGCTGCAGCGTTGCTCCGACACCATCTGGTCGGATATCTCGAGCGAGGGGGATTCATCGCGACACTTGAGCAGACGCCCGCAGACGCGATTCAGCTGCTACAGGAATATGCGTCGCGAACGGTCGCCATGGACGTCGTTGAACGTTACGACGTCAAGAACCCCCGTTTGGCCTCGCTGTTTCTGGCGCGGTGCATGGCATCTTCGGGACGAGAGCTGTCAGTGAACAAAGTGTACAACGAGTTCAAGAGCAGACAGATATCCGTCAGTCGAAATACGCTCAGCGACTTACTTGAGTATTACGAGGACGCCTACCTGCTGTTTTCGGTGCCGGAGTTCACGCGTTCGCTTGCAAATAATACGCGGTCTGCGTCTAAGGTCTACGCCGTCGATCCTGCGATGTTCGGAGCGTTCTCCCCCGCATCGGCATTGGATCATGGTCAGAGGCTCGAGACCGCGGTGTTCAATGCGCTCAGAAGAAGGACCCCCGCCGTGCGGCCCGGTTCGGTTTGCCGCCTGCTGATTAAAGATAAGAATAAAAGCCATGAGGTGGACTTTGTGGCTGGGGATGCACTGCTCATGCAGGCTTACGGCCTGATTCAGGTAAGTGTGGATATGACAAGCGAGAAAACGCGCGAGCGCGAAATTGCCGCGCTCGATGCCGCGATGGCCCAGTTTGATCTTGGCGAGTCGGTAATCGTTACCATGGATGAGCAGGCCGATATTCCATGCAAACACGGCGTGGTACATGCTGTGCCCGCATGGAAGTGGCTCCTTTCCTAATCGTCTATGGATTTGCGAGGCCAGGACTCAGGTGTCATGGTCCGCTAGTCCTGGGCCTTGATGCTCGGCAGGAGAATCTGGGCGAGGTAGTCGGTCTCGAGTTTGGTCGCGGCGTCTGCCTTGCCGTCTTTGCCGACCAGTACGTTCTTGATCTGGCTATAGGTGTAGCGGTTACCGGTCGTGAGCTCGACAAGCTCAATGGCCGTGTCCATGGGGTAGGTTGACACGGGATTCTGCGTCCGTCCGTTGATGGTCTGGGGCACCACGTACGGATAGACGGGGCCGCTGGCGTAGACGGTATAACCGTTGCCTAGATTGGCCGCACCCAAAACCGTATCGCCCTCATCGGGCGTAAAGCTCTCGCCCTCGCGCACCGCGACGAGCGTCACAATCGGCGTATCGCTGTCGCCGGCAAGATAGATGCATAGCGTGCTGCCATTTTGCCAAGTCTCGACCTTGCCGTACCACTCGACGGGGATATCGAGCTGGTAGAGGTCGGTTGCCTTGTGGCGAGCGTCAGCATCGCGGGCTGCCTGTGCCTTTTGCGCGCTCACGGCATTGACGGCGGCGTCGCGCCGCGCGGTTGCCGCCTGCTGGAGCACCTTGGCGGTGGCGGCGGAGCTCGCGCCTCCCTCCTCGGCATATTTGGCGGCGGCATCGATCTGGTCGTCGGTTACCGTGTCGGCCGAAGGCACCTTGAGCTTAAAGGTGACCTGGGCACTTAAATCCTGTCCATCGCTCTTAACGGTGACCTGCGTCTTGGTGGTCGGGACGGTATAGATGGTGCCGTCCGCCGCGATGGGGGAGGCGGCGATGGAGAACGTGTAATCGCCGGGCAGCAGCTTAATGCCACGACCGTGCTCATCAACGTAGAGTGTTTCGCTCACGGAAGAACCGTCGGAATCCTGCCCGCTCACCTGCACGGGAATCTTGGAGCCAGTTGAGCAGTCGAGGCCCGCGGCATGCACGCCAATTTGCACCGACATCATCGTGTGCGCATTGGCGGCGACAGCGGTAGCCTGCTCTTGCTGATATCCGTTCCAGGCAGCATAGCCTGCGCCGCCGGCGACGAGCGCGACGGCCACAACGCCGGCAACCATCAGGTTGCGGCGCTTGGGCGACATCTTACGATGACGAACCTCGGCCTCGCGTGCCGAGGGAACGGACGGCAGGGGAATATCGCCCATGGCGATGGTCTCGTCCACGGCTGGTGCGGAACCTAGGCCAGGAAGCTCACGGGTCAGCGAATCCTCGGCCGGCAAGCTGTCGAGCAAGACGGTTTCCTCGCCCGTGTCGGATCCGGGCTGGTCGTCGGCCTCGCTATCGTCCTCTTCGGCTTCGTCAGGAGCGTCTTTGGCGTCGCTGCCTTCGTCCTCAGTGTCTTCGTGCACCTCGTCCTGCGCGTCGACGACCGAATCGCTAAACGAGAGCTCGTCCAGCGCGATCCGGTCAAGGCTCTCCAGGGCTTCGGCACATGCTTCCGCATCCTGGGCCGCATCCTCGCGGCCATACGTCTCATCGCTCATATATCCCCCAATGCAATATCGGCTCAACACTGTACCCAAAAATGGAGCCATATAAAGCGCATACGAAATATAAGATCCGATTTAACCTGAGCGCATCGTTCGGCCGCATCCTCGCGGCAGCAAAAAGCCCCCGGAAAGCGGACAAATCGCTTTCCGGGGGCATGCAATACGTTGCATTGCGCGGAGTCGGCCAGGCGACTTCACATTCAAGCGGCATGTGCACCGGGCATGTTACTCGGCGTGCGCGTAATCGACCTTGGAGCGGCGAGCTGTGGCCTTCTCCCAATCGCTGGTGCCCTCAAAGACATCCTGCTTATAGGGGTTGCGGCCGAGCTTCTTGGCACGGTAGGCGATGTAGATGATTGCGGCGACGTTGGCGATCAGCGCGGCGATCGAGACCGCGGTGGCGGCGACGGGGTCGAGCGTGGAGTGGGTCACAAAGATGGACTCCTCCTGGAAGAACGGGAACACCTGGGCAAACATGCACCAAATGGCCAGCGTAAAGGCGCGGTTCTGAATCCAGCCGCCCTTGTTCCAGATAAAGGCGGCGACGGTGGGCGCCAGCAGCAGCGCAAAGCCGCAGAACCAGGAGTGGGTGGGCAGGCAGTTGTAGGTGTAGCAGAAGTTCCAGATATCGTAGGCGATGATGTAGACCCAGGTCATGTCGGGCCACAGCATGTCGGTCTTGTCCTCGGAGGCGTAGACGCTCCACCAACCGGTCATGCAGAAGATGTTGATGATACCGGCGATGCCGTTGAACACGTTGTTCCAGCCGGCCAGCTGCGTAGCACCTTCGGAGGTGACCCAAGCGGACTGGCCCAGGACAAAGAAGTGATAGGCGCTCTCAAAGTCGGACACGACGGCGATCATGATGTTGATGGCGACGATCACAAACGGCCACGCGCGGAACCAATGCGCCTTGCCGATCTTTCCCCACTGGTACTTAATGGCAATGAAGCCCCAGCAACCGGCCAGTGCCGCGTATACCTTGGCGTAGTGGAACCAGCTGTTCTGGTACACATGGGTGGGGTTGGTGAGCGCCCACTCGGCACCCTGCGAAACGCCGATGGCGATGGCGACGCAGTAGATGGTCATGGCCAGCGGAGCCACGCCAAAGATGATTGCCGCGCCCAACTTAGTGCGGCGGCCGACCTCGTTGAGCACGATGAGGCCAATAAAGACCATGGCCCAGCCGGCCCAGTGGATAAGGGTATCGCTACCCCAAACATCGAACAGCATGCTGCTCTCCTTTCACACGCCCGCGGCCCCTCTTCCGATCGCGGGCAGTTTGGCCAAATGTCGTCAGTTCCGGGGCTTGCGCTCCGGATACTTGGCGGTATAGCCCTCGATGTGGAGTGTCGAGGCGATGATTTCCTTGACCGTCTCGTCGGGCACATCGGGGTGCGTGCGGATATACATCAATAACCCCATGATGAGGGTGTAGAACGTCTCGTAGACATGGTCGATGCGTAGCTCATGATGGGCGACAAAATCCACCACGGTGGTGTCGCAGATATACTGCGCCACGCGCTGGACCACGTTGTGCAAAAAGCCGCCGTAGAGCGCGCCGCTGCTTGAGGTGAGCGTGCTCGGCAACTCGTGGCCGCTCACGACCAGGCGCTTAAAGAGCGGAGCGACGGTGTCGAGTGCGCCTTCGATGTCGCCAACCGTGCGGCTGGCGTTCCACTGCTCGAGCTCGGCGATAAAGCCGTCGATCGCCTCGTCCATAACGGCGGTGACGGCGGCGTCCATATCGGCAAAGTAGTGGTAGAACAGCGAGCGCGTGCAGCCAGCCCGCTTGGTCACGGCCGATACCGAAAGATGGGACACACCCAGCTCGGCGCTCACGGCGCGCACAGCGGCGAGGATCTCGCGACGGCGCTCGTCGCCCGTCAGGCGTTTCGCCGCGCTGTCAGGCGCGGGGACGGCGTCGACCACAGAGATGTTTGCTATGCCATCGCTCATGCGTTTGCCGCCTTTCGTCCGTTTGGGCCCGACCGTTCGCCTAACAGTCTTGAATATTGTTGACGGTTCGTCAATACTGTTTTTGACACAATGTCAACAATAGCGGGTGAACGGCATGGGGGCATGTCGAACCCGTACAAAGAGGGGCGCCGCGGTCTCGCCGGGCTGTGGCAAGAGAAGGGACAACCATGATTCTCAACGGACCGGGGATTAGCTATACCGAGCCCGATATCGGCGCGGAGTTCGTGCCGCCGATACCGGAGCATCCGCGCGAGGCCATCGTCAAACTATGCGAGCACTGCACCAACCGCCTGCTGCACCGCGATGAGCTGCTGGGCTACGAGTACTGGTCGTTTGCCGAGGCCGCGACCGACGAGCAGGCCGAAGTGCTCTGCAAGATGAAGATGCGCCGCCCCTACACGCTGCCCGAGATGGTCAAGATCACCGGCATGCCCGAGGCCCAGATCGAAAAAATGCTCGACGACATGAGCTACACGGGTCTGCTCGAGTACAACTGGGAAAACCCCGAGCGCGCCAAGCAGTGGGTGCTGCCCATGCTGGTGCCGGGTTCCGCCGAGTTCCTCAACATGCGCGTGAGCCAGCTCGAGGAGCATCCGGTCTATGCCAAGTTCTTTGAGCAGGCGTCCAAGGGGCCGCTGTCCAAGGCCACGCCGATGGTGCCGCCCGGCGGTGCCGGCATCGGCATGCATGTCATTCCGGTCGAGAAGGCCATCGATGCCGCGAGCACCTCGGTGCCGATCGAGCATATCGAGCATTGGCTCGACAAATACGAGGGTAAGTATGCCGCCAGCACCTGCAGCTGCCGCGCGAGCCGTCGCGTGATGGGAGAGGGCTGCGCCGACGACCCGGCCGATTGGTGCATCGCCGTGGGCGATATGGCCGACTACGTGGTCGAGACCGACCGCGGCCATTATGTGACGCGCGAGGAGGTCTACGACATCCTGCGCCAGGCCGAGGACAACGGCTTTGTGCACCAGATCACCAACATCGACGGTGAGAACAAAATCTTCGCCATCTGCAACTGCAACGTCAACGTGTGCTACGCCCTGCGCACTTCGCAGCTGTTCAACACGCCCAACCTGTCGCGCTCAGCCTATGTCGCCAAGGTCGAGAAGGACAAGTGCGTGGCCTGCGGTCGCTGCGTTGAGGTGTGTCCGGCCGGCGCCGCCAAACTGGGCCAGAAGCTCTGCAGCAAAAAGGCCGGCGGCCGCGTGCCCGAGTATCCGCGCCAGGAGCTGCCCGATGCCACCAAGTGGGATCACACCAAGTGGTCGCCCAACTACCGCAACGACAACCGCATCGAGACGCACGAGTCTGGCACCGCGCCCTGCAAGACGGCTTGCCCCGCTCACGTTGCCGTTCAGGGCTACTTAAAGCTTGCGGCGCAGGGCCGCTACGACGAGGCTCTGGCGCTCATCAAGCGCGAGAACCCGCTGCCCGCTATCTGCGGCCGTGTGTGCAACCGCCGCTGCGAGGATGCCTGCACCCGCGGTCGCGTGGACGAGGCCGTGGCTATCGACGAGGTCAAGAAGTTTATCGCCCAGCGCGATCTGGATGCCGCGACTCGCTATGTCCCGCCTGTGGTGACCCCGACGCGTGCCGGCGGCTTCGACCAGAAGATCGCCATCATCGGCGCCGGTCCGGCCGGCCTGTCCTGCGCTTTCTACCTGGCCGAGAAGGGCTACAAGCCCGTCGTGTTCGAGAAGAACGAGCGCCCGGGCGGCATGCTCACCTATGGCATTCCGAGCTTTAAGCTGCAGAAGGACGTTATCGAGGCCGAGGTCGAGGTCATTCGCCTGATGGGCGCCGAGTTCCGCTATGGCGTGGAGGTCGGTCGCGATGTGACGCTCGACGAGCTTCGCGCGCAGGGCTTTAAGGCCTTTTACGTGGCCATTGGCTGCCAGGGTGGCCGCCTTGCCGGTATTCCGGGCGAGGATGCCGAGGACGTGACCGTGGCCGTCGACTTTTTGCGCGAGGTCAACAGCGGCAAGATCGACGCGCTGCCCGGGCGCACCATCGTGGTGGGCGGCGGCAACGTGGCTATCGATGTCGCCCGCAACGCCTGCCGTCTGGGTTCCGAGCACGTTGAGATGTTCTGCCTGGAGAGCGAGGCCCAGATGCCTGCCAGCGAGGAGGAGCGTCGCGAGGCCATCGAGGATGGCGCTCACATCAGCTGCGGCTGGGGCCCCAAGGAGATTCACCTGGACGAGGCCGGTCGTGTGTGCGGTATCACCTTCAAGCGCTGCACGCGTGTCTTTGACGACGAGGGCCGTTTTGCGCCCGAGTATGACGAGAACGACTTGCGCCGTGTCGATGCCGACCGTGTCGTCATGTCGATTGGCCAGTCCATTGTGTGGGGCGACCTGCTGGCTGGCTCCAAGGTGGAGCTCGGCCGCGGCCAGGGTGCCCTTGCCGATCCGCAGACGTACCAGACCGCCGAGCCCGACATCTTTGTGGGAGGCGATGTCTACACCGGTCCCAGCTTTGCCATCGACGCCATCGCCGCCGGTCACGAGGCTGCTGTGTCCATCCACCGCTTTGTGCAGCCGGGCTCCACGCTCACCATCGGCCGCAACCAGCGCCGCTACACCGCGCTTGACCGTGACGACGTCGTGATCGAGAGCTACGACAACGCGAGCCGCGAGGTTGCCCACGTGGACCGCGAGCGCGAGAAGGCCGCGCCGTTTAGCGAGTACGTCGAGACCTTTACCGAGGAACAGGTGCGCGCCGAGACCGCCCGCTGCCTGGGCTGCGGCGCCTCGATCGTCGACCCCAACAAGTGCATCGGCTGCGGCTTGTGCACCACCAAGTGCGCGTTTGACGCCATCCATCTGGATCGCGACCGCCCCGAGTGCTCCACGATGGTCAAATACGAGCAAAAGCTCCCAAGCCTGGGCAAGTACGCTTTGAAGCGTGCGATCAAGATTAAATTCGGTCGCAAGTAAGTGGCCATAACGGGAACGGCGGAAGGAACATAAAGTGCACGAGCTCGGGATTGTTTACCACATCATTCGTGATGTCGAGAATGTGGCGCGCGCCAATGGCGTGAGTCGCGTTTCGAGCGTGACGCTGCTCCTGGGCGAGGTCTCGGGCGTCGTTCCCGATCTGCTGCTTGATGCTTGGCACTGGGCGGCAGATAAAAAGCCTATCACGCAGGGCGCGGAGCTTATTGTGGAGCCTGTCGAGGCCGTGACGCATTGCGAGGCGTGCGGCTGCGACTACGCGACGGTCGAGCACGGCAAGACCTGCCCCCATTGCGGTAGCGGCGAGACCTATCTGCTGCAGGGCCAGGAGGTCATGATCAAGCGGATCGAGACCCCCGACGAGGACCCGACAGACGCTGTCCCCGACGGCCTATCCGATGCCCCCGACGCCGTCGACGCCGCCAACCCCCTCCACATCGCCTAACTAAGTCGTTGGGGACGTTCTTAAACGACTAGTCATTAAAGAACGTCCCTAACGACTACTTTGCTAGAGCATATTTCTTACCATTAGTCAAGCACCATCTGTTTAAACGAAATAGCCTCAACCCGAGCACATTTGTGTCTGTTTAAAACCGGCAATAATGAACAGCGTGCTCAATTCGGTCATGTAAATAGATCAGCTATCAATCCTCAGCAGCAAATCAGCCAAAATACTGGAATGTAATCAGCTTGTAACAAAACTAGACGTTTAAACAAATAGGTTGATTTTCAATCTCAACGCAACAGCCTGAACGGGCCCCGCGTT
>NZ_CABJFS010000012.1 GCF_902364945.1 Collinsella aerofaciens | reverse complement strand
GACCTTGACGGAGAGCCTGTTATATACCAGCGGAGCAATCGAGGCGCCCGGCAGTGTGGATCAGGGAACAACGAGAACGGACACCATGTTTTTAGAGCGGCAGCGTGGAATCACCATTCAAACGGCGGTCACTTCCTTTCAGTGGCACGATTGTAAGGTCAACATTGTGGATACTCCTGGGCATATGGATTTCTTAGCGGAGGTCTATCGCTCCCTTGCCATTCTTGACGGAGCGATTTTGGTTGTTTCTGCAAAAGACGGCGTTCAGGCGCAGACCCGTATTCTGTTTCATGCTCTGCAAGTAATGAAAATCCCAACTGTTATCTTTATTAACAAAATCGACCAGGACGGGATTGACCTGCCAGGTGTGTATCAGTCTATCCGAGATAAGCTCTCCGCAAATATGATTATTAAGCAGAACGTGCAGCTTTCCCCGGATATATCCATCATGGAAAACATGGGGCTGGAGAATTGGGATACCGTGATTGCGGACTGTGATGAATTGTTGGAGAAATATATTGCCGGAGAACCAATGGACAAAGAAGAACTTCTGCGGGAGGAAAACAGGAGAATCCAAAGCGTCTCTCTGTTTCCGGTCTATCATGGCAGTGCCAAGGTAAACTTGGGAATCCGACAACTCATTGAAGCGGTCACAGATACATTCCAATCACCCACCGGGCAGAACAGCTCTGAATTGTGCGGAACTGTGTTCAAAGTTGAGTACGCAAACCAGAGCCAACGCCTTGCCTATCTGCGGTTGTATAGCGGTACGCTTCATTTGCGGGATTCCGTAGCCTTGGCAGGGAAAGAAAAACTGAAAATTACGGAAATGCGTATCCCCTCAAAGGGTGAGATTGTCCGAACAGAGATTGCCCATGCGGGCGAGATCGTCATTGTACCCTGCGACAGTTTGCGGCTGAATGATGTGCTGGGAAACAAACTGCTGCTGCCCCGTGAAACGTGGAGCGACAATCCTCTCCCTTTGCTGCGGACAACAATTGCACCAGAGAAACCAGAACAGAGGGAACGCTTGTTAAACGCCTTGACAGAAATTGCGGATACCGACCCGCTTCTGCGCTATGAAGTAGACGCTGTGACCCATGAGATCATTCTCTCCTTTTTGGGCCGGGTACAATTGGAAATTATCTCTGATCTTCTGGTGGAAAAATATCAGCTCAACACAACTGCAAAAGAACCTGCCGTCATCTATATGGAGAGGCCATTGAAAGCGGTAAGTCACACCATTCATATCGAAGTGCCGCCCAATCCATTCTGGGCGTCCATCGGGCTGTCCGTCACCCCTCTCCCCCTTGGCACCGGAGTGCAGTATGAGAGCAAAGTTTCCGTTGGATACTTGAATCAGAGTTTTCAAAACGCTGTATTGGATGGTATCCGCTACGGTCTGGAACAAGGCGTGTATGGATGGAAGGTAACGGACTGTAAAATCTGTTTTGAGTATGGGCTTTATTATAGTCCGGTCAGCACTCCCGCAGACTTTCGGTCATTGGCACCTATTGTATTGGAGCAGGTGTTGAAAAAGGCGGGGACGCAGCTATTGGAACCATATCTTTCTTTTACACTCTATGCGCCGCAGGAATATCTCTCCAGAGCTTATCATGACGCACCAAAATATTGCGCGAGTATTGAAACGACCCAGGTTAAAAACAGCGAGGTGATTTTTACTGGCGAAATCCCTGCCCGCTGTGTGCAAGAGTACCGCAATGACCTCACCTTTTATACAAACGGGAGAAGCGTTTGTTTAACAGAATTGAAGGGGTATCAAATCGCCAGCGGCGAACCAGTTTTTCAGCCACGCCGCCCAAACACCCGGATTGATAAGGTGCGCCATATGTTCAACAAAATTCTCCCATCAATGATGGACTTATAAAATCCCTTTGGAACAAAGGGCGCACTTCTATACATGGTCTGCGACCATGTATCGTGCGCTCTGCGAGGCTACGGCCCGGACTTCCGAAAGTCCGGGCCGTTTGCGTCGCTCCGCTCCGTACAAGGGGCTGCGCCCCTTGCGCCGCTTTGCGGCTATCCCTGCGCCCTCGCTGGAAAGGTACATCCGCTCTGCGTCTGCACCTTTCCAGCGAGGCTAAAACCGAATACCGTTACCCTTGACCGTTTACCCGACACAGCAGGTAGACGGTCTTTTGTTTTGCCAAGAAGGAGGTCAAACACGATGGACAAGTCACGCGAAGAATTAGAGAAAGAGTATGCTGAGGCCACCGCTAAGTTGGAGCAGTACCAGCACAGAGGCCAGCGGTATGAGAACCGCATCCGCTACTACACCCAAGGCGAAAGGAAGAAGCGAAACCACCGACTTATCACCCGTGGCGGAGCGGTGGAGAGTATCGCCCCGGAGGTGCGCGGCATGAGCGAAAGGGCCTTTTTTCTTTTGATGGAAAAGGTCTTTTCCCTGCCGGAAGTTGCCGCCCTGGTGAGCCAAGCCACTGACCAGCAGGAAAGCGGATAATTGGCCCTGTTCCATCTCCACGTTACCCAGGTCAAACGGAGCGCGGGACAGTCTGTTGTCACGTCCGCCGCCTACCGAGCCGGGGAGAAATTGTATAGCGAATACTATGGCGAGGTCAGCGACTACACCCACAAGGGCGGCGTGGTCTGCACAGACATTCTCCTGCCGCCCCAGGCCCCCAACCAGTACCAAGACCGCGCCACCCTCTGGAACGCCGTGGAGAAGGCCGAGCGCGGCAAGAAAGCCCAGCTTGCATATAGCTTTGACATTGCCTTGCAGAACGAGTTTTCATTGGAGGAAAACATCGCTCTTGCAAGGCAATTTGTTTCGGAGCAGCTTGTGGGCCGGGGCATGATTGCCGACTTTGCCATCCACCAGCCGGACAAGGAGGACGGCGGTATTCCTAACCCGCACTTTCATGTTCTCTGCCCCATCCGGCCCATTGAGCCAGACGGCAAATGGGGGTGCAAGCAGCGCCGCCGCTACCGTCTGGACGAGGACGGGAACCGCATTATGGGAGAGGACGGCAAGCCCCTCTTTGACGCTGTTCCCACTACCGACTGGGGAAGCCCGGAAACACTGGAACATTGGCGGGAGGCGTGGGCCGCTATGGTGAACGCCAAGTTTGAGGAAAAGGGGCTGACCTGCCGCATCGACCACCGCTCCTATGAGCGTCAGGGCCTTGACCTGCTGCCCACCGTCCATGAGGGCGTGGCCGTCCGCCAGATGGAGGCCAAGGGCATCCCCACCGACAAGGGCGATCTGAACCGCTGGATAAAAAAGGCCAACAACATTCTGCGGGATATTCGGAAGAAAATCGCCGGCCTGACGGATTGGATTAAGGCCATAAAAGAAGAATTGAGCAAGCCCCAGGCCCCGACCCTTGCCGCCCTGCTGACCGACTACTATGAGGGCCGGAACGCCGGAGCATGGAGCCGCAACGCCAGGATTGGAAATCTTAAAGGTTTTGCCGAGGCCATCAATTTTCTGACCGAGAGGGGCATCGCTACGCTGGAAGATTTAGAGACCCATATCGCCGCCCAGAGTGAACGAACGGAGGCCGTCAACACATCCATGAAAGCGAAGCGTGACCGTCTGAACGAATTGAAGGAACTGCTTCGCCTTGTTGACCTCTACCGAGACACCAAGCCCGTCTATGACGAGTTGCAGGGTATCAAGTGGAAGGGCAAGCGGGAAAAATTCGAGAGGGAGCATGAGAACGAGTTGAGGACGTTCCACATGGCCCGCCGGAAGCTGGACAAGCACCGTTCCCCTGCTGGTAAAATCCCCGTTCATGCGTGGAAACAGGAACAGGCGAGGCTTCACCAGGAGTACACAGCCGAGTATGAGCAGTACAAGCCTATCCAAGACGATTTGCGGCGGCTTCAACAGGTGAAGCGGAACGCCGATGCTGCCATACACCAGCAGGAGCAGACCCAGCAGAAACGCCGGGAGGTGGAGCGGTGAACGGCATTCCCCGACTGACCTACCAGCAGTACCGAGCCGTCCGGCGGCTGGTGCATGACTGCTGCAATTATGACGGCGGCAACTGTCTTGCTCTTGATGACGGCTGGGAGCCTTGTGTCTGCGTCCAGAGTATCACCTATTCCCTGGTCTGTAAATGGTTCCGCGCCGCCGTCCTGCCAACAGACAAGGGGTTGTGTGCCGCCTTGCTCCACCGAGGACAGGCGCGGCCCTGTGCCGAGTGCGGGGCGATGTTCGTGCCGCGCTCCAATCGGGGCAAATACTGTGACGAGTGCGCCGCCAATGTGCGCCGGAGAAAGAAAGCTGCCAGCGAACGAGAACGCCGCAGGCGTGGACATTTAGAGGCTGAAAAGCCTTGCAATCAGGGGGCTTGTGGACAGTCCTCAAAGGGGGACTAATACATTCCCCTTCCCCCACTCCAACGTGGGCGGCAAAATGGCGCTCACGTGGATTAACTTTGATGAATGATGAAAGGAGAGCCTATGACCTACGACCCCAGCATGACGATCACCAGCACCATCCCCGCCCCGGAGGGGAGCGACAGCACCAGCAGAGAGGGCAAGGCCATCCCCCTGCCCGTGATGGCGGGCGGCAACGCTTCACCCGCCCCGGACGTACCGCCACCCGATATGGTAAAGACCGTTGGCGGTACGACCTTTGATATTTATTTCCATTTCAGCCAGACCAGCCGGGAAACCTTTACCGACAAGGTACTGCGCCTTATTCAATCCGATGTTGTAACCTCATAAAAATAATTTACTTTTTTCTCTATCCTTATTGACAAAACCCGAAGGGCAGCTTGATCGGTGAAGTGGGCCAGCTTCTTATCCGCAGCGGCTACCGCGTGAAAGTGCTGAACACCATCAATTTTTCCAAGAGCATGAAATACAACCCGTTGTGGGCGGTACTTCTTTTGAAAGCTTGTGCCTGTTGCGACCTTGGTGGTTCCTAATTACAGGCCGCAGGCTGCTTTGAGTTCTTCGACTCGATCGGTCTTCTCCCAGGTGAAGTCGGCGTCTTCGCGGCCAAAGTGGCCGTAGGCTGCCGTCTTCTCAAAGATCGGTCGGCGCAGGTCCAGGTCTCGGATGATCGCGCCCGGGCGCAGGTCGAAGGTCTTCTCGACGGCCTCGACGATCTTGTCTTCGGCAACATGCGCGGTACCGAAGGTGTCGACCATGATAGACAGCGGCTTGGAAACGCCGATGGCGTAGGCCAGCTCGACTTCGCAGCGGTCGGCCAGACCGGCGGCGACCACGTTCTTTGCGACCCAGCGCGCGGCATACGCGGCGGAGCGGTCGACCTTGGTGCAGTCCTTGCCGCTAAAGGCGCCGCCGCCGTGACGGCCGTAACCGCCGTAGGTGTCGACGATGATCTTGCGGCCGGTGAGGCCCGTGTCGCCCATGGGGCCGCCCACGACAAAGCGACCGGTAGGGTTCACATAGATGTCGGCGTTGTCCCACGGCATGTTCTCGGCGGCCATGACGGGAGTGATGACGTGCTCGATGAGATCGGCCTTGATCTTGCCCATGTCCTCGATCTCGGCGGCGTGCTGCGTGGAGATGACGATGGTCGTGACCTCGACGGGCTTGCCGTCCTCGTAGCGCACCGTGACCTGGGTCTTGCCGTCGGGGCGCAGGTAGCGCAGGGTTCCGTTGTGGCGCACGGCAGCCAGTCGCTCGGCCAGGCGGCTCGCCAGGTAGTGCGGCATGGGCATGAGGGTCTTGGTCTCGTTGGAGGCATAGCCAAACATCATGCCCTGGTCGCCGGCGCCGATCAGGTCGATGGGGTCGGTGGTGGCGCCGGTCTGGGTCTCGAAAGACTCGTCGACGCCCTGGGCGATATCGGGCGACTGCTCGTGGATGAGGTTCATGACGCCGCAGGTATCGCAGTCAAAACCGAACTTTGCGCGGTTGTAGCCAATGCGGCGGATAACGCCACGGGCAATCTCCTGCACGTCGACGTAGGCCTGGGTGCGGATCTCGCCGGCAACGATGACGGTACCGGTGGTCACGAGGGTCTCGCAGGCGCAGCGGACGTTCTCAACGTTGGCGGGCACGCCGTTGGGCGCAATGTAGCCCTGCTCCTGCAGCTCTATTTCTTTAGCGAGGATTGCGTCGAGGACGGCATCGCTGATCTGGTCGGCGATCTTATCGGGATGACCTTCGGTCACCGATTCCGACGTAAATACAAAGGACCCGTGTTGGGGTGGGATGGAACGAAGTTCTTCTGGCATGATTGTCCTTTCAAAAACGTGTCCCGGCGACCGTTACCATTCCGCCGAGCTCTATATGCAAGGGTTCATCATATCGCGTAAATCAAACATTCACACCCTTTCCGCACCTACTCATTGGGGACAGACTTAAATGAGTGGGTCGGTGCCCTTTGTGCGGAGGTTGCTTTGTTGCTTTATACTGGTGCAGTTAGACATCCATCCTGCAATCGAGGAGATTTCCATGGCATCAGACGTTCGCGTCCGCTTTGCACCCTCACCGACGGGCAAGCTGCACATCGGCGGCGCCCGCACCGCTATCTATAACTGGGCTTTCGCCCGCGCTAACGGCGGCACGTTCATCCTGCGCATCGACGACACCGACCCCACCCGCTCCACCGACGAGAACACGCAGATCATCCTGCGCGCCATGCGTTGGCTGGGCCTGGACTGGGACGAGGGTCCCGAGGTGGGCGGCGACTTTGGCCCCTACGCCCAGACCGAGCGCCTGGACCTGTACAAGCAGGCCGCCCAGAAGCTTTGGGACGAGGGCAAGGCCTATCCCTGCTTCTGCACCAAGGAGCAGCTCGACGCCGACCGCAAGGCCGCGCAGGAGCGCAAGGACCCCTTCCAGGGCTATCAGCGCCGTTGCCGCGATCTTGATCCCGAGGAGGCCCGCCGCCGCATCGAAGCCGGCGAGTCCTACGTTCTGCGCATCAAGGTGCCCGAGGATCGCGGCGACGTCGTCATCCACGACGCCGTCCACGGCGAGGTGACCTTCGACGCCAAGGAGCTCGACGACTTCGTCATCTTCCGCTCCGACGGCACGCCTACGTATAACTTCGCGACCGTCGTCGACGACGCCATGATGAAGATCACCCATGTCATCCGCGGCGACGACCACCTGTCCAACACCCCGCGCCAGGTCATGGTCTACGAGGCCCTCGGCGCGCCCGTGCCTACGTTCGCCCACATCTCCATGATCTTGGGTGCCGACGGCAAGAAGCTCTCCAAGCGCCACGGCGCAACTTCGGTGGAGGAGTACCGCGACGCCGGTTACCTTTCCGACGCCTTCGTCAACTACCTGGCGCTGCTTGGCTGGTCGCTCGACGGCGAGACCACGATCATCCCGCGCGATGTCCTGGCCAGCAAGTTCTCGCTCGACCGCATCTCCAAGAACCCGGCGACCTTCGATCCCAAGAAGCTCGATTGGGTCAATGCCGAGTACATCAACGGCATGTCCGACGCGCAGTTTGCCGATGAAATCATGGTCCCCGAACTGCACGAGGCAGGCCTCATCGAGGGCAACGTCGAGTACGGCGAGGACTGGATTGATGCGCTTGCCGCCATCGTCAAGCCGCGCACCAAGATGCCGGCCGACGCCGTGACCGTCGCCGCTCCCATCTTTGCTACGGCCGAGACGCTCGAGTATGACGAGAAATCCGTTAACAAGGGCCTGGCCAAGGAGGGTATGGGTTCCATTCTGGACGCCGCCAAGGCCGCGCTCGAGGGCGTGGACGAGTGGACTGCCGAGGCCATCGACGCCGCGCTTGAGCCGCTGCCCGAGCAGATGGACCTCAAGAAGCGCGTGGTATTCCAGGCCGTGCGCGTCGCCGTCTGCGGCAACATGGTGAGCCCCCCGCTGGGCGAGACCATGGCGCTCGTCGGCCGCGACGACTGCCTGGCACGCATCGACCGCGCCCGCACGATGGCGCTGTAGTAGACGCGTAAACGCATGTATCCGAGCCCCGTTCCCCCGAGCGGGGCTCTTGTTTCTGTACCGATGAGTGGGTTGCTGGGACAAAATAATCAGTAGTGTTTGTCCCATGTTCGAGTGACGCAACAAGCTCGACACTCGTATCGGCCATGGGACAAAAACCACTGATTATTTTGTCCCACCCCTTTCAGGTCCGTTCGTTAGAGGTGGTGTATGGCTCAACAACTGTCGCTGTTTGGTTCACCGGAACCGGAGGAAGCTCCGGTGAAGCCCAAGCCTGCCGCTGCCTCGGCTCAGTCTAAGCCTGCGCCCGAGCCCCCTGCCGCCTACGCGAGCGTGGTCCTCGACATCCCCACCCGTGCGCTGTCGGATCCGTTTGCTTACGGCATCCCTGAGTCCCTTGCCAACGAGGCGCAGATCGGATCCACGGTCCTGGTCCACTTTGGTAACCGTGCGGCCGCGGGCTATATCGTCGACATTGCGCCTGAGCTGAGCGACCTACAGGGCTACAATGCTCTCGACCCCGCGCGCATTAAAACCATCGAAGCCATCCTCAGCAAACCCCTCTTTACCGCCGAGGCTGCCCGCATCGCACGTTGGATGAGCCGCGAGTATGTCGCGACGCTTTCCGAGTGCCTGCGCCTGTTCCTGCCCCCGGGCGGCAGTCCGCGCGTCGTTAAGGGCGATGACGGCGCATGGTCGGTTGAGCGCCCCGCCGTCAAGCCTATCCAAAACCGTTGGGTGATGCTTACGCCCGAAGGCTTTGACTATACGCCGCCCAAGACCGCGGTCCGCCAGCGCCAACTCATCGAGGCGCTCCGGTGCGGCCCGGTCACGACGCGCGACCTCAACCTTCTCTATAACAGCATGTCGGCGACCATCAAGGCGCTCAAAAAGCGCGGCGTCGTGGTGGTGGAGGAACGCCGTGCGTGGCGTGGCTGCAGCGAGCAGACCACGCTGTCCTCGGCAAGCGGCAAGGCGCCGGTCTCCCTTACCAACGGCCAGCAACAGGCGCTCGCGCAGATTGAGCGCGCCCGTCTGGACGCTCATGGCGACGTGGTGTTGGTCGACGGCGTCACCGGCTCCGGCAAAACCGAGGTTTACCTCTCCGCCATTGAGCGCGTGCTTGCAGCCGGTCGCTCGGCCTGCGTGCTGGTGCCCGAGATTTCGCTGACGGCCCAGACCGTCGGCCGCTTCCGTTCGCGCTTTGGCGAGACGGTCGCCGTGTTCCATTCGCGGCTTTCGGCCGGCGAGCGCCTGGACCAGTGGGATATGGTTGCCAGCGGTGCGGCCCGCGTGGTCGTCGGCGCACGTTCGGCGCTCTTTTGCCCGCTTGACGACCTGGGCCTCATCATCATTGACGAGGAGCACGAGACCAGCTACAAGCAGGGGTCCAGTCCGCGCTACCATGCGCGCGAGGTGGCAGCCGAGATGGCGCGCCGCTATCGCTGCCCGCTCGTGCTGGGGTCGGCCACGCCTTCTGCCGAGGCCCTCGACCGCTGCCGCCGCGGCATGTATAACGGTGCCACCTGGACGCGTGTCGAGATGCCCGAGCGCCCCGGACACGCCGTGCTGCCTACGGTCCGCATTGCTGACCTGCGTCGCGAGTTCTCGCACGGCAGCCGCTCCATGTTCTCAAAACCCTTGATGGAGGGATTGGAGCGTGTGGTCGGGCGCCGCGAGAAGGCCGTGTTGCTGCATAACCGCCGTGGCTTTGCGCCATTCCTGATGTGTCGCGAGTGCGGCTGCGTTCCCACCTGCAACCACTGCTCCACCGCGCTTACGTATCACGAGCGCACACACACGCTGCAATGTCACACATGCGGATCCTCCTGGCGCGTGCAGCCGTATCCCGCGCCCACGAGTCGCTGCCCCAAATGTGGCAGTCGCTACCTGGCAAAAATGGGGCTGGGCACGCAGCAGATCGAGGACGCTCTGCACCAGTTGCTTCCCGAGGACGTTGCCATCATTCGCATGGATGCCGATTCCACGCGTGGCAAGGATGCGCACAAAAAGCTGCTCGAGCAGTTCGATGCGGCGGATTGCGCCGTGTTGCTGGGTACCCAGATGATCGCTAAAGGTCTCGATTTTCCCGAGGTCACGCTCGTGGGCGTGGTCAATGCCGACTTCGCCCTCAAGCTGCCGGACTTCCGCGCAGGGGAGCGCGCCTACGATCTGCTGGAGCAGGTGGCGGGCCGCGCCGGCCGCGGCGATCGTCCCGGCGAGGTCATCATCCAGACCTATCTGCCCGAGGATCCGATCATTCGCGCCGTCGCCGAGCACGACCGTTCTATCTTTACCGACTACGACCTTGACCAGCGGCGCGACGCGCTGTATCCGCCCTTTGTGCGCCTGGTCAACATTTTGGTGTGGTCGACGAACGCGGATGACGCGCAGGACTACATTGGGCGCATTGCAAAGCTTCTTAAGCGCCGCTGGCATGCCGCGGCGCCCGACTTTTTGAGGGCGGGGGGTGCCATGCCGCAGGTGCTGGGCCCGGCTTCGTGTGTAATCGAGAGAGCCAAGGACCGTTACCGCTTCCATCTGCTTGTGAAGTCGCCCGTGGGGTACCATGTCTCTGATGATATCGACGCCTGCCTCAAAGAGGTGGGCTCTGTGCGCGGCGTGAGCGTGAGCGTTGACGTCGATGCCTATGATTTGATGTAACAACCCGAAAGGATGGCCATGGAAGCCAACGGAATCGTACTGTCGCCCGACCCTCGCCTGCGTCAGGAGTGCGCCGTGATCGAGGAGATCACCCCAGCGATCGAGGCGCTTGCCGAGAAGATGAAGAAGATGATGTTCGACAACGGCGGTTGCGGCCTGGCTGCTCCGCAGATCGGCGAGCTTATTCAGCTCGTCACCATCGACTGCGACTACAGCGACAAGAACGACTACGACCCGTACGTGCTCATCAACCCTGTCATTGTTGAGCAGAGTGACCATTTGGTGCCGTTTAGCGAGGGCTGCCTGTCTATCCCCGGGATTAGCTGCGAGATTGAGCGTCCCGACCATGTCGTCGTCGAGGCGTATGATCTGGACGCCAACCTGATTCGTTATGAGGCCTCGGGCGATCTGTTCTGCGTGTGCCTGCAGCACGAGATCGACCACCTGCACGGCAACACCATGTTCGAGCGCCTTAAGCCCATGCAGAGGCTCAAGGCCGTCAAGGAGTACCAGGACGCCCTGGCCCGCGGCGCTCGACCGGGCGAGACGGAGTAGGCCCCACCGTCCCCGGTGCTGAGCGCCCACATATCATCCCGTGCTCAAACATTCTCGCTTTGCTGCGAAACTGCGCGCGGGACGATATGTGGGCGCTCAGCACCGGGGACTGCGTTGTTCTGGCTCGGTTCGCCCGGGTGCCGTCGGGCCAGGGATGGGCGTCTTCGCTGATGGGTGCTTTGCTGAAAGAGCTGCTTTTATTGCGGCTCTTTCTTTGGTTTTGGGTATATTTGTTCTTGTTGAAATGTTATTGCGGATGGGCTGGTGATTTGGCTTTCCGCTGCTCTTTGTAGCCGTCTCGGCTTTGGTTGAGGGGAGATGTCCTTTATGCGTATTGTGTTTATGGGTACGCCTGATTTTGCTGTGCCTTCGCTGACTTCGCTTGTGGAGGCTGGGAATGAGATTGCGCTTGTTGTTACTCGTCCCGATGCTGTTCGTGGGCGTGGTAAGAAGCTTGAGCCGTCTCCTGTTAAGGCTAAGGCGCTTGAGCTGGGGTTGCCGGTTGTTGAGGCAAATCGTATGACGCCTGAGGTTGTTGAGGCACTTCAGGCTGCCCGGGCTGACATTTTCTGTGTAGCTGCTTATGGCTGCATTTTGCCCGATGAGGTGCTGCATATGGCGCCGCTTGGTATTGTGAATGTTCATGCTTCGCTGCTGCCTCGTTGGCGTGGGGCTGCTCCTATTCAGCGTGCCATTCTTGCTGGTGACGAGGTCGCCGGCGTTTCTATTATGCGCATTGGGCATGGCGTGGATACCGGCGCCTATTGTGCGCAGGCCTCGACCTCGGTTGCCGGTAAGCATGCCGAGGCGCTGACTATGGAGCTCGCTGAGCTCGGCGGCAAACTGCTTGCCGATATGCTTCCTTCTCTTGCCGATGGCATCGCCGTGTGGATCGAACAGGACGAGGCGCTCGTTACCCATGCTGCCAAGATTTCTAAGCAGGAGATGCGCTTGGATCCGCAAATGTCGGCGCTTGATTGCGTGCGTCATGTGCTGGCCTCATCCGATACCGCGCCTGCTCGTTGCGTGATTGCCGGCAAGACCGTGCGCGTGCTCGATGCTTCGCCGGCTGATGTGTCGCTTGGCGAGGGTCAGGTTCTCGTTCAGGCTAAGCGTGTTTACCTTGGCCTTTCCGATGGCTCGGTTGAGTTGCTCGAGGTTAAGCCTGATGGCAAGCGTGCTATGGTCGCTTCTGCTTGGGCTGCTGGCCTGCAGGGTGCCGATCTTTCGTGGGGTGTTTTGTCATGAGCAAGCTGTCTCCCGCGCGCAAGCTTGCGCTCGATGTGCTGATGGAGGCCGATCGCCGTGGCATGTATGCGCGCGACGTGTTGTCTTCCCGTGCTTCCGCCAAGGCCATTGACCAGCGCGA
Organism: Collinsella aerofaciens; assembly: GCF_902364945.1. Taxonomy (GTDB): domain Bacteria; phylum Actinomycetota; class Coriobacteriia; order Coriobacteriales; family Coriobacteriaceae; genus Collinsella; species Collinsella aerofaciens_O. Next base: position 55,026 of record NZ_CABJFS010000012.1, on the reverse strand, counting down.
TTCTGCGTTTGCCGCTCGCTTGGCGCTCGGTGTTGCCGCCACGCAGGGTGTTTTGGACGAGCTGCTCGATCAGTTTCTCGACAAGCCCAAAAAGGTTGCGCCGCGCGTTCGCATGGCGCTTCGTATCTCGGCCTTCGAGATGCTCTACCTGCATACGCCGGGCCGTGTTGCCGTAAGTCAGGGTGTTGAATTGGTTCGTTGCGGTGCTAAGTCCGCCGCCGGCTTGGCCAATGCTGTACTGCATAAGGTTGCGGACAATGTTGAGGACTTTGCCACGGCATCCGACATGGATGAGTCCGAGCGACGCTTGGTTCGTCTGTCGCGCCTTATGGGTCTTCCTCGCTGGCTGTGCGCTCGCATTATGGCGTCGTTTGACACGCCCGAGGGTGCGCTTAACTTTGCCGGCAATCTGGCCCCCGCGCCGCTGGCCCTGCATGAGAACGCCTTTGCGACTAAGCTCGATCCGTATATTTCGCAGCTTGTGGCACCCGTGTTCCCGGGCTGCCATGCCCCGGTTGATGCCCAGGTTACCGTTGCTTCGGGTGTGTTTGAGCGTGCTGCCGCGGTGGCATCTGATCTCAACGCGCAACTTATCGCCACAGCTGCCACGCGCCCTGGTAGCTGCCTTGAGATTGGTGCTGGTCGTGGCACCAAGACCTATGTGATGATGTGCCAGGCCAAGCGTGCGGGCTATGAGCGTCAGCATACGGCGCTCGATCTGCATGATCGCAAGTGCGATCTGAATCTCGCTCGCCTGCATAAGGCCGGCATTCAGGGCGTTCGTACGGTTTCGGGTGATGCTTGCGAGCTTGATGAGGTGCTCACATCATTTGATGCCATGCTTGGCGAGCCGGTTAAGTTCGACACGGTCTTTATCGACGCGCCGTGCTCTGGCACCGGCACTATGCGCCGTCATCCCGAGATTCCGTGGCGTCTGACCGAAAAGGATGTGACGGTTGAGCTGCCCAAACTGCAGCTGACGATGCTCAAAGAGGCTGCCGCGCGCGTGGCTACTGGCGGCGAGCTCATCTATGCGACGTGCTCGGTCTTTGACGAAGAGAACACGCAGGTCGTGGATGCTTTCCTAAACTCTCCCGAGGGTACCGGTTTTAGCCTGGAGCCGCTCTCCGAGGCGCAGATCCTGCAACTGCCCGATTTCGAGCAGGCCAAGAAGCTAGTAGCCGTCCGTCAAAACGACCGTGGCCTCTTCCAAAGCGTGCCGGTAAACGCTGACTCCTACGACGGCCACTTCTGCGCCAGACTAGTCCGTAAGTAACTACTAAGTTGCGGTGAAATAGGGATTGAAAAGCCGCTTCTACCCGCCAAATAGTCCTTATTCCACCGCAACTCATAAGGAAACCTGGTTAGCTAAAGAAGCGGCCCCGCGATCGGTGTTGATCGCGGGGCCGCGTTGTTTCTAGTGGCTGTGCGGGCAGTTGGCGCAGCAGCCGCTGGTAGCGCTGGTGCTGGAGCCACCGCTGCGCTGGTCGGTGTTGTAGAAACCGCTTCCCTCAAATTTAATGCCGCTGGCCGAGAACGTCTTGGCCGCCGGGGCACCGCAGCTCGGGCATAGGACCTCGGGGGTCTCGGACATGGGATGCTCAACCTCGAACACGTTGCCGCAGCTCGAGCACTTGTAATCGTAGCGCGCCATAATACTTCCTTTTCAGCACAAAGCGGGCAGATCGCTCTGCCCGCAAAAATTCAAACAGCTGTAACTGTACCCTATATCGGGGGTTTTATCACGCTTCGCCCCAGAATCTATGGGTGTTGCGCAGGAGCTGCGCAGTTTTGCCCTCGGCGGCCGCAACATCGGTCTCGTCAGCCTGCCAGGTCCAGTTGCCCGTGGCCACGCCCGGAACGTTCATGCGCGCGTCGTCGCCCAGCCCCAAGACATCTTGCAGCGGCATCATCACCAGGGGAGCGTCGCTTGCCAGCGCGTCGCTCATCAGCTTGGACGCCACCTCAACACCGCTCGGCACGTCACCACCCGCAAAGGAACGCGTGCACCAACCGGCCAGCGTCGACGTATCGTGCGTCGAGGTGTACAGAATCTTGCCGGGCGTAGGATGCACACCGCAACGAACGTCGTAGTCGCTAAACTCCAGCACGTCCATGCCGGGGAAACCGCAGGTCGAAGCCATAGCGCGAACACCGGGCGTCAAATAGCCCAGGTCCTCGGCGATAAAGTTGAGCGGACCCAGCTCGTCGTAGGCGGTCTGGAACAGGTCTTTGCCCGGTCCCGCCAGCCAACGACCGTCGGCGCAGGCCTTGCCCGCAGGAATGCTAAAGTAGCTGTGGAATCCCAGGAAGTGATCCAGACGCACGCGGTCGTAGAGCGAGAACGCGCGACGCAGGCGATCCATCCACCAGCCATAGCCATCCTGCTTCATGTGGTCCCAGCGGAACGTCGGGTTGCCCCACACCTGGCCCTCGGGCGCAAAGTTATCGGGCGGCGCACCGGAGATCTCAATCGCCTTGCCGGTATCGGACAGCCAGAAGTTCTCGGGCTCGCTCCATGCATCGGCCGAATCGTCCGAGACATACATCGGAATATCGCCGATGACCTCGATGCCCTTCTTGTGCGCATAGTTCATAAGCTCGCACCAGGCTAGGTCAAAGCGGTACTGCATGTACGCCTGCAGCTCTGCCTCGTCGTGGAAACGCTTGTCGTCAATCAGGTGCTCGTTGTAGCGCGCGACATCCGCCGGCCAATCGTGGCGCGACTCGCCCTCAAAGTACTTCTTAACGGCCATGTAGACGCAGTATTTCTCGAGCCAATCGGCGTTGCGATGTTTAAACGCGGTGTAGAGCGGATCGGCATCTTCGCCGCCACGGGCCTTCCAAGTCTCAAAGTCGGCCGCCAGCTCCTCTTGGCTCTCGGGCAGCAGGTCAATATTGCCCGCAAAGGCCGAAGGCCCGGCGTAAGGGGAGCGGAAGAAGTCCGTTGGGTTGACAGGCAGGACCTGCCAGTAGCGCATGCCCATAGCCGACAGATGGTCGATAAAGCGACGCGTGGGTGCGCCGATCGTGCCGGGCTTGCCGTCATCGGTCGGTACCGAGGTGATATGGCACACAACGCCCGCGCCGTGATCGAGCGGCTCCTGCAAGCGCTGCTCGGCATGGTGATAGATGATCGACGAGCCCAGCGGATACAAATCGAGCGTGACCGTGCCGTTGTGGATCTCGCACTCGTGACCGCTGATCACGTCACTCGCGCATTCGTCGAGCGCCGGAATCGTCACGCGGTGCGAATTGCGCAGACTACGGTTGATGATAACCGTCGCGGACTCGCCATCCTTGCCCGTGCGGTTGTATGCCAGCACCTCGTCGTTGAGCGCGAAGGCCTTGATCTCGCCGTCGATCATAAACGGCAGTGCGCGGCGTACGGCGGAGGCGTTTTTGACAATAGCCAGTGTGTCGAAGTCGTGCAGTTGGTCCTTGGTCGGCAGGGTGCGGCGGTTGCCCGGATCGGTTAGACCCTCCAGGCCGTATTCGTCGCCGTAGTAGATCGAAGGCACGCCGGGGAAAGTCATCTGCATGAGCGTGGCGAGCCAAAAACGGCTCTTGGCCAGGCCCATCGAGTTCTCGTCCAGGCGCCATTTGCTGCGTTCACACTCGGGCAGCTGCGACTCGTCGGGGCCGCCGCCGAGCACCGAAATGATACGCGGGCGATCGTGGCTCGACAGCAGGTTGAGCGCGCAGGACAATGCCTCGCTCGGGTAGTTCTCGCGGAGGGTCTCGATATCTTCAGCAGCTTGGTAAGCGTTCTTGTAGCCCATCAAAAAGCCGATGACCATGTCGCGGAAGGGATAATCCATGGCCGAGTCCAGCTCGGAGCCTTGCAGATAGCGGCGCAGATGGCCGTAGCTGATCTTGTTGGAGGCGTCTTCCCAGACTTCGCCGAGCAACAGTGCATCAGGCTTCTCGGCGAGCACGGCCTTTTTGATCTCGGCCAGGAAGTCATCGGAAAGCTCGTCGGCCACGTCTAGGCGCCAGCCATGAGCGCCGGCACGTAGCCATTTACGGATCACGCCGTCCTTGCCCAGGAGCCGCTCGCGTACCAGCTCAGAGCTCTCATTGATGGCGGGCATGTTGCCCACGCCCCACCAGCAGTCGTATGAGCCATCCTCGTGGAAATAAAACGCATCGCGCCATGGCGAATCCTCGCTCTGCCACGCGCCCACGCCGGGGTAGTTGCCGTAGCGGTTGAAATAGATCGAGTCGTCACCCGTATGGTTAAAGACGCCGTCCAGAATGATGGAGATGCCCAGCTTCTCGGCCGCCTGGCACAGCTCGGTAAAGTCCTGCTCGGTGCCCAGGATCGGGTCGATCTTGGTGTAGTCGGCCGTGTCGTAGCGGTGGTTGCTCGCGGCTTCAAAAATGGGGTTGAGGTAGATGGCTGTAAAGCCCAGCTCGGCGATGCGAGGCAGGTCTTCCTGGATGCCCTTGAGCGACCCGCCGTAGAAGTCCCAGGTCTTGATGGAGCCGTCTTCGGCGCGCTCGTACACGGGCGGCTCGTTCCAGTCCTCGACCATGCGGCGCTGGATTCCGTTGCGTGGTTTTTCGACCTCGGCCAGCGTGCGCTCGCGCCAGTTTTCATCTCGGGCGTAGCGATCGGGAAAGATCTGGTAGACCATGCCACGCTCGTACCACTCGGGACGCACTTCGCGGTGCTTATAGACGGTAATCTGGAAGGACGGCACCTCGGCGTAGTCGTAAGTTACGCCCTCGCCACCGGTGCGACCCTGCGGTGCGCCCAAGCGGACCTCGGGCTGGCCCTCGATATTGCAGATAAAGCTGTACCAGATAAGACAGGACTCGGTACACTCAAGCTCTACGGTATAAATGCCGTCGCCCTCGTGCGTCATGGGATACCGAGACTCACCGATCTCATCGACCCAGGTGCGCAGCGTAAGCGTTGCCTGGTTGGGGTCGGCATCCTCCAGAATCACGGAGAGCGAAAGGGTAGTTCCAGTGGTCACAGCGCCAAACGGAGTGCGAAACTGCGGAAGACGGCTGTTGTGTATCAATCTCATAATACGGTCCAGTTCAATAGAATCACGGCCTGCGGGCCATGGCTTTACGCACAAGTTGTAAGTATATCTGTTGTACACAGGCTGTATAAACAACATCCGTTTACCATCGGCGAACGGTCGTCCTAGAAAATCGTTTTACCACTACCTACAGAGAAGGGGCACCCAGTTGGAGCGCCCCTTGCTTAGGGTTTGATGAGGTTTTGAATCGTCTGCGTACTAGCGGCGCTTGCGGGTGGCCGTTGCCTTGCGGACGGAGGTCTTCTTGGTCGGAGCCTTTTCCTCGGTCGCGGCGACGGGGGAGACCGGGGCCTTCTTGGCGGGCTCGGGCTTTGCCTTTACCTCGGCCTTGGGCTCCTCTTTAGCGGCAGCGGGCTTGACCTCGGCTGCCTTCGGCTCAGGCTTGGCCTTTAGTGCGGTCTTGTCCTCGACCTTAGCCTCCGCTTTGGGAGCAGCAGCCTTGGTCGTGGACTTCTTGGCCGTCGTCGTTGCGCGCTTGCGCGTGGTGGTCTTGGCGGCCGGCTTGGCCTCAACGGTTACCTTGGCCTTGGATTCGGCGGGCGTCTCCTCGACTTTGGCGGCCGGCTTTGTGGCTGCCTTGGTTGTGGCGGCCTTCGTGGTCGTCGATTTCGTTGGTGTGGTCTTCTTGGCAGCTGTTGCCTTCTTGGCGGTCGCGGTCGTCTTCTTGGTAGCGGCCTTGGCCGGTGCCTTTGCCGCAGCCTTAGCCTCGACGGCGTCGGCCTTTACCTCGGGAGTAGCCTCGGCTTCGGCGGCCTTCTTGGCAGCTGCGGTGGTGCGCTTGCGCGAGGTCGTTGTCTTGACAGCGGTGGTCTTGGTTGCCGTCGCCTTGGCCGCTGTGGCCTTCTTAGCCGTCGTCTTACGAGTCGTGGTCTTCTTAGCTGCAGGCTTTGCAGCTGGCTTGACCTCGGACTCTGCCTCAGGAGCAGCCTCAGCCTTCACCTCAGACTCGGCCGTAACGGGCTCAGCTTCAACCGGCTTCTCTTCGGCCTTGGGCTCCTCAGCGGCCACCGGCTCAGCAACAGCCTCAGGCTCGTCGACAACAGCCACCGGGCGCTCGATCTCCGGGTGCATAAAGAAGTACAGGTCCAGATACTTATCGGCCGAGCGCGTCCAGCTAAAGTCCTGGCTCATGGCCTGCGTTACCAGCTGGTTCCAGGCGTCGCGGTTATCCCAGAACAGACGCGCCGCGCGGAACACGGCGTCGCCCATCTCGTCGCCGTTAAAGTTGGTAAACGAGAAGCCCGTGCCCTCGCCGGTAAACTCGTTATACGGAATCACCGTGTCCTTCAGGCCGCCGGTCTCGCGCACGATAGGCAGGGTGCCGTAGCGCATGGCGATGATCTGCGACAGGCCGCAGGGCTCAAACTTCGAAGGCATTAGGAACATGTCGGCGGCGGCATACATGCGCTGCGACAGCGCAGGATCGAACTCGATGCGTGCGGCCATGGTACCGGGGTACTTGTCCTGGAAGTAGCGCAGACCGTCCTCGTAGTCGCGGTCGCCGGTGCCCAGCACCGCCACCTGCACGCCGCCGGCCAGAATGCGGTCGAGCGCGTACATGACCAGGTCCATGCCCTTCTGGCGCGTCAGGCGCGTGACCATGACCATAAGCGGACGGTCGTCGCGAACCTCGAGCCCCAGCTCTTCCTGCAGCTTGGCCTTGCATACGGCCTTACCAGAACGGTCCTCCACGGTGTAGTTGGCGGCAATGCGTTTGTCGGTCGCCGGGTCAAAGCCCGCCACGTCAATGCCATTCAAAATGCCCTGCAGCGCATAGGAGCGCTCGCGCAGCACGCCGTCCAGGCCCTCGCCAAACTCGGGCGTCTGGATCTCGCTGGCATAGGTGGGGCTCACCGTGGTTATGGCGTCGGCATAGCGCAGGGCGCCCAGCATGTAGTTGATGCTGCAGGCGTCGCAACGCAGCTGCGAGGCGGCCGCCGGAATGTGTGCCACACCCAGGATGTCCTCCATCACGGTGTCGCTAAACTGGCCCTGGAACGCCACGTTGTGGATCGAGAACACGGTCTTGACGCGGTCATACAGCGGCAGGCCCTGGTAAAACTCGCGCAAAAACACGGGCGCAAGTGCCGTCTGCCAGTCATTGCAGTGCAGGATGTCACACTCAAAGTCGGCCGGCAGGTGCTGCAGGCTCTCGGTGATGGCCTTGGAGAAGAACGCAAAGCGCTCGCCGTCGTCAAAGAAGCCGTACGGATAGTCGCGCGCAAAGTAGCGCTCGTTGTCGATGAACATATAGGTGACGCCGTCGTGCTCGAGCTTCTCGAGTCCGCAGTACTCGTTGCGCCAGCCCAGACTCACGTAAAAGTCGGAGAAGTGCTCCATCTGCGCCTTGTACTCGTCCTTTATGGTGGCGTACTTGGGCACCATCACGATAACTTCGGCGCCGGCGCGCACAAGCGCCGCAGGCAGCGAGCCTGCCACGTCGCCCAGGCCACCGGTCTTTACAAACGGTGCGCACTCGGCCGAGGCAAACACGATCTGCATCTTTTTGCTGGAATCTGCCATATTGTCTCCCATGTTGCAATTCGAGAATAGCCGCCTGGCGCTAACCGGGCGGCTATTCTACTTGTTACGAGCGATGTTGCGGTGCCAACGTTAACGTACGATGGTGGTGTCGGAAGTTAACGGAGCCTTGCCCAGCACCAGGATGTTCTCGGGCGTGCCGCGAAGCTCGGTGTTGGTGGGAACCACGTTGTTTTTGTCCAGAATGGCGTTCTCAACGCGGGCGCCGCTCTTGATGATGCAGCTCTGGTTGATGATCGAGTTGGTCACCGAAGCGCCTTCCTCGACTACGACGCCGCGCGACAGGATCGAGTTGCGCACGGTGCCCTTGATGATGCAGCCGGCCGAGATGATCGAGTTGCAGGCGTGGCTGCCGGTCGCATAGCGCGAAGGCGGCACGTCGTGAGCCTTGGTCAGGATCGGGCGCTCGGGGTCAAAGAGCTGGTCGGCCACGGTCTGGTCGAGCAGGTCCATGCTGCGGCGATACAGCGACTTCTCGCTAAACACGCCCACGACCTCGCCCTTGTACTCGTAGCTGCACACGTCGATGTTGCCAAAGTCGCCCTGGAGTGCCTCGAGCAGGTCCAGATAGTCGGCGGCCTGGTAGTGGTCGATAATCTCGAGCAGCGTATCGCGGTTGACGATGCAGCAGTCCATAGAGGCGTTGTCGCCGTACACGATGCCGGCGCTCACGCCCGTCAGGCGGCCGTTCTCGTTAATCTCGAGCTTGGTCTCGTCATCGACGTTGCGCGTGGCCTTGCAGTACACCACGGTCATCTGGGCACCGGAGTTCTCGTGCGCCTCGATGATGGTGTTGAGGTCCATGTTAAAGATGATGTTGGTGCCCATCATCACAACATAGGGCTTCTCCGAGCGCTGGAACAGCGTCTTGTTGGAGATGATGTCGCGCAGCAGGAAGCGCATGCCGCCCTTGGTGGTGCCATACGCGTTGCCGGGCACCATGAACAGGCCGCCTTTCTTGCGGTCCAGGCCCCAGTCCTTGCCCGAGCCCACGTGGTCGATCAGCGAGCGGTAGTTGCCCGGCATGACGACGCCGACGGTCTTGATGCCGGCGTTCATCATGTTGGACAGCGGAAAGTCGATCAGGCGGTAGCGGCCCAAAAACGGAACGGATGCGATGGGGCGGTCCTTGAGCAGCACGCTGCCGTAGGTCGAAGAGTAGTTAGCGGTGATATAACCGATGGCCTTGCGATTGATCATCGGATCATTCCCCCTTCCCGATAACGACGTCATTTCCAACGACGGCCGTATCCTTGGTGGTATCGACAGAGCCGAGCTTCACGCCCTCTTCGACCGTGGAGTTCTCGCCCAAAATAGCGCGGCAGATGTGCGCGCCGCTCTTAACGTGCGCACCCGGCAGCAGCACGGAGTCCTCGACCACGGCGCGCTCCTCGATGATGACATCGGTCGAAAGGATCGAGTGGCGAGCGGTGCCGTAGATCTTGCAGCCGTTGGAGACCAGGCAGTCGTCCAGGCGGCCGTCAGGGCCAATGTAGTGCGGCGGACGCGTGGTGATGTTGGACATGATGGGGAAGTTCTTGTCGAACAGATCGAACTCGGGGTTGTTACCCAGCAGGTCCATCGAGGTCTCATGGAAGCTGGCGATGGTGCCGACGTCCTTCCAGAAGCCGTGGAACTCGTAGCTGTACAGGCGCTTGTTCTCACCGAGCAGCTTGGGGATGATGTCCTTGCCAAAGTCGTGGCTCGAGCGCTGGTCCAGAGCGTCCTCCTCGAGCGCCTCGATCAGCACGTCGGCCGAGAAGATGTAGATGCCCATGGACGCGAGGTTCGAATCGGGCTTCTCGGGCTTCTCGGTGAACTTGGTGATGCGGCCGTCTTCGGGGTCGGTGGTCAGGATGCCAAAGCGGCTGGCCTCCTCCCACGGCACGGGCATAACGCTCACCGTGAGGTCGGCGTTGTTCTCAATGTGCGTCTTAAGCATCTTGCGGTAGTCCATGCGATACAGGTGATCGCCCGAAAGAATCAGGACGTACTTGGGGTCGTTGGCCTTGATGTAGTCGAGGTTCTGCGTAATGGCGTCGGCCGTTCCCGCATACCAGGCGCCGCCGGTCTGCGTCTCGTACGGCGGCAGGATCGACACGCCGCCGTCGCGGCTGTCCAGATCCCACGCCTCGCCGGAGCCCACGTAGGCATGCAGCAGGTAGGGACGGTACTGCGTCAGAACGCCCACCGTGTCGATGCCCGAGTTGGAGCAGTTGGACAGCGAAAAGTCGATAATGCGGAACTTGCCACCAAAGCTAACCGCCGGCTTGGCGATCTTTTGGGTGAGTGCCCCCAATCGGCTGCCCTGTCCTCCTGCGAGGAGCATCGCGATGCATTCTTTCTTACTCATCGATTTCTCCTTCTGTCATCGATGTTCCTAACCCATTAGCGACGGGCGCGGCGCACTGTCACGCCCGTCGAGTAATGCCGTGCGGCAAAGGGAGCTCGCGCGCTTTATGCGTGCCAGATCTCGTCGCGATACTCGCGAATGGTGCGGTCGGACGAGAACCAGCCACTCGAGGCGGTGTTGAGCAGGGCCTTGCGGTTCCAGGTCTCCTGGTCGCCGTAGCTGCCCGTGAGGTTCTCCCATGCATCCACGTAGCTACGGAAGTCAGCCATGACTAGGTCGGGGTCGTTGTTGTTCATGAGCTCGTTGTAGATGCTCTCGAAGTTGCCCGAAAGACCCGCAAACGTGTTGTCCTTGAGCTCGTCCATCACGCGGCCCAGACGCTCGCGGTCGCCGTTGAGGGTATCCCACGCAAAGTAGCTGTTGGATGCCCAGAGCTGCTCGACCTCGGGGGCGGTCAGGCCAAAGATGGCCTCGTTCTCGCGGCCGGCCAGATCGGCGATCTCGATGTTGGCGCCGTCGAGGGTGCCCAGCGTAATGGCGCCGTTCATCATGAGCTTCATGTTGGACGTGCCCGAGGCCTCCTTGCCGGCCGTGGAGATCTGCTCCGAGATCTCGGCGGCGGGGTAGATGAGCTGGGCGTTGCTCACGCGGAAGTTGGGGATAAAGCAGACCTTCATGACCTCGTTCACGCGAGCGTCGTTGTTGATGACGTCGGCAACGGAGTTAATGAGGCGGATGGTCTCCTTGGCAAAGGTGTAGCTCGAGGCAGCCTTGCCACTAAAGATGAAGGTCGTCGGCGTCACGTGGAATTTGGGATCGGCAATGCGACGGTTGTAGATGTCCATCACCTTCATGATGTTCATGAGCTGGCGCTTATAGGCGTGGAAGCGCTTTACCTGGACATCGAAGACGGTGTTGGGGTCGATGACCAGACCGGTCTCGGCCTTAACGTAGGCGGCCAGACGCTCCTTGTTGGCGCGCTTGGAGGCACCCACGGCCTTCAGGAACTCGGTGTCGTCCTTAAACTCCTTGAGTTTCTCAAGCTCAAAGGCGTCTTTGAGCCAGCCATCGCCAATGGCCTCGGTCACGAGCTTGGCGTAGGTGGGGTTGGCCTCGGCAAAGAAGCGACGGTGCGAGATGCCGTTGGTCTTGTTGTTGAACTTCTCGGGCGTCAGGGCATAGAAGTCCTTGAGCACGATGTTCTTGATGATGTCGGAATGGATCTTGGCCACGCCGTTGACGCTGTGGCTGCAGATCACAGACAGGTTGGCCATGCGAATCTCGCCGTCCCACAGGATGGCGGTCTGGCGCAGACGCTCCTGCCAGCCCTCCTTCGTGGTGTCGAACGACTCGTGCCAACGACGGCTGATCTCGTCGATGATCTGGTACACGCGGGGGAGGAGCTTGGAGAACGTGCCGATAGGCCACTTCTCCAAGGCCTCGGGCAGGATGGTGTGGTTGGTGTAGCTCACGACCTGCGTCACGATGTTCCAGGCGTCGTCCCACTCGAGCCTTTTCTCGTCGATGAGAATACGCATGAGCTCGGGGCCGCACATGGCGGGGTGCGTGTCGTTGGTGTGGATGGCCACAAACTGCGGCAGCAGCTCCCAGTTCTCGCCGTGCTCCTTCTCAAAGGTGTCGAGCAGGCTGTAGATGCCGGCCGAAACAAACAAGTACTCCTGCTTCAGGCGCAGCAGACGACCGTGCTCGCCGGCATCGTTGGGGTAGAGGATGGCGCTGATGGCCTCGGCCTCGGCGCGCTCGGCATCGGCCAGGGCGTAGTCGCCTCGGTTGAAGGCCTCCAGATCGAAGTGCTCCTCGACCGGCTCGGCAGCCCAGACGCGCAGCTTGTTGACGGTCTCGCCGGCATAGCCCACGACGGGGATGTCATAAGGGACGGCCAGGATATCCTGCGTGTCCACCGTGCGGTAAAACGTGCGGCCATCCTCCTCAAAGCCCTCGACGCGGCCGCCAAACTTGATGGTCACGGCCTTATCCTGACGACGGACCTCCCAGGGATAGCCGTGGGTAAGCCACTCGTCGGTGGCCTCGACCTGGCTGCCGTTGACGATCTCCTGCTTAAACAGGCCGTAGCGGTAGCGCATGCCGTTGCCGTAGCCGGCAATGCCCTCGGCTGCCATCGAATCCAGGAAGCATGCGGCCAGACGGCCCAGGCCACCGTTGCCCAGAGCCGGATCGGGCTCCTGGTTCTCGATGACGGACAGATCGAAGCCCATGTCGTCGAGCGCCTCGGCGACCATGTCGCGCACGCCAAAGTTGAGCAAGTAGTTGTCGAGCAGTCGGCCGATCAAAAACTCGATCGAGAAGTAGTACACGCGCTTTTTGCCCTCGGCGGTGACGCGGGCGTTGCTCTTGGTGGCAACGGTGCGCGCCTTCTCGGCCACGAGCTTGGCCAGGGCATTAAAGCGGTCGAGGTCGCTGGCGGCCTCGACGCTCTTGCCGCTGATGCTCATGACGGCATCGCGATAGAGCTCGGTAAACTCCTGCTTGTTGTCGAAGATCTTATTCATACGTTCCTTTCCCCCGGGAGTTGTTCCCCGAAACGGTTATGACATGTATCCTACGCCCTCGCGGGGCGGGTAATTACAGCTGTAACGGTTTTGTTACGCATCCTTGGCAGACGGCTTAGCAGAAGCAGACTTGGCCTTGGTAGCGGCCTTTTTGGCAGCCGGTTTCTTGGCTGCGGCCTTAGCAGCGGGCTTTGCAGCAGCCTTGGCCTTGGCCGTGGCAGGAGCCTTCTTGGCAGCCGCGGGCTTGGGCTTCACCAAGGACGTGCGCTTTTTGGGCGCAGCCTTGGGCTCCTCGACCACAGGCGGCATATAGCTGCTGGGACCGCGGCGCTTAAGCACCACGCCTGCCAGGCCGGGAACCTTGATCTCGATGGAGTCCATCTGCCCGTTCCAGGGATAGGGCTCGCTCGAGCAGGTGTAGGGCTCCTCGCCGGCATAGCCGCTGCCACCGAACTCGGGACGGTCGGAATCAAAGATGACCTCCCAGTCACCCTCGCGCGGCACGCCCACGCGGAAGCTCTCGTAGCTTGCCGGGTCAAAGTTGATCAAGATCACCAGGTCGTCATCGACGTCCTCGCCCTGGCGCACAAAGCTCACGATGGACTGCTTGGAGTTGTCCGCGTCGATCCAGGTAAAGCCGTCATCGGTGTAGCCGCGCTCGTACAGGGCGGGCTCGGCGGTGTACAGGTGGTTGAGTGCCTTGATGAACGCCTGATGATGACGGTGAGTCTCGTACTCCTCGGTCAGGAACCACTGGATGGACTCGTAGTAGCGCCACTCAATAAACTGGCCGATCTCGTTGCCCATAAAGTTGAGCTTGGCGCCGGGGTGCGTCATCTGGTAGAAAGCCAGCGTGCGCAGGCCGGCAAACTGGCGCCACCAGTCGCCCGGCATGCGGCCGATGAGCGAGCACTTGCCGTGCACGACCTCGTCGTGGCTTAGCGGGCAGATAAAGTTCTCGGTAAAGGCGTACATAATGGAGAACGTGAGCAGCCCGTGGTTGCCGGGGCGCCACGGAAAATCGGTTTGCATATAGTGCAGGGTGTCATTCATCCAGCCCATGTCCCACTTGTAGTGGAAGCCCAGGCCGCCGTCCTGCGGCGGATAGGTCACGAGCGGCCACGCGGTGGACTCCTCGGCCATCATCATCACGTCGGGGTAGTGCGCCTCTACGGCGCAGTTGACCTGGCGGATAAACGCGCTGGCGTCCAGGTCCTCCTCGGTACCGTACTTGTTGAACTTCTTTTGGCCGGGATCGTCAATGCCAAAGTTGAGGTACAGCATGCTGGACACACCGTCCATGCGGATGCCGTCCACGTGGAAGTTTTCGAGCCAGTACAGCACGTTGGAGACCAGGAAGGAGCGGACCTCGCCGCGGGCGAAATCGAACTTGTGCGTTCCCCAGTTGGGGTGAATCTCGTGCTCAAACAGCATGTGGCCGTTAAAGGTGGCAAGGCCGTGGGAGTCGGCGCAAAAACCGCCGGGTACCCAGTCCATGATCACGCCGATGCCTGCCTCATGGCATGCATCGATAAAGTGCATGAGCTGCTGCGGGTTGCCGTAGCGTGACGTGGCGGCGTAGTAACCGGTCGTCTGGTAGCCCCAGGAGCCATCGAAGGGATGCTCCATAAGCGGCATGACCTCGATATGCGTGTAGCCCATGTCGTGCACGTAGTCCACGAGCTCCACCGACAGGTCGTCGTAGGTGTAAAACTCGCCGCGCTGCGCGGGGAAGGGATCCATGGGGCCGGGATAGTTGCCGTACTCGTCCGGCTCGCCCTGCGGCGCGTCGCCGTGGCGCTTCCACGAGCCAATATGCACCTCGTAGATGTTCAGCGGCTGCGACATGTGGTTGTGGCCGGCGCGCCGCTTGAGCCACGCGGCGTCGTTCCACTTATAGCCATCGAGGGTCCACAGCACGCTGGCGGTACCCGGAGGGCACTCAGCCTTAAAGGCGTATGGATCGGCCTTGTAGAGCTTTTCGCCCTCGTTGGTTTCGATGAGGTACTTATAGAGCTGGCCCTGCTCGGCGCCAGGAATAAAGCCTTCCCAAATAGCGCTCGTATGCACGGGCACCAGAGGGTTGGCTTCTTCATCCCAGTCGTTAAATTCGCCAATGACATGCACGCTCTTTACATCGGGCGCCCAAACGCAAAAGCGCCAGCCGCGCGTACGGTTCTGCGTGTCGGGGTGCGCGCCCATCTTTTCCCAGCTGCGCTCCCACGTGCCGATGCCAAATAGATAGACATCGTCCTTGGTGAGCTCCGGTGCGTGCGGGGCGGCTTTACGGGTTGCGGGCTTTTTAGCCGTTGGCTTTAGCTTTGTATCGCTCACGTTTGATCCCATCATGACGCGGCAGCGTGTTGCCTTGGTGACTAGATGCGAAAGGTCCAAGGCTGCACGAATCGAAGGGACGGCGATAGTTCTATGATTCGTTCCACCTCGCGTGCTCGGTGGAACTTTCGGCACGAAATACGATAACACCTGTTCGTTACTTTTATGGAGAAAAGTGGATTTGCGGCGGTGTTTAATCGGCGAGCGCCATGTTTAGACCACTAGCAGAATTGCGATGGTAAAACTCTTGACAGTTTTACCAATTAGGGTTTCAAGATTGTTAGTCTGACGTTTGGTAAAACGTTTTTAACAGGATGTTTACCATTTGACATCGAAAGGTTCGTTTATGTCCCAGACCGCTGCTCCCAATGTCGCTTTTATTTTCGATTGCGACGGAACACTGGTTAATAGCACCCCCGTTTGGGCCTATGCCCAGCCCGAGTTATTGCGCCGCCACGGAGTTGACGTAACAGTCGACGATTTTGCCCAGTTTGAGCATTTGTCGCTCGAGGATGAGTGCCAGGCATACCACGACACGTGGGGCATTGGCACGAATGGCGAGGAGCTCTATCGCGAGTTGAGCGACATCTTGATCGATGGGTACTCCAAGGTGCCGCCGCGCGAGGGGCTCTTGGCATTTTTGGAGCAGGCAAAGGCGGCCGGCTTTGCCATGTGCGTCGCCACGTCCACGCCGGCCGAGCTGGTGCAGTCCGCGCTCGCTGGTGCCGGACTCGACGCATACATGGAGTTTGTTACCACGACGGGCGAGGCGGGGCGCTCCAAGCAGTTCCCCGATGTGTACGAGTTGGCGCTGCGCCGCCTGGAGGAGCGTCATGGGTGCAGGTTTGAGCGCGCCTGGGTGTTTGAGGACGCCGTTTTTGGCCTAAAGAGCTCTGGGGTCGCTGGCTTTAAGCGCGTGGGCATCTATGACCCGCACGGCCGCATGAAGCGCGACGAAGTGCGTGGCAACTGCGATATCTTTATCGACAGCTACGTGGACCTAGACCTGGCCCGCGTTCTTGAGTTTGAGGGCTAGGCGAGGGCTGTGGCTTGCAAGGTATTAGTGGTCTGCGGCTCGCCGGAGGTGGCGAGCCCCGAGTTGCTGTGCCACCTGGCGGGGGAGTGCGACCACGTTGTCGCGGTAGACCGCGGACTCGATGCACTGCTGGGCGCGGGGCTTGGCTGCGATGTATATGTAGGAGATGCCGACACGGTGAGCGACGCGGGCCGTGCGTTGGTCGATGCCGCCGAAGCCTTTGAGGTAGAACGCCACGACCCTTACAAGGACTATACCGATCTGGCGCTGGCGCTCGATGCCGTCCGTCGCCGCTGGCAGGGTGCCGAAGTGGTTGCGACTTGCGCTACGGGCGGCCGCCCGGATATGGCCCTGTCTGTGTTAGGGCTATTGGCAGGCTATGCGGACGCCCCCGTCTGGATCGAAGAAGACGAAGTGACGGCCAGAATCCTGCACCAGGACGAGACCTGGACCATCGAGGGCGCCGAGGGCAAAACCTTCTCCATCATCGCCATATCCCCCAACACCGAGGTTAGCGAGCATGGCTTAGAGTGGGAACTAGATCACAGCCCCCTAGCCCTACTAGCCGACACCGGCATCAGCAACATAGTCCGATCCACCGCAGAGATCGAAGTCCACACCGGCACCGCCATCGCTTACCTTTACAAGTAGGGACCATCGCATCAGGGTTTTATCGGGACGGTGGATAGAAATAATCGCTCGAAGAGTGATTATTTCTATCCACCGTCCCAGGAAAACCCGTAAGGCGGAAAATCAATTCAAAATTCCCCCTTGCATCCCCGAAGATCTTCCCCTATAGTACTACCTCGTCACGGGGGCGTAGCTCAGCTGGGAGAGCGCTTGACTGGCAGTCAAGAGGTCAGGGGTTCGATCCCCCTCGTCTCCACCATCGTGAATGCAAAGGCCTTCGGAATTCCGAAGGCCTTTTTTCATGCGAAAACACCACACGCCACTAACCCCACCTACGCCAACAAAATGTTGCACAATTTATTTCCCATGTCTGTACATAGTTTGTTAGACAAACGCAATTACCAGTGCAGCTCGACGTTCCATTTGTGCTTCAGGAGCATCCCTAACCACCGCTCGCACCCTAATAACCAGCAGCAACGTGAACAACATCCCAAAACAACCCCCTTAAGCACGTCAAATGAACGATATGTTGTCCAACACAACCCAAATCAGTTTCGCTATCAGCTTGTGCTAGGATACTTAGCGTTACATGAGTTCAACTGTGCTCACGGCTTCAGCAAGCCATAAAGCGCAGGGTCGATCAGCATCCGGCCGTAACGGCGGTGCCAGAAACACCACGAGCTCCAATAAAGAAGTCATGCGACCTAAATTGTTTGCATTAAGTTATGTCTAAGGTGTAAATGAGTAGTTGTTTGCGTGTCAATGCGTAGCAGTCCTGCAGCTGTTTGCGTGCGGTCCAGTTTTGTACCCGCTTGACTGGCTCGCACGAAGCCAGCTGGGGTCGCGGTCATTTTTGCGATACACGTCCGCGACTCTAGCAGCTGCACTTATACATACCGCTCACGGTGGGGCAGAGCCACGTGCTTGTCTAACTGGGCTCAGGGTTTGAATATGGAGCGCCTTCGCGCACAAGCGCCCTGGCGAAGCCATACCCAAACCCCGTGAGCCACACGTAAGACAGCAAGGGGGTGGTGCTCGTGTGGTATGTGATCCAGGTCATTAACGGTCGCGAAGACGTAATGCGCGAGCGCATCGAGCGCGTGGTGCCGGCGAGTGCCATGCAAGAGCTCTTTTATCCCCAATATCAAACCGAGATTAAGATACACGGCGAATGGGTCAATACGACCAAGCCACTCTTTCCCGGTTACCTTATCTGCGACACGGCAGATCCCCGCACCGTGCAACAGTATCTGCTGCGCATGGACGACTTTGCCCGGGTGTTATCCCAGGACGGTCAGTTTGTGCCGCTGGCAAAAGAAGAGACCCAGCTCATTGGCAGTTTTACCAATAGAGGAGACCGCGTAGTGCCCATGAGCGAGGCCTTAAAAGACGGCGACCAGGTCGTAGTGACGGCAGGTCCACTGTTGGGCCACGAAGGCCTTATCAAAACCATTAACAGACGCAAGAGCACTGCCTATTTGGAGCTCGACCTGTGTGGCCGACGCGTAACTACGCGCGTTGGCCTCGCGGTGCTTTCAAACGAGCAGCGCGTCATGCGAAACCTTAAAAAGGCGATTGCCTAGCTGCTGGCGACTGCTTAACGGGACAGGGAGGATCCCCGGGGGCGGGGACGTAGGTTTGAAGGAAATTGTGATAGATAAAACGGAATATAGCGGTGCCGCAGCTGTTGGAGCTAAGCCAGCTACTTTAGTAATTAAGCCGAGCGGTACATTGGCTTATCGATTTGTTAAGCGACTTTTCGATTTTGTATTTAGCCTTTGCGTGAGTGTTGTGCTCTTCATTCCCATTGTGGTCGTGTGTGCGTTCATCTGTCTTGAGTCCTCTGGCAGCCCTGTTTACTCGCAGGAGCGTGTTGGCAAGGGCGGTAAGACCATCAAGATCCTTAAGCTTCGCAGCATGGTTGCGGATGCCGGCAACGTCCAGAAGTATCTGAGTCCTGAGCAGCTGCATCAGTGGGAAGTCGAGCGCAAGGTCGACGATGATCCCCGTATTACCAAAGTCGGGCAGTTCATCCGCAAGTGCTCCATTGATGAGATGCCGCAGTTCCTGAACGTGCTGAACGGCGACCTTTCCGTCATCGGTCCGCGTCCCATAACAAGAGACGAACTTGAACAGCACTTTTCCGATGAGGAAAAGGCTGAGCTGCTCTCTGTCCAGCCCGGTATTACGGGCCTGTGGCAGGCGACTGACCGCAATGCCGCGACGTTCGAGAGCGGTTTGCGACAGAAGATTGAACTCCGCTACGTGCGCAATCGCTGTTTCCGCATGGACTGGAAATGCTTTACCGGCACCTTTGGTGCCATGTTCGGTAAAAATAAAACGGGGAAGTAAATGAATATTTTATATATCACCATGGATGGCTTCGACACCGCGAGTCCCAATAACCAGATGGCAGAGCAGCTCATTGACGGTTTTTTAAAATTGGGTAACCGCGTTCACCTTATTCAGAGCGAACGGAAGCACACCTATGATGTGCTTCCGGGGACGCTCGTAGGACGCGATGGGCTGACCGTGGACACGCTGTCACGCAAAGTCATTGACAAGAGCAACTTCGTTGTGCGTTATCTGGATGAAGCGAAGTACGCCTTCCAAATGATTTCTTATGCGATTAAACGCCGCGATTTTGATGTGGTGTTTCTCCAGTCTTGTCCCACGGTGTTTTTCCAAGAGGTGCTTCTCAAACTGTTTGTGCGCAAGCCTGTGCTCTACAACGTCTACGACGTGTGGCCGGGTCAGACAAAGAGCCTGAACATTAATAAAATGGTTTACGCTGGTATGGACCTGCTCTCTCGGGCTGTATACCGTATGTCGTCGGCGGTTGTGGTGCTCTCCGAGGACATGGTGGAGGCATGCGCCGATGCGGGCTGTCCTCGCCCCAGGCTGCATATCGTTCCACCCTGGTTTGATGACCGTAGAAACTACGACATACCCTGGGAGAAGAATCGCTTCGTCAAGAAATTCGATATCTCCCACGACAAGTTCTACGTTCAGTTTGCTGGCAGCGTTGGACTGCAGTTCAATTGGAAGACAATGTTCGAGGTGGCTAAGCTTTTGCGTGACGAGCCCGACATCGTGGTGCAAATCATCGGTGACGGCTGCGTGAAGAAGGATTTCATGGACGCTGTGGACGCCGAGGGCCTTACTAACGTTGCGTTCTACCCACTGCAACCCGTCGATATGGTGCCTGATGTGTACTCCACTGGCGATGTGTGCTTAATTCCCCTGCGTCGTGAGGTCATCTACACGGGTACTCCATCCAAGATGCCCATCCTTCTCGCTTGCGGCAAGGCAATCGTGAGCTCTGTAGAAAAAGACTCGCTCTACGCTGCCATGGTAGAGCGCGAGGATTTGGGCGTTTGCGTTGAGATTGATAACGCCGAGGAGTTGGCCACGGCCATACGAACGCTCCATGGTGACCCTGAGCGCCTGACGCGCCTATGCGAGCACGGAAGAGCGTACGCACGTGAAAACCTTTCGCGCACTGTGTGTGTGAAGAGAATGGAACAGGTGCTCGAGGGTATCCGCAGGGGCGGTGAAGCCTAATGAAGGTACTCTTACTTGGTTTTGTTCGTATAGCCCATATGCCCTATATGTACGACTACGTTCGTCTACTCGGCGGCTCGAATGAGCTTCATTTGGTCAGTTGGAACCGCAACGGGCGCCCCGATGCGCCCGTACCGAAAGGTATTTCCAAGTCTTTTGTGTTCGGCGATCACGTGGAGGATGCCGACCCTATTCAGAAGAAGCTTCCGCACTTCGCGCGATTTCGAAAGTTCGCCTTGGGCGTCATTGACTCCGAGGGCTATGACCGGATTGTGGTACTGCATTCGACGCCAGGTATTACGATTCTCGATCGCTTGAAGGGGGACTTTCGCGGCAGGTATATCCTCGACTACCGCGATGTTAGCCATGAGAGTTTAGGATTTTATCGGAAGCTCATTCTTCTATTGTCACGGAATGCTGGCCTTGTGCTGGCGAGCTCTCCGGCATTCTTCAGGTATCTCGACAACGCTTCCGGCGTGATGCTTAAGCACAACCTGCTGGCCTCCGAGTGCCCTCCGAGGACGAAAGAGTTCTCGGAGGGCACGCCCATCCGCGTACGGTACTGGGGCATGATTCGTCATGAGCGAGCCAATATTGCCATGATTGATGCCTTGGGTGGCGACGAGCGCTTCGAACTGCACTACAACGGCCGAGAGGAAGAGGTCGCCGAGCGCCTTAAGGCTCATGTTGCGGAGCACGGTTTCCACAACGTTTACTTCCATGGTGCCTATTATGCTGAGGAGCGCGCTTACTTCGCTGCCGAGACGGACATCGTGCACAACGTCTATGAGAATGACTCCGTGATGGTTGGGGCCATGAGCAACAAGTATTATGACGCCGTTCAGTACGGCATCCCGCAGGTGTGTACTCAGGGGTCCATTATGGGCGATGAGGTGAAAACCAAAGGCCTTGGTTTGGCGGTTGACTACGAAGCAAAAGGCCTTGCGGACGCAATTTACGAATACTATTGCGGACTGGACCGCGCCGTACTTGACAAGGCCTGTGCTGACGAGCTTGCCTCCGTGCGCGCCGATAACAACGCGGCCGATGCTGCTATCCGAGCTTTCTTCGGGATGGAGTAGTAGATGGTCGGAATCAACTCAGTTGCCTGTTCGCGGATAAAGGCTCCAGTCGCGATAACGACAGCCTCGTTCGCAAACAAGTGTTTCAGCGTACTAGTTATTCTTTTGCCCTTTTTACAACAGTATATCGGCGTGGGCAACGTGGTTTCGCTCGGTGAAATATTAGTTGCCCCCTTCATCCTTGGTTTTCTTATTGCTGACGGGAAAATTATTGGCACTTTGGTTGATCGTTCCCTATTTTTCTTCTACCTAGTCTCGATTGGGTTAAGTGTCATCGGCGGTTTCACTTTCGATTACTTTTCTTTCGGCGAGTTTTGGACACTCGTTGCGAGGCTAGTTTTTTACGCAGGTTTAATATTGGTTGCGCGGAGACATTTCTCCTGGGACGCCGTTCGAGACCTTTATCTGCTACTCGTCACTGTTGCCGCGCTATACCTGGTTATCCAGTATGTTTACCATCTTGCGAGCGGCGGCTATCTCCCCATTGTCATATCTGACAGCCTAGTCTTCTCACCTGAGAAGACCTTTGACACTTGGACCGACAAGTACCAATGGTATTTCAGGCCGTCCTCGCTCTTCCTCGAACCCAGCTATTATTCACTTTTCACCTTGCCGGCTTTGGTTATATTTGCCATAGGGGAGAAGGATAAATCACTTCCTAGATTTGTTTTGCTGGTGGTCACTTATGCTCTCAGCTCAGCAAACTCAGGTTTGCTTGCCTCAATCCTGGTATTGATCTTTTTCCTTGTTTTTAAGAAGAAGACACAACTTGACTTTCTTGTTGCATCGTTAATGCTTCTCGTTGCTGTTCTGTACCTTCCGTTTCATAATGTCGACTGGATAACCGCGGCGGGCGAGAGGCTTGCTGCCGGAGGCTCGTTGGATAATAGAGTTATCCGCGGATTCATATGCTTTGGATTTCTCGACTCCTTTCATCAGGTTGTTGGAGTTGGTCTTAACAACCTTGGTTCTTATATGAGCTACAACGCGCTGTCCACCGGGTTTGACAGCGACGGCCTAAATTACTGTGCGACATGGATTCAGACGCTCAATTATTCTGGAATTATTGGATTCTGCGCCCTTGTTTTTTATGTTGGATCCTTGTTTAAGCAATGTAATGGACGTATGTCCCGAGCCCTGTGCATAGTCTTGATCGTTGTTATGGCATATGAATCAATTCTCTTTTCCTACAGATTTGCTTTCATGGTCATCCTCCTCGAGGGATTCATTCGCAGCGAAAAAGCTGCCGCTGAATGCGAAGCCGAGGTGCAGCAATGAAAATTGTCATCGCTGCACTTCAGCGGTTGAGCGCCAACGGGATATGTGCACAGGCCGTTGTCTCGGAGCTAGTGCGACGCGGGCACGAGGTCGTTTGGGTTTGTAACCATGAGTTTGAATCACACGACCGACAGGATGGGGTAGAGTTTCGCGAGATCGATCCCCGCTGGGTCGACGTAGCACTTGCGAGACATCCCGGTCGTTCGGCTGCCCATACTGCTATCGTCGCGGCCAACCGTTTCGGAATGCTGCGCTCTTTGGGCACGTGGCCCCTTGTGTCAAAAGGCTATTCTCGACGCGTGACCAGGGCAGTTTGCGAGGCTTGCGTCGGCGCCGACATCGTGGTGGGGGCATACACTCAAATCGACGCTCTCATCGCTGCGCATGAGGCCAAATCCCGGAACCCACGGCTTCACTACATTGCTTGGTTCCTGGACAGCTTTGTGGGCGGTTATGGCCCGCGCTTTTTATCTGCAAAACAACTTGAGGAGCGAGGCAAACGTTGGGATCGCGAGTTGCTCGACAATGCCGATGTTGTCGTGTCTATGGAGTCAGCCCGCTGTTTCCATATGGATCGATGTGTTAACGAACCATGGTTCGAAAAAATGCGCTTCTTAGATCTCCCCTTGCTCGACCTTCATAGGATGGTCGATTGTTCCGACGATCCTGGTACTCCCAAAGGAGTAAAGACTATCGTCTATGCGGGTTCTCTTCCCAAGGGGATTCGCTCACCTCGCTTCTTCCTGAACGTGCTTTCCTGCATGCCGGAGGAACCGCTGCGAGTTGTGTTCGTCGGTGATGCAGCCAATGACGATCTCAATGCGGCAGCTTCGAGTGACCGACGCATTGAGATTCGGGGGCGTCTTTCGCACGGCGATGCCGTGGCGCTTTTGCGTTCGGCAGATTTCGTACTCACCCTCGGAAATCGCCTAGACAACATGACACCCTCGAAAGTGTTCGAGCTCATGGCCTTGCGCAAACCCATATTGGCTACTTATCCCATAGATGACGAGCCAAGCATGCCGTACTTGAAGCGTTACGGCGACGTGCTGCTATTGGATGAAAGGAGTGATGCCTCTGAGGCGGCGACAAAGCTTCGCGACTTCCTCCGTATGTCTCATGAACCGCCTACGGTGGAAGAGCTTGAGAAAAACTTCTGGAACAACACGCCGTCGGCGTTTTGTGACCTTATCGAGTTATTAGGAGATAAATAATGAAATCAAGCACTGCATTTAAAGACAAGACCCTCATGATCACGGGTGGCACCGGCTCGTTCGGCAACACCGTGCTCAAGCACTTCATGAACACCGACCTGGCCGAGATCCGCATCTTCTCCCGCGATGAGAAGAAGCAGGACGACATGCGCCACCGCCTGCAGGAGAGGTCGCCCGAGCTCGCCTCCAAGGTGCGCTTCTTCATCGGCGACGTCCGCAACGCCCAGAGCGTGCGCGACGCCATGCACGGCGTGGACTACATCTTCCACGCCGCCGCCCTCAAGCAGGTGCCCTCCTGCGAGTTCTTCCCCATGGAGGCCGTCCGCACCAACGTCATCGGCACGGACAACGTGCTGCACGCAGCGATTGAGGAGGGCGTCGACCGCGTCGTGTGCCTGTCCACCGACAAGGCCGCATACCCCATCAACGCCATGGGCAAGTCCAAGGCCATGATGGAGTCCATAATCTACGCCAACGCCCGCAACGGCGCCGGCCGCACCACCATCTGCTGCACCCGCTACGGCAACGTCATGTGCTCGCGCGGCAGCGTCATCCCGCTGTTCATCGACCGCATCCGCAAGGGCGAGCCGCTGACGGTCACCGACCCCAACATGACCCGCTTCCTCATGAACCTGGACGAGGCGGTGGACCTGGTGCAGTTCGCCTTCGAGCACGCCAACCCCGGCGACCTGTTCATCCAGAAGGCGCCGGCGTCCACCATCGGCGACCTCGCCGAGGCCGTCCAGGAGGTCTTCGGCCGCGTGGGCACCCAGGTGATCGGCACCCGCCACGGCGAGAAGCTCTTCGAGACCCTCATGACCCGCGAGGAGCGACTGAGGTCCGAGGACATGGGCGGCTACTACCGCGTGGCCTGCGACTCGCGCGACCTGAACTACGACAAGTTCGTCGTGGACGGCGAGGTGGAGACCCAGGCCGACGAGTCCTACACCTCCCACAACACCGAGAGACTCGACGTGGAGGGCACCATCGCCAAGATCAAGACGGCCGAGTACGTGCAGCTGGCACTCGAGGGCCGCGAGCACGAGGCGGTGCAGTAGACAGTGGCTAAAATTGGAATCTTAACTTCAACTCCGTCGTTTAATGACAATTATGGAGCTATTTTGCAGGCATATGCCCTGCAGCGCTGGTTAATTCTTGAGGGACATGAACCCAGCGATATTCTTTATCATGGGGATAATGAACCTATGTTAAATAAAAAGATGAGTCCGGTCGTTCGTTTTAAGGGTATTTTCTTTTCAGGGAACACCTTCCGACAGGCGCTCGGAACTGTTTTAACAAAAAAGGTTCGTCAAGCCCGTAGTAGGTATTTTCAGAAGTTTCAGAATGCTCACCTCGTAATATCAAACGAAACTTATGATTTTGCAGCATTAAAAAAATCTGTCGATGATTTTGATTGTTATATTTGTGGAAGCGACCAGGTATGGAACCCAAGAGTCCATGGAGGAGTCAATGACCCTGGTTATTTCTTGCAATTTGCTGTTGGCGAGCGTCTCACGATAGCATATGCTCCAAGCTTTGGTGTTTCCGTTCTTCCCGATGCGTGCTACGACAATCTTGCAGAGTTTGTTGCCGGGATTGATTATGTTTCCGTACGCGAGGATTCCGGCGCTAAGCTACTTGCCGATGCTGGAGTTAAAGCTCCGGTAGTCGTTGATCCGACTATGCTTCTTACCGATAAAGACTACGATAAGATTGCAATTCGACCTGACTGGCTTCCGGAACGTTACATAGCGGTATACAAATTTGGAGAGCGTAACGAATTCGATTCAAAAATCAAGGATACTGCCAATAAGCTTGGTCTTCCTATTATTAATATACCTGCATCCGTTGACTCCTCTTTCAAAACGCGTTGGGATATTGGCCCGTCAGAATTTATTGCAATTATTCGCGATGCTGATTTAGTCTGTACCGATTCCTTCCATGCCACGGTATTTTCGACGTTATACAAAACGCCATGTATTGTTTTTCCACGAGATGCTATCGGCTCCAAAAAATCGATGAATTCAAGAATGGAAGGCTTGCTTGATCGTCTTGGAATGAGCTGCAGGTACGTAGCTTCATCTTCAGAATGGGATCGGGCCCTTGCAATGAAAATTGATTATTCAGAAACTCATAATAGGCTTGCCGCATGGCGTTCCGATAGCGAAAAATATTTGATTTCAGCTCTTTCAGGAATCGGCGAATAGATGGCAGGTAATGAGTCAGTGACTATCGAGGACATCGATGGGATTTCCTCCTTATGCACAGGATGTGGAGCATGTGCCGCTGCGTGTCCGACGGGTTCAATTTGTATGACAACCGATAGGGAAGGCTTTTCTTACCCCCGCGTAGATAATAATCAGTGCATTGCCTGTCACAAGTGTCTCAATGTCTGTCAGGCGTCTCGGGATAGTGCCAAACATAACCCGATTGAAATCGAAGCGCTATATGCCTCCCGAAAAGACGAAAGAGCCGCTGGATCATCTGGCGGAATCATGGGTCTACTAGCCAAGCGAGTTTTAGAGTCAAATGGTGTAGTGTTCGGAGCGGTTTTCGATGCGGAGGGCCATAGGGTTATACATGCATCTACGGAAACGCATTCCTTGGAGAAAATCCTACGTTCTAAGTATGTCCAAAGTGAGGCGTGGCCAACTTATGCTCGTGTAAAACAGCATCTATGTTCTGGTGAACAGGTCCTGTTTTGCGGCACGCCTTGTCAAGTTATCGGACTAAACCGGTATCTTGGAAAACAGTACTCCAATTTACTGACAGTTGATTTCTTCTGTCACGGTGTTCCTTCGCCCGGTTTTTTTGCTGATTACGCTCGTCTAGTCGAAAGTCAAAAGGGGAGCCGTTTGACTGATGTGACCTTTCGCGAGAAAAGTCACGGTTGGAGAGAGCAGCACATGCGTTGGTACTTTTCAGATGGATCGAATATAGAAGAACCTTCCCTCGATAATTGCCATTACTTCTTCTTCTTTTTGGGCAATTATTCCTTAAGAAAATCATGTTATACGTGTGAGCTGTATAAACGTCATGAAGCAGATATAACACTGGCAGATTATTGGCTAATTGACCCCGCGTTTGATGACGATCTTGGCACCTCTCTTGTTCTTGCAAATACGGAAAATGGATTAACCTTTCTGAAGGATATCAAGAAAGACACTATTGAGGTCCCTGTTGACAATTTCGACTTCGAAATTTATCGACATAGCTACTGCCCTAATAAACGCGCTAACTATTTTGATTGTTACGTAAATGAAGGTATTGAAGCAACATGCGGTTCTTATTTCGATAATGAGCATCGCGTATGGTGTATTAGAAACAGATGCGGCGCAATTAAAAACGCTTTTGTGTCAAAAATCAAAAACTGCATAGGGGCATTTACAAGATAATGGGCAGTAAAAAAAGCTTTATTAAGAACTCATTGCTGTTTATGCTTGGTTCTGGATTATCAAAAGCACTCGGCATCATTATGTTGCCGTTATACACTTCTCAAATTCCAACAGAAGATTACGGTGCTTACGATATTTCGCTTACTCTTATCACAATTGTAAGTTCGATTGCATACTTCGAACTTTGGTCTGCCGTCTTACGTTTTATGTATGATCGCTCAGACAGAAATAGTAAGGCAACAGTTGTTCGATCTGGTCTATATCTGTTACTATGCGCGACGGTAGTATTTGTAATACTTGGAGTGGTATTGTGCTCATCCCTTTCTCTGGGTCATCCGGTATGGTTGATGAGTTATGGAGTTGCAATATCTACGTCAACGTTTTTTTGTTTTGTAGCAAGGGGCTATGGAAAGAACGCTGAGTTTACGTTATCTGGTATTTTGAGCAGTGTTGTAATTGCAGTTACAAATATTGGTCTGATTCTTTTACTCCATTTTGACTATTCCGCTCTGTATATCAGTTATGTAATAGGCTCAATAGTTCAGTGTGTTTATCTTGGCTGGACTATTGGTATTGGCGAGATAGTCAAGTCGTCAGAAAAGGATAACGAACTAACAAAAAGCCTATTGCGTTTTGCTGCGCCCTTATGCTTGAACACGGCTTCTTATTGGCTATTATCAAGCGCTTCTCGACTTGTTTTCAACTATATGAGCGGAAATGCTGCAAGCGGCGTGTTCTCTGTTGGAAATAAATTTGGCCAGGTCATAGTTCTTGCAACAACGTGTTTTACATATGCATGGCAAGACCTTTCATTCTCAGAAAGCTCTAAAGGGGCAGACTCTCTTTTTTATACACGTGCATGCCGTACGTATCTGACTTTCTTATCGGCCGCCTTTGCTCTTCTGCTCCCCATGCTCAGGTGTGCCTTTCCACTTTTCGTCAGGGGTTCCTATGGCGATGCAATCGATATAGTCCCGCTTGCCCTTGTCGTTGCTTTAATTAGTGGATACTCTGGCTTTGTTGGCAACGTTTTTTATGCTATCAAAAAAACAAAGACAATTACCGTTTCAACGGTAATTGCAGGTTTAGTCGCTGTAGGCTTTTCGCCTTTATTTATCAATATTTTAGGCGCAAATGGAGTAAATGTTGCCGTTCTTCTCGGGTTTATTGTAAATCTTGCAGTTAGAGCGTTCGTACTAAACCGAGAAATCGGCTTTAAGCTCTGTTATAAAATCGTGATACCGTGCTCGTTGTGGATAGCGCTTTCTTGTGTTGCGTTTTGGTATGGACTGCTGTGGTCAACAATTTCTTTGATATGCAGTATTTTCATTGCCTGTTACCTATTTAAAGACGAAGTATCGTCATTATTTCATCTACAAAATAAGTGACCAATTTGCCTAGATTTTTGGAATGGAATTAATCTTGAAAGTACTAATCACTGGATCGAAGGGGTTCGTGGGTAGGAACCTCTGCTGTGCGCTGAAGAACATAAGGGACGGCAAGGACCGTCGCGAGAAGTATGCGAGCCTGCTGCCCCTCGAGGTCATGGAGTACGACGTCGACTCGACGCCCGCTGAGCTGGAGGACTACTGCTCCCGCGCCGACTTCGTCTTCAACCTGGCCGGCGTCAACCGCCCCAAGGACCAGGCGGAGTTCATGGAGGGCAACTTCGGGTTCGCCTCCACGCTGCTGGACACCTTGGAGCGCCACGGGAATAAATGCCCCGTCATGCTCTCCAGCTCCGCGCAGGCGAGCCTGTCGGGCCGCTTCGAGGGCTCGGTCTACGGCGAGTCCAAGCTCGCGGGGGAGGGCCTGTTCCGCGAGTATTCCGAGCGCACGGGCGCCCCGGTACTCATCTACCGCTTCCCCAACCTCTACGGCAAGTGGTGCCGCCCGCGCTACAACTCCGCCGTGGCGACCTTCTGCGACGCCATCGCCAACGGCCGCCCCTACACCGTGAACGACCCCTCGGTGGAGCTCGAGCTCCTCTACATCGACGACCTGGTCGACGAGATGCTGGGCGCCCTGCTGGGGCGTGAGCACCGCTGCGGATACGAGGGGCTCGAGCGCATCGAGGGAGATCAGTTCTGCTACGTCCCAGAAACCGACGTGAAGACGCTGGGCGAGATCGTCTACCTGCTGGACAGTTTCCGAGACAGCCGCGAGACGCTCTCGGTGCCCGACCTGACCGAGGGCTCCTTCTCCAAGAAGCTCTGGAGCACGTTCCTGTCCTACTACGAGCCGGGGCACTTCGCCTACGGACTCAAGCCTAACGTGGACGTGCGCGGCTCGTTCACCGAGTTCCTGCGCACGCCGGAGCGCGGCCAGGTCTCCATCAACGTCTCGAGGCCCGGTATCACCAAGGGCAACCACTGGCACATGAGCAAGTGGGAGAGGTTCCTGGTGGTCTCCGGCACCGCCTCCATCAAGCTCAGGAAGGTGGGGGAGGACTCCGATGGAAACCCGTTCCCCGTCGACGAGTACACCGTCTCGGGTTCGGACATGCGCGCCGTGGAGATGGTCCCCGGCTACACGCACTCCATCACCAACCTGTCCGACACCGAGGACCTCGTGACGGTCATGTGGGCCAACGAGCCCTTCGACCCCGAGAATCCCGACACCTACTACGAGGAGGTCTAGCCGCATGGGCAAGGACTATTCCGATATCGCATTCGAGGACGACGGCCGCCTGAAGCTGCTCATTATCGTGGGCACCCGCCCCGAGGTCATCCGCCTGTCCGAGGTCATCAAGAAGTGCCGCCGCCACTTCGACTGCCTGCTGGCGCACACCGGTCAGAACTACGACTACACGCTCAACGGCATCTTCTTCCGCGACCTGGAGCTCGCCGACCCCGACGTCTACCTGGACGCCGTGGGCGCCGACCTCGGCGAGACCGTGGGCAACATCATCGCCGCGAGCTACAGGCTCATGGTCCAGGTCCAGCCCGACGCCCTTCTGATCCTGGGCGACACTAACAGCTGCCTGTCCGCCATCGCGGCCAAGCGCCTGCACATCCCCATCTTCCACATGGAGGCGGGCAACCGCTGCAAGGACGAGTGCCTGCCCGAGGAGACCAACCGCCGCATCGTCGACGTGATCTCCGACGTCAACCTGGCCTACTCCGAGCACGCCCGCCGCTACCTGAAGGACACCGGCTGCGCCCCCGAGCGCACCTACGTCACCGGGTCGCCCATGGCAGAGGTCCTGCGCGCCAACCTGGAGAAGATCGAGGCGTCGGACGTCCTGACCGAGCTCGGGCTGGAGCCGAAGAAGTACATGCTGCTGTCCGCCCACCGCGAGGAGAACATCGACACCGAGGTCAACTTCACGAGCCTGTTCACCGCCATTAACGCGCTGGCCGAGAGGTACGACATGCCGATCCTGTACTCCTGTCACCCGCGCTCCCGCAAGCGCCTGGAGGCCACCGGCTTTCAGCTCGACCCCCGCGTCCGCATGCACGAGCCCATGGGCTTCCACGACTACAACTGCCTGCAGATGAACGCCTTCGCCGTGGTGTCTGACTCCGGTACCCTGCCCGAGGAGTCCAGCTTCTTCGCGAGCGTCGGGCATCCGTTCCCGGCGGTGTGCATCCGCACCTCCACCGAGCGCCCCGAGGCCCTGGACAAGGCGTGCTTCACGCTGGCCGGCATCAGCGAGCGCGGCCTGCTCCAGGCCGTCCGCACCGCCGTCGAGCTCGATGCGGAGGGGTCGCTGCCCGAGGCTCCCGTCCCCGACTACGCCGACGAGACCGTGTCCACCAAGGTGGTCAAGATCATCCAGAGCTACACCGGCGTCGTGGACAAGATGGTGTGGAGGAAGAGCCTCTAGCCTCATTACTAATGGATAGCCATTTTAAATATTGCCAATTATCGGCTAAACATCTTGCAGATGTTGCCGACAAATTCTATACGAAAGATTTGTATTGAGGAATTAGTACAATGGGCGGCCCTTTGCTTTCTGCAAAGGGCCGCCCACCCCTTATAGCCCTCATTGCTAATAAAGCTTCGATTCTTTCACACAGCGAATTATAGAGCACTCGCTTTATGTGAGCCGCGCATACCTCGGACCATTCGCTGTTTGTATTTATTGCTGGCATATTACGTCCTATGTAAGGAGGAAAGGAATGTTTGGAAAAGTCAGGAAAACGAGAAGCGACTGTACGGTTGGTACCTACGAGAAGAAGCATGACCTTCCTGCAGGAACACTTAGGAACTCTGATGGTCGTAAGGCCAGAAAGGATAAAACTCTGAAATCCCTTCGAAAAGAAACTGGAAGCGACTATCGATAACTTCTGAAACTATAAGATTGGGGTACTGCAATGGGAACTGATGTCTTTGTTCTTGGCGACGATCAGAGCTATGCAGCAAGCATGGCCAATGACTACACCTTGAAGCCATCGTCTGAGATGAGCGGTCGTTCAAGTTCGCGAGCGCATATTCAAGAAGTTGCTGCCGAAGTGCTTTCGAAGGAAAACGGGACTGGCAAGGTCTTTTCGATCTACGGGACCGGCGGGCTTGGGAAGACGTTCCTCATGGAAGAGTTGTATTCCGACTTTACACATAGGTTTACCCACAATACCGTTGTTACCAGGCATAGCTTTGAAGGAGAAGAGATAACCTCTGAAGAGAAGATTCTAAAAGAGCTCTCGGATCTTCTTGCATGCAACGGAGTGCCAAGTCCAACCTTTAGGATGAATTACTACGCATGGAGAGCAAAAGCATCGAATTTTGCATTGGCTAAAGCCGAGTTCTGCGCTGATTTTGAGCAAGCAAAAAATAAGGGAGTCGAGATTTCGACGATGTTGTCGGGTCTTGCTGCTCCCTTTATTGATCAATTTACCCAAGGCCTTGGTGGCTCTATTCTTAATGCTGCCATTGAGATTGGGGTTTATGCAGCCGATTCTATTAAAAGTGCCAAAGCGTGTAATGAATGGAAGAGCCTAACGGAAGAGAAAACCTCCAGTGATTTGAAAAGGTCATTGGCGGCTAGTCTTAAGTCTGATATCGAAGCGTGGACTGGTCGCAATGAACGGAAGCTTATCTTCTTTTTGGATACATTTGAGAAGCTGGGTTGGGTTGCTGGTGAATGGCGAATAGGTCGATACGATTGGGCAAAGACCATCTCGGAGACAAAGGGGTCTCTCTGGATTGTCGCTGGGCGCTGCAGACTTGCATGGAAAAATGTGGTTCGTTTTCCTGTTCAGCTTGAGCCCATGAGCTCATCTGAAGCAGACGACCTGTTGGTGAAATGCGGAGTCAGTGATTCCGAGCTGCGTAGCTTGGCTGTGGAGAAAGCCAGAGGAATACCCGTATACTTAATAATGCTTGCTGACATGATTAATAGATCGTCAGTCGCGGAGGCAAGGCGCGACCTTCTTTGCATTGTTGATTATGATAATCTCGTCGAAGTGTATTTACGGGGCCTCGATGCCTCCCTTAAGCCTGCCATCTATACCGCTGCTTTTATTGAGTACTGGGACTACGAATTTATGATGGCAGTGGGGGAATCCTTCATTGATCCTAATGCTATTGCTCAACTTGAAAATCTTTCCTTTGTATGGAAGCGGCAAGATAGCTTTGAAATGCATGAGGTTGTCGCCGATCTCATTCGTAGATCTGCTAAGGGCCCTGTCGTATTGAAGCTTTTCAAGGCGTGCGGAGATTTGCTCGGGCAGTTGGGCTCAGACGATAAAAGGACTGCCTATGCAAAGGATACTTATAGACTTCATGTGCTCAAGGCAAGGCAACTTCTTGCTGTAGAAGGTGTGGACGTTCTTGGATCCGAGGCAGCTTTTAATGCTCGCATGCAATATGCCGAGGCGGCATGGCACAACGGTCAAGTTGAGCAGGCATATGACCTTTATAAAGAAATTCAATGTTCTTACGCTCCTACAAGCTCTGCAGATGAACCTAGCATTTATTTCTTGAGAGCAAAACTCAAGACTGCGGCTCTTAAAACTCAACTTTGGTTAACCAGAGGCGAAAGAACATGGCATGAACAAGCCATCGCAGATACCGTTGAAGTTTTAAATGACGTAAGGGAGCATTATCCGAATGAACGGCTCATTTATCTTTCGGCGCTTAATGATCTTGGTATTTCCTGGAAACGATTCAAAGACTTCGACAAGGCTTTCTACTATCAGAATCAAGTTGTGAGAGCGCTTAAGGATAAAAAAGCCAAGGAACTAGATGCCGATGAGGCTCGCTTTATTAACAACTACGGAGCAACATGCCAACAATACGGTGCCAAGCTTAAACAAGAGGGCAACGCTTCCGAAGGGCAAGAGTACCTTAAAAGGGCTTTGAAGTATTACGACAAGGCCTACAAAGCGCGTAAGACTCTGTTTGGCACAAACAGCCTTCAGGCTTTAATCGTGCTTACCAACAAGGGCGTTGCCAACATGTTGATGGGCAAGTATCCTGAAGCTGAAAACATGCTTGAAAAAGCCTATAGAGGCTTTAAAAGCGGTGGTTTCCCCACGGGAGATTCCTCTTATTTGAGAGCTAGATTTCAGCTGGCCAATGTTAGTTCTAACAAAGCAAGAGAGCTCAAGGATGCTGGCTTGATCGATGAGGCGCGCATCGAGGGGCGTAAAGCGCTTGAGTTGCACAAGAAGGTTTATAACGATAAGAAAGAATGCCTAACTGAATGGGCTGTTGATACGGGAAAACCGAGAGATGCGGTAAAGGCCGCTGAAAAGTTTTTGGCAGAGCTTTAGTGGGCGATTGTTGGCTGTTTGTTTGTATTGATTCGTGTTGGATCGTCTAACTGTAAAAGTCTTTAAAGGCCACTATTTACCGTTTATCGAGAAGAAGTTTATTGCTACGACACGAGTGCTAAAATCAGCTCATCAATCTCTATATTAGGGGTGTAGCAATGTTTGATACCAAAATCGCTCTTGAGCAATTTAATGCGCTTTCTGATGTTGCAAGAAAGCGATTGAGTAGCGCCCTTGATTCAATAGAGCATGGTATTTCACCTAATACAGATGCCATTCATGATCTGAGCCTTTCTCTTTCAGATTTAAGATCAGCATATGAGAAAGCAAAAGGTGCTGCCATTCATTGCGCTAACGCCGACGGTGTGAATGATGCTGATGCAGCTTTTTGCTCATATATTGAAACAATTGACGAAAATGAACGCCGACAATTAATTGCTGCATTACAACCAATTATTTCTTTACTTGAGAGGTTTGTTAGAGTTAAGTCTGACAAGGATGCCTTTATGGGAGACCTTATTCCCATTCAAAGCGAGGCATCAGACTTGCTTGATAGTCTAAAAAATGACCCACTGTCTTTAAATCAGGGCGAATCGGGTTTAAATAACAATGTAGTTAGGCCTAAACAGCTTTT
Source organism: Collinsella aerofaciens (assembly GCF_902364945.1). Lineage (GTDB taxonomy): Bacteria > Actinomycetota > Coriobacteriia > Coriobacteriales > Coriobacteriaceae > Collinsella > Collinsella aerofaciens_O. Next base: position 20,658 of record NZ_CABJFS010000012.1, on the reverse strand, counting down.
TATGGAGGCCCTACATCATGAGGACATGACCGATGATAGGGGTATCGATCTTTCTGAAGAACTTGCCGGCCTCTTTCCGCAGCGTATTATCTACGGTCTTATAGCAGGTGTCTACTATGAACCCCACAACCCGAATCCCATAAAACAGCCGGAGCCTCAGGCTGCAGTTTATCAGGCAAAGAGCGACCCTGTCTTGCCTGTTTCCGAAGTGAAGAGTGAAGCCTTATCCTCTATTGAAGAAGATGGTGGATGCGCTGAAAAAGAATCGGCTCCATTAGCGCCTCAAAGGCCTTCTCTTGGCAAGAAAAAACTCGGCATTAAGAAACTCCAGAGCGACGTATTGAATGCTGGATATGTTGCTAGATTTACATTCTCGCTGCTCGCGTCATGGCCTGGACTCACTTCAGGCCAGATTGCTCGAATTGCATCATCGTTTTACGAATGGGATACCGTTCCCGAAGCCGTTCAGACGATTATCGATCGTCTTGTCAAAAAGACTTATTTAGAATCAGTCGCGGTCAGTGACAATACTCAATATTTCCTAACGGTCCCTGCTGCTGTACTTTGTAGCAAAGAAACCGTATATAACTACAAGAATGCTTGCCGAAAATCACCTTGGTTAATACCGATGCCGGAGAGCAGGATTTCAAACGGCATTAGAAATATAGACACGGCTGCTGAGCGCATCAAAGATATTAAGTCCAGGGACATTGTAGAGGTTTTGCGTTCATACGACCTTCTGATTGATTACTTATGCTATGTCGAAGATTCAAATTCGGGAGTGAACAAATCAAAACTGCTCGATAGCCTCTTTGGGAGTACTCCTTCTGCTGTTTTGGTCTATTTTAATGATCAGCTCATTAACTGCGTCCTCGCTCCCGAAGGCGAAAGACTTTCGTTGGAAGGCAACAACGTTCTGTCCAACGTTGCGCCAAAAGAAAACGTCGATAGCGCAAATATCGACCATTGGTTCGTTCTAAAGGATGGCTTATTAGAAGACGCTTTTGCGAAACTTGAATTCGCGGATGAAGAAGACGAAGATAATACGCCATTACCTTCATCATCTGAATCCTTGGAATCAGACCAAGGTCCTGCTGACTTCGCTATAGACTCCGAGGTTGTCATTCTGAATGAGGTGCATGAGTGCGATCGTAATAATCTCACCTCAACTGATGATTCAAATGGGGCAGAGGGTGTGGCGGTCGATTCGGGCGCCCAAGAAGCCGAACATGAAAACTCTGATGTTTCTATTCATCCTGACATCACGGATGAAATGGATTCGAACCAAATGGCCAGCATACTTGTCAAACGCAAGATGCCTCCATCAGACGATGAAGCTCGACTATTTGTCGGCAAGCTGCTTAATGAGCAAAATAGAATCCAATCGCTAGTTGCAGCGCATTATTTTCTTAAGGCCCTCTCGTTGGAGGGCGATCGACCTTGGGCTCAGTTGGCTTCACTTCAGATGGCCTATGGCTGCGATTCTAAAATTGAACGTCACCTGTATCGCGGCTCCGAATTGAAGGCTGCGTTTCCTACCGTTACTGCCGATACTAGCGCCTTACAGCTGGCCGCTTATTGTAGGGCAATGGTCGCTCCTGCAGTTGCCTATGACTATGAGCTGCATGCGACCGCGGAAACGTTTGGCAAGAACTTTGATGAGCTCTTTCCGCAATTTGTTGTATTAAAGCCGCTGTTTAATGAGCTGCTCAAAATATGGGATGTTTCTCCGGAGCGAGGTCTTGATAGTCAGATAGTTGAGATGCTCGGTGGAGAGGAGAGAAGAGACCAGGCAATAGCCGAGACCGAAAGTAAGGCAAGGCTGCTATGCGCGCCTCCTAAAGTAAAGGCGATGATTAAAGGCATCCCCGAATTTCTTGAGTTGAGTTTTGGCGATTCGAGCGATCTTGGCTCTGTTCTAACGATTGTTGCTAATGATGACCGCGAATCTCGTCCTCTAATTGAAGACGTTCTTGCTCAGTTCAAGGTTGGCAGTTCCGATGCCGAGCAGGATAAAGCCATTTCTGACTTTATCGATTCGAAATGGCGTATGGCGGTAAATGGTAAGAAAAATAGAGGGATGAATCTTGAATATGCCGCTCGTAAGCATTTGGTTAGTGCCATTGAAGACCGCATCGAAGTATTAAAGGAGTGGAACACCCTAATCGGTTCTTCATTTAGAGAGGGGGCGCTAGAACAGCTGGGAAATCTCAAGGACAGGATTCTTGTTTTGACCGATGAGGTTTCTGTTTCTGGAGCAGCTTATAATCCGGTGGATTCGACTGTGCTGGACGCTTTATTTACCGATATAAAGCGTTTACTGACGGGAAATTCTTCCTGCACAATGGACTATGAACAATTTCTTGCCACTGGATGCATTTCGATTGATTCTGGTCTTCCTGTTTTGAACATGGATCTCTCCCGTGTCGTTTATTGCGAACCTTGGAGGGTTCTGCTCGAGCACCATCTGAGCCCTAAACTTGATTCAGCTGAGGCTGCTAGGCAGATTGCTGATCCAAGTTCGAGGCTATTTGACAATTTAGGCCAGCTCGACAACATCTTGAATCTGTGTGGCGCAATAGAGGGGGTTCTGCCTCCGAGCGACCTTGATCGTAAAAATGCGCATCAGTCAGCCTTGGATGAGCTGGATAAATATAAAGATATGCTCGAAATGGCGTATGCCTACAACAAAATTGATGAGCAACAGAAGGAACGCTTGCTAGAAATAGCTCGTCTGAACATGGGATTCTTCTTTGACTTGGAAGACTATGCCAATTGGAAGTGGTTCCTTAAGGGACTTCAGAAGCAGGTCGATGATCTTTCGCTTTCGCGTAAGACCGATCTTGATCGCAGGCTATCTTCTTGTCGTCGTAAGATCCAAGGTAAAAAATCCTCCTTGCTCGATAAGGCTACCGTTTTGTTTGAAGAGGGCAACTATGCTGTAGTTGAAGAGTATTTGAATAGAATAGATGCTGGCAAGCTTGATTTGGACGTAACGCCTATTACCGAGAGCGATGTTTTCTCGGAGTTTATTAGCGATGATGTTTATAAACAGCTATTTGATTGTTGCAAGAAATCTAACAACCGAAACGATTTTGCCAAGTTCGCAAAGTCCTATATTAATAAGAATGCTCCGAAGAGTTGGGATACTGATTACAAAGATTCAGGCTATAAAGAAAACGCCTTGAAAATGGTTGGAAGTTGGCCAAAGCGCGGAAATAAAACCGGAAGTGCCGATTGCAAGGATATTGCTACATTCTTGAGAGCTCTTGGATTGTCTGTTAGGCAAGTTGAACGCACTTCTCAAGGCCAAGCTCGGTACTCCGCGTCGCTACGCCCCGCTTCTCGCGGAACGACTCAATACAGTCATCCTATTGCGGCATTTGGCACTAAAATGCCGTCAAAGCTAGATGTTTTGCTGTTGTTCGGTTCATTATCGCCTAGAGATATCTTGTCTAAAGTTCGTGCTGCCGGACTGACGAGGATGTCCCTCGTATTTGTTGATAGCCCAATGAGACTCGAGGATAAAAGAGCCTTGGCAGAGCTATCACATGCGAGCAACAATCATCTTCAATTTATCGTTATTGATCAGGTCCTTGCATTGTTCTTGGCCTTGCACGAAGAGCCCGAACGTCTTCAGTTAATGCTGAAGTGCGCCTTGCCTTTTACGTTTTATCAACCATTTGTACGCGATGGCGGTCCTACCCCAGACGAAATGTTCTGCGGCAGGGATGCTGAGCTAAGAAGCATTATGGATCCTGGTGGAGCCATAATCGTCTATGGTGGCAGACAGTTGGGCAAGACTGCGCTTCTTCAAAGAGCCGAAAGCCTCTGCCAAAAACCTGATTCCAAAGAGTTCGCAGTCTATGTCAACATTCTTAATTGCCTGACTGAAAAGGATGTTGCCTGTAAGGTTGCTGAGGCTTTTGGTGCAAAAGCTGAACTTTCGCTTGGAAAGGTTGAGGACATTCGGTCCCTTGCGGCAGCGATTGCTAAAGCCATGAACTCCAAGCTTGCTTCCAGGGTTCTGTTGCTTCTTGATGAGTGTGATAATTTTCTCAATGCTATTGCTGAGCACCATTACAGGGAGCTCCAGCCTCTTATCGACCTAAAAAGTGAATCTACTAATAGCTTTAAGTTTGTGATTGCGGGCTTGCATAATGTTTGCAGAGCAAAAAACGCTATTCAGGAGAACGGCTTCTCGGGCCAAGTTGGTTCACCCATTTGCGTCAAACCATTATCACCCCAAGAAGCGCTGCAGCTAATTTCTAGGCCGCTGCTTTATTTGGGCTTCCAAGTTGATAGGTACCCTCATCTGGAGACCATCCTTACAAACACAAATTACTATCCAGGAATCATCCAGTTCTTTGGGCATACACTGGTTGAAACCATGAAAGAACAGTATGGCGTTTATTATCGTGCTGCTGATGGACAGCCTCCGTATCCTCTCCTTGAGGAGCAACTTGGCGAAATCATTAACAAGAATGATTTGAACAACAGTATTAGAGAAAAGTTCAGGCTCTCTCTGGAGCTCGATGAGCGATACTTTATGCTTGCTCGGTGTATCGCCATGTTGAGCTTTGCTGCAGAACGCGAGGATGATCAGAAGTCCCTGCTTGACGGCTTCAGTATCGACGCTATTCAGAAATCAGCGATCGAATTCGACATCTCATGCCTAAAATGCGAATCCCAGAGCGCTCTGGAGATACTGCTTGACGAAATGGTCGAGATGGGTATTTTGACTAAACCTTCTATGACTGTTCATTGTTATAAACTGCGCAGGCATTCGTTCTTGAATATCATCGGACCCAATGAAGATGCTGTTTTCGATGACATCATCGAAGCTAATGAGTGCGCTAAGGTTTAAAGGAAAGTGTGGCTTCATGGGCATGGACCATTCGTACATATGGTGGACCAATGTTACGGGTCCTCAGATGTTTATAAAATCAGTCGTGAGTTCTCTCTCGGACAATTACAATGTGCGATTGCTTCTGCCCAAGTTGTGCCCTTGGCCAAATAGGATGAGGGAGTTAATTGCTGAAGCCGCCCAAAGCGAATACGCGCTGGAAGGTGTCACTATTGATGTGGTCACACCGGATGATTTTAACAATGCTCAGAGTCCAGTTGAAGTGCTGCTTGATCGCTACGCTCTGAATGACGTAAGACTAAGATATAGGAATTCACTTAATCCCGCTGAGTATCTTATCCAGAATCACGTGTTGAAAGACAGAATCGTCTGGTTGACAGGTTTTGAGCCGAAAGACATTAAAACTTGGATGGGCTTAATCTGCGGGTGGCCATCTACAACACCTTTAGATGGATTGTTTGTTGTAGAGACTTCTTTTGATGGATGGTCTTCGCTGGATCAAAATGAAAATGATGGGTGCAAGACTATCAGTTATCGTGATTGCATAGGCGAGTATAGCGTTTCGTTATTCAATGGTTTACTTGTGGATGAAATGCCTTCAATGGCTTTTTCGGGTCAAGAAAAAAGCTACTGCGCCTCGCTGCTCTCCAACGTCTGCGGTGGGGACGTTGAGGTGTCAGATATCTTATCCGAGAACCTCGAACTTATGCTTGATAACAGCTATGATGTGCTCTGTTCTGTTTTAGATTGCTTTGATAATGATAGGGTCAAAGCTGATCATAATAATGTTCTTGCTATCGCTCTGCGAGCCGATAAGGGCTCAATCGATCGAAGAGTCTGGAAAGCACAGGTCGTGATTCTGTTCCCCATCTTGGAGGCTAGGCGATTGGCGGTGATAGCAAGAGTACGTGATCAGCTTACTGCCGTTTTGGAAAGCAGTGATGTCTCTCAATTTGGCGAGCGCGTATCTGAACCCGAGGATGTTGAACTCGGAACCCTTGTATACCTAATGGCGCAAACTAACGATGACGGCGAAAGACTTTTATATATCCCCGATCGAGAGCTCAGGAACGAAATCCATCTTCTTCGCGAATGCCGCAATATTATTGCGCACCACAAAATATGCGAATGGAGCCAAGTTAGATGGTTACTTGAATCAAGTGGAGATTCAGACGTATAAATTTCTAGATAAGACACTTTCGCAATAATGCATTTATTGATTGGCTGGCCCATGGTTAAACGTCTCAATATTAATCGATATAAGAAATTAAACGATATTGCTATTGAATTTGACTGTGGCGTTAATGCCATATCGGGAACGAATGGCACTTGCAAGACTACCCTGCTGCATATGATCAGCAACGCATACAAAGCTGTCAGCAGGAAAGATCACCAATTTAAAGATCCCGAAGCATTAAGAATGATTAATTCTCTCAATGCTCAAGTGAATACGAAGATCGAAAAATTAGCAAAAGGTGATAGGCAGTATAATAACCCTGCCCCTGGCTATAAAGAGGGGTCGTTGTTTGAAGTCGAGTATTTAGATGGTTCGCGACTGTCTTTTAGAAAGCATAATTCGGCCGTCAATAATCGATATGCAATTAAGCCCTATTACAAAAAAGGCAGTCATGATAGGTTGCCAGCCAAGCCAGTGCTTTATCTCGGACTGGCTCGTCTAATTCCTTGGGGAGAATATCAAGACGACGGTGCGCTGAAAAACTCATCATTCATACTCCCTGAGGACGCCCAGTCTGAGCTGAGCGATCTTTATGCTCGAATCACCGGAATTCACGCAAGCTCATTTCAAGCACAAAGTCTAAGAGACATTAAGAAAAGACAAGAATTTAGCACGGATATTGAAGGCGTAGATTCAAATACAGTATCTAGCGGCGAAGAGAATGTCTTGATACTTCTAACCGCCTTGCTCTCATTAAAAAGATATTATGAGGCTTTGGACGAGAGCTCTCAATCGGAAACGGTTTGTAGCCTATTGCTTGTTGACGAGCTTGATGCAACTCTGCACCCTTCGTTCCAATATGCTTTGCTTCAATTGCTTATTGAATACTCGACGCTATTCCATATTCAAATAGTCTTTACTACTCACAGTATCTTTATGTTAAAGCAAATGTTTAAAGAAAAACAGAATGTAATTTACCTGTATGACGGCGCAGGTGTTGTTTCCAAAATGGACAACCCTGATATTGAAAAAATAGAGATGTATCTCACAAATAGATCCCGAGCGGACCTATTCTCTGAAAAGAAAATACCTGTATTCACCGAAGATGAAGAAGCAAGGTGCCTCATTCGCCTGTTGATATCCCATCTATGCAAACAGGCAGATGGATTTAATCACTTAAACAGACATATCCATTTGATAGACGGAAATCTTGGCGGTGACGTTATATCTAGCCTATTTAAAGATTCCCAATTAAGACAATCCGCCATTGCGTCGTTCGCTATTCTCGACGGTGATAAGCCTTCGAATCTTTCCAAAAACACAATTGCCTTACCCGGAGATGGATCGTCGCCCGAATGGCTATTATTTGACTACGCAATTAAATTGTCAACTGATGGTAACAATCCCTTCTGGGCTGACGAATGCATTCAAGGTGAAGGTTTTTCCATAAGTAATTTTAACCAATGGATCAAGCCTGAAATAGATGAGGCGCGCAACGTTGTTGGCGGTGGCCAAAAGCGGGAGAAAGCCAAGGCAGTTTTTAACAGGAATATACTATTTTTCACGTATGTCTTTAAGGCATGGATGCTTGATTCCGCAAATGCAAGGGATATAAGGAAATTTGGATTCAATCTCCAGGCCGTTTACCATAAAACAGCCAACTATCACCGTATTTTCATTCCATCAACTGTTGATTTCGGTATTTATACTTTTAAGTACGAATAGACTGTAAAATATTCTGATTTAAAAAATAGTCAATTGTTAGCATTTGCGCAAGCTAAGGAGGTGTAGTTAGTGCCGGCAACACTTACGCCAGTGCGATATCCAGGGGGTAAGACGAAGATTTACCCTGAAATCAAATCGATACTTGAAGCAAACAACCTGCTTGGGCACGCTTATGCAGAGTTATTTGCAGGAGGAGCAGGCCTCGCTATTAAGTTGCTTCTAAAAAATGACGTTAAATCGATTGTAATTAATGATTTTGATCCTGCTGTGTATTGCATGTGGGACGTGATAGTAAATCACAGCGAGGAGTTATGCGAATTTATCAATGACGCAAAACTTAATATAGATACATGGAAATCGATGCGAGAGATTTATCGTTCAAAGGATGTCAGCGATAGCCTTGCGTTAGGTAAAGCATGCTTTTATCTTAATAGAACCAATGTCTCTGGTATTTTGAGCGGCGGAGTTATAGGCGGTCTAGACCAAACTGGAACTTATAAAATGGATGCTCGATTCAATCGCAAAACGCTCATTGCTAAAATACAACGAATTGAAGAATATAAAGACAGAATTGAAGTTACGAACCTTGATGCTGAAGAGTTTATAACTCGGCGATTAACAGATTCCGAACTGTTTGCATATCTTGATCCTCCTTACGTCCAAAAGGGTCCCGGTTTATATCGAAGTTCTTTTACTAACGAGAAGCATCGCTCATTAGCCCGTAAAATCGGTAGTGCACAGAGTAAATGGGTTGTAACTTATGATGCAGACGTATTGATTAAATCCATTTACAACGATTACGAACAGAGTAATCTTGAAATTGGATATTCTGCCAATCTAAAAACTGTTGGCAAAGAGAAGATAATACTTGGGCCAGGACTTATTTGGCCCGCTAGTCTTAAATCATAGCTCTTTTAGAACGATCGACTTACCGGTGGCTTCAAGACCGATCAGGCATTAGCCACCGGTAAGTTGTTATACTAATTAGACCACATTAACCTTATGATGTTTCCGGCCAATCTAGAAACACGGACAATGCTCTCTTTGTCGGCAGACAGCGTGCCGTGAGCCCATTTTGATAGAATTCCCTCAAAATTGTATTTGCCATCTATCCATTCGCTATTCAATGTAATCTCATTAATATCTTCAAAGTTGGCGGTCTCCGTCATTTTCTTCTTGGCTTCTTTTAAAAAGGGCTTTAAAGCGCCATCCTTGCAATCATTATTAGGATCGCTTGCTTTAAAGTACTCTTGTGCGCATATTTCTAGTAGCAGTCGCATTGAAAACGCAACTATTGGAAGATAATGGAATCTCTTCTGTTCATTCTTTAAATAAAAATGGTAAATGTCGTCGATGGCTCGATATAGCTCATTTGATCTGCTGCCTTTCGGTCGAAGCATTCCGCCAAACAGAACCTCTTCTTTGGTTTTTACTGGTTTTCTCCTCTTATGGGGCAAAGCCTTCGCGGTGGACATTTCTTTTCTATTGTTTGGGGCGTTGCTGCCACCCAGCTTGGTAATTGGCTTGCTTTCATTAAATGAAGAAATGTTGGCGTACCTGTCTGGATTTAGCTCAATTAGCGCATCCTTCAGTCTGCCGGCGTTTTTCCTTGCTGAGCTCAGATCCTCATTTCTAATCCGTGCGATATCTTTCAGAATTTCGACGGCTTCCTCGAGATTATGATTAGTTACGAGCTCGTTATTCTTAATTGAAAATCCAATTTTGTTTAAATTCGATTCAGTTAACAACCTTTTCTCGACATATTCTTCGTTTAATTTTTTATTCGTCGCTACAATTCCGCCTGTAGCTTCATCAAGCAACATAAGAGGGCCCTTGGGCTGTCCCCTAAAGTTATGCAAGAATTGTTCGTATTGAAGCTTGCCCCACTTATTCGAAGATCGATGGATTCGTTCGACAATCTCTAAAGCAATTTCTTTTGTGCAAACATTACAAGGTAAGACCGTTAGATTGCGTAACTCCGGTTCCACTTCAAAGACACCGATCCTATTAAAGGCATCCTGATATAAATCTGGATCTTTAATACACTTCAATAGGGCTACGCGACGATTTCCGTCATAGACGGTAAATGTATCGTCCGCATTTGCGACAACTACAGGTATCTCGTTTAGATGGTAACGTTTGCCCATTTCAACGATTAATGAGTCTAGATTCCAGTTATCACTATCATTAACAATCGCCCTTTTAATGATTTCAGAATCGCTCATGCTCTCATCCACAGGGTCTCTAGGATTCTCGGTCCATAAGCGTAGTTTTGATAACGGTATAGGTTTAATCGCTTGTTCAGGCATCATTACAACAACTCCATAAGGAAAGATCGATGAACTATCAAAATTATAGTGAGTCACAATGCTCGCTAGCTGTGGAATCAATCTCAATACCGGCATTAAATGCATTCACCTGAAGATGACGTAACATCCATTCACAGGGTAGGGAGAGTTTAATCGTTAACATGCAGCACCTAATGATAATGGTCGTATTCTGACAACTGCCGTAAGAGCCCAATTGAGGGTCAATAAACTCGCGAAGCCCCCAGACGGCCCATTGCGGACGTTATGCAGCCCCTCCTTTCACCGACTGGCAAAACGATTTACACCTAATTTCGGGGTTCGTTTACAGGCAATTCGTTCGCCACTCGCCGATCTCGCTACACTAATAACTGCTGCTACCAGGTAGTTTCCTGGCGCAGTTTCCATTGGCTCTTGCGAAGATCGGAGCGGTTATGTTTGCTGCCGCGTTCCACACCAGCCGTCATTACATCCTGTTTACTGCCATGGCCTGCCTATGCGTTTTGCTGGGCGGGCCTTCTTATGCCGCGGGCGCGGAAAGCCTGTTCATTGCGGGCGTCACGTACTACGAGCCGGGTGTATCGGGTCCCGGGTGGGCCTGGACAGATGCCGGCCATCTGGAGCTTACCGGCTACGCGGGCGAGGCCATCGGCGCGGACGACGACCTGGTGGTGACGCTTGTGGGGCAAAACTCCGTGGTTGAGACGAGCGCGCCCGACGTGGACATCTCGCGGTGCGGCATGGAGCTGTGGGGCGATCTGACGCTCCGCGGCACCGGGTCGCTGGTGGCTACGGGCTCGCAGTGCGGAATCTACGTGTCGGGGACGCTCGCGGTGGACGGCTGCAAGGTTGACGCGCGTGCCGATGGCGCCGGCATCGCAGATGCGCGGGTGGCCGGCGTGATCGCGGATGGTCTTGCCGTTCGCGGCGATGGGCGCGTTGTCGCCGCGGGCGCGGGCTCCGGGGCGGGCGTGCGCACCTATGGTGTGTGTCTGCTGGGCGGGGCTGCTGGCGGTGACGCGGCCGGGCAGCTTACCATCGATGCGTCCTGGCTGGATGCGTCGGGCGCCGACGCCGGCGTCGCCTGCCTGGGCGGATCGTTTGCATCCGCGCGCTTTGTGGCTCCTGCGGGTGGGGCCTTTGGCGAGGGCGGCGTGGTGGATGCCGACGGGTCCGTGGCAGCGCGTGTGACAATCGTGCCCGTGGATGCCACGGCGTCGGCGGGGGAGACCGGTGGGCCCGATGTGCCGGGGGATGGTCTGTCCGCCCCTGGCGCTGACCCCGCTACTGTCGAGCCAGCTGCGGATCCGTCGACGATTCCCATGCTGAAGCCCGCGGCCGCGACTAAGTCGGCGACCACGACCACAGTGACCAACACCACGGCCGCCAAGGCCTCTAGGCCCAAGGTCACCACCAAGACCTCCTCGTCGCTTCCCAAAACCAGCGACACAAATTGGATCGTCGTGTCCCTAACGCTATTTCTTCTTGGCACAGCGTTCCTCACCACCTCACATTGTTGCTGATGTGGTGAGGAACATCTGGCTTAAATGTAGGAGTTCTGCAGACGCTTTAGAGGCAACGCTTTCAGTGAAGGAGTGTTGCCTTTTTCATGCGAGCAATGCCGGACGTGCTGGTAATGTGTGCCGGTGGATACTCAGTGCATGTGCTTGACAGCGCGCAAGTTTGAAAATAGTATCATTACAGTGATTAGGGTCCAGAAACTTTCGATGCCTGGAACCGGAGGGGAGCCTGCGGGTTCCCCTTTTATTTTCGGGAAGAGCGACGATGCCCAAAGAATTCCTTACCTACCAGCAGCAGATGGAGAAGCTCAGAAGCTCCGGCCTCAGAATCGAGGACGAAGAGGTTTGCCGAAGGGTGCTTGCGGACATCGGCTATTTCCCGGTCGTGAACGGCTACCAGTCGTTTTTCCGCGACCCGAGCACCCGGGTATACCGCGAAGGTGCCACTTTTGGAGACATCCTAGCGCTTTACGAGTTCGACGTCGAGCTTAGGGAGATAATGCTCGATGCGCTGCTCAAGGTCGAGGCGAAGATCAGGTCGGCGCTGGCCTACGAGTTCTGCGCTGCATATGGCGAGTCCCAGAGCAAGTATCTAGACGCCCGCTGCTACGCGACGTCGAAGGGCGCGAAGCGAGTTCTCCCAAAGCTGCTGAACATGCTTGACTATATCGCCAACAAGGATACCAGCCACGAATACCTTGCCTACTACCGCAGGGCATATAAGAACGTGCCTCTATGGGTCACCGTGAACGCCATGACCTTCGGACAGACTTCGAAAATGCTCACGGCGCTCAGGGACAGCGAGAAGGCCAAGATTGCTAAGAGGTTCGGGGTCGGAAACCCGAAAGAACTCTCGTCGTTTATCCGCGTACTCGCCCTCTACAGGAACGTCTGCGCACATGGAGAGCGTCTCTTCTCCCACAGGTGTCACGTCGAGATTCCTGACACGGCCTTGCACGCCAAGCTCGGCATCGAAAAGATTGGGCCGGATTACGCTTGCGGCAAGGTAGACGTTTTCTCGGCAGTGATCACCCTTCGATACCTCCTTCGCGACGACGAGTTCAAGACATTCAAGGCCAAGCTCGTCAAGTGCGTTAACGGATACTTGTCATTGGATGAGAGCATCGGCGAGGAGCGCCTCCTTGATGCCATGGGTTTCCCAGCCGAATGGAAAAAGATAACTAGGTATAAAATTTAGATTCGACCCGCCTAAAAGTAAATCACTTGTTTTAGGAAATTATTGACGACGGAATTGAGCGTCAATCCCTTGGTGCAGACGCGTTGTGGTTATCGGTTGCCATAATGGATGCAAGGCGGGGGGTCGGCTGGCTCGGGCGCATTTTTCTTAACGCTCTTCTTACCTGGCATAGCACTCTTGGGCACCGCATATCGTTGCTGAATGGCCCGATTTTCGGAAGTGCGGGTAAAAATTTAAAACCGCCGAGCACAAACTGATTTTTAGCAACAAAACAGCAGATCGCGGAAGCTCGAAACTGGGGTCTGGGCGGCAGATCTCGGTTTCCCCGCACTTTCGGAATCGCATAACAGAAGTATGCGGCAAATTCCGGAACCCCCGACCACAACCCCCTTCTAACGTAAAGAAACCGCAGGTGGAAGTGTTGCCGCTTTTCGGTGTAGTCAACAAGTCTGAGATTTGCCGCATACTTTCGGAGATTGCCAGCTGTCAGAGTTCGTCTCTTATAGGAATAATCCAATTCACGCCGCGTTACATCTAGTCTGCTCTTTATACTTGGATATCAACACTAAGGAGGCAGCCGTGCTTTGGAGCTATGTTCAGCTTGATGATGGCACCCAATTTGCCTACTCAGAGACAAGAGAAGACGGAACCGTTCGCGTGGCCGTCGAGCGCCCGGTTGACTTTGGCTTTGACCATGCGGAATGCTTCTTGCCTGCGGTCAAATGGTTCAACGTCGAAGGATTTACTGCTGATGACCTCAATTTTTTGACAGAATTTGTTAGCTCAAACGCCCCGTTTATCCTCGAGCTCGCCGAACGCCAAAAAGCCGGACCGGCGGTTTCGGCGCTGGCCCCCTGACGTTCTACTGTTGAACGGCAAATAACCCATGATCTCGCCTACCGACATATCCACTGCGGTCTCCCGCGTGCTGGCTCGCTACGACGTCCGCGAGGCATATCTGTTTGGCTCGTTTGCGCGAGGCGAACAAACGCCCGATAGCGATATTGACTTGCGCCTAGTCTGCGGCAACACCATGACGTTCGGCGCGCTTCTCGAACTCTCTCATGAGCTCGAGAAGGAACTTGGGCGAAAGGTTGATATCGTCACCAACCCACCAGAGCACATGCGCGCGGCCTTCCGGAAAAGCATCGAGCAAGATGAGATGCGTGTCTATGAAGCGGAGTAAGCAGGATGAGGAGCTTGCGAATATTTGGGTTAGATAGAACAGCTCGCCACCTTGGGTTAACGAGCGCGATTGCGGGGCTTCTTGACTCGTCTTGCATCGTTTTCCATTTATTTTTTTCCATTTATTTATATGCTTGTCCCAGAATTTGGTCGTAAGGCGCGACCAGCGGAATCAAAAGAAAGCCTACCGAGAAGATCTTGGTCGAAGAGCACGACCAGCGCAATCAAAACAATGCTCGCGGAGAAGGCGCCTTCAATCGTTCTGGTTGAAGGCGCGTCATGTATACGTGTTATCGCAAGTAAACGTCCTTCAGCACCTCAACGACCTGTTGCGCCCCAACACCCTTGATCCTGATTGTTTTGGGATCGACGGGGTCCGATTCGTAGGCCTCCATGAAGCGCCTCATGTCAGCAAGAACACCCTCGCTCATGGCGGGACGCTCGTTGCCCGCGAGCAAGGTGGCGAGGCGGCAGACGTCGTTACGGTGCTTCTTTACGCTCTTCTCATCGACTGCCTTTCCATCTGCACGCTTGGCAGACAGGTCGAGCCACGCCTTTGCTTTGAAGGGGATTAGTCCCTCGACCGACAAGGCAGCGACGCCGCCCGCCGATACTCTGTTCTCCACGAGCAATTTGTAGTACTCCTCGTCCAGCAGAATCGCAGAAAGACTAGAAACCTCCTCCCCGATGTGTATCGGCAAAAGGCCGGAATCCCCGTGGCGCAGGTTGATGTCGGTGCGTGCAAATAACTCCAGCATGGCGGGGAAGGCCGGGTCCTTCGGCTTAGAGAACCGGTAGAACCGCGGCTTCCCGCTACTCTTTTGTTTGTTCTCGTACCCGCCTTCCCGAACAAAGTCCCAGAACACGCGGCCGAACTCAGGCGTCAGCGCCTCCACCAGTAGGACTAGATCGAGATCTTTCGTTGCCCTGAAATCTTGCCCGACCTCGCCGAACAGCAGGTCGCAGGCTCCGCCACCGATTAGGACATATTCGCCCTCGCGGCCCGCGAAGCGTTCCCTGAATTTATCGATTCCCTTCATAATCAACCCCAAGCACTCGATTCAGGACGTACTCGATCTCGCCCGCGACGCGCGGGTCGTCCCTCATATCGTCGGGAAGGGATAGGATGGCGGAAAGCGGGTCGACAATACACCCGGGCGCTGGCTCGGGCTCGTAGCGTAGCACCTGCACTACGCACGCGGGCTCCTCTGGTTCGTCGAATCCAGCGTTACGTGCACCGGTCGCCAGCCCTAGGACGCGCTCTTGCGCTTTGGTCGCGGTGAAAGTCGGCCAGGGGTCGTCCTGCAGCATCGAGATCTCACTCAGCGCCGAAACTCCTCCTGGTGGAAGGCCCACATCGGGTAAGCGGGTCAGGCGATGCTCCCTTGCGACCGGACTTGCCATGTATGGCTCAAGCCGCCGCCACAGCGCCATCTTATTCCGGTCAGGGCGTAGGACCCGTCGGCGCCCTTCGGACACGATGATCGAGGGGTCGACAGCAGCGAGTTCATCGAACGCGCGCGAGACGGTCATCTTTGCTACGGCGAGAACGTTCGCCGCCTGAGTTACGTTGGCTCCGTCGAGTCCACCGTAGAGCGCCATGATGGCGAGACGCTGCGCCTGGGGCGAGAGCGTCTCGATGCTCACCTGCTTACGGCCGCCCGCATGGCTCTTGCCGCCATTCAGAGCGACTCCCAGGAACGGTAGGTACACCTGCTTGTCTGTAGCTACAAAGGCGAGGCCGGCCTCAAGCATTCGCTCGACCCTATAGCCCGTGGCGCTCTCGAGAGCGAAAGCCACGGGAATCCCCAGAGCTGTCTCCAGCGTGTTGCGGTGTTTCGCCATGGTCTTCACCGTCGCGTTCTCGATGGGGAAAGCCATCACGAACGGCACACCGAAGGCGGTCCACCGCTCAAGGGAGTACAACCCCCTCAGATACAGGGGAAGCCCCGAGACGTCAACGGGCTCACGCTCAACTTTCGAATGCAGCATCTTCTCAACGAATTCCCGCATGCCTCGCCTCCTTGTGTAACATGCTATTTTGAAATGTAACATTAATGATGTTACAAGGCAAACTATTAAGTTACATATAAAGACGCCCTGTGTATGCTACCGTTTCAAACCCGGCAAAACCCAAAGCGAGTGCAAGTGGCGTGTTCTCCACACTCGCCAAGACCGCCGACAACCACTGAATTGCCATGGCCTTGGTGCTGTTCACACTAGGAAAGCATTCATCGCAATCGCACGCCGTTGTTGTTGTGACTCATTTCCGGAAGTGTGTGTGGGGGGGATCGGAACCCGCCGAGCGCAACCAAATTTTTACGTACAAAACCGCAGGTCACGGAAGCATAAAACCAGGGTCTGGTCGACAGATCTCGGTTTTTCCCCGCATTTCCGAATACTCAAAACGGAAGTATGCGGCAAATTCCGGAACCCCCGACCACACCGCCCTTTTGGCGCAAAGAAGCCGCAGGTAGAAGCGTTGATGTGCTCCAGCGTGGTCAACAAGTCTGAATTTTGCCGCATACTTCCGGACTCGGAGAGTCTTAGAAGCCGGTATTGAACTCAAACTCGGTTCCATACACCCTTTTGCTCTCTGAATACAGGTATCGCCCTAGCGATAGTGTGCTATACTATCGCTAGGGCGATACCTGTTAGGAGACTCGCGTGGAACTGTGGCATGGTTCTCAGAAGATCATTGAGACTCCCCAGATTGGCCTGGGGAAAGTCCATAACGACTATGGACAGGGATTCTATTGCACAGAGAGCCTCAACCTTGCAAGGGAATGGGCATGCTCTAGGGACGCAGACGGCTTTGCAAATCGATATGAACTCGACATGGCCGATCTCAAGGTACTCGACCTGCTATCGCCGCAATATTCAGTTCTGCATTGGATAGCGTTGCTTGTAGAGCATCGTTCATTCCGAAAGGACACCGCCGTCGCTGTGGGGGCATGCGAATACCTTCGCGATCATTTTTTGCCAGATGCTAACGCTTACGATGTGATTAGAGGATGGCGTGCGGATGACTCGTACTTCAGCTATGCCAGGGCGTTTGTAAACAATACGATCACCATTGACCAGCTCGGTCGAGCTATGAGGCTCGGTAACCCTGGAGAACAGATTGTGCTCAAAAGCGAGCGCGCGTTTAAGAGCATTCGTTTTGCTGGATTTGAACGTGCGCCACAAGCTCTATATGGCCCATTGGCCAAGGACCGAGATGAGTTGGCAAGGGCGCAGTATCGGGAATTGCTTACCGAAAACCCGTTTGAGGGAATTCGTATCGTCGATATCGTTCGAGAGGGGATGACAGAAAATGACCCACGCCTACAGTGAGATGTATCTCGAGGATGCCATGAGAACGCTGGGCGAGGCAGTCGATTTCGCCCTCTGCGACCAAGGTTTGAATCCAGCCGAGCTGACGGCGATCCTGTCGAACACTATTGAGATGAAACAGTTTGAGCGCGGTATGCCTCGTGTCGTCTGCGGCATGACGGGCGACGAGCTCGCGCGCGAAATTATCGCTCGGGCGGGGCTAAAGCCTGCCGAATGCAGGGAGACCTATCCGTTCGACCGTTCGCCTCAGTATTGGGCGGGCTGGGTTTTGGCCTATACGCAATGGGTAAGCAGCCTGGGCTTTAGCGAACTACTTGAAGTCGCCCCACTCGATTGGATAATCGGTTCGTACCATCCGCTTCTCGAAGCTTCCGAAGACAAATTCGCCCAGATTGTCATCGATAAATGGAACAAAGCCCAGGCAGACAAAAAGGGCCTCAAGGCGGCACGAAAGGCGGCCGGCCTAACGCAAAAACAGCTGGCCGCCCAATCGGGGGTTAAACTTCGCGCTATACAGCTCTACGAACAGAATCAGCTGGATTTACGCCGCGCCTCGGTCTCTTCGGCATTGGCGCTCGCAAACACCCTAAGCTGCGCCATCGAAGACCTCGTCTGGCAACCGATCGCCCTGGAGTACGACTCGCGGGCTATTCCGTCCGAAAGGCTATAGAGGAGGTAGACATGCCTTGGAACTACGTTCAACAAGATGACGGAGCTGATTGCGTTGCTCAAGAAGATCATTCATCTGCGCTCGAGGTAAATTCAGCATCTCCGAATTTGCTCGACGGCGTCACGTCAATCGACGAAGCTATTCGGCAGACCATAGCGGGCATGCCCAACGCGCTCAAGCTCTTGGAGAACTCATGATGGCGGCTATGCAGCGGAGCGCTCATCCGTTCGTGCCGCTCGTGCTCGATGATACCGGTTCGCTCGAAGCTATGGCCGCGGCCGCGATGCGCCTACACAGCACGCTGATGACGGTCGGGCGCTGCTATACAACCGACGCCACAGGCGACCGGGCCGCGCTTGAGCTTGGACGCGTCGAGTCCGTACTTGCGGGTGCATTCTGTACAATATTCGGTCAATCGCCGGCCGATCGCTTCGCAGACATCTTTGACCAGGTCACCTACGTGGCAGAGCACATGGTCAGGGACCACATCTTCGAGGACGGTAACAAACGTACCAGCCTTATCTACGCATTGTCCGTCTTAAGGTTCGCCGGCACTCCGGTCGTGCTGTCCGACAACCCCGAGCCCAAAGACAACCAGTACTATGCCTGGATCCAGGACCTCGTATCCGGAAACCGTACGACCAGCGGGCTCGCCGAGGAGCTGCGCCGCGGTTGCATTGCGGGCATAGGCGACCCGTCGCACGTATAGAATCAAAGCATCTGCACGCCGGTTATTGAATTGATTGGACACCACATGGAGATCCCCAGCGCCCTGTGCTGCCGCCCCGAGACCTCGTGGATCAAGCGGTAAATGGTGGTTTAGCTGCTGGTTTGCTGGACGCCTTGTTTGTGATGGAACGGCATGTGCCCAAGAATTTGAATTCGAGGGCAAAAAGTTCTTGGTAAACAACGCGAGGCTATGATAGTATCTCTTTTGCCGAAAGGCGACGGGCGATTGGCTCAGGGGTAGAGCATATCCTTCACACGGATGGGGTCACAAGTTCGAATCTTGTATCGCCCACCATCTAAAGCGCAGGTCAGAGGAGTTAAGCCTCTGGCCTTTTTCTTTTTGACATCAAGCTTGACACCAAAACTGACACCAAAATCAAATCGTAGTCATCTAAGGCGTCATTTTATATCGCACCCTTTTTGCTGACGTCATTGCACGTTTTGTATATAACGCATGCGTATTTTCATTGAATTACCCATATGATACGAGCGCAAATGTGGAGACAGGGACCACACGCCCAGAGCTCCTTCCAGCGGATTTCTATCACACGAGGGATTTTTGGCAGAACTCGTCAAGCTATTGGCCAGCGTTTGGTCAGCTTCCGGTACTTACCCGCATGATGCCCCAGTAGATAATCGGCGATGTCCGCAATCCGCACGGCCCGCGGCCGAAACCAGGGGAGGCGCAAATGGACGAAATCGTCTGCGCAAACACCGCATTCCGCTACTGGCGCTGCCCACCGCAGGTGCGCGACCTCTACCCGCGCCTGCCCAACACCGAAGACGGTTGGCGAGCTCTATCCCAAGCCCCTTTCGTAACCGACGTCCTCAAGACCCCGATCATCGCTGTTGCTTCGCCAGGTTGTTGTAATCACCACTCGGGATTGCGCTCTACAATTCGCTGGGATGGGGCATCGGATGCCGGCACAACAATCGACACTCATTTTGGCTTTAGTGTCACCAATCCGCTAAACACGTTATTTACTATGACACGCTTTGTGTCTCAAATAGATCTCGTACTGGCTATGTACGAACTTTGCGGCTGGTTTTCTGTTTTCGAGCCGGCTCCCGCTGCCGAAATGCAGTTAAAACTGGCGGTAGAAAAGAATCGCAATTCCAGCACGCAGGATCTGTTCGAACTTGGAGAAGGCGAAGACGAGATTCCCTGGAAACGAGTTTATGCCCGCGCAACCGTAAAGGACCCAGATAGTGATGGCCAAACAAGCAAGCGTGAGGATGGAAGAGAGGTTACGAAACTCAAAGGTACTTCTCTTTGGATGAGAAAGCCGCTCATCGAACTGAGCGACCTGCATCGTTTCGCCGACAAGGTCAAAAGTCAAATGTGGGGAAAGCAGTTTTATGATGCCGCTCAGCAGGTTATCGGCATTGCTGCATCTCCACTCGAGGTTGCGGGGGTCCTGCTCCTAAGTCGTTCTCGACGTCTAGGTGGTTCAGGATTCAGATACGTGTACCTCAACGATTTAACCCCTCTATCCGAGGCTGCCCAAAGCATCGCTGGTCAAAAGGTCTGCTACGGGGACATCGTGATTGTAAACCCAATGCTAATGAAGGCAGTAATTATCGAGATCCAAGGTGAAGTCATCCATGGATCAGGCGCGGTACTTGACCACGATGCGGAGCGTATGACTGCGCTTCAGAGCATGGGTTTCGACGTGTTCCTGGTAACCCACGATATGCTTAACGACAAAAAGCAGCTAGACATCATAGTCAAAAGCGTTTGCAGCCGTTTGGGGATTCGATATAAAGCCAAATCCGAGGCAATGAAGTGCGCCGAGACGCGACTGCGAGCAAATGTTTTGTGCAACTGGATGGACATCGGAAATTAGCCGGCGATAAGGAACTAGAACGATCTAGTTTGGTTGCCAGTGAATTAGTGTCATTTCAAAACTATGTCGGATTACGGGGCTGGACCCGGACCGGCCGT
>NZ_CABJFS010000011.1 GCF_902364945.1 Collinsella aerofaciens | reverse complement strand
CCCGCGCCCAGGGAGCATCTCTCAAGCAAAAACTGTCGTTGGGTAAAGTCCGAGGTTAGTGGCGTTTTATACCGAGAAATTCAAAAAAAGTTGAAAATTCATTACATATTTGCGTTGACTTTAGGTAACTAAAGTTTCATACTCCTTTTCAACCACTGGGGGATGTGAACACGCACGGATCGTTCACATCATGATTGAAGAGGATTTCTTAGACATGTTCACGCATCAGCTAAACATTATCAGCGTAGTAATTATCTGATGCGGGTTAGCACATACAGCTAGCCCGTACGATAACGGGCGGCTGATGAAGATGAGGGCCGTCGAGCGCAACCGACGGCCCTCATTTTTTATGTCTAGGAAGTTCTTTTTAGAGGAGGAAATGTAATGAACGGAGTTTTGCTCATGGTTGTGGCCGCGGCGGTGCTCGCCTGTGGCTATCTGGGCTACGGCCGCTGGCTGGCCAACAAGTGGGGCGTTGACAAAGAGGCCCTCACGCCGGCCAAGCGCATGAAGGACGGCAAGAGCTTCTCGCCCGTCTCCGCCTTTACCGCGTTCTCGCACCAGTTCAGCTCGATCTGCGGTGCTGGCCCTGTCACGGGTACGATCGTCGCCATGGCCTTTGGCTGGCTGCCCGTCGTGCTCTGGGTCCTCGTCGGCGGCATCTTCTTTGGCGCCGTCCACGACTTTGGTGCTCTGTACGCTTCGATGAAGAACAACGGCAAGTCCCTGGCCCAGCTCATCGAGAAGTACATCGGCAAGACCGGCCGTCGCCTGTTCCTGCTGTTCTGCTGGCTGTTCTGCATCATCGTCATCGCCGCCTTCACCGACATGGTCTGCAAGACGTTCATGTTCACCCCGGCCGTTGACGCTTCTGGCGCCGCTACCGGTGCCATCGACTTCACCAAGTCCTATGCCGCTGGCTGCGCTGGCACCATCTCCATCCTGTTCACCTTCGTCGCTATCGCCTTTGGTTGGGCCCAGAAGAAGTTCAACCTCACCGGTGCCGCCGAGTTCGTCACCGGCGTGGTCCTCATGGTTCTCATGTTCGCCGTCGGTATGCAGTTCCCGGTCTACCTGGATAAGTTCCAGTGGTTCGCCGTCGTCATGGTCTACCTGGTCTTCGCTGGCGCCATGCCCATCCAGATGCTCAAGACCCCGCGTGACTACCTCACTTCCATCATGATGATCGTCATGATCGCCTGCGCTGTCCTCGGCATCGTCGTCCTGGGCGTTAACGGCCAGGCCACTATCACCGCTCCGGTCTTCACCGGCTTCTCCACTGCCTCCGGCATGATGTTCCCGGTCCTGTTTGTTTCCGTTGCCTGCGGTGCCCTCTCCGGCTTCCACAGCCTCGTTTCTTCTGGTACCTCCTCCAAGCAGGTCGAGAAGGAGCAGGACGCCGTCAAGGTCGGTTATGGCGCCATGATCGTCGAGTCCTTCGTCGGCATCCTTGCCATCATCGTCGCCGGCATCATGTTCTCCGACATGAACACCGCCGGTACCGGCGCCCTCAACGCTGGCGTCGCTTCCACCCCGTTCCAGATCTTCGCTGCTGGTATCTCCCGCGGTATGCAGGCCTTCGGTGTTGACGGCACGCTCGCTACCGTCTTCATGACCATGAACGTTTCCGCTCTGGCCCTGACCTCGCTCGACGCCGTCGCCCGCATCGCCCGCACCTCGTTCTCCGAGTTCTTTGCCCAGACCAACGACGCCCTGGCCATCGAGTCCAAGGCCGGCTACATGAAGGTTCTCGGCAACCCCTGGTTCGCCACGGTCGTCACCCTGCTTCCCGGTCTCGCCCTCGCCTTTGGCGGCTATGCCAACATCTGGCCGCTCTTTGGTGCTTCCAACCAGCTGCTCGGCGGCATGACCATGATCACCCTCGCCGTGTTCTGCAAGTGCACCGGCCGCAAGGGCTGGATGCTCTACGTGCCCGTCGCCTTCCTGCTCTGCTGCACCTTCACCTCGCTGGTCCAGAGCGCCATGGGCTGCATGACCGCTGTCCAGGCTTACGGCTTCTTCGGCACCATCCCGGCTACCGCCACCACGGCCGCCGTCTCCGTCGCCGCCACCAAGGGCTTGCAGCTCGTTTTCGCCGTCCTGCTGATGGTCCTGGGCCTCATCGTTGCCGTCAACTGTCTCAAGGAGTTCTTCGGCAAGGAGGCCGGCTCCATGCCTGATGAGGAGCCCGAGTGGTCCGAGATGGGCAAGGCCGAGTACGGTCGCGCCGCTGCCGCTGAAGCTCCTGCCGACGCCGAGGCCGCCAAGGCCTAGTCGGTCGGACGGGTTGAATCTCCCATCTATTTGACTCGGAAAGACCGGGTCCGCAATCAAGCGGACCCGGTCTTTTTTCTTGTGAGAACAGGTGGTGCAAGGGCGTTCTCGCAGATGTTTTGCGTGGATAGGCTCGTGCGTTGTACCATATGGACGTATATGTGTGCATATGAAAGGGGCCCCGTGGCCAAGACGGTATATTCCGATAATCAAAACAATGTCGATGCTCTGGCTGAGCGTCTGAGCAGCCAGACGTCGCTTTCTGCCGAGCGCGCCAAGCTGGTTGCCTACGACCTGCTCTGCCGCAAGGCGCTCAAGATTAAGTCGAGCGCGCTGGCGCAGATTTTCCGCTCCGTCGATAAGGAATGCGACACCAAGGCGATGCGCGATGAGCTTATCGCGGCAAATATCGTGACCAAGATCGAGGGCAGCGGCATTAACGGGCGCCCGGCGTTCTATACCATCAATGTCGAGATCCGCGATGCTCAGGAGCAGCCTGCCGAGTCCGTCGAAGATTTTGTCGTCGAGGATTCCGCTGACGTGCCTGCTGTGGAAGAAGTTGCTCCGCGTGAGCATGTTGATACCGATGAGTTGCTCGATGAGAACGTCGTGCGTGCCTTTACGGCCAAGGCAGGACGCGGCGGTTTTGGCGGGGGTGGCAAGCGCGATGCGCAGCGTCGCGCTCAGCAGGAGCGCTTCCGTCGCGCCGTTGCTCAAAAGGGTGAAACGGATGCCGAGGCTGTTGAGAACGAGGTTGCTGCCGAGTCGCAGAGGCCCGCGAAGGAGCAAAAGCCCGTGGAGGCCCAGGAGCCCCAGCGTCGCCGTGGTGCCCACTTTAAGGCTGCGCAGCAGGATGTCGCGCGTGAGGTTGAAGAGCCTTCCGAGGTTGCAGACGATGTTGAGGAGTCTGCCAAGAGGGCTCCGGGTTCGTGTCGTCCCGGCCGCGGTTTTGCGGGACGCGCGTATCCCGTAAAGCGTCAGGAGAAGGGCGAGCCGGCTTCGATCGCTCAGGCCGAGAAGGCCGAACAAACCGAGAAAACCGTTGAGCCGGCGACTCGCGAGCAGAAGCCTGTTGAGCCGCAGCTTGAGGTTGATGCCGAGGCCAAGGGCCAGCAGCTTACTGATGAGCGGACGGAGCAGAGCGCGTCGAGCAAGCCTCGCCGCCGTCGCCATCGTGGGGGCCGCAGTTCCCATGCCGAGACTGCAACCGAGAAGACCACGCCGCAGGACGAGGATGTGACTGCCGAGGTTTCTTCGGGGCAGCCTAAGCGCCAGTCGGCGAAGGAGAGCAAGTCCGATCGTCCGCAGAAGCAGGCGTCTATGCCAAAGCGCGAGCGCAATTTCCAAGGCGATTCTAAGCGCAAGTCTCAGAAGAAGCCGGAGTCTGCCGTAGCAGATAGTGCTACCCAGCAGCCCGAGTCGGCCGTCCACGGCGAGGTATCGGCGTTTGCCCTTGCCCGCGTTTTGGGCAGGCAGCTGCTCAAAGTTGTCCCTACGCCTACGGCGCTCTCTAAGATCAAGGAACAGCAGACTCAAATTGTTAAGGTCGAGGGCAAGGACGGCAAAAAGGCGCCGCAGCGCACTCAGCACAACGAGATGTCCAACCGCAAGATTGCCGAGGAAATCGCAATCATCCAGGCTTGGATCGAGCAAAACCGAGGTGCCGATACGCCGGTTGCCTCGCGCCGCCAGCGTGCCTACCAGATTTTTAACGACGAGAAGGCTTTTGACGGCAAGCACGGTGAGCGCCTGATAAGGCGCATGACCGAAAAGGGCATCAGCATGCAGGCGATCAAGGTCGCCCCCAACCGCCCCGTGCACTTTACGGGTTTCTTTACGCTGGGCGCCGATAAGCCGTTCATTATGGTCGAGAACCTGGACACCTACGACGAGATCGTTAGGCTGCTGCGTGGCCGCAAGCACGCCAAGCTCTTTGGCATCAAGGTGGGCGGCGTGATTTTTGGCGGCGGATGCAAGGCGAGCGTCTCGCATGCCCTGGACGATTATCTGGCCGAGATCGGCTATCGCTTTAACTACGTCTACTACGTGGGCGATATCGACCGCGAGGGCGCGCGCATCGTCGAGCAGGCTCGCAATGCCAATGTGGTTGAGATTCGCCTGCATGCCGGTATGTACCGCGCCATGCTCGCCGAGCATAAGCGTCGCGTGAAGGCCGGCGGCGAGTGCGAGCGCGCGGCTGCCAACCAGGGCGTGCCGCAGAACTTGGCGGCGACGATCAAGGATCTGCCCATGGTCACGCGCGTGCAGTTCCGCAATGTGCTACGTGAAGGCGGGCGCATTCCGCAGGAGATTCTGATGACCGCCGACTATCGGGATGGCGACTCGGGAAGCTTCGACCGCATGCTGAACAACTAAATTCCGCCGGCCCCGGGAGAGCGGGGACACCGGCTTAGGTTTCCTGCTCTACAGTCCTGCTCACGACGGAGGCCACATTAAGTGGCCTCCTGTTCGTGCGGAACTCGCGATAAACCTAAGCCGGTGTCCCCGCTCTCCCGGGGCCTGTCGTGGCTTGGCCGTTGCATGCGGCTCGCTTTTCGGAACGGGGCTGACGGACACGTTCCGAAATCTACCACCGTCGCTGTACAGGGTGTCTATAAAGAGCCGTGGCCAAAAAACGGCAAATATGAGTACTGATACTCTTTTAGTAGCAGTAATTTTGACCAAATTTAAGGTGATTTGACGTGTCGATCGAGCAGATAAGCTGCCGTATCTCCTCAAGTGTTCATTAAAGGAAGACCTTGATGCGAATAAATCTCATTAAGATCTTCTTTTATTAACGAAAATAATGTAGCTACAACGGTAACAGTACTCATATTTGCCGTTTTTTGGCCACAGTCCTTCGGAGGGTCCTCGAAAATAGTCCCGAGCCGGCACTTGGGGACGTTCCTATAATGCCGGCACTTAGGAGCGTCCCCAAGTGCCGACACCGCGTCTGCCTGCGGCGGCCGCGCCCCGCTGCGTCGCTCCGCACCCTTGCGGGTTCGAATCCCTCCGCTTGGCGGCGTTGGCTCGATTTGCTTGACGTGAGGGGCTCTTGGCTGGTGTGGGACGGAGGGATTCCGCGTCCGCCTGGTCGGCGGCCGCGCCCCGCTGCGTCGCTTCGCTCCTTGCGTGCTGCGCTGGAAAACGCTTCGCGTTTCCTCAGCTCCGCACCCTTGCGGGTTCGAATTCCTCCGCTTGCCCACAAGAAAGCGCCCTGGGCCGTTATGGGCTTAGGGCGCTCAGTTTTAATGGCTGGGACGGAGGGATTCGAACCCCCAACAGCCGGCACCAAAAACCGGAGTTCTACCGTTGAACTACGTCCCAATGTGTGGTGTTGCCCAAAAGCAACTCGTCTAGTTTACCTAATCTGCGAGGGCATCGCAAACGCCGTCGAGTAGGCGTACGGCGAGCGTCTGCGCGTCGCTGGCCGTGAAGGTGCCGTTGTAGCGCGTCATGCCCGTGAGCTCAATGCGAATGCGAGCCGGCTTCTGCTGCGCGGCGACATTGGCGGTGCGGATGCGCTGGGCCAGGTTGTGGCACTCGGCGAGGGCAATCGTGGCGCGTGGCGCGGCGTCGGCGGGCAGCTCGTCGCTTGCGATCTCGAGCACCAGGTCAACGTCGGTTGGGACCTCGGAGTCGCAGAGCATCATGCCGCTGTTGTCGGTCGTTGCCGTGGCGATGTTCCACATGCGCGAAGCAACGCTGCGTGCGATGGGGTCCTCACCGATAACGGCGATCTGGAAGCGCTCGAGCACGTTGGCGGCGCGAGCAAAACCGATGCGGGACTCGGCTTCGGTGACCGAGGGCTTGCCCTCCCACACATGGTGCAGGCGGTTGATGTAGGCGTAGGTGTCCTGGAAGGCCATGCCGTCGGCAAACAGGCCGACATTTTCCTGGAACTGCTGCAGGGCGGCCTCGGTATGCGGACCAAAGTAGCCGTCGTCTTCGCCACAGGCAAAGCCCAAAACGTTGAGAGCGCGCTGCAGGGCCTGCACATCGGCGCCATGGAAATTGGGCATGCGCAGATACAGAGTGCGGTCGCCCAGCTTATACGAGGCGTCGACCAGGGCGCTCCAACAGGGGATATCGACGGCATGACCGGCAGCAAGGCCGCTGTCGAGCCTGAAGGTGCTGACGGCCTGCTCGGTGGTGGTGCCAAAGCGCTTGTCGACAACCTCGGCGTCATCGATTGTATAGCCGAGCTGCAGAAGGCGGGACTGAACATCCTCGACGGCTGCTCCCTGCATGCCCGTGGTAATAGGTTCCATGAACGAACCCCTTTCGGCGTACCATTCGTACTATTTTGAGCGTGTGTCGGATAGACAACGCGAGACAATTTATAAACATGCATTCAATAGTGTAGCAACTTGTACCCAAACTCGCTGCCCACAGGTTTTATGACCCCCGCTAGTTAAGACGCTCCACAAAGAAATCTGCCATTGAGAGGAAGAGCTCGCGCGCATGCGGGTCGAGCTCGACGCCTTCGATAGCGGCCTTGGCCTTAGCGGTCAGGTCGAGCGCATAGGTGTGGGCGTAATCGATGGAGCCGGTCTCCTGGAAGATCTCCACGGCGCGTGCGAGCTGCGCAGGGTCCTCGGTGCCCGAGGAAAGGATTGCCTCGATCTCGTCGTGATGGCGCTCGTCTGACAGGGCATGCACGGCAACGAGGGTGCGCTTGCCCTCGGTGATATCGGTGCGGAAGTCCTTGTTGGCGGCCTCCTTGGTGCCGATCAAGTTGAGCAGGTCGTCTTGAATCTGGAAGGCAAGGCCCGTGTGCAGCCCAAAGGCGCGCAGTGCCTCAATCTGCTCTTCGCTGCCGCCGCCGATAATGGCTCCGGCGGCAAGCGGCGTCGCTCCGCTGTAGTACGCGGTCTTGTGCGTCGCCATGTCCAGATAATCGTCGACCGAAATGTCAAAGCGCCCGTCGCGGACCCAGCCCAGGTCGAGCGCCTGGCCCTCGATGGTACGGACGATCATCTCGGTAAGCTCGTGGAGCACGCGAAGCTTCACGTCTGCGTTGAGCGTGGGGTCGTCGAGAACCGTCTTGGTGACCATGGTGAGCGCCAGGTCACCGCAGTTGATGGCAAGACCGGTGCCCTCGGTAAGGTGCATGCAGGGCTTGCCGCGACGAATCTGCCCGTTGTCGGCGATGTCGTCGTGGATGAGTGCGCCCGACTGAAAGTGCTCGATGGCCGCCGCTGCGCTGCGGGCGCTCTCAAAGCTGCCGCCTACCGCAGTGGCGGCGAGCATGCAGATGAGCGGGCGGTGGCGCTTGCCAGCGTTTGCCGTAAATGCCGAGAGCGGGGTATACAGGTAGCGCTCGATATCGGCGGAAGTCGCCTGTCCGTCAAAGAACGTGGCCAGATAGTCGTTAATCTGGTCAAAGTGCTGGGCTAAAAAGCTGGTAAACGGACTGGACACGGGTTCTCGCATTCTTTGATAGGTTGCATCGTTGCATTATGCAGACAACATATTGCCACATTAGGGCGTCGAGCGCGGCGGTTGAAGACGATTGGTCCATGCGGCCGCAAGTGCGGTAGGGGCTTGGCTAGATAAGCCCAAAGTGTTCGAGCGCGGTGACGACGCCGTCGTGGTCGATGCTGTCGGTGACATAGTCGGCCTTTTCCTTGAGGAAGTCCGGCGCGTTGCCCATGGCGATGCCAACGTCGACGGCGTTCATCAGCGAGACGTCATTGCTGGCGTCGCCGATGCCGTATACGGTTCCGTGGTGGGGATCGAGGGCGTCGAGTACGGACTGGATACCCTCGCGCTTGGTGCATTCGCGAGGCGAAATCTCGGTCACTTCGAGCTCGAGCTCGTTAAAGCAGAGCAGCGGCTCAAACGCTTGATCCTGAGCGATGCGGTTGGCAAGCGACGTGGACATTAAGATCTTGTAGGCGCTGTAATGTTGCAGCTGCGTAATTGCATCGCCCACGGTGCGGGCGTATCCCGGGGCGTCGGGCGCATCGGCACTCATGCGAACGACGCCATTGAGTCCCTCAAAACGAATCACTTCGTCCGATTGCTCAAGAATGGGAGCAAGGCGCTGCAGCATGCCGGGCGTCATCGCCAAATCGCGAATCACGTGTCCCTCAAGTTCGACATAGCCACCCGCGAGGCAGACGATGCCGGTCCAGGGCAGCTCGAGCAGCTTTGGATGGATGCAGCTCAGCGTGCGCCCTGTGCAGATAAACGCCATATTGCCCTTGGCGACAAAATCACGGATGGCTTGCGAGACCGCTTCATTGGGATAGGGGGAGAGGTCTCGCTCGCTCTCGGGAAGCTCTTGTGCCACTCGAGGGTCTTGCCAGGCGAGTGTTCCGTCGATATCGAAGAAGCAGATATCGCCGCGCTTATGGGCTGCGCTGGCTGCAGGGGAGGCCGAGGTGGTGGGCACAAATCCCGGCTCGAGGCCCATGATCTGGTCAAAATGCTCTTTAACGCGGGGAACGGAGATGCCAATAATCACCTGGGCGGTCTTGCCCGTAATGATGAGGCCCTTGGCGCCCGCCGCGACGAAGGCTGCGTTGTCTGCGACAACGGAAGGTTCTGCGACCTCAACGCGCAGACGCGTGGCGCAATTGGTCGCTCCTACAATATTGCTAACGCCACCCAAGAGCGCAACGACTTGCTCAGCAAGCAGATGATCTTGGGATGATTGGTTGTCGGTGCCGTTTTGGGCCGCGCCTTCTTTGGCAGAGCTTTTTCCCGTCAGACGTGCGAGCGCCGCATCGCTGGCGATATGATCCTCGCGGCCTGGGGTTTTTAGGTCGAAAGCCAGAATGAGGCCCCGGAAGACCAGAAAAAAGACAGCGCTAAACATCAGACCGATACCGAGCGCCAAAAGGTAGGAGCCGGCATGCATTCGCATGAGTGGGATGAAGTTGAAGGCCGTCATTTCCATGAGACCGCCCGAGAAGATGCCGACGATGCCAAAGAAGTTCATGGTCATGGCAAGGCAGGAGGACAGGACGGCGTAGAGCAAAAAGAGTCCGGGATAGGTGAACATAAAGAGAAACTCGAGCGGCTCGGTGACGCCGCAGACCACCGAGGCGACGATGGCGGGCAAAAGGATGACCTTAAGGCCGGCGCGGCGTTCGGGTTTGGCGGTGAAATAGAATGCTGCCGCGATGGCGGGAAGGCCAAAGAGCTTGCCCCAGCCGGTGGCGGTAAAACCTGCCCAGGGCGCAAGTTCATTTAAAGGGCGCGTGCTATGGGAGAGAATGGGGAGCAGGTTGGTCCACGTGGCGTAAATACCGTCGTGAATGACCAGATTGTCGTAATAGATGGGCATATAGAGCAGATGGTGCAGCCCCATGGGCTCGAGCGCTCGCTCCAAAAACACAAAGATGCCCACGCCGAAGGGGCCGACGCCCGCAAGTGCGTGGCGCAGCGTTTCGGTCACAGCGTATGCGAAAGGCACGATGGCGGCCGAGATGGCGGCAAGGGCAAACACGGCAAAAAAGCTGATGAGGTAGACCAGCGAGGAACCCGAGAAGGTGCCGAGCCAATCGGGAACCTTGGCATCGTAGAAGCGGTCATGGATCGCGACGACGGTTGCCGACACCGCCAGCGGGCCGATAATGCCGGTGTCGAGCGTCTTGATGCCGTCGATGACGGTGATGCCGCTAGCGGAGGTCAAAAACGACGGGTACTTAAGCCCAAGGTTGTCTCCGCTCAGCTTAATGATCTCGCTCAAAAAGAAACAGTAGGCAAAATAGGCTACGAGCGCCTCGAGGCAGCAGCGTGCCGGTTGCTTTTGGGCAAGGCCGATAGGCAGCGCTACGGCAAAAAGGAGTGGAAGGCGCTTAAAGACCGTCCACGAGCCGCGCTGAATGATAGTCCAGAAAACGTACCAG
Source organism: Collinsella aerofaciens (assembly GCF_902364945.1). Taxonomy (GTDB): domain Bacteria; phylum Actinomycetota; class Coriobacteriia; order Coriobacteriales; family Coriobacteriaceae; genus Collinsella; species Collinsella aerofaciens_O. The sequence continues at coordinate 71,285 of NZ_CABJFS010000011.1, read as the reverse complement.
GGGGTTCCGTATACGGCGAGGTCGCCGACGATATCCACGGTCGTTGCGAGGGCGGAGATGCCGACCATGAGGCCTGATATAGAAAACAGCATGGCGGGCGCGAACATGGCTCCGCCAAAACGTTGGATTTTCTGCAGCATAATATGCCTTTCGGATGCAACATGCTGTGCGAGCAAGAACGTTTAAACAATGAACTCATTGTAGAGGACTGGCTGCTTGCCGCATTGACGGTTTTGATTCGGTCCGATTTTGGTTTCGGGGGAACCGTCGACGGTAAATAATCCGTGCTTTACCGATAATCGGTTTAAACAACTTTAAGAAATGCTATCGTGCCTAGCCATACATATTCATTAGAGGTGAAATCATGCCAAAAGCGATTTACGAAGGAATCTACCGCGAGATCCGTTCGCGCATCATCAACGGGACCTATGCGTTTCAGGAGATGCTGCCAACCGAAGCCGAACTGACCGCGGAGTTTGGCTGCACGCGCAATACCGTTCGACGCGCCTTGAGCATGCTGGCCGACCAGATGTTTGTGCAGCCTATACACGGTAAGGGCGTGCGCGTTATTTGGCTTAAGGGCGAAACCGACATGCTGGGCGCACTCGAAGAGGTTGAGTCGTTTGGCGAGTTCGCAAAACGCAACAATGCCGTCGCATCGACCGAGGTCAAGTCTTTTGAACATTTGATTTGCACTGAGCAACTCTCACGTCGCCTGGGCTTTAAGGTGGGCGAGGAGCTGATTCGCGTAGTGCGTGTCCGAAGCCTCAACGGCAGCGCGCGCCAAGTGGACCATGGCTACTTTTTGGCGTCGATCGCCAAGGGCCTGACCCCCGAGATCGCGGCGGATTCTATCTACGGCTATCTGGAGCACAAGCGCGGCGTCAAAGTGATGGCGAGCCGTCGTACGGTGAGTGTCGAGCTCGCCAACGATGAAGACTGCAGCTATCTGGACCTCGGCAAGTACAACTGCGTCGCCGTTATGGAGAGCCAGTCGTACACCTCGGACGGCATCTTGTTCGAGGTCACGCATGCCCGCACACACCCCGAGATCTTCCATTACCGCGTCAATTCCAAGCGATAGCCGGCTAGCTCGCAGCCTGACGAGACTCATGCCCTCAAAGCGAAAACGCCCGGTCAAACCGACGATGCATCGGCTTGATCGGGCGTTTTCTCTGCATTCGATAACAAATAATTGTTTATACAAAACTTGTCAAGTATCAAGTCGAAATTACCGTTCACCGAAGTTTTTCTACCGCTCTAGTAATACTTGTTCAAACAACTAGCCAAATAGCGTATTGTACAAGTCAGCAAAAGGGGCAAAGTCCCCGAGCCAATCTCCGAAGGCGGCGGCAAAGGGTGCCGCCACGGTGTGAAAGGGTGGATTGTAATGAAGAACGAAATGAGCAGAAGGCAGTTCCTGGGCTTTGCTGGTTCCGCGGCTGCGGTTCTTGGTCTGGGCCTCGTGGGCTGCGGTGGTTCTGCCGGCTCTGGCTCCTCTGCTTCTGGTGACGCTGCCGAGGTCTACTTCCTCCAGTTCAAGCCCGAGGTTGACAAGGAGTGGAAGGAGATCGCCAAGGCGTACAAGAAGGAGAAGGGCGTCGAGGTCAAGATCGTGACCGCCGCCTCCAACACCTACGAGGAGAAGCTCAAGTCCGAGATGTCCAAGAGCTCCGCTCCGACGCTGTTCCAGGTCAACGGCCCCACCGGCCTTAAGAACTGGAAGGACTACTGCGCCGATCTTTCCGACACCAAGCTCCGCGGCGAGCTCATCGACGACTCCCTGGCGCTGCAGTCCGACGGCAAGGATCTGGGTATCGACTGGGTTCAGGAGAGCTACGGCATCATTTACAACAAGGAGCTCCTCGAGAAGGCCGGCTACAAGGCCGAGGACATCAACTCCTTCGACAAGCTGAAGGCTTGCGCCGATGACATCCAGGCCCGCAAGGACGAGCTCGGCGTTGACGGTGCCTTCACTTCCGCCGGTATGGATGACTCCTCCAGCTGGCGCTACACCACGCACCTCGCCAACCTCCCGCTCTACTACGAGTTCGAGAAGGAGCACAATCAGGAGGACGACGAGATCAAGGGCGAGTATCTCGACAACTTTAAGCAGATCTTCGACCTGTACATCACCGACTCCACCTGCGATCCTTCGCAGCTCGCCTCCAAGACCGGTGACGACGCCACCAACGAGTTCGCAACCGGCAAGGCCGTCTTCTATCAGAACGGCTCTTGGGCCTACGCCGACCTCACCAAGGCCGGTATGACCGACGACCAGCTCGGCATGCTGCCGATCTACATCGGCGTCGACGGCGAGGAGAACCAGGGCCTGTGCTCCGGCGGCGAGAACTACTGGTGCGTCAGCTCCCAGGCTTCCGAGGATGCCCAGAAGGCCACCGAGGACTTCATGTATTGGTGCGTCACTTCTGACACCGCCACCAGCATCATCGCTGACAAGATGGGTCTGACCGCCCCGTTCAAGAGCGCTAAGGAGACCACCAACGTCTTCTCTCAGCAGGCCGTTGCTATGGCCAAGGACGGCAAGAAGACCGTCGCTTGGGACTTCGTTTACATCCCCTCCGAGGAGTGGAAGAAGAACCTCAAGCAGGCTCTCATCGCTTATGCTGCCGACAACACCAAGTGGGACGGCGTCAAGAACGCCTTCGTCGATGGCTGGAAGACCGAGAAGGCTGCTTCCGAGTAAGCAGTTGCTGCCCAAGCTATCTGATTAGCGACAGGGGGCGGGCAGACGTAGGTTTGCCCGCCCCCTGCATATTGAAAGGACCCTTCTATGGGCAAAGCACTCAAGCGCTGGTGGCCGCTCTTTATGCTGCCCACGTGCCTGGCGTTTATGATCGGGTTCGTGATTCCCTTTATCCAGGGTTTCTATCTCTCGTTCTGCCAGTTTATTACCATCAATAACGCGCACTTTGTCGGTATCGAGAACTACGTGCGCGCGCTGTCCGATCCGCAGTTCTCCACGTCGTTCTTCTTTACCGTGGCGTTTGCCTTCCTGTCGACGGTGCTCATCAACGTGATCGCGCTGGCCATTGCGCAGGCGCTCACTCGCAAGGCGCTCAAGGGCACCAACATCTTCCGTACGATTTTCTTTATGCCTAACCTGATTGGCGGCATTGTACTGGGTTACATTTGGCAGATTCTGATCAACTGCCTGCTCTCCAACGTGGGTGCCCAGCTTATCGCCCTCAACTCCGCCGCTGGCTTCTGGGGCCTTATCATCCTGACCCTGTGGCAACAGGTCGGCTACATGATGATCATCTACATCGCCGGTCTGCAGTCCATTCCGTCTGACTACATCGAGGCCGCCAAGGTCGATGGCGCTACGGCATGGCAGACGTTTTGGAAGGTTAAGATCCCCAACCTGATGCCGACCATCACCATCTGCCTGTTCCTGTCCATCACCAACGGCTTTAAGCTGTTCGACCAGAACCTCGCCCTTACCGGTGGCGCCCCGGCGCACTCCACCGAGATGCTCGCCCTGAACATCTACAACACGTTCTATTCGCGTGCTGGCATCGCATGGCAGGGCATCGGTCAGGCCAAGGCAGTTATCTTCTGCATCCTGGTTGTCGCTATTTCTATGATCCAGCTTAAGGCCACGAGGTCCAAGGAGGTGCAGCAGTAATGAAACGCGATAAGGCTATCAACCGCGCGCTCTCGATCTTCTTTACGATCCTGTCGCTCGCATGGATCTACCCCGTGTTCATGATTGCGCTCAATTCCTTTAAGAAAGCGACCGCAATCAGCACCACCACGGCGTTCGATCTGCTCACGCCCGAGACGTTCAACGGCCTCGCAAACTACGTGCACGCTCTGAACGAGCAGGGCTTTGCCTCGGCGTTTATGTACTCGCTTATCATCACGGTCACGTCGGTCGTGCTGATTCTGGTGTGCTGCTCCATGTGCGCTTGGTACGTGGTGCGCGTCAACAGCAAGATCTCGAACTTCTTCTATTACCTGTTCGTCTTCTCGATGGTCGTACCGTTCCAGATGCTCATGTTCACGCTGTCCAACCTCGCGGACCGCATCGGCTTTAACACGCCGTTTAACATCTGCTTCATCTACCTTGGTTTTGGCGCGGGCCTCGCGGTCTTTATGTTCGCCGGCTTCGTCAAGAACATCCCGCTCGAGATTGAGGAAGCGGCCATGATCGACGGCTGCAACCCGGTCCAAGTGTTCTTTAAGATCGTCCTTCCCATTATGAAGCCCACCTATCTTTCGGTCGGCATCCTTGAGACCATGTGGGTCTGGAACGACTATCTGCTGCCCTACCTTACGCTCGACTCCACCAAGTACAAGACCATTCCTATCTTGATCCAGTACTTCCGTGGCGGCTATGGCCACGTCGAGCTCGGCCCCATGATGGCGTGCATCATGATGGTCGTCATCCCCATCGTCATCATGTACATCTTCTGCCAGAAGTACATCATCGACGGTGTGGTGGCAGGTGCCGTCAAGGGCTGATGCCGTAACTGTTTTGCAAGTTTTGGCGGCGCCTCTCAGCGCGGCGCCGCGTATCGAAAGGTAAAGACATGGCCGAGATCGTTCTCAAACATGTTCAGAAGGTGTATCCCAACAACGAGTCAAAAAAGAAGGGCTTCTTTGGCAAAAAGAAGAAGACCGAGGAGAAGAAGCACAACCTCAAGGTTACCGAGGACGGTGTGCTCGCTGTAGAGGACTTCAACCTCACCGTTCACGACCAGGAGTTCATCGTCCTCGTTGGCCCTTCTGGCTGCGGTAAGTCCACGACGATGCGCATGGTCGCCGGCCTGGAGGACATCACCTCCGGCGATGTGTTCATCGATGGCAAGCGCGTCAACGACGTGGCGCCCAAGGACCGCGACATCGCCATGGTGTTCCAGAGTTATGCTCTGTACCCCAATATGACGGTGTACGAGAACATGGCGTTTACGCTTGAGCTCAAGAAGGTCCCCAAGGACGAGATCGACCGCAAGGTTCGCTCCGCTGCCGAGATCCTGGGTATTACCGAGTACCTCGACCGTAAGCCCAAGGCGCTCTCTGGCGGCCAGCGCCAGCGCGTCGCCATCGGCCGCGCCATCGTGCGTGACCCCAAGGTCTTCCTGATGGACGAGCCGCTGTCCAACCTGGATGCCAAGCTTCGTAACCAGATGCGCGCCGAGCTCATTAAGCTGCGTCACGAGATCAAGGGCACCTTCATCTACGTTACCCACGACCAGACCGAGGCTATGACCCTCGGTGACCGTATCGTGGTCATGAAGGACGGCGTCGTCCAGCAGATCGCCACGCCGCAGGAGGTCTTCAACCATCCCGCGAACATCTTCGTCGCCGGCTTCATCGGCGTGCCGCAGATGAACTTCTTCGATGCCCAGCTGGTGCGCTCGGGCAACGGCTTTACTGTCAAGACCGAGGATATGAACGTGGCGCTCGCCCCGGAGACTTGCGCTCAGCTTGCCCTCAACTGGGACGGCGGCGACGTGAAGGAGATTACGGCCGGCGTGCGCCCCGAGCAGATCCTGCTTGCCGACAAGGGCGAGGAGGGTGCGCTCCAGGGCACCGTCGAGGTGACCGAGCTCATGGGCTCGACCGAGCATGTCCACGTGACCGCTCCCGACGGCCAGTTTGTCCTGATTATCCCCGTCGTCGACCTCGAGGCCAAGGGCGCGCTCAAGGCTGGCGACCCCATCTGGTTCAAGTTCGAGAAGAACGCGACTCATCTCTTCGATAAGGTGTCTGGCAAGAACCTTATCTAGGCCCGGTGCATCCAGGCCCTCCCTTTGGGCGACTGCGGCTTTGCCATCCTTTTGCCGCGGTCACATATAAGGCTCCCCTCCCGTCCACTGGGCGAGAGGGGAGCCTTTCTTTGTGTTGGAACTGTCTGACCGGTCGTTTGTCTCGATCTGTAACGGATAGGGCCGATTTCGGACGTTAGATGTTACAGATCGAGACGGTTCCGCTGAGCTAACCATTTCATCTAAATCTGTAACACCAAAGGCGAATTTCACCTGCTAGATGTTACAGATTGAGATAAACCCAAGGGGAGGGGCCGGTATGTCTCAATCTGTAACAGCTGGGACCGTTTTGGTTGAGTAGTTGTTATGGATCGAGATTGTTTGGCCGAGTCGGATCACAGGGTAACGTGCGGGCACAAAAAACGGAGCCGCGTTGCCGTGGCTCCGTTTTCAAGAGGATGGGCGATGAAACCGAATTAGCTCAGGTGCCAGATCTCGTCGTTGTACTGGGAGATCGTACGGTCGGACGAGAAGGTGCCGGCGTTGGCGATATTGATGAGCGCCTTGCGCATCCAGGCGTCCTGGTCCTCGTAGTCGGCCAGCACGCGCTCCTTGGTCTGGATGTACTCCTCAATGTCGAGCAGGGCCATAAACCAGTCCTTGCCCTTAATGTCGTCGTGCAGGCGCTGCAGGCGCTCGGCGTTGCCGGTTGCCATAAAGGCCGGGTTGGTGATGAAGTCCACCAGCAGTTTAATGCCGGGCTTGCGGTAGAGCGCACCGGCGTTGTAGGTGCCGTCGGCGTAGAGCTGCTCGACCTGTTTGGACGAGGCACCAAAGGTATAGATGTTCTCGTCGCCCACGAGCTCGGCAATCTCCACGTTGGCACCGTCGAGCGTGCACAGGGTTAGGGCGCCGTTGAGCATGAACTTCATGTTGGAGGTGCCGCTCGCCTCCTTGGAGGCCAGGCTGATCTGCTCGGAGATGTCAGCGGCGGGGATCACGCGCTCGGCGGCGGTGACGTTGTAGTTCTCGATCATGACAACCTGCAGGTAGGGAGCCACGTCGGGGTCGTTTGCAATCCACTGCGACAGCGTCAGGATCAGATGGATGATGTCCTGCGCGATAGTGTAGGCAGGCGCCGCCTTGCCGCCAAAGATGATGGTGACAGGGTGCTTAGGCCTGTTGCCGTTCTTGATATCGAAGTACTTCCAGATGATGTAGAGCGCGAGCATCTGCTGACGCTTGTACTCGTGGATGCGCTTGACCTGGACGTCGATGATGGCGTTGGAGGGAATGGTCACGCCCTGCTCGAGCGCCATGAACTGGCGCATGATGGCCTTGGCCTCGACCTTGGTGGCGGCCAGGCGCTCAAGAACGTCCTTGTCGTCGGCGAACTTGGCGAGTTTGTTCAGATCGCCGGTGCTGCGCCAGTCGGTGCCGATTACATCGTCGAGCAGGCTGGCGAGCGCGGGGTTGGCTCCATGGATCCAGCGGCGGAAGGTGATGCCGTTGGTCTTGTTGGAGAACTTCTCGGGATAGATCTCGTAGAACGGATGAAGCTCGGTGTCCTCCAGGATCTTGGTGTGGAGGGCGGCTACGCCGTTGATGGAGAAGCCAAAGTGGATGTCCATGTGGGCCATGTGGACGGTGTCGTGCTCGTCGATGATGGCGACGCGCGGGTCATCGTGCTCGGCTTTCGCGATCTCATCGAGCTTGACGATAATGTCGGCGATGGCAGGGGAGACCTTCTGCAGGCTGGCGAGCGGCCACTTCTCGAGCGCCTCGGCAAGGATCGTGTGGTTAGTGTAGGCGACCATGGAGCGTACGATGGTCACGGCCTCGTCAAACTCGATGCCATGCTCGGTGGTGAGCAAGCGAATGAGCTCGGGGATGACCATGGTGGGGTGCGTGTCGTTAATTTGGACCACGGCGTAGTCGGCCAGATCGTGCAGGTTGCTGCCGCGCTCGACGGCCTCGTCGATCAGGAGCTGGGCGGCGTTGCTCACCATGAAGTACTCCTGATAGATGCGAAGCAGGCGGCCCTGCTCGTCGGAATCGTCGGGGTAGAGGAACAAGGTGAGGTTCTTGGCGATCTCGGTCTTGTCGAAGTCGATGGAGCTGCCGGGGACCAGGCCGTCGTCGACGCTTGCCAGGTCAAACAGGCGCAGACGGTTCTTGGTGGGCTGGCCGTAACCGGGCACGTCGATGTTGACGAGCTTGGAGGTAACGGCAAAATCGCCGAACTCGACGGTGTAGGAGCGGCCGTCGTCGACTAGGATGTCCTGCTCACCGAGCCACTCGTCGGGGACGGCCTTCTGCTGGTTGTCGACAAAGCGCTGACGGAACAGGCCGTAGTGATAGTTGAGGCCCACGCCATCGCCGGTCAAGCCCAGCGTGGCGATGGAATCCAGGAAGCATGCGGCCAGGCGGCCCAGGCCGCCGTTGCCGAGCGACGGCTCGACCTCGAACTCCTCGATCTTGTTGAGGTCGTGGCCTGCGGCGGTGAGCTGGTCCTTAACCTCATCGTAGATGCCGAGGTCGATCATGTTGTTGATGAGCAGCTTGCCGATCAAAAATTCGGCGGAAATGTAATAGAGCTTTTTCTTGCCGTTGTTGAGCGGGCAGGCGGCGGAGCGCTCCTGCACGAGTTTGACCAGCAGCTTGTAAATGCGACGGTCGTCGAGCTGCTCGAGCGAGGTGCCAAAAGACTGCTCGGCGAGTTCCATGAGGTTAATTTGGGGCATGTTTTCTCCTGTGATGGGTTGTTTCATGTCTGCAATTCATAAGAAGCCCGCGCGAGGGGATTGGGGTGGCCTCGCGCGGGAAAAAGCAAGCGCGTCCGCACGGTGGGGAGGGGTCGGGCGCGGTAGCTCCTATTGAGGAAGCTCGATTTCGGCTTCCGACGGGATGCGGAAGTAGGTCTCGGTCCAGTCGGTGAGTTTGTGCTCGAGCTCGCGGGTGATGGCGCCGTCGAGCATGCGCCAGGTCCAGTTGCCGCCCAACGTGGCAGGGGTGTTGATGCGCGCCTCGTTGCCCAAGTTGAGCAGGTCCTGCATGGTGTAGATGCACGTGTCGCTCACGCTGGCGGCGATGGTGCGATTGAGTGCATCTGCCATGGGTTCGCCGGCCTGCTGATGGGTGTACAGGGCTGCCTGCTCGCGCTGACGCGGGGTGGCCGTTCCCTCAAACCAACCGCGCGCCGTCTCGTTATCGTGGGTGCCCACATAGGCGACGGTGTTGGCGATGTAGTTATGCGGCAGGTAGTACGAGTTGGTGCCCTCAAAGGCAAACTGCAGGATCTTCATGCCGGGGAAGCCCGAGTTGTCGCGCATGTCGATGACGCCGGGGGTGAGGAAGCCCAGGTCCTCGGCGATGATGGGCAGCGTGCCGAGCTTTTCCTCGAGCGTCTTGAAGAACTTGAGGCCGGGACCCTGCGTCCACGAACCGTAGGACGAATCGGGCGAGGAGAACGGCACCTCCCAATAGGCCTCGAAGCCGCGGAAGTGATCCAGGCGGATGACGTCGTACATGTCGAGGGCGGCGCGAATGCGGCCCTCCCACCAGGAGAAGCCGTCGGACTCCATGGCGTCCCAGTCGTAGATGGGGTTGCCCCAGTACTGGCCGGTGGCCGAGAACTGGTCGGGCGGCGTGCCGGCGACGCTCACGGGATTGCCGGCGGTGTCGATCTTAAAGAGCTCAGGCGTCGCCCACATCTCGACGGAGTCACGCGAGACATAGATGGGCAGGTCGCCGATGATGAGAATGTCGCGCTCGTTGGCATAGGCCTTGAGGCGGCTCCACTGGCGATCGAAGAAGTACTGCGTCATCTGGTGGTAGAGCATACGCGCCGGATGGTCGGCGCAGACCTTGGCGGAAGCCTCGCCGCGGGTGCGGAGCTCCGCGGGCCACTCCCAAAACGCCTTGAGACCGCACTCCTCTTTGACGGTCATGAACTCACAGTAGGGGATGAGCCAGTCCTCGTTGGCCTGGATAAAGTCATCGAAATCGGCCGGCTTGTCGGCAGCAAAGCGCTCGGCGGCGCGGTCGAGAATCTGACGGCGGCCACCAAAGATGGCACCGTAGTCGACATTGCTGGGGTCGGATCCCAGATACACGCCATCGATATCGCGCTGCTCCAGATACCCTGCCTCGATAAGCTCGGCAAAGTCGATAAAGTTGGAGTTGCCTGCGCGGGCCGAGAACGACTGATAGGGCGAATCGCCATAGCTGGTCGTCGTAAGGGGCAGAATCTGCCAGTAATGTTGTTTGCACGAGGCGAGAAAATCGACGAAGTCGTAGGCATTCCAGCCAAAGCCGCCGATTCCGTATGGTCCGGGCAGAGATGAGACGGGCATGAGGACGCCGCTTGCACGCTCCATGAATGCGCTCACCAACCTTCTTGTTGTGGGGTCGGCCTGCCGATGGGTGTGCAGTCCGCCTCCGATGTTCTGATTCGATACGCCTATTGTAAAACATGTTGTTTAAACATGTACAGGCAAGATAAAAAAGTTGGTCGATTTTCGGCGAATGGTTACATGCCATGAAAAAGCCCCGACCTCACAACGTGAGATCGGGGCAAGAGCGGTATGTAGGTTTTTGCTACTCGGCGTCGGCGAAGCCGTTGGGGTTGTGGCTCTGCCAGTTCCAGCTATCGCGGCACATGTCCGCGATGTCGTACTGGGCCTTCCAGCCCATCATGCGCTCGGCCTTGGAGGCATCGCACCAGTTGGCAGCGATGTCGCCGGCGCGGCGCTCGCGGATCACGTAGGGCAGCTCCTTGCCACAAGCCTTGGAGAAGGCGGCGACGACCTCGAGTACCGAGGTGCCGGTGCCGGTGCCCAGGTTAAAGATCTCGACGCCGGTTTTGCCGTTCATCCAGTTAAGGGCGGCAACGTGACCAGAGGCCAGATCGCACACGTGGATGTAGTCGCGCACGCCGGTGCCGTCGGGGGTGGGGTAGTCGTTGCCATAGACCTGAACGGCCTCGAGCTTGCCCACGGCGACCTGGGCGACATAGGGCACCAGGTTGTTGGGGATGCCCTTGGGGTCCTCGCCGATCAGGCCCGACGGATGAGCGCCGATGGGGTTGAAGTAACGGAGCAGCACGACGTCCCACTCGGGGTCGGCGGTGTGGACGTCCATAAGGATCTGCTCGATCATCCACTTGGTCCAGCCATAGGGGTTGGTTGCGGGCTTCTTGGGGTCTTCCTCGGTGACGGGCGGGTTGTCCGGGTCGCCGTAGACGGTCGAGGAGCTCGAGAAGATGATGGACTTGCAGCCATGGTTGCGCATGACGTCGATGAGCACCAGGGTGTTCTCGATGTTGTTGTGGTAGTACTCGACGGGCTTGCTCACCGACTCGCCGACGGCCTTAAAGCCGGCAAAGTGGATGACACGGTCGATCTGATGGGTATCGAAGATCTTGTTCATCGCATCGCGGTCGAGCACGTTGGCCTTGTAGAAGGTGAGGTTCTTGGCGGCTTCGTCGCCCACGATGGTCTTGACGCGGTCGACGGCGACGGCGCTGGAGTTGGAGAGATCATCGACGATGACGACCTGGTAGCCACCCTCGAGCAGCTGAACGACGGTGTGCGAGCCGATAAAGCCGGCGCCACCGGTAACGAGGACGCAGGTGTCTATGGGGTCGAGTGCTTTGGACATGTAGTCTCCTATCGAATCAGGAACACTTCTAGAGGGGAGTATAGCGCAGGCGGGGACGCCCAAATGGTGCACTGTAGGAAAAGCAGAGGATTATGTTAACGTACTCATATAAGAGCTTGCTCAATTGTTACCTCAAATTTGACAATTGCTTACGAGCCGCCGACCTTGTAGTTTCCTGCCGTTCGTGGAAATCGTTGGGACGCGCCATATGTACGCTAATATGTATGAGTTGAGCGACATATAAATAAGCATGTAACGGAGTACATATGTCACCAAACAGCGATTCCATCCTTTCCCAGGAGCTCTCGCGCCGCACTGCCCTTAAGGCCCTGTTCGGCGCCGCTTCTGCGGCAGTTCTTTTTGGCCTGCCCACTCGCGCCCATGCGGCGGAGGCTTCCAAAGAAACCACCGATAAATTGAATGCCGCCCAGGCCCAACTCGACGAGGTTCAGGCCCAGCTCGACAGCATCGCAAATGAGTATGCGGCGCTGGCCAACAAGAATGCCCAGACCCTCAACGACATCGAGAATGTCCAGGGCAAGATTGACGACACGCAGGCCCAGATCGATGAAAAGAAGGCCGAGCTCAAGAAGAAGCGCAACGACCTTTCCGATCGCGTGGCCGCCAGCTACAAGTCCGGCGGTACGAACATCCTGTCGCTGCTGCTGGCCTCTGGCTCGTTTGAGGAACTCGTCGCCAACGCGCATTACGTTGAGAAGATCAACAAGAGCGACCGCGATGCCATCGAGGATATCCAGACGATTCAGGCTGAGCTCGACGCGCAGAAGACCGAGCTCGAAGCACAAAAGGCCAACCTGGAGAAACTCAAGGACCAGCAGACGGCTCAGATGCAGGATATGCAGGCCAAGCAGCAAGAAGTCCAGACCGTGCTGAACGGTCTTTCCGACGACGTCAAGGAGCTCATGGCTCAGCGCGATTCCGAGATTCTCGCTGCCGCCCAGGCCGAGGAGGCCGCTAGGAAGGCCGCCGCTGCCGCGGCCGCCGCGAACAAGAACAATTCCTACTCGGGTGGTTCGAGCTCGGGCGGTGGATCGTATGCGCCCGGAACTCCGCAGCAGAATGCCGGCTCGGGCAAGCAGCAGGCCGTCGTCAACGCGTGCTACTCCACGCCTTCGCCGGGTCAGAACTGGTGCGCGGCGTGGGTTACCAATGTCTTCCGCAATGCCGGCGTGGGCTATTTTGGCGGCAACGCGTGTGACATGTTCAACGCCTGGTGCTATAGCTCCGACCGCTCGGCGCTGCAGGTGGGCATGATCGTGGCCGACTCGTCGCACAGCGGAACCGGTACGCCGGGTCTGCTGTACGGACACGTGGGCATCTATGTTGGCGGCGGCATCGTTATGAGCAACGAGGGCGCCATTACGTCTAAGTCACTTGATGCGTTTATTCGGTTCTACGGCACTGGCTCTGGCGTGCGCTGGGGCTGGCTTGGCGGCGTGGTGCTGTCGTAACTGCGGTCTGAAGTAAGTTGGTCCGGGACTGCGGGCGAGGCATAAGGTTGCCTGCTCTACAGTCCTGCGCAAGACGAAGGCCACATTAAGTGGCCTTCTTTGCGTGCGGAACTCGCGACCAACCTTATGCCTCGCCCGCAGTCCCGGACCTTCCGGGTTCGGGGCGCGACATACCGGACTGGGTTATCTAAATAAATATGGTGAAGGCCCCTTTCGGGGCCTTCTTTTTAAAGGAATTCGCCGACTCGGTGGACTTCTGGTTCTAGGTCTACTCCGAATTGGTCTTTGACGGTTGCTTGGATGTGGCGGATGAGTTCGTCGACGTTGGCGGCGGTGGCGTGATCGGCGTTGACGATGAAGCCGCAGTGCTTTTCACTCACCTGCGCACCGCCAACGGCATGGCCGCGCAGGCCGGCGTCCATGATGAGCTTGCCGGCAAAATAGCCCTCGGGGCGCTTGAAGGTGGAGCCGGCGCTCGGCATGTCGAGCGGCTGCTTGTCCTCGCGGCGTTGGCGGTAGTCATCCATGTCGGCCTTGATCATCGCGGCGTTGCCCGGGGCGAGATTGAAGGTGGCCGAAAGCACGATAAAGCCGTCGTCGGCAATGCGGCTCTTACGATAGCCCAGGTTGAGCTCATCGACATCGAACTCGATGATATTGCCGCTACCGCGGGTGCCGTCGTCGAGCACGCGGGCGGGCTTATAGACGCGCACGGACTCCAAAACATCGGCCATGCAGGCGCCGTAGGCACCGGCGTTCATGTAGCAGGCACCGCCGACCGAGCCGGGGATGCCCGAGATGGGCTCCATGCCGGTAAGACCAGCCTCGGCTGCCGCGGCCGCTACGTCCGAGAGCAGCGCGCCGGCTGCTGCCGTAACATGCGTGCCGTCGACGGTGATGTTAGAGAGGCCTTCGCCCAGCGCCACGACGACGCCGCGGATGCCCTTGTCGCCGACGAGCAGGTCGGAGCCGTTGCCCACGATGGTGAGTGGCAGATCGCAGCGGTAGCAGGTATCGAGCGTGGCAATGAGTCCCTGCTCGGTGTCGGGCGTGACAAAGACGTCGGCCGGGCCGCCGATCTTAAACGTGGTGTGCTCGCGCATGGGCTCGCTCATGAGCACGTTGTCCTCGCCGGCAACGCCAGCGAGCGCGCAGAGCAGGTCCTCGTTAAAAAAGTCATTCTCGTGCATACGTATATCCGCCTTATGGTGGTCGTTTTCATCAATCGAATGCAATATACCCCACCCGGATGGATTTGGTGCAAAGTAACCTGACCCCAATGCATCACATGGTGCAAAGGGGTCAGGTTGCTTTGCACCAATCGCGGCGATAAAACAGCCGTCTACCGGATTGGTAAAGTGTTTATCATCGAGGTAGAGGGACGGTCGCTATACTTTCAAGAGATTGCGCGAATACTCGGAAGGAGCGAGATGGGCAACAAAGTTACTCTCAAGCAGATTGCCCAGGAGGTGGGGCTTTCCCCCTCGTCGGTCTCGCTTGTTCTCAACAACCGGCCTTGTCGCATCTCGGAAGAAAACCGCAAGCGCATCAAAGAGGTCGCGGCGCGCAACCACTATGTTCCCAACCAGATCGCGCGCAGCCTGGTCATGCGCGAGTCTCGCACGCTGGGCCTTATCGTTCCCAACATCGAGAGCCGATTTTTTGCCTCGCTCGCTGGCAGTCTGGAAAAGCGCTGCCGCGAGGACGGCTACGCGCTCTTTATTACCAGCTCGGGTGGAAGCGCCGAGGACGATCTAGAGCTCCTGCGCCAGCTGGTGACGCGCGGCGTCGATGGCGTGTTCTTGGTCGTGGGCGACGAATTCTCGGACGACCGCGCTTTGCGCGAAGAAGTCAGCCATCTGCCCATCCCGGCGGTAATGGTTGACCGTGCCATTGAGGGACTCGAGTGCGACAAGGTGATGTTCGACCACGAGATGGGCGGCTATATGGCCACCCGCTATCTAATCGAGCAGGGCCACCGTCGTATTGCCTGCTTGGTTAATGCGCGCCGTTCCAATACGGGTCGTAAGCGTCTTGCCGGCTACGAGCGTGCGCTGCGCGAGGTGGGGCTGCCCATCGATGCGCGCTTGGAGTTCGAGAGTGAGTATTACATTCCGAGTGCCTACGAGGCCTCGGAGGCGGTGCTCGCAACTGACGCCACTGCTGTGTTCGCAAGCTCGGACAACATTGCGCTGGGTCTGCTCAAGCGTCTGCATGAGATGGGGAAGAGCATTCCGGGCGATATCTCGGTGGTGAGCTATGACAACTCGGCGGCCGACGTTCTCTTTGAGCCGGCGTTGACCGCGATCGAGCAGGACCCCGGCGTGCTCGCCGAGCATGCTTTTGGCTGCATGTCCAAGCGTCTTGCCGGTAGGGGCGGCAGGCGTGCCGAAGAGGTCGTTCTGGAGCCGGCGCTTATCGTTAAGGACAGCGTGCTCGAGCTTACTAAACACAACTAAACACGTTTATCAATTCATGCAGATTGAATGTGGAGTACCTGTGACAGACAATGCCGCAGGTGAATGTCTGCTTTTGCCTGTCCATATGGCAAATCAGGATGATAAAACGTTTTTTCACCATGATAAAACGTTTTAGCAAATATACTAGTCCCAACGAAAGGTTGCCGTATCGGAAGGCGACCGCGCAGCGAAGGGACATAAACAATGGCTAAAACACTGGGAACGCCGTGGCAAAAACTGGGACATGAGGTTCCCACTTCCGAGCTCGAGGGTGTCGACCTGTATTGGCGCGCCTCGAACTACCTGTCCGTCGGCCAGATTTACCTTCGCTCCAACCCGCTGATGCGCAGCGACTTTGTCGACGAGAAGACCGGCGAGACGCGCGATTTTGGTCGTCCGGACGTTAAGCACCGTCTGGTCGGTCACTGGGGCACCACGCCCGGTATCAACTTCCTGTTCGGTCATGTCAACCGCCTCATCGCCGATCACAACCAGAACGCCATTTTCTTGATGGGCCCGGGCCACGGTGGCCCTGCTGGCACCGCCCAGTCGCTGCTCGATGGCACCTACCGTGAGATCCGCCCCGACATCACCAATGACGAGGCCGGCCTGCAGAAGTTCTTCCGCCAGTTCTCCTATCCCGGCGGCATCCCGAGCCACTTTGCGCCCGAGACGCCCGGTTCCATCCACGAGGGCGGCGAGCTCGGCTACACGCTCAGCCACGCCTACGGCGCCGTCATGGACAACCCGAGCCTGCTGGCCGTGGCCGTGGTGGGCGACGGTGAGTCCGAGACCGGTCCGCTTGCCACCTCTTGGCAGTCCAACAAGCTCGTGAACCCGGCAACCGACGGTATCGTCCTGCCGATCCTACACCTCAACGGTTACAAGATCGCCAACCCCACCATCCTCGCCCGCGTGTCCGACGAGGAGCTCACCAAGTTCTTTGAGGGCATGGGCTACAAGCCGCACTTCTTTGTCGCCGGCTTTGACGACGAGAGCCACGCGAGCATCCATGCGCGCTTCGCTGCCCTGTTTGAGCAGGTCTTTGACGAGATCTGCGACATCAAGGCCACCGCGCAGGCCCAGGCCGCCGCAGGCGAGACCGTGGCCCGCCCTGCCTACCCCATGATTGTGTTCCGTACTCCCAAGGGTTGGACCTGCCCCAAGCACATCGACGGCAAGAAGACCGAGGACTCCTGGCGCGCCCATCAGGTGCCGCTGGCGAGCGCCAAGGACACCCACGAGCATTTCCGCGTACTGCGCGAGTGGCTGCGCTCCTACAAGCCCGAGGAGCTCTTTACGCCCGAGGGCCAGGTGCGCCCCGAGGTGACGGCCTTTATGCCAACCGGCGAGCTGCGCATTGGCGCCAACCCCAACGCGAACGGCGGCAAGGTGCGCCGCGCGCTCGAGCTCCCCGATATTTACGCCCACGAGATCCCCGTCGCCGAGAAGGGTCACGGCTGGGGCTCCACCGAGGCCGCTCGCGTCTTTGGTGAGTACACTGCCGACGTTCTGGCCAAGAACATGGACGATTTCCGCATCTTTGGCCCCGACGAGACCGCGTCCAACCGCCTGCAAGCTGCCTACAAGGTGACCAAGAAGCAGTGGGACGCCGGCTTCTATGAGGACGAGGCCAACGACGAGCTGCTGGCCGGCTCCGGTAAGGTCGTCGAGCAGCTGTCCGAGCACCAGTGCGAAGGCTTCCTCGAGGCCTACGTGCTCACCGGACGCTCCGGCGTGTGGAGCTCCTACGAGAGCTTTGTGCACGTGGTCGATTCCATGGTCAACCAGCACTGCAAGTGGCTCGAGGCCACCAAGCGCGAGATTCCGTGGCGTGCTCCCATCAGCGGACTCAACATTTTGCTGTCGAGCCATGTCTGGCGCCAGGACCACAACGGCTTCTCGCACCAGGACCCCGGCTTTATCGACCTGCTGCTCAACAAGGCCAACGACACGCATATCGTGAATGCTTACTATCCGGCCGACGCCAACATGGCCCTCGCTGTGGCCGAGCGCGTCTATCAGTCCACCGACTGCGTCAACGCCATTTTCTGCGGCAAGCAGCCCGCCCCGACCTTCCAGACGGTTGACGAGGCCTGCGCCGAGCTCGCCGAGGGCGTCGCGGCTTGGGAGTGGGCATCGACTGCCGACTCGCTCGCCGAGGCTGACGTCGTAGTTGCCACGTGCGGTGACGTGCCGACGCTCGAGGCCCTGGCTGCAACCGACATGCTGCGCGAGCTAGGCATTAAGGTGTGGTTCGTTAACGTGGTCGATCTGCTCAAGATCCAGAACGCCTGCGAGAACGACCAGGCCATCAGCGATGAGCGCTGGGCTGAGCTGTTCGGCTGCGGTGAGAAGCCCGTGCTCTTCGCATTCCACGCCTATGCCGGCACGATTCGCCGCCTGATCTGGAACCGCCCCGGCCACGACGCCTTCCGCGTCCACGGCTACGAGGAGAAGGGCTCCACGACCACGCCGTTCGACATGCTGCGCCTGAACAACATGGACCGCTGGGCCCTGGCCGCCGACGTGCTGCGTATGGTCGACGCCGATAAGTTTGCCGAGCAGATTGATGAGTGGGAGGCTTTCCGCACCGAGGCATTTGAGTTCGCGTGCGACGAGGGCTTCGATCACCCGGCCTTCACTGACTGGGTCTGGCCCGACGCTGCGGCTGCAACTGCCGCCGACGGCACGCTCTCCGCAACCCAAATGACCGCAGGCGACAACGAGTAACTTAGTTACGCGGTTTTACCAAACCGCGTAATGGCTCGACGCTGCGCGGATTCCAGGCACCCCATCTCGCCGTTCAAACCGTCGCTCGCGTACAAGAAGTACGCATCGCTCCTCTTTCGCGGCGACCTGGGGCACCTGGAACTCGCTCGCTGACTTTTGCGCAACCAGCGGTGAGCGATTGCTCGGGGAGCGCATTGCTGGATGGTCTCGCGCTGGGGCCTGCTCCGGGCGGGTTGCCTTGCTCCGGGAAGTGGGCTTCGCGAACTTCCCGGAGCAAGGCCACCCCGCCGGGCAAGGCCCTCTCGACCGTTTCGATATGCGGGGGCTGATATTTTTTAATGTGATGGGGCTGTTGCTGTTGCGGCCTTGGAAACTGCATATCTTACTTTGGTCAACCTGCGATACATTGCCGGGCCGGGGAGGCATACTTTGTTTTGAGAAGTTCGCGAAGCCCACTTCTCAAAACAAAGTATGCCTCCCCGGCCCTCGTCCGTGAACTCTTCCGCTGGGCGAGCCATAGGCGCCGCGTACCGATAGGGTGAGGTGGCGGCTTGAAATTGGTGCTATATTCAGCTTAAGTTGTTTAATGCTAGTACGGGAGGCTGATATGGGGCTGTTCAAGAAGAAAAACCCGCAGGATGCCTTTGATCCCGATGTGTTTACCATCACGGATACGATTTTGGACCCGCCGCGGTTTACGTTTTTGCCGGCTATCTACCAGGATGCCACGCGTCGCAAGTGGGCCGTACATCAGCGCGGCGGCGAGCCGAAGATTTTTGACTATGCGGACGTGTTGCAGTGCGAAGTGGCCGAGGCGGGCGATCCGGAGGCCGATGAAGCGGTCTCTAAACAGGAATTTGCCCAGCGTATTCTAGCAAATCCCGCTAAGGCGGCAAAAATGAACGCAGCCAAGCGTAATATGTGTCTTGGTATGGGCGTTGTTGTGGCGGTTCAGACGGGAAAAGACGAGGTTTCCAAACTAGAGATTCCCGTTATGACCGATGAAGTCAAACGCGATTCAAGCCTGTATAAGTCGTATCGGAATGTCGCCGAGAAGATCAAGGCCGAATTTGATGCCA
Organism: Collinsella aerofaciens; assembly: GCF_902364945.1. Classification (GTDB taxonomy): domain Bacteria; phylum Actinomycetota; class Coriobacteriia; order Coriobacteriales; family Coriobacteriaceae; genus Collinsella; species Collinsella aerofaciens_O. The sequence goes on along the minus strand of NZ_CABJFS010000011.1, from coordinate 52,146 downwards.
TGGGTGGTCTGGCCTAATTTTGGCGACATACGTTTCTGAACGAGGGGTCTGTGCAATGGCAGGCGAATCTTATGCAATTCCCCCCAAAGATCGTGCTGTTGAGGGGATTCTTTGGTATATCCAGCACCATCAGCTTGCCGGCGGCGATCGCCTGCCGGCCGAGCGCGTGCTGTGCGAAGAGATTGGCGTTTCGCGTACGGCGTTGCGCGCCGGTATCACGCGGCTCATCTCGTGTGGAACGCTCGAGAGCCGTCGCGGATCGGGTACGTATGTGTGTCCTCCCAAACCGCTCAATATCTTTCAGGAAACGTATAACTTCTCCGATGCTGTGCGGACTGCCGGCCTGCACCCCTCTTCTCGTCTGGTTTCCACCGGGGCCATCGAGGCGGATGAGGCGCTTGCCGACAAGCTTGGGGTTGCTGTAGGCGCTCCTTTGCTCCGCATGCAGCGTGTTCGACTTATTGAGGGCGAGCCGGCGTCAATTGAGACGGCTCACGTTAACCTGTCCCTGTGCCCCTCGCTTCCCGATCACGATTTTGAGTGTGAGAGCCTTTACGATGTCTTGCTCAAAGAAGGTGGCGTGCGCGTTGAGCATGGACGTGAGCATATCTCCATCTCGCGTTTGAACGCCGAAGAGGCCGAGTTGCTCCAGCAAGAAGAGGGAACGCCGGTGTTCTATGAGAGCACGATAGAATTTGATAAGGACATGCGTTTTGTGGAGCATTGCAAATCGGTGATTTTGCCCACAAAGTTCCGCTTTGCCGATAACGGCGAAAAGAACGGCATGAGGAGCGTGGCAGGTGAACAATGGCTGAAACAGTAGATGCCACCCCGGTTTATATGCGCATTCGACGCCGCATCGAGGAGCGTATCGAGCGCGGTATATATCCCACGGGTTCCATGATTCCGTCCGAAAAAGACCTCGCCGAGGAATTTGGTACGACGCGCTTGACCATCCGAAGCGCTGTCGATGAGCTGGTTCGGCGTGGGCAGATTCGACGCGTCCGCGGAAAAGGCGCGTTTGTGGCACAGAAAGTGCCCGTTGCCTACGAGCGAACGGGAGGCTTTCGCGAATCGGTTCGCGCTTCGGGCGGCGAGCCGTCCGTCCGCATCCTCGCGCGTTCCAAGCGTTATGCGGGCCCATACTATGCCAACCTGTTTGACATTGCCGAGGACGATTTACTGTATTCGATTCGGCGTTTGAACTGCGTCAACGGCGATCCCGTATCGATTGAGATGGCGTTCATCCCGTGCCTGCTGTTTCCCACAATCGAAGATATTGACGTGTCGGTCTTCAGTTTGTACGAGACCTATGAGATGTTGGGCCGAAAGCCGGTCATGGCACAGGAAAAGCTCGATATCGAAGCGCTGGGCGCGCGAGATGCCGGCCTGCTTGGACTGGAGCAGGGCGATCTTGCCTTGACGCTTGAGTGCGTGAGCTTCGATGCGAGCGGCCAGGCGATCGAGTACGTCAAGTCGTTTAACCGCGGTGATGCGGGTGGATATACCTATACGTACTAGCTGGTTTTTTGCATAACGGGCTGAAAAGCTGACGGAATTATGATTCGTTGAGCAGACTGCATATACAACCTTACATGGCTCAAAATCGACCGTTCGCCGATGGGGATAAATTAATCGACAAAGAGGTATCAAAAAGCCGTAACCTGTAACTGTGATTGGTATCAAATACTAATGATTTGTTACGAGGTGAGACGATGAAGATGCTCGATTACGTTCAGCTTGCCCATGTGCGTATGGGAGAGAACCTCGAGCGTTCGTCTGAGCTGGTAGCGCAGCTCGTTGATATTTTCCAGTCCGGTTCTTTTGACGCGCTGCGCATCGTTGCTTCGGGTTCGTCGCGCCATGCCGCCGATTGCGCCCGCGATTACCTGCAAGATACACTGCAAATGCAGGTGTCCGTTGTGACGCCCGAGGCCTTCGTCGATTTTGAACACACCTATCCACAGCATGCGCTCAACATTGCCGTTTCGCAGAGTGGCTATTCGACCAATACGATCGCGGCTCTTGATTACATGCGCGCACACGATATGGCTGCAGTTGCGCTCACGGCAAACGTCGAGGCACCCATCAAGGAACACGCCGACATCGTTCTTGACTACGGTGTGGGTGTCGAGTCGGTGGACTTTGTGACTCTGGGCGTCGAGGTTCTCGTTGAGTACCTGGTGCTCTTTGGTATTTACGGCGGTCAGGCGCGCGGAACGATTGACGCCAAGGGCGTTGCTCAGCGTCTTGATGGCCTGCGCGAGGCTATCCAGGCTAATGCCGTGATGTGCAAGACCGCCGAGGCATATGTCCAAGACCACATGCTCGAGCTTTCTGAGCACACGCCCGCTATGGTCGTCGGCAACGGCCCCAACTACGGTGTTGCCGAGGAGGCGGCGCTCAAACTGAGCGAGACCATCAAGATTCCTGCCATGCATCACGAAGGCGAGGAGTTCGTCCACGGTCCCGAGATGCAGATAACCCCAGGCTACCTGGTGTTTATTGTCGACGATCCGCAGGGGTCGGAGCGTCTTGCGAATATCGCCGATGCGCTATCGAACGTTACGGCAAAAACGGTGCTGCTCACGGCCCATCCCAAGGGTAGGGCTCACGAGGTTGTGGTGCCTCAGGTGGCTCCGCTGCTCAGTGCAATTCCCAATCTCGTGTTCTTCCAGACGATTGCGGCAATAATCGCCGAGCGTCTGAAGTCATGGGACGTTCACCCGTATCTCGATGCTGTCTCCAAGCAAATGGAGGTCAAGGCGGAGGGCTACGAAGAGTCAGTCAATGCGCTTAAGGCCAAAGCGGCCGAGTGTTACGGAATGTAAGCGGGTTTTGATGCCCGTTGGCATGGGGGATGTGGAAACAACCCCAGAAAGGAGAGACAAATGAAGGAAACCGAGAAGATCGAGATCATGCATTTCGACCAGGAGGGCTATCTCGAGGACGGCAAGGCGCTCTACGAGACCGGCAAGAAGATGACCGCGCTCGCCGACAAGGTCGCCGACGAGGGCTACGACGCCGTGTTCCTGATGGGCGTCGGCGGCACCTGGGACGAGCTCATGCAGCTCGAGTACCTCATGAACAAGTTCGGCGACCGCGACCTCGAGGTCTACCTGATCCACGCCGCCGAGTGGAACGTCATGGGCCACAAGCGCATGACCGAGAAGTCCGTCGTGCTCACCGCCTCCGAGTCCGGCACCACCCCCGAGGTCCTCGAGGCCGTCAAGAAGATGAAGGAAAAGGGCATTCGCGTCTACGCCATGACCAAGCCCGAGGGCCCCATCGGCCAGGCTGTCGGCGCCGAGAACTGCGTCGCCATGGCTTCTGACCATGGTTCGGGCGGCTGTGAAAAGGGCTACTACCTCGCCGACTGCTTCGGCCTGCGCCTGCTCAACCGCCGCGGCTGCTTCCCCAAGTTTGACCTGTTTATCGAGCAGACCAAGGACATCTGGAAGGACATGCTCGATATCCGCAAGCGCTTCGAGCCGCGCGCCGAGGAGCTCGCCAAGAAGTACGCCCTGGCCCCCTACACCATGTTCATCGGCTCCGGCGCCCTGTGGGGCGAGACCATCCTCTTCTCGATGTGCATCCTCGAGGAGATGCAGTGGAAGCGCACCCGCTACATCACCTCGGCCGACTTCTTCCACGGCACCCTCGAGCTCGTGGAGCCCGGCGTCCCGGTCTTCCTGTTCATGGGCGAGGACGAGAACCGCAAGCTCGACGAGCGCGTCCGCGCGTTCCTGACCCGCGGCGTGACCGGCGACACCGACATCAACGTCATCGACACCGCCGAGTTCGCGATCCCCGGCCTTGACGACGAGTTCCGCGTCATCGTGTCTCCGTGGATCCTCTCCTCGCTGATCACCGATCGCCTTGCCGCTTACTACGAGACGGTCACCAAGCACAACCTCAACTACCGTCGCTACTATCACCAGTTCGACTACTAAGAGCAAATAACGTTTGTGTAATTGGGCCTCGCTCCTATATGGAACGGGGCCTCGCTTGGGTTGGAGAGTAATTATGAGCTATCCCCAGCTTGCCGTCATGAATATCAGCCATCGTTATTTTGACCTTGAGGAGTTCTTTTCTTCGGCGTCGGCTTCGGGCTACACGTGTTGCGAGCTTTGGACCGGGGCGATGCATCTGTATGTCGATTGCCATGGATACGATTCGCTCGAGCAGGTGCGGGAGCTATCACAGCGGTATGGGGTTCGGATTGTGGGTCTTTGTCCCGAACAGAACAACCCCAAGCCGTGGAATATCGCGGCGCGCGGGAATGAGGCGCGTGCCCGCACGCTCGCGTACTTTAAGAACGTTGTGGATATCGCGGCGGAACTTGGAGCCGAGCAGGTCATGGTCTCGAGCGGCTGGGCATTTTTGAACGAGCCAATCGAGGACGCGTGGGGCCGCAGCACCTCGATGCTGCGTGCGATTGCCGAGCATGCGGGAGAGCGCGGCGTGCGACTGGTGCTCGAGGCCCTACAGCCGGTTGAGTCGATGATCGTGAACTCGGCAGCCGATACGAAGCGCATGATCGAGGCGGTTGATCATCCAGCACTTAAGGCGTGTCTGGATTTGGGCGCTATGGCGGTGGCGGGGGATACCATCGACGATTATTTTGATCTGCTTGGCGATGATGTCGCCCACGTGCATTTTGTCGATGTTGCGGCAGATGGCACGACGCATCTTGCCTGGGGTGACGGCGACCGCGATATGCGCGCCGACCTGGATAGGCTGGTGGCACGCGGCTATCGCGGAGTTGTTTCGGCCGAGACCTATGACTGGCGCTATTTTGCCGACCCCGCGGCAGCCGACGCTCAGGTTATGGCGGAGTATCGACGCGCGATTGGCGCCTAAGTGGGACAGGGCGCCGAGTTGGCGTTTGACGGAAAGCACGTCCCAGAACAGGCGCTCAGAATGGGACACACTTTCCGCTGAGGACCTCAACCGGAAACCGCATCCCAGTTTTTGGCTGGCGGGCGGGACGCGCTTTCCCCTATGTTTCCAAATGAATACGCTATGAGCCGAGGAGGACGATTCTCCCCGCAAACACTCTAGTATGCTAAAGTACCCAGAAGACCGGCGGAGCTATGCCGGTCTTCTGCTCTATATGAAACACAGCAAGAGGAGGCTCACCAGATGACGGCCACACCGTGGGGATTCCGGGACATATTGCCCGAGGAGGCTCAGGCGCGCGAGGAGATTGCGCTGACGGTGAAGGGCTGCTTCAGGGAGCATCATTACCTGCCGGTCGAGACGCCGCTGCTCGAGGACAAGGGTTCGCTCGAGGAAGGCGGCCGCATTGCGGACACGCCGTTTAAGCTCTTTGATGACGACGGCCGCCTGCTGGTGGTTCGTCCTGATAACACACTGCCGATCGTGCGTCTGGTTTCGACCCGCATGCGCGCAGCCGACCTGCCCTTGCGCCTGCGCTACGAGGCGCCGGTGGTTCGCGAGTGCCAGCGCAATGCCGGTGGCTCACGCCAGTTTACGCAGCTGGGCTTTGAGCTTATCGGTGCGGGCGATACCGCGGGCGATGTCGAGATTGTCTCGCTGGTCGCCGAGGGCGTGCGCAAGCTGGCGCTGCCCGATGCGCGCATTATCGCAGGTAGCGTGCGTCCGTTTAAGGAGCTGCTCGCGGCGTGCGAGGATCGCGAGCTGGCCGCCGAAGCCCTGCGCTGCGTGCACGCCAACGACTTTGTGGGCCTCGATGCCCGCGTGGCGGCAAGCGCCGAGCCCGATGCCGTCAAGGCCGCCATTAGCGAGTTGCCGCGTCTGCACGGCGGTGCCGAGGTGCTCGACCGCGTGGACGCGCTGCTGGAGGCCGCCGGTATCGTCGCGCCGCTGACGCGCGAGCTGCGTGCCCTGGTCGAGGGCCTGGCACCCGAGGACGCCCAGGTGCTGTCGTTCGACTTCTCTATCATGAACTCTTTCGATTACTACACGGGCCTGGTCTTTAAGGCCTATGCCGGCGGTCTGCCTGACCCGGTCGGTTCTGGCGGCCGCTACGACTCCATCTTTACCGGCGCATTTGGCGACGGCATCGAGGTGCCGGCGGCGGGCTTCGCCTTTTCGCTCGAGCGTCTGGAGGCAGCGCGCACCTCGGCCGAGGACGCCGCTTCCGACGGCGATCACGCCGTGGGCCGTGGAGCCGAAGGCCCGCTGCGCATCGCCGTGCCCAAGGGCTCGCTTAAGGCCGACACGCTCGACGTGCTCGAAGCCGCGGGCTTAGACGTTTCTGAGTTGCGCGACCCCGGCCGTCACCTGATCGTGCGCGGCCGCGACACGCGTGCCGGCGAGGGCACGGTCGGCGATATCGAGTTTGTCATCGTACGCCCTAGCGATGCGCCCGCCTTTGTGGGCTGCGGCGGTGCCGATTGCGGCATCTGCGGGTGGGACTCGCTTATCGAGGCAGACCTCAACCTGCTGCAGCTGGTCGATCTGGGCTACGGCCTGTGCACTTTCATTGAGGCGGAGCCCGCGTGGCGCGCTGGCCAGGCCGAGTGCAACTATGCCCGCCGCGGCTCGCTTCGCGTGGCCACCAAGTATCCGCGCATCGCGAGCGCCTGGTATGCCGAGCGCGGTGTGAATGCCGATATCGTCTCGCTGCACGGTAACATCGAGCTGGGGCCCATCGTCGGCATGACCGACCGCATCGTGGACATTACCGCCACGGGTGCCACGCTGCGCGACAACGATCTGGTCATCACAGGCCGCATCATGGATTGCACGGCTCGCTTCTTCGTCAACCCGGGTGCCGCGCGCTTGGATCCGCGCGTTCGCAACTTGGCCGATCGTCTGGCTGCTGCCGTGAAGGACAAGCATTTTGAGCCCGTCGCGGGCTCGGCACAATAGCGCGAGCGCACACGGGCGCCCCAACGTACGGGCTGCGGGCCGATTGGCGCCGCGGCCCGGCCTCTCGTTTTTCGAACACAACCTCGACCGATAGGGGATACCGATATGAAGACCATCAAGCTTGCTCCCGGTGAGCGCCTCGTCACCAATCAGCTCAACCGCAAGGGCGTGCTGCCGCAAAACATTGTCGACGCCGCCCGCGATATCGTGGCTAACGTGCGTGCCAGCGGCGATGCCGCGGTGCGCGATTACTGTCAGCGTTTTGACGGTGTTGAGCTGCAGAGCTTCCGTCTCCCGCAGGAGCAGATCGATGCCGCGCTCGAAGGCCTCGACCCGGCTTTTGTCGCCGCGCTCGAGAAGGCCGCTCGTCAGATTCGCGAATTCCACCAGCGCGAGGTCGAGCAGAGCTGGTTTACCACGCGTGCGGACGGCACGATGCTCGGCGTTAAGGTGACCCCGCTTGCCGCTGCCGGCATCTATGTGCCGGGCGGCCGCGCGCAGTATCCCTCTACCGTGCTCATGAACGCCATTCCCGCCAAGGTCGCCGGCGTCAAACGCGTGGTCATGGTGACGCCGCCGCAAAAGAACGGCCTGATCAGCCCGTATACGCTTGCCGCGGCAAAGCTCGGCGGCGTGGACGAGATCTATATGGTGGGCGGCGCCCAGGCCGTGGCCGCGCTGGCGTACGGCACCGAGACCATTCCGCGCGTCGACAAGATCACCGGCCCGGGCAACGCCTTTGTCGCCGCGGCCAAGCAGATTGTGTCGGGTGACGTGGGTATCGACATGGTCGCCGGTCCCTCCGAGGTCTGCGTACTTGCCGACGCCACGGCCAAGCCTATGGTGGTCGCGGCCGACCTGATGGCCCAGGCCGAGCACGATCCGCTGGCTGCCTGCTACCTGGTGACTTGCGACGAGCAGTTTGCGCGCGAAGTCGAGGCGGGCATCGACATCCTGGTGGCGCAGTCGCCACGTGCCGAGATTACCCGTGCTTCGCTGGACAACGAGGGCACCATCGTGGTCGCCGCCGACATGGCTGCCGCCGTCGAGGCCGTGAACACCGTGGCGCCTGAGCACCTGGAGCTGCACTGCAAGGATGCGATGGGCCTGCTCGGCGGCATTCGCAACGGCGGCGCCATCTTTGTGGGTGCCTGGAGCTCCGAGCCGCTCGGCGATTATGTCGCCGGTCCCAACCACACACTGCCGACCGGCGGCACGGCCATGTTCTCCAACCCGCTTTCGGTCGAAGAGTTCGTCAAGCGCTCGAGTGTCATTTGCTATACACCCGAGGGCCTGCTCTCCGATGCTCCCGCCACGCAGCGTCTAGCCGAGGCCGAGGGTCTGTGGGCACACGCGCTATCCGCCGCTCTGCGTCGTCGCGTGCTGGAGCAGGGCGAGGATTCCGTGAGTGCCGAGTCGCTGGCCGCGGCTGACCTGACCAAGGTCGCCTGGCCGGGAGATGCCGTAGCGACGGTCGCCGAGGGCGTGGGCCTGGCGGCGGCTGCGGGCGGTGCCGCTGGCGCGGCCGGCGAGGAGGCCTAAAATGGCCGAACTCACGCCCCGCATGAAGGAGCTCGTCCAGCCCTACTTGGCCGGTATTGAGCCCTACGATCCCAACTTCACGCCCACGCGCATCAACCTTTCGGCCAACGAGAACACCTATCCCGTGCCGGCCGGCGTGCGCGAGGCGATCGACGCGGCCCTGGCTGCCACGCCGCTCAACCGCTACCCCGACCCCATGTCCAACGACCTGCGCGACGAGCTTGCTGCCTGGCATGGCGTGACGCGCGAGAATATCTGCGTGGGCAACGGCGGCGACGAGCTGCTCTATAACTACCTGCTGGCGTTTGGCGGCGCGGGTCGGACCCTGCTCAACTGCCCGCCGTGCTTTAGCGAGTACGCGTTCTTTGCGTCGCTCTGTCAGACCGAGGTGCGCGACGTGTGGCGCGACCCGGCGACCTTTAGGCTCGACCAAGCTGCTGTGCTCGCGGCGGCGCCGGAGTGCAACCTCGCCATCGTGACCTCGCCCAACAATCCCACGGGTGACGTGGCGCCGCTCGACTTTGTCGCGGACCTGTGCGATGCGTGTCCCGGCATGGTCATGGTCGACGAGGCCTACGTTGAGTTTGCCGACGATTCGTTTGGCGCGGCCACCACGGCGCAGGGGCTTATCGCCGAGCATCCCAACCTGGTGATTCTGCATACGCTGTCCAAGGCGTTTGGCGCCGCCGGCACGCGTCTGGGCTATGTGATCGCGGCGCCCGAGGTTATCGAGGTGTTCGCAGCGATTCGCCAGATCTATTCGGTCAACGTGCTGAGCCAGGCGGCGGCACTTGCCTGCGTGCGTGCCCGCGATGCGTACGCGCCCGTGGTGGCGCAGGTCGCATCCGAGCGCGAGAGCGAGCTGGCCGCTCTGCGCGCGATGGCTGCCGAGGGCTTGCCCGTGGAGACATGGCCGAGCGCGGCGAACTTTGTGCTCGTGCGCACGCCGCATGCCACGCGCGTGCGCGAGCGTCTGCGCGACGAGTATTCGATTTTGGTGCGCGACTTTAGCTACGCACTGGGGCTCGCAGACTGTCTGCGCATTACCGTGGGTACTTCGCAGGAAAACGACGAGGTGCTGGCTGCGTTTGCCGTGCTGGCAAAGGAGGAGATGTAGATGGGCCGTTATGCCGAGGTGACCCGCAAGACGGGGGAGACCGATATCGTCATAAAGCTTGACCTGGACGGAAGCGGCGCGTGCGATATCTCGACCGGCGTGCCTTTTTTCGACCACATGCTCAACGCCTTTGGTCGCCATGGCCTGTTCGATTTGACGGTGCACGCGGTGGGCGACGTGGAGGTCGATGCGCACCACACCGTCGAGGACACAGGTATTGTGCTGGGCGAGGCGTTTTGTCAGGCGCTGGGCGACAAGGCGGGCATTACGCGCTTTGCCGACGCGGCGATCGCCATGGACGAGACGCTTGTGATGGCCGCCGTGGATATCTCGGGCCGTGGGCAGGCCTACTGCGAGCTGCCTGTGCCGACCGAGCGCGTGGGCAGCTTCGATACCGAGCTAGCCGTCGAGTTCTTCTACGCCTTTGCGCGCGATGCCAAGCTCACGCTGCACGTGCGCGAGCTGGTGGGTGGTAACTCGCATCACATTATCGAGGCCGCCTTTAAGGCCGTGGGCCGCACGATGCGCCACGCCTGCGAGCTCGATCCCCGCGTGCAGGGCATTCCCAGCACCAAGGGTTCACTGTAACCTGCCAAAAAGGGACAGGTTTATTTTGGCAGGTTTTATCTGCGGGAATGCTGTCTCATGTGGTGGGTGAACGTTTAATCGACCAAAATAAACCTGTCCCTTTTTGGCAGGTTTTGAATGGGAAAAGGGAGGTCGCGTGGGCGAACCGAAGATCGTGGTGGTCGACTACCACAAGGGCAACTTGTCGAGCGTTGTGCGCGGGCTTGCGCGCGCCGGTGCCGCCGCCTGTACATCGGACGACCCGGAGCAGATCCGCAATGCCGACGGCCTGGTCATCCCGGGCGTGGGCGCGTTCTATGACGCGATCGCCTTTATGCGCCAGAGCGGCGAGGCGGACGCGGTGCTCGACGCCGTTGCCGCCGGAACTCCGCTGCTCGGCATCTGCCTGGGACTCCAGCTGTTTTTTGAGCGCGGCAACGAGGGCGTACCTGTGGACGAGGGCATGGTCGCCGACGGCAACACTCCCGAGCAGGCTGACGGTCCCTGGGTCGATGGCCTGGGTATTATGCGCGGTTCGTGCACGCGCCTGGAGTCGAGCCGCCTGAAGGTGCCGCACGTGGGCTGGGACCAGGTGCACATGACGCCTGCCGGCGCGGCCGATCCAATGCTTGCCGGTTTTGCCGAGGGTGCCAACATGTACTTCACCCACAGCTACGCGGTGGCCGACGACGCCGATGCCGCCGACGTGCTGGCGCGCACGCACTATACGCGGAGCTTTCCGTGCATTGTGCGCCATGGCAACGTGTGGGGCTGCCAGTTCCATCCCGAGAAATCCTCCGCGCTGGGTCAGCGCATCCTTAAGAACTTCGTCAGCATCGCCGAGGAGGGTGGCCGATGATCCTGTTTCCCGCAATCGATCTGATCGGCGGCAAGGTCGTGCGCCTAGAGCGCGGCGACCGCAGCCGCTGCAAGGTATATTCCGACGACTCCGTGGCCGTCGCCCGCTCGTTTGCCGAGCAGGGCACAAGCTGGGTGCACGTCGTCGACCTGTCCGCTGCCTTTGGCGAGGACGAGGACACGTGCGCTGCCAACTCGGCGGCGATCAAGGCCATCTGCAGCGTCGACGGTCTGTCCGTGGACGTGGGCGGCGGCGTTCGCTCGCTCGCGCGCATCGACGAGCTGGCCGGCTACGGAGCGCGCCGCATCGCGCTGGGCACCGTGCTGGTGACCGAGCCGGGTTTTGCCGAGGTGGCTGCGCACGGCTTTGGCGAGCTGCTGGTGGCAGATATTGCCGCGCGCGACGGCCAGGTCAAGGTGAATGGCTGGCGCGACGGCGCGGGCGTGGCGCTCGACGATGCCGTGGCGCAGCTTTCCGAGCTGGGCTTTAAGCATCTGGTGTATACCGACATCGCGTGTGATGGCATGCAGACGGGCATTGATGTGGCGGCGTATCGCCATGTGGCCGAGGTCGCGGGTTTTCCCGTCGTGGCTTCGGGCGGCATCTCGACGCTCGACGACATCCGCGCGCTGGCCGCGGTGGGCGAGGGTGCGATTGAAGGCGCCATTACCGGTCGCGCGCTCTACGAAGGCAACTTTACGCTGGTTCAGGCGCTGGCCGCCGCCCGAGGGGAGGAGTAGACCATGCTTACCAAGCGTGTAATTCCCTGCCTGGACGTCAAGGACGGCCGTGTGGTCAAGGGCGTCAACTTTGTGAGCTTGCGCGATGCGGGCGATCCGGTGGAGCTCGCGCGCGCCTACGACCGTGAGGGTGCGGACGAGGTTGTCTTCCTGGACATTACCGCCACGAGCGACAACCGTGCGACGACTATCGAGATGGCGGCGCATGCGGCCGAGGAACTGGCCATTCCCTATACCGTGGGCGGCGGTTTCCGCGACTTGGCGGGCATGCGAACCATGGTTGCCGCCGGTGCCGACAAGGTGTCGCTCAACTCTGCCGCCGTGCGCGACCCGTCGCTGATTAGCCAGGCTGCCGCGGCGTTTGGCAGCCAGGCCGTGGTCGTGGCGATCGATGCCAAGCGCGTCGGCCTGCCCGGTGAGTCGGGTGCCGATAGGTGGGAGGTCTTCACGGCGGGCGGTCGCAACGCCACGGGTATCGACGCGGTGGCGTGGGCCGAGGAGGCGGCTCGTCGCGGCGCCGGTGAGATCTTGCTCACCAGCATGGATCGCGACGGCACCAAGGCTGGCTTCGACCTGGCACTCACCCGTGCCGTGGCGCGCGCGGTGCCGATTCCCGTCATCGCGAGCGGCGGCGTGGGCACGCTCGAGCATTTTGCCGAGGGCGTGATCGAGGGCGAAGCCGACGCCGTGCTGGCGGCCAGCGTCTTTCACTTTGGAACCTTCAGCATTCGCCAGGTGAAGGAGTATATGGCCAGCCAGGGGATTCCTGTGAGGTTGGACTTCTAATGCTGCGGCTTGCCTAGGCACCGCATCTTGCCGCTCAAACCGTCGCTCGCGTACCAAAGTACGCGTCGCTCCTCTTTCACGGCAACCTGCGGCACCTGGACAACCCTCGCCGACCTGTGGGATTTCGTTTGTTACTTGGGAGAAATGATGACTGAGGTAATAAATGCTACCGAGCTCAAATACGACGCCAGTGGGCTGATTCCTTGTGTGGTTCAGCAGTATGACACCGGTGAGGTGCTTATGGTTGCCTGGATGAACGAGGAATCGGTGGGACTGACGCTCAAGACCGGCACCACGTGGTTTTGGAGCCGCAGCCGCCAGGAGCTCTGGAACAAGGGCGCGACGAGCGGCAACATGCAGGAGGTCAAGGAGCTCTGGACCGACTGCGATAGCGATACGCTGCTGGTCAAGGTCGACTCGCCGGGTCCTGCCTGCCATACCGGCAACCGTACCTGCTTCTTTAAGCGCGTGGAAGGGGGAGTGTGATGAAAGTCGTGACGCCGTTCGAGGTCGCCGACTGCAACACCGAGCTCCTCCGCGCGGGCGTGCCATGCCGCGTGCACCTGACTGATGCCTGCGGAGCGCAGTCGCTTTGGCTCGAGGCCGAGAAGGAAAGGCTCGATGAGGCCCATGCCGTCATCGTCGAGTTCTTTGAGAAAAAGGGCGCAATGCCTCGGTTCGATGAGACCGGTACCTACTTTACGCTGCAGTAACGAGAGGAAATAACCATGGGAGTCAGAACAGCTAACGTGCAGCCGGGAAATATCGGCGAGACGCTGACGGGACTGGCCGAGGTGATTCACGGTCGTCGCGATGCGTCGCCACAGGAGAGCTACACCGCCCGCCTGCTGACCGACGTCGAGGACGAGCTGCTCAAGAAGCTTGCCGAGGAGGCGAGCGAGGTGATCATGGCCTGCAAGGATAACGACCACGATCACATCCGCTACGAGGCCGGCGACCTGATCTACCACCTGCTCGTGACGCTCGAGCGCTACGGCATCACCCTCGACGAACTGGCCGGCGAACTCAACGCCCGCCGCCACTAGTCATTGGGGACGTTCTTAAACGACTAGTTAGGCGAGGGGCGTGGATTCCCATTCGCCGGTGGGGTGGGGGATATCGAAGGCCCGGTAGCCGCAGTCGTAGGCGTGGGCCTGGGCCTCGCGGATGTTCCAGCAGATGTCGCAGGCGCGGTGCGCGTCCGAGCCAAAGGTGATGGGCACCTCGGCATGGGCGAAGCGGCGCAACAGCCCGGTCGCGGGGTAGTAATCGTCGAGCCCCTTGCGCGGTGCGGCGGTCGAGACCTCAACGCGGCGACCCGTATCGTGGGCGCATTCGGCCATCTGCTCCCAAAACGGCGCGGGGTCAAAGTCGGGTGCAAAGCCGTCCTTCGAAAAGCGCATGACCAGGTCGGGATGGGCCATCGCGTCAAAGTTGAGTGAGCTTTCGCAAGCACGGCACCAGTCGTCGACGTAGCACTCCCACACGCCGCGCACGCCTAAGTTTTCCCAAACATGCAAGTTGGTATCGTCGTCGATCCAACCGCAAAGGGAATCGGGTGTATCGGGGCGCGCGACGTCCTCTGTCCCTGCCGTGCCCGCGGCGCCTGCCGCAATATCGCCCGGGTTGCCAATCCAGTGCACGCTGCCCAGACGTACGACGGCGCCCTGGGACCAGTGCTCTACCAAGGGCTCGCAGCCCTCGTACCAATCGCATTCAAAACCGTAGATAAAGGTGAGCTCCGGCGCAATCTGCGCGGCGAGTTTGCGGGCGTCCTCAAAGGCCAAACGATGTGCCGGCAAGTCGCCCTCGACGACCTGCACCTCGCAGTTAGCATCCATACTGGCGGGCAGGGTAAGGTGGTCGGTCGAGACCATGACGCGGCAGCCGGCGGCAGCAGCGGCACGGACGTTGTCCTCGAACGAGGCGTGCCCGTCCGAGAACGAGGTATGAGTATGGCAATCGACCAGCGGGCAGGCGGGCATGGCGACTCCTTTGCATTTGGTGAATCCGCTCCATTGTAATGGTGCAGCTCTCAACACGCCGCGCACGCCGGGTGCCGAAATCGAGTGGAAAGGCGGGGCGGCGCGTGCCGGCGCCGGCGACTACTTGCTTCGTGCCGCCGCGCGTTTGGCCTGCACTGTTACCATCGCGTGTCTCACGGCGGTGATGGGGCGATAGCGGATCATACGCGGTCCCGACCAACGCATAACCTCGCGGATCTTCTCGCGCATGGCAGGCCGGTAACAATGCGAAGGACATGCCGAGCAAAATGTCTTGGTGCCCATGTGCGGGCAGTGCTCAATGCGCGCGATGGCGTATTTCTGCAGCTCGGCGCATTCGGGGCAGAGCGTAATGGTTCGAAGGCCGAGTTTCACGCGCACGGACTCATCGCCGCCAGCCTGTTCGACCACATGCCCGCCGCCATGATGCCCACGACACCACAGCGCAATCATCTGCGACACCATTTGGGCCTCACGCTCACGTTTGCGTGCTAGCTCCGGTGTGTCGACTGGGCGCGCCATTAGCTCAGCCTCCCGTGCTCGACCGAAAGCGAGAAATCGGCAAACGCGCAGGTGCTGGCACGGTGGCTCACGAGCACAATGGTCTTGCCGCGGCGCTTGAGCTCGTCGATTGCCTGCATCACGGACGCCTCGTTGAGAGCATCGAGCGCGCTGGTGGGTTCGTCGAGCAAGATGAAGGGTGCGTCGTTGAGGAAGATGCGCGCAAGGCCGATGCGCTGGCGCTCGCCGCCCGAAAGCGAGTCGCCCAGCTCGGCAACGGGCGTGTCGAGTCCCTGCGGCAGACGGTCGATGAGCGTGGTGAGTGAGGCGGAGCGGCAAGCGTCGAGCAGCTCGGCATCGGTGGCGTTGGCGTGCGCGACCAGCAGGTTCTCGCGTACGGTGCCGCAGAACAGATGCGTGTCCTGGGTCATATAGGCCTCGTGGCTGCGCAGGCTCGCCGTGTTGATGTGGCGGGCATCGACGCCGCTCACCGTGATGGTGCCGGCTGCGGGGTCCCAAAAGCGCATGAGCAGCTTAAGCAGCGTCGACTTGCCCGAACCCGAGCGCCCCATGATGCAGGTCATGGTACCGGGCGCAAAGGTGCAGGTCACGTCGTCGAGGATGAGACTCGCAGCGGTGTCGTTCGCGACCTGCTCTGTGGCGCCCGCACCGCCCGCGTCCACGCCGCCCACATAGCTAAAGCTCACATGCTCGGCTGCGGCGCCGGCAAACTCAACGTTCTGTCCATCGGCGACCTCGGCGCACTGGGGCTGCTCGTCGAGCAAATCGAGCACGCGTGCGCCCGAGGCGAGCGTCTCCTGCAGTGAGGCGCCCAGGCGGCTCACGGCCATCACCGAGCCAAACGACGACACAAAGGTAAAGACGGCGACAAACGCTGCGGCAAAGTCAATCGTTCCCGCAGCCACCAGCTGCAGCGCACGCCCGAGCATCACCAGATTAGCCACAAGAATAAGCGCATCGGCTACGGCCTCGCTGACCGCCTGGCGGCGCTTGAGGCGCGCGTCCACGGCGCCGACTTGCTCGGTCAGCTTGCCCAGGGCACGGCTGCGATCGGTGCCACCGGCAAACTGGATGGTCTCGCCCGCGCCGCGCAGACTGTCGAGTACAAAGGCGCCCAGCTTACCGGCGCCCTCGCGGCTCTGGCGGCCGGTGGTGCCGCATGCCTTGGCCGAGGTCAGGGGCAGCAGCACGCCCAGGACCGCGTAGGCCACGAGCGCGATGCCCGCGAGCTCGGGGCTCACAGCCAGCAAAAAGCCCTCAAACACAACGGTGCAGACCAGAGCTATGGCAATGGGCGAGATGGTGTGCGCGTAGAAGACCTCGAGCAGCTCGATATCCGAGGTGACCAGGCTCACGAGCTCGCCCTTGCCGCGGCCCTCGAGCTTGGCGGGGGCGAGCTGGCGCAGGGCGCCAAACACCAGGTCGCGAATGTGTGCGAGCAGACGGAATGCGATGTAATGGTTGCAGAGCTGCTCGCCGTAGTGGAGCGGCCCGCGCGCGATGCCGCAGGCGGCACAGGCCGCGCATGTGACGATAAGACCAAGCCCCAAGGCGTTGCGGCCCAGCGCGGCCATAAGGCCAAGGGCGCCAAAGGCCGGCACGAACGCGGCGGTGAGCATGCCAATGCTGCCCAGCGCGACGGCTAGCACAAGCCAGCCGGCAAGCGGTCGGACGAGCCCCATCATGCGCCACATGATGGACGGCGCCGAGCGACGGGCGCGGCCGGAGTCAGGCACCGCGGCAGCGGAAGACGAGCCGGCACCGTTGAGGCCATCGGTACGGGCGGTGCTGCCGTCAACAGCCTCAACCGCGCCGGCATCCTCGGCATCACCCTCCGCATACGCATATGCCGAGAGCTGCTCCTGGCTGTTCCACATGCGCGCATAGGCGCCCGCGGTTGCCAAGAGCTCGCCGTGAGTCCCGCGCTCGGCAATGCGACCGCGCTCCAGCACCAGAATCTGATCGGCGTCCACGATTGTCGACAGGCGATGCGCCACCACGATTACGGTGTGCTCGCCGGCGAGCGATGCAATGACCTCGCCGATTGCGGCTTCGCTTGTGGCATCGACGTTGCTCGTCGCCTCGTCAAACACATAGATCGGCGAGTCGTGCAGCAGGGCGCGTGCCATGCACACGCGCTGGCGCTGGCCACCCGAAAGGTTGGTGCCGCCCTCGTTAATCACCATGTCGAGCCCGCCGTTGGCCTGCACAAAGGCCGCCACGCGCGTGCGGCCGAGCGCGCGCAAAAGCTCGGCGTCGGTGGCGTTGGGCTGGGCGAGCAGCAGGTTGTCGCGCAGGGTGCCGGCAAACAGGTAGCCGTTGGTGGGCACCAGCGTGACGGCGCGCATGAGTGAGGCGGCCGTGGCATCGCGCAGCTCGACGCCGCCAATGCGAACGCTGCCACGGTAGGCACCCTTGCGGCCCGCGATAATCCCCGCGAGCGTGGACTTGCCGCCGCCGCTTTCGCCCACGAGTGCCACGAGCGAGCCGTGCGCAATGGTCGCGCTGGCGCTGTCCAGCACCGTGCGGTTGCCGTATGCATAGCTCACGCCCGCGAGCTCGATATCGCCGCGACCGTCAAGCTCAACATCGCCGCGCTCGGGCTCGGGCGTATCCAAAATGCCAAACATGCGGCGCGAGGCGGCCATGCCGTTCATGGCCGTGTGGAACAGCGATCCCAGGCGGCGCATGGGCAAAAAGAACTCCTGCGACAGAAAGACGATGAGGAAGGCCGCCTCAAAGCCAATCTTGCCCGTGGCGAGCTGCAGCGCGGCTACGATAATGCCGAGCGCGGCGCCCATATAGACGACCAGGTCCATAACGCAAATGGAGCGCAGCTGCATCACCAGCAGGCGCATGGTCGCTGTGCGGAAACGCTCGGACTCGGCGTTGATGCGCTCGTGCCAGCTGCGATCGGCCTGGTAGACCTTAAGGGTGGTGAGACCCTGCACGGCCTCCAGGAACATGCCGCCCAGATCGACATAGCTGCCCCAGTACTCGGCACCGATCTTTTTGGCGTTGCGCATGACCATCATGATGGAGACGGGGATGACCGGAACGCAGGCGAGCAGCAGCGCGGCAGGAAGACCCGCCTGGCCCACGAGCAGTACAAACAGCGTGATGGGTGCCAAGCCGGCAAAGAAGAGCTGCGGCAGGTAGCCGCCAAAGTACACCTGGAGTTGCGTGGCGCCCTCGACGCTGGTCTGGACGGCCTCGGCGGTGGGGACGGTCTCGGTGTAGGAGGGGCCGAGTGCGGTGAGCTTGTCGTAGACGAGCGAGCGCACGCGGCGGACGGCCTCGAACGCGGCCCTGTCGCCGGTGCGTTGGGCCAGGTAGATGGAGGCGGCGCGCGCGATGATGGCGGCGGCGAGCGGCGAGGCCGCCTGTGCGAGGGCATCGACGGCGAGCGCGGCGGAAAGGCCGTCCGTGACGATGCCGCCCAAGATGCGCGCAAGCACCCACATCACCGTGATGTTTGCCATGAGCGCGATCCACTTAAACAGGACGCTTGCCATAATGTAGGGCGTTGCCTGCGGAACCAGGGAGAAGAGCCGCTTCTCGAACATGAAACCTCCTATGCCGTAACGGTGCCGGTCGGGGTCCTCGGCAGCCGCTTAGTTAGCCAAATGCAACTAGAGTAGCATCGTGCAGCCTGTAAGTATGCCGAGGGTAATTTTTTGGCCGATGAACTGCGTAGAAAGTTCAAAATTGTTGAGTGTAGTGAACTTTGTGGTGGACGGAGTGCGAGCGCAATTCTGATCGTGCGCGGCCCCGCTCCAAAACATGTACATCAGCCTCCAAAAGCTGCAAAAAATGACATGTTTGGAGGCTGGCGTACATGTTTGGATAGGGGCGAGGGCGGCGACGGACGAAAGTCACGCCTGTGCCACGTCCGATGTGCTAGCGTTTGGGTGAACAAAACGAGCCCGTGCGGAAAGGATCCGGACCGTATGCAACGTGGAAGTACATCTCCGCTGTCCCGCGAGACCGATGCGCCCGAAACCATCGTCAAGCTGGAGTGCGACATCGACGATGCATCGCCCGAGGTACTCGCCTATGCCGCCGACCGCCTGCGCGAGGCAGGTGCGCGCGAGGTGCACTGGCTGCCTCTCTACTGCAAAAAAGGTCGCCCCGGCTGGCAGCTGCAGGTGATCTGCTCGCACGAGGATATCGAGCGCCTACAGACGATTATCTTTTTGGAGACCACGACCAACGCCGTTCGTCGCCAGGTGATGGAACGCGTCTGCCTGCCGCGTCGTTTTGAGCAGGTAGCGACGCCTTGGGGCGAGGTGGCCGTCAAAGTAGCCACCCTGCCCGACGGCAGCGAGCGCGCGGCACCCGAGTACGAGGATTGTGCCCGTCTTGCCCGCGAGCACAACGCGCCGCTCCAGCGCGTGATGCAGGCGGCACAAGCCTCGGCACTGCGATTTGAATAGCGCGCCCGGCCACATCTCGCGCCTGGCCACATCAACCCCATCCGAAAGGACCCTCCCATGAAATACCTCATCGCTTCCGACATTCACGGCTCGGCATACTGGACCGAGCGCCTGGTCGCCGCCATCGAGTCCGAGCAGCCCGACCGCATCGTGCTGCTGGGCGACCTGCTCTACCACGGCCCGCGCAACGACCTGCCGCGCGACTACGCTCCCAAGCGTGTGATTCTGCTGCTCAACGCCCTGGCCGACCGCATCATCGCGGTGCGCGGCAACTGCGACGCCGAGGTCGACCAGATGGTCCTCGACTTTCCCGTCATGGCGGACTACGCCACGCTGTTCGACGAGACCGGTCGCGAGCTGTTCCTGACGCACGGCCACGTCTTTGGCGCCGGCATGCACAACAGCGTCGACCACGCGCCCGCGCTGCCCGAGGGCTCCGCGCTCGTCTACGGCCACACGCACATCAAGGTTAACGAGGCAAGCGCCGCGCACCCGGGCCTGTGGCTCTTCAACCCCGGCAGCGTGAGCATTCCCAAGGACGGTGCGCACAGCTACGGCATCTACGAGGGCGGCGCGTTCCGTCACGTGATCCTGGAGGAGGAGTAACCATGGCCGAGCATATGGCTCAGCAAAATGCCGAGGGTTCGCGCGACCTGTCCACGCTGGTCGACGCGTCGGCCGAGCTGCAGCGTCTGGTGCAGACCATCTGGCGCCTGCGTCAGCCCGATGGCTGCCCGTGGGACCGCGAGCAGACGCATCAGAGCATTGGCAAGAACATGATCGAGGAAGCCTACGAGGCGCTCGATTGCATTGAGGCGGACGACGTGGCGCATCTGCGCGAGGAGCTGGGCGATGTGCTCATGCAGGTGGTGCTGCATGCGCAGATTGCGGCGGATGCCGGTGAGTTTACGCTTGCCGATGTGGCGCGCGATATCGACGCCAAGCTCATCCGTCGTCACCCGCACGTGTTTGGCGATGCGGATGCCGAGAGCTCCGACGAGGTGCTCAAGATTTGGGACGAGGTCAAGCTTGCCGAGAAGGCCGCCAAAGACCAGGCCGTGGCGGCAGGCGAGGCTGCGCCCGAGGGTCTGCTCGACGGCGTGCCCACGCACCTGCCGGCGCTGATGCAGGCTCAGAAGGTGTCGCGCAAGGCGGCTGCCGTGGGCTTTGAGTGGGAGACGGTCCAGGACGTGTGGGACGAGGTCGCTGAGGAGCGTGCCGAGTTTGAGGCCGAGGCTCCCGGCTCGCCCGAGCGCGAGATGGAGTTTGGCGACCTGCTCTTTGCCCTGGTCAACGTTGCGCGCAAGGAGGGAATCGGCGCCGAGAGCGCCCTGCGTGCCAGCACGGCAAAGTTCCGCCGCCGCTGGGCCGCGATGGAGCAGATGGCGGCCGACGCCCACGTGGATCTGGCCGAGCTTTCGACCCACGGCCTCAATGACCTCTGGGATGCCGCAAAGGCAGAGGAGTAAGACTGCGGGGGCGACGGGACGGACTTTCTCATCGCCCCCATTATTTTTCAAAAAGATTGTATCCCTTGGCTAACTTAGGGCATAATGCAAAAAGTGCGATAAGGCTAACTTATGAACCTGCGCGCCACTGTAGCGTGCAAGCCGTGTCGCCAAGCATTCAACCCGTTTCCAAGTGAGAGGGAGACAACATGAGCGATATTTTGGATGTCTACGGTCGCGAGGTACTCGACAGCCGCGGCAACCCCACCGTCGAGGTCGAGGTCGTGCTCGAGGACGGCAGCTTCGGCCGCGCGATGGTGCCTTCGGGCGCTTCGACCGGCGCCTTTGAGGCCTGCGAGCTGCGCGATGGCGACAAGGGTCGCTACCTGGGCAAGGGCGTCTCGCAGGCCGTCGAGCACGTCAATAACGAGTGCGCTAACGCCGTCGTGGGCCTCGACGCCTTCGACCAGCGCGCCGTCGATGCCGCGCTGATTGCCGCGGACGGTACCCCCAACAAGACCAATCTCGGCGCCAACGCCATTCTGGGCGTGTCGCTGGCAGTTGCCCGCGCCGCTGCCGAGTCGGCGGGTCTTTCGCTGTACCAGTACCTGGGTGGCGTCAACGCCCACCTGCTGCCCACGCCCATGATGAACATTCTCAACGGCGGCGTGCATGCCGACAACAACGTCGACTTCCAGGAGTTCATGATCATGCCGGTGGGCGCCCCGAGCTTTACCGAGGGCCTGCGTTGGTGCGCCGAGGTATACCACACCCTCAAGGGCGTGCTGCACGAGGCCGGCCTGGGCGGCGGCGTGGGCGACGAGGGCGGCTTTGCGCCCAACCTCAAGACCAATGCTGAGCCGTTCGAGTACATTACCAAGGCCGTCGAGAAGGCTGGCTTTAAGCCCGGCGTCGACTTCATGTACGCCATGGACCCGGCCTCGACCGAGTTTTACAACGCCGAGACCGGCATGTACGAGCTCAAGGGCGAGGGTGTTGAGTACACGAGTGCCCAGATGGTCGATTACTGGGAGAAGCTCGTCGACACCTATCCCATCATCTCCATCGAGGACGGCATGGCCGAGGAGGACTGGGACGGTTGGGTTGAGCTTACCCGCCGCATTGGCAACAAGGTGCAGCTGGTGGGCGACGACCTGTTCGTCACCAACATCGAGCGCCTCAAGAAGGGCATCGAGCTGGGTGCCGCCAACGCGATCCTGGTCAAGGTCAATCAGATCGGCACGCTCACCGAGTCGCTCGAGGCCATCGAGACCGCCAAGGAGGCCGGTTACGCCTGCATCGTGAGTCACCGCTCCGGCGAGACCGAGGATTCCACGATCGCCGACCTGGTCGTGGGCGTCAATGCCGGCCAGATCAAGTCGGGCGCCCCGTGCCGCAGCGACCGTATCGCCAAGTACAATCAGCTCATCCGCATCGAGGACGAGCTCGAGGGCAGCGCGCGCTACGCCGGTAAGACCGCGTTCTACAACATTCGCTAAACGGACGAATTTGGCGAGGGGGAGGCTGACTCGGTTCCGTCCCGCCTTGACTGGATGCTGCAAAGCGCCATGGGCGCTGGGCCATACGGCTCAGCGCCTTTTTTATGTCGAGCAAAGGCTGGCGAAGGCGGTGCAGGCGCTCGTGCTATAACTAAAGGACTTAGCGCAAACAAACCTCAACCGCACAAGGCGCACATGGATCAGATTTACGACAACAGGTACTATTCCGCCGGTTCGCGCGAGCCGTCGCCTCGCCGTGCGCGCACGGTGCAGCTCGGTGGGTCTGCTTATGCCGGCGCCGACCGCTCCACGCAGCGCCCGGCAAGTACCTCGCGCCCCAATGCTCAATCAAATACCTTGGCAGATGGACCGGTGCGCCCGCCACGTTCGTCGCATGCATCGCGTCCCTCGACTCAGGCACACGACAAATCGAGCAGGCCTTCGAGCCGTCTTTCGGGCTCGGACTTTATGCGCTACGCCAACGACAATGCGGTGGTCAAGGCAATCTATGACTTTACGCATGGCTCTCTGCGTCCGCTGTTTATCGGTATCGTGGTGGCTCTGGCGCTCGTGAGCCTGTATTTCCCCGTGCGCGACCTGTACGTGGCAAAGCGTTCGAGCGATATCTTGGCCAAGCAGGTCGAGATTCGCCAGCAATACAATGATGAGCTGCAAAAAAGCGTCGACAAGCTGCTCTCGGAGGAGGGTATCAAGGACGCGGCGTCCGAGGACCTGGGCCTGGTGATGCCCGGCGAGAAGAAGATTGACGTGCTAGGCTTGGACGACGATTCGGACTCGTCGTCGAGCAAAAAGTCCTCAAACGCCAAGAAGGCCAGCGAAGTGGCCAAGGAAATCGAAGAAGTCGGCAAGGACGCGCCGTGGTACATCCAGGCGCTCGACATGCTGTTTGGGTTTAACGGCGTCGAGGGTCAGACGGTCGTGTCCAACGGCAAATAGCGCCCGGAGGGGAGCCCGCAATGACAAATTGCAAACGCTATAAGGTGGCCGCGATCGACCTGGGAACGGTGTCGTCGCGAGTGGTGTTGGCCCAGGTCGAGGGCGGAGCGATTGTGGAATCGTCCAAGCATACCGAGATTACCGACCTGGGCGAGGGCGTGGACGCGACGGGCCGCTTTTGCGAGGCGGCCGTTGAGCGCGTGCTCGCTGCGTGCCGCATGTTTGTGGATGAGGCCCGTGCCTTTGGGGCCGCGTGCGTCTGCACCACGTGCACGAGCGCCGCGCGCGATGCGTCCAATGCCGCGCTGCTGCTGGACGGCCTGCGCGAGCTGGGGCTCGAGCCGCAGGTGATTCCGGGCGAGGTCGAGGCGCGCCTGACGTTTTTTGGCGTGGCGCACGACTTTGCCGGTGAACGCATTATCGTCGCCGATTCGGGCGGCGGCTCCACGGAGCTCGCGACGGGCGTCTATGCGCCTGAGCGCGGGGTCTTTGCGCTGGAGGGAACGCGCTCGCTGGACATCGGTTGTCGCCGCGTGACGGAGCGCTTTTTCTCCGCGTTGCCGCCCGCGGATGGCGAGCTTGCTGCCGCTGCCGCGTGGGCAGGCGAGCAGTTTGCCGCCTATTTTGAGGGCCTGCCTGTCGACTTTGAGCGCGCCGAACGCCTCGTTGCGGTGGGCGGCACCGTCACCACGCTCGTGGCACTCGTTCACGAGCTGGAGCCGTATGATTCGAGCTTTGTGCACCTGCGCGAGCTTTCGATGGAGCAGGTTTCGGCCGCTATCGAGCGCATGTCCGCGCTGGATGTTGCGGGCATTGCCGCTCTGCCGGGCGTGCAACCTAAGCGCGCAGGCGTGATCTTGGCAGGTGCCGTGGTAATTCGCGAGCTCATGCGAGCCGGCGGCTACGACATGCTCACCGTAAGCGAGAACAGCCTCCTCGCCGGCATGGCCGCCACCATCAACGAGGTTCTCGACGGCGCGACCCCCACCATCGCCTGGACCCCGAGCCTGAGCACCCTTTAAAAGTAGTCAAAAAGCTCTGTCCCAAATGAGCTGCTCTGCAGTTGACGGCACCTAAAAGAAACGAGCCCGCATCCCTTGGGGACACGGGCTCGTAGACAATACGTGGTAGGGGCGGTGGGACGTCCGCGCATTTGCTGCGCAAATACGCACCGGCTTCGGCCGCCTGTCGGCGCCCTCGCCGGCTCACTACGGACGCTGCGCGTCCGCTTAACGCTCGCCCCCTCGCGGGTTCGAGTCCCACCGGCATCCAAAAGAAACGAGCCCGCATCTCAAAGGGACACGGGCCCGTAAAAGCCATATGGTAGGGGCGGTGGGACTCGAACCCACAATCCTTGCGGCGAGAGATTTTAAGTCTCCTGCGTATGCCAATTCCGCCACGCCCCCGTGAGACTAGAAGTCTAGCACAAGCCGTCCGTTACGCGTTGACGGCCATCGAGTGCTGGCCTGACTTTTCCAAGTACTCGGCAAACTTGGCTTCGTCGCCCTTGTTCTGGTACTGCAGGGCCAGCAGGTACTCCAAGCGGCAGCGCTTGACCGGGTCGTCGCCGACATCCTCGAGCATGCGCTCCAGCTCGGGAATGTCGTTGTGACGCTTGAGGATCATCGTGTCGTACATCAGCTGGCACTCGTGCGCGACCGCCTCGGCCTGACCGCCCTCAAAGCCCTTGATTTCGTGCAGCAGCTCCTTGGACTTTTTGCGGTCCTCCTGGCCAACGTAGTAGTTAAAGGCCTTGATCACCAGGTCGACGCGCTGCATCTTGGGCAGGTTGAGTCCCAGCAGCAGGTCGAACATCTCGCCGGCGCGCTCGTGGTCCTCGCGCAGCAGATAGGAGTTCAGACGCAGGTAGTCGCGGTTGTAGCGCGGGTACAGCATGCTGGTGAGTTTGCCGTCGAGCAAACGATCGAACTCGGCCCACTGTTTGGCGGCCATCAACTGTTGCAGGCGTTTAAACGTAGTGCGTTTTTTGACGCTAAAGAACACCGACACGGCGATACAGATGATAACGACGGCGGTCCAGAGTGTGCGGGAATCGGGCATGTTAGGATCCTTAGTCGCTCATAAAGCGAGCGGTATGACAACACGTACTAGATGTATTATACGCAGCGCACAAGCAAACTGGCATAAAAGCTCATCGAGGCTGAGTGCCATCGCTCGCTGCGGTACACTTACCTAAAGTAAACCATGAAGGGAGACATTACCTATGAAGAAGATCGTTTTGGCTTGCGGTGCTGGCGCTGCTACTTCCACGCTCGTTGCCCAGAAGGTCGCTACCATGCTCGACGCCAACGGTTATGCCGGCAAGTATGAGATCGTGCAGTGCGCCATCTCTGAGGCCAAGGACGCTTGCGACGAGGGCGCCGACCTGCTGATCGCCACCACCGTTGCCCCCGAGGGCCTCACCTGCCCGTACGTGAGCGGCGTGCCCTTCATGACCGGCATGAACCGCGTCGCTGCCGAGAAGGCCGTCCTCGACGTCATGGCTCAGTAGGCGCTGACTGTATGAGTGAGCAGAACGCCAATCCGGTCGAGCTCTTTGGCATGCGCGTTGCCCATGTGGGCATTAACGCCACCGACCCGGCAGATGCCCTGGAGATCGCGGAGCTGTTCTCGACGATGATGGGCCTGCCCGTTATCGAGACCCCGGTTTCGTACTTTAACGATTCGCTGATCGAGGTCATGAAGCAGAACGGTCGTGGCACCAAGGGCCACATCGGCTTTGCCGTCAACGACATCGATGCGGCCGAGAAGTGGTTTGCCGAGCGCGGGCTCGAGGTCAACGAGGAGTCGCGCGTGCTGCTGCCCGACGGCGGCACCAAGCTCGTGTACTTTAAGCGCGAGTTCGCCGGCTTCGCCGTGCACCTGTGCCGCGAGTAGCGCACAGGCTGCTATAGCTAACGAAAAATGGGGTAAGGCCACGTGGCCTTACCCCATTTTTAATGCCGAGAGGGTGACTGACGGGCTGCCGTAAAACGAAGGTGAATGCTTTTCCGCGAAGTGAACGAGTGAAATCGGACCCCTGGAGCATCGACACTTTGGAGGCACCGTTTCCTGCGGTTTCGTAAGGTTTTTCCTGCGGTTTTGGCGTCAAAAAGTGTGGATGCTTCGGGGGTCCAAAATAGGTCGTTCACTTCGCGGAAAAGCATTCACCTTCGATTCGTGAGAGACGCCCCTACCGCGGCAGGCGAATCGTAAAGCGGCTGCCGACGCCCTCGACTGAGGTCACGCCGATGACACCGCCATGGCTGTCGACGATCCACTTGGCAATGGCGAGCCCCAGACCCGAGCCCTGCGCGCCGGCATCGCGTGCGTTGTCGGCGCGATAGAACCGTTCAAACGCGTGAGCTGCGGATTCCTGGTTCATGCCGATACCCTCGTCCTCAACACTTATGTCGATCGTGCCCGCGCCCGCATCCGGCGTCACGCCAAACGAGATGGATGTGCCCGCGTCCGAATACTTGGCGGCGTTCTGCACGATCACGCGCAGAGCCTGCTTCACGAGCGCCACGTCAACGGGCGCGTCGCAGCGCGGGTCGCTGGTAAGTGCGGCATCGTACGCCAGTCGATATGTGTGCGCGGCATCGATCATCTGCGATTCCTCGCATACCTCGCCGACCAGTGCGGCCAGGTTGGTATTCGCACGCCGCAGGACCGTGCGCCCGGCATCGCCGCGTGCCAAAAACAGCAGCTGCTCCACGAGCTCCTGCATATGCTCGCTTTCGGCTTTGAGCGAGGTGATGGATTCTGCCAGCACGTCCGGGTCGTCTTTGCCCCAGCGGTCGAGCATGTTCACGTAACCCTGAATCACCGCGATGGGCGTGCGCAGCTCGTGACTCGCATCGTTGACAAAGCGCATCTGCTGCAGCTTTGCCTCTTGCATCTGGCGCAGCAGGCGGTTGAGTGCGACCTCGATGCTCGCCAGGTCGGCGTCGCCGGTGGTGACGCTCGGCGAGTCGACGCTTGCGCGCTCGATGGCCTGCTCCAGCGTTTCCATCTTGCCGCCGGCGAGCTGCATGCGGCCGAGCTCGTCCACACGCAAGGCCAGGTCGTTGAGCGGCGCCATAGTGCGGCGCACGCGGCGGGCGCCGCCGAGCATGTTGAGCACGCTGATGACCTGCCAACCCACAACGACAAGGTAGAGAGGCCATAGCGCGACGAGGTCCTGCGCGAGGGGGAAGGTCTTGGTGGTGCGCGCAAACTCGACGGTATAGGTGAGCGTTGTCAGGTCCCAGCCGCGCGCGGGCGTCAGTGACATGCCGTGAACGCTGGCGCTGGGGATCCATCCCGCGGTAAACGCGCCATCGGGCAGCGTCTGGTTGTAGCCATAGACGAGGATCGCCGCCGCAACAAGCAGCAGTAACAGATCCAGCCAGACGTAGCTCACCAAGCGGCGCCACATATAGCTCCAGTTGATGGCGCGGGCGATGGAGGTGACGCGCTTAGCCTCGTCGTTACGCGCGGCAGACATAGCCCACCCCGCGCACGGTCTGGATGATGCGGGCACCGCCGGCGTCTTCGATCTTGGCACGCAGGTGCGCGATGTGCACGTCGACGTTGTTGGTGTCGCCCACATAGTCGTAGCCTAGCGCCTCGTGCGCAATGCGCTCGCGCGTGAGCACGGTGCCGGCATGCGTCATAAGCAGGGCGAGGACATCGAACTCGCGGGCGGTCAGCACGATGGGCGAGCCGCCGACCGTGACTTCGCGGCGGTCGGGATCGAGCGCAACCGAGCCCACGGTGAGCGCGGTGGGGGAGGGCGAGGCAGAGGTCTTGGCCGAGTCGCCAGCTGGGGGTATCGCAACGGCGCACCCGCCCGCACCGCCCGCCCCAACGCCGCCAACGCCCGAAGCCGTCCGCACAGCCTCCGAGCGCTTTAGCGCCACGCGGATCCGTGCGAACAGCTCCTCAATGGCAAACGGCTTGGTCAGGTAATCGTCAGCACCGGCGTCGAGCCCGGCCACCTTGTCCATCACGGCATCGCGCGCGGTGACCATGATCACCGGCACATCCTTGTGCTTGCGGACACGCCGCAGCACCTCCATGCCGTTGAGCTGCGGCAGCAGTACATCGAGCAGAATCAGATCGTAGTCGCGCTCCAGCGCTAGGTCAACGGCGGTGCGGCCATCGGCGGCGTGCTCCACCTGGTAGCCCTCGTGCTCCAGCTCGAGCGTCACAAAGCGGGCGATTTTCTCCTCGTCCTCTACAATCAGGATCCGTGCCATACGTGCCCCCGTCTGCGATTACTTGTCGTCGTTCAGATTTTGCTTGATGTCGTCCGCGGCATTGGCAGCGCTGTCCATCAGGTTGTTGATGCTGCCGGGCACGTCGCCGTCGCTATCGATGCGGTAGCGCATGCCAAAGAACAAGCCAAGCAGCATCAGCCATATCGTGGCGCCCCAGGCAAACAGGGCGACGATGGGAATCAGGATGGGAATGTTGAGGATGATCGCGTCGCGGCGCGTGGCGATAAACTTGGTGTCCAGGCTCAGACGGAAGAGCTTTTTGAGGTACTCCCACACGCTGTCCATCTTCTTGGAGAAGTCGGTCTTTTCGCTCGACTTTTCGTAGGCGACCTGCGCGGCGACCATCTCAGCCGAGGGCTCGTCGGCTGGCGCGGACTCGGTGGCGGCGTGCGCCGACGTGGTCTGCGTCTTGCCCTGCGACTCGAGCAAAATGATGGCGTCCAGGACGTTGCCGTCGGCGGCGTCGAGCGCGGCCTTGGCATCGGTGTAGCTCACGTTGCACTTGGTGCGGATGGTTTCAACTTTTTCGAGGTCGTCCATGACCTGTCCTTTCGTTCGATGGGCGCGACGCCAGGCGATCTGCCCGGGCGCGAGCGTTGCGTTCGGCGGCCTGCGTTGCGCGGCGCCGCCCCGCTCTTGGTCGAACTCTATAGTGCAGGTTATAGATTAAGCGATTCTTGAGCCAAGATTAATGTTGGATGAGTTTTTGGGTGGTGCGGAGGCGGGCAGGGGCAGAAAAGGCAGGTTTTGCGTGGCGTGAAGGAGGGGCGGTCTGATCTTTGGGATAGCTGATAGCGAGGTCTAATACTTTTCCGAGAAGTGAATGAGTGAAAACGGACCCCCGAAGCATCGACACTTTAGAGGTGCCGCTTCCTGCGGTTTCAATGCGGAAATCCCACGATTTTGCCGCCGAAAAATGCGGATGTTTCAGGGGTCCAAAAACAGCCGTTCACTTCGCGGAAAAGTATTAGACCTCAATAGCGGGGGATGGGGTGCCGGTGCAAAACGGCGTCAGAAATGGGGTAAACAAGGCAAACGGATCTAATGGATCAAAAATCACGTTGCAAAAGTATGAAAATATCCTACAATTGCAGCATGAAGTACTTTAGCAACATAGCGGCGATAAGCGAGCTTTCCGAGAGCGAGGGCGTGTTCACCACAGCCCAGGCGGCTCGCATGGACATTTCTCGAGATGCGCTGGCGCACTCATGCCGCGCAGGGCGTCTTGAACGGATATGCCACGGCGCCTACCGGATGTCTGGAACGCAGCGCCGAGACACCGACGAACTCAACGCCTTTTGGAAGCTCACCAATCCCTCCCTTTGCGCGTGGGAGAGAAAACGTCAGTGGGATGGCATCGCCGTGAGCGGTACGACAGCGGCGAACCTACAGCAAATGGGCGATTTCTATCTGTCCCCCTACAGGATGACCGCGCCCATGCGTATCAATACAAGAAACGAATCCCTTTCTTTTGTAAAGCGCGAGATTGCTGAGCGGGACATCGTTTGGCTCGACGGCCTGCCGGTAACTAAACCCGAGCGCACGCTTGTCGATCTTTGCCTCGATTGCGAGGATCCCTCATTAATTATCGATGCCTATCACGACGCGCTTGGACGTGGACTCGATATACAACGGCTGAAGGATCTTGTAGAGGAGAACTCTAAAACCGCCAAACGACGCGAGCTGATGGCGCCTTTGCTGATGGTACTGAACGGGTAATGCGAAACGGAGGACATGGTGAAGTACAAAACGCCTGCCGCATTGGAGATGGCTGTTAGGAATGCCGCAAGAGAATCACCAATGGATACTAATCGGGCAATCGTCGGTTTCTACTTTCATCGCTTCCTATGTCGCGTTTTTTCAGAAGATGACGGCAGCTTTGTGCTCAAGGGCGGTCAAAGCGTCCTGGCGCGAACACTCGATGCACGTGTCACAAGAGATATTGACTTGGTTGCTCAAGAGGAGAGTCTCGAAGAGGCTATTGTCGATCTGGTGCAGGCTGCTTCGATTGATCTGGAGGATTTCGTTTCGTTCGTCTTTGATCGTGCAGAGCAAATCAAAGAAGAAGATGAGTATCGGTGCGGTGCGAAGGTGTGGTTCACCCCCTTTATGGGAACCAAGAAGCTACAGCCAATTTCAATTGACTTGGTAATTGATGAAGTGCGGGGACTTGAGCCTGAGGTTCTTGCGCCGATCGATCGTCTGAATATCGAGGGGCTCCCAGTCTGCGACTATCGAGTATGCCGAGTGGAGAGTGCCCTTGCAGATAAATTGCTCGCAATGATAGAGATGCATGAGGGCCGTGCTTCATCGCGAATCAAGGATATAGTCGACATCTTGGTGTACGCGAAAACTTGCTTCGTCGATGGGGCTACGCTTGTCGAGAGGGTCGAGAAAGAAGCGTCTGCCCGCAAAGTGGCAATGCCGGAAGAGTTCGTGGCGCCTCTCTGGTGGAAACAAAATGGTTCTGCACAGTACGTAAAGATGGCGAGGCAGGCGGGGGTACTTGATCTCGCGGGGAACATTGCTGGGGCAGAAGAGGTCGTCAATCGGTTGTATACACCGTGCTTTAATCATTCGGCGAATGTGTGCAAATGGAATCCTCAGACCACGGGATGGGAATAGGCTAGATAGTTAAGCCGGCGGCAGAATTAGTTCCTGTCGCCGGCTTAAGACGTTTCTACTGCCTATGCGCTATTCGCAGGTCTGGTCGACCACCTGGGTGACGGCCTTTTTTGCGCCTTCGAGGTCGCGCTGGGCTTGGGCGACAGTGGCCTCGGCTTGTTTCTTTGTCCTTACGACCTCGGCAAAGCGGTTGATGGATTCGCTATACTCGCGTGTGCGCGGGTCGAGCGCCGGCGGGACTTCGATCTCAAACAGGTCGCTAGGACGGATGGCGCGGATGCTGGCTGCTTCAGTTAATGCTTGAATCAGCTGCGCCCCGTGGCCTTCGGTAAGGTATCCAACAATTATCTCCGAAAACACTACGCGCTCATCTTCGGTCATCGTTTGGAATGACGGGCGAATGACGGTGGTGTTATGCGAAGCAACCAGATGCTGCTTAGCGTCATCGGAGCTGACGACGAGCAGGTTGGACGCGCCGTAGCGACCCAGCATGCGCGGCATGACGATATCTCCAGCGCGGAGCTCATAACGATCGAGAACGCTGGGGTCCACCTTTACGAATTTAGAATCCGAGCTATTTTGATTATCTGAAGCATCTACGGGCAGAAGATTGCCGTCCTGAAAATCTTGAGATGAGATTCGGCGCACCTCGACTGCGTCAATGTCGTTCGATGTCGTGCTCTCGCGGGGCATGAATGGCGCGACTCGCGTAAAAGAGTCACCGAGTGTGGCGCTGTAGTTTCGGGTGATGGCGATGAGGCTGATTTTGCCTTTTGAGAGAGCGGCGTGGTGTTGGAGCAGCTCGCGCGTGGCAAAAGTGGACGTTTCGATTGGCGTCGATCTTGGCGTATTGGTATCAATGCGGGCCCAGTCAGGAGAGATAGAAAAGGTGATATCAGAGTAATACGATGTTTTAGTCACATATTGAAAACGCGGTCCGGGCTCAATTGCGCTGCGAAATGCAACGCTGCGATTTCCTGAAGACAGTATGAGGAGCGCGCTTGTCATGTAGGGCCTGGGCTCGGAAAGTGGCAAATAAACGACGCTCTCGATGAGCCCTTCGCGTATCAAAATCGTGCGTGCTTGTTCAGCTTTATCAAGT
The DNA here is from genome assembly GCF_902364945.1 of Collinsella aerofaciens. Lineage (GTDB taxonomy): Bacteria > Actinomycetota > Coriobacteriia > Coriobacteriales > Coriobacteriaceae > Collinsella > Collinsella aerofaciens_O. The sequence continues at coordinate 19,818 of NZ_CABJFS010000011.1, read as the reverse complement.
AAATCGGCGGGAAGTACCACGGCTGCTCGAGTGCGGCCCGAAAGGGCGAGAGCATACAGGCACCAAATAAAAGGACCCCAGTCGCAAAAATCAAGGTAGCCAGGCTCCAAATAATCGATGAGCGCGGCACTGTCTTTTTCGATATCGTGCTTATTTGCGCGGTAGTAGTTTGATGCATCGACAAACACCGGCGCTGCATCATCATCGCTTGCATTCTGCTTTCCAGGTTCAAGCTCACTAATATCGGGCACGCCGTTACCGTTTAGGGTAAAGCACTTAGCGAGATCTTCGGCATCCACAGCGCCAGGCAGACGGACAGTGAGCAGGCGACTGCCTTGTTCCAGGTTAAGCGCGCGCGAGAGGGCGGCGGCGGTGAGGCGTGGCAATGATGATGTAGTTTCACGCATGTATAGAGCCCTTTCTTCTCAGTGGGTTTATATTAGCAGAAAAAAATGAAAATTTCTAATGACGAGAACAGTGCACTGTGCTATCCTCGAAGCAATCCAAAGCCAACTCAATATTAACTGCTTGATACAACCGCTATACAGCCTTTAGGCAAACTGCGCTATCGAGCAGGGCAATTTCACTTACGAAGCAGCAGGTTAGGTCAATAACTACTACCTATGCCTCAGAACATTCTAAAACTTAGAACAAACTTACCGACAAACATTTGCAACCGGACAGGAAGAAGCATCCATGAAGAACGAAGACAACATTTATGAGGTATTCCTCAACACGCTCGACGAAGACCTCCGTGGCATGTGCGAAAAGAACGTGAAGGCAGAGAAGCCGTTTCCGTATCCGTACTGCGGTGAGGAGAACGTTGAACGCCTCGCTAAGGCGCTTGTTGGCGTACTGGAAAAGCATTCACCCGATATTCCCGGGCTGGTGCCCGAGCAGTATCGAGACGATGTGCACGAGGCTCGCGAGCTTTTGGCCGCGGCGGCGCTCGCTTTGCTGTCGCTGTACTTTCCCCAGCGCGATAACTGTATGCGCTGCATGGCCATCTTAATTAGCCTGTTTCGGCACGGAAGCAATCCGCGCTTTAAATCGAGCGGCGTGCTCATGTTTGAGCAGGTTTCGACAGGTATGAAGTACTCGTCCGAAAAAGGGGGACGCATTCCGTCTCGCTTTGTGCGAAGCATCGACTACAAAAGACCCAGCGACCACGTGCATCGCGATGGATCGCATGGATTTACGGCGGACGAAGACGATGCCGTCATGTTTTTCGAACGTTACCGCGTGATTCAGCAACGCGTATTCGATGCGAGTTCGCGTTTCAACTTCGAGCTATGTGTCAAACGCCCGTTTGAGGCGCTTTCGGACAATCGGCAGAACTTTTATTACAGGGAGGAAAAGATGGAAACCGATTTGGCAACCAAGGTACAGAGGCTTCGGGACCGCTACACCCTCAACTACGCTCAGGCCAAGGGATACGACCTGCTCGACAAGCTGATGATCGAGTCGTTGCTTGCGTATCTGCGCGACGGGACGGTCTCAACCGTGGCGCGCGAGAGCTATGTGGCGCAGGCCGAGCGACTGATTGACGGCGCGGTCAAGTTGCCATGCGCGACAAGCCCCAAGGAGGGCGAAGGCATCGGCCGTATTTCCTAGCAACTACGCAGAACCATCGACAAGAAAGGGGCCGTGACATGTCGGTCATTAAGATGTACGGCTACGAGGCCGCACAGCAAACGGAGTATCAAGCCAAGAAGTGGGCGACCAAGGAGGAAATGCAGGCGCTGTCGTCCGGCGATGAGCAGCGCGATGTGATCTTGGCGCACGGTGCCACGGTTGCTTTTTACGAGGGCGATAAGCACTGGGAGACGAGCGTGTCCAACAACGTGTTTGTCTTTGGCGGAACCGGCAGCGGCAAAACGGCGAGTTTCGTTTTGCCCAACCTGCTCAATCACCACGAATGCTGTTATGTGGTCACAGACACCAAGGGTGAGCTGCTGCGCCGTACGGGGAAAGGCTTTGAAGAGGACGGCTACGAGGTAACGGTTCTCGATACTGTTAATCCCGAGCGGTCGGCCGGATACGACCCTCTGCGTTACGTGATGGATGTCGAGGATATCCCCACCACAGTGGCGGCAATCATGGAGGGGGTCGATCCTGATGGGCGCAGCTTTAGGAACGACCCGTTTTGGGACAACGCGAGCGATCTGCTGCTCCGAGCGATTATTGGAATCCTGTTCCTTTTGGAGTGCCTTGCCGGCACATTTGCGCCGGGTGGGGATCCCACGGCTCCGCGCCGCTACCTTAAGATAAACAACGTCTTTAAGCTGGTCGCGCTCATCAAGGTCACGGGAGATGGCGAGGGCCGATTTCCGTTGGACTACCTTGTGGGGCAGGTGGAGTCCAAGGAATTTCTTGGCAGGTATGAGTCGGCGAACGCGGACCTGTATGGCGTTGAGCAGTACCGCGATTTTCGCGGAGCAGCCGATAGGACGCTTAAGAGTATTCTGATCACACTCAATGCGACCATCTCGCGGCTTAAGACTCCCCAGCTCATGCGCGTCTATGAGAAAGATGAAATGCGTCTTGACCGTATCGACGAGGGCAAGCGCGTAATCGATCTTAAGGTGAGCGACAACGACTCGACCAATGCATGGCTTGCCAACGTTGCCCTTAAGCAGCTGTTTAACCTGGCCCAGCGCCGCGCCGACGCCAGCCCTAGTGGGCATTTGCAGCGCCGCGTGCAGTTTATTCTGGATGAGTTTCCCAACGTGGGCCGCATCCCCGATTTTGAGCGGAGTATTGCGACCGTGCGCAGCCGTGGCATGAGCTTTTTGATGTGCGCGCAGTCGTTGAGCCAGCTCGATGGTGTGTATGGCGAAACCACAGCTCATACCATCCTCGATAACTGCGACAGCTTGGTCTACATGGGCGGCGGCAGCAACATCGCGACACAGGAGTACATAAGCAATCTGTGCGGCGAGTCGGTTCTGGGCACCAATTACGTGGGCGCCGAGCGTACTGCCGTCGATGTGCGCGGTTGCGTGATAACCCCGGGCGAGGTGGGGCTTATGCCGCGTACCGACTGCCTGGTCAAAGTAACCGGCATGCGCCCCTTCCGTGCCAAGAAGTATTTTTGCGGCGACCATCCCAATGCGGCCAAGTGGCTGAGGGATTAGTCCTTGCAGCTTCGCGCGTTCAATCTTGCCTATTTGACCGCACGGCTTCCATTGGCCGCTAGCCGTGCTGCCTCGTTTTACTTCCTTACCGATTCCGTTTAGAAGGGAATTACCATGTCCGTTATGTATCGTGAGCCTAGCATTATCAAGAAGTCCAAGGACGGTCGCGTTGCCGCCGTCGATATGGCAAGTGAGCTGCTTAACAGCCGCGTGCTGCTGCTGGAAGGCGAGGTCAACGATGTGACCTGCAATGACCTTATTAAGTCCATGCTGGTGTTGGAGCATCAGAGCGCCACCGAGCCCATCACCCTCATCATCAACAGCCCGGGCGGTAGCGTTACGGCGGGGCTGGCGCTCATCGACACCATGCAGTCGCTCGACTGCCCCGTGATCACGGTGGGCGAGGGCGTCGTGGCCTCGATGGCCGCGGTGATCTTGGCCTGCGGCGACCACCGCCAGGTATACCGCCACACGCAAGTGCTCATCCACCAGTTGATGGGCGGCACGGGCATGGCGCAGCAGACCGATATCGAGATCGTGGCCCAGCACACGGCGGCCATGCGCGCCGAGCTGGACGAGCTGCTGGCCGAGCATGGCAACCTGAGCGCCCAGGAGTTCCACGAGCTCACCGAGCGCGACTGCTGGTGCAACGCCAGGCGCGCTCTGGAGTTGGGTCTGGTGGACGAGGTGATTGCTCCGAGTAAGAAGGCGCTCTAGCGGGGCTCATGTCTTGTGGGCATATAGAGCGGGGCGAACGATCGCGTAGTTTAACGGCCAGAAAGAGGTTGAACATGAGCAGGATTTGGGATGTCGACGGCATTGAGTGGGAAGACCTGCCCACCGTGAGCGACCTGCTGTGCGCTGCGGACACAAAGATCCTGGCGCGCGAGGTTGCCCTGCGATACGGCGGCAAGCCGGACGGCCGCGGCCGTGTCGATAACGAGCGCAGCTTAAAGCGCGCCCGCCGCAAGGTCAAAAAGCTGCGCAAGGTTGACCCCGAGCCCAGCGACAATATCGTCCTGCTGCCCAAGCACGTCATCAATCGTCGTGGTGCAGGCCACGGCTTTGGCTATTACGACGTGGAGCCGTGCATCTTTACACGCGGCGGCGTTCAAATGCTAGGTGAGGATGTGCTTGCCAAAGTACGTCCGTGGGAATTGATCTTGATGGATGATGAGTCCGCGAGCGAAATGCTGGGCTATCGCGTATGGCTCGGCGGCGAGTGGGACCTGTGCGAGCGCTACCGCTTTTTGGCCGTGGTGTGCGTTCGCATACTGAACAGCATCCGGGCGCAAAAGGAGCTGCGCAAGTGCCTCGTGCAGGGCGAGACAGCCTGTGATATGGACGAGGACGAGGCGATCGAAGGGATTCGCCGCGACGTACTGTATCCCGAGGAAGTGATCAACGCCAAACTCGGCGGCTATTGGGATGCGAGTTTGGGACTCAACCTGCCCTGGAAGAACGAGCACCGGCAGACTTGCACGCGAATCGACAGGGCTATCGATGACCTGTTTTCTAAGGAAACGAAGCGCTGCGCTGCCGAGCTTGGGAAGAAACTTGAGCGAGGGTATGAGGAGCGCGAGGATCAATTTGACGAGGATTTACTGAACGGGATGTCCTTGTGAATGGTTGCTAGCGGTCAGACAAAAATCTGTCCGGACGGAATGGTAGAAAGATAGCGCAAATGGAATCTGTGCATTAAGGAGTTGGCAATGGAAATCGTCTATAAGGAACTGTTTCGTGTAAACCGTCCTATCTATGGTCCTGGACCAGGAGGTTTCTTCATTAAAAGATTCAAGAAAAGCGGATACAGCGAGGCTGAATTATTCGATTTAATTTCAGGAATGGACTTCTCTCTCGCTGGAGCTGACGAGGACATCAGCCTGAAAAAGAAATGCAAAATAATCGAACGGGCGGTTGCTGAGACGCATTATACGAGCTGGGTCCTTAGCCTGATCGGCATCATTGTCTCTCTTATGGCCGGAGGATATTTGTCTGCGTTGATAGCCAGCAATCCACTTTCTGCCGGAATTTTCGGGGCGCTATTCCTGATTGTCTTGGGAATATATGCATGGTTTCGGTTTTGCTTTGAGCGAAATCGGACCGTGCTATTGTGTGCATTGGAGCACATAAAGACGCTTCAGCCATAGTTGCATGAAATCAAAGACAGAGGTAAGAAACGCGTGTCGCTGCCTTTAGGCATAGGGGACACCGTTGGTATTCTTTCGCAAATTGGTTTATTCGGCCTCGGCCCCGTCCTCTTTTAGAACTAAGTCTTTCCCTTTAGCTCGTCCTTCCTCTCTCCAGTTTAGACATATCTAGATACATCATCTTGTCCCACTCGCAATCCACGTTGTACTTGAGCCTCACCGTCACGAGCGTGAGGGTGAGGCTGCAGCTCAACACCGCACCGCCGGATCCGCGCTCTTCGGACTACTTCAAAGCGAGCATCAACAGTTGCTGAAGCACGCAGGCGACCGTCTGCTGCTTCGCGCTGCTTAGGCACGCGCGATTGGGGGCTAGCGACTCTGACTGAGGCGCGCGGGGCGTGAGCGCGGGTGGTGCGGCCTACGGTTGGTAACAACGGTAGTAACTGCCATTCGGAGGCGAGAGGTGGATTTCTAGAAATAAGGCGAATTAAAAAGCTCTGCTTTTTTGAATGGTAAAGTCTTGTATTTGTAGAATGTTGCTATTACTGATTGAAATGAGATAGACATCGTGGAGACTCGTCAGACAAAGCCTTATCGCATCGCCTCTCTCTTTGCGGGATGCGGTGGTCTTGACCTCGGTTTCGCCGGGGGGTTTGATTTCCAAGGCAAGCATTTTGCTCGTTTGGCCACTGAAGTAGTCTATGCCAACGATTTCGATCGCGATGCCGTGACCTGTTTCAATGAGAACATCCCGAATTACGATGCCGCCGCTAATTGCATCGAGAAGGATATTCGCCAAGTTGAGCTTGACGAGATACCGGATTACGATATTCTCCTTGCCGGCTTCCCTTGCCAGCCCTTTTCCAATGCCGGCCTTCGCGGTGGCGTAAACGATAAATACAACCGTGGAACCCTTTTTGAGGAATGTGAGCGCATCCTAAAGGGGAAAATTAATGCGGGCAAGAAGCCCAGGGCATTCGTCTTTGAGAACGTGCGCGGAATCATGTCTTCTAAGATGGATGACGGAACTCCCGTCATTGCTGAGATTGAGAACCGCATGAGGATACTTGGCTACAACGTCTGTCACCGGCTTGTGAAGGCGAGTAACTATGGTGTGCCCCAGAACAGGTTCCGACTCTTGATTATCGGCATAGATAGTTCTCTGAACAAAACGTTTGATTTCGATGAGATGGATCGCGTTGTCGACTCGGAGCAGCTGCCTTCCGTTTCTGCTGGGCGGCCTGAGAAGTTGCTCCTGGGGTCCATCCTTCAAAATCCCTCGGTTGAACACGAAAATGGGGATTTCTGGTCGTATACCGATGCCACTCAGGCCATGATTGAGCAGATCGGTCCCTGCGCTCATGGCGATAAGGCTTTTAAGTATTTTACACAACTATGCTCACAAGTTCGGTAGAGACTGCGATACCGATTCCGATGAGGGCACATTTGTTTCTTTCGCCCATAAAGTTGGCGGACTTGAAGATGGGGAAGTCCCTGACCACATTGATGGCTTTACCGGCAAAAAGCCGAAAAAGGACAAAGATTCTGCCCGAATCCATTCAAATTTCATTAGCGCAGGAGCTGTTCAACGTTCCGAGCGCGCAACCCGCGAAGACCCCGAGCTTTACCCCAGCGGGGCAAAAAGCTATCTTTTTGCTATCTCCAAGAAGGTGCTTCTTGCTGATTCAATTTGTTATGAGCATTTGGACGCCTATCTTCCATCAAAGGAAATGAAAACTGCGTTTGCCGTGTGGGTTGAACGCAACTCCGCCTTCAAAGATGACTCTTCTTTTGCGGAGGCCCTTAAGGACGCTCTTGGGCAAAGCTATACTGGCAATTTGATAAACGCTCTCTGGAAAGAGGGTGCGCCGTTCCCAGATGATATTGGCATTGGCGATGATGTTTTTTCAAATGTTAAGCCGCGTATTGATTGGGCGACGATTGGGGAGTACTTTCCGGTGGGCGAACCGAACAGCGCTCATTCCGAACCAGACAGGGCGAATCTAGTAAAAAACAGTTCTGAACTTCTCGAAAAAGTGGCGGGCTTGCCTCGCAATTTGATTTACTTTGGTGCTCCTGGTACAGGAAAGTCCTATCAACTGAATAAGCTTGTCAGGGATGGCTTTGCCAAGAAAAACATTCGGCGAGTGACCTTCTATCCGGACTATACGTACTCGCAGTTCGTGGGATGTTTTAAACCATATAGTGAACCTGGCAGTAAGGAGATATCCTACGAGTTCGTTGAGGGTCCATTCCTGAAGACTTACCTCGAGGCAATAGCACACCCCTATGACAACTTCGTCCTGCTAATTGAAGAAATCAACCGCGCGAACCCCGCCGCTGTCTTCGGTGACGTGTTCCAGCTGCTTGACCGCGACAAGAGCGGGAACAGTGTTTTCCCAGTTGCAGCGCCGAAGGAGATGGCTGGCTGCATCGGCAGCTATCTCAATGTGCTCAAAGACGATGCCGATGTTCGAGACGCTATCGAGGGGTATTACGACCCCGATATGGACTTCGATGACTTTAGGGAGATAGCCTGCGAGGAGCTCTCCCTACCGCCCAACATGTACATCTGGGCGACCATGAACAGCGCCGACCAAGGGGTGTTTCCGATGGACACCGCATTTAAGCGGCGTTGGAACTTCAGGTATATTGACATCGATGCTGGGGCCGGCAAGCCTCTCGAAGACGGGAAGAAGATATCCGAGATAGAGGTGACGATTACGGTAAACGGCACCGATTCTCAAATCGTTTGGGATAAGCTGCGCCGCAAGATTAACGGACTGATGAAGGACCTCAGGATCAATGAGGATAAGTTCTTGGGCCCCTTCTTCATCTCGCCCAATGACCTCAATGATCGATTCAGCGATGTGTTCAAGGACAAGGTTCTTCTCTATCTATGCGAGGACGTCGGGAAGTTGAAGCGCGGACGGCTTTTCCGCGATGAGACGGCGACCTATTTCGAGCTGTGTAAACAGTTCGACCGCGATGGAGTTGCCATTTTCAAGGGCATCGAGCTCGCTGATGTTGTCGCTGGCAAGCCATCGGAGGGCGTTGCTGCCGAATCTGAAGAAGAGACCGAGGAATAGGCAATGAAACCGGTGATGGTCCGCGAGCTGAGGCCCTTTTCGCTTGCTTGGCTTGCTGACGAGCTGGGATGTACGGTTGCGAGGGCAAAGACCCTCGTTGGCGACATGATGGCGCGCGGTATTGTGCGGTACCGGACGGGAAAGAAAGCCGATCCCGAGGAAGCCGATGTGGAGAACGCCGCTCCCTCTGAAGTCTACCAGTTTCGCTTCGTGGGCCTGGTGATGGCCGAGGGCGCGGTGATTATTGTCTATCCCAAGTACTTCCACGACCGGATACCTGTTATTGATGAGCTCAGGTTGATAATGCGAGTTCTCAAGCGTGATGCGGGCATCGCGGTGCTGACGAGTTTGGAAGACGCCGATGAGGGCGCTAGCGACAAGTTGTCCGTAATGCTGGCGCTGTTGGAGCTGTACGGCGAGTACGGTGAGTACTCAAACTACGTGGAAGATCGCGAACTCAACGGTAACGGAAACATTGACTGGAACCGTACAATTGACGGACACTTGCCCGTTCTCTCGAACGGTCGACCGATATACATGGTGTACGAGACACGCAAGACGTATCGCGATGACTCTGACTTTATCACGCGGCTGCATCGCGCCGTGCTGACCGAGTGCTCGCGTAAGTTCGGGGAAGTGGGTATCGACAAACTGCTTTCGCTCGATGAGGTGTGTCTTTCGGACGAGGATATCGAGGCTTTCGGCGATGTTGAGATGCTAGGTTGGCGTCTGGAGTGCGAGCGCGCGGCCCAGTTCTTGGACTGGAAGCTCTTAACGCTCGATTTGCTTGAGCGCTACCTGCTGCTGCGTGAGAGCGAGGTGCGCAGTGATGAGGTCCAGGCACTGGGGACAACGAGCTTTTACCACCTGTGGGAAGAGGCCTGCAAAACGGCTCTCGGCGATGCGCTTGGTAAGCGGCTGGGCGCGCTCGGACTTACGCTTGAGGGTAAGTGGGCGGCTGATAGTCGGAAGAAGTTGATCGAGATAATTCCACGGCCCCTGTGGGAGCGCTGGCGCGGCGATGGGTTTGCTGAGCCCGAAGGTACCGATACGCTCATCCCTGACGCCATTGCCATTGCAAATGGACCCGATGACGAGCGGCTGTTCTGCATCTGTGACGCGAAGTACTATGTGCCGAGTGCAAATGGCAAGATGGAGCACCAGCCGGGGCTGGAGTCAGTGGCCAAGCAGTTCCTGTACCAGAGTGCATACCGGGAGTTTATCGAGGCTTGCGGGTTCGATCGGGTGGTGAACACGTTCCTAGTGCCGGGGACCGTTGATAGGCCCGAGCTGATGGCGAGGGCGTCGTTTCCGGGCGTGATTGCGGAGGAAGATAAGCCGCTCGACAATTTCATTAACATGTTAATGCTGCCAGCGGGGGTCGTGTTCGAGGCGTATCTTCGCGGAGAGGTATTGAATACTTGCCGACTACTTGCGGTTGATGGCGCTTGCTAGCGGGAAAGCCAAGTCGGTTAACTGGCAACTGAGGCTAGGGGGTGATCCTTTCGACACTCAACTAGACTGGGCAACGAGCGCTGATTATGCGCGGATTGCCAAATATGCTGGCATCGGGCGGGGAAAGACTACGATAAATCGCCTCTTCCGTCTTGTGAAGAATCCGGGTCTCTTTCGTCCGAGCTGTCGATGCCAATCTTTTCAATGGCGGTCAAGCCTCGGTCGGTGCTGCATCTGGGGCAGCCGGTAGGTGGCCTCAGAATAACTATGCAAGCTCTTGTCATCGCGCGAGAAAAACTTGCAGATTGGGATGGGCGGCGTCCGCGTCCAATGCCACTCCGTGGCCTTCGGCTCTGCTGGAGGCCACGGGATAAAGCCCAGTTCTGCTTTTGCGGGTCATACCCTTTGTATGCACGGTAAAGCCCAGGTCATCGATCATGCCGGTGCTGCAGACACATGCGTCGGGCGTGTTCCATGTGTCCTGGACGGTCAGGTCGGTTGAGACGCACACGGGCTCATCAATTCCAAGCAATGGAATGGGCTTAGCCATCTGATCGGCGCTATTTATCTGCGCAATGCCGGTCAACGACGGGGTCTGGACTCCTGAGGCCCATCGCACAGCACCAATTGTGGATGGCGTGCTGCAAGCGGATGTGGTGACGAAGTCGCCCTCGACTGCCGGTTGGGTTGTGCTTGGCTGCTCGAACAACGGCTGGAATGTCTGGAAGGACGAGAGCGGCAAGACACTCGACGAGCGCAGGAAGATATAGGCGCTCCTCGATGTCTGCTGACTCTTTAGTAAAGGTTAATCCCAGTAGCTGGATAGGCCGGGAATGGGGACGTGCTTGATTGACTCGATTCCCTTCTTTCTGGTCTTGTCAGCCTCCAGCTCTAATGAGATGACCGTGGCAACCAGGTCGAACTTAGAAAGCGCCCAACCGTTATCCGATTTGCGGCAGCTGCTAGCGTTCTTTCCAGCGAGTTTGTCCAAGAGCTCTGGAAGAGTGCCTAATTGCGCTGACTGAGTCGTAATAACAACGACTTCATTGCCATCCGCCAGCGAACCGTTCCAAATCACAGGATGAGGATAGCCGAACGCTTCAGGCGTTTGGGTGCAAGGCTGGTTCTTGGGCCGATTGATTGCTTTGAGCCACTTTTCGTAGAGTGCTTTCGATACAAGGGGGGACCGTTGATAATAAGGTCCAAGGGTGTGGTCAACGGCATCGGCTAGTTCTTGAAAATATAGCTGTCGCTTTTTGTTAGCGGCCATCGGGTTATGTCCGTCTTTCCCGCTTGCGGTATCTGCTTTGCGTCTTAAATTAACGGCAGTTGCATGGGGCAGTTTTTTACCAAGCTTGTTATTTGTGTTGCGCGCGGGATTGCAATATAGGCCCGTTTCATTGTCGTAACCAGAACAATACTTGCTATTGTTGCCAGTTGGAAAAAAAGGCTTGTTGCATGTGCTGCATTTTGCTGGAAGCGCCCCGGATCGGAGGGCTTCGCATAGTAATTGTGCATAGAAAGCAGGAAATGATTTTGGAAGAAAAGAATGAATCAATGAGTGGGAGCGGTCTATCAAATGCTGAAAATGGAGGGCTTTCTGCATCTCCCTGCTGTCGTTGATATCGACAACAAGGTCTTTTCCGTCATTTACGATATACCGCATAAGGCCGACTGTGCTTTCGGAGTTCCTCGATAACTCAACCTTGTTGTAAAGCCCGCTATTTATTAGATTGAGCGCCAGAGCGTTGAGGCTCTTGAGGTTCTGGACTATCGGGCCGGCGATTGCATGTTTCGTGCATTTTGAGGACGTTATCTCCCCAAAGCGGCGAATTTGGTTTGCGCCATCCAGAATCGATTCCCCGCTGGAAAGCAGCTTCACGAATAATGAGACGTGACGGCTTAGGTCATCCTGATAAGAGGCTTCGTTGATCTTCTTGGATAAACTAAGACACTCAATGATGATGTTGCCGAGTACGGCTATTGCCAACTCATGGATATCGATGGCTAGCTGAGGCTCAGTTAATTGACCGAGGAAGTGCGCCTCATAAAACTCCCTTTTTGTTTGTGGCGCCTTAAGCGCCATCGGGTGATTGACAATCGAGTGTTCACTTCCGCGGGCGAGCAAAGGCCCACTATTTAGGCCAAAGACCATTTCAATGTAATTGGCTAGGTCTGACGCAGTGGAATCAGTGGTGCTACAGCTGCTCAGCAGCTCAAGCGCCGGCATAGTAACTTTCGCGATGTTCCCGCACTCTAGTGCCCAAAGAGAAAAAACCCTTGAAGGCAAATAGGCATCGGGTATTTCATCAAGATAAGCCGAATCGATGCACAAGGAACAAATGTTAAAAAAGAGCCGGTAGATACTGTCCGAGTAACCGCCGCTTGTTGCGGAATCAAGCGATTGTTTGACTGCCTTTCCGAGCTCACGGGTTATATTTGCCTTTTCGGCATGCCATTTGTCGAGGTTTTCGCCTGCGTCAATAATTCCCGAACATAGCGGAGGAAAACACGTGGCCGCTGTTTTAGAGTCTGAGGCTTTGAGGTATTGAGCTTCTTGAAGGTGTGCTTTTCGCTGGAGCGATAAAAAGATACGGTGTGGAACAGGCACTGCATGGGTGTCGCGATACTCGGTATACCAAGAGGACAGCTCGTTATAGAACTTTTCCAGATCAATTCTTAGCAACGCGTTTAACAGTTCTTTAACTGTCCAATGCTGCTCGAATTCCACCTCTTCAAATTCTTGATCCTTATTGGGGTTTAAAAGTGATGGTTGTTTACAACGGAGATATAAAGAGCTGTCTCTACCGAATCGAATGAAGCTAGCTCTAACGCGCCAGTTCAGAGTAATTAAATTGGCACCCTGCATATTTTTTAAACCTGCACAACTTTCAAAATCGAATAAACCTTGTGCTATTGTGCCACTTTGTCGTGTTCAATAGGTGTCGAGCAAAAAAGAAGTCCAAAGGAGGACGGAAAATGTTTGACGATACCCTGTTTGAACTGGTGAATTCCGCCAGGCGCGATGAACTCGAAGATCTCGTTTGCGAAGTTATGACCATCTGTGATGAGCTGAAGGCTTGCCTTTCCGATGCACGTGGGCTTGGCTATATTGAGGCCTGCGCTCGTCAAAGCGCTTGTGAGCTTATGCTCGACAACTGCCGTGAGGAGCTTGCCCGCTTGGGCTTTGAGCTTGAGTGGGGTGCTGAGGACTATCCGGTAGTCTCGCCGGTTCACCAGTTTGAATTTACGTGCATCCCATCGCGTGGTGTCGCTAGCGCCGAGTTCTCGAGCCGCGACGATCTTGATATCGCCTGCTAGCCCAATTTCTTCACGAACGGTCAAATTGACCTGCTGTTTTGCTGGGGCAATTAGATAACCCCTGTATTTGCATCAATCACCCCAAAACCCAATCGCCAGCCAATCAGGCCTCTCTGAAAGGAAGATCATGAACACTTCTATCCTAATTTCGTCCAGCGCCGTTGAGGCTGCACCCCGCACCGCCAAAGGCGAGGTCGTCAAGCTCGTGCAGGGCGCGCTGCTTGCTGCCGTTGCCGCGATTGCCATTGTCGGCATCGCCTCTGTCGCCGCCCCGCATTGCGTCTGGAAGGGCGAGGTCACGCTGTTCCTGAATGAGTCGTTCCACACCGCCTATCCCGTTCCTGCGATTGCGGAGTATGCGTCGGCGGCGCCCGGGTCCGATTGGGTGTCGCTGCTCGTGGCCGTGCTCATTGCGGCGTACCCTGCCTACCATGCCGTTTGGCGCGTCCGCGAGGGTTTTGGGCTCAGCTGCGATGCCCCGGTGTTCAGCAGGCGCGTGTCGCGCCTTCTCGCCGCGGTGAGCGCTTGTTTGCTGTTGGCGATGCTGTTCATGGGCTATGGAACGAGTTGGCTCATCAACGGCAGTGCGATGGGTGACCAGGGCCTTGTTGAGTCGGGGCACAATGTATGGGCCGTTTCCATCATGATCATGCTGGGCTGCGCCCTGATGTGCCTGTTCAAGTGGTTTCTCGCCAAGGGCCCCGGACGCAATTTCGGCAGCGGCTTTGCCGTCGAGCTTGTCCGCCTCGCCGACGTCCTGCTGAAGCGCGCGAGCTCGAACCTGGTGCTGTGCTACGTGGCCGAGCTGCTCGCCTGCCTGCTGGCGCTGGCCTTCATCGCCGTGGCCTATGTCGTCGTGAGCGTGGCCATCGCGCTCGCGTTCGCAGCCGTGGCCCTGGTGGTGTGCCTTGCCGGGATTCCCGTTATCCTTGCTGCCTCGTGGCGCAGGTAGCGGGGCGATCATGCGAGTTCTTATCGTAGCGTGAGAAAAACTTGCAGAAATCGCAAGTTCTTTTCACGCGATGAGAAAAACTTGCAGATTGGCGCGAGGACGACGGCCCTCCGCGTGAGCGCGGTTTTGATATTGCTTGTTAATGTGTCCGAACGGTTGATTGGAGACAAAATGTACCCGAACTATGAGTGCAACAACTATCCCATGAACATTACGGATGATGACGGCCCGTTCCTGATCATGGAGGCGGAGCTGTCTGGCGACGTCGAGCTCAATGATGAGTTTAAGAAAGACGCCAGCTATAGATATTCGTGTGCGACTGTTTCTGCGGCGATCGATCTTTGCAAGTCAATGACGGACGGCGATGCCGATCCCTGGTATGAAAGTTGGGAGAAGGCGGTTGAGCGTTATCCGCTCGAGAAATGCGAGGATGCGACAACGCTGTATTGGATTGAGCCGACCGATCCGTACAAGGCGCTGTGCGCCTTCCATCCCCATCCCGATCTTGAGCGGTACGCGGCTGAGGCAATTGACGCCGTTGACACCTATCTGCTGGAGCGCGAGTACTGTCCCTTTACGATCAACCACTTAGATCTAAAGGATGTTGACGTCCTGCTCAGCGCTGCTTGGGGATTGGCTCGAGTCCTTAAAGAAATTTGGGGAACTTGCGACCCTGATGTTATGGAAAAGATTGAGGATGCTACGTACAGTGCGCATATAACGGTTAGGGACCTGATCGCGGGTGAAGAGGCGGTCAAAGCTAGCTCGAAGTCCGATGAGAATCTTTAGCCGCCGCGCTGATCGGCGCGCCTGATTGACAGGCTGTCGGAAAAGTCCGGACAGCCTGTCAACCCCGGCCGTTACATCGTCCCCTTACTCGCGGCGTAATGTCCCGCCTGCTTAAGGGCATCCTCGTAGGCGCGCTGTTTTGCTTCGTACTCTTGCGCGCAGCGCTCCTGTTCTGCTTGCCCGGGAACAGGCACGGTCATGCTTCGCAGGTCTTTAGGAGATAGCTGCGCAAGCGAGTCTCCGTGTGAGGAGGCTAAGAGTTTCTGCTGTCCTTCATCGGATGACAGGTAGGCTAAGAAGAATCGTGCTAGTAGTTCATCTTTAAAGGATGCGCAGAAGACGACATCGCAGGGGACAATGAGTTTAGGGCATAACTGAGGTTTCTGAGGCACCGGCTCGCGCCTCATGCTTCCCGGCACTACGAGGGTCAGCTTAAATGGTGGTCCGAAGCGTGAGATCAGTATGCAGGTTTCATACTCGCCCAGCGGTTTGAGACGATAGAAAAGACCTGGATCCGTATCGCCCATATCGTAAATATCCGTGTCGAATACGCGCTCGGGTAGATCTTCGAAACCGATAACCGTTCCATCGACTAAGTGTTTAAGCGATAGGTAGTAGCAGTCAATTCGTCGGTCCGTTCTGCTAAGACCCATCTGTGGCATCTTTAAAAGAGTGCTACGGGGAATGCCGCGGCGTATGTCCGCTACGCTGCCAAAGCGAACGAAGGACTCCTCTGCAAAAGAGGTGCTTTTAGCACTGGGAAGTAAAGGCCAGATTTTTTCGGCACCTCGATCGCCGAGACGCCAATGCGTCACATCGGTTGTCTTGGCGTAAGCATAACTAATCGAGTCTTGGATCTGATGCATGAGCTCGCTTGTCATGGGCTTGTTGTCAAATGACCGCCCATCAAAGAGGAAATATGGCTCGTTGGGTTTACGGTCGCTCAGAAATAGTAAGGCGTAGCCATCGCTATTGGCGGCGATCGTATTGGGAAGTAACACTATCGCTGTCAATAGTCCAAGCTGGCAGAGCAGGCGGCGCCCGTCTGCGGCGCGTGCCAGGTTGAGCAATCGGTTGGAGACTTGTACGACCGCAATGGAATCCGGGCGTTCACACGCAAGGGAAGCAGCGAGAAAAACGTAATACCATTCGCTGACCGAAAGCGGGCTTGGTACATCGACAAGTGTTTGCAGTTGACGGGCCCTCGACGTAAGGAAATCCCGAACATGCTCATCTGCAATTTCGAGCGAGGGCTCAAATTGAGTGAGGGGGATTTGCTCGGGGGGTCTGCAGTAGATGAGCGTGGGCTCATCGGTACGGGGCACGGCACCCGATTCTGGCGTTGAGGCAAAGACATCGGCTTTGGTAAATGTAAAAGACGGATCAGCGGATGTGCCGCGAGTTCTAAAGTCGGTGCTTTCGGGGTCCTTAAGGTCGATGCCCCAGATAGACCATGCGGGTCCATTTGCATAATCTTGGGCAAACTCAAAATCTCGGCAGCACAGCTCGATAAGCGTATGAGTTTTTAGCGTTGGCTGGAGTTTTGAGACCATAAAGGAAACCAGGTTTGCAAGAAATGCGCTGCTATGAGGCTCTGGATCCTGATTGTAGGCATGATAAAGGCCTAGCTTTGCTTGTTCTGCGCGAGACAGAAGCACGATTGCCTCCTCGGACATGCGTTGTGCGATATGGAGTGCGTCGTTGTTGGCAATGGCACGACGCGGTCAATTCATATTATCAGCCCAACTCCGATGAATTTGAAATTGAGTGTTTATAGCTTAACCCACGGGGGTATCAACTGCGTTAAGCTTTTAGAAAAAAAATTCTAAAAATGAACGGGCTTTCGGACCAATATGTCATCAGCAATGAAAGGACAGCTAATGAACGGATGCGACATGTACAGAATCGAGCCGGACGCCCCCAAGAAGCCAACGGCGATGAATATTTTCGGCATGATTCTGCAAACTGTCTTTGCGGTTGTACTCTACGTGGTCGCCGTCGACATGATGTGCTTGCTGACGACGTGGCTCGGCGGGTTTATGTTCGAGATTAGCGAGAGCAACACGGTGATCCCGCTCCATTCATGGCGCCTGGTGGCGTTTAGGGTGTACTGGGTTGTGCTGGGCGCGGCGTTTGTTGCGGCGCTTGCCCACAAATGGATCGTGTTGTTAACGGGAGGGCGCGAATCCGACATGTGCGAGCTGCTCGGTGTAATTGAGGGTGCCGGCGCATTTGCATCCGTCGTCTGTGCGATTGTCTGTTTGCTGGGCTATGCCGCCGTATTTGATTGGTGGGCCGGCGTTACCGGAAAGATGGCTTCGGATTCCCGCGCCAATGATTACCTGCTTTGGGCTGTTGTCTTAACCATCGGAACGATTGTCGAGTGGCGAATTGTCGAAGGGGTCCTCAAGGCTTTATTCCCTCATGAGTGCTTGTTCCACGGGCTTCGCTTTGCATCCGTCTGCGTGGTTACTCCTCTGCTTGCGCTTGTACCCACCACGCTGGCCATCATCGTGTGCGCGCTGGTGGTGGGCCTTTTTGCCGGGATTCTGTTTGCATCGCTTGCGATCCCCGTGGTTATCGCGGTTATTGGCATTGCCATCGCTATGAGTCGCTAACCCACAACGCAATCCAAATATCTCGCATAAAGAAAGGAACGACCATGTCGGTATTCTCTGACGCTCAAAAGCTTTTGCTGCTTGCCGTACTTACCGCTCTTATGGCTGGTGCCCTGATGTACGAAGTGTTGCATCCCACACTGTTTCCGCTGCTCAAGCAGGGCATTTTGCAGCTGCTCTACCACATTCCGGTCTTTACCCAGCCGGGCAACGTGATCTATCTGGAGTCGGCGACATCGCTGGCACTGTAGGAGTTTATGGGCTCGGGGCCACGTCATAGGTAAGAAAACCAATATAGAAAGGAAAACACCCATGGCTCAGAAGCAGTATCGAAACATCGATCGCTACCGGGACCTGCTCACTCGAATTGCGCCCTCGCGTCTGGTGGAGCAGACGCGTCAGAGTGTTATTGGCCACGAAGGAAGCTTGGAGGCCTTTGTGACGGCGCTGAGCTTTGAGGTCAACCGCTGCGTGATGTTGGCACGCGGCGCCGATCCGCGCGACGTTCTTTCGCCCGCCGCCATTTTGGTGATGGGTTCCACTGGTACGGGAAAGACCCACACCATCAAGGCCGTGGCAGATGCCGCAGGGCTCAAGCTGTTCGTGTTCGATGTCTCCACCATGACGGGCGAGGGCTGGCGCGGTGCCAGCATGATCAACTGCCTATCGCAGGTCGCGGACTATCAGGCTGCGAATCCCGGTGAAATTTGTTTGGTGCTCTTTGACGAGTTTGACAAGGCGGTTCGTGTCGAACCCGATGGGGGAGAAGTTGCATCGAGTTTTAGTCCATCGCAGTCGTTCCTTAAGCTTTTGGAAGGCGGGGAGATGCCGTTCGAATGTGATACCTCCAAGAGTGCGGCTATTAAGACACTCAACCTCGATCAGGTTGTCTGCATTTTGGGCGGCGCCTTTATGGGCTTGGACGCTCTGGTGCGCAAGCGCCTGGGTGACAAGTCTGGCACCACGGTCGGCTTCGGATCCTCGTACGCCGCCGTGCGCACCGCCGCAAAATCGGCAAACGAGCTGCGAGACAGTGCGACCATCGAGGATGTTGAGACTTGGGGTATTATGTCCGAGCTGTGCGGGCGCATTGGCTCGGTGATTAACTTTAACGCCCTGAGCGTGGACGATCTGGTCCAGATTGCGTATGAGCAGTACCTGCCCAAGTACAACAACATGATGGGAAATGGCGCCAAGATGGAACTGACGGCAGATGCTGCTCGCCTTGCGGCGAAGCGCGCGGTTAAGGAAGGTGCCGGCGCGCGCGGCATGCTCCGTCAGCTGCGTCCCCTTATGATGTACGCTTGGAGGGACATGCGGGAAGATACCTATATTTCCCGTGCGACCTTGGTCGTGAGCGACGGGGAGCTTGCGGTTGCGTACGAGCACTCTCATGAGCCGCGGGGATTTTTGCGGGAAGAGATGGGGAAGAATTCGCCCTTTCTGAACGGGAGAGAGATTGAAGCCCTTGCGCTGGTGAGCAACTGGATGGAGCATGAGGACGAGGACGAGCATAAGCCGTATCAGCCTGAGTTTGCTTGGCTGGCGGATTTGGTGGACGGCTCGGCGCTCGACAAGATCGTGCAGGGCGGCAAGGCATTCGATCTTGCTGGGGTGTTGTTGCGCGGCGTTCCGTTTGATGGGCCGGAGCGCATTGCCGCCCACGAGCTGCTTAAGGCCTGCGCCTGCTACAACGACGTGCTCTATGCCGACAAGGAACAGTATCGCAACCTTGCCCAGGTGCTTACGCTCACCAAATTGGTGTACAAAAAAACGCCCGATTGCTTGCTGAGCCCGCTCGATGTGGTTATGAACGGCACGACTACGGGCAACGGTTTTCAGGGTCTTGGCGAGTGGGTCGATGCCATGAGCAGGTCCGAAAAGCCTTCGTTGGAAAAGTGGCAGTACCTGGCGGCCGGGGAGGCCCTGCGGATTTACGACCACTTTAGCAAACGCCCCGACCAGGTTAAGGAGCTTGCCGCCGAGGTGTCCCTGATGCGTGTCGCCCTTGCAGTGATGGACGTTGAGGAGCGTGAGGCATTGGAGTGTGATCTTGAGAAGCTGCTCGCTTCGTGCGAGTAATCGCCGACTGCTTCTCTTTCCTTTCTTCTATTTTCTCTGGTGGCATGGACGCCACTGTCTTAACCGCCCTGCGTGAGATTTTGTCCGTACGGGATGGTATTCAACACATGTAACAAAACAAGTGAGGGAGCGGCGGGGGAGAGCGAGGCGGTTTACAGAAATGAACATCCGTTATATGGGTTGATTTTCAATCTCAACGCAACAGCCTGAACGGGCCCCGCGTTT
>NZ_CABJFS010000010.1 GCF_902364945.1 Collinsella aerofaciens | reverse complement strand
ACGCGGGGCCCGTTCAGGCTGTTGCGTTGAGATTGAAAATCAACCTCGTAATGTAAACTAACAAATAGCCTAAACGCTGCCTTCTTCCCAACTCATGGCGAAGTCAAGCTGAGGGCCTTCTAACAACCATTGTCTAAAGCGAGAAGTACTCACTCTCGGAAGACAAGTTAGGCCCCAACCATGGATCACCCGTCAAGAAAAACTCCGGCCAGCGCTGCGTGAACAGTGCCTGTTCGCGTTTCCAACGGCGCAGCTTCTCCTCGTTGGCCTCTTCCCTGCCGCGCGAGGTGAACTCGTAGTGGTACAGCTCGGCATAGGGCGTAAAGATGGTGCGGTAGCCAGCTTCCCGCACGCGCAGGCAAAAGTCAGCGTCGTTAAAACCGACGGCAAATTCCTCGTTGTAGCCGCCGACCTGCTCAAATACGTCGCGTCGCACCATCTGACAGGCACCTGTTACGGCGCTAAAGTTACCCGGACGTACGGCGCGGGCAAGATAGCCCTCGCGCTTTGCCGAGAAATCCTGGTTGGCATGGGCAAGTGCGCCACGCACACCAACCAATATGCCAGCGTGTTGCACCAGATGGTCGGCAAAGTAGAGTTTGGCGCCCACCACGCCCGCATCGGGACGCTGCAGATAGCCCATCATCTCTTCGATAAAGTCGGGGCTTATGACCTCAGTATCATTGTTCAGCAACAGAAGGTAATCACCCTTGGCATGCTCCACGCCAAAGTTAATGATC
This sequence comes from Collinsella aerofaciens, assembly GCF_902364945.1. Lineage (GTDB taxonomy): Bacteria > Actinomycetota > Coriobacteriia > Coriobacteriales > Coriobacteriaceae > Collinsella > Collinsella aerofaciens_O. Next base: position 90,691 of record NZ_CABJFS010000010.1, on the reverse strand, counting down.
TGGGAGTAATTGAACTCACCCGGCCAGTACACAACGCGCGCGATACCCTTGCCTTCGGATGCCGCAGCCACGCGTTCCGGCAGGGTTTCGTAATACGCAAACGTCTCCGGGGCTTCGCTGTTGTTCTCCACCAAGACAATCTCGTAGTTGGCATACGTTGCCTTCCGGGCGATCGACATCACACAGGCGTCAAGCGTCTCAATGTGATCCTTGGTGGGAATCACAATGCTCACCAGCGGCGCAGGCTCCGGCAGCGCATAGCGCATGCGGTAGACAAACGGCGTCTCGGTATCCTCAACCGTTCCGCAAATGCCCAGCGCGTTAAAGTGGCGCTGCAGCGCAAGACGACCGGCTTCAATAGCATACGGCTTGCTATCGGCAGAGCCATCGGCGGTCGATCCCGGATGCACGCGCCAGTGATACAGCACATGCGCAACATGCTCAAACCGCGCGTCCGCCGCAAGGCAGCGAAGCGTAAGGTCGTAATCCTGGGCGCCCGCGACGTCTTCCGGCGACATGCCAATACGGTCGATGAGTGCCTTCTCCACCATCAGAAAATGCGTCACGCAGTTATGGCTATAGAGCAGGTCGACGTTGAGCTTAGTCTTAAAGACCGGCTGGCCCCACTCCCCCATTTTTTGGAACATGTCCTCGTCGCAGAACAGGACCTGGGGACGCTCGCCCTCGGCAGCCTTGTTCAACGCGGCAACATAGTGGAATAACGCGTCCGGTTCCAGGATGTCATCATGGTCCAAGAACGCGATGTAGTCGCCCGTCGCTTGCTCAATACCAGCGTTGGTGTTGACCACAATGCCGCCGTTGCCGGGAAGCTCGATGCGACGGATGCGCTCGTCATTGGCATCCGCCGCAAGATTGGCCACCGCATCCCATTCAGGCGAGGCATCCATAAGGAGCAATTCCCAGTTGTCATAGCTCTGGGCTAGCACCGAGTCCAGCAGCTCGCGCAGGTAGACCCGATCAGTCTTGTAGCACGGCACCACAATGCTCACGAGCGGCCTATAGGCAAAGGCCGCCGAAGCGACACGCTGGCACGCCATATCGCCCGGCTTTGCGCGATGTTGCTCAAACCAACGTCGATAAGCTGCGTCGTCTGCACGCGCGTCCTTCATGCGGTTCCAGCTGTCGTCAACCATGCCGTTGTACAGGCGACCATCCATGGCGCAAAAACCGCTCTGGATTAGGCCCGTGGGATCGCTCACAATCGCGACAAAATCTCGTATATCCCGAGGCATCTCTACGCTCAGATACGTTTTATTGACACGGCATCCGTTCTGCTGCGGCACATCGAACTGCGATTCAAACACATGCACGGTGGCATCGATGGCGTTCATATGCGTATCGAAGATCAGGAGCTCAGGTGCGCACTGGGGGTCTCCCGCCCAGGTAACCTCATAGCGCCACACCGCGCCGGCGTCTGCCGGCAAATAGCGAATGGCATCGATCTCGTAGAGGCCGCAGTGTTCGCCACGCTGCGCATCGCGGATAAGCGCACACAGCGCAGGCTTAGCTTTGTAGTTAATCTTGGATTCCAGCTTGGCCACGCGGCTATCGAGGCGAATGGAGCCCAACCTTTGGTCACCGGATGCAAATGTGACGTCAATCGTAGAGCCGTCCAGAAAGGGAAGCGCCAAGACGGCGAGCTCGCGCTCGTAATCGGAAACGGAAGGGCAAAGCGCCAGTACACGGCCATGATCGACCGGGAACGCCAGCGACGGCACAGAAGAACCGCTCGTCGTCGCATGGGCAAACGCTTGAGAACCCTCCCGCTCAATAAGCGCGGCGACATCCTGACCGGCAAAACGAAGCAGCACAAACAGACGGCCCTGACTGCGGCAAAGTGCCAAACGCTTGATACTCATCTACACTTCTCGCTTTCCCAGGGCGTTCGCTGCCATGCGCTTGCAGGCACCCAGACACCCAAACCTCAAGACGTCGTAATCGAACATGAGCTTTTTGCACTCACGGGCATTGGGGGCCTTGCTGGTAAGCGCCGCACGCACCATAGCGGCAACAGAAGGAGCGCATTGTGCGAGCGCAGCATCGCTGCCCACGGCAGAACCGGCAAGCGCCGTGGCAACGGCGGCAAACACCTTGCCGCAGTCCGAACCCAGCAACCTGAGCGCATCGTACAGCACCAGATCGCAGAGGAAGTACGCCAGGTCCTCGGCATGCTGTACATCGAGACCGTCGCGCTGCCAGTCAGCCATCACCGCGGAGTAAATCTTCACGTGCTCCAGCAGTCGCGTCTCGTCGTCATAGCGCATAGTGTCCATAAGCGAGCCCTTGCGCGCGACACGGTAGTCATACAGCTTGTTCGAGACAAGCGCGGTCTTACGCGAACGACCGTACACGGCAAAATCGAAGACCTGGTCCTCGCCATACTTGACGGTTTCGTCGAACACGATCCCGTTACCCAGCAAAAACTCACGCTTGCAGGCGGTGCGCCATGCAAAGGGGCGAGATGCTTCCTTAAACAGCAGGTCAGAGCTATAGCCTTCAAACGACACATCGCGCGGGCTCAGCACATAGTTAAGCCACGGATACCCCGCCTCCAGCGGATACGGATTCGCACCAAAGGTCAAAACAACGCAGTCCTCGCGCTCAAAGGCATCGACGATCACGCGGCATGCATCGGGCGTAAACCGGTCATCGGAATCCAAGAACGCAACGATAGACGCCGTGGACGCGGCGATGCCTGCATTACGCGCACTCGACAGGCCGCCGTTCTCCTTATCGACCAGCGTAAAGCGCGCGTCCTTTTCGCAATAGGTAGCCGCGATATCGCGCGAGCCGTCCGGCGAGCCGTCGTTGACCAGCACGCCTTCCCAATCGGGCATGTCCTGCGCAAGCAGGGAGTCCAGGCACCAGGCCAGGCACTCCTCCACGTTATAGATGGGAACGACAACGGAAATCTTGGGGGTAGCCATAGTCAAGTGCTCCTACTGTGCGACCGGAACGTCATCGGGGTGCGGATTATCACCGTAGGTGCGCTGATACGTCAGCACGCGCCAGACCAGCGGCAGCCCGCCGATCTTGAAGTAGTGCTTAAACGTATTGATCTTGCCCGGCTTCTTAAAGCCAAAGCGCGAATCGATATAGGCGCGGGGCGACTTGACCATCAGGCGCAAGTCGGTCTCGCCACGCGGATCGAACAGCGACAGGTCAAAGCGACCGGCATCCCAATCGGACTTGAGCTCGGGAGAGGCCTTCTCCCAAAACTGCTCGCGCAACTCATCGACCAGGCGCTCATCATTCCAACGGTACGTATCGACCTTCATGCGCATTAAAATGCCCTGAAGCTGAGCCTTAAGCTCGGGGCGTTCATCCAAAAAGCGTTGCATCTCGGCATATTCGTCGCACACGCAAAACACCTTGTTAGGCGAATTAACGGAGCTCTTCTCGTTATCCTGGCGATAGCACAAAATGGGGTCCGCAATAAACGCGGCACGCTCGGCGCATGCCCAGACCTTAAAGTTAAAACCCGCATCCTGATACGAAGCACCCGGCGTGGGAAGGAACCGAATCTGATTGTCGTTGAGGAACTCGCGCCGATAGATAGCCGACCAAATGGAAGGTTTGCGGTAGAAGATGCCCGGGCGATCGACGGGGCGATAAGCGGCGCCCGTCATATGCTCGTCGATGATCCCAAACAGCTCACGGCGTTCGCTGGGCGTGGACCAATACAGGTAAAAGTCGCCCTTTACCACATCGGCATGTTCAGCATCGGCCTTGGCGACCAGCTTTTGGAGCGAATCCTCAAACATAAAGTCATCGGACTCAAGGATGCCCACGTACTCGCCGCGCGCCATCTCCAGGCCGCGGTTCATCGAGTCGCCGTAGCCGCTGTTGGCCTTGTCGATCATCTTTACACGGGGGTCGCGCTCCATGTACTCGCGGATGATATCTGGCGAACTATCGGTGGAGCCGTCGTTGATGCAGATGATCTCGATGTCCTTGAGCGTCTGCGCCACGGCGGAATCGAGGCACTCGCGCAGGTAGCGCTCAACATTGCAGATGGGAACAAGCAGCGAAACTTTAGGGGTATCAGAGTTCTGCAAGAGAACCTCCTGTTGAATAGCGTGTAACAGGGTTATTTTAGCAGCCGAGTTGCGGCGGGCGGCAGCGCTTGGAACTAGAGAAAGCGCTCCAGGCAGGCCTTGAGACCACGGGTCGAAAGATAGAACAACGTGGCGTCTGCCATCGAAACGCCCGAGGTCGCCACAACGAGCTTATGGGCGACACGGCGAACGGCGCCCTTAGCAGGCATATCCGCCCACTCCGTTCCCAAAAACGTCGTGAGGTCCATGTTGACGCGAGCCGCCACGCGATGGAAGTCATCGGCATCCAAGCGCGCCAGGTCGAACACAATGAGGTCCAAAAACCAAGTTATCAGCTCGCCGGGGCACAGGTCCAAAAGACCGTAGGCCGCCCAGTCCTCCAAGACTTCCTCGAGCATCCTCATGTGGGCGTCAAGCTTTTTGGCGCGAGCCTCGGCACTGTTGAACTCGTGCGTCGCCGATTCGCTCTCCATCACGTAGTGGTAGAACTTGTCCGGCATGACGACGGTCTTGCGGGCAAGCGCATAAGCCGCAAATTGGAAGACGACGTCCTCTCCCAAAGCCAAACCGGGGGCGAAGCGAATGCCTTCGCGATTGAGCAGCTCGCGCGAAAAAGCCGCACGGCAGGCATAGGGCTGCGCATTCGAATGAAACAGCAGTTGGGGATCACGGGCGCCGAAGGTACCAGCTTTGGGGCTCATGAGCTGCTGAACGCGTTTGGGGGCAGCATCGGCTGGTTCACAGACGCCGCCAAAAACGGCGGCCTCGACATCTGCAGACTCCATGGCATGCAGTACGCGCTCGACCGTCTGGGCATCGATGTAATCGTCGGCGTCCACAAAAAAGACGGTCTCGCCCTCGGCGGCATCGATACCGGCATTTCGAGCACACGAGACGCCCGCGTTTTCCTGGTCAATCACCAGTACGCGATCGTCGGCCTGCGCGACCTGGTGCAACACGTTCGACGAATCATCAGTCGAACCGTCGTTGACGCAGACAACCTGAATCGCGCACTCGGACTGGGCCAACAGCGAATCGAGGCATCGCTGAATGGAGCGCGCAGAGTTGTAAACGGGGACGACAATGGTAGCTTTGGGGGTCAAAGTCTCTCCCATGCCAACCTACCCCCTCAGCGATTCGATGAGGAAGGCGGCGACCACGCCTGGGCCTCCAACCGAGGCGTAATACTTAGCACGCCCCAAGGCACCATCCGTCGCAAAACTCGGATGATCGTCAACCCAGCCCTCAGGATCTTTGAGGATGGCAGCGAGATTCGCGCGCTTCCACGGCTTGAGGTCATCAAGCGAAAAGTCCCCCGCGTCCAAGGCCGCCTGAAATTCCTTAGCCATCTGCACCAGGAACTCCTTATAGAACTTAGGCGCCAAGCGCACGTAGTTCCACATGTACGAATCGTACTTAATGAGCTGATTGAACTTGAGCATGCGCGCGACGTCATCACTTGCGTGGTCGCGGGCATAATCCTCTCGAATCCAACGCTCAATCTCGGCATACTCGGTATTGACGCAAAAGACCTTAGCCGAAGAATTGACCGAGGAATTCTCGTTGTCCTGGCGATACGACAACACGGCATCATGCAGGTAAATAGCCTTTTCGGCACACGCGATCACCTTAAAGGCAAATGACGTGTCCTGAAAGGATGCCCCCGGAGTCGGCAGGAACTTGATACCGTTGCGCTCAAGAAAATCACGACGGTACACGGCCGACCAAATCGACGGTTTTTGCTTAAAGAACTGCGTCGTATTGCTGGGATGCACCGGTTTGCCACAATCCCTTGCCTTAAACATCTCGTGCAGCGAACGGCGCTCCTCGGGCTTAGACCAGTAGAAATCAAAGTTCGCCTTCGCAAAGTCGGCATTATTGCTATCGGCGGCCGAGACAAGCTTTTCGAGTGCGTCGGGCGCCATAAAGTCATCGGACTCCAAGATGCCAACGTACTTGCCACGCGCCATCTCCAGACCGTGGTTCATCGAGTCGCCGTAGCCGCTGTTGGCCTTGTCGATCATCTTGACGCGCCCATCGCGCTCCATATACTCGCGGATAATCGCCGGCGAGTTGTCGGTCGACCCGTCGTTAATGCAGATGATCTCAATATCCTTGAGCGTCTGCGCCAGGGCGGAATCGAGACACTCGCGCAGGTAGCGCTGAACATTGTAAATGGGAATAAGCAGCGACAGAACAGGGCTGCCAGAGGCGTTAGTAGACAAATGTGCTCCTTAGGAAATACCTGTCGTTTCATGGTATCAAAGGGTCAGCGCGCCAGCGGGCGTTTATATAATCTATGGAGCCTCTTACGGGCAAAGTAGCCGCACGTCATGCGGCGGGCCCGTGGCAGGTTCCTGCGTTTTATTCAAAGCTTGCCGTCAAGGTGCGCCGAGCCTTTACAATAGGACAGTCCCAAGGACGTATTCGATAGCTTCCGCGCAGCGCTCGTGCGCCGCGCGTGAAAGGATATATTGCCCCATGCCTTCAACCCTTCCCGCCCCCATCGATAAGCTCGCCATCGTTGTCGTCACGTACAAGCGCCAGGAACTCCTGGCCAACTTGTTCGACTCCATGACCGAGCTCACGGCAACGCCCTGGCGCATCGTGATTGTCGATAACGAGAATTCCCGCGAGACCGAGGCCATGTGCACCGCATTTAACGAGCGCCTCGCCAACCTGTGGGGCATCGACACCGACCAGCCCGATTCACAGGGTGGCACCGACCGCGTTATATACGCGCCGCAGCTTGAAAACGGTGGCGGCGCGGGTGGCTTCTCCGCCGGCACCAAATGCGCCTACGACCTGGGCGCCCAGTGGTTCTGGGTGATGGACGACGACGTGCTCGTCATCCCCGAAGGCATCGAGCGCTTGGCCAAGTGGACCGACCGTTACGACGTCATTCAGGGTTCGCGCCTGGACTTTGACGGCGGCGCCTTCTTTTGGCAGTACCAGCTCATCCTTTCGCTCGGCATCCCTAACCCCATCGCCAAGTGGGATTTGGGACCCGAGGGCTACCGCACCATGAACCAACTGTGCTTTGAGGGCGGCATGTTCTCGCGCCGCGTGGTCGACAAGATTGGCCTGCCCGACGCGCGCTTCTTTATCTACGGCGACGATGCCTGCTACGGCTACGTGGCCAGCCAGCACTTCCCCGCCGCCGTGGTTGCCGACGTGGTGCTCAAGCGCGCCCGCGCCGTCTCTAACTGGGATATCGCCGGCAAGCGCCAGCTCAACTCCACGAGCGACACCAACCGCTACTACATCATGCGCAACCGCGGTTATCTGGCACGCTACATGCAGATCTACGGCGACTACCACCCCGTGCTGTTCCGTCTGGGCAATGCCGCGACCTTCTGCAAGGAGTTCATTCGTCTGGCAGCAGTCGACAAATGCTTTAAGACCGGTATTCCGGCGCTGCGCCGTGGCATGAAGGACGCACGCAAGATCGTTAAGGATCCCAACTGGAAGCCCATGCCGCCCCTGAAGGACGCCGAGTAGTAAAGGGCTTTCGCCCGCCGCTACAGTCGTTGACACACCACGGACACACGCTGACCGTCAAAACCAAAGCCCCAACGCATGCGCCCGACGGCGGGGCGCGGCACGCGGATATCATCGATGCCGTCGCGCTCTATGTCGAGCAGCGCCTGAACCGCTAACAGTTCCAGGCCCAGGGCATCGACGCCAGGGTCATACAACATGTTGATCGTAATGAGCGGTCGCTCATCGAGCATGCCGAGCGTGTCGGCCACGTCAAACACCCGACCGGTGGGAATCACCTGGATATCCCAGCGATCCGAGACGCCACTTCGCTTGGAGCTGGGATTGCAATAGCCGGACAGTCCAAAGCAAAGCCCCTGCAGCGCCAGATGATAGGCTGTCGGCATATCTGATTTGTCCACATCGATGCCCAGATCGCCGATAGCACAGCTCAAAGCTTGCTTTACAGCGTCCTCGTCTCCTCGACACAACCCGTCATGGAACGAGTCGATAACTCCAACGTCCTCAACGGCGCACTCAAACCATTCCAGAATTACAAGACGGAGCGCCTGACGCACTTCGTTGTTAGGCAGGCGCAGGGAACGAAGGCACGCGCCGTCCTCCGAATGCCCTGTCATGTCCGTCGTAAGAAATCCAGACAGATACAGCGCAGTCCAGATATCTTCGGGCTTGGCGGCATCGACCTCCTCGGCATGCACATGCACTGGCGCCTCAATAAACCCATGCGGCTCAACCAAATCGAACAATGCGGACAGGCGCATGAGATTCCAGTCACCGACGCATGCGCTCAGACGGTCGGCGTAACCATACAGATCCGCCCGAACGGGCGCGACGCAATCGCGCTGTGCGTAGTCCACCACGCGCTCCGGGCTCGAGCAATAAAAACCACCAAACAGATAGCCCTCGAGCCACTCACGCGCGTCATCCAGACAGCCGTTGCGACCGATGCAATCCAACAGCACTTGGACTTCGTCGTCCGAAAAACCGAACCATCGATCACACCAACTCGACAACGCTGTCGCCGACCGATAGGAAACCCCACGTTGGGACAACGCAAACTCGGCATGACCGGGGCGCTCGCCCATCAGACACGTCAATCGCAACGAGTCGCCGGCATCGGCAATGGTGTCAAACAACATCCGGCTGAGCGACTCTAGGAAATCCACGCCACCGTCGTCCTTAGCGTCCAAACCATTTGGACACACCACGTCGTAGTCGTCTATCAGAAGAACAACCTGCTCATCGAAAGCTGTCTGGAGCAGCTTAATAAGCACGCCAAGCGCCGCATCGATCTCCCTATCGCTGGCCACCCCACGCGCCGCCCTCTCGATAAGACGAACCTCACGTCTTGACAGATCAGGCGCGGCAAGCAGCGGCAGCAATCGGGCGCACTCGTTCGCGACAGCGCTGCGAATAGCCGCCGCAGCATCGGCGTCGCGCCTCGCAGCGGCAGCAGAAAAATCGAGCAAGATGACGGGATAGCACGCGTACTCATCACGAAAGCGACCACCGCCCGCCTGCCAAATCTGGGTGCCGACGAACGGGCTTCGATCCGGCCGTCGGTGATCAGATCGTTCCAAATAGCATTTGAGCATCGATAGATTCATGCTCTTGCCAAAACCCTTGGGCCGACAACAAAGCGCAACAGGTGCTTCGCTGTCCAATATATCGGCAATAAACATAGTCTTATCGACGAGTAAACACCAATTGATTGCATCAGAAAAGTCGTGTACATCAACCGGCAGAGCTGCGTTACCCGCATGATTGAGCAACCGTGCACCAAACGCATGAGCAACACCATAATTCGCCTGTTCAGACACCGTAAGTTCTCCCTCTAACGCAGCACGATGCCCATTGTAACGAGCGGGTAGAGCGCAACAATATCGACATGTAAACGTTTCGGGCAACGGTAGCAACATGCCCCCGAGGGGGCATAACAAATCGTTGCACAACAAAAACGGGGTCCGATGCCGCCGCACCGGACCCCGTCCCAAACTCTTATAGAAAACGATCTGGAAGATTACTCCTCCGAACCGTCCTCCCCAGAAGTTTTCTTCTGCTGATCGAGCTTATGCTTACCACTTACGATAGACGTGGCACCCAGCGTGGCCAAGCTTGCACTGGCAAGGCTCGCCATCACAATCAGATCGCCCGTCTTGGGCATGTTGCCGCCCGAGGACTTGGTCGTTGTAGTCGTCGTGGTCGTGGTGGTCACCGTTTTGGAGTCATTTTGCTCCTGGACCTGGTTGTCGGTGCTGCCCTTACCGCTGTCCTCGCCCTGCTGCTTTCCGTCCTCGGTCTTGTCCTTGTTCTCGTCCTTCGCCTCAGATTCAGACTTCTTGCCATCGTCCTTCTCCTGAGCGGACTTGTCGCCCTTCTCATCAGAGCTAGAACCCTTATCGGACTCGGTCTTTTCCGTGGAAACCTGATCAGAGTTGTCCTTGTTCTGGGTCGAGCCGTTATTGACACCAGCCATCAGCGAAGAGCCCAGCGTAGAACCAAGCTGCACGGAGAAAGAAGGCTTCTTGTCCGGCGAAGCAACGGGAGCGTCCGGTGCCTTATTCGAGTTGTCCTTGGAAACATCGGAATCAGGGGTTGCGGCAGAGCCAGAGCCTTTGTTAGAGCCGGTGTCAGCGGACGAATCGCTCGAGCCGGTGGATGAGTTAGAGGTGTCAGCGTCGGTCGAACCAGAAGCGGCGCTGTCCGTATTGCCGGCAGAGCTTGAAGACGAATCGCCCGCAGCAGAGCCGTTCGAATCGGAGCCGTTCGAGGTAGAGCCGTCGTTGGTAGTGCCACCAGCAGAGCCATTACCGTCAGCATCGGTCGAGGGCGCATCCATCCTGTCATCATTGGCATCGTCACTCGAGTCGTCATTCGAATCAGGCGTCGGCGAGGGCGCCGGCGAGGGCTCGGGCTGCACGGGCGTCGCGGCGGCAGCCTCGTCCTCAGCGATATAAACCAAGCAGTCCTTCAGCTCATTCTTATAACGATTCTTCCAGCCCTCATGATACTGGGGCTGGCTCGAATACTTGGTCGCCACGTTATTGACCACGCTGTTGGAGAGCGCCGTCACAAACTCGCGGTCGGTCATACTGTTAGAAAGGTTTGCCCAGCGGAAGAAGTCCCTGCAACCACCGGTGCCGCACATGTTGGTGATACTCCACACCATGCCCTTAACGCAATCGGCGCGGCCCGAAACATCAATGCCCAAGCCACTCTTGAGCCACGCCTCGGTCACCGCATAGTACGAGTTGTAGGCATAGGCATCTTGAAGTGCTGAGAACTCAACAGGATCGGTGTTGTACGCACCTTGGAAGGCATCTTGCGCGATATGGCCCAGCTCGGTGAGCTGGCCGTTCTCGTACATGGCATTGCTCGCGTTGGAGATCTCGCTGCCGCGATCAATCGCATCCTTGAGCATGCTGTATTTTTCGGGGTTGTAGTTGTAGGCCTGCTTCATAAACGGAATGAGCGACCATCGACGGTCGAACTGGTAATAGCCCAGCGCGTTATAGCCGTCGCCATACGAAAAGCCCTGGTTATAGTTGCCATGGCTCTCGTACTTGGTAAAGTACTTCATCTCGGTGGTCACGTTAACAAACGAAACGCCCTGGACCGACCTCAGCACGCCCGAGAAGGACTGCTGGGTATAGAGACCCTTATCGATATCGGTCGCATTCGAGGCAACGCCCGGCGTGGGCTCCTCGGCAGCGGCGGGTGCCGGCGCGGAAACGGCGCCAAACGAAAGCGCCAGCGTCAGGCCCGCGACAATAGCAGAATGCTTGGGCTGCATAAGATCCTCCCTGCATTGGTGTAGTTAAAGTGCAGTTTGCAAAGATAAGAGTAAGTATTGCAGCTCGCCCGTTGTTGCACAACAACCCCTCGGTAAACGGCAACAACCCTCCGCGAAATCCGCGAAATCTAAAGGAATTAAACAAACTGGTCGTCGGGCACCAGAAGAAGATCGCCGTAGCGTCCCATCAGCCCGTCTCTCAACTGACAGAAAGCGGGGATATAGACGTTCAGGATACGCTGAATCAAATCTTGAGCGAGCTTGTTGTCATAGATATGGACGTTCGTATTGCGGTCTCTGAGCATGTCTAGCCAGGCTGCCTCATCAATAAAGTCGTAGAATCGGTACGACTCCTTCAAGATGGCACGAGGAGACCCCGACGCGGCAAGCGTGGCGCCCTCATACTCGAGCAGACGCTTAAGGAGCTTCCAGCTCAGTTCAAATTGAAGATTGAACTTATTAATTAATCCACTCTGAACAAAATCATTGTTGAGATCCTGATTGGGCGCATCCTCAAGATTCGCCAAGGCGCTAACAAAGTTCTCATATTTTTTCATACAGAATCACACCATCCCTGGCAATCTCATCGAGCAATTGCTGCGATAGGGACTCGTCGAGATTGACGACATCTACATCTAAAAGAGTATCAAGATGTTCCTCGATCAAATATGAGAAACGGCCGAAATCCCGGCAACCTGCTACGGCGATGTCAATATCGCTCTTGGGCAAGTTGTCGCCTCGAGCACGAGAACCAAACAATACGACCTTCTCGGCGTCACATTCCCGAGCAAAAACTTCGATTTGCTTGTACACCTTGTCGAGAGATGCCATTTGCACCCCTACAGCTTAATGTCAAAGTTGATTTCGGGGACGGCGGCCAGGTCGGCCAACGTCACGCCGTCGACGTACTTTTCGATCACGTCGTCCAGGCCGCGCCAGAACTTGACGGTCGAGCACAAATCGCTGCGGGTGCAGCTGTTGTCGATGCCGTCGCACGCCACGGGCGCCGTGCTGCCCTCGACAGCGCGCAGGATGTCGCCAGCACGCACCTCGGCGGGGTCCTTGGCCATCATGTAGCCACCGCCTTTGCCGCGCACGCTCTTAAGCAGGCCCGCCTTCATAAGCGGACGAACCAGCTGCTCCAAATACTTTTGCGAGATATGTTCACGGTCGGCAACCTCGCGCAAAGCAATCTTGCCCTCGGCGTCACCCAGCGCCGCGATATAGATCATTAACCGGAGGGCATAGCGGCCCTTAGAAGAAATGAGCATACCTACCCTCCCGTTGATCCTGGGACAAAATCAGGCTTGTTTGTCCCAAATCCCATGCACGCGGGGCAAACAAACCTGATTATTATGTCCCACATCTAAAAAGTCGAGTGGATTAGTCGGGTTTTCCCTTGACTAACGCAGAACCCATAGTAACTTTATTCCGAGAAGATTCCTAGGGTTTAGTACACCTATGAGTACACCATATACAGAGAGGGACAGCATGAGCGCAAATCCGCTGCTTTCCATCGAAGGCCTGACCGCCTCCGTGGACGAGAAGACCATCCTCCACAACGTCAACCTTAACGTCGCCGCCGGCGAGACCCACGTGCTGATGGGGCCCAACGGCGCCGGCAAGTCCACCCTCGGCCACCTGGTCATGGGCGACCCCGTCTATACCGTCAATGACGGCCGCATCGTCTTTGACGGCCAGGACATCACCGAGCTCACCACCGACAAGCGCTCCCGCGCAGGCCTGTTCTTGAGCTTCCAGGCTCCGGTCGAAATCCCCGGCGTGCCGCTGTCGAGCTTCCTGCGCGCCAGCATTGCCGGCCGCCCCGGCCTGGAGATGAAAGGCAAGGAGTTCCGCCGTCGCGTCAAGGAGCTCGCGGCCGAGCTCAACATGGATACCGCCTACCTCAACCGCGAGCTGGGCGTAGGCTTCTCGGGCGGCGAGAAGAAGAAGGTCGAGATGCTCCAGCTTCTGCTGCTGCAGCCCAAGCTCGCCATCCTGGACGAAACCGACTCCGGCCTGGACGTCGACGCTCTGTCCACCGTCAGCCACGGCATGGACGCCTACCGCAAGAGCTGCGACGGCTCCATGCTCATCATCACGCACAACACGCGCATCTTGGAGCACCTGGATGTCGACCGCGTCCACGTTATGGTCAAGGGCCACATCGTGCGCGAGGACGACGCCTCGCTCATCCCCTGGATCGACAAGAACGGCTTTGAGACCTTCGAGCGCGAGGCCGCCGAGCAGCGCGCCCAGGCCGAGGCCGCCGCTGCCGAGCAGCAGGCGTAAAGGGGCGACGTAATGACCAAGAACCGCACCGAGGTCGCGGACATCGACCGCAGCCTCTACGACTTCACCTATGGCGAGGAGGGATTCGAGCGCCTCGACGCCGGCATCACGCCCGACATCGTGCGCGAGATCAGCGCCAAGAAGGACGAGCCGCAGTGGATGCTCGACCTGCGCTTAAAGTCCCTCGAGATCTTCAACCGTTTTCCCGACCCGACGTGGGGCCCCTCCATCGAGGGCCTGGACATGGACAACATCGTCACCTACGTCAAGCCCAACACCGACCAAAAGCACGACTGGGAGTCGGTGCCCGACGACATCAAGAACACCTTTGAGCGCTTGGGCATCCCCGAGGCCGAGCGCAGCTATCTGGCGGGCGTCGGCGCACAGTACGACTCCGAGCTGGTCTACCACAACATGCAGGACACGGCGTCCAAGATGGGTATCGTCTACTCCGGCATCGAGGAGGCCCTGCACGATCCGCAGTGGGAGCCGCTCGTCCACGAGAAGTTCATGACGCTCATCCCGCCCACCGACCACAAGTTTGCGGCCCTGCACGGCGCCGTATGGTCGGGCGGCTCGTTTGTCTACGTGCCCAAGGGCACCAAGCTCGACTTCCCGCTGCAGAGCTACTTCCGCCTCAACGCCAAGGGTGCCGGCCAGTTTGAGCACACGCTCATCATCGTCGAGGACGATGCCGACCTGCACTTCATTGAGGGTTGCTCCGCTCCCAAGTACAACGTGGCCAACCTCCACGCTGGCGCCGTGGAGCTCTTTGTGGGCAAGCGTGCGCACCTGCGCTACTCGACCATCGAGAACTGGTCCAAGAATATGTACAACCTCAACACCAAGCGTGCGCGCGTGGACGAGGACGGCGACATCGAATGGATCAGCGGCTCCTTCGGCAGCCACGTAGGTTACCTCTATCCCATGAGCGTGCTCAACGGCCGCCGCGCCCGCTCGAGCTTTACCGGCATCACCTTCGCCGGCGCCGGGCAGAACCTCGACACCGGCTGCAAGGTCGTGCTCAACGCGCCCGAGACCTCGGCGACCGTCGAGACCAAGGGCATCTCCAAGAGCGGCGGCATCCAGACCTTCCGCAGCTCCATCGTGGCGACACCCAAGGCCGAGGGCTCCAAGGCAACCGTGAGCTGTCAGTCGCTCATGCTCGATGACCAGAGCCGCTCCGACACCATCCCCGCTATGGACATCCGCGCCAAGAACGTCGACATCGGCCACGAGGCCACCATCGGCCGCATCGGCGACGACAAGGTGTTCTACCTGATGAGCCGCGGCATCTCGGAGGAAGAGGCCCGCACCATGATCGTCAACGGCTTTGCTAACCCGGTCTCCAAGGAGCTGCCGCTGGAGTACGCCGTCGAGATGAACAACCTGATCAAGCTCGAGATGGAAGGAGCGATCGGATAATGAAACAGGAAACCAACGCCGCTGCTACCACGCTCGAGCAGGTCAACGCGATGCCCGCAGCAACCTGGGGCTGGTTGAAAATGAATCAGACCAAGCTCGAGCTCTCTGACGAGCTTGCCGCCGCTCCCGCGGAGGCCGTTGAGGTCGAAGGCTTGGGCGAGCAGTTTTCCGGCGCTGCCGACGCGTTTGGCACCGCCATGAACGCCATGGCCGAGCGCTTCCCCGAGCGCCGCGCCTCCGCCCCCGGTGATGCCGCCGACCGCGCCCGCATCACGCCCGAGACCGAGCTCGACGTGCCCGCCACATCCGTCTATCAGGCTGGCGCCATCAAGCTCGAGGAGGAGCTCTCCCCTGCTGAAGCCTTCGAAACCGGCATGGGCGAGGCTGCCTACGCCTACTTGGCCGAGCACGCTACCAAGCGCATCGTCATCGATGCGCCCGCATACCAGCACGCCACGGTTACCGTGCGTGTGAGCGGTGTCGATGCCGCCGCGGCCATCGCCGCCATCGACATCGTCGCTCGCCCGCACGCAACGCTCGACCTGCATATTGCCCTAGACTCTCCTGTTACCGGCGAGGGTGTCGTGGGCTCCGTGCTACGCGTGTGCGCCCACGAGTACGCCACCGTCAACGTGACCTGCACGCAGACGCTCGACGATAGCTGGATCGCGCTCGACGACACCGGCCTGTTCCTGGACGAGGGCGCGCGCGTCAACGTGCAACACACCGTCCTGGGTGCCGGCGCCAGCGCCACCGGCCTTGCCGGCGACCTGCTGGGCGATACCGCCAAGATCACCATCGATACCGATTACCTGGGCGCCCGCGAGCAGGTGCGCGACTTTAACTATGAGCTGCGCCACCGCGGTCGCAAGACCGAGTGCGAGATCGACGCCAACGGCGTGCTGACCGGCACGTCCAAGAAGGTCTACCGCGGCACCATCGACCTCGTGCACGGCTGCAAGGGTGCAACCGGTACCGAGCGCGAGACGGTGCTCTTGGCCAACAAGGGCGTCGACAACAAGACCGTTCCCGTCATCCTATGCGATGAGGACGACGTCGCCGGCAACCACGGCGCCACCATCGGTCACGTCCGCGACGAGCAGCTGTTCTATCTCGCCTGCCGCGGCCTTGACCAAAACGCCGCCGAGGACCTGTTCATCCGCGCCAAGCTGGAGGACGCCGCGCTTTCCGCCACCGACGAGCGCACCCGCGCCGCCGTCGTCCGCCTGGGAAACAACCTGATCGACAACTTTGAAGAGGAGCTCGCATGATCGACACCGAGCACGTTAAATGCGACACCTGCACTGCCCCCGAGCCCATGGAGCTCGACGCCAGCGACGAGGCTTCGCGCGGCTGGCCCACCGTGGACATCGAGACCAACCCCTACAAGGGCCAGTTCCCGCTGTTCCAGCAGCACCCCGAGATCGCCTTCCTCGATAGCGCCGCCACCGCGCAGCGCCCTGCCTGTGTGCTCGACGCCGAGCGCGACTTCTACCAGCGCATGAACGCCAACCCCCTGCGCGGACTGTACTCGCTGTCCGTCGAGGCCACCGACGCCATCGCGAAGGTCCGCCAGCAGATCGCCGACCTCATCGGCGCCCCACAGGCCAACGAGGTCGTCTTCACCCGCAACACGAGCGAGTCGCTCAACCTGGTCGCCAAGAGCTTTGCGCCCACAGTGCTCGAACCGGGCGACGAGGTCGTCATCACCATCATGGAGCACCACTCGAACCTGATTCCGTGGCAGCAGGTCTGCCGCGAGACCGGCGCCAAGCTCGTCTACCTCTACCCCACCAAGACCGGCCAGCTCACCACCGAGGAGGTTCTTGCAAAGGTGGGTCCCAAGACCAAAATCCTGGCCGTGGGACAGGTCTCCAACGTGCTGGGCGTCGAGAACCCGGTCAAGAACCTCGGCAAGCTCGTGCACAAGTACGGCGGCTACCTGGTCGTCGACGGTGCGCAGTCGCTGCCGCACATGCCGGTCGATGTGGCCGACCTGGGCGCCGACTTCTTTGCCTTTAGCGCGCACAAGGCCATGGGCCCCATGGGCATCGGCGTGCTGTGGGGCAAGATGGACCTGCTCAACGCCATGCCGCCCATGCTCACCGGCGGCGAGATGATCGATTCGGTCACCGAGCAGGACGCCGTCTGGGCTCCTGTCCCCGAGAAGTTCGAGGCGGGTACGCAGGACGCCGCCGGCATCTTCGCCACGGGTGCGGCACTCGACTACCTGGTCAACACGGTGGGTTACGAGAACATCCAGACCCGCGAGCAGGCACTCGTCCACTATCTGATGGGCGAACTCATGCAGCTCGACTTTGTCCAGATCATCGGCTCCATCTATTGGGACAACCACCACGGCGTTGTGAGCTTTAACGTCAAGGGCATCCACCCGCACGACGTCGCGAGCATCATGGACATGGACGGCGTCTGCATCCGCGCCGGCCACCACTGCGCGCAGCCACTGCTCACCTGGCTGGGCGTCGAGAACCTTGCCTGCTGCCGCGCCAGCGTGGCCTTCTACAACGACAAGGCCGACATCGACAAGTTCATCGCCGGTCTGCATCACGTTTGGAGCACGTTCAATGGGTAACCTTTACACCTCCACCACATTTATGGAGCACAACTCGCACCCCGACTATAAGTACGAGATGGATGCTCCCACGCACGAGCACGACGGCATCAACCCCAGCTGCGGAGACGAGCTCACCTTGCAGTTGCGCGTCGAGAACGGCGTGATCGAGGAGGCCTCCTTTACCGGCCACGGCTGCGCCATCAGCCAGGCCAGTGCCGACATCATGGCCGACCTCATCACCGGCGAGACCGTCGAGGAGGCACGTCGCTTGGCGGGACTCTTCCTCGCCATGATCCGCGGCGAGAAGCTCTCCGAGGAGGACTTGGAAGACCTGGACGAAGCCGCCCAGCTTCAGGACATCTCGCACATGCCCGCCCGCGTCAAATGCGCCGAGCTCGCCTGGCGCACCCTCGACGGCATGCTCGAGGGGCAAGCAAACCAGTAGCGTATGCCCCGAATCCAAGGTTTTTGATTGCCGAGCCGCCCGATACGGGCGGCTCTGTTTTTTCTAATGAGCGCGAACGCACAAAGTCCGCGCGTCCGGCACCCCGTCTGTCATTTACCACACAGCCAGACGCGAACACGGGCGTTTTCCACAGCACCAAAGGCCTGCGGCAGGGCCACGAGCACGCCTAGCATCGTCCCATGCCCCATCCAGCTGGGCTCCGATTCGCTTCGCGCCTGCTGCAGACGGGTCCCATAGGGAGCGGCGTGCATTTTTGCGAGTATTCAGCACGCCAAGCTGTGTGTATACGCATCGAAAGCGTTAATCAACGTCTCCAGGCGCATATATAGTGCGTTTTAGAACAAGCATCGTGGTCTCAGGGGCGCAAACATGAGCTTCGGGAGTGCATCGGCAGACATAAATAGTTTCGGGGGCCCGTATGTTGCAAAATTGCGACGGTAGTGGCAGTACCGCGATGCTGAAAACTCCGTTTTTTGCACGGCGCAGATGGGGGTAGGCACGGGCAAACCCGGACTGAGCCCTTATTTTATGCAAGATGGCGATTGTTCTATGCATATTAAGAAGTGCAGTTACCGCACCAAGCTTTTGAACGCTTGTTGCGGCGTATGGACGACCCCATCTGCGGTGCACAGGCGACCCTACATCACGTTTCCGCCAGTCCGCATCGCCGTCCGCGCGCGGGCACGCACAATACGAGAGACGGTACTTTTGCCAATCCCGGTATAGCGCTCAATCTGGCGCACCGTGAAACCGGCATCGTGTAATCCAACAATAACGGTATCGCGCCGCGCCGGCGGTGCGGCTTTAACCCCGCGGAGCGGAACCCCGAGGCTCTTCGCCAACTTGTCGGCAAAGGCGTGGCGTTCCCACTCCGTCTCTTTCATATCGCCCAGCGTTGGCTCGCCGCCCTCGGGCGTCGAAAGCGAATAGGCAGCAAAGGCCTCGGCAGAACCAAAAAGCTCAAGCATGCAAGAAGGATCGGAAAATCCCCTCGTGGCATCTGCCGCATCACTGTCGTAAGCGCGCAGATGCTCCGCAAAGCTGCTCCAGGGATAACGCTCGATTAGGCCAACGCCCGCCTCCTGTGGATCGGCGTGTACGGAGCGAATAGCCTCCATCACCTGCCAGTCGGTATCGAGCGAGCGCCGGTCAAAACGGTTCTGGAACAGATGGCCCGTGCGCCCCGTGCGTTTATTGAACCGACGAGCGTACGTCAAAAGCAGTCGTTGCATCGCCGCGCTCATCGTGTCCTCATAATCCGAGAGTACCAGATCCACGTGATTGCCCATAAGGCACCAGGCGATAACCGTCACGCCCGCCTCGCGGCAGCACTCGCGCATCAGCTCCAAAAACTCCCACCGGTCTTCATCGCCCTCAAAGATGAGCTGCTTGCCCGTACCGCGGGCACAAACATGGTAAAAGCCGGTAACCGTTCTCCAAACGCGCTGCATGGCGCTCCCTTCGCCGGGATCTGATTGCCATCCAATACAGCACGATTGAAGCGTGCCATCAAAACATTCACGCAAAACAATACACTCGCGCGGCCAAAGGCAGTAAACGGGCGGCGAACGGCACCGTTGCAACAGGTCAGACCCCGCAACGCATACAAGAGCTGACCAAAAGCTTGCCCAAGACGAACCCCCTCTACGGAAGTTCGCGACCACAGAACATATAGTTAAACCGTTTCAATTAAAACTTCCGGACTTCTCGCTACGAAAACTGAGCCGTTCGCCGAATATTCCGTGCATTTCGCGGTATTATAGGGGCTGCATGTCATGTCCCTTTCGAAGGGTCGCCCGGCAATCGCCAGCCACGACCCCCAGACGGGACGCCAACACGATAGAGAGGAGAGGCATGCAGTACTCACAGGAAGTGGAGAACATGTGCCCCGTTGCCAAGGGTGCATACCACGGCCCCGCACCCATCCCCGAGGAGGGCAAGTGGGTCCAGGCTAAGGAGATTTCCGACATCTCCGGTCTTACGCACGGTGTGGGTTGGTGCGCACCTCAGCAGGGCGCCTGCAAGCTCACGCTGAACGTCAAGGACGGCATCATCGAGGAGGCCCTCGTTGAGACCATCGGCTGCTCGGGCATGACCCACTCTGCTGCCATGGCTTCCGAGATCCTTCCCGGTAAGACCATCCTCGAGGCCCTCAACACCGACCTCGTCTGCGACGCCATCAACGTTGCTATGCGCGAGATCTTCCTGCAGATCGTTTACGGCCGCAGCCAGACCGCGTTCTCCGAGGGCGGCCTGCCCGTGGGCGCCTCCCTCGACGACCTCGGCAAGGGCCTTCGCTCTCAGGTCGGCACCATGTTCGGCACCAAGGCCAAGGGCGCTCGTTACCTCGAGCTCGCTCAGGGCTACGTCACCCGCATGGCTCTCAACGACAAGAACGAGATCATCGCATTCGAGTTCCTGAACCTCGGCAAGTTCACCGACGCCGTCAAGGCCGGCAAGACCCCCGAGGAGGCCATCGCTGGCGCTATGGGCCACTATGGTCAGTGGGAGAACGCTGCCAAGTACATCGACCCGCGCACCGACGAGGAGACTCACTCCGTCGCCAGCGTGTTCCCGGTTCACGAGTAGAAAGGGAGGGAAATAACTATGACTGTTACGTTCGAAGGTTACGAGCGCCGCGCTGACAAGATCAACAAGTGCCTCGCCGACAACGGCATCGCCTCCCTCGAGGAAGCTCTGCAGATCTGCACCGACAAGGGCTTCAACCCGCGTGAGATCGTCAACAACACCCAGTCCATCGCCTTCCAGAACGCCGAGTGGGCCTACACCCTCGGTTGCGCTCTCGCTGTCAAGCGTGGCGCCAAGACCGCTTCTGAGGCTGCCGCCATCATCGGCGAGGGCATCCAGGCCTTCACCGTTCCCGGCTCCGTCGCCGAGGACCGCAAGGTCGGTCTGGGCCACGGCAACCTGGGCGCTATGCTGCTCTCCGACGACACCGAGTGCTTCGCCTTCCTGGCTGGCCACGAGTCCTTCGCTGCCGCTGAGGGCGCTATCGGCCTGGCTCTGAACGCCAACAAGGCTCGCAAGAAGCCGCTGCGCGTTATCCTCAACGGTCTGGGCAAGGACGCCGCTCAGATCATCGCCCGCATCAACGGCTTCACCTACGTGAAGACCCAGTTCGACTACTACACGGGCGAGCTCAAGGTCGTCGAGACCATCCCCTACTCCGATGGTCCCCGCGCTGCCGTTAACTGCTACGGTTCCGACGACGTCCGCGAGGGCGTTGCCATCATGTGGCACGAGAACGTTGACATCTCGATCACCGGTAACTCCACCAACCCCACGCGCTTCCAGCACCCCGTCGCTGGCACCTACAAGAAGGAGCGCCTCGAGGCTGGCAAGAAGTACTTCTCCGTCGCTTCTGGTGGCGGCACTGGCCGTACCCTGCACCCGGACAACATGGGCGCCGGCCCTGCCTCTTACGGCATGACCGACACCATGGGCCGCATGCACTCCGACGCCCAGTTCGCCGGTTCTTCCTCCGTGCCTGCGCACGTCGAGATGATGGGTCTCATCGGCATGGGCAATAACCCCATGGTCGGTGCCACCGTCGCCTGCGCTGTCGCCGTCGAGGAGGCCCTCAAGGCCTAGTCGCGCCCGCGCGATGCTCACATAGTTGAGCTTTGGAGCCGCTACCTTTTAAGGTGGCGGCTCTTTTTGTTTACGCTGTCGCAGGGCAGCTAATGCCGATATATCAGTTGGGGCGAAATACGAGATGTGATGAGACGGAGCGTCAGAACGTCCATGACGCCCACCTGCCATATTTGCCCTTTACCGATTTGCCGAGTCTTTGCGGCTCCATTGCCGATCACCCATGCGACAATGCGCCGGACGAGAAAGGAATCCGATGGAATCGACTGATGTACTGGTAATTGGATCTGGCATTGCGGGCCTTTGCGCCGCCATCGAAGCGGCACGCACGGGCGCAACCGTCGCTGTGGCAAGCGCCGGCAAGACTATGAGTGGATCGAGCTTCTTCCCCGGAACCTGGGGCCTGGGGCTTATCGGACCCGTTAACGAAGACGACGAACAAGACCTCATCGATACCATCCAGACCGTTGGTGGCGGCGTTGCCGACCCTGAACTCGTCCAGACGTTCGTCCACGGCATTCCCCAGGCAATTGAATGGCTCGAGCAAGACTTGGGCGTTGAGCTTCAGCGTCCGCAAAGCGTCGAAAGCGCTCAGCAAAAGCAGTTTATCCCCTGCTTTGACCACAAGACGCGCATGTGGCGCGGCCTCACCCGCAAGCCCCTTGAGGACGCTCTGACGACCCGGATCGAGTCGCTCGGCATTCGCCTGCTCCCCCGCCATGAGCTTATCGACCTTGTTGAGGACATGAACGGCAGAATAACCGGAACCGTGCTCTACGACCTCACCGAAAATCGAATCGTGCCCTTTGCTGCCAAGGCCACGATCATCGCTGCGGGCGGCACGGGTGGCCTGTTCGAGCGCAGCCTCACTTCCGCCGATGTGCTCAGCTCTTCGCAGGCCATCGCGCTGGCGCACGGCGCAACACTTACTAATATAGAGTTCATGCAGATGATGCCCGGCTTCATCGAGCCCAAGCGCAACTTGGTCTTCAACGAGAAAACCTGGCGCTACGTACATTTTGACCAGCCGGTAGATATTGCCGACAACAAGCTGGACGACCTGCTCGAGCAGCGCTCTGGATATGGTCCCTTCACGTCACGCTTGGCCTCCCGCGCTATCGATCTCGTCATCGATCAGGCAGGTGTCGAAGGCCTGGCACTCCACTACGACTTCCCCCGCGAGGATGTCCCAGAGTTTGTGCAGACCTTTGCCACCTGGCTGCAAGACGAGCACGGCATCGCCCCGACTGACGAGATGCGCGTTGCGATGTATGCCCACGCCGCTAATGGCGGCATCAAGATCGATAAGACCGCGCACACGGGCGTTGAGGGCCTCTACGCTTGCGGTGAGGCGACAGGCGGCATGCACGGCGCCGACCGCATTGGTGGCTTGTCAAGCGCCAACGGCATCGTGTTCGGACGCATCGCGGGCGCATCGGCAGCCCAGGCAGCACAGAATGCACCTGAGGTGGCCCCGAAGGCGGATATCGCCCTCCCCCAGTACGGCATTGCCACAACAGATGCCGAACGCCTGACACGCAGCCTTAAGCACACGATGAGTACCTATTGCATGATCAACAGAACCGAAGCAGGTCTATCCAAGGCTCTGCAACAGCTTGAAAGCCTGCAAGACGAGGCAACGGCGCTGAGCAAGCCACACGCCAATGACAGCGAAATCGCAGCCCTCGCCCGCCTGCAATCGCAGATTCAACTAGCACAGGAAATGGTCAAAGCCATGCGCAAGCGAACCGAAAGTCTCGGATCGCACTATCGAGCGAATTAAACTGGACACCTATCTAAAGCAAAACACAACTAATCGATATCTATGGGCCCCGTGAACTCGAAGTGGCACGGGGCCCATTCGTGTCCGCACGGCAGCGTATCCTAATTCTGAATACAGAGCGGGCAAAGCCTGCATAGACAATAGGCCAGCGAGGAGGAGATATGGACAGTAGAGATATCGAGAAGTGGCGTGTCGAACTTGATAGCTACGCCAATGTGGAAGAAGGCGTTGAGTATTGGCTCGCACGCGATTTAATGGAACCCATGGGGTACACTCGATGAGAGAACTTTGCCGAAGTTGTTAAGAGGGCAAAAGTCTCGTGCGAAACAAACAAAACTCCAGTTGATTCCCATTTTCGTGACACCACGAAAATGGTAACTGCCGGTGTCGACGCTCGCGCAGTTAAAGACTACAAACTTACGCGCTATGCATGCTATTTAATCGCCCAGAACGGAGATTCAAACAAGCAAGAAATCGCGCTCGCACAGGCGTACTTCGCCGTGCAGACGCGCCGGTTTTACTGATCCCCAGGGTAGACTCGATCTGTGAAAGTGGCTGTGCCCTTTCGGGTTCGACCCCATGCGAGGTCAACAAAAAAGCGACCAGCCTAAGCCAGTCGCTTTAACATACTTTGGGTGGGCCGTCAGGGGGTCGAACCCTGGACCTTGGGATTAAGAGTCCCCTGCTCTACCAACTGAGCTAACGACCCAAAGCTAAAGTCCGTGGTGGCGGACTTTAGAGGAGATATCGTGTGGTGGGCCGTCAGGGGGTCGAACCCTGGACCTTGGGATTAAGAGTCCCCTGCTCTACCAACTGAGCTAACGACCCGATATCAACACGAAGCAAGAACTGGGGTGGGTAAAGGGACTCGAACCCTCGACCTACGGGACCACAACCCGTCGCTCTAGCCAACTGAGCTACACCCACCGTGTCCTGTGCGCTTCGCGCTCGACTATTATTGCAAGGAACGCCACGCGATGCAAGCCCCAATTTTCAAGAATTTTGAAAAGAGTTTTTTGAGCCCGTTTCGAGCAAATCCCATCGGTTCCATAGGAGTAAACTTGCTCCACCCAATGCTCGAAAGGATAGGCATGAAAGAACTCTCCAACCGCACGGCGGCGTTTACCGATTCGGTCATCCGCCGCATGACGCGCATCTCCAACAAGTATGGTGCCGTCAACCTGTCGCAGGGCTTCCCCGATTTCGATCCCCCGGCGCAGCTGCTCGATAGCCTCAGCACCATTGCCACCGACCCCAAGCCGCTTTACCACCAGTACTCCATCACCTGGGGCTCCCAGGCCATGCGCGAGGCGCTTGCCACCAAGCAGGAGCACTTTATGGGCATGCCGATCAACCCCAACGAGAACATCGTGGTCACCTGCGGCTCCACCGAGGCCATGATGGCCGCCATGATGACGGTCACAAACCCCGGCGACAAGGTCGTCATTTTCTCGCCGTTCTACGAGAACTACGGCGCCGACACGATCCTCTCGGGCGCTGAGCCCATCTATGTGCCGCTCAACCCGCCCACCTTTGACTTCGACCGTGAGGTCCTCGAGGCAGCCTTCCGAGACAACGATCCCAAGGTAATCGTCCTATGCAACCCGTCCAACCCCTGTGGCAAGGTCTTTACCCGCGAGGAGCTCACCTTTATCGCAGACCTGTGCAAAAAGTACGACGCCTACTGCATCACCGACGAGGTATACGAGCACATCGTCTACGCGCCCCACGAGCACGTCTATATGGCCACGCTGCCCGGCATGTTCGAGCGAACCATCAGCTGCAGCTCGCTGTCCAAGACCTACTCCATCACCGGCTGGCGTCTGGGCTACACTATCGCCCCTGCCGAAATCACCGAGCGCATCAAGAAGGTCCACGACTTCCTCACCGTAGGCGCCGCCGCTCCCCTGCAAGAGGCCGTCGTCACCGCCCTCAACTTCGACGACAGCTATTACCAGGAGGTCCTCGACCTCTACACCGCCAAGCGCGACCTATTCTGTCAGGGACTCGACAGCATCGGCCTCACGCACAACGTGCCGCAGGGCGCCTACTACGTGATGATGGACATCTCTGAGTTTGGCTATGACAGCGACCTCAACTTCTGCGAGGATCTGGCCTCCAAGGTGGGCGTGGGCGCCGTTCCGGGCTCCAGCTTCTTCCGCGAGCCCGTCAACCACCTCATCCGCTTCCACTTTGCCAAGCGAGACGAGACGCTCAACGCGGCGCTGGAGAACCTCGAGTCTCTGCGAGATAAAATCAAGCCGCACTGGTAAGGACAGCCCGACAACTATAGGAACCAAAGAAGCCTCGCACCGTCCACCGCGTTGCGAGGATTCTTTTTATAGCGCTTTCTTACATTGTTTAGGGCGCTATACTTTAGTGACAGAGCAACTCGTCATAGAGAGAGGAACACTATGGCAGAGCAGCAGCTTATCGGAGCGCTCGAGGCCGGCGGCACCAAGATGGTCTGCGCCACGGGCTATGCAGACGGTATGGTCCTGGAGTGCGAGCAGATCGCGACCACGACCCCGCAGGAGACCGTCGAGGCCGTCAACGCATGGTTTGCAAACAAGGGCATCGCCGCACTGGGCATCGGAGCTTTTGGCCCCACCGCAGTCAACCCCGCCTCGCCCCAGTACGGCAAGATCTTGGAGACCCCCAAGACGGCATGGCGCTACTTTGACCTGCTGGGCACCATTCAAAACGAGCTCGACATTCCCTGCGGCTACGACACCGACGTCAACGTCGCCTGCCTGGGCGAGGTCACCTTTGGTTGCGCCCAGGGCCTCACTGACGTGGCGTATCTGACCATCGGCACCGGCGTGGGCGCCGGCGTGCTTTCGGGCGGCCAGCTCGTGCACGGCATGATGCACCCCGAGGCCGGTCACATCCTGGTCACGCGCGACCCGCGCGACACCATTGGCGAGCACAGCGGCTGCCCCTTCCACGACAACTGCCTCGAGGGCCTCATCGCCGGCCCCGGCGTTAAAAAGCGCTGGGGTGGCAAGAGCGCCGGAGAGATGGCCGATGACCCGGAGGCCATGGACCTGCTCGCCGGCTATCTTGCGCAGGCGCTCATGACCTACATCCTGTGCTACGCACCGCAGAAGATCGTCATCGGTGGCGGCGTGGCCGACCACACCCCCATCGCGCCGCTCGCACGCAAGAAGTGCGCCGAGATGCTCAACGGCTACATCGTCACGCCCGAGATGGCCGACATCGATAGCTACATCGTCAACAACAGCCTCGAGGGCAAGCAGGGCATCATGGGCTGCCTGGCCCTAGGCGCACAGGCGCTTCAGTAACAGACGCACCCACAGGGCGTGGCGCACCCGGCAAATCCGACCTATGGAACGACGCCGCCACACCTCATATAAGCCCTCCAATAAAAAAGGCCGCCTAGGACCAAACAATGCGTCCTTAGGCGGCCTTTTTGGCGCACATCAGCGACCGTAAGAGATATCGGAGCACAACGCCCGTTGCCGCTCCACAGCAGTCGATCATCACATCAGTGATCATGCCGGCGCGTCCCGGCACAAAGAGCTGAATCGTCTCGTCGATCGAGGGAATCAGCAGCAGGAACACTGCCGTGGGCAGCAGCACGTCAAAGGTGCATCGGCCCTCAAAATCAAAGGCGTGCGTTGCCAGGATGCCGAGCACCAAATACTCGGTAAAATGCGCGCACTTACGAACAACAAAGTTGGTCACCCATTCATATGGAAGTCCCACGCCGTGCAGAAAACCGCGGATAGCTTCCATGACCGTTAGGCTCAGTGAGCCCGACCCCGAGCCGGGAACCAGCGAATTGCCCCAGATCAAGAGCGCCATCAGGCAGGTTACGACCGCCCATTTTCGATTGATCTTAACCATGCAGAAGTTATGCCTCCGCACGGAGCGGCGCGAAGCTGGCGGTACCGCCCTCGATAACGCTCAGATAAGCACGGCCCGTACGCTTGGCGGTAGAGGACTGAAGACGCTCGATCTCTTCCTCGAGGATCTGATTGACGCGCTCGTGACGACGATTTTCCATAATGCCGGCGGCAATAGCCTCGGCCCGCTCGATGCTCTCACGCGAGATACGGGCAGTATCCTCGGGGAACACAGCGCTGTGACGGCCGACATAGGCGGGGGCAGCAGGCTGAGGGGCAGCGACGGGAGCGGGGGCTGAAACAGGAGCAGGCTCGTCAATCTCATCCAGAATCGCGGTGGCGGCGGCCCACATACCCTCGTGGCCCGAGTAATCGGCCATGGGGACATCAACCTCGAGCGAGGCGTCCGGAAGGTCGCCGGTGTCGATGCGATCTTGGGCATCAATCGATGCGGTGATGGCTGCAGGCTCATCGAGGTCATCGAGATCGATGCCCGCGGCACCGGAGATGATAGGCATGCTGGCGAGGTTTGCATTGTACGGCGCAGCCTCAGCCGCCTGCTGCTGGGCAGGAGCGCCCCAAAGCGAGCTTTCGGCGGCACGGCGGGCGGCAACAGCCTCCTCGTCCGCGGTCATGGCTTCATCAACGTACGAATTATCGGCAGAAGCGTTCGCGTCCGCCGAGGTAGCGCTGTAGGCGTTATTGACCGCCGCATTGGCAACGAGTGCCACGAAAGCCGCCGTGCTGCCCGCAGGGGCGGCCTGGGAGCCCGACACGGCGCGTGCCGCGGCGGCGATATCATCGCGATTGAAGGAGCCGGTCTGCCCGCCGTTGGTGAGCTCGTCGATGGCGACTTGATAGACGTCGCGCGAGCGTGCAGGGTCGCAGCTCACCGGCGAATCGTCGTCGAGCATGCTGTCGATCATGGACCAAGCCTCGGCCTCGTCCATAGCATCTGCGGCTCGAGCGATGGTAGGGACACCATCATCGACATGACGGCGCTGGAACGCACCAGTCAGGCCGGAAAGGAGTGCCGAGGTAGACTGCTCCGACTGAGCCTGAGAAGCAGAAGCCGCAGCGTACGGAATCGCATCCTGCTGCTGAGCTGGAATCGAGGCGGTCTTGAACTCGCTTTGATGCTGATTGAGATTGGCGGCACCGCCCATGGCATCGGGCTGGAACAGACGCTCTTCACGCTGCGCACGATACTCGGAGATACCCAGCGAGGCGGCATAGATACCCACGCCCGCCACCGCGCCCACGGCGAAGGGAGCTGCACCCGCCACGACCGTCTCGTTCACCGACGAAAACGGCAGCGTCGCGGCATACATAACCACGGGAGCGGCAAGGCCGATCCCGCACGAAAGTCCGGCAAGGACTGCTCGTTGTGTTGCATCAGAAGAAGCCATGAGCTCTCCCCATCTTCCAGCACCCAAATCGCATCATTCAGTTGGCTGCGCGAGAGAAGATGAAGCGGGGCTATGCCCCAAAGCAACGGTATATGGTTCGTTTCATCTGCGTTTTCCGTCGCGAAGCTTAAAAGTTATTATGCGAAACCGTCCTGTCGATTGCAAGTGACGATGTCGGATTGAAACGGGAAACCTGCTGCTCGTCGGTCTTACGGTCAAAAATAAGCGCGGAGCGGCGCTATAGAAAAGGGCCGAGGCTCAAAGCCCCGACCCTTTATCGCATTGATGACTATCGCTGCGCGTGGATGACAACCTAGAACGTCTGCTCGTAGTCGCTGTGTTTTTTGGCCGAACGCACCAGGAACTCCTGGTTGGTGTTGGTGCCCTTAAGACCCTTGATAAACGATGCGGCTGCGCGCTCGGTGTTGTTCATGCCGGCAAGAATGCGACGCAGACCAAAGACAAACGGACGCATCTGCTCGTCGACCAACAGGTCCTCGTTACGCGTACCGGAGGCAACGGGGTCGATAGCCGGGAAGATGCGGCGGTCGGCCAGGTCGCGGTCGAGCTTAAGCTCCATGTTGCCGGTGCCCTTGAACTCCTCAAAGATGACTTCGTCCATCTTGGAACCGGTGTCGATGAGGGCAGAGGCCAGGATGGTAAGCGAGCCACCGTTCTCGATATTGCGGGCTGCACCCAGGAAGCGCTTGGGCGGATATAGGGCCGCCGAATCGACGCCGCCCGAAAGGATGCGGCCCGAGGCGGGCGCCGCCAAGTTGTAGGCGCGGGCGAGGCGCGTGATGGAGTCGAGCACCACCACGACGTCGCCACCCAGCTCTACGATGCGCTTGGCGCGCTCGATGACGAGCTCTGCCACGCGGGTGTGGTTGTCGGCAGGCATATCGAAGGTCGACGCCACAACCTCGCCCTTGATGGAACGCTGCATATCGGTGACCTCTTCGGGGCGCTCGTCGACGAGCAGGCAGATGAGGTGCACCTCGGGGTTGTTAATCGAGATAGACTGGCAGATCTTCTTGAGGATCGTGGTCTTGCCGGCCTTGGGCGGGGACACGATCAGGCCGCGCTGGCCCTTGCCGATCGGTGACACGATGTCGATGGCGCGGCCGGTAATAGAGTCCTTGCCGTGCTCCATGCGCAGCGGCTCGTTGGGATAGACCGGGGTGAGGTCGCCGAACTTGGGACGGTTGCGAATCTGCTCGGGGTCCAGACCGTTGACGGTCGTGATTTTGGCGAGGCCGGCGCGCTTGTCGCCGCCGCGCGAAGGACGCAGCGAGCCCTCGATGACGTCGCCCGTGCGCAGGCGCGCGGAGCGGATGAGGTAGGCGGGCACGAAGGCGTCGTCGTTGGACTTCATGTAGCCATGGGCGTGGATGATGCCGGAGCTGTCCGGGCGAATCTGCAGAATGCCCTTGATGTCGCGGAAGCCCTCGGCCTTCGCAGCGGTGACGTAGATTTCCTCGACGAGCTCGGCCTTCTTCTTGCCGGTCGTCTCGATCTCGAACTCCTTAGCCTTCTCGCGCAGCTCAGCGACCTTCATGGCCGCGAGTTCCTCGCGCGAAAGCGTGGGCTCGGTGGGAGCGGCATTACGCTCCTTGTTGCGCTGTTTGCGATCGCGCTGGCGGTTGCGACGGTCGTTGTTGCGGTCGTCCTTACGCTCGTTGCGCTCGTCGTTGCGCTTGTGCTGGCGACGGTTGGGACGAGTGCCGTCTTCGCCCTCAGCGGGGGCGGCACCATCGGTTGCGGCGGTGCCAACATTGGCCGCGGCGGCGTCATTGGCCTCGGCGCCAGAATCAACCTGCGCTTCGACATCCTGCTGCTCGGACGCCTTGGCCTTAACGGACTTCTTACGACCGCGCTTGGGCTTCTCGGACGCAGGCTGTTCGACGTCCTGGGCCTTGGCGACATCAGTCGACGCATCGGCGGTCGTCTCGGCAGAATCCTCGGACGCACCCTTCTTGGCAGCCTTGGCCTTGGACGTGCGCTTAGCAGCAGTACGACGGCTGCGACCGGGACGGACGTCGGCGGGCTCGGCATCGGCGGGAGCGGCCTCGGAAGTCGTAGCATCCTGGACGGGTGCATCGGCAGCGGTTGCAGACTCGGCGGTCGCCGCAGCATCCCGAGCGGCGGCGGCTGCTGCTGCGGCCTTCTCTGCCTCGACAAAGGCCTTGGGCTTGCGACCGCGACGGTGCGGGCGCAAAGCCGGATCGACAACGGGAACTTCGTTGGCCTCGACAGGCGCAGCGGGCTCAACAGGCAATGTGCCCTCCCCTGCCGCGGAACGGACCGAAGCCTCAGTGAGCTCGGGGGCTACCTGTTCCGCAACTTGCTCGGCCTTAGCAGCCGTGCGGCGGCGTGTGCGCGGTGCCGGCTTCTCGGTCGGCAGGTCGGCGGCAGGGGTCTCGATGGCGGCAGGCGTCTCGGGCACAGACGGAGCTGCAAGCTCGGTCAGAGCCGCGGCCTCGCGCTCGGCAGCACGACGGCGGGCGCGCACCACCTGAGCCTCGCTAATCTGCGCCAACGCACGTGCCTGCGCGACCTCATCGGAAATCGGCGCCGAGGAGTCAGCTGCAACGGTGCGCTTGGCGCGCGTCGTGCGCGTGGTACGGCGCTTGGGCTTGGTGACCTCCTCGCCGTCAGCGGCAGGCTTGGCCGTGCGGCGCGCGAGCTTGGGCTTTGCCGGAGCAGCCTCCTCACCAGTTGCAGGCGCAGGCGTCGAAGCAGCCTTAGGCGTCTCGGGAGCCGAGGCTTGCGCGGGCGCCGCGACCTGGTCCGACGCAACCGGTGCAGCGGGAGCGGCTTGCGTCGTCGTTATTTCGTTTTCTTGCTGTTGATCAGACACAGTGTTTGCTCAACTTTCTTTTCAAGCCCTGTGATCACATGCTCCCTGCATAAACCTTCAGGGCGGCTAAACAGTCTAGTTCCGTTCAAAACGACGGACATCATTGATCTGTATCGAGATGATTGCGTCAACTACGCAGCGTTAGTGTAACACAACCGCCGCCACCTGCAACTTAGTCATTGGGGGCGTTCTTAAACGACTAGTCAAAAGGGACACTCTTTGGTCTACCACCCACAAATCAGACTGCCTCCGCCAAAACTATGGCGGTTTACTACGACGAATCGATCAACCGCGACCACTCCGAAACATGTTGAACTAAAAACCGCAGGTAGATGCCTTGCGCTTTTTTGCGAAAAGCCGGCGTGGTTGGAAATTCCCAATTCATCGTAGTAAACCGGCATAGTTTCGTATTTCCAGCAGTTCCAAATTCGTCAATACGTCGGCATTTGCGAAAAAAGCCCGACCTCCGTGGGAGATCGGGCTTATAGGGCTCAGTTAAACCAAACCTACACGGTCAAATGACCCGCAGGTTACATCTGCTCGGGCGCGGAAACGCCAACGAGGGTGAGCACCAGGGCGAGCGTCACGCGGACGGCATCGCAAGCGGCCAGACGGGCACGCGAAAGCTCGGGGTCGACGGGACGGCCCTCGCTCGGCAGCACCTGGCAGGCAGCGTAGAAGCTGTGGAAGTCACCGGCGAGTTCCTCGGCAAAGTGGGTCAGACGGAACGGGGCGCGATCGCGAGCACAGCTGGCGATCAGGTCGGTGAGCTCGTTGAGCTTGCGCGAAAGGGCGAGCTCGGTCGGGTCGGTCAGCAGCGAGTAATCGACGTTCTCACCGATGGCCTTGGCGGCAACGGCCTTCATGCCCATCTCGTCGGCCTGCTCGGCGGTAACGTCGGCGGCACGGCGCAGGATGGAGCACACGCGGGCGTGAGCATACTGCACGTAATAGACCGGGTTGGAGTTGTCGCGCTTCTTAACGGCCTCGATGTCGAAGTCGACCATCTGGTTGGAGCTCTTGGAGATGAGCGTGTAGCGAGCGGCATCGGAGCCAACCTCGTCGACGAGCTCCTGAAGGGTCACCATGGTGCCCTTGCGCTTGGACATACGGACGGGCTTGCCGTTACGCAGCAGGTTGACGAGCTGGCCCAGTAGAACCTCGAACTTGCCGGGGTAACCCAGAGCGTCGCAGACGCAGCGGACGCGCTCGATGTAACCGTGGTGGTCGGCGCCCCAGATGTCGATGACGTGGTCGACGCGCTGGAACTTATCCCAGTGATAGGCGACGTCGGAGGCGAAGTAGGTGTACTCGCCGTCGGACTTGATCAGGACGCGGTCCTTGTCGTCGCCCAGATCGGTGGAGCGGAACCACAGGGCGCCGTCCTTGGTGTAGAGGTAGCCCATCTTGTCGAGCTTCTCAAAAGCGCGGTCGACGGCGGAGGTGCCGGCGGTCTCGCCCTCGGTGTCCTTCACATACAGCGAGCGCTCGGAGTACCAACGGTCAAAGTCGCAGTTGACGGCGTGGCAGAGGTCGCGCATGTTGTCGACCATCTTCACGTAGCCGCGCTCACGGAAGCTCTCCATACGCTCCTGCGGATCGGCGTCGACCCACTTGTCGCCGTCGGTGCGCCAGAACTCGGCGGCCTCGTCGATGATGTAGTCGCCGCCGTAAGAGTCCTTGCCCAAGGTCTCGGCAAAGTTGTCCTGATACGGATGGGTCTCGGGGTGCTCGTCGTTCTCGTCGGCAACAAAGGCGTCACGGTCGGCGATCAGCAGCTTGTGAGCCTCGTCGATATCAACGCCCTGCTTGGCGATGATGTCGGCGAGCTGCATGTAGCGCGTGCTGATGGAGTTGCCGAAAGTGTTCATCTGAGAGCCGTGGTCGTTGATGTAGAACTCACGCTGGATGTCGTAACCGGCGTGGTCCATGACGCGGCAAAGGGAGTCGCCCAGAGCAGCCCAGCGGCCGTGGCCGATGTGCATGGGGCCGACGGGGTTGGCGGAGACGAACTCGACCTGAGTCTTCAGGCCGCCGCCGACGTTGGACTTAGCAAAGTCCATACCCTTCTCGCGGGCCTCGCCAAAGATGGCGTTCTTGACGGCGACGGAGAGGTAGAAGTTGATGAAGCCGGGGCCGGCGATCTCGACCTTCTCGATCGCGGGGTCCTCGGGCATATGGGCAACGACGGCCTCGGCGATCTTGCGCGGGGCGCAGTGAGCCAGCTTGGCGGACTTCAGAGCCATGGTGGAAGTCCACTCGCCATGAGAAGTATCAGCCGGTCGCTCGATAGCGCAATCGTCAAGTTCAAATGCGGAAAGGTCGCCGGCCTCCTGGGCCGCAGCAAGCGCAGCGCGTACCAGCTCTTCAATCTTCTCGGGCATAGATCCTCCTTGTGTTAAAGCCCCCGAGCTCTTGGTCACTCGTAGGGCAAAAGCCAGAGTTTGTAGCACTCTATCACAAGCAGTAGCTACTGTCGCAGGGTAAAGTTAATCGATATTGCATATGCACAAAAATGACTACAGCTCGCACAGGACCATTCAAAGATAGCGGTCTGCCTGCCGATTGTGCACCTGCCGAAAATGCATAAACATGTGCATGAGCTGCTCGGAATATCGAATACTCTTACCTATCGGAGTTGTGTGCTTTTCCTGCATAAAGTAATGGTTTGCGCACGTCAACGTGGTATTCTAGACATACGCAAATTCGTATAAGTTGGAGGTAGCATGTTCTCAATCGGTCAACACGTCATTCATCCGGGCCAGGGAGTCTGCACCGTCGTCGGTTTTAGGGACGACACGCCGCAGCCCATGTTGTTGCTCGAGACCAAGCAGGGACATGCGCAGACGATTCTCATGTACCCCGTGGCGCAGGCCGACCGCCTACATGCCGCCATCTCTCAGCAGGATGCCGAGCACCTGCTGAGCCACTACGACGAGCTGGAGTGCGACACCTTTACCGAGCGCAACAGCTCGCTTGAAGAGACACACTTTAAGCAGCAGCTCAAGCTGGGCGCGCCCGAGACGGTCCGTGTGGCCAAGACGATGATGCACCGCATCCGCCAGGCCGAGGAAGCTGATAAAAAGCCCAGCTCCTACTACATGCGCGTACTCAAGGAAGCCAAGCGCCGCTCCATCGAGGAGTTCGCCGTGGCCCTGGGCGTCACCGAAGAGGCCGCCGAAGCCCGCCTAGCCCAAGCCGCCCTCAACTAACCTGTCAAAAACCACCACAAAGGGGACAGGCACCTTTGTGGTGGTTTTCTTGTTCTAGTAGTATTCAATCTCATCGATACCCACGAGCACAAGGAGTCTGTTATGGCAGAGACGCTTACCGCCGGAATCACCCGCGACCGCGCATTTGAACTGCTCAACGAGCACAACAAGGATCCGTTCCACATCACCCACGGCGAAACGGTCGAGGGCACCATGCGCTACTTTGCGCGCGAGTTCGACCCCGAGAACGAGGAGTTCTGGGGCATCGTCGGCCTGCTCCACGACCTGGATTGGGAGGAGCATGAGGACGACCCCATGAACCACACCATCTACGCTGCCGAGATCCTCGAAGGCGAGGGTGCCTCTCCTGAGCTCATCCGCGCCATTCAGTCGCACACCTCTGATTTCAA
The DNA here is from genome assembly GCF_902364945.1 of Collinsella aerofaciens. Lineage (GTDB taxonomy): Bacteria > Actinomycetota > Coriobacteriia > Coriobacteriales > Coriobacteriaceae > Collinsella > Collinsella aerofaciens_O. The sequence continues at coordinate 55,405 of NZ_CABJFS010000010.1, read as the reverse complement.
CACCTCGCTGCCCAAGCCCGAACTGCAGATGGAGAAGATCCTGTTTGCCTGCGACGAGCTTACCGGCCTGATCGGAGCCGCGGTTATCATGCGCCCGAGCAAGAGCGTCATGGACTTTACGACCAAGTCGCTCAAGAAGAAGTTCAAGGACAAGCGCTTTGCCGCCGGATGCTCGCGCGACGTGATTTCGCAAGGCGCTGAGATGCTGGGCTGGGAGCTTCCCGAGCTCTTTGACCGCACCATCGCGGCTATGCAGTCCTTCGCTCCCGATCGCGACGCCTTCCAGGCCTAGCACCAAAACCACCACAAAGGGGACAGGCACCTTTGTGGTGGTTTTTGTTTGCGTGGGCGTTAGGGGCGGACCTGACCGGTGCCGCGAAGCTTGTATTTGTAGGTGGTGAGGGCCTCGGCGGCAAAGGGTCCGCGGGCGTGGAGCTTTTGGGTCGAGATGCCAATTTCGGCGCCCAGGCCAAACTCGCCGCCGTCGGTAAAGCGCGTGCTAGCGTTAGCGTACACGGCCGAGGCATCGACCTCATCCAAGAAGCGCTCGCAGGCGTCTGCGTCCTCGGCGATGATGGCCTCGGAATGCATGGTGCCATAGCGGTTGATGTGCGCGATGGCCTCTTCCTCGTTCGCCACGACCTTCACGCTCATCTCGAGGGCCAGATACTCGCGGCCCCAGTCCTCCTCGGTTGCGGCAACGTAAGCATCGCCCTCGGCAAGACCGGCGGCAACGCAAGCGGCACACGTGGCCTCATCGCCGTGAATCAGCACATCGTGGTCGTGCAGCACGGCAACGACCGCAGGCAAAAACACATTGGCCACAGCATGGTCGACCAGCAGCGACTCGGCGGCATTGCACACGCCTACACGCTGGGTCTTGGCATTAACGATAATGTTGAGCGCCTTATCAAAGTCGGCGGACTCATGCACGTAGATGTGACAGTTGCCCGTGCCCGTCTCGATCACCGGCACGAGAGACTCGCGCACGCAGCGCTGGATCAGGCCTGCACCGCCGCGCGGAATGAGTACGTCGACAATACCGCGGAGCTTCATGAGCTCGCCAGTGGCCTCGCGGTCGGTGGACTCGATCATCGACACGGCCTCGCGCGGGAAGCCCTTGGCCTCGAGCGCATCGGCCAGCAGCTCAGAAATCATGGCACACGAGTGATAGGCCAGCGAGCCGCCGCGCAGAATGCAGGCGTTGCCGGTACGGATGCAGATGCCCGCGGCGTCGGCCGTCACGTTGGGGCGCGCCTCGTAGACCATAGCGACCAGGCCCAGCGGCACACTCACACGGGTCAGGTCCACGCCACTTGCAAGCACGCGGTGGTCGAGCACGCGGCCCACGGGATCGGGCAGCTCGGCGAGCTTTTCCAGGCCGGCGGCCATGCCCTCGACGCGCTCGGGCCTCAGCAGCAGACGATCGAGCAGTCCGGCCGAGGTACCCGCATCGCGCGCGGCGGACATATCGAGCTCGTTGGCGGCAACGATGGAGTCGATACCGTTGCGCAGCGCTGCGGCCATGGCGCGCACGGCCTCCTGGCGCTGTTCATCGCTCGCCGTGGCAAGCGAGGCCGACGCTGCCTTGGCGGCAACGGCAAGATCGTGGACATACGTGGCTATATCGACCGACATGGGCGGCCCTTTCTCCTAGAAGTTTGCAACCATGGTAGCCGATTTGCGCATGGCCTCGCCCGCGGCGGTAGAATTGGTCAACCCGAAACACCGCAACGAATGGAAGCATTACATGGCCCTCATCACTTCGTACCACGTCCCCGGCCTTTACGTCGAGGACCACAGCATCGACGTCCCCCTTGACTGGCGCGGCCTGGAGCCGATGCTCCTGGCCGTCGGCAGCACCATGCGCCGCGGCGCTATGCCGGCGCCCATCGCCGGCGCGCACGAGAGCATCAAGCTCTTCTACCGTGTGGTTTGCGCGCCCGACCGCATCAACGACGATCTGCCGCTGCTCCTGTTTTTGCAGGGCGGCCCCGGCGGCGAGAGCCCGCGTCCGCTGTCGCCCACAAGCGACGGCTGGATCGAGGAGGCCGTCAAGCACTTCCGCGTGGTCCTTCCCGACCAGCGCGGCACCGGACGCAGCAGCTGCGTGGACGGACGCACGATCAAGGCACTGGGTGATCGCGCAACGGCCGCCGGCGCCGATACAGCACGCTCGCAGGCGGACTTCCTCAAGCGTCACCTCGCCAGCTCTATCGTGCGCGATTTTGAGTACCTGCGCCTGGTAGGCTTTGGCGGCAGGCCCTGGGTCACACTCGGGCAGAGCTACGGCGGCTTTTTGACGCTGAGCTATCTGTCGCTCTTCCCCGAGGGCGTGGCGGCAAGCTTTACCTGCGGCGGCATCCCCCACGTGCCGGCGAGCGCAAGCGAAGTCTACGCGCACACCTTCCCGCGCATGGTCGCCAAGACGCAGCAGTATTACGACCGCTACCCTGCCGACGTCGAGCGCGTGGCAGCCCTGGCCGATGCGCTCGAGGCTCAGAAGCCCGTGCTGCCCGACGGCTCGCCGATGACGGTCGAGCGCCTACAGCTCATGGGCAGCGACTTTGGCATGAAGCCGAGCTTTGAGCGCATGCATTGGATTATCGATCACGCTTTTGTTGACGGCGACGGCACGCTGACCTGCGGCACCTCGGTATCCGACAGCTTTTTGATGCGCGCCTTCGAGCGCACCAACACGCGCACGAATCCGCTGTACTGGACGCTGCAGGAGTTCATATACGCCGACGGTGACACCATGCCCATTGGCTGGGCCGCGGCTGAAGAGAAGGCACAGCGCGCCGAGTTTGACACCCTCGCGCGCCCGCTCATGTTTACCGGCGAGGCCATGTTCCCGTGGATGTTCGAGCAGATGCCCGAGCTCAAGCCCTTCAAGCCCGCCATGGACCTGCTGATGGAAGACACCAGCTGGGACAAGATCTACGACCCGCAGCGACTGGCGTGCAACGAGGTGCCCCTGCAGGCCGCGGTGTATTTCGACGACATGTACGTCGACTCGGGCATGCAGCTCGATACGCTCAGCCGCGTGGGTAACTCGCATGCCTGGGTGACCAACGAGTTCGAGCACGACGGTCTACACGGTAGCGTGGTGTTCAAGCACCTCTTCAACGAAGCCCTCAACCGCGGAGACCTGCGCCAAATCTTCTAGCAAAGGAGCGTCCCCACCTGCCGGCACAAAAGAAACATCCCCAAGTGCCGAACAAGTGCCGGCAACGACAATGCCGCAGGTAGAGGACGGAAAGCGAAAACGCCCCTTAGCAGTGGCTTTAAATCGTAGGTCGAACAAAAGAAGCGAGCGCCGCCCAGAGCGAACAAGTTGGCATGAAAAAGGCGAGGCATAGACCTGATGGTCATGCCTCGCCTTTTGAATGACAAATTGTCGCTCTGGGCGGCGCGCAGCGTCGACCCGTTAGGCGAAGACGATTAGATTATCCCTGTGTATCGCGGGCTTCTCGGCCAGGTCTGCGAGCAGGCGGTTGCTGGCGATCTGGTCCTGGCGGCGACCGGCAGCAAGCTCCAGCACGTCCGAATCGGCTTCGGCGATACCGCGGGCGACGACCATACCGCTCGGATCGCACACATCGAGCACATCGCCCTCGGCAAACTGGCCATCGACCTCGCGAATACCCACCGCAAGCAGGGAAGAGCCACGGCTGACCAGCGCCTTCGCAGCACCATCATCGACCGTCACCGAGCCATGTGCCTTGTCGCCCAGCGCGATCCACAGCTTGCGGGGTGCGATGTCCAGACGCTCCGCCGGCGGATCGAACAGCGTGCCCACGCTCTCGCCGCGGGCGAGACGCACGAGCGCATCGGGCTCCTCGCCCGAGCAAATCACGCTCTGAATGCCCGCCGTCATCAGGATGCGGCTCGCGCGGATCTTGGTAATCATGCCGCCCGTGCCCACCGATGTGGAAGAATCGCCCGCCGAGGCAATAATCTTGGCATCGATCTTATGCACGACAGGAACAAACTCGGCCGTGGGGTCTTCATGCGGATTGGCAGTATAGAGACCATCGATGTCCGAGAGCGTCACGCACAGATCGGCAGAAACCAGGCAGCTCACAAGCGCCGCCAGCGTGTCGTTGTCGCCAAACTTGATCTCATCGACGGTGACGGTATCGTTCTCGTTGACGACCGGCACCACACCCAGCTCCACCAGGCGAAGCAGGGCGTCGCGCGCGTGCAGGTAGGACGTGCGGCGCGCCGTGTCGTGACGCGTGAGCAGCACGAGCGAGGTGAGCAGGTCGCGCGCATGGAACTCCTCGTCGTAGGCCGACGAGATGATGCACTGACCGGCCGAGGCGCAGGCCTGCAGGCTCGGCAGGTCACCGACCGGCTTGCGGTCGAAGCCCAACACGGGATAGCCACAGGCGATAGCGCCCGAGCTCACCACAACCAGACGCCAGCCGAGCTTGCGCAGCGCTGCGGCCTGATCGGCAAGTCCGCCGATAAAGGCGCGGTTGACCTTGCCATCGGCACCCACCACCGTGGACGAACCGATCTTTACCACCATCGTTTTATAAGAAGTCGTCATACGTCAAACCAATCAACTGTTCAGCGAACGGCCGAGCCGGCGGCCAGGGAAGCGTGACTCGCCCCTACCGCCCAAGGAATTAGTGGGCCCAGGGAAAGGCAGAGGCCGCGGCCATGTTCTTACGCACGAGCTCGTCGCGCACCTGAGCCAGGCCCTGCTCCATACCCACCACATAGGTCTGCGGGTACAGGAAGCGCTTGAAAGCTGCGTCCAGATGGTCGAGCGCCCAAGCACAGCGCTCGCGCGCGTCCTGGATGCTCTCACGCGGAGCCACCGCACTGCCATCGCGCACGATCGGCACCAGCAGCTCGCGATACTCAAGTTCGGACACGTCGGTCACCAGGGCGGCATCGTTCACGGCCACAAGGGTATTGCCGCGCGCGGCGCCCTCCCCTGCCAGATGGTCCTCGTCATAAATCATGTCGCAAACCGGGCCGCCAAAGCCGTCGTAATAGCGTCGTACGCGCTGAACACCGGGAATTGTGCGCTTGTAGGGCTGCTCGGAGAGCTTCACCACCGGCGTCCACGGGTCCGTCTCACTCGCACGGCGGGCGGAAAGCTTGTACACGCCGCCCAGCGCCGGCTGGTCATAGCAGGTCGCAAGCTTGGTACCCACGCCAAAGCTATCGATGGGCGCGCCCTGGTCGAGCAGTGACTGAATCGTGTACTCATCCAGATCGTTAGAAACCGAGATCCCCACATAGGGCAGGCCCTCGGCATCAAAACGGCCACGAACATACTTGGAGAGCTTGGCGAGGTCGCCCGAGTCAATGCGAATAGCCGACAGACGCTCGCCCACCGCCTCCATCTCCTTGGCAACCGTAATGGCATGCTCGCAACCCTCGCGTACGTCGTAGGTGTCGATGAGCAGCGTGCAGTTCTTGGGACTCGACTTAGCAAAAGCCCGGAATGCCTCGAGCTCGGAGTCGAAGCTCATCACCCAGCTGTGCGCATGCGTGCCAAAGACGGGAATACCGTAGCGGCGGCCGGCGAGCACATTGGACGTAGAGGAGCAGCCGGCAACGTAGCTCGCGCGCGCGACGGCCAAGCCGCCATCGGGACCCTGAGCGCGGCGCAGGCCAAACTCGGCAACGGGACGGCCGTCCGCCGCCAGCACCACGCGCGCCGTCTTGGTGGCGACAAGCGTCTGGAACCCAACGATGTTGAGCAGCGCCGTCTCAAGCAGCTGGCACTCCAGCGCGGGGCCGGTGACGCGAACCATGGGCTCGCGCGGAAAGACGAGCTCGCCCTCGGGCACGGCGTCGATGTTTACATGCGCACGAAAATCGCGCAGGTAGTCGAGGAATCCAGGCTTGAACATCGCGCCGCCGGCCGGGGCCTGGAGCGAGGCGAGGTAGTCGATGTCCTCGGGCGTAAAGCGCAGATTCTCGACCAGCTCGGGCAGTTCGGCGGTGCCGCACATGACGGCATAGGCGCTGCCAAAAGGATGGTCGCGGTAAAACGCGGTAAAACAACCCTGCTCATTGGCCTTGCCGCTCTCCCACAGGCCCTGGGCCATAGTGAGCTCGTACAGATCGGTGAGCATTGCAATGTCGGTGGGATGCGAGATGTCGGTCAAAGCCATGGGGCGACCTTTCGGATGCGTTATGCAGAGGTTGAGGGTTGGAAAAGGGCAGAGTGTTCGGGCATGGCACCCAGCGCGAATGGGCTAGAGCAGGCCCATACTGGTCAGGATCGTGTAGCCCATAAAGATGACAAACGCGATGAGGGCAAGGACAATGATGATTTTTTGAGCCGGCGCCATGCCAGGGATCTCGTTCTCGCCCGTAGGCTCCTTGGAGGTGACCATGCGCTGGGCAAAGGTCATCTCGTCACGGCTCGGCTTGGGCTCGACGGACTTGGAACGAGCGACCTTTTTAGGCTGAGGTTTAGGTGCGGTGGGCGCGGGCTTCGCGGCGGCGGGCTTGGGCGCGGGGGCGACGTTCGCGGCGGCCTCCTCGGCCTTCGCACGCTCGGCACGCAGGGCGGCCAGCTCCTCACGCTCGCGGCGTGCCTCTTCCTGGGCCTCGCGACGAGCTTTCTCGGCGCGGAGCTCTTCCAACTCGGCGCGTTCCTCGGCAGACAGTGGTTGGGACTCAAGCTTGGCCATGGTACAGCCCTTTCTTTTAAAAAAAGCCGCCGACACAATGTCAGCGGCTTATCAAATCCAAGGGTGGAGACGAAGGGAGTCGAACCCTCGGCCTCTGCCATGCGACGGCAGCGCTCTCCCAACTGAGCTACGTCCCCAAGACAAGTTGATATTTTACCTACGGCTCGCCAACTGTCAACGCCCAATACCCAGTCTTTTTGGGACGCGGCTATTTTGACAACTTTTCGAGCAGGCGATCCTCTCGATGATTTTTTAATCCCCGTCCCAGAAAAATCATCGGCGAGCGCACTACTTTGCGCTGGTGAGGACGCCGGTGGTGTCGAACGCCGGGGTGAAGCTCTCGTCTACCGCTCCACCTTCTTGCCAAAACATCGTCGTAAAGCCCAGGTCGTCGGCATGGTCGAGCACCTGCTCGTACTCCTCGCGCGTCACGGCGCGCGCCAGGTCGCCGCCTTGTTCGCGCATGAGGGCATTGGGCGTGTACTGGTTCATGACCGAGATCGGCACGTCGCCCATCGTCTGCCACACCAGGTCCAACACGCGGCACGAATCGTCCGCATGCCCCGGCAGCACCAGATGACGCACGATTATGCCGCGCTTCATGAGCCCGTCCCCGTCTACCAGCTCTCCCCCGCGGCGCTCAATTTCGCGCGCCATCTGGGCCAGACCCGACACAGCCACGCGCGGGTAGTCCTTAATATGAGAAAGCGACTGCGCAAGCCCCGCGTCGGCATACTTAAAGTCGGTAAGCCACACGTCGACCAGATCGCCGAGCGCTGCCACGGCACTCGCCCGCTCATAGCCGCTCGTGTTGTAGACGATCGGGATGTCCAGCCCGCGCTCCCGAGCTGCGGCAATCGCGGCAGGCAACAGGTGCGCATAGTGCGTCGCCGTCACCAGGTTGATGTTATTGGCGCCCTGGTCCTGCAGCTCCAGCATAATCTCGACCAAACGCTCGGGCGAAATCTCAAGACCGAAATTGCCCGTCGAGATCTCGTGGTTTTGGCAGTAGATACATTTGAGCGAACAGCCGCTAAAGAAAATCGTACCCGAGCCGGCCTCGCCCGAGATAGGCGGCTCCTCCCACATATGAAGCGCTGCGCGGGCCACCTTAAGCGTGTTGTCGGCGCCGCACACGCCACGCGTGCCCTCGTCGCGCGCCGCACCGCAACGGCGCGGACACAAATGGCAGGCGGGCGAAAAAAGTTCGGTCAACGACGTCGGCATAAAAACATGCTCCAAAACAATGATTCAGCAGCTCAAACGTAAAGGGACCAACCGCACAGACGGCTCGAGCCCAAGGCGCCGTAATCGTCCGACACGATTTTTATAATGTCAAGACTGGAATCGACAAAGTGCCGCTTTATGATGTAGGTATTCCGCCCCCCGCGGAGCAACTGGGTGAACCGTCGCGTTTATTTAGGGAGCCCACACAGTCGTACCTAGTACAGGTATCCTTCGTTGTTAAGGACGCTGGAACAGTCGATGAGGGCACCCACCTGTTTTAGGTGGGTTCATTTTCGTAACGTGGGGGGTGGTTTTCATTTGCCGAAAACCACCATTACAGCCCATATGGATCCCCGCCGGTATCCCGACAAGCCATCGACAACATCCCAATATCTGGTAAGCGCGTGATTATCGCTGCATGCAATTCCATGCACCCCCCGTGGTCGAGTATCATGGTTCGGCTATGCCCTTTGCGCATGGCGTTCTTCTGACCTTTTCCTTCGACGCTTGGCGGTTTTTAGATTCATGGCTTCATCCCCGAGCTACATTCCGTACCTATGCGTGGCAGCGGCGGCCTTTATCACGACCTTCCTCATGGTGCCCCTGGTCAAGCGCTTGGCAATTAAGCTCGACGCCGTCGACTATCCTTCCAAGCGCCGCATCAACACCAAGCCCATCCCGCGTTTGGGCGGAACGGCGGTGTTTTTGGGCCTGGTCGTTGCCTGTATTGTGCAAATCCTAGGCACCTGGCACCTAGGCTGGCCGCCCGTCCTAGTGCCGCACCCGCGCCTCCACATTAGCTATCCCATGCTGGCACTCTCCTTTACCGTCATCTTTGCGACCGGCGCTATCGACGACGTCATCCAGCTCAAGCCCAAGCAAAAGCTGGCCGGTCAGGTCCTCGCCGCGCTCATCGCCTGTATCGGCGGCCTGCGGATCGGCGTCATCGTCAACCCGTTTGCCCCCGGCGAGATCATGCTCGGATGGCTCGCCTACCCCATCACCGTGATCTATCTGGTGGCATTCACCAACATCATTAACCTCATCGACGGCCTCGACGGCTTGGCCACGGGCATCTGCGGCATTGCGTCGTTCACCATGTTTTCGATGGCCGTTCTCTCGGGCCGCATCGACGCCGCCGCGCTCTCCATTGCGCTCTTTGGCGCCTGTCTGGCCTTTTTGCGCTACAACTTCAACCCCGCAAGCATCTTCTTGGGCGACTCGGGGTCGCTGCTTCTGGGCTTTGCACTGGGCTCCATCTCGCTACTCAACGTGAGCCGCACCGCCGCGCTCACCTCGCTTATCATCCCGCTCATCGTTGCCGGCGTGCCCATCATCGACACGTTTAGCGCCATCGTGCGCCGCAAGCGCGCCCACATTAGCATCGGGCAGGCCGACAAGGGCCACATCCACCACCGCCTGATCCAAGAGGGCTACAACCAAAAGCAGGCTGTGCTGCTCATCTATGCCTGGTGCATTATGCTTTCGGCCGGCGCCGCCGCGATCAACCAGGTCGAGGTGCCCATGCGCGTGCTCATCTTTACCGTGCTCGCCATTGGCTCGGCGGCCTTTGCCAAGCATCTACATCTGTTTGAGCCCGTGCTGCGCCACCATTACAACAAGCGCACGCACGAGGATGAGCTCGTCACCCCCGACGACCCCGCCTTTAAGCAGGAGGAGCAGGCAGCCGAGGAACGTAAGGAAGAGCGCCACCACAAGCTCTAGGGTAAGCTGCCGAGAATGTGCCAAGGCGCCGCCGGCCAAACGCGCAGCCACGCCGCGCCCATCGCACATGCCGCCGCTCTCCCGCCCCTCGCGTACTTACGCCCCGACCCTCCAATAAACGCGTTATCATCTTGACCCATGAACATACGTTAGGAGCAATCATGCCAAACGAGAACAGCTACGAAGTCGCGCTGCAAAAGAGCAACGCCATTCGCGAGGGCCTGGCCAAAACGCCCGAGAAGTTCACCATGCTCACCGGCGACCGCCCCACCGGCCGTCTGCACCTGGGTCACTACTTCGGCACCCTCAAGGGCCGTGTTGAGCTGCAGAACATGGGCGCCAAGACCAACGTGCTCATCGCCGACTACCAAGTCATCACTGACCGCGATACGACCGAGCACATCCAGGACAACGTGTACAACATGGTCATGGACTACCTTGCCTGCGGCATCGACCCCGACAAGACCATGATCTACGCGCACTCCGCCGTACCCGCCGCAAACCAGCTCATGCTGCCGTTCCTGTCGCTGGTCTCCGAGGCCGAGCTGGCGCGCAACCCCACGGTCAAGGCCGAGATGGAGGCCTCGGGCCACGAGCTCACCGGCCTTCTGCTCACCTACCCGGTGCACCAGGCCTGCGACATCCTGTTCTGCAAGGGCAATGTGGTGCCCGTCGGTCGCGACCAGCTGCCGCACATCGAGCTCACCCGCACCATCGCCCGCCGCTTTAACAACCGTTACGGCAAGGTGTTCCCCGAGGTCGACGCGCTGCTGTCCGAGACCCCGCTGCTGCCCGGCCTGGACGGGCGCAAGATGAGCAAGAGCTACGGCAACGCCATTAACATCTCGATGACCGCCGAGGAGACGGCCAAGCGCATCAAGAAGAGCCAGACCGACTCCGAGCGCATGATCACGTTCGATCCCGAGAACCGCCCCGGCGTGTCCGGCCTGCTTTCAACCGCCGCCATCTGCACTGGCCGTTCCGAGGTCGAGATTGCCGAAGAGATTGGCATGGGCGGCTCCGGCCAGCTCAAGAAGTACGTGACCGAGGCCGTCAACGAGTACTTCGCGCCGATCCGCGAGCGTCGTCAGCGCTACGAAAACGACCTGGACTATGTGAAGGACGTGCTGCACGAGGGCAACCGTCGCGCCAACGAGATTGCCGAGCAGACCCTGGCCGAGGTTCAGGACGCCATGGGCATGGTGTACTAGATCGATCTGCTGGCTAGAACTTTCGATTGCTATAGGGCGGGCGCTAGTGCGTCCGCCTTTTTTGGTGCCCGACCGGTTCGGCTCTGCCCATTGCACTCCCCCGACAAACAGGAACAGGCCCGCTGGCAGTTAGTTGCCAGCGGGCCTGTTCCCGAAGTACACCGTTGAATCGCACAGAGGGGAGGAATGCGAATCAAACTCAACAGGGCAGGCTTTTTCATCGCCTATTGCCTGCTCCGTTGCTGAATACAATATAGTTCACCGTGGTTTACTTTGTAGCGTCAATATGTTCCCCCATAGCTTCTCCATAAGTTAGCTCAGGTAAACTAGAACCACCACAAAGGGGACAGGCACCTTTGTGGTGGTTTTAACCACGGCAGAGCCGCTAGAGCCCTGCAGGCCAGCGACAGGCGGCCAAGTCGACGTGCATGTCGTCCTTAAACGCCACACCCTCCCCTAGCAAAAGCTCACGTTGAGCATCGGGACCGCCAAAAGCAAAACCATCGCATATGCGGCCATCGGCAAACACCACGCGGTGACAGGGAATCTCGCCGGGGCGCGGATTGCCATGCAGGGCATACCCCACGTACCGCGCACTTCGTGGACGTCCAGCAAGCAGCGCCACCTGACCATACGTGGCGACCATCCCCTCGGGAATCTGCTCGACCACCTCGTACACCCGCTCAAAAAAGCCCTCAGACGCCATTGCTCGCTCCCTTCCACCCGGAATAGCATAAACCACCACAAAGGTGCCCGTCCCCTTTGTGGTGGTTTTGGCAGGTGGGCTAGTTAACGGGCTGGAAGAAGGCTACGGCTACGGCGCCGGGGCCTACATGGGTGCCGATGGTGGCGCCGATGGTGTGAACGGGCAGTTCGCCCTCGGTGTGGCCAGCCCACAGTGCCGCGCTGTCCTCGATATACTTCTTGAGCACCGCATCCGAAAGGCCCGTATAGCCGAGCGCCAGCGGCATGGAAAAGTCGATGCCGCCCGCCTTTTCGACCTTCTGGTTGAGCAGGTTACGTCCGTTCTTGGAACCGCGCGCCTTGCCCAGCTGCACGATCAGACCGTCCTCGGCAGCCACCACGGGCTTTACGTTGAGCAGCGTACCCACGGCACCGGCCGCAGCAGACAGGCGACCGCCGCGCACCAGGTACTCCAACGTCTCGAGCAGGCCGATGACGACCACGCGGTCGCGCACGGCCTCGACAGCCGCCGCAACCTGAGCCGCGCCCTGGCCCTCGTCCACCAGGCGCAGCGCATACTCGACCAGCACGCGCTCGCCCAAGGTCACGTTATTGCTGTCCACGACGAACATGTCGCCGCCCGGCGCCTCGGCAAGTGCCGTACGAGCACTCTGGTTGGTGCCCGAGAGCTTGGCTCCCACGGTAATAATCACGGCCTCATCGCCGGCCTCACGCGCTTCGGCAATCGCCTGCGAAAAGGCGTACGGGTTGACCTGACCGGTCTTGGGCAGCTCATCGCGCTCCACAAGCATCTCGTAAAAGCGCTGGTGATCGATGTCGACGCCATCCATATACACATCGGTGCCAAAGGTGACGGACAGCGGCAGAACACGCAGAGCGGGGTGCTCCGCCGGCGACATATCGCTTGCGGAATCGGTAATAATGCGGACGGACATAACGAATCCTTTCTTGCGCAGGTCTCGCGCAGGGAATTTTGACAGCAATGTCCCGGCACGGCGTACGCGCTCAAACGGGACGATGCAGTTCTTGGCTGAAAGCTAGCGCCAGCGCGGCTCTAGATCTCGCGCAGGGTGTTGAGGATCGTGCGCAGCGATGCATACATCTGCTCGCGCTGCTCCACGCCCATGGCCTTGCCGGTGGTATCGAGCACCTCGCGAATGATGCGATCGGCCTCGCTCATGCTCTCGCCGCCCAGGGCAGTCAGGCGCACCGGAGCACGATACTTGACGGCCGCATCACCCGAGTCGTCAACCTCGACGTAGCCGCCCTCCTCCAGATGTGCCAGTGTGCGCGAAACGGCGGCACGGGTAACGCCGGCCATGCGGGCGAGGTCGGCGCCAGTCAGGCCGTCCTTGCTGCGCTCAAGATAGTACAGGCACATAACGTCGGAGCCCTTGAGGCCCAGCCTTGCGCCTTCGGACGTCTTGATACGCTGAATCTCCTTGTAGAGGCCGCTGATCAGTCCGACAAAGTCCTCAAAACGTGTCTCGTCGTTCTGCTGCATGGTGACGACCGCCTTTCGCTTACATGATGCTAACGGGTAAACATCTTAGCCGCACAAGGCAACACCCGTACCCAAATATCCCATTTGTTAACCCATCAACATAAAAACCACCACAAAGGGGACAGGCACCTTTGTGGTGGTTTGGGGCATCGAGTTTGATCCGCAGACTTCGCTACAGCCCCACGCAAGGATTGTCGCGGGTCACAAGCGTTTTAACGACAACCGTCGCTCCCAGATAGCGCTCGAGCAGCTCGGCTAAGCGATCGATCGCGGCCTGGCAATCCCCCATCCGCTCGGGCTCCACGCACTCAATCGCCAGGAAAGCATCGGCCGAATCATCGGACAACGCCGTTCGAACGCCATCGCGCCAGTTCCAGCAGCGGCATACGGCGCCCGCATCATCGATGTAGGCGAGCTCGCCGGGCAGCGTCGGGTCATCTGTCTCCTCGCCAAGCGGCAGAAATGAATCGCCACCGTCGGTCACCTTCAGGCAAAGGTCTCCCTCAATCGCGTGCAAATCCTCGCCGCCTACGGGCAGCGCGTAGGACAGCGACACCGTGTTGTAGATGTCCACCGCGGGCGTAATGTGGCCCACCGGCTTTCCTTTGAGCACGCGCTTGAGCAGGTTCTCAATTGAGCAACGCGCGCCCTTCTTGGTCTTGAATAGGCGATATGCCTCGCGCCATGCCTTAACCGGCGCATTCTCGCTGATGGTATCACTCGTCAGGTGACGCTCCGCATCGATATTGGCGCGGTCGAGCAACGCGGCAATCGCATCAACGTCCTCTTGAGGAATCTGAGCCGCGGGCTTCATGCCCTTTACGACCACAACACCGACAGCCGCCTGCGGAAATAGCTCCCAAAACGAATCCTCGGCAACGAAACTCTTCATGTGCTCTCCCTTCATAGCATGCGCCCGAGCCCGGGTGCCTAAACAAAAAGCGCCCTTACGACGGCCACCTTCAAAGTCCTACGGTGCCGCCACAAGAGCGCTTACGCTGCCCCCATCCGGAGAAGGGGGCGATATGTCAGGCGTATTGTAACCCGAGTCATTCGCCCAAGCAAAACCGCCACAAAGGTGCCTGTCCCCTTTGTGGCGGATATGGACTCGCGGCGACGCTAGTGTCGGAGTCCCAGCAGGCCGCGGCCGCGATGACGGGCGTCGGCGTGCACCTGAGCGTGCGGACCGGCGGCCTTCACGGACTCGGGCAGGTGCGAGTACTTCTTCTCGAAGTTCTCCTCGAACATCACGGCCAAGTTGTGCGCCGCCTCGTCGTAGCGCGCGGTGCTCTGCCAGTACTGGCGCGGCACCAGGATGCCGTCGGGCACGCCGTGGCACGTGGTGGGAATGTCAACGTTAAAGATATCGTCATGCACGAATTCGCTGTCCTCGATGGTACCGTCGAGGGCGCGGGCCACCAGGGCGCGCGTGTAGGCAAGCTCGATGCGATGGCCCACGCCGTAGCCGCCGCCAATCCAGCCGGTGTTGACCAGGTACACACGCGTGCGGCCGTCGGCGATGCGCTCACCGAGCATCTTGGCATAGACCATGGGGTCGAGCGGCATAAACGGCTCGCCAAACAGCGAAGAGAACGTGGGCGTGGGCTCGGTGACGCCGACCTCGGTGCCGGGGATCTTGGCCGTAAAGCCCGTCACAAAGTGATACATGGCGGCGTCGGCCGTCAGGCGCGAGATGGGCGGCAGCACGCCAAAGGCGTCGCAGGTCAAAAACAGCACGACGCTCGGAGTGGTGCCCATGCCCTTGGTCCACGCGTTGGGAATGTGCTCCACAGGGTAGGCCACGCGCGTGTTGTGCGTGACCGAGACGTCATCGTAGTTGGGCTTGCGGCTCTCGTCGAGCACCACGTTTTCGCAGATCGCGCCAAAGCGGACGGCGTTGAAGATCTCAGGCTCGTGGAACGCGTCCAGGCCCTCGCATTTGGCGTAGCAGCCACCCTCGATGTTGAAGATGCCCATGTCGGACCAACCGTGCTCGTCGTCGCCGATCAGCAGCCGCGTGGGGTTGGCCGAAAGCGTGGTCTTGCCGGTGCCCGACAGGCCAAAGAACACCGCGGTCTCGTGCGTGACGGGATCCATACTGGCCGAGCAATGCATGGGCAGCACGTCGTCCTCGACGGGCAGCAGGTAATTCATGACGCTGAAGATGGACTTTTTGATCTCGCCGGAGTAGCCGGTACCCGCGACCAAAATCACGCGCTCCTGGAAGTTGATGACCACGGCGGCGCTGGAGTTGAGGCCCTTGATGGCGGGATCGCACTGGTAGCCCGGCGCGGCGAGCACACAGAAGTCCGGCTCGCCGGTGCGCGCGATTTCGCGGGCAAGCGGGCGGGCGAGCATCTGCTTAATGAAGAGTGCCTGGCTGGCGCGCTCGCAGGCGACGAGCAGTCGGCGCGTGTGGTTGCGGTCGGCGCCGGCCATGCCGCGGGTGACGAACACGTCGCGCTCGTTGAGGTAGTCGACGATGCCGGCCTTGATGGTCTCGTAGCTCTCGATCGAAAGCGGTCGGTTGACGGCGCCCCAGGCGATCTTGTCGTGCACGTCGGGCGTGTCAACGATAAAGCGGTCATTGGGGGAACGACCAGTGCGCTCCCCCGTCTCGATCACCAGCGCGCCGTTGGATGCCATGCGGCCTTCTTCGCGGCGGATAGCGTGCTCGATGAGCTCCGCGGCGGGTAGATCGACCAGCAGACGGGGCTGATTCTCGGCGGGATCTTCGACCAGCGTAATACCAAAGTTGGACAAAACATCTGCAGGGGTAACACCAGGCATGGGGCCTCCTTTAAAAACGCGACACGAGGACACGACGCGCACTTTACTCACGTAAAGCCCGTTGTACCCGATATGCAAAAACGTTTTTGCGGCAAGGGCGGCAAGCCCGCCCAACGGTCAAAAATCGCAGGCAAGCGGCCTAGTCATTGGGGACGTTTTTAAACGACTAATCGTTGGGGACACTCTTGAACAGGCAACAACCAAGGAGCGTCCCCGGATGCCGGCACTCGGGGACGTTCCTAAAGTGCCGGCACATAAGGAACGTCCCCGAGTGCCGGCTACTGAATGGCGCCGCCGAAATTATCGAACAACCTGTTCAAAAACACGAACGAACACCGTCGCGTCTATACTAGAGCGCAGCAATAGAAAGGACTCCGCTTTGAGCATCACGCCCATCGATAGCATTCGCCGCGCCATCGCCCGCCGCAATGGCGTCGCCGACCCCACCGTATCGGACGGGGCGCACGGGCAGGGCGGACGCATCGAGAACGGCCTGTTCCCCGCATCGCACACCGCCGAGGAGCTCGCACGAATCCAAGAGCTAAGCCAGCGTAACGCCGGCGGTCCCGACAGCAGCCAGGCCACACGCCGTCGCCGCGAGCGCGATCGCCAGCCCGGCCCCATCCACCGCATGGTCAATGCCTGGTGGAACCGCCTGCTCGGAGCCGTCTACGGCGGCGGCTTCTCCACGCAAGAAGCCGAGTACGAAGATCACGCCACCCGTCGCGACTACCTTTGGAATACCCTGGGCACCGCCGTATGGGGCATGGCGTTTCCGCTGCTCACCATCGTGTCCACACAGCTCGTGGGCGCCGAGGAGGCTGGCAAATTCTCCATCGCCTTTGTCACCGGCACGCTCATCATGATCGCGTGCAACTACGGCGTGCGCAATTTCCAGGTCTCGGACATCGACGAAAAGACGTCCTTTGCCTCTTACCAGCTCAACCGCTGGATCTGCGGAGCGCTCGCGCTGGCATGCGGCCTGGTATACAGCAGCGCCCGCGGCTACGATGCGCAGATGGCCACAATCGGCCTGGGCGTCTACCTGTATAAGGTGATCGACGGCATTGCCGACGTGTACGAGGGCCGCCTGCAGCAGGCCGACAAACTCTACCTGGCCGGCATGAGCCAAACGCTACGATCCGTCGGCGTCATCGCGGTCTTTAGCGTGGTACTGTTCCTCACGCGCAGCATGCCCATCGCCGCCATGGCCATGGGTGTTACCGCGATCGCCTCGCTCGTTCTGGTCACCGCGCCGCTCGCCCTGCTCGAAACCGAAAAATCGCGCCGCGTGAGCCTGCGCGAGGTCGGTCACCTGTTTATCCAGTGCGCCCCGCTTTTTGGCGCGCTGTTCCTGTTCAACCTTATCGAGAGCATGCCCAAGTTCGTGATGGAAGGCACGCTGGCCTACAAGTATCAGCTGTACTTTAATGCCCTGTTCTTTCCGGCGCAGGCTATTTTGTTGAGCATTGGATTTATCTATAAACCGCAGCTTCTGCGTTTGTCGAGCATTTGGGCTAATCCTCGCAAGCGTCGTCGCTTTGACCTGATTATTGTTGCCGTTATGGCACTGATCGTGGTCATCACCAGCGTGTGCGCCGCATTTATGGCAGGTCCCGGTATTCCCCTCATGAGCTTCATGTACGGCCTCAATTTTGAGCGCTACCGCACGCTGGCACTGCTGATGGTTGTCGCCGGCGGCGTCACCGCGGCCATCGACTTTCTCTACGCCATCATCACGGTGCTGCGCCATGCCGGCGACGTCACCAAAATCTACCTGATCTGCTTCGCCGTAAGCGTAGTGCTGCCGGTGATCCTGATCAACCTGCTGGGTCTGATGGGCGCCGTGGTGAGCTACCTAGCCATCATGGCCCTACTCCTGGTGCTGCTGATTATCGAATACGCCCACATCCGCCAACGCATCGAGCGCGACCGCAACCCGTACGGCGTCTAATTCGAATCAATTTGAAGAAAAGAAACGTCGATGTTTTGGCACCGACAGCGAGCAGTCTCAAAGTGCCCCAGGTTGGCGCGAAAGAGGAGCGACGCGTACTTCCGTACGCGAACGACGGTTTGAGCGACAAGATGGGGGTGCTTCGGGGCTGCGCAGCATCAACGTGGCCGCCGTTCGGTAGAACGGCGGAACAAAGTTATTCCCCGGGGCGAATATTCGCGTAGAACTCCGCCCCATCATCGAGCCGCAGGATGCCCACGCGACCGAACTCGGAGCCGGTGGCGGCAGCGCAGTCGATGTCGATGCGATCGGGCACACCGGCGGCATCCTCGCCGCCCAGGCGCACGATCTGCCCGCGGCCCGACTCCTCATCGAGCCCCGCAAGACCACCGACCTCGCAATAACGCCCGAGCGACACCGTTGGCGTGTGACCGCTCACCACGACCGGACCCTTGCCCTCGGCAGAAAGCAGCCCGGTCGGCGCATCCCAATAGCCGTGACGAATCCACAGCAGGTCATCGGCCGACTGCACCGCGAGCATCTGCTGCAGCAGCTCGCGATCGGCACCCACCGCTCCAACGCCATCGGCACAATCGACGCCATGCTCAAGCAAAAACGCGCGCGCCGCCTTCATCTCGATTCCAGCATGTACCAGCAGATACGGGCGCTCCTCGGTCTCGGCCACCGCGTAGAGCGGCAGCGCGGCCATCCATCGCACGAGCTCCTCGTATGCGTCAAATTCCATGTCGTTGAGCTGCTCGCGCGTCGTCCAGCCACCGTTGATATCCCAGGTCTCGGCATCGAGCGGATCCTGGCCAATGATGGCATCGAGCATGATCTGCTCGTGATTGCCCTTGAGCACGCGGGCGTTGGGCAGCGAGCGCACGAGCTTAATAACGCCGACCGGATCGGGCCCGCGATCGATCATGTCGCCCAGCACGTACAGCGTGTCGTCGGACGCCAGCGAAATCTTAGACAGGGCCTCGTCAAGCGCACGCACGTGCCCGTGAGCATCAGATGTCACATAGATCGCCATGGTACGCCTCTCCTTGCATTGCGGCCGAAGCCCGGCGCCGCAACTAAAACTTCAAGTTGAACTTAAACGTTACCCATTGTACTCCGTTGCAATAAAGCTGGAAAGGGTTTCCAAGCAGAGGCAAAGACGGCAGCCGTCTATGACGATATCGCGCACGCCCGCAATCCAACCCCATAAACCCACCATCTTTGGGTACAAATAACCGCAGACAACTGACCGTGCCACGCCAACCACCCAGGAGCGGACACCATCCATGAACCAGATCCTTCTCTTTATCGGCCTCGTTATTATTCTGTGCCTGACCATCAAGCCCGTCGGCAAAAAACTCCCCTTCCCCACCCTGCTCATCTTTATCGCGCTCGGCATGCTGTTGGGCGTCAACGGGCCGGCGCACATCGAATTTAGCGACTACGCGCTCACCGAAACCGTCTGCAGCACGGCGTTGCTGTTCATCATGTTCTACGGCGGCTTTAACACCAATATCGACCGTGCCAAACCCGTTGCCGTGCCCGCGGTATTGCTGAGCACGCTCGGCGTCGTCATCACTGCTGGCATCACCGGCGTGTTCGCCCACTTTGTGCTGGGCTTCGACTGGATCGGCGGCCTGCTGCTGGGATCGGTCGTGGCGTCCACCGACGCGGCCGTCGTCTTTAGCGTGCTGCGCGAGCACAGCCTTTCGCTGAGGGGCGGCACCGACTCGCTGCTCGAGGTCGAATCGGGCTCCAACGACCCCGTCGCCTACATGCTCACCGCCGTGCTCGCCACACTCGCAGCCGGCGGCGACATCAACATTCCCGCACTGCTGGCCAAGCAGATTATCCTGGGCGCGGGCCTGGGCCTTGCCATCGGCTGGGCGGCGGGCCGCCTGATTGAACGAGCGCACGCAACGGCCGAGGGCGCGCAGACCATCTTTTTGTTCGCCGTGGCGATCGTCGCCTACGCATTGCCGAGCTATCTGGGCGGCAACGGCTTTTTGGCCGTGTACCTGGCCGGCATTGTGCTGGGCGCGAGCGACATCACCGGCAAGGTCGAGATGGCGCACTTTTTTGACACCCTCACCGAGATGGCCGAGATGACCATCTTCTTTTTGCTGGGCCTGCTCGTCACGCCCGCGCGCCTGCCGCAGATGCTGCTGCCGGGCCTGGCGCTCATGGCGTTTATGCTCTTTGCGAGCCGCCCCATCGCCGTCGGTCTGCTGCTGGTGCCCTTTAAGACGAACCCTCGCCAGGTTGCACTCGTAAGCTGGGCGGGCTTGCGCGGCGCGGCTTCGGTCGTCTTTAGCCTCTTTGCCGTGGTAGCCGGCGTTCCCGGTGGTCACGACCTGTTTGACCTGGTGTTTGTGATTGCCGTATCGAGCATTGTGGTGCAGGGTTCGCTACTGCCGGCGGTGGCGAAGAAACTCGATATGATCGATGCGGCCGGCGACGTACGCCGCACCTTTAACGACTACCGCGACGAGGACGGCATGTCGTTTGTAAAGCTCAAGGTGAGTGCGGGCCATCCGTTTGTCGGTCGCTCGCTCGCCGATATTGGCAGCGCGACGGACATGCTCGTGGTCCTGGTGCTGCGCGACGGGGCGCATCCGGTACTGCCCAATGGCGACACCGTGATCCAGGAAGGCGATCTGCTGGTGATGGCAGCCCCAACGTTCGAAGAGCGTGCCGAGGTTACGCTGCGCGAGGTCACCGTGACGCCCCACGGTCGCCTGGCCGGTCAGCGCCTGCGCGACGTGCCGCAGGGCAAGCACCCGTTTATCGTGGTGATGCTCAAGCGCGAAGGCCAGACGATCATCCCCGACGGCGACACCCTCATATACGCCGGCGACGAAGCCGTCATCGCCACGCTGGCGTCGTAGTGGCTAGGGGTAGCCGTCCCGAATTGACCATATTTGAGCATAAATCGCCCCGGCTAGGATCTCGTTGCGGACAATTAGCGTCTCTCAAAACTAAGTGAGTAGACTTTTACCGAATCGCCGACCACGTCACCAAAGCACAAGTCTGTGACCTGCGAGTTTGTTAAAGCAAATTTGTCGTGTGCTCAGGATTTCCAATAAAGCCTACTCACTTAGCCAGCAGGCAGTCAAAATAGAACGGTCGCGAGCTCATTAGACTCCATTGCGACGGTTTATCGTTCATCTTCGCGCAGCCGCGGGTGCAGACGCCCCGTCTCAAATTAGCTACCCTAGTCATCGTCGACGGCAAAGTCGCGGAGGTCGAGACCCTCGCGTTCGGCTCGGGCTAGGAGCTCTTGGGGCGACTCGTCCTCGATATCCATCACGTCGAGCATGGCAGCGGGAAAGCCAACGCCTGCCGCACTCCCCGCACGATCGAGCTGACTCTCGCGCAGCTGATCTACATCAACGTCGATCTTCAAGATGAAACCTCCTACCAGACCAGGACCCTACTCACTAGCACCGAGCGCGTCCACGGCAGCAACAAAAGCCGCAACCTGCTTGTCGTCCATCTGCGTGGCCAGGCGCCCCACGGGTTCATCGTAGGCGAACTGCACCTTATCGATAAAGCAATCCCAAGCACGCTCATCTACGCGCACGGCGGCCTCGCAGTACTGGCTGAGCTTTTTGAGTCCATACCAAAACGCATTCACATGGCGCGCAGGATCCTCATCCAGCACCCCATCGTAGCGCCGTCCGTTAAACTCACGCATGCGCGCCACGGCAACCTCGAGCGAGTCGCCGCCGTCGGCCGAAGCCTCGTCCACAAGCTCGGGAATCGCAACCTCGCGCCGGACATTGTGCCTGGTAGCACCGTCGTACTCGCCCACCAACACGTCTTCGTCAAACCGATCATCGTAGTCGAAATAACTGCTACCCCGGCAAATCCCATGCAGCGAACCGGTGCCAAAGGCACGGAACAACCCGCCATCGGCAACAACGCACCTATAAGTCTCAAACGACTTCTTAACCTGAGAGAGCAACTCGGAAAGCTCTCCGGCATCGCACCCCGTCTCGCACGCGACGCAAGCAGACTTCGGCAACGATACCGGCTCCACCGTGCTCCCTGCAACGCGGGCAGCGCGTTCGGCCCGATACGCTTGGGCTGCCAAGTGCGCTCGCTGCGCAGCACCGCGCACATTAGTAAGCTCGCGCTCCAGCGCCACATCGCCAGCCACATCGCTCGCAAACGCGTCAACACCCTGCGGGCCGGTCGCACTCAGCTCGGACTCAAACGTCGCCGTGATCATGCCGGCAAGGTCCGTTGCGTCGGCGGCACAACGCAGTTGCTCCAACTGCGTGCATAGCAGATTGGCATCCAAGGGTGCGGCATCCACAACGCGCACGTCGCTCAGACGCGCCGCGCCCTGCAACACCAAAGCCCCCGCAGCATCGTATGCCGCACGAACCCTGTCCGCCGTATTGGCAAGCAGCTTTACCTCGATAAACGCAAGCGTCTGCTCCAAGCGGGCCAACAGCTCGGCCTTGTCCTCCATACGCAAAAAGGCAGCGTAGCGCCGCTCCATCTGCAACGGGCCCACAACGCCTACCTGCTTGCGAGCGCGCGCAAGAGAATCAAATTCAACGCGGCGTACATACCCGTCAACGGCCCGCACGGCAGACTCACGCGCAGCACGCTCGGCAGCCTCGACGCCCCCGATCACGGCCAGTAGCTCGCGGGAGCGCGCCTTGCGCAATAACTCCCCGCGATCGTACTGCTCAAGCGCCGTCTGACGCTTGGCTACCGACTCAAAGCCAAACAGCTCATCGAGCAGCTCGCCAACAGAACGTTCTTCCGCCATGGCAAGGCCTCCTCACGCGCAGCGCGCCACCATGCTCGCGGGCTCACGTGCGCATCAAACGCCTCGCGCACGCAAGCCCGCACGCTCGCATCCCTATAGATCCAACGCCTTCTTCGCAGCATCGACCGGGTCGCCATCCATGTAGAACACCGGGCTCAACCCCGAGATAATCTCGGACGAAACGCTCTGCAGGCCCGCGATGGCGCTCAGCGGCAATATCACGCGCTTGGCGCCGGCGTTTTTGGCCACGCGCATGATGTCCTCGAGCCCGCGGATCTCATCCATAGATCCCGACATGCGCAAGATTCCCGGAACCGCCAGCGCGGACATCACCGGGCGGTTGCACGCCGCGGAGCACAGGCCCACAAACTCGGCAAGCGAGACTTCTTCGGACAGACCCTTGCTCTGCAGGTCGTTATAGAACAGCAGGTAGTCCTTTGAGCCAATGTGCATGCCCGGCGCCACACGGTTCGCCAGGTTCACAAAGTTGTCGAACGCGGCCTCCAGCGTATCGCGTACCGGCTTGTTAAAGGCAACGCCCTCGTGCTTAAACTTGCACTCGCCGGCAACGGCCTTGTTCTCCAGCTTGTACACGGCAACCTCGCCGCCCTGCGACCTGCCCACGCCAAACACGTGACCGGACAGCAGCGGGCCATCGGGAATCAACGTATCCTCGGACTGCTCGGGCACGCGCACCACGTGCACGTCCTGCGGATTGTCGGCATCCATATAGCCCAGGTTGACATCGATAAACTCGACGCCCGCCATAATCTTGAGCTGTTCCTTTACACGGCGGCGGCCCTCGATGGCGTAGTCCAGCAGCCAGCGAACGTCGTCCTTGTCCATAGCCTCGTCGGGGAACAGCAGCTTGGCCAGGCCGCTAAAGGACTTGCGCACGGCGATCTCGTCACGCTTGTTAAAGTCGCTGTTAAAGCGGAAGTAGCGGTCGATATGATGCGTAAAGTCCTTGCGGCGCATCTCCTTGCAAAACTCCGATAGGCAGTCGGTGATTAAGCCGTAATGCCCGGTCAGCAGACTCGAGCGCATCTTGGGAATCTCCCAGCCCGGCAGGTAATAGTGGATACGGTCGAAAAAGGCCGAATCGTTGTTAAACTCCGGCGGGAACGGATCAAACAGGTGCGTGGTCTTAAGGACGTTTTGCACGGTGTCGTTGATGTTGCCCTCAAAGACCATGGAGGCGTCGGCGTTGATCTGGTCGCGGCCACGCGCGTAGCTGCCACTCGCCATATAGTCCTTCATGATCTGCACGGCATTGGTGTCCTTAAAACGCATGCCGGCGACCTCGTCGAACGTCACGCAATCCCAATGGCCCACCAAGCCCACGCGATCGGCGCGCATGGAGTTCATACGGCCGAACAGGTTGGCCGTGGTGGTCTGCCCGCCCGAGAGCAAAATGGCGTAGGGCGAAACCTCTTTGTAGATATGGCTCTTGCCGGTGCCACGGGGACCAAGCTCGCACAGATTGTAGTTGCGCTCGATCAGCGGCACCATGCGCTCGATAAAGTGCAGGCGCTCCTTCTCCGAAAGCTCGCTGGGCTCATAGCCGGCAGAGCGCAGCAGCATGTTGAGCCACTCGTCGCGCGAGAAATACTGACGCTCCTCGATCATTGCGTCCAGGTCCAGGTTGGGCATCTGGATGGGCGTGAGCGACGCCACGCTAAACGGAGAGTCCTCGGGTCCGCGCTTTTTGCGCTTGGCCTTGGAGCGGCGCGGCGCATCGTCGCCAAAGACTTCCATGCCAAACTCGTCTTCCTCTTCCATGGGACGACGATACTCGATGCTCATAATGCACCAAATACCACCCTGAAGAATCTTGGAATAGTCGCGCACGTACTCGGCCGGCATCACAAACGGCTCAATGGTCAGGTTGGCAAACGACGCCACGTAGATGTCTTTGTACTCGTCGAGCTTGGCCGTCACCTTATCGATGATGGTAAAGCGACCCAGCTCGCGGATCTTGGACTTAATGCGCTCGGACTCGTCGGGACGCACGTAGTTATCGGTGAGAATCTTGCGGATGCGCTGCAGACCCTCCGCCACGGCATCCTCGTCGTCGGTTGAGCAGTACATGCCCAGCAGGTACTCCAGCACAAAGGTAGGCACGTTGGCGCCACGCTTCATAAGGGCCGTGAGGTCCTTACGCACGATCTTGCCGCCAAAGTGCTCGAGCAGCTTACCGTCCAGTACATCCATGTCGTAACCGTCGTCCTCGGGAGCGTCGGCCACGGCCTGGGCATAGCCATCGGTCGAGGACTCGTCCTCGGCGGGCGCCGCAACCTCATCGGGTACCGCGGCCACCGTCGGCTCCGGGGCAGGCGCGGCAGCCACGGCCTCTGCAGCAGTCTCAGCCTCCGGGGCGGGCATGGCCTCCTCCGCAGACACCGCAGCCTGCACCGGCGCATTCACATCAATCGAGGGAACTTCCCACAGATCGTCGTCATTGCTATCAAACATAGGGCACACTCCTAAAAACCAAAGTCAGCAACAGGGGCAAACGAAACAGCGATGGCGTACGTCTCGCGCCAAACGATCTTGCCCGTTTCGCGCTCGCGGCAGACCAGATAGTACGGACCCTTGGCCGAGAATCCATCCGCTGCACGCAGCGCAAACTTGGCATGCACCACGCGCTCCTGCGAGTTAGCAGAAGTCTTGTTGGCATGCGCCTTGACCGTATCGCTCACCTCGTTGCCGCTTGCGTCGGTAAACACCAGCTCGTACTCACACGGCAAAACCTTGCCTTGGGCGGGTTCTTCCTGGATCAAGTTGACCGAGAAGAGCGAGTTGGTCACTCGACGTCCCTCACTTAGCACGCGCAGCGTCGCTGCGCGCGTATCGACAAAGTCCTTGGAACCCGAGCGCGCACGCCAAAATCCGATAACGGGCACGCAGAGCTCCTGCAGGCTCATGCCGCCGTGGACGTAGTTGTTAGTGCCGCCGGGACGCTTGAAGTGTACGTTCTCGCGCGGGGCAAACCCCTCAAAACCGGCGCCCAAACGTCCCATGTCAACATTAACAAACACCTCGCATGCCTCTTCCGAAAACTTGACCACGGCCTCGTTGGGCACCACCAGATGACGCTTGCCGTGCATGACAGGAGCGTCAAGGAAGGGAAGGTCTGGCTTGCCGAGCATCTGGCACTCGTTGAGCTCACGACGCGTGTAGATAAAGCCGTGATCCGCCGTTATAACAACACGCGCGCCCGGGGCGTCAGTGCACACGCGGCGCGCCAACGCGGCAAGTTCCTCCACGGTGTCCGCGCAGGCATCGAAAACGTCATCCTGCGTAGCGGCCTTCTCGCCCGTGGCATCGATCTTGTTGTGGTAGAGATAAACGAGCTTGGAATCTTTGAGCAGCGCTTTGCGCTCGGTTCCCGCCATGTTGAGGTATGCGCTCGAGCGCAAAGCGCGGGCCGTGGGCTCAACGTGGGTAAGTACGGCCTCGCGCTGCGGAGTCGTCGCAGTGGGCATGCCGTCAGCCAACACAAACGAGCCATCCGCTGCAAGTTCAAGCGCTTGGTGCGGCAGCAGCGCGGGCATGCCCACCTCGGTGATGGAGGGAAAGACCGCCTGCATGCTAGAAACCCTGACGTTGCCGCCGCGCTCGCGCTCGAGAAGCGCCGCGACATCACGGGCCACCTCATAGCGCAGCGCGTCGCTTACGATAACGACCGTCGTTTTGGCAGACCCCACAAAGGTGGGCAGCACATGCCAGTAGAATTCATCCTGCCGTGCAGGGCCATCGATGTAGCCGCAATCGGCCCACTCCCCTTGCGCAGCGGATGTCCAGCAGGCATTGGCATCGGCCAAAAACCAGTTGCTGTAGAGATTCTCCGCCCAGTCCACCACGGCTCGGGCAGGCTCCTCGAGCACATCGCACTCGACAGAGCGCGTCCGCAAATACGCGGTGCACATATGGCGATAGGCAGCATCCATGGAATACCAATCGGACGTATAGGCATCCCACACCCGCTGGGGTTGCGCCAGATGGAACCCGCCCGCATGTGCCTGCCTAAATGCGCACATGTCGGCCACAGCGGCAAGCAAGCCAAAGTAGCTCTCGACACGGCGGCACCAGCTTAGGTCGCAGCGATGCGCCGCAAAGGCGCGTGCGTCCTCAACACGGTCTGCACCCTGGGCAAACGAGCTGAACAACTGCGAGAGCACAGCCTCATTGACGCACGGGAACACATCAAGCGAGGCCAGCACATCGATCGGCAGAGCCCCAAACCGCACAAAGAGTCCGCGGGCATCCTCCACCAAACGACAGATCTCAAATAGGTCCTCGCTCGATGCCTGGGTATCGGCGGCCTGGTCCCACGTGCGCACCGCCTCAAGGCAATAGGGGCCGTAGGCGGGAGCCACATAGCTTTCGAGTCCCTTGAGCGCTCCCTCGGGAAGCGCGGTAGACGCCGCTGTAAGGAGCACATGGGATGAAAGCATAAGCAATGAGTCGCGCTCATACAGCGGCCCCTCAAATCCATAGCAGCGAAGCATAAAGGCAGAGAGCACATCGCGCACGCAGTACTTGCCCATCAACTCGGCCAGCGCCTCGGGACCCTCGTGCAGCAGCGTGGTCATACAGCCGCGCAGCACAAACGCGGGTCGCGCGTCGCCAAGCTCTTTACCGCCAAATATCACCGTAAGAATGCCGAGTTCGATATCGGATACGCCCGCGGCATGCGGAACACACGCGGCAAACTTAGCGCAGCGGGTCTTGGCATCAAAGAACGTCTTGTGCTCGCGCAGACTCTCGCGCACGGCATCGATATTCTCGATACCCAACTGATCGGCCAAAAGCGAAAGATAGTCAGCCTGGAACTGATCGGCATACAGCTCGACATCGGCAAGCCAATCGCCCTCAAGCCTGCCGCGCGGGCAACGACGATACAACAAGATATCGCTCGCAAGGTCATCGCGGTTGATAAGTTTCTTGACCGCAAACATGCGGCCCTCGCAAGCCTCAACAAACCGCACCGGGCGCTCAAAGTCCCCGTGAGCGGGCATGACGCTGTCATCGGCCCCCGCGCCGTCGAAACCCTCGGCGGCCAATCGCTCAAACTCAGGGGCAAACTCGCCGTCCGCATCGTGCCAAACCACCACACGACGGGGCATGCATGCGGACAACGGCTGCAAAAACCGCAGCTTAAGCTGTTCTTCTACATCGATCTTGGGCATGAATATCCTTACCGTATCTGCAGTTACTTGATCTTTGCCAGTACATCCTGAAACTTGGCGTAGTTGACCTTGACGCCGTCATCCAGGTCGATCTTAATCATCTGGTCTGCCAAGTGGTGCAACTTCTCCTCGTAGCCGATGGTCTCTTTAAGCTGGTCATTGAGCTTTTTGACACGCTTATCCAAGCGCACGCGCTCACCACGCTCAGCACTGGCAAGGGCATCGTTGGCATAGCCGATCTGCGAGCGATAGCGCTCCTGCTGCTCATGCACATAGTCGGTTCGGATGCGAGCCAACAGGTCGGGCTGATAGCGATGCATGTAAACAAGGCACTTGAAGCCGTTCTTTTTGCCGCTGTCGAACAGCCAGTAGATGGGGCGCTTCTTATAGGTCTGGCAGTGGTCCTTAAAGAAGTCCTTCAAAAAGTAGGTGCGGATGACCTCGCGCGAGGTGCCCTTGCCGCCGAGCGCCTCGGCAATAAAGGCCAGGTTCTGCTCGAGCGTCTCCTCGCCGTACACGGTGCGCACAAAGTCGATAAAGTAGCGCACGATGTCGTCGTCAAAGTACTCGTCGTCGGTAATGGGCAGCACGTTGTCGGCATCGGGCATAAAGGTCACATGCGCGGGATCGGGCATCTTGGCCCGATAGTCGTCGACCGTGGCACCCTGATCGGCCAGGACCAAGCCATCCACGTCCAGCGAGTAGCGGCCAAACATGCAACCCACGGCATAGCTTATGAGCGAGGTAATCTCGTCGCGCTTGGTGCGCACGTATTTGTTGCCCTTATAGCTCTCGGGAATCTCGTCAGCAGTGTCGAAGATGCACGCCACCGAGACGTACTTATCCTCGACCTCGATGGGCACCTCCCCCTCCATGTTGTAGATCTTGGCAAAGATTCGGTTGAGCTCTTCCTCGTTAGCGCGAAGCTGCTCAAAGCGAGCATTGACCTCGGCCTTGCGGGCTTCGTATTTATCGGCCAAAAGCGTTGTCATTGTGCCGCCTTCCGTTTCCCATGGTCTTTCAATTAATCGGTCGCCGTGAAGGAATCAGGCTCGAAGCTCAGCCCCATGCACAGCGCGATGCCGGTGCATCTCTCGCTCGAAAGCAGCTGATTCGTCTTAATTGCGCGATATGAAATCGCTCTCCTATCCAATGGAAGCTTTCAAATCGACTTCATGCCACACGTATTTGCCAAACACTCCCAATGCTGGACTAAACTCAAATGCGCTTTCTCGAGATTCGCTCCCTTCCGAAATTACAAGGAGCAATCGAGATCCCCCCAACAGATCGCGAGCGTTCCCACAGCGACAAATCGCGTGATAATCCTGCGGACCGACTGTATTCTCGGTAATCAAAAATGAAAGCGTCGCCAAACCAGATGGATCAAAATAGGGGGTACCATGAGCGGGAACGTCACACATGTGTGGCTCCCTACACTTTATTAAATCGAGCTGCAAAATCGCATCCATAATCGCAAAGTCCTCCGACTTTTCCTGATCAACGCACTTCAGCTCAATGCATATTTCTCTAGTCTCACCACGCAGAAAACGATCAACCGCCTGTCGGTCGTAATTTTGAGGTTCATAAATACAACAATTAGACATGGTTATTACCTTTCGAAACTACAGCCTCCTTGCGGAAGCAGCTTATCTTTGGATAATTTGATCTATTGCGCTTCCGGCAATAATACCCACGGCATCGGCAGTCCACTTCAGCGCCGTAGGCGTCTCTTTTAAAGCCTTGTCATGCTGACCGCGGCCAATCAAAGCAAGGCCCTTTTTCGTTATTTGTAAGCCAACGCTTTCTTGTGAAAACGCCAAATAATCGGCATCTTTCAACGACTGAATGCACCCAGCAACATCGACTGCCGGAATACCCCAAGCAGAAACGTCGATTTCGGAAATACGCTTGTTTTCAAGCTCGATAATCTGCCACAGCAGCTCCCTAATGATGTATGCATCTATAGGACGCTTCGCATCACAGGGGATGATCCACCTGAATGGGAAGGAGGTTTCTTTTACCGCACCAGAAATCAAATCAGCCCTACACCAGGCGGAAACATCTCGTTTATCGGCATTCCACTTTTCAGCACACTCCGCTGTAGTTCGTTTCGTCTCTTCGACAAGTTTGTAGGATTTAGCCACAACGCTCACCTACAACAGCGGATGACGTTTGAAATCCCAAGAGGTTTCAAACGAGTCGCAATCTAGCCTTGAAATGCCCAGACAATAATCCACCAAACCATCAACCGTCCCATGCTCAGCAGGCTCAATAGCGATGGGAAGCTTGGCGATATCACCGGGTTGGGCGTTTAGCGTGGGAACAAGGAAGGACGTTGCCGTTGCAATAACGGATGAGTTAAGCAACCCAAGCAAGTACTTCATATCGCAGACAGGAGGAAACATAGCCACGGCCGCAGAGTCAAACAAAGACCCGGAAGGCTGCATTCTAAATGCAATCTGCCCAGACGTAATTCTTGAATACGTGATGCACGATAAGAAGGCAATTGAATCCTTTATCCTGGATGCGCCAGGTGCCGCGGAAAGAGAGCGGCCATTCTTGGCATATTCAATAACGTGATCCCTGTTGCCATACCATTTCCTAAAGGAACCACCCTTATTGTGCGGATACCATTTTGCATCTAGGCTCAAACTGGATTCAGCAGAGTTACAAGCGACGCTCATGTCCCCAAGAGAGCATTCAAACCAATAGCGCAAAAAACGATCGTTATCACTTGTCTGCAAACCGACCTGCGGCTTGGCAAACAAGCCAAGCTTTTCCTTATTCGTAAACGCATCCAGAAGGGCATCGCTGGCCCAGTAGGCTATGGGGGTGCCGGGGATTTGTTTGAAGGTGTCGGCGTCGCGACGGTAGAACCAACCACAGTCGGGGTTCTGGATGGCCTCTAGCGCCTTGGGAGCCTGAACCGCGGGGCCAGTAAAATCGGCAAGACGAACGTATCCGCCTTTATAACCATCGATATGCGAGTTGTGATAGGTAAACGTGCAGATGGGCACGGTTGCCCCTGCAAAGCCAGAATACTCGAGCTGAATGAGCGTGGTTAGGGTCTTGTCATCGATAAGCCTATTTCGAAGCTTCTCGTAGCTACCGATAAACATCCAAACAAATGGAGTCATCATTCCGACTTCGCCGTGCTCGCCAGCAAAGTCCATAATGCGCACGATGAACGAAGAGAACAGGTCGCTCTTCACGTCGGGATAATTTCTCTTGACCCACTTGCTCATGAATGGATTAAAGCTGCTGCTGCCCATATACGGAGGATTCGCAACGGTGCAGGTAAAACGACGGGACAGCTTTTCACAGATGACGGCAGCGCTTTCGAGCTTTGTATTGGTCGTAGCGGCAAAAAGGTCATCGGAACAACTCGCGGCGGCAGCCTTGAGCTCGTCGATCTCGTCCTCTGAAGGATTGAGCAGCGAACCAATCTCGCTCAAATGACTCAGCTCCTCGGCGAGCTTCTTGTTACCCGGCAGCTCGTCCTCCCCCAGCGGGATACTCGAGAGCACGGTAACGTCGGCGCGAACGCCACGCCTAAAGAAGCGACGGTCGTGCTCGCGGGCGCACATAGCAAGCGCCAGCTCCGCGATCTGTGCCGCGCGGGAATCGATTTCCATACCTGCAAGGTTTTTAGTAAGAATGAGCTCGGGAATCTCGCGCTCACGATAGCCGCGCTCCTCGTACATATGGAAGAGCAGCTCAAACGCATAGACCAAGATATGGCCCGAGCCGCATGCGGGGTCGCAGAGGGTTATCTCCTCGGGACTCGAAATGCGGATGAAGTCCTCGTGCTCAGCATCGGGCTCGATGTAATACTCCATGCGCTCGCGTAACGAACTCCCCGGATTGTTGAGCATCCACAGACGGCCGAGCGAGTTCTCGACCATATAGCGTACGATCCACTCGGGGGTGAAGAGCTGCGTGGCGGGCGCGATGTCCGCCGCCGCTGCTTTGCGTTTTGCCTTGAAGAACTCGTCTTTGACGTCAGCGTTGTAGTACTGATACATCCAGCCCAGAACGGTCACGCCCTTGCGCCAGTCCTCGTCAGCGAGGATGGTGTTGAGTTTGCCCACCACGCCGTCGGACATCATGAGGCCCTGGGGCAACAGCAGCTCCATGGCTCCGCCCACGCGCTCAAAGACGCCCGGCAGGCAATCGGAAAGCTCCTCGCACTGAGCAACAAACAGGTAGCGCCACAGTGGTTCATCCAAGCCCACCATCTTGAGCTCGGCTATGCGATCGGTATCGGCCGTCGCTATCTCTACGTCCAGTGCGTTCTCCACGGCCTCGCTGCCATGGCTGCCGTCCGCACGACTCAGCATGCGCATACGGCTGGGAAGCCATCCGCGTGCATCCATAAAGCGAATAGCCACGATGCGATTGAACCAGGTGTAGGCCGCACGGTCGCGCAGCGCCTCGTGACCCACCTCTGCCTGCATGCGCAGCAGTTCGTCGCGTTGCTCAATCTCAGCCGGACTTAGGGGCAGGCCGTTGACGGTCTCGGACCCAACGGGCGCGGGTGCAGGTTCGGTGATGCCGTAGCGCACCATCTGTGCCTCCACGCCTTTGATGAGCTCTGTACGGGCCCAGGTGCAGAAGCTCTTAAGAGCAGAATCGTTCATGGTTGATGAGCCTTTCTAAACGCCATAAGCCACCGGTGCGCGCTTTGGCACCGGTGGCTCCGCGGGTTAGTTGATACGGATCTCGTCGTTTGCAGCGAGCTCCTGCATAAGGCGAGAGCGCAGGTCGTCCACGTAGCGCTCCACGTCCCCTGCGGACAAGAGACGACTCGGCTTGGCCAGATCGGCGCGGCGCACGGTCTTGATCTTGCGCTGGGGCACGGGGGTGGGCGCGGGCACTGACGACTCAGCGCCCTTGTTAGTGATCTTCTTGACCACTTCACCCGTACTCGTGACCTCGGTGGCGCGGCGCTCGTTGTCCATGCGCATGCGGGCCGCATCCACAGCGTCGTACATCCCGTTGGTTGCCGCGCTAAGCCAGTTGCCCCAGTTAGTCGCGGCAACGCTCAGCTCGTTGAGGCTTTGAGCACTGTGGGCACGGTTTTTGAACGACTCATATTTGGTGCCGGCGTCTGCTATGGCATCCTTTGCTTGCTTGACAAAGCCCTTTTGGCTCTCGGCCTGTGTCTGAAGGTCTTGGAGATCGCTCTCGATGCGACGCAAAAACTCATTGCGGCGGATGCCCAACAGCTTTTTCATGTCGTCCTCGACGGGATCCATAAGCGGCTGCAGGTCTTTAATGCGACCGTAGGGCTTGGGATCCCTGAGGATCTCACGCACCTTAGCTACATTGTCCACCGCGCCGGGAATGTCATCGGAGGCATACTCGATACCCTCGGTGCGGTTCAAGAAATCCTTGGCGTGATCAAACGCCGTGCGCTGGTTGGAATCGAAGAACTCAGTTACCCTGTCAAAGTCTTCCTTGGCATCGAGCAAGCGGTCTTCGTGCTTGGTGAACGTGGTCAAGAACGCCTCGGCCTCATTCTGGTCCTTAAGGACGTCGGCCACCTCCGAGCGCATCTTCTCGCACTCGTCCTCACCGGGATACGGGTAGGCTGGCTTGATGCCCGTGTAGTAGTCGCGTGCTATGACGAGGCACGCCTCACGCAAGTCCTCGAGACGTTCTTTGAGCTCAGCCACGAGTTTATCCTCGTTGGAGGGCACGGTCTTGAGATCAAACAGGTCACACATGAGCTCGCCCGTGGCCTGCAGCAACCGGTCGCTCATGCGCATACGCAAGCGCACCTGGGCCTTATCGGCATCCTTGCGCAGGAGTGCCACCATGCGGCTGTCGTTAGCTTGAACCGTCCGACCGCCAAACAGCACCTGCGCGCGCTGCTCCACCACAAGCTGCGCCACCACATTTGCGATGTCGACCTCGCGCCAGCCAAAGGGCCTTTGCTGGTACTGGCGCTGGATATCGCCCATAGCGGTATCCAGGTGGCGCTGATGCTGCACTTTGAGGAAGTCCTCGACCTCCTTGAGCGCACGCGTGTTACCCGCGTCCATGCTGGCAAGCCCCGCTTGAACGTTGCCCGCCAGAGTGGAGCGGATATCGGAATCGCTCGTGACCGGCGCGCCGATGTAGTCGGCCTTTTCAAAGACCGCATCGCACAGTTGCGCCAGCACCTGTTCAAAGACCTGGGCGGGTTTGGCCGCGCGGACCTCAACCGTGCGGCCGTTGACCGCGCAACGTGCATGGAGCACGGCCTCGCTCAAAAGGGCATCGGCCTCTTTCTCGTTATGGGCTGCCTCGCGCATCTTGGACTCGACGATCTGGCGCGTACTCGGTTTAAGCTCCTGGAGATTTCGCGTCTTGGCGTACTTGCGGATCTTGGCGGCGTTGACGAGCGTCTCCCAATAATCCGCCTCGTCGCTCAAGGCCACGATGGCCTTGCCCGAAGAAGCCAAGGCCAGCTCAGTATCGTCCGCACGGCCCAGGTCGCTCGCCATAGTCGCCACGTAAAGCTCCATGCCGCCCATGCTGCCACCGTGGATTGAGCCGTCCACATAGCGGTCAAACGGGAAGTCGTTGGCCCCGCGGTTGAGCTTGCGCGCGGTATAGATGCTGTCGAACAGGCGCTTTTTGATAGACTCGATCACCTGCGCGTTATCGATCGGGGTGCGTGCGATCTCCTGTGCTATCTCCTGCTCCTCGTCGGTGAGGAAGCTATAGGTATCGCCCTGGCGCGCCACGTAGTTCTCGCGCTCCAGGCGGGTAAGGGACTCCTTGACGCGGTCCTTAAGGGCGCGTTTGTCCACGTCGAGGCCGTCAATCATGAAGATGGAGATGTTCTCGACCGTGGCCTTGACGTAGCCGATGTAACGAATCAGGTACAGGAGCTTGAGCACCTGAACATCGTAGGGTTCAAGGCCCTTTGCGTCCTCGGCCGCGCGGGTCGCTCGGTCGACCACCTGGTTGATGCCGTGCTCAAGGTCTTTGGAGATAGTGTCGAAGAAGCGCCAGAACGGCACGAGCGCGCCAGTCTGCTCATGCTGGATGGCCTGGGCACTCTCCTGGAACGCGCTCAGCATGGAACGCTCGCCCGTGGACATGTGCTTGGCCTTGACACCGTGCTTGCGCACCTCGGTCATCACATCGGGCAGGAGCTTAAACTGGTAGCCCACAAACGGGTAGCTGGCCACAAAATCCTTGGAGTTGGCGTAGCCGGCAAGGTCGGAGCGCGAGCCGCCCTCAAAGGTAAAATTGTTTTTGAGCACGGCCGCGTCTTGCTCGTAGACCTGTGCAAGCATATCGGCCGCCGGCGCGGTCTTCTCGAGCACACGGCGCTGGATGACCTCGTCCACGCTGGAGCTGGAGAGCGAAAGGCGGGTGTCGAAACGACCTAAAATCTTGGAGAACTTGCCCGTATCAATCCCGCCCGGGAGACCGAGATTGTAAATGTCCTCTTGACTCGAAACCATTACCCAAACGCGACCGCCGCAAACCGATCCCAGCTCCTCGACCACCGTCTGAAGACTTAGCAAGCGATCCGAGCCGTTGTCGTTAGCAATAAACTGTCCAACCTCATCAACCATGAAAACAAGGCGAAAATCGCCACCATTGGCGGCTGCTTGAGCATCAACGTATTCTTTAACCTTTTGGGCGAACTCATCGGGTTGAAGAAGCTCGTCATCAGGGCTAGTAATCCAAGCTTTGATTTCATCGTCGCTCATGCCCAAAGTATCTTTAAGAAGCCCGCGAAAAGCTTTGTTATACCTGTAGGTTTTACGATTATCGACCCATGATTTGCCCGTTAAACGCTCGAATTCATCGCGAAACTCTTGAGTCTTGCCAATTTCGTCAATGTACTCCTCAAGCTGAGCGAGCTTAGGTTTAATGCCGTAAAAACCTCGGGCCTCGTAAAACACACGCTCAAATCCATAAAGAACAGCAACGGATGACTTATCACCCTTCCATGAGCCCGCTTTGCTGTCGATATTAAAGAGAAGAGTCTGCGTAGGAATGGAACAGGCGCGCTCCATTGAAGCAAACACCATGGGATCGGCAATCTTGCCGTCAAAATAGGAGATAGCGCACTTGCCATCAACGTTGAGGTTCCCAAGCAAATAGCTCGCAATTTTAAGGAAATGCGATTTACCGGATCCGTAGAAACCGCTGACCCACACGCCCATCTTATTGGTCGGTGAATCTAAAGAAGCGCTATAAGCATTGAAAAGAGTAGCAAAATGCCCCTGCAGCTCACGTGTCACCACGTACTCGCTAAGCTCTTGCCTGATTGACTCGTCTTTCTTATCGTCAACGACAACAACCCCGTTAATGGAACGGTTGATATCTTTCGAAAAGAGATTACGGACAATTGTTTTATCCATTTTAAGCTCCTTAAATTTGGAGAACGACAGCCAACAACGCAGGGTCGAGGTCGACTTATGAGATATCGATCGCGCGGTAATAGTTCTCTGCTGCAAGCCTGTTAAACAAGGTGACAGACGAGCCATTAAAGCTACCGGGATAAGCCGCGATAACCGGCACATCATGGAAGTCAGACTGCATAGAATCAAACAGGTTGTGAACTCGCAAAAAGGGATAGACTTCGCCAACCCCTACAAGCAAAATCACATCGCCCGGCTCGTGAGGTTGAGTCAAATCCAAAATCAGGTCGGAGACAGCATCCGGCTGGCAATAATCCACCACATCATCGAACACAGCTTCTGATCCAAAATCACCTTCTTGCTCTTGCATAGGCTCAAGGACATCAAGATCTTTAAGGATCGCCAGCACGGCGTCGTAGAGGTTTACGACCTTGAGCGTGCACGGGAGCTTGCCGGCCTCGGCATCGCGTGAAAGGGTGTCAAACAACGCGCGCGCCTCAAACTCCAGCGCAGGGTCGTAGCAGAAGGTATGGAAGCCGATCTCGTTACCTATGCCCTTGTTGGCCAAAAAGTCCTCGCTGCACAGGCACTCACGCAGGAGCTGCGCGCGGCGCTCAAATTCTTGGCGGGCGCGCTCGGAGCGGGCATGCGCCGCCACGACGCTCTGGCGGGAATGGATGCCGATATTGGTGGTGATGTCCGTCGCCGGGGTGATTGCGGGGTCGACGGCGCTGTTGGCGGGAACCACGCTACATCACCTCCCTACCGGTAAGGGCCGCGATAAGCGGCTGCTCACCCAGCTGAACCAAGGCTCGCTCGACATCGGAATCGAGGAAGAGTGGTGACAGGCGCTCAGACTCCGGGCCCATACCCTCGCCGATAAGGCCGGCATGGCGGAGCGTCTGGCGAATCGAGCCCTTAATGCGCTTGACCGTGGCCTCGGTCCAGCGGGCCGCGTCCGGATACTCCGTGGTAAAGCGCGTCATAAAGGCGTTGAGGTCAGCCGCCGTGAAGGCATAGTCGAAGTTTTGCAGGCGCTCCCCCACCTCGACGAGCACGAACTCGCGCACGATATCGTAGCGGCAGATCATGCTGTAAAAGATGGCCTGGTCCGCCTGCGTGGGAGTACCGGATGCCATGAGGCCGGTTAGGGATAACGCAGCCTCGACGGCGGTTTTGGGGTCGATGCCGCGCGCGGCGCATGCGGCGTCCGTGGGCACCATGGCGTCGAGGCGGCGAAGGCACACGGTTGCGCGGTTGGCGACCATGCGCTCCGTGGGATATTGAAAGAGGTTTTCGCTCTTTACGCGTACAATGACCTGCTCGTCGCTTACGCCCTGCGTACGCAGGCCAGCGACGATGCGCATCTCATGCGGGAGGAATTGCTCGCGGGTGAGCACCCCCCCCCCGAACGCTTTTTGCGGTTACATCCACAGTGCACGCTCCAAGGGTGTCAGAGGCTGTCACGAATGCGCCGCGGCCCGGCAGGCAGGCGCGGCGCACATGACAATAATCATACCTGTTGGTAAAAAAGTTACCACGCCCAGAGTGTCAAATGTTGAGCAACAATATTAAATCCGGTTAACGGTTATTTTCGCAGCTCAGAAGCTTTGACGAGGTTGCCCCAAATCACACTTGCCAGACAACCGCGCTTGTGAATCTGTCCCCGCCCTCCGCTACACTCAACATAGAATGAAGGCCGAGGCGGATCGTATGTGAGCCTCGAGGCAACCCTCCCCCATGTAACCATCCTGTAAATCATAGCGGCGCACTCGAGTTTTACCGTGATGCGGTCGCACCCGGCGCTGCACTGTGCTAAAGTATCCCGAACGTTCAAACGACTACGAGGGGAACTAGAAGATGGCACGTGTGCACAACTTCTCAGCTGGCCCGGCCGCACTGCCTACAAGCGTGCTCGCCGAGATCGCCGACGAGATGATGGACTACCGCAGTTGCGGCATGTCCGTGCTCGAGATGAGCCATCGATCTAGCATGTACCAGCAGATCATCGACGACGCCGAGGCAACCCTGCGCCGCCTGCTGAGCATCCCCGATAACTACCGTGTTCTGTTTTTGCAGGGCGGCGCCACGCTGCAGTTTGCGGGCATCCCGATGAACCTCATGCGCCGCGGCCGCGCCGGCTACGTCGTGACCGGCAACTTCGCCAACAAGGCGTACAAGGAAGCCGCCAAGTACGGCGAGGCCGTGCTGCTCGCGAGCTCCGAGGACGCCAATTTCGACCGCATTCCCGCCATGGCCGACATCAACGCGCGCATTGCCGCCGAGGCCGCGGGCGGCGGGCTCGACTACGTCTACATCTGCCAGAACAACACCATCTTTGGCACCATGTACCACGAGCTGCCTAACTTCGGCGACGTACCGCTGGTCGCCGATGTCTCGAGCTGCTTTTTGTCGCAGCCGCTCGACGTCGAGCGCTACGGACTCATCTACGCCGGCGCTCAGAAAAACGCCGGCGCCGCGGGCGTCACCGTGGTTATCGTGCGCGACGACCTGATCACCGACGGTCCAGCCTTTGCGCAGACGCCGCAGTACATGGACCTTAAGACCCAGGCCGCCAAGGGCTCCATGCTCAACACGCCCAACACCTTTGGTATCTACGTGTGCGGCAAGGTGTTCCGTTGGGTTGAGCAGACCGGTGGACTTGCCGCCATGGCCGAACGCAACTGGGCCAAGGCCAACCTGCTCTATAACCTGCTCGAGCACAGCGTGCTGTTCCACGGCACCGCACAGACAGACAGTCGCTCCATCGCCAACGTCACGTTCCGTACCGGCGATGCCGACCTCGACGCCGCCTTTGTCGCAGGCGCGGCCGAGCACCAGATTCAAAACGTCAAGGGCCATCGCCTGGTGGGCGGCATGCGCGCCAGCGTCTACAACGCCGTAACCATGGAAGACGTGCGGGCACTGGCCTCGTACATGAAAGACTTCGAAGCGCAGCATAGTTTGAGCCCGCGATCTAACTAGCCCGCAGCACGCGGGCCGACCAGCCATCTCAAACCACCCTGTTTAGATCAAAACCTGCTAAGGAGTTTTTCCATGCGTAAGATTAAGACCATCGACGACATCACCAAAGACGGCAAAGTCGAGTTTGGCGAGGGCTACGAGTTTGTGGGCACCGCCGAGGAGGCCGACGCCATCCTGATGCGCTCCACCGACCTGCACGGCTACGAGCTGCCCGAGGGCATCCGCGCCATCGCCCGCTGCGGTGCCGGCGTCAACAACATCCCCGTCGAGGAGTACGCCAAGAAGGGCGTCGTCGTCTTTAACTCCCCCGGTGCCAACAGCAACGCCGTCAAGGAGCTCGTCCTGGGCATGCTGGTGCTTTCGAGCCGCGGCGTCGTGCAGTCGATGAACTGGGTGCGCAACAACGCCGACGACCCCGAGATCCAAGTCGACGCCGAGAAGGCCAAGAAGGCCTTTGTGGGTCGCGAGCTCAAGGGCAAGCGCATTGGCGTCATCGGCCTGGGCAACGTGGGCTCCAAGGTCGCCAACGCCTGTGTCGATCTGGGCATGGACGTCTACGGCTACGACCCGTTCATTTCCGTCGAGCACGCGTGGGTGCTGAGCCGCGAGG
Source organism: Collinsella aerofaciens (assembly GCF_902364945.1). Taxonomy (GTDB): domain Bacteria; phylum Actinomycetota; class Coriobacteriia; order Coriobacteriales; family Coriobacteriaceae; genus Collinsella; species Collinsella aerofaciens_O. The sequence goes on along the minus strand of NZ_CABJFS010000010.1, from coordinate 15,670 downwards.
TGCAGCGCGTGGGCACGCTCGAGGATCTGTGCCGCGGCTGCGACTACCTCACCGTGCACGTGCCCAGCAAGGCCGATACCATCGGCATGATCAGCACCGAGCAGATCGACCTGCTGGCGCCCGACGCCGTCCTCATCAACTACGCGCGCGAAACCATCATTGACGAGGACGCCGTCGACGCTGCCCTGCGCGAGGGCAAGCTCAGCTGGTTTAGCTGCGACTTTGCCACGCCCAAGACCGTCAAGATGCCCAACACGTTTATCACCACGCATTCGGGCGCCGGCACCGGCGAGGCCGAGGCCAACTGCGCCGACATGGCCATCAGCGAGCTCAAAGATTACCTGGAAAACGGCAACATCGCGCACAGCGTCAACTACCCCGCCTGCAGCATGGGCAAGGCGCGCGCCGCAAGCCGCATTGCTTGCCTGCATGCCAACGTGCCCAACATGATCGGCCAGATCACGGCCATTCTCGCCAAGGACAACGCCAACGTGCAGCGCATGATCAACGAGTCCGCTGGCGAGAACGCCTACACCATGTTCGACACCGATGAGCACCTGGACGGCAGCACGATCGAGGCGCTCAAGCAGATTCCGTCGATGTATCGCGTGCGCGTGATTAAATAGCGCCGGTGCCAAGCCTGCCAGACAGACCACGACGCCCATTCGCCCCCCCCCGTTTTCACGAAACGGGGGGGCGATTTTGTTGCTCCGGACGACTTTAAAATGATACCCAGAACAAGTTTTTTCAGATAATCGATAGTGAGGCTCCAGTCGCTAAGCACACCCGCTTTGATAAACAGCTTTATCAGGGACTTTAGTAGGTAAAAATCGGTCTCTATGTGCCGAATGTAAGTTGACTGTCCATTTTCCGAAACAACTTATTCTAGGTAGCATTTTTAAGGCCCGTCCAAGGCAAAATATAAGTATTATGCGACCAAAACTCTAGTCCGCGCGACCATTTTCCGCCCGCGCGGCTACATTCCCGCCCAATCGATAAAAATCTCCTCACGAAGCCGCCGTTCGAGCTCCTGCTGTCGCGGCGTCTTGTCTTTCAGCGGCACATCGAGATAGGACATGATGAGCTCCATCACCACGCGGAAGGCATCGAAGTCGGCCAGCTGACCATAGGTCATCAGAACGACGGGATATCCCATGGCTTGCAAGGCCGTCGTTCGATCGGAGTCCGAGATCTTGGATTCAATGGATCCGTGAATGGCTTTACCTTGGCATTCAACCAGACACTCTCGACTGCCGTCCTTATTTGCCAGCAGGATATCGGCATAGCGCCTATCAAGCCCCGAAATCAGGCGGGCGCTGCGCGTCATACGAATCTCAACGTTATTGGTAAGGCTCAGCCCTTCGCCGCCGCGCAACCTCGTAAGGCCAAACAGCATCGAAGCCTGGACCTCGAGCGGCGATGCTGCCACCCCCGTAATGCATTTCGCGGCTCGTATGAACGTTTTAGCGCCGCGGAGCCCCCGGACCTTATCGACGAACTCTGTAAGCTCAGAGAGCTCGATCAAGGGAGGTCGTTTCCACAAGTCCGTTGGATTCCCCGAGACATCCTTTACGTTTTCCCAGCCCGACCGTGCGTCACTCCATCGGCTCCCATATGCCTGCTCAAGTGCCGACTTTACCTGAGGCGCAATCTTGCACACGGCAAAGGTGCCGCACATCTCATACATGCACATGATTAGACGCTCGTTTGAGACCGAGGAAGCCAGAGTCAGCAGGGTAAAGAGTGGGGACGCAACATCGAGGCCAAACTCCGTCTGCCGCACAGAATCAAACGGCCTCTCCCCGTTCCAAACATGCCTGACAATGCGATCGCCCTTACGTCCGCAGCTGCCCTGCGCCAACACGTGTAACGGGGTGCCCAGGAAATGCGTGACGAGCGGATGCTCACATAGGTGCTCCCTGCGCGGATCGTCCGCAGAATCGGGCAGGTCCGGCATTATTGCCAAGACCTGTGGAGGTATCCGGTGATACCGAAAGGCAGATATGTCGCACAGCATGTCGTCCATGAAGGGTACGTACCCGCTGCGTCGCTTGTGAACCCGCTCGGACGGCAAACGCGCTGGCTCGGCCTGCGAACGGTAAATACTGCCACGCCCACGTCGCGGATCTCTCAGGAGGCTTACAATCGGTTTGGAAAGCAAACTGATTGTGAGGTTGCATATGGTTGATGAGGACTTTGCCTGGCGGCTTGCGCAGGAGCTTGTGCGGATCAACAGCTCAGACCCGGGCGCGTATGAGGATGAAATTGAGCGGTATATCAAAGCGCTGGTTGAGGCTCAGCTGGAGCGGTTGAGTCATCCGGTGCTTCATGCCGTGCAGGTTGAGGAACTCGAGGTGCTGCCCGGGCGCCGCAACCTTAAAGTCACCGTGCCGGGCCAAAGCGACGAGCCGCGGCTGATCTATATCTGCCACATGGATACCGTCACCTTGGGCGATGGCTGGGACGCAGACATCGCACCGCTTGGGGCGGTTGTGCGCGACGATAAACTCTATGGCCGCGGTGCCTGCGATATGAAGGGTGGCCTGGCCTGCGCCATTGCCGCACTGGTCCATACGCTCGAGCGCGTGGCGGCGGATGGCGCGCTGCCACGCCGCGGCTTTTCGCTCATCTGCTCGGTCGACGAGGAAGACTTCATGCGCGGCTCAGAGGCCGCGATCGATGCTGGCTGGGTCGGCTCGCGCGAATGGGTGCTGGACACCGAACCCACCGACGGACAGATCCAGGTGGCGCACAAGGGGCGTACGTGGTTCGAGATCGAGATGGCCGGCGTCACGGCTCATGCAAGCCAGCCTTGGAAGGGCGCCGTCGCCGTCGCCGCCATAGCCGAGGTCGTGCGTTCGCTTCGTCGCGCGTTTGCGGCGCTGCCCGCGCACGATGAGCTGGGGCCTTCGACCATCACGTTTGGCCAAATCGAGGGCGGATATCGCCCCTATGTCGTGCCCGACCGCGCCAAAGTCTGGGTCGACATGCGCCTGACCCCGCCGACCGATACGGCCGCCGCAATCAATATGGTCGAGCATGCCATCGCCGTCGCCGAAGCCACCGTTCCCGGTTGCCATGGCAGCTACACCGTGACGGGCGACCGCCCCGCCATCGAGCGCGATCCGGTCTCTCCCCTTCTAGCTGCACTCAAGTGCGCAGCAGACGATGTAACGGGCACGGACACGACCGTCGGCTTCTTTACCGGCTACACCGACACTGCCGTCATTGCCGGCAAGACGGGTAACCGTAACTGCATGAGCTATGGCCCAGGCTCGCTCGCGCTCGCCCACAAGCCCAACGAATATGTGCCCCACGCCGACATCGTTCGTTGTCAGCAGGTGCTAATCGCGCTCGCCGATAACGTGCTCTGGGACGCGAGCGGCCAAGTTGGGGCATAATAAGCCGCGAACAAACCGACTCGTGCGTTAGGACCTCCCCATGAAAGCACTTCCGTTTCCCTGCATCCGCCCGGCTCAGGACCGCGTGCTCGAGGCACTACCTGCAATGGGCAGCATCCTGAGCGGCAACGATGCTCTGCGCGGAGCCATTGCCGATGGTCTGATGCTCAAGGACCCGGGTGCGGCGTATTACGTGTACGAATGCTCGGGCGAGCCGGGACGTGCGACGGGCGTCGTGGCGATTTGCCCGGTTAACGTGCTGACGGGCGGCGACGAGACTGCCGCCGAGAGCATCGACGCACTCGCCACCGCGCGCGCGATCGCCGAGCTCAAGGTGCAGCCGCGCCCCGTGTCGCTCGCCTACGAGGCGTCGCCCGTCATGGATATCATTTTGAGCGCTGCCAAAGAGGGCGCATCGCTCTACGCCGTCACCGATCCCGCGGGCGTCACACATCGCGTGTGGGAGGTCAAGCGCGAGGACGCCGTTGCCGCCATCCGTGCCATGCTCGATCAGGCGCCCGACCCGGTGTTCGCCGGTGACTCCGCCTATGTCGCCGCACTGGCTGGGGCATCGCAGATTCTGGCCGACGAGGCCCGCGCTGCCGGCGCCTACTCTGGCAAAGAGCCGTTCAACTTTGCTGTAGCCGTGCTGTTCCCCGCCGCGCAGGTCAGCGGCAGCGCGCCGCAGGTTCCGACGGGTCTGCTCACTCACCAGGTCTCACGGTTCTAGCGAACTCAAACGCTAAGCTGGAAAACCCAGCATCCAAACAAACAAGGGGCGGGGAGGGAAAGCCCCCGCATGCATCCCCGCCCCTTTCGCATCAAACAATTTCGCCGGCAAACCGCGCCGCAACGTCAGCGCTACCCGCGCTGCGGGCCTACTGCCGCTACAAGCGGTTCAAGCCCCAGCTCGCGCGCGTAATCCTCCTGCGTAAAGACTTCGACCAACTCAAACGTGTCGGATTCGTCGCCAAACGCAAAGTGCAGCACCGAGCAGTTGCCCGGCACGCGATCGCGCTCGTCGGCCGCCGCACCCTTCACGTGATCCATAAACTCCTTGATAGCCGAGCCATGGCTTACCGCGAGCACACACGTATGGTCCGGACGCTGCATGAGTTCGGTCAGCGTCGTCACCATGCGCTCGCGCACCTGGATCTGGCCCTCGCCGCCAAATTGACGATAGAAATCGCGCCACGGGCGCTCGGGCATAAGCATCACGCGCTCGGCCTCAAAGTCGCCAAAGAACCACTCACGCAGGCCGTCCAGGCGCTCGTACGCCAAGCCCGGCCACAAGTTGGCGATAGTCTGCTCGGTGCGATGAAGCGTGGAGGTGTAGGCATGATCGGGCTCAATGCCGCGCGCACGTAAAAACATGCCGGCGCGCGCCGCCTGGTCGCAACCCAACTGCGTAAGCGGCGAGTCACTCCACCCCTGAATGATACGCTTAAGGTTGAATATCGTCTGTCCATGACGGACCAGATACAGATCTTTATTCATAGGGGTCCTTTCGTTCGTTACCAACCCAAGAGCGAAAACGCCCCGTCGCAATAGCCAAAATGAAGCACGGCACCGTTGTCGGGTAGCTCTCCCCCGCCAGTCACATACTCAAGAAACTCCTGGCAGGCTGAGCCGTGGGAAACCGCCAGCACGCAGTTGTGCTGCGGCCGGGCCATAATACGGGACAGCGCCGCGACCATGCGCGACTGAAGCTGCACTTCCGACTCGCCGCCAAAGGCCACCGGATAATCGCCCCAGGGCTGCGGAGGCATCTCGCGATTTGATGTGCCCTCCAGCGAGCCAAAATGCCACTCACGCAGGTCATCGACCAGCTCAATGGAACGGCCCTCGCCAACGATAAGCTCGGCCGTATGCCGCGCCCGGCCCAACGGCGAGGAATACACATGATCAAAGGCCACGCCACGCGCCGCAAACGCCGTACGCGCCGTCAGCGCCTGCTCGCGCCCGCGCGCCGTAAGCGGCGAATCGTGCCAGCCCTGCAAAATGCTCTGCACATTGAGCTCAGTCTGCCCATGCCGCACCAAATACAGATCTGCCACACGCTCTCCCCTCGTACCACCACAAAGGGGACAGGCACCTTTGTGGTGGTTTACCGTCTGATCACGCCGCGGTGACGCTCAGCTACACCAGCACGTCGGCGAGCGGGCGCTTGGGTACGTGGTGCACCTGCGCATCGTCACGCCAGTAATTAATTGAGCCGTCGGGGTTGGAATCGATCGCATCGATCATCTGCGTCTCGGCCGGCACGCCAAAAGCCATGATCAGCTTGAGCTCATACTTGTCGTTATCGAGCCCCATAGCATCGATCGCGTGGGGCGTAAAGGCCTTGAACATGCAGGCTGCCACCTCGGGCGTGGCGCTGCGAGCGGCGAGCATCATCGTCTGCGCGGCAATGCCCGTGTCGACCTCGGTGATGGGCGCGGCGGGCTTACCCGGAACAGCGCGCTCGGCAAGAATCGCGATGTAGCCGGTCGGACGCTCGCCCTCGGCAGGACCCGACCAATCCTTAAGCGCGCCGGCCCATGCAAGCTCATCAAATACACGCGCGCAATCCTCGGCACCGCTCACCACATGAAAACGCAGACGCTGAGCATTGGCGCCGCAGGGAGCCAGGTGCGCCAGTTCCGCCAGCTCGAGCAAAAACTCGCGCGGCACGCGCATGGACTCGTCAAAACGGCGGCACGTACGGGCGCGGCGGACCAGCGCGTCAAACGTGTCCAGGCCAAGCTTTTCGCAACCCTGCTTTGCCATCGACTCGGCGCTTACCGGCGCCGCGGGAACAGCTTCGTTCATAAGACCCCCAATAAAAGCCAATTGTTCTTAAGAAAATCTAACCTAAAACGTAGGCAATTACACACAGCGGCGCAATGTTCCACACCTGTTGAATATTCCGCATCCAAACGGGAACAAAGGTAACAATTCGGGAAGATGAGGCTCCCATTCGCCCTTCCCGCCCCACGCGACGGCGCCCTTGGGCGATACTGGTTGCAAGAGCTACGGCTTACGCCGCACGGAAAGGAGACATCATGGGCATCTTTAAGAACGATGACAAGCAATCGAGCGCGTTTGGATTTGACGAGAAAAGCATGGCAGGCAAGGCCGTCAAGGCCGTGCGCTGGATTTACGCCATCACGGGCGTCTTGGCGCTCGTCGCCGGCATCGCACTGCTGTTTGCGCCCGCCAAATCCCTCGTCTTCCTGACGACCGTCTTGGGCATCTACTTTGTGATCACGGCCGCGATCAGGCTGTTTACCGCTGTTTTCGAGCCGCTGCTGCCCACCGGCTGGCGCGTTACGAGCATCATCTCCAACCTGCTCATCATTCTGGGCGGCGTCATAATCCTGCGCAACCAGGCCTTCTCGACCGCGACGCTCACCACGCTCGTGGTGGTCGTCGCCGGCTTTGGCTGGATCGTCGAGGGCGTCATGTCGATTCTGGAATCCGAGCTTTCCGCCAACCGCGCCCTCGCCATCCTGAGCGGCGCGCTCTCCATCATCGCGGGCATGTTCGTGTTTATCTATCCGCTGTGGTCGGCCAAGATGCTCGTCATCTTTAGCGGTGCCGCGCTGCTGGTGTTTGGCGTGACGCTCATTGTTCGCGCCATTCAGTTTGGCAAACTGGTGCGCTAGATGCCACGAACGCTCTTTATTGATGCAGACGCCTGCCCGGTCACGCGCGAGTCGATTGACTGCGCGCGGCGGGCGGGCGTCGCCGTTGTTATCGCCGGCAACAGCACGCAAAACCTGGAACGGCACATTCGCCGCGACGACCCGCGCGATGCCGAGCACGCGCGACGCGGCTTTTGGGTCACGACGCTCGACGTGAGCGTGGGCGCCGACAGCGCCGACTTTGCCATTGTCGAACGCCTGCAGGCGGGCGACGTGGTCGTGACGCAGGACATTGGCTTGGCGAGCATGGTGCTCGGGCGCGATGCCGCCGCTATCGGTGTGCGCGGGCGCGTCTACGACAAAGCAACCATCGACATGCAGCTGTTTATTCGCCACGAGGAAAAGAAGGTACGCCGCGCCGGCGGACGCACTCGCGGTCCGGCAGCATTTACCAGCGAAGACCGCGCCCGCTTTAAACGCAACCTCACCGAGTTGCTGCACTAACCAAGGTAGATTTTTGAGACATGCCTAAAATCTACCTTTTTGTTTTGAGCGGTGTGAGCGCTCGGAATCCATTGCTCAACAAAAAACGGGCTTCAAAATGCCATGCGTCGCCGCATTGCGCAGGCGCTGAGCATGGCTATTTGAAGCCCATTTTTTAGGCCTACTTAGAGGCCAACGGCGGAGAGGATGAGGCCCCAGCCAGCGCCGATGACGTACATCATGATCAGGAACACGGCATTTTCGCGGGCGCTGCGGTTGGTGCGGAACAGCACCAGATAACCCACGCCGGCGGAAATGAGCGTGCCGGCGAGCATCGGCGCCAGTTGCAGCGCGCCTTCCAGATACAGCTGTGTAATGACCACGCTCGCCGAGCAATTGGGAATCAGCCCGACAAGCGCCGAACCCAGGACAGCGAGTGTCTCGTTGCCGCGCAGGAACTGCTCGATCGCGGACTCGCCGAACGTCTCGAGCACGGCGACCAGAATCAGCGTCACCAGAAAAATGAATACCGAGACCTGCACGGTGTGCGAGATCGCACTGCGGATGATCGACAGGACAGGCGTCCCTTCGTGGGAGTGAGAGTGACCGTGACCGTCATGGTGTTCATGTTCGCCCTCATGACCGTGATCGTGGCCATGTCCGTGTTCGTGCTCGTCCTCGTCTTCATCACAACCGCAATGGTCGCGCTCGCACAGCTCGTGGATGTGGTCGGCGCTCACGCCTGCCTCGGCCACCTCGTCGATGATGTCACCGCCGCTGTGGTCGTCGTGCGCGCAGTTCACGTGGGCCGGGTTGGCCGCGGTTCCCAGCACGGTACGGCGAATCGCCGCGTGCGCGCGGGCGTTACGGCGCAGGCCGCGAATGGCAGCGTCCACGATAAAACCCGTGACCAGTGCGATCAGCGCTTTCGAAGCCAAAAGCATCGCCATAGTCTGCACGGGAACCTGCTCGGCAAGCAACAGCGGCAGCATCTCATCGGAGGTCGAAAGGAACACCGCCACCAACGTGCCCAAGGTCACGACACGGCCGGCGTACAGCGTTGCTGCCATGGCCGAAAATCCGCACTGCGGCACCATGCCCAGCAGCGAGCCAACCACGGGACCCGCAGCGCCGGCGCGCTTGATAGCGCCGTTGACGCGGTCGCCCGCAACGTGCTCAAGTGTCTCGAGAGCAAGATACGTCACCAACAAAAACGGCACCAGCGACAGCGTGTCCTTGCCGGCGTCGAGCAGAATATCAATCAGTAAATCCATGACGGATGGAACCTTTCGTGTCTTTCGGCAGCATTGTAAAAGTCCTAGCGGTCAACTAGGGTATTGTAGTTGTCCCGGGCGCGGTGCCAATAGTTGCCTATGGTAAACTATCATCTCGCCATAACTCAGTAACCTCGAGCCGCACAACGCGGCCCGTCCAAGGAGTAGCATATGAACGTATCGCAAGCACTCGAATACGAGCGCCAGCCGTTTATCCCCATGTTTATCTACGGCGACCACGGCGCCATGGAGTCCGAGCGCCAGAAGGGCGAGGAGGCCCTCAAGGTGCTCGAGACCGAGTACTTTACCGCCGAGGGCGACCCCGGCTTCGACTTTGCCACCGTGCGCGACCTGGCCGACCGCAACCGCGACCTGTGCGACCAGATTGGCGAGGCGCGTCTGCGCAACGTGACGCCCGCGACGCTCTCGCGCGGCCTGTCCGATGCCGACACCTGCGCCGCCATCGGCAAGATGCAAAAGCGCACCGCCGCGTCCGTTATGCGCGAAATCCGCGGCGACCGCGACGCGCTCGGCGTGGCCTACGCCCGCAAGCCCATCCAGGGCACCGTGCTCGGTATCGACATCGAGACCACCGGCCGTGCACCCGAGCGCGGCTATATCATCAACGTGGGCTGGGAGATCATGGAGCTCACCAGCGACGCCGTCCCGCATGACGCCGAGGCACACTACTGCGGCCTGCCCGACATCTACCGCGGCGAAGATGTGCCGCTGTCGAATATCCACCACATTACCTGGGACGACATCGACGGCAAAACGCCCTTCCGCGAGAACAAGGAGCTGCAAAAGCAGCTGCTCAAGCTTATGAAGAAGTACCCGTACATGGCGCATAACGCCGCCTTTGAGGACAGCTGGTTCAAGATTCACCTGGACGGTTACGCCGAGGCACGCCGCGCGGGTAAGATCATCGTCATCGACTCGCGCCAGATCTGCCGCAGCCTGGACGCCGACGTGCGCTCGCTCCCCCGCGAGTCCGCCCCCGCCGCGCTCGAGAACTGGGCACGCCGTCGCGGCACCCTCGCGCCCGACGCCAACGAGCAGCATCTGGGTCTGGACGACACCGACCTCATGCTCCGCACGGTACAGGCCGAGTTCAACCTCAAGAACCTGTTTGCGAAATAACCGATCCATCTGCGGGAGCGCCTGCCAGGCACAGTGCAATCCGTCTGGACGCACCGGCACGCAGTAAACTAGGGCGCAGTCTTATGGCTGCACCCTAGTTTTAATCAAAACGAGCAAATACGCATGCTTCACATAGTCGGCAGATTGGCCCACCTACTTTTTTCGAGTTGTTCGGCCAGCTGAACCACTAGTCGAGGCCCCTTGAACCGCAATCGAGCGCTATAGTCGCCCCAATTTCGCAACCAAGCCCTATAAATCTACCTGAATCAATTCGAATAAGACGTTGCGATCACACCATTCGTATAGGATAAGGCCGAATAACTCAAATTATGTTGGTGAGGCATCTGAGCGGTCGGCAAAAACGCTTAGAAGCTACGAATCCGCAACTAAAGTTCACCAAAATGGGGCAGCCGACAGAAACCTCCCCAGCCGAAGCTGCCCCCCTCAATACGACAGCTCAAAAACCCACCGTTCGCAGAAGATAAGCCGCGCCCCAATACCGTTGCCCGAAGTTTCGAGCGTATATGGCGTCCGCTATGCCATCATGCGCGTATGGGAATCGTTCTGTCACATACCACGGCACGCGCTGTATACCAAACAGTCAACTCGCTCGCAAGCCACGCGACCGATCCCATATCTATGGAAAAGATCAAGGTGTCTGCGCCGACCACGTCCAACCTGGAAGCGGCGCGAGCATGGCTCAACAGAAAGAATGTCGATTCTGAAAGCATCCATGTGCTGACGTTTTCCAATAATGCCAAAAGGCACCGCAAGGGCTGCATCTGCCACTGCACGCGCTATACGTTTGATGCAGAAAGCTACCTAGAACTCGAGCCGAACGTCTACATCGTCGACATCAAGCTGTGCGCGTTAGAAGCAGCAGCCGACCTCAACCTTTCGGAGCTCGTTGAGTATTACTTTGAAATCTGCGGCTCCTACGCGCTTGGAACGTCCGACGAAACTCAATATCGCGAGCGCCCAGCCCTAACCAGCGTTGAAGAGCTCAGAGCCTTCTTTTCAGAGGCATCGGGGTATCGTGGATCTAATAAAGCACTTAAGGCACTTTCTTATGTACGCGAAGGCTGTCGCTCCCCACTCGAAACGGCGTTTGTCATGATGCTGACAATGCCCAAGTCAATGGGTGGCTTAGCCATACGCGCTATCAAAACGGACTATCCGATCCCAGTCCCCAAAAGATACGCCGCCCTAACGCGACGGACGGTTTTCTACCTCGACGCGCTGCTCGAAAATTCGATGACCGATATCGAATACAACGGCTTTTACCACGACGAGCCCGAACAGCAATCAATTGACGAGGAACGCCGAAACACGCTGCGAAACATGGGATATGCCGTTATCACAGTTAGTCGTCATTCGTTTTTCAAGCAGTCCGCTTTTAGGCGGGTCATGGAAGCGATTCGCATTCGCGAGAAGATATGGCCCGGTCGACTCCCGGATAACTTCGCCATCCTGCAAGAAACTCTTCGTCAATTTGTCTTGCGGCGCTACTTCGAATACGGTCGCCGCGTCCTGGAGACACTCAAAGAAGAAGAGGCCGCCAAGCGCGAAATTGCAAGCCAATATCCGCAAGCTGATGACCCGAGCATCAACGATGTGCCAGAACCCGACGACATGCAACACGTCGGGGCCCTTGCTGAGGAAATCAATGGGCCTTGGGAATGCGACATGTTCGCAAAAATCGATGGAAACCGCACGGAAGACGACACGATTATTGATCTAATTGAGAATTCGCTCTTCTAAAGGCGATCTCTGCGGATGTCCACCTACATTTTTCGACTTATTCGGCCACCGATGTGCCAGATTGGCTGCAGCAATGCTCAATATAACTTTAGATAAAACTGATTCTGCAGGAACTCCCGTAGAGGAAGAACTGATTCTCGCTGTATTTAACACGATAAAGTACAAATATGAACAGTCCTAAAGCTTCTCAAGGTGGCTTTCTTAGCATGCTGGCCGAACATCTCGAAATATGTTGGCGAGCATTGCGTCGATGTCTCCCAACCCGCAGAAAATCGCAGGGGCGGCAAGCAGTCATCGAAGTTAACGTAAATTGTATTGACATATGAACATGCGCTCATATAATCGGAAGTAATTTATATGAGCGCATGTTCATATGAAAGGATGTTGCAATGACCGCACCTGTCGATGAAACAAAGGTCGACGTCGAGACCAGCATCGAGCCCGCAATCCCCACCACCTGCTCGCCCGAGGACCTTCCCGACGAAGAGCTTCTCTACGACCTCGCCGACCTGTTCAAGGTCTTCAGCGACACCACGCGCATCAAGATTCTCTATGCCCTCATGGGCCGCGAGCTCTGCGTGGCAGACATCGCCGAGGCGACCGCAACCTCGCAGTCGGCAGTATCGCACCAGCTGCGTACGCTTAAGCAGTCGCACCTGGTCAAGTTCCGCCGCGACGGCCGCAACATCCTCTACTCCCTTGCCGACGATCACGTCTACACCATGCTCAACCAGGGCATGAGCCATATCTGCGAGTAGCAACCAACCACGGTATCAACGCGACCTGCACCCAAGCCGCAAAAACAGGGAAAGGAACCCACTATGAAAAAGCAGTTTAAGCTCGACGAGATCGATTGCGCCAACTGCGCGCGCGAGCTTCAGGACGAACTTGCCAAGCTCGAGGGCGTCAAGTCCGTTTCGGTCAACTTTATGACCCAGAAGCTGACGCTCGAGGCCGACGATGCCAAGTTCGACGAGGTCCTGGACCGCGTCGTTGAGTTCACCGCCGACGCCGAGCCGGACTGCGAGATCATTCTCTAACCCGCGCATACGTTGACCTGCGAGGCCGCGCTTGCCGCGGCCTTTGCTCGCGAAATTATATGAGCAAGTGTTCATACACTCAAATGGGAGGTTTGAATCATGGCGGCCGCCGATTCCAAAAAGAAAAAGAAGAAGCGCAAGAAGAAAGAGTCCCTTGAGCACAAGCGCAACCGCATCCTGGTAGCACTGGGCATTTTTGCCGTTGTTTATGCCCTCGACGAGCTCGGCGCCCTCGCTATCGCATTTGGGGAGCCCGGCAACATCTACGCCAGCTTTGTGCTGTTCCTCGTGCCGTTTTTGATTGCCGGCTACGACGTACTGCAAAAGGCATTCAATAACATCCGCCGCGGCAAGGCCTTCGACGAGAGCTTCCTCATGGCCGTCGCGACCATCGGCGCGTTTGCCATGGTGCTCTTCCCCGACACCGACCCGCACATGGCCGAAGGCGCCGCTGTCATGCTGTTCTACCAGGTCGGCGAGTTGTTCCAGGCATACGCCGTGGGCAAGAGCCGCAAGTCGATCAGTGCCATGATGGACATCGCGCCCGACTACGCTAACGTCGAGCAAGCCGACGGCACACTCGAACAGGCCTTTCCCGATGACATCGCCGTCGGCACCGTGATCGTGGTCAAGCCCGGCGAGCGCGTGCCTATCGACGGCGTCATCGTCGAGGGCGAAACCCAGCTCGACACCGCCGCACTCACGGGCGAGTCGGTCCCCCGCCCGGCCAAGACCGGCGACGATATCATCAGCGGTTGCATCAACATGACGGGCCTCATCCACGTGCGCACCACCAAGCCCTTTGGCGAGTCAACCGTCGCGCGTGTTCTGGAGCTCGTGGAGAATGCCAGCGAAAAGAAGGCGCGCACCGAGAACTTCATCACGCGCTTTGCCCGCGTCTACACCCCCGCCGTCACTGGCGCTGCCGCGGTGCTCGCGCTTGGCGGCGGCCTGGTGACTGGCGCTTGGTCCGATTGGATCCTGCGCGGCCTGACCTTCCTGGTCGTCAGCTGCCCGTGCGCCCTCGTGATCAGCGTACCGTTGAGTTTCTTTGGCGGCATCGGCGGCGCGTCCAAGCTGGGCGTTCTCATCAAGGGTTCCAACTACCTCGAGACGCTCGCCGATGTGGACACCGTCGTCTTTGACAAGACGGGCACCCTCACCAACGGCACGTTCTCGGTGGTCGCGGTGCACCCCGAGGCTGGCTATACCGAGCAGTCGCTGCTCGAAGTCGCGGCCCTTGCGGAGTCGTTCTCCGACCATCCCATCGCGCAGTCGGTGCGCGCCGCCTTCCAGGGCGAACTCGACCCCAAGCGCGTTAGCGACTCCGCCAACGACGCGGGCCACGGCGTGACGGCAACCATCGACGGTAAGCACGTCGCCGTTGGCAATGCAAAGATGCTCGCCGCGGCCGGAGCAAAAGCGCCCAATTGCGAGGTCACCGGAACGATTCTGCATGTGCTCGTTGACGGCGTGTACGCCGGTCACATCGTGATTGCAGACACCGTTAAGGCCGATGCCGGGCAGACTGTCCGCGACCTGCACGCCGCCGGTATCAACCGCACCGTCATGCTCACGGGCGACCGCGAGGAGGTTGCGGCGTCTGTAGCCAAGCAACTCGGTCTCGACGAGTTCCACGCGCAGCTCCTGCCGGGCGACAAGGTCGAACGTGTTGAAGCGCTGCTCGCGGCCGAAAGCGGCAAGGGAAAGCTCGCCTTTGTCGGCGACGGTATCAACGACGCACCCGTGCTCACCCGCGCAGACGTTGGCATTGCCATGGGCGCCATGGGCTCCGACGCCGCGATCGAGGCCGCCGACGTGGTGCTGATGGACGACAAGCCGTCCAACATTTCCCGCGCGATCCGCGTGGCGCGCAAGACCATGTCGATTGTTTGGCAGAACATAATCTTTGCGCTGGGCATTAAGCTGCTGATCCTTGTGCTGGCAGCGCTGGGTATCGCCAATATGTGGCTTGCCGTCTTTGGCGACGTAGGCGTGGCGATCATCGCCATCCTGAACGCCATGCGCGCGATGGGTGTCAAGAACCTGTAGCACTCGTGGTCCCTCCGGCCGGGGTCGGGCTTGGTTTTGAAAACGTCCTCGCGCATGAGGCCCGTCTTTCCTGCTCCTGCGGAGCAACGGAAAGGCGGGCCTCGCGCTGCGGATTGTTTTCAAAACCAAGCCCGACCCCGGCCTGCAGTGACGTAGCTGGCAGTTCTTGGGCATCGCTTGCTGGCGGTGTTTCTTTGCTGAAATGGACTTGGCCGAAAAGGCCGCTGGTCCCGGTCGCTGGTTCGCGCCTTGCGCGAACTCCGCGCTACTGAGGATCTGTTAGGATTCCGAAGTTGAATCCGTCGCCTCGCCCCGGCCCAACATCGACCTCAACTTCTCGAAGCTCTCCTCGCTCAGGCAGTGCTCCATGTGGCAGCCCTCTTGCGACGCGACCTCGGGCGTTACGCCTGCGTCCTCTAGCAGCCCTACAAAAAAGCAGTGGCGCTCCCACATTTGACGGGCAACCTCAAGACCGCGTTCCGTCAGATGCACGTCGCGTTTGCCCATCTCCACGTAGCCGGTGCTCTCCAAGGCCGCCATGGCTTTAGAGACGCTTGCTTTGGTTACGCCCAAGTATTCGGCAACGTCGATCGAGCGCACGATGCCCTGACGTTCCGATAGAACGTAGATCGATTCGAGATAGTCTTCTCCGGATTCACGCAGGGCCATGGGCCGCCTTTCGCGATGGCTTCTAGTTAGCCTTTGGATACTTTTGCTTGATTTACTTTACCGCAAAAGTTTCCCATGTCTTACTACTTTGCCTAAAAGTTAGCCGTGTTTCACAAAACATGCGGGACGAAAACAAAATGGGGACGCCCCGCAAGGAGTGTCCCCAGCTGCCGGCAGAGACGATATGAGCAGGACATAAAAACATTGAGAGCCCCTGCTGCATG
>NZ_CABJFS010000009.1:375-96305 GCF_902364945.1 Collinsella aerofaciens | reverse complement strand
GGGTTCGGCGGGGCGTGGGGGATCGCCCGCTCCGGGGCCGGGGGCCCGCGGGCCGAGGCCGCCGGGGAGGCCGCGGCCGCCTCCACCGCGCCCCCGCCGGCGCTCGTCGAGGCCGAGAACAGGCAGGTCAGGTTCCTGGCCGCCCGGATATCGGAGGCCCTCGACGAGGCCGGGGCCCTCGAGGCCGAGACGGCGGCGCTGCTCGAGGGCGACGAGACCTACGCGTGCCTGCTCACCGTGCCCGGCATCGGCCCGAGGACCGCGGCGCAGCTCGCGGTGTCGGTCGACATCGCGAGGTTCCCGGACCACGACCACCTGGCCTCGTACCGCGGCATAGCCCCGAGGGTGAGGGGCTCCGGCACGTCGGTGAGGTCGGTCAGGGCGTCCAGGCGGGGCGACGCGAGGCTCAAGTCCCTGCTGATCTTCTCGTGCAACAGCCTGGTGAGGTCGTCGGGGCGCTACGGCGAGTACTGCCGGGCCTGCAGGGCGCGGGGCATGGGGCACGGGCGGGCGCTCAAGGCCGTCGCGAGGAAGCGGCTCAGGGCGATATACGCCGTGATGCGCGACCGGGTGCCCTACCGGGAGTAGCCCCGACGGTTGACAAAACTATAGGAACACCCAACGACCACCTTCTGGCAACAGAGAGAATGCCGATGTTTTGGCAACGACAGCGAGCGCCCGCCAGAGCGAACAAATTGGCATGAAAAGAGGACGGCATAGACCTTCTGGTCATGCCGTCCTCTTTGAATGACAAGTTGTCGCTCTGGTGGGCGCGCAGCGTCGAGCTGTTACGCCGTTCGGTAGAACGGCGTAACTAACCTAGAAACGGTTGCCGCGGAAGCCGCCACCGTTGCGGCCGCCGCGATCGCCGCCGCGACCGCCGCGGTCGTTACCACGGTTGCCGCCGAAGCCGCCACGGTTGCCACCGCGGTCGCCATAGCCACCACGGTTGCCGCCAAAGCCGCCGCGACCGCCACGGTCGCCGCCACGGTCACCAAAGCCGCCACGGCCGCCACGATCGCCACCGCGACCGCCACGGTCACCGCCGCGGCCACCGCGATCGCCAAAGCCACCGCGGCCACCACGGTCGCCGCCACGGCCACCGCGATCGTCACGGCCACCGCGAGGACCGCGGTCCTCGTCCAGGCCCATGGCGACGAGCGGAGCGATAACCTTATCGAGAGCGGCCATCAACTCGGTGGCCTCCTCGTAAGAAAGCTCGGGCAGGAGCTTCTCCTTCTTGTTGGCAAGCTCGACCAGGCCCTCGGCGGCATCCTCGGCAGCGAAGACGACGATCTTGCGCATATCGCCCTCGGCGTCGTCGATGCGGCCGACCAGATCGGCAGCCTCGGCCTCGGCCATCAGGCCATCGAGCTCACGAAGGCGCATGCCCAGCAGGTCGGACATCTCCTTCTGCTCCATCTTGGGCTTGAGGTCAAGCAGCTTGATGGCGCGCTCGATGTTCGCCATACGCTCGGCCTTGGCCTCCTCCTCCTTGGAAATAGCAAAGCGACGGCTACGCAGCAGGCGGGCGGCCTTCTGCATCTTGTCCATCAGCTCTTCGTCATCGTAATCAACGGCGGCCTCGACAACCTCGGCCTCCTCCTCGGCGGAAACCTCGTCAGCAGCCTCAACCTCGGCAACTTCGGTCTCCACGGTCTCGACTGCCTCAACCTCGGCAGCCATGGTCTCGTTCTCGGTCTCGTTCATGATCTCTTCGTTCTCGGACATGAGACTCCTTCTTGGCCCTCTCGGGCATCATCGCCCCATTCGCGGGGCCCGTCGCGCACTCTTTGCGCTTTAAACATTCATGCCTCTCGGCAAAACGTCAATTAGTTTATGGTGTCGCCATCCAATCTAGCTGCAGAATCTATGTGCACACATTAATGCGACATGTACGACTCGCGGCGAGCGTACACAACCGACACCGCGAACCCGACAACGGCAATCACAGCCGCCACGCGCACGGCAGCCGCAAATCCAATCGCCTGGGCAACGTCCGTCGCGACGCCGGCGGCACCGGCAGCCGCTGCAGAACTCGAAAGCAGGTCGATAAACAGCGACGGGCCAAACGACGCGGCAATCATGTTCCACGTGTTGAGCAATGCCGTTCCGTGAGGATGCTCGGCAGCGGGTAGCGTCTCCAATCCGGCCGTTTGCGAGGGGCTCAGCACCAAACCGACGCCGGCATACACTACAACGGTCAGTGCCGCGACAACGCCGATGTTCATGGTCGCCGCGGTCATCGAGATCGCAGTCTGTCCCACGGCAATCAGGGCAAAACCGACCGGCAGCAGCGGCCATGCGCCACGGGCATCCATCACGCGCCCGCCTACAATCGAGGTCACGGCATTGCAGGCAATCGTCGGCAAAATGAGCAAGCCCGCAACAAGTGCGGTCATGCCGTATGCGCCCTCAAAATAGAGCGGCAACAAAACACTCATCGAGAACGTTGTCATCATCGACACCACCACAAGCAGGCACGCAGGCCAAAAACGAACGCTCGCCATGGGACGCACGTTAAGCACCGGATGCTCGAGCTTGAGCTGACGGGCCGCAAACAAGCTGAGCAGCACAAGGGCGGCGAAAAGCGTCCCGATGCCGGAAATCAGATTGGTCGAGAACTCGCCTACGGAATACACAAATGCCGTAATGCCGGCAGCGAGCAAAACAACCGACAGAATATCAAGCGTGGTGTTCGAGCGCTCTCCGACATTCTGAACAAGCTTTACGCCCGCCGCAGCGACCGCAATGCCGCCCACCAACGGCACTACGAACACCGCTCTCCAGCCAAACAACGTGCACATAAGACCGCTGATCACGGGTCCAAACGCCGGCCCTAGCGTAATGCAGGCACCGCCCAGACTCAGGTACAGACCGAGCTTCTCACGCGGGGCGCAAGACAGCACCACGTTCATCATGAGCGGAAACAAGATGCCCGATCCCGCAGCCTGCAAAATGCGACTTGGCAGCAAGACGGTAAACGTTGGGGCGACCAAGCACAGGACTTCTCCGGCGACCAGGCATCCACATGCGAAAAACAGCAGCTTACGCGTCGAAAAACAACCAGACAGAAAGGCCATGATGGCCGTAAAGATCGACGTCACGATCATGTAGCCCGAAACAAGCCACTGCGCCGTGGTGGCACTCACCGAAAAGGCCGCCATAATGTCGTGCAGCGCCACGTTAATGATGTTCTCGTTAAACGCGGCAACAAAGGCTGCGATATACATAACGATGAGAAACGCCGAAGTGCCCGATGGCGTTGCCCTAACTTGTTGCTGAGATTTGCTCCCCTTGCATTTCCTTCCTCTTGGAACGACAGTCGTATCGCCCCAGAGGAACAGTCCAGGGCGAGGATGAGCCCTAGACTTACGCCAGACGCCGCACGCGACGAGTTTGGCAACATGGTCCAACGTCGAAAGATTGTAACGCGGACGCACAGCTTTCCTTCCGCGCTATTATCAAAAGTCCACGAAAGCATGAGACATGAGGAGCCCGCCATGATTAAGCCCATCATGAAATCCGAGTTCTTTTTGCGCCTGCCCTCCGAAGACGCAGGGCCCGATGATGCCGCGACCGGGCAGGACCTCCTGGATACGCTCCTCGAGCATGAGCACGAGTGCGTTGGCCTCGCCGCCAACATGATCGGCGTGCGCAAACGCATCATCTGCGTAAAGGACGGCAACAGGGCGCTGCTGATGTACAACCCTCAAATTCTTGAGCAGGTCAATGCCTATCAGACGAGCGAAGGATGCCTCTCGTTGATCGGCGAGCGCCCCTGTACCCGCTACCGTCGCATTAAGGTGGAGTATTTGGACGAGAACTTCGTCCACCGCATCAAGAACTTCTCGGGCTACACCGCCGAGATCATCCAACACGAAATCGACCACTGTTGCGGAATCGTTGTATAGTTCCGCCGTTCTACCGAACGGCGGACCGCTTGACGCTGCGCGAGCCGCATTCACACCAATCTGACGTTCAGCTTCAAGGGCGCGACCAAAAGGTCAGCGCCCTTTCGCTTCACGTCACCTTGGCGCAAATGCGGCTCGCTCGCTGTCGTTTGCCTATCCTGCGACGCTTCAGTTCTCGCGGCGGCACATATCTAATCCCCTACGACTGGCGATAGTGATCGAAGAAGTCAGCCAAGTCTTCGAGGGACTCCTTGAGCACTTCCATGCGCGGCAGGTACACGATGCGGAAGTGGTCGGGCTCGGCCCAGTTAAAGCCGCCGCCGCGGGTGATCAGGATCTTCTTCTCGTGTAGCAGGTCAAGGGCAAACTGCTCGTCATCGGTGATGTTGAATTTCTTGACATCCATCTTGGGGAAGATATAGAACGCCGCACGCGGCTTGACCACCGAGATGCCGTCAATCTTGTTGAGCGCCTCATACACAAAGTTGCGCTGCTCGTAGACACGGCCGCCGGGACGGATGTAGTCGTTGACGGACTGGTGTCCACCGAGTGCCGTCTGGACGATTGACTGAGCCGGCACGTTGGAGCACAGGCGCATGTTCGAGAGCATGTTGATGCCCATAATAAAGTCGCTCATGCAGCGCTGGTTGCCCGAAAGCACCATCCAGCCAATACGATAGCCCGCAATCATGTGCGACTTGGAAAGGCCGCTAAAGGTGACGCAGGGCAGGTCGGGAGCGAGCGAGGCAATCGAGACGTGCTCGTAGCCGTCCATGCACAGGCGGTCGTAGATCTCATCAGCAAAGATCATCAGCTGATGCCTGCGTGCAACCTCGACGATACCCTCGAGCACCTCGCGCGGATAGACGGAACCCGTGGGGTTGTTGGGGTTGATAATGACGAGGGCCTTGGTCGCGCTCGTGATCTTGGACTCCATATCCTCCAGATCGGGATACCAATCCGCTTGCTCATCACACAGATAGTGAACGGGATGACCGCCGGCAAGGGTTGCGCACGCCGTCCAGAGCGGATAGTCGGGGCTGGGGATCAGAATCTCGTCGCCATTGTCGAGCAGTGCGTTCATCGAAAGCTGAATGAGTTCGGACACGCCGTTGCCCGTGTAGATGTGCTCCATCTGAACATTGGGCAGGCCCTTGATCTGCGAGTACTGCATGATCGCCTTGCGCGCGGAGAACAGTCCGCGCGAGTTGGAATAGCCTTCGCAGTCGGGCAGCTGCTGGCGCATATCCTTAATGACCTCATCGGGCGTGCGAAAACCAAAGGGCGCAGGGTTGCCGATGTTGAGCTTGAGGATGCGCTCGCCTTCGTCCTCCATACGGGCGGCTTCATCGACGACGGGGCCGCGGACGTCGTAGAGGACGTTGTCGAGTTTGGTGGATTTAGAAAAAGTACGCATGGGGACGCTCCTTGCAATTTGGGCTGAGGGATTGAGTTCGGGCTTGGAAACGTTGCGGGGCGATGATGTCTCGCCTTGATCGGCGTCACCGGCGAGCAGCCAGGTAACATCGACCTCCAAAATACGGGCGAGCAGCTCTGCCACATCACGCCGCGGGATCGTCTTGCCGCTCACATATTGGCTCATCTGACTCTTGCCGAGTTTTTTGCCGAGCATCTCCGATGCGCGGATCACGTCCGACTGGCGAACGTCGCGATCGGACATAGCCTGTCGCAGGCGATCGCTAAACGTCTCTTGGGCCACAGGAACCTCCTTGCTGGCAAAGTTCAATTTATAGAACACGAATTGAACCAAGGTTCAATTTAGCAAGCAGTATAGCGCCGTGCTCTTTCGAAAAGTTCAATTTCAATAATAAAGCGAACCACACCTCGAGATTTATCCCAAAGCGACAACGGTATGCGCTCGCCTAGAGATATTCGAGAAAACGAGCGGCGGCAAGCGAAACGTCGGCCGTTCGATATATGGCGTTAATCTGCCGATGGGGACGTCCCTCGAGCGGACGAATGGCGACATTGAACTGGCAGCGCCGCAAGATGAGCGCCGGAAGGATGCTCACGCCCAAGCCGTCCTCGACCATGGCCATAATCGCATAGTCATCCCAGGTCGACAGTTTTGAGCGCACCGTCAGCCCCGCCCGACGGAACAGCGGCGTAATCTCGTCATCGGTGCCGCGTTCCAGCAGAATAAACTGCTCGTTGGCCAAGTCGGCAAGCGAGACGGCCCCCTCACTAGCAAGCAGAGAGTCTGTCGGCACCACCGCCATCAACTCGTCGCGCACCAAAGATCGCGATGTCATGCCATTTTCTCGGGGCTCATGCGGGATAAAGCCCAGATCGCAGCGGCCCTGCGCCACCCATTGTTCAATCTCTGAATAGTCGCCCATCAGTAACTCGTAATCGACGTCTGGATAATCGGCGCGAAAACGCGCGATCACCGGCGGCAGCACGTGGGTCGCCACGCTCGAAAACGTACCGATGCAGATTTTGCCACGCATGAGCCCACGCATCTCATCCACACGCCGCTGCAAGCGAATGAATTCCTCGCAGAGCGCCTCGACAGCCGGCATGACCTGCCGCCCGTCGGCAGAAAGCGTCACGCCCTCGCGGCTGCGGTCGAGCACCTTAAAGCCCCAGTCGGCCTCGAGGTCGGCCACCATGCGGCTCACGCCCGATTGCGAATAGCTCAGGCGCTCTGCAGCACGCGTAAAGCTGCCGGCACGCACCGTCTCGAGCAGCACTTGCATCTTTTGGATATTGGTCTCCACGGTACACCCCCCACCCTTGCATGAGTTTTTGTCATGTTTTCCATGCATTATATTCGCTTTTCTTCTAAAGCCAGTTCACCCATAGTGAACATGTTCGGATATATAGGGGATGTCAGCGCATGAACAACGGACTGTTTACGTACTTAGCAGCATTGCTATTGTTTGGCTCCAATGGCATCATCGCCGCTGCCATCGCGCTGCCGAGCTCCGATATCGTGCTCCTGCGCACGTTTTTGGGCGCTCTCACCCTTGCCGCCATCCTCTTCATAACCAAGCGCCATAACCTGCAGGCTCCGTCTCGCCCCCGTGAGGCCGCAGCGCTCATCGTCTCGGGCGCCGCGCTGGGCGCCAGCTGGATTTTCCTGTTCCGCGCCTATCAGACGATCGGTGTTGGCATCTCCTCGCTGTTGTATTACTGCGGCCCCATCATCGTTATGGCCCTCTCCCCGCTCATTTTTGGCGAAAAGCTGACCGGCGGCAAAATCGCCGGGTTTATCGCCGTTGCCTGCGGCGCCTTTCTCATTGCGGCACAAGGTCTAGGCGGCAATATGCCCATTGCGGGTATCGCTTGCGGCATCGCCTCGGCCTTCTGCTACGCGTTGATGGTCATCGCTAGCAAGGGTGCGCCACACGTCGAAGGCCTCGAAAACTCCGCGCTCCAGGTGAGCGCCGCCTTTATGACCGCGCTGGTCCTTACGCTCCTCACGCAGGGCGCCCCCTCGTTCCTCTCCCCCAGCATTGCCGCCGGCATCGATTGGCGCGCCGTCGCCATGCTCGGCGTCGTCAACACCGGCATCGGCTGCCTGCTCTACTTTAGTGCTGTCGCCAAGCTGCCCGTGCAGACCGTCGCGGTTGTCGGCTACCTCGAGCCGCTTTCGGCAGTCGTGTTCTCCGCCGTCCTTTTGGGCGAGACCATGACGCCAATCCGCCTCATGGGCGCCGCGCTCATCATCGGCGGCGCGGTCTTTTGCGAACTCGCCGGCAAACGCGCAAGCACCAAGGCCGGTATCGCCCAGGCAGCACGCGCTTAAGGGACATTTTCTCGGGGCGCATGCGGGATAAAGCCCAGGTCGCAGCGCCCCTGCACCTCACAGGAGATGCAGGGGCGCTTTGCACTGCAGTAAAGCTATGGGCTACGAACGACGCGGCTCGGGAACCACGAGCCTATCGGGGCTCGCGCCCTCGGCATCCATCAGGCTCACGTAACGAATCGACGGATCCCCATACATCGCGTAGTAATAATTGCCCGTGCGCGCGCTAAAGCATCCGGTATAGATAGTCTTCTCGAACTTGCCATCGCCCATCCTGGACGCCCCCTCAATCATCACCACGCCCTCGAGCGAGCGGAACATGCGAACGACGTTTTCGGTCTCGCTCTCCTTTTGCGGGTAATTGGCATTGAGGTACGCCGCCTTTACAAAACGGCTCGGCGAATAGCAATCGCCCGGAATGCCGCGCATGCCGGCACCGGCTCCATAGGGCTTAAGCTCGGCGCCACGCCATGTCGCCGTCTGCGGAAAATCGCTTGTGGCGGTGATATAGGTGCGCAGGTTTTCCATGTGCCACGGGAAGGTCGGCTGGTTGGCAAGGGTGTCGACCGGATCGTCGTATACATGCAGGCCGTCAGCCATCATCTCGACCACGATGCTGCGCTGGCTGTCGCCGATAATCCAATGGAGCAGCGACACGCCCAGCCCCTCTCCGGCAGATTTGGCGACAATCACCGTGTCGCGCAGCGCGGCCTCGACCTCATCGACCGTCGAGAACGTCGCTGCCACCCACAGGGGAAACTCATAGGCCGCGATATTGTTCTTGCCGTCGACAGGGCCCTCGGCATACTCGGCATAGCCGGGAAAGTTGAGCCCCGCCACAGCCAGACCCGCATCGTTACCACAGTCGAAAAACATGGGATAGTTCTTGTAATCGATGCACATGCCGATTACCGCGTGTGCCGCCGACGCATCGTCGATAAACGAATACGGAATGTGGAACCCGCGCGGCATCACGCGAACCTGTTGGCCGTAGTCAAAGCTCCAGTCGAGGTTGCGGCCCAGATACATGTGGCCAGAATTATCGGTAAATCGAATGCTCGTGCACATAGCGCCTCCTAGCTTTACGGTCCTGCTAAGGTTATTGTCACCAAACAAAAAGGCGCTAAACACAAAAGCCCGGACATGACAACAATGTCACGCCCGGGACAAAAGCACAGGTTCAATCCCCGATCAAATCACTCGACCGGAAATAACCGAACAGGTCGGTTTAAAGTGTCGAGGTGCCGCAGATTGGCGTGAAAGAGGAGCGCAGCGTACTAACGGTACGTAAGCGACGATTGAACGCCAAGGTGCGGTGCATCGGCGCTTTAAACCAACTTTCCAAGACAGTGATCAATCATATGCTGGACCATCTGCGCCTCGAAGCCCACAAAGTCCTGCTTGCGCTCGCGCATCTTGCCATCGACGATCTGGTCAAAGGCAACCTTGCACTTGATATAGCGCGTGGACTTGGTGACCTCCTCGTGCGTCAGGCAGCTCTCCTCCATCTTGCTGGCGCCCAGGCCAAACACCAGACGGGGGTTGTAGAGCACGTGGGGCTCGCCGGCGTCGTCCAGGTAGACGCAGACCTTCTTGGTAACGCCGATCTGGTTGGCGGCCAAGCAGCCGGCATCATCGAGCGACTTGATGGTATCGATCAGGTCCTGAGCAACCGACTCGTCCTCGACGGTCGCAACCTCGCAACGCTGGGACAGGATAGCCTCGTCGTGGCAAAGCTCTTTAATCATACGTTCCTCCATAGGGGTCGTTGTAACCGCTTAAGTATACGGTACCCACACATTTTCATGCGATAAATACCGTCCGTCTGTTACAAAGCGCCGAACATCAACATGCGAGGAACAGCAAGGTTGTAAAGGCGATATAGTAAATGAGTTCGTGTCAATCGGCCTAAACTCGGGGCCGAACAAGGAAAGGGTATGCATGGACGAACTTTTTCACGTCAGTGAGCGCAAGTCCACAATCGGGACCGAACTTCGCGCTGGACTGACAACATTCCTGGCGATGGCCTACATCATCGCCGTCAACCCCGCAGTGCTCTCGGGCGCTGGCATTGATGCGGGAGCGCTCGCCTGCGCCACCTGCCTGGGCGCCGGCATCATGACCATCTGCATGGGCATCTTCGCAAACCGCCCGCTCGCCTGCGCTTCAGGCCTGGGCATCAACGCCATGATCGCGGGCATCACCACCACCATGTGCGGCGGTGACTGGCACGTCGCCATGAGCGTTATCTTCCTCGAGGGTATCGTCATCTTGCTGCTCGTCCTTTGCGGCCTGCGCGAGGCCATCATGGACGCCATCCCCGTGGTCCTGCGCCACGCCATCTCGGTGGGTCTGGGCCTGTTTATCGCCATGATCGGCCTGTGCGACGCCGGCATTATCACCGCTGGCGCCGGCACACTCGTCGGTCTGGGCGACATCACCTCCCCCACCTTTATCGTCGGCATCATCTCCATCGTCGTGACGGTTGCCCTGGCCTCCCGCAACGTGCCGGGCTCGCTGCTCATCGGTATCATCGTCGCCGTTATCGCCGGCATCCCGCTGGGCGTCACCCACGCCCCCGAGGGCCTCATCGCCCCGCTCGATTTCTCGACCTTCGGCGCCCCGTTTGCCAGCACCGCCGACGGCAACATGGCTATCGTGAAGGTTCTGACCGACCCGATGCTGCTCGTCGTGGCCTTCTCGCTGCTCATGAGCGACTTCTTCGACACCATGGGCACCGCGATGGCCGTCGCCAAGCAGGGCGAGTTCCTGACCGAGGACGGCAATGTCGAGGACATCCGCCCCATCCTGGTTGTTGACTCCGTGGCCGCCGCTGCCGGTGGCTTTATGGGCGTCTCCTCCATCACCACCTTCGTCGAGTCCACTTCCGGCGCCGCCGACGGTGGTCGCACGGGCCTCACCTCCGTCACCACCGGCGTGCTGTTCATTCTCGCCGCGTTCTTCTCCCCCATCGTCACCATCGTTTCCAGTGCCGCCACCTGCGGTGCCCTGGTCTATGTCGGCTACCTCATGATGAGCGAGGCCTCCGAGATCGACTGGTCCGACGTGTCGCAGGGCTTCCCGGCGTTCATGATTGTCGCCGGCGTGCCCTTCACCTACTCCATCTCCGCCGGCATTGGCCTGGGCTTTATCGCCTACGTGATCGTCGCGCTCTTTAAGGGCGAGGCCTCCAAGATCAAGCCGCTCATGTGGATTGCAGCCCTCGCCTTCCTCGTCTACTTCTTTGTAGCGTAAGGGCAAGATTCACAATACCAAACACCAAAGCGCGGAGTCGCATCGAGCGGCTCCGCGCTTTGCTTTTAAAGCCAGGCACCGCGCGGGCGCGCGATGTATTGCTTCCCAAGTTTTGGACATTTTGCCCTCCAAACGGCACTACCGACGGCTACATCCTGCAGATATGCTGGATATAACCGCATAGGCCCTATGAGGATGGGAGTAACCATGGCCGCCTTGTTCACGACCCCCAAGCGCAATGACAAAACCTCAGGAGCCCATTTTGTCGAGCCCGACGAGCACCGTCGCGCACTGCTCGCGCACGGCAGCTGGCGCCGCGTGACGCGCCGCATCGTTGCGGGCGCCGTGTGCGCGCTCACGGTGAGCTCGCTGCTCATGCCGAGCATCTCGCTCGCGGCCGAGTGGATTGATGTTGGCGGCACCCAGTACAACGCCGGCACTGCGGCGGGCGACGGCGCCGGCACCTGGAGCTGGGACGGCGCCGACGACATGAAGCTCATCAACTATAACGGCGGTGAGATCAAGGCTGCAGGCAAGCTCAACATTGTCTATGAGGGCAAGAACACCGTGAAAACCGAGCCTGATTACACCGGAGCCGCCATCAAGGCGCAGGACGGCACTAGCCAGAAAGCAGAGTTGAACATAACGAGCTCGAATAGCACGGATGAGCTCAATGTGACAGCCGAGGCCGATGCAATTAAATCAACAGGCGACCTCTCCATTTCTGGCCCAGGCACTGTGAACACCACAAGCACTGCTTCCGACGGAATTGAGGCAAAGGGCGATCTCTCTATCACGGGCTCGGGCACCGTGAATGCAACGGGCGGTACCGAAGGCATCCAATCCAAGGGCAAGACCACCATCGATTCCTCTGGCACAGTGATCGCTAAAGGAGGCGAAGGTTACGGCGTCGCCGCGGGCAGTGACCTGATCATCAAAGGCGGTGGCAAGGTAGAAGCAAGCTCGATAGAAGAAGCGGCGATTTGGGCTGACGGCAACATCGACATCTCGGGCGGCAGCCAGGTCAAGGCAAGCTCCCAGGGAGATCTTGCCGTCGACGCTGAGGGTAGTCTCGCGGTCACGAACGCCTCCCTTGACGCAAGCGGTGTTGAATATGGTGTCTATGCCTACAAGGGCGTTACGCTCGATCATGCGACCGTGACGGTCCGCACAAGCGCGAGCGGCGGCCAGGCCATCGCCCTCATCACTGATGGGGACGACATCGTCATCAAGAATGGTTCCATCGTGGACGCGTTCGCAGAAGGCAAATTCTCGGTTGCAATCTCTACCAGAAACCACCAGCCAAACGTCGCTGGCGGCCACATCTACATCAGCGACTCCGTTGTTAAGGCTATAGCCCGCTATGTCGAGACCGGTGGCGATGGCCCCGATCACTACAGCAACGACCAAAGCGGCGAGGTCATCCCTGAGCCTAGGGGTCTGAACATCGGTATCTTCGCCCAGACCTACGAGGGCATCACGCCCGCGAGTATCTCGATCGTCCGCAGCAAGCTCACGGCCGAGGGAGACACGGCGGCAATCTTCGCTCCTGCCATAAGCGAGGATGGCAAGGCGATCGGCACCATCGAGATCGAAGGCGCTCCCATCCGGGCGCCCGCAGGCGGCAAGATCATTAACTATCGCAACAAGGAAGAACTCAGCGGCGGCATCCTCTGCGAGGCGGGTCAAACCATCGGCACGGGCGACGACGTGATCGACTCTCCCTATGACGCCGCTGTCGCCAAGAGCACGCTCACCGTACCTCCCGAGAAGATCAAACCCGAGGAAAAGTCCGGCGAGACCAAGCCCGAGGGTTCCAAGCCCGAGGGCGCAAAGACGACCAAGACCGTTGCAGTTGCAGCCACGGGAGCCAAGATCGCCGGCAAACTCGCAGCAACCGGCGACACCTCGAGCGCGGCCATCATAGCGACCGCCCTTGCAGGAACGGCCACCATCGTCACAGGCGCCCTGGCGAGTCGCAAACGCTCGTAAACACTTTTTCGCACAGGACGGGTGCATCGCGGCCCTTGCCTTCCTCGTCTACTTCTTCGTAGCGTAAGGGCAAGGCTACAAAAGCTGAACAATAAAGCGCGGAGTCGCCATGCGGCCCCGCGCTTTTCTTTTAGCGCCGGTCCCTGCACCGGCGTGCGGCCTATTTCTCCCCCATTTTGGCCATTTTGCCCTCCATACGGCACTACCGCCGGCAACATCCAGCAGATACGCTGAATCTAGTCGTATAGGCCCTATGAGAACGGGAGCAACCATGGCAGCCTTGTTCACGACCCCCAAACGCAATGACACTACCGCCGGAACCCATGTTGCCGAACCCGACGTTCGCCGTCGCATAGGACTCGCGCACGGCAGCTGGCGCCGCGTGACGCGCCGCATCGTCGTGGGAGCCGTATGCGCGCTCACGGTAAGCTCGCTGCTCATGCCGAGCGTCTCGCTCGCAGCGGAATGGGTCAAGGTCGGCGGCAACAAGTACAACACCGCGGCGAGCGACGAGGCCGGTACCTGGTCGTGGGACGGCGCCGACGACTTGAAGCTCAGCAACTATAACGGCGGCGAGATCCAGGCCGCAGGCAAGCTCAACGTGAATTACTCGGGAACCAACATCGTCACTGCCGAATGGATCGAAAGCATCAACGTTTCTCATGGCACTAACGAGAATGCCGAGCTCAATATCCAAGGCGACGAGGGCGGCACGCTCAGCGTGACATCTACTGAGGACGCTATCCTCTCCACGGGTAATATCAAAATCGACGGAGCCGGATCCGTCAACGCCACGAGCACTGGGTTTGATGCCATCAATGCCGGGGGTGATCTCGCTATCAAAGGTTCGGGCAACGTCAACGCCACGGGCGCATCGGATGGCATCAGGGCAAACGGCAATATCACGATTGACGACAGCGGAGCCGTC
Source organism: Collinsella aerofaciens (assembly GCF_902364945.1). Lineage (GTDB taxonomy): Bacteria > Actinomycetota > Coriobacteriia > Coriobacteriales > Coriobacteriaceae > Collinsella > Collinsella aerofaciens_O. The sequence goes on along the minus strand of NZ_CABJFS010000009.1, from coordinate 82,444 downwards.
ACCGCCAGGGCTACCAAGGACAAGGGTATTGGAACCGACAAGAACCTCACCATAAAGGGTGGCGGGGCAGTCGAGGCAAGCTCAGCCGATGGTGAGGCCCTTTGGAGCGGCGGCAATATCAACATCTCGGACGGCAGCCAGGTCAAGGCAAGCTCCGAGAAAGACGCTGCCATCGAGGCCAAGGGCAGCCTCGCAGCCACAAACGCCTCCCTCAACGTAAACGGTGTTGAATATGGCGTCTATGCCCACAAGGGCATCACCCTCGATCATGCAAACGTGACGGTCCGTGCAAGTAAAGGCAGATACGGTGGCGCCATCGCCCTCTTCACCTACCAGGACGACATCGTCGTCAAGAACGGCTCCACCGTGGACGCGTTTGCGGAAGGCGAGGTTTCGGCTGCATTCTCCACCAGAAACGATCGACCCAACGAGAAGGGTGGCCACATCTACATCAGCGACTCCGTTGTCAAGGCCATAGCCCGCTATGTCGAGAACGGCGACGGCCCCATCCCCTACAGCGAAAACCAAGATGGCGAGACGAGGCGCGAACCCCAAGGCGAGAACATCGGCATCATCGCCCAGACCAGCGAGGGCGTCACACCCGCAGTCATCTCGATCATCCGCAGCAAGGTAACGGTCGAAGGAGATACAGCGGCAATCTTTGCCCGTGCCATGAGCGCTGACGGCAAGACAATCGGCACCATCAAGATTGAGAACGCCGCCATCCAGACGCCCGAAGGCGGCAAGGTCATTGACTATCGCAAGCTCCGTGACGGCATCTACGAAGCAGGCCAAGCCATCGGCACGGGCGACGCCACGGTCGACTCCCTCTATATCAAAGCAGTCGCCAAAAGCACGACCATCGCACCTCCCGAGGTAGCCAAGCCGGAAGACCCCAAGCCCGACGAGACCAAGCAGAACCCCAAGCCTGAGGGCTCAAAGCCGACCAAGGCCGTTGCGGCTTCAACCACGAAAGCCAAGACTACCGGCGTGCTCGCGGCAACCGGCGACACCTCGGGTGCGGCCATCGTGGCAACCGTCCTTGCGGGAACAGCCGCTATCGCCGCAGGCACCATGGCGAGCCGTAAGCGCTCTTAGACGCCTCTGCGCACATGGCAGCTCCCGCGAAGGCCCCGAGCCCCAGCACCGTTTAACAACGCCACCGCCGAGCTCCCCTCCGGCGGTGGCGTTTTCCATATGCGTCCGCAGGGGATGCACGAGATTGTCTTTGGTCTAGCCCAACCGGCATACGCTGGCGTGCGACAATTGGGGCTGCCGATATCACAACACTGAGAGAAGCCCGTCATGGAAGCGCATCAAAAGCAGATAACCGTTTATTCGAATCATACGGAAAGCGCGCCTGTCATCTACCTTCCTGTGGTCGTGGGCGACGGCAGCGAGGTTTATAAGTGTTGCCGAGAGCTCGACTGTCCGCCATTCGCCCTCGTCACCATTGGCGGGCTCGATTGGAATCGCGAGCTGAGCCCCTGGGCATGCGACGGGACCGTACGCGATGCCGAGCCTTTCGGCGGCCAAGCTGCCGGTTTTCTTGATGAGCTGCTGAATCAGATAATCCCCCAGGTCGAGTCATCGCTTCCTCAGCCGCCCACCTGGCGTGGCATTGCCGGTTACTCGCTCGCGGGCCTCTTCGCACTCTGGTCCCTCTGGCAAACCGACGCATTTGACCGCGCCGCGAGCGCATCGGGGTCGCTATGGTTTCCCGACTTTGTCGATCGCGCCAGCACGGCGCCATTTGCCGGCAGCCCGCAGGCTGTCTATCTGTCGCTCGGTAAAAAGGAGACCAAGACTCCCAACCGCATGATGCGGCACGTACTCGACGATACGCGCGCAATGGAAAAGCTGCTCGGCGAACGTGGTATTCCCACGACGCTGGAGCTCAACCCCGGCAATCACTTTTCCCAGACCGACTTGCGCATGGCCCGCGGCATCCACTGGATACTGACGCATTAAAAATGGTGCCCACGCGCATATACGCATGGGCACCATATCTTGTTTTAGCTGGACGCAGTTGTTACTCAGCAGCCTCCTCAAGCTCGGAGACGTCAAACTCAAAGTCGTTACCCGGCAGGATGGCGTTGAGCACGATGCCCACCAGCGAGCCCACGGCAAGGCCGGAAAGCGAAATCGTCACGCCGCCCAGCTCAAGCACGATGGCGCCGGCGGTGCTGTACGCAATGCCGAGCGAAAGCACGAGCACCAGGGCGGCCACCAGCACGTTGCGGTTGTTTTGGAAATCGACCTGGTTCTCGATGAGGTTGCGGACGCCCACGGCGCTGATCATGCCATAGAGCACGAGCGACACGCCGCCGATTACACACGCCGGCATGGCCGCAATGACAGCCGCGAACTTGGGGCAGAACGAGAGCACAATGGCACAACATGCGGCAATGCGAATCACGCGCGGGTCAAACACACGCGTTAGGGCAAGCACACCGGTGTTCTCGCCATAGGTGGTGTTAGCCGGAGCGCCAAAGAGCGATGCGAGAATGGTCGCCAGGCCGTCGCCAAGCAGCGTGCGATGCAGGCCAGGATCGGCGATGTAGTTACGCTCGCAAGTGGAGCCGATAGCCGAGATGTCACCGATATGCTCGATCATGGTCGCAAAGGCCAGCGGCATAATGGTGATGATGGCCGTCGTGGCAAGACCGCTATCGAACTGCGGGCCAAAGAGCGCAAACACGGTGTTATCCCACACGACGGGCAAGCCAACCCAGGGAGCGGCTGCGACGCCCGAGAAATCAACCTCGCCGAGCGCAGTCGCAACGGCATAGCTCACCACAACGCCCAGCAGAATCGGCACGATCTTGACCATGCCACGGCCCCAGATGTTGCAGATGACGATCACCGCCACAGCGACAACGGCAACAAGCCAATTGGTCTGGCAGTTGGCGATGGCAGAGCTTGCCAAGATCAGGCCGATGGAAATGACGATGGGGCCAGTCACTACCGGCGGGAAGAAGCGCATAACGCGCTTGGCACCAAACGCGCGAAACAGGGCCGCCAGCACCGGATAGAGCAGGCCGGCACAGGCTACACCTAGGCAGGCGTAGGGCAAAAGCTCGGCCTCGCCGTTGGGCGCAATGGCGGCATAGCCCGCGATAAAGGCAAACGAAGATCCCAAAAACGCTGGCACCTTGCCGCGCGATAGGAAGTGGAAGAGCAGCGTGCCCAGGCCGGCAAACAAAAGGGTCGCCGACACCGAGAGACCGGTGAGCACGGGTACGAGCACCGTGGCACCGAACATCGCGAATAGATGCTGCAGACCGAGTAGGAACATGCGCGGGCGACCGAGCGACGACGCATCGTAGATGGCATCGGCGACGGCGGGCGTCGAGGATTGGGACATGGATGTCCTTTCATAATGGAAGGGCGCTCGGGCATATCGGATTACCTGCCCGAACGATACGATCCGAACCATTGTACGCGATGCATGCCGCTCCGACCACGACGCCCCTGCGAACGGCAGCACTACTTCCAGATGCGCTCGGCGATGCGTTTGACCAGGGCGATCTTTGCCCACTGCTCGTCCTCGGTCAGCTTGTTGCCAATCTCGCAGCTGGCAAAGCCGCACTGGGGAGACAGATACAGGTTCTCGAGCGGCACGTACTTTGCGGCTTCGCGGATGCGCTCGACGATAACATCCTCGTTCTCGAGCTCTGCGGCCTTGGTGGTCACCAAGCCCAGCACGACCTTCTTGCCCGGGGCAACGTAGCTGAGCGGCTCAAAACCGCCGGCGCGCGGCGTATCGAACTCCAGGTAGAATGCGTCGACATCCTCATGTGCAAACAGGTACGGCGCGATGGGGTCATAGCCGCCCTCGAAAGCATAGGTAGAGTGGTAGTTGCCGCGGCACACGTGCGTGTTAATGACGAGGTCGTCGGGCTTGTCCTCGATGGCGGCGTTGTTGAGCGCCACGCCCAGCTCGCTCACCCTTTGCAGGTCAACCGGGCTCATGCCAGTCTTGGACACAAAGTCGGTATCGCAGTAGATGCCCCAGGTGCAGTCATCAAACTGGATGTTGCGGCAGCCCGCGGCATACAGGTCAGCAATCACGGTGCGGTATGCTGCGGCAATGGCATCGACGAGTTCTTCGTCGGTCTTGTAGACGGCGTGCAGACTCTCCTGCTGGCCATCGCAGCGGTCGAGTGTGACTTCGGAGAACGTCTGGATCGGCGCCGGAATGGTCTGGCGCGCGACCTGGCCCTCTCCCTCGAGCGACTTGATAAATTTGAAGTGCTCGACGAACGGATGATTCTCACCGCTAATGGGACCGGTTACCACGGCGGTGTCGGCGGTAGTCTCCTCATCGTGGAACATGTAGCCCGTGCGCGAGGCGCGGCGCTCAATGCCGTTGAGGCCCCACATAAAATCGAGGTGCCAGTAGCTGCGGCGGAACTCGCCATCGGTAATCACCTGCAGGCCGGCAGCCTTCTGCTTGGCCACTAAGTCGCGGATGGCCTCGTCCTCGACGGCCTTAAGGCCGGAAGCGTCGAGTTTACCCGCGACATAGGCGGCACGGGCGTCCTTTACAGCCTGCGGACGAAGAAAACTGCCGACGATATCGGCACGAAACGGCGCGTTCGGTTGAATCGAAGTGCTCATAGATATCTCCCTTTGCATTGGTTGCTTTACTGGGACAGAGTATGAGCGCTCATATGGACATCGTAAAATATGCGTTTATAACAGTTTGATATAGATGCTTCCTATATTAGTTGGGACTGCCATAAAGAGATTTGACCCGTGCAGAACGCAGCAGTCTAGATGTGCTGACGAATCGCTTCGATATAGGCCTGCCCGTAGCGCGTAAGTGTCGTGTTCTTGCGCGTGATGATGCCGATCTCCATGTACTCGTCTACATCGAGCGGAATGGAGATAATGCCGGGGCCGTTAAGTTCATGGCTGATCACGCCCGAACACACCGTGTAACCGTTAAGGCCCATAGCTAGGTTGAACAGCGTCGCACGGTCGCGCACGCGGATATTCTTGCGGCGCTCAAAGGTCGAGGTCAGCTCCTCGGAATAGTAAAACGAGTTGTAGCTGCCCTGCTCATAGGACAGGAACGGGTAGTCTTCCAAGTCCTCGAGCGTCACACTCGAGCGACCCGCCAGCGGATGGTCGGAGCACACAAAGACATGCGGCGTAGCGCAGAAGAGTCCTTCGAATACGAGCTCGTTGGCCGCCAGCATGCGCTCGATGACCTCGCGATTGTGCTCCGACAGATACAGGATGCCGAGCTCGCTTTTCATATGCGCGACGTCCTCGATAATCTCGTGGGTCTGCTCCTCGCGCAGGGTAAAGTCGTAGCGCGCGGCATCGAACTCGCGGATCACATCGACAAATGCATTAACGGCAAAGGAATAATGCTGGCAGCTCACACTAAAGTGCGGCACCTGCTCGGACGTGCCTTTGTACTTGCCCTCGAGCAGGTCGGCCTGGTCGAGCACCTGGCGCGCGTAGCCCAAGAAGGTCTCGCCTTCCTCGGACACAATGACGCCCTTGTTGGTGCGCTCAAAGATGTGTACACCCATCTCGTTTTCGAGATCGCGAATTGACGCGGTAATCGAAGGCTGCGACACAAAGAGCCGGCGCGAGGCCTCGGTGATGCTGCCGCATTCGGCAACTTTGACGACATATCTGAGCTGCTGGAGCTTCATGGCTTTCTCCCTAGACGTTCGTGACGTCGAAACCCGTCGCGTCCATCTGACGCATAAACGACGGCATCTCCCCCGTCGCGGCGCAGGCGGCAATCTGATGCAGAGCCCCGGCAACCGCATCATCTGCCGCAGCGCCGATATGCCAGCGCGCGGCAGCCGTGACGGCCTCGTTGGCATTGGCGACTGCAACGGAATTGGGAACGGCATCGATCATGGGCAAATCGTTATCGGAATCGCCGAATACGGCCACCTCGTCGGGCGTCAGGCCCAAAGCGCGCGCCAGCTCCAGCGCGGCACAGCCCTTGTCCCAGCCGGTCGGAAGAACGTCGAACAGGCGCACGCGGTTGTTGGGAAACACGAGCGAGAGCTCCGGCACCTCGGCGGCAACACGCTCGCGCAGCTCGGCGAGCTCCTCGCGCGAACGGGCACTCCAGATATTCGCCTTGTATACCGGGGCATCGTCAACGACAGGGCGACAGGGAGCCTCTTCGCCCTTGAGCCACGCGTTGCCGCCTGACTCCATGGCGCGACGCACACGCTCGGGATCGCTTGTCACGCAATAGGCGTCGTTGTCCCAAAAGTCATCACCCAGACGGTAGACCTTCAAATAGGTATCGTCGGTCTCTTGCTCCAGGTAGTCGGCCAGGCGCATAAGGGCATCGTTATCAGTTGCGCGCGAGGCAACCGCCTCGCCATCGACAAACATCACCTGGCCGTTGCAAAACGCACCGGTCGAGAAGCACTCGGAGCGATTGCGGAACATCCAGCTCATCGCGGACGGCTGGCGACCCGAAACCGGGCCAAAATGCAGGCCCGCCGCCTGCATGGCATGAATGCCCTCGATGGCGCAGTCGCTGGCGCCATCGTGTCCAGCAGGAATCAGCGTATCGTCCATATCGGTCAGAACAAGTTTGATCATAAGGTCCCCTCGGTCATTCTTTATCCCGTCTATTGTAACGACCTGCCAATAAGGGACAGGTTTATCTTGGCAGGTTTTATCTGGTAAAATGCAGCGCCCCTGTTGCCACCTGCCAAAATAAACCTGTCCCATATTGGCAGGTGCGCTAGTATAGGGAACAACAGATTCGATGCGGGAGTGCCGGCGGTGCAAACCACAAGGCTGAGAGGGCATAGGGCCCAATCCTTTGAACCTGTCAGTTAATGCTGGCGTAGGGAGCATGCCGCCTTTACAGGGGCGCTGTCTATGCACAGCGCCCCTTTTCTATGCCAAGGAGGCATGTGCAGTGATTGATTCGGAACAGCTTAAGCAACATATGGTCAAGGCCGTAGAGGAGATTCGAGCCACCAATCCGATGGCCGGCTCCATCACCAACACGGTGACGATCGACTTTGTCGCCAACGCGCAGCTCGCCGTGGGCGGTTCGGCCGCCATGGTCTATCTGCCCGACGAGGGCGAGGCGCTCGTTGCCGGCGGCGCCGCCATCTATCTCAACATGGGCACGCTCTTCCCCATCTACGAGCAGACGATTCCCCGCGCGGCCAAGGCGGCACACGACGCCGGCAAGCCCTGGGTGCTCGATCCGGTGGGTCTGGGCATCGGTAGCCTGCGCACCCAGCTGGTAAACGAGCTCAAGCAGTACAAGCCCGCCATCGTACGCGGCAACGCCTCCGAGATCATCGCACTCTCCGGCCTGTGGGGTCTTGAGGGCGAGTCGGCCGATCTGAGCCGCGTACGTGGTGTCGATACCACCGACACGGTCGACGCCGCCCGCGATGCCGCCGTGGCGCTCGCTCGCTACACCGGCGGCGCCGTTGTGGTCTCGGGCGAAGTCGACCTGATTACCGACGGCACGACCGTGGCCAAATCCCACGGCGGCAGCCCGCTCATGTCCAAGATTACCGGCTGCGGTTGCTCGCAGGGCGGCGTGCTGGCCGTGTACGCCTGCGCTGCCGATCCGTTTACGGCAGCCGTCTGCGGTACCGCCGTCTACAACGTCGCCGGCACGCGTGCCGCCGCCGTCGCCGATGCCCCGGCAAGCTTTAAGGTCGCCTTTATCGACGAGCTCTACCGCGCAACCGCCCAAGACATCGCCGATAACCAACTCGAGCTCGAGGAGGCATAAGCCATGTCCGAGCCCGCAACCAATGCCGGCATGAACACGCTCGTCGCTGTGGCCATCGCCCCGTGCGGCACCGGCGATGAACTGTCCGCCGAGGTCGCCGAGGTCGTGCGCGTCATTCGCGAGAGCGGCCTTCCCAACCGCACCACCTCGATGTTCACCGAGATCGAGGGCGACTGGGACGAGGTCATGCAGGTCGTGCGCGACGCGACCTTTGTGTTAGCGAACAAGGGCATCCGAACCGAAGTCGTGCTCAAAGCCGATATTCGACCTGGATTTACCGACACCATGACCGGCAAACTCGAGCGCATGGAAGCGCAGATCAAAAAGCAGGAGGAAGCACGATGAGCATCCGCGACAACCTTGATATCTCGGCCTATCTGGTGCTCGGCCCCGAAAACACCCTCGGACGCCCCGTGGGCGATGTGGTGGCCCAGGCGCTCGACGCCGGCTTTACCTGCATTCAGGTGCGCTCCAAGGTGGCAAGCGCCCGCGAGATCATTGCGCTGACCGGCGACGCCGCGCAGGCAATCGCACAGGCCGGCAAGACCGGTCAGGTCGCCTTGCTGATCGATGACCGCCTTGACTGCGTACTCGCCGCACGCGAGCAGGGCATTGCGGTCGACGGCGTGCACGTGGGCCAGAGCGATATTCCCGTCGAGGTCTGTCGCAAGCTGCTGGGCCCCGACGCCATCGTGGGCCTTTCGGCCCGTTGCGAGGAAATGCTCGAGTACGTCAAGACCGCCGACATGAGTCTGGTCGACTACCTGGGCATCGGCCCGCTCCACGAGACCGAGACCAAGCGCGACTGCGGACGCGCAGCCGATGGCTCCATCATCACCAAGAGCTTTGAGGACCTGGCCGCACTCCACGCGGCAAGCCCCGTGCCCATCGTGGTGGGCGGCGGCGTTAAGACGGCCGACTTGCCGCAGCTTAAGGCAACCGGCGTCGACGGCTTCTTTGTGGTGAGCGCCGTCTGCAGCGCCGACGATCCCTACGCCGCGGCCAAGGAGCTTGTCGACACCTGGCAGCAGGCATAGGCATAGGCCGAACAGCTGATTCGCAGCCTCATATCTTCAGCAATGGAAAGCGCATCCCAGTTTGGGCCTCCATTCCGGGATGCGCTTTCCGTATGCGACCCTTACCCCGCCAGATACGCTTCCAACGCCGGCAAAGTCGCCTCTGCATCGTGGCGGCCGACCTGGTAGATGCGCTCGAGCTCATCCGGTTCGCGGCACAGCGACGGCACCTTCACCGATTCGCTCGGCCGCACCACAAAGATTTCCCCGGCAGCCTCTCGACGTGCCAGGTCATCGAGCGTGGCATTGTAGACCTCATGCCGATGCTCAAGCGCTGCAACAAACTCCGGATAGTGACGGAACACGCGCCGCAGCATGGGCATCACGCTGTTGGGCTGCTTCACAAAGCCCGCCGGCTGCGTGAGTACCACGATATTGCGGTCATACCCCTGCGCAAACAGCCATGCGCTGGGAATAGAATCAGCCACGCCACCATCCAGATACTTATGCCCGTCAATAGCAACGGGACGCGTCGCCACAGGAATCGCCGACGATGCCCGGATCCACTCGATATCCCGCTCGTCGCCATAGGGCAGGTCGTGGTAGACGGCCTTGCCCGTCTCGATATCGGTGCACACGCACGTAAACCGCATGGGGCAGGCGCGATACGCCTCCAGGTCGATGGGATCGCGCTCGATGGGCACCTCGTGATAGGCAAAATCGGCATTGAACATATCGCCGGTTCGCAGCCAGCTGGTCACGCTCGCATAGCGTTTGTCGGCGCAATAGGCCTTGTTATAGCGAATGGCGCGGCCGATCTGGCGCGATTTAAAGTTGTAGCCAAATGCCGCGCCCGCCGAGACGCCCACCATATGGTCGCAGGTCAAACCGTGCTCCATCCAAACGTCGAGCACGCCCGCCGTATACATACCGCGGTAGCCGCCTCCCTCGAGCGCCAGCCCCACCGTGCGCGTCATATTTGACTGTGCCATGCGACCATCTCCGTTCCTGCGTTTTAAAACGGAACAAGTATACCCATCAACAAATATCGTCTCAGTCGCATTTTCATCGAACATCGTCGCGTTACCGTTTGGCGAATAATGGCCGCCCGCAACATGGGCACCCCTACATAATTCCATACACTTGTTTATACTACTCAGTAGTTATCAGCCGAGAGCACGAACCGACAAATAAACCCAACGACGCAGCAAGGCGGGGGCTTGGAAACACGCAAGGCGTTGAGCAGCAACGCATGTGCACAACGAGCTCGCCCGACGCAATCCGCCCCGACCTCAGAAAGCCGCTTACAGTATGGATAACGCCAGCAATAATACCGAAACGCTCGAAAAGACCATCCGTGACCTTCTGGAGCGTCAGGACGATCTGATCAGGACCGCCTTTACCGACGAGCTCACCGGACTTGGCAACCGCGGCGGCTTTACCCGTTCCTTAGAGGAACTCTGGGAGCAGGAACTGCCCGTGACCATGGCGTTTATCGACATCGATAACCTTAAGCACTGCAACGACATCTTTGGACATGACGAGGGCAACCGCTATATCTTGCAGGTGAGCCTCTATCTCAAACTGTATATGAAGGTGGACGAGGCGGCATTTCGTCTGGGGGGCGACGAGTTCGCCATCCTATCTACGATTGCGACCGAGGACGACCTTGCCGAACGTCTGGAACACTGCCGAACGGTACTGCTCGAAAACAACGCTTCCAAGATGCCTCACTCGTTTAGCTACGGAGTGGCACACGCCGACCCCGCCCTGGGCGAAGCCCCCAATCGCTTGACGAACGATGCCGATCATCGCATGTACGACTACAAGCTACGTCATGCCGTGCACCTTGATCAACGCAATATCGCACAAGCAAACACCGACGACTTCGAAATAAGCGATCGCATTTTCGACGCCCTTTCGATGCTCAACGAAGGCCGATATTTCTTTATCGAGAACTTGGACAAACATCGAACCCTTTGGTCACAAGGCGCCTTGCGCGATCTTGGTCTTCCTTCGGAGCATATAGACAACTGCCACGATTACTGGAAAACGCGTGTCCATCCCGATGACCTTGAGGCCTATACCAACGACATCGACCAAATCTATGACGGCTCCAAACATCGTCACGTCATGCAGTACCGCGTGCGCAATGCCGCCGGCGATTACATCCTCGGCCGTGCTCGCGGGTTTCGTATCGACGGCGACGGAAATGTCCCCTCGCTCTATGTCGGCGAGCTCGTCAACCACTCGCTTGCCGAGACCGTCGACGCCGCCACGGGTCTCGGAACACAGCGCACGCTGATCAACGCTATCGATGCCTGCCGTCGCGACCGTTGCGAGACGGGGCTTATAGCAGTGCGCGTTCGCGGCACGGCAAAGCTCAACGAGCTCTACGGGGCCGAGGCCGTCGACAACATGCTCGCCGAATACGCAGGCCGCATGCTGTCGATTACTCGCGGCAGGAGTCGCGTCTTCCGTTCACGCAACGCCCAGTTCGTCGTGCTTAGCAACAATTTGGATCACGAAGCATTCGAGCAACTGATCCAACATCTCAAAGAGGCCGTTTTCGCTCCCGTTCGAATCGCGGGCGACACTATTACCCCCGTCTGTCTTGTCGTTCCGGCCTTTTACGAGCACCTGACCAATCAAACGGCCGCCGTTTTAGGCGAACTCGACCGTCGCATTCGCACGGCCGGCGGGCTTGTTCCCAACGACAGCCTCCCCATACCCGAGGTGGAGCGCAAAAGCGCCATCGCCGAACGCATCGATCCGCTCACGGGTCTCTATCGACCCAGCGAGTTTATGCGCCGCGCCAACGAATTTCTCGAGACAAGGCGCAACGGCGCCTGGTGTATCGCCACCGTCGATATGGGGCACATGCGACTGTTCAACGAATGGCACGGACAGGCCGAGGGCGACCGCGTACTCGCCGATGTGGGCACGGTTCTCAAGGACATCGAGAATGCCGCCATGGGCGTCGCAGGGTACTGGGGCCAAGACGATTTTTGCGTACTCATCCCCTTTGAACACGACACCGTCCATCAGATCTATAGCCGCATTCGCCAGGCCGTGGCCAAGCATGATGACGGCGTGGGCTTCTGGCCGTCCATGGGCGTCTACCCCATCGACTCCAACGAGGAAATCACCATCGATGCGCAGGCCAAGGCCATGTTTACCAATCGGCGCGCAAAAAACGACTTTAAGGAGCGCATTGCCATTTTCCGCCCCGAGGAATACGAACACGAAATCGCGTTCCACCGCACGCTGACCGAATTCTAGTATGCGCTCTCAAACGGCCGCATTACCTACTACTTGCAGCCCCAGGTCGACATGGAAACCGGCGAGATCGTTGGCGCCGAGGCGCTCACACGCTGGATTGACAAGGATGGCTCCCTCATTTCACCTACCACCTTTATCCCCGCTCTCGAGGAAAGCGGTTTTGTGGTGACGCTCGACAAATATGTTTGGCAGGGCGTCGCCTCGTGGCTGCGTGAGTGCATCGATCGAGGGCTGCGCGTAGTTCCGATCTCGCTCAATGTGTCGCGCGTGGATATCCTTGCCTGCGACGTCGCCGAGCATATGGGGGCGCTTGCCGCCCAATACAACCTACCGCCCGAGCTCATGCGCATTGAGATCACCGAGACGGCTTATACGGGAGAGTCCGAGGCCGTGGATAAGCTGACGGCCGACCTACACACTCGCGGTTTCTCGACCTACATGGACGATTTTGGCACCGGCCAGTCTACGCTCGCGATGCTCAAGAACGTCAACGTCGACGTCATCAAGCTTGATCGCACGTTTGTGCCCACCGACCGCGATCAAAGCCGTAGCGCGCAAATCGTTTCATCAATGCTCGAGATGGCGCAATCGCTCCATCTGCCCGTTGTAATCGAAGGCGTCGAGACAAACGAGCAGGCGAACATGCTGCTCCAAATGGGTGCCCACTACGCTCAGGGCTTCCTCTACTACCGCCCCATGCAGGCAAAGGATTTTGAGGCATTGCTCGATGGCGGTAACAAAAACTGATACGCTCGCGCGCAAAACGATACCGCCGAAGGGGCGCTTGTCCCCATTGGCTAACTTATGCCCCCAATCCAAACCGAATTGGGGATATGATGCAAACCACTGTTGTGCCCAAGGAGGTTATCCATCATGAACGAGTCGTATCGCCTGGGCGAGCAATCGATCATTGCTTATCTTCAGCGACTTGCGAACGGGGTCTCGACCGCCGAGCTCGATGTTGCCGCGCTGCCCACGGAGCTGTGCGCCATCGGCGAGCAGCTACAGAAGACATTTGCCATCCTGCAGCAAGAACGCGAGCTGCTTGAGCGCGGCGCCTATATCGATTCGCTCACCAATCTTGGCAACCGTGCTGGACTCCACCGTTATGCCGAGCTGCTTTGGCACAAAGGCACCCCCTTCACCTGCGCCTATATCGATATCGATCGCCTTAAGCATTGCAACGATACGTTTGGCCACACCGAGGGCAATCGCTACATCCTGAGCATCTGCCGTGCACTCACCGAGACAATGGAACCCAATGACCTGCTGTTCCGTATCGGTGGAGACGAATTTGTACTCGTATCCCCCACGACAGATGAAGCCGAACTCGAGCAGCGCCTGGAGCGGACGCGCACCAACCTTATCGAGGCAACATCGGGCGGCAAAGCGCCCATGATCGCTAGCTTTAGCTTTGGCTGCTCGCGCGTCGACCCACTCGCTGGCGATACGCGTCGCCAGATGACCATGGACGCCGACCGCAAAATGTATCGCTACAAGCTCATGCACCGTGTGCAGCAGCCGAAGGAAAACGACGCATCCATGCGCCCAATCGCCGATCAGCCTCCCTGCAACGACCGGGTGTTCCAAGCGATCTCCATGAGCTCCGAGACGCGCTATCCGTTTATCCTTAACCTCGATACCGGCGAATCGCAATGGTCGATTAATGCCGTGCGCGATTTTGACCTGCCCTCCCAGCATCCCTATAACTCGCTCGATATGTGGCTCGCCCGCGTTCACCCCGAGGACCGCGACAACGTGCGCAGCGAGCTCGATATGGTGGTAAACGGCGCGTGGCACTTCCATTACATGCAGTATCGCGTCATGAATACCGCTGGTAAATATGCGCTGTGCGAGTGTACGGGCTACCGCTTGGATAGCACCGAAACCGAGCCCAACATGTATGTGGGCATTATCATCAACCGAAGCTTGGCGGATACGACCGATTCCGTGACCGGCCTGGGCGATATCCACGCCCTGGTCAACGCCATTGGCGAAATGCGTCGCGTGGCGCGCAAGGCAGGCCTGGTCGCCATCAAAATCGACGACATCGCCAAGGTCAATGCCCGCTTTGGCTTTGATGCGGGCGACCGCGTTTTGGCAGAAAGTGCCGCCTGCCTCATGGACTGTTCGCGCGGCAAGGGCCGTCTGTTCCGCTCGACCGGACCGATGTTCGTGGCGCTTTTCGATGACCTTGATCCCGAAGAGACCGATGCGATCGCAGAAGAAATCGAGCGGTTCTTGGGGTCGCCCGTACTCTTTGGCTCATTTGAATATCAGCCGCCCATTCGTGTGGCCACACTTCATCTGGACGCCGTCGACCGACAGCCCGTTTCCATTTTGAACGAGCTCAAAGCGCTACTTGAAGAGGCACCACAAGTACCGGGCACCAAGCTGGACTAGCGTTATGGGGCGCATGATGGTTAATTTCCGATCTCAACCGAACACATTGGGCAAATAGGTCGTACCCGCAGTTAGCCGAACGTCCCCGCAGTCCCTCCCGGGGCCCGGGGGCACCGTTTCGATACTCTTGGTTTACTTTGCCTGATGCAAATAAGTGCTCAACAAGATAGAACCTATCCCTCGCCACGGATATGCCCTCGAGTAAATCTGTTAAGCCAAGCCTATCAAATTCTATTGACAATTGGCTGCATTGGTCCATTTTGTCGTCCAGCCACTTCCGCTGGCTACCGCCTCATAAACACAAACCTAACGAGCCGCACGAACGACAAAGAGGCCAAGCTGAACAGAAGTAGAACCAAAACTTCAAAAACGCTGGTATTCCAATCGCGTACCCAGTCCTCTACCGCCCACAAGAAAAACAGCAGCCCCATCCATAACGTCACAGAAGAAATCAGCTTTGCGTAAGGGCGTATATCAATCTCGCTCTCCCTTTTTGTGACATCATATCCAGCAATTGAGCAGAGCCATCTTCCTCTTCGGTATTGGATTGAAAGGACAATCAAGGCAATCGAAGTCATCAAGCAAACAGCATCCTCTGTTTCCATAGAGTTTCCTTTGCTTTCCATCCTAGTTACGCATTCACAATCGAATCAAACCAAGTATGAATTACTCGATAGCAACCGCCTTAGTATAAACCATAGCCGCCGCAGCAGCCCGCCTTCCAAGGCCTCAAAGCTCGCCATCGAGGGCGACCCGCCCAGACCCCTTACAATCTGCTCGCACGAGGCCCCGCACTCCAACATCCTCTGGACCGTATCCCGCTCGTACCTGGTGAGCGTGCCTGCCGTGGGCCCTCGGGGCCGGCATCGTGCCCCACGCCATCTGCCCGCTCGTGCGATAATCCTCTGCAGAAGTCACCGACAGCAGAGGGAGTTTGTGATGAAGGTTCTTTTGGTCAATGGCAGCCCCAAGGCAAACGGCAACACCGCTCGCGCGCTCGCCGAAGTCGCCGAGCAACTTAAAGCCGAGGGCATCGACAGCGAGGTATTCCAACTGGGCGCCAAGCCCATCCGCGACTGCATCGGCTGCGGTCAGTGCGGCAAGCTTGGCGGTCGCTGCACCTTTGACGACGACGTGGTGAACGAGCTCATCGCTGCCGCCGAGCAGGCAGACGGTTTTGTCTTTGGCTCCCCCGTCTACTATGCGCATCCCAGCGGACGCATCCTCTCGGCTCTCGACCGCGCATTCTATGCTGGCAGCAAGGCCTTTGTGCACAAGCCGGGTGCCGCGGTCGCCGTCGCCCGTCGCGGCGGCACGTCGACCACCTTCGATGTACTCAACAAATACTTCACTATCAACCAGATGCCCGTGGTGGCCTCCACATACTGGAACAACGTCTTTGGTGCCATGCCGGGCGAGGCCGCCCAGGACGCCGAGGGCCTGGCCACCATGCGCAACATCGGCAAGAACATGGCTTGGCTCCTGCATTGTATCGAGGCAGGACAGGCTGCCGGCATCGAAGCCCCCGAAGCCGATCGCGAGCGCACCAACTTCATTCGGTAGAACGGCGGAACATGAATATCCAGATTTTTGGCACCAAGAAGTCCTTCGATACCAAGAAGGCCCAGCGCTATTTTAAGGAGCGCCGCATCAAGGTGCAGTTTATCGACCTTAAGGAAAAGGAGATGAGCAAAGGCGAGCTCACGAGCGTGATGCAGGCGGTCGGCGGCATCGACAAGCTGCTCAACCCCAAGGCCAAGGACGAGGAGACGCTCGCGCTCATCCAGCACCTCACCCCTAGCCAGCGCTTCGACAAGTTGCTCGAGAACCAGCAGGTTCTAGCCGAGCCCATCGTGCGCAACGGCAAAAAGGCCACCGTCGGTTATTGCCCCGATGTATGGGGAGCCTGGGAGTAGCCTGTGTTATTTGCCGGCGCGTGGGTATAAGAGCAGGCGTTTGGCATAAGATTCAACTGTAAGCCATGTCTAACAAAGGAGGGCACATGCCCAACAAACCCGTGAAGATCATCATGCTTACCGGATACCTCGGTGCCGGCAAGACCACACTGCTCAACCACATCCTCGCTAACGACGGCGGCATCCGCGCCGCCGTGATCGTCAACGATATCGGCGAGATCAACGTCGACGCCAGCCTCATCGCCGACGGCGGCCTTTCCGAGACCGACGACCTCATCCCGCTCACCAACGGCTGCATCTGCTGCACGCTTTCGGACGACCTTGCCAACCAGCTGCAGGGCATCGCCGATTCGGGCAAGTTCGACTACATCATCATCGAGGCCTCGGGTATCTGCGAGCCTATCCCCATCGCCTACACCATCTCGAGCTTCTGCGACGAGGCCAAGGTGGGCGGCCAGCCCAAGCTTGCACTCGACAACATCGTGGCTGTGGTCGATTGCGCCCGCATGTACGACGAGTTCAACGGCGGCCGCGACCTGTTGGCCGAGGATATCGACGAGGACGACATCGAGAGCCTGCTCATCCAGCAGATCGAGTTCTGCTCCACGCTGATCCTCAACAAGACCGATACCGTGAGCCCTGAGCAGATCGCCGAGCTCAAGGCTATCGTGCGCAGCCTGCAGAAGGACGCCGTGATTGTCGAGGCCCAAAACGGCGAGGTCCCCATGGAGGAGCTGCTCGACACCGACCGCTTCGACTTTATGCGCGCCTACAACTCCGCCGCCTGGATCGAGGCCATGGAGCATCCCGAGGAGCACGACGACCCCGAGGTGCTCGAGTACGACATCGAGACCTTTGTGTACTCGCGCCGCAAGCCGTTTGACCTGCAGAAGTTCACCGATTTTGTTGAGCAGGAGTGGCCCGACGAGGTCATCCGCGTCAAGGGTCCGCTGTGGCAGACCGGCGATCCGGACATGTGCTACATGTTCGAGCAGGCCGGCCACCAAATGCGCCTGATGGAGAACGGTCTGTTCGTTGACTCCGCGCCCGAGGGCGAGAAGCAGAAGATCATCGACGAGAACCCCGAGATCATGCAGATTTGGGACGACGAGACGGGCGACCGCATGACGAGCCTGTGCATCATCGGCCGTCACATGGACAAGGATGCGCTCATCGCCTCCCTCGATGCCTGCCTGACCGACTGGCACCGCGCCTAGATTTATCCAAGCGGGCATTTTTCCGCCTACGTAACCGCCAAACCACCACGAAGGTGCCCTTCGTGGTGGTTTTTCGTTCTGAGCCAAGGAGATTCATGTTCAACATTGTGCTGTATGCGCCCGAGATTCCGGCCAATACGGGCAATATCGGCCGCACCTGCGTGGTTACCGGCGCCCGCCTGCATCTGGTGGAGCCGCTGGGGTTTTCGCTCGACGACAAGACGGTGCGTCGCGCCGGCCTGGGCTACTGGCAAAATTTGGACGTGACGACCTATGCCGGCTGGGAGGATTTCCTTGCGCGCAACGGCCTCTCCCCCGCCGACGAACGCCTGCATCTGCTGACCAAAAAGGCGCGCCGCACCTATGCGCAAAGTACCTACCGCGACGGTGACTTTTTGGTCTTTGGCAGCGAGAGCTCGGGGATTCCCGAGCCACTGCTTGCCGCGGCGCCCGAGCGCTGCGAGCGCATCCCCATGTTGCGCGATTGCGACTCGCTCGAAAACGCCGACGCCTGGGAGGCCCACGAGGAGTCGCTCGGGCATACCGAGGACAGCCACGAAGCCATCCTTCGACAGGATATCTGCGGCAACTTCATCGACCCGGACGACTACCGCATCAGCGCTCTCAACCTCTCTAACAGCGCCGCCATCGTCCTCTACGAGGCCCTGCGCCAAACAGGCTTTCCGGGAATGTGACAAAGGAACTGTCCCTTTGTCACATTCGGTTATAGGTAGCGGCCGGTGATGCTTGCGGGGCAGGCCACGATGTCGCCCGGCGTGCCGGCGCAGACGATTTGCCCGCCCGCGTCACCGCCGCCCGGGCCCATGTCGATCACATAGTCGGCGTTGCGGACAAGGTCGAGGTCGTGTTCGATCACGACAACTGTGGCGCCCTTGGCGACGAGGCCGTCAAACACACTCAGCAACACCTGAACATCGAGCGGATGCAGGCCGATCGTGGGCTCGTCAAATACGAATACGGCATCGTCCTGCACGCGGCCCATCTCGCTCGCAAGCTTAAGACGCTGCGCCTCGCCGCCCGAAAGCGCCGGCGTGGGCTCACCGAGCGTGAGATAACCCAAGCCCAGGTCGTGCAAGGTCTGCAACCGCGCCTGTACCTTTTTGAGTCCCAGCGTGGCGTCGAGGGCCTCGTCCACACTCATGTCCATGAGCTGCGGCAACGTCAGTAAGCTCCCGTCCTTGCCCTCGCGATGGATATGCGAAGCCGCGTCTGCATAACGTGAGCCGCGACATGCCGGGCAGACGATCTCGACGTCGGGCAAAAACTGCACGTCGAGCGATATCGAACCCGTGCCATCGCACGTAGGGCAGCGCAAGGCGCCGGTGTTGTAGCTAAAGGCGCCTGCCTTGTAGCCGGCTGCCTTGGCCTCGGGCGTACGGGCGAAGGCGCGACGCAGTTCATCATGGATGTCGGCATAAGTCGCTACCGTCGAACGCACGTTGGCACCGATGGGCGTGGCGTCTATCAGGTTGGCACGTGCAATGCCCTCGGCATCGACCCAACGCACGTGTTTTGGCAGGCGCTCGCTGGCTGCCTGCGCCTTAAGTGCCGGGATGAGTGTCTCGAGCACCAACGTCGTCTTACCCGAACCCGAAACGCCCGTCACCGCGACAAGGCGACCGCGCGGTATATCGACTTCGAGCGGTTTGACGGTATGGATGGCATCGGTCGCCATGCGGATATGGCCCCGGTCAAACATTTCGTCGTCAGGCACCTGCGGACGCAAGCGCTCAGGCTCCGAGCGCAAAAATGGGGCGATGCGGCTGCCCTGCGATTCTTCGACCTCGCCTACCGCGCCCGCGGCGATCACATTGCCGCCGCCTGCTCCGGCAACGGGGCCCATCTCGACCAGATAGTCGGCTTCCGCCAGTACGCGCGAGTCGTGGTCGACAACGACCACGGTGTTGCCGTCATCCACCAAATCGCGCATCACGCCTACCAGGCCGTCGACATTGGCAGGATGCAAGCCAATCGAGGGCTCGTCCAGCACATAGAGCACGCCCGTCGATCGGTTACGCACCACGCGGGCGAGCTGCACGCGCTGACGCTCGCCCGTGGAGAGCGTGGCACCGGCGCGGTCGAGTGAAAGGTAATCGAGGCCCAGATCGACCAGTCGACGGGCCGTGCTCAAAAACGAATCGCAGATATCCGTCGCCATGGGCTGCATCTCGGCCGGCAAGGATGCGGGCACCCCGCGCACCCACTCAATCGCCTCACCCAGCGTCATAGCCGCGGCCTGCGCCAGATTGATACCGCGCACCTGGGGATGGCGTGCGGCCTCGGAGAGACGCGTGCCGCCACAGTCACGGCATGGCCCCTCGCGCAAAAAGCGCGCCACGCGCTTGAGGCCCTTGTCGTCCTTAACCTTGGCGAGCGCATTCTCGACGGTATAGACAGCGTTGTAATAGGTAAAATCGAGCGGCGTGGCGCCCTCGCCGTTTTTGGGAACGTAGAGAATGTGCTTTTTAACCGCCGGACCGTGGAACACGATGTCGCGCTCTTGAGGCGTGAGCTGGTTAAACGGCACGTCGGTGCGCACGCCCATCTCGCCGGCTACCTGCTTCATCAGATCCCACATGAGCGTACCCCAGGGAAGCACCGCGCCTTCGTTGATGGTCTTTGACTCGTCGGGCACCAGGCTCGCTTCGTCCACCTCGCGCATGACACCGGTGCCGCCGCAGGTAGGGCACGCACCGCCGCTGTTAAAGGCAAGGTCCTCGGCACTCGGCGCGTAGAACTCGCGGCCGCATGCGGGGCACGTGAGCGACAGGCCCGCAGCCACGTTAAGGCTCGGCTCCACACGCGCCCCGCAATGTGGGCACACGTGATGGGCACAGCGGCTAAAGAGCAAACGCAGACTGTTGTTGAGCTCGGTCATGGTACCAAAGGTCGAGCGCACGCCTGGCACACTGGGACGCTGATGCAACGCGAGTGCCGCCGGTACGTGCAATACCTCGTCCACCTGGGCGTGCTCGGCCTGCGTCAGGCGACGTCGAGTATAGGTGCTGAGCGCCTCCAGGTAACGGCGCGAGCCCTCGGCATAAAGAACTCCCAGCGCCAGCGAGCTCTTGCCCGAGCCCGACACGCCGGCAATGCCCACGAGCCTCCCCAGCGGAATATCGATATCGATGTCCTTGAGATTGTGAACACGTGCACCGCGCACCTCGATAGCCTGCGGGCTCATCTTCTGTTCCGTCACCTTTATCACCCTACTCATGCCATAAAACGCGGTCGCGGATATACTCGCCCAGCATGGGCACGGTAAACCGCACAAGGCCGTATCCGGCGGCCTCGATGACGCGCTCGCGAATCAGGCTTGCGCGATATTTACTCGCCCAGCTCTGGGTACGGTCGCAGCGCTCAATGATATCCGCCGTGCGCGTCGGCTTGTCCTCGTCAACCGCCATAGCCTCGATAAAGAGGCGCTGAGGGCTGCGCAGACCGTAATACAGAGGTGCGTCAACCGCTTCGTAGAACTCGGAGACGGCATCCGCATGGCCATTCTCGACATCGCGCCTTTCGATGACCTGCGAGCCACGCCGGACAGCAGACCGCCACATGTAATAGCCCACCAGCTGAACCATATAGGGATGCCCCATGCTCTTGCGCGCCGCAAGGTCCGCCGTCTCCGCGTCAACGTAAAGACCAGCGTCTTTGACCGTCTGGATATACGAATCGCGCACTTTGGGCAAAGATATTGCCCCCAACGTACGCTGCTGGGCACGCCGCAAAAACGTCACGCTCGGCTCTTCGAGCAGATCGTCAACCATACTGGGCAAGCCGGCGAACGCCAGCGCAAGACCGCGCTGGTCGCTATCGGGCAAGCCCGTGGCATCCTGGTCTCCGAGCACCTGCTGATAGAGGACGGCAAGAGCCGCCAGTTCCTCGATAGACACCGATTGTGCCTCGTCAATCGCAAACAAGACGCCCTTGCCCGGACCGAGCTTCTTGAGACGCTCGTTGACCAGCCCTCGCAATGTCTCGCCTTTTGCCCGCGCCGCCTCGACCGACATCCGGCCAAACGACGGCCCAAACTCCATTGACGTCACAACGGGTTTATTCGAGCGAAGCGCGTCGGCCAAGCGGTCGCACAAACCAAGCGAAGCGGAATCGGAGACAACCGCCCATCCGCGCTCGCTGGCTAGACGTTGCAGCTCCCGCAGGAGAACCGTTTTGCCACAGCCGCGGTTTCCCGTAATGAGCATGAGCCTGCCCGGCGCTCCGGCGCCGTTGTCGAGCCCTTCCTCAAAATCTTCGATGACCGACTCGCGACCGATGAGTATCGGAGGCCGCTTACCAGCTGTGGGCTTAAAGGGATTTGGATTCATATCGGCCTCCTCGGATTGGCAAACCCTGGTAACAGTTATACCAACTTATACTGAGTTATACCAATAGCATGTGACAAAGGGGCTGTCCCTTTGTCACATGTGGCCGAAAAACTCGGCGTCTGCTGCTCGCCAGGGACGGAAGGTGACGGGATCGATCTTTACGTGCGCTGCGGCGGGCACGTCATACCATTTGACCGTGTAGCCGGCGCCATGAGAGCAAAAGACCGAGTCGGGCGTGTTGGGCAGATCGGCCTCGGGCTCGTAGGCGGCAGCCTCGATTACGCGCTCGCCATCATGGCAAGCCGCATAACCGGCGAACTCCAGGTACAGATGACCGCGCCCGCTCGTGTAGGCAGCCACCTCCAGCGCGTAATCCTGCACCTCGGATGCCGGCACGCGACCCACAAGCTTCGCTCGGTCTCCCGCCATCGTCGGCGGCTCGTACTCGGCACCCATGCGTGTGGCATCTGACAACGCCCGGCCCACGCACTCCCCCGGCACCTCGAGCTCAAAGTGGTACCACGGCTCCAGCAACACGTCTGCGCCGACCTCGCGCGCCTGCATCAAACCCTGGCGAATCGCGCGATACGTGGCCTGGCGAAAATCGCCGCCCTCGGTGTGTTTGGCATGCGCGCGGCCGCCCGTGAGCGTAATGCGCACATCGGTGATGGGCGAGCCCGTCAGCACGCCCAGGTGGTCGCGCTCCATAGCGTTGGTGAGTGCCAAACGCTGCCAGTTAAGATCGAGCTCGTCGGTCGAGGTCACGGTGCCAAACTGCACACCCGAACCCGCCGGCAACGGCTCCAGGCGCAGATGCACCTCGGCATAGTGGCGCAGCGGCTCAAAGTGGCCCACGCCCTCGACCGGCCGCGAAATAGTCTCCTTATAGAGAATGCCGCCGGGCTCAAACGCAACCGAAAGGCCAAAGCGATCGGCCAACACCCGCTGCACGACCTCGAGTTGCACGGCGCCCATCAACTGCAAATGGATCTGCTCAAGATGCGTATTCCAGCTTACGCCGAGCATGGGATCTTCGTCCGCCAACTCACTCAGCGCTTTAAACACCGCATGAACGTCGTGTTCGCCCGGCAGCACCGTATAGGTGAGGACCGGAGCGATGACGGGCGCATCGCCCGCGGGCTCCGTGCCCAGGGCGTCCCCTGGGCGAACGTGCGCAAGACCCGTCACGGCGCAAATACCGCCAGCAGCAACTTCTTGGGCAAGCTCATACTTCTCGCCGTTATAGATGCGTACCTGATCGACCTTCTGTTCCCACGCCTCGGCACTGGAATGCCCGCTGATCATCTGTTTTGCGCGCAGCGTGCCGCCGGTCACTTTAACCCAAGCCAAGCGCTCGCCACGATCCCCGCGGCTGACACGATAGACGCGCGCGGCAAACTCCGGGAGCCACGCCTGCTCACGCATCAGCGCGCATATACCATCCAGTAGCTCGTCAACGCCTTGGTCCTTGAGCGCCGAGCCGGCAAAGCAGGGAAAGAGCTTGCGCTCGGCAACCATGCGCGACAGCGTTGCGACAGAAAGCTCACCCGCTTCAAGAAACTCCTCGAGCGCCGCTTCGTCCAACGCAGCAGCGTCCTCCTGAACGGCGCCGCCCGCCAGCAGCTCGTTGGCATCCAGGCAGCCCTCGGAAAGACGCTGCCCGAGTTGTGCCAGCAAAACATCGCGGCCGGGATTCTCCAAATCGATCTTGTTGATGAAGATGAACGTCGGGATGTCATAGCGTGCAAGCAGGCGCCACAGGGTTTCGGTGTGCCCCTGCACGCCATCGTTGGCGCCCACCACCAGAATCGCGTAGTCCAGGGCACGCAGCGTGCGCTCCGCCTCGGCAGAAAAATCGACATGGCCGGGAGCATCCACGAGCATGACGTGGGTATCGCCGTGGTCGAGCACGGCCTGCGACGAGAAAATCGTGATGCCGCGCTCGCGCTCGATGGCGTTGGTATCCAGGTGCGAGTCGCCATCGTCCACGCGGCCGCGCTTGCGAATGCGACCCGCGCAGAACAGCATGGCCTCGGCCAGTGTGGTCTTGCCGGCATCGACATGCGCCAAGATTCCAACGACCGCTTGCTTCGACATGGCTCTCCTCTTATTGCAAGCCCGTCGCACTCGGCAACGGGCATCCTCGTTCCACACTGGATGATACAATTTACGGGCCGGCGGGCGAAGCGGGCCCTATCCCCCGACCAAGTTCATCGCCCTGCGTTGCCGCGCGGCGATTTTCGTAGGTTCGCGCCTTACGAAAGCCGGCACCTCCCCTTTTGTCTGCCCGGTCTCATCTGAGGCGGTAACAATGCGAGTCCCACAACGACGCGTTTTACCAAAAATGGCCCCACGCGGGGCCATTTTCATTTCGATGAAACGCTGGTATGTGACTCGGCCCTTATGCCTCGCGCAGCCAGTCGAACGCAACGCGCGGCGTGCCGTCGGACACATACACGACGCCGGCGCGCTCGAACCCTGCCTTGAGGCTCGCACCCTGCATGGGCAGGTTGTCCGCGTGCGTATCGATACGCAGATGGTCGGCACGCTCCTTGGCAAAGGCAAACATCGCGGCCGCGATACCGTGCACGGTGCCGTCGGACGCCACGCGGTGCAGCACGGCGTACGGAGTGTCGCTGCGCCACTGACCGTCCTCGATGACGTCATAGCACTCGTCCGGGCCCGGCAAAAAGGCAAACGTCGCCACCACGCGACCGTCGACTTCGCACACATAGCTGCCACCGGCGGCGATATCGGCAGCCAGCTGCTCGGCCGAAGGCGTGCCCTCGGGCCACTGCGTGGCGTTGCCATGCGCGCGCATAAAGGCGCGGGCGGCATCATAGATAGCCATGACGGCGGGAATGTCGGTCTCGAGGGTTTTTCTGATCATCACGCGGCGACCTCACGTTTATTGGTATCACTTTGATTGAGCAATGATACCAGCGTTTGGAAAGGGCAAGGAGCGGATGGGAAGCAAAAAGCGAGCCGCCTGGTCAAAGGCCAAAAGCGAGTTTTTGGGCGCTGCCACCGGCGGCGATATGAGCGACCTGTTTGCGCGCGAGGACGAGCGCCGCGATGCCCTGGACGCCGAGCGCGATGAGGCTTGGCGCTACAAATCGTGCGAGCGCAAAAACCGCTACGACACACGCGCCGAGGCCGAGGCCGTTATGGCCGACTGCGAAAACCGTGGACGGCGTGGTTTGGCCTGCTACAAATGCGAATACTGCGGCGGGTGGCATCTGACGTCGCATCCTTGGAAATAGGCTCCGCAACGGAGCGGCGCTCACGCAGCGGCACGGCACCGACACATCGCCGGCCATCACGCGCAGGCTACGGGCGCGGCGGCACCAAAACATCGTAGCGGACGGCCTTGCCCGCAAGCTGATAGCTCGGCTTAACGCCGGCAAGCAATGGGCCCTTCACCGGCCGTTTGATAACGACCTTGCGCGGCCGCACTGCAAGCGCAGTTTTAACCAGCGTCTCCTCATCGGCACACGGCTGTTCCAGATGGTGCAAGAGCTGGAACTTCTTTTTGACCGCCGCGCTCTTGGTGCGCTCAGGAAACATGGGGTCCAGATACACCACGTCGGGAGCCGCGAGCTCATCGCGCTCGACCAGCTCAGCCGTATGGCGAAGGCCGGCAATGCTGTCCTCGCCCGCATGTAAGTGCATGCGCGCCACGGCGGCCGCAAGCGCCGAATCATCTGCCGCGCGATCCAGGGCATCCTGGAGCAGCGCCGCGATCACGCAATCCTGCTCATACAGATCGACGGTAAAGCCCGCTGCCGCCAGCAGCAGCGAATCCTCGCCAAAGCCTGCCGTGGCGTCAATCGCCCATGGTTGTTCGATGCCTTTTGTGCGCGCAGCCTTTACCAACAGCTCTTGCTGCAGACGACCCTGCTTGAGCCGTGGAAGCATGCGGCCAAAATCGGCACGCAACTCCATCGTGCCGTCGGTGAGCGTAAGGCCCTCGGACGTCCGCACGAGCTCGAGCCCAGCAGCCCGAGCAACAGAAAAGGGATCGACGACGCCCATGGACACTCCTTAGCAAACAAAACGAATACATGGGCGCCATTCATGTCGGCACCCAACCGTCCGTTATTGTCCCACATGCGACATGGTCCACAGCATCCCAATGCAAAGCACCGCCATCAATACCGTGCACACGGCAGCGATCACAGAATCACTCATGCGCCTTCCCAGCGACCGCGGCTCATCCACTTGCTTGACTCCGTACATCATGGCTCCTCCTTCGGTCCAGCTCTTACCATGGCCTCATCATCGCAGCGCCGCGCATGCGCTGCCATCGATTTGACTTACGTCCAGCTTTCCTTTTTGAAAGGTTGAACCGTGCAGGCAAGAGACGCTTTCAGGCGCATGCATCGCCGCGTTGAACTACAATGTGCTTCACCATATGTGCAGCACATAGGGTGCGCCAGGTTGGCGTACTCGTATCGAAAGGACCAGCCATGAGCTTCACTCGCAAGACACTCAAAATCCTTGCCCTGATTTATTTTGTTCTGGGCATCGCCAGTCTCGTCATAGGAATCGCCGGCATCGCGACCGGCAAGTTCGAGTCCACCTACGGATCGAACGCCATGCTCGCCGCGGCCGTGATTATCGCCAAGGGCCTCATCGATCTTGCCGCGGGCGTTGCGGGCATCAAGGGTGCCAACAAGCCTTCGCAGGTTGACGGCGCGTTTAAGCTCGGTATCGTTGCTGCAGTCGCCACGCTTGCCCAGGCGGTGCTCACGCTTCCCGCGTTTGGCGGCGACGCCATCAACTTTGGCGCCTTTGTCATCGTGGTGTACGACCTGTTCTTTGTTCAGCAGGCGCACGCCGTCAAGGCCGAGAACAAGGACCGCCTGTAAGCGCTCGCTTCTCATAGCCTCTGCAGCCAAGCAACTAAAAAGGGCCGATCGCACATCTCCGCGGTCGGCCCTTTGCATTTGCCCAGATAAAACCTGCCAAATTAAACTGTCCCTTTTTGGTAGATTAGTGGCGGTACTCGGCGATGATGAAGTCGATATCGGTTTGAAGGGTGTCCAGGTTTGCCAGGCGCTCTTTGTCGGCGGGGCGCGTACGGTAGTAGTACGGCGTCATCTGGAACACCGCCTCGATGTCAGCCTGGGTCTGGAGCGTAATGTTCGCAGACACCCGCTGCGTTCCCACCAACTCGAGCTCGGTCGTCTTCGGCAGCTTCTCGTCGTTAAGGTACGGCGTGTCGTAGAGCACCTCCTTGAGCCCAAACAGATGACGGGCACCCGGCACCACGGTGTAGAGCGAGCCCTCGGGCGCCAGCACGCGGGCAAACTCGCGCTCGTTAAAGGGAGCGAAGAGCTCGGTCACCATATCGAAGGCGCCATCGGCCACGGGGATGTCCTTCATATTGGCCACAAAGTAGGTCGCATCGCCGCGCTTGGCGGCCAGGCGCACCATCTCCTTGCCCAGGTCGAAACCGTAAGCATCCACGTCCGGCACCGCACCCATGGCGCTAGTGTAGTAGCCCTCGCCGCAGCAAATATCGAGCAAGGTCATGGGGACGCCTGCAGACGCCGCGCGCCCAGACACCTGCTTGCGCACCAGCTCGACCATCGCATCGCGCAACGGCGCATAGTAACCGCGGTTCAGAAAGTCGCGACGACTACGCGCCTGCGACTTGGGATCGCCCATGGAGTCGCCGCTCTTGGACGAGCGCAGTAGATACAGATAGCCCTCGCGCGCACGATCAAACCGGTGTCCGCCCGCGCACACAGCACCGCGCTCATCGTCCACCAACGGCTCATGGCAAACGGGACACAACAACATGGCAACTCCTTAGCGCGAACAACACAACGCCCACCATTGTCGCACGCCTTCCCCATCTAGTCATAGAAGAGACAAGGAGTGTCCCCCAGCTGCCGGCAGAAAAGGAATGTCCCTAAGTGCCGACTAGTCGATTAGGAGTATCATCGTCTGCGCAAATAAGCACGAAAGAGCATATTAGAGATTGAGAGCGTATGGCAGACACCGCATCTAAGCACATTGACATGACCACCGGCTCGCTATGGCGCAATATTCCCCTGTTCGCCTTCCCCGTGGCCGCCACGAGCATCTTGGAGCAGCTGTCGAACCTCATCGCCACGGTCATCATCGGTAACTTCTCGGGCGACCAGGGAACCCTCGCCATGGCGGCGGTCGGCTCCAATGTTCCGCTTACCAGTCTTATGCTCAACCTTTTTATTGGCATGTCGCTTGGCTCCAACGTGGTCATCGCCAACGCTATCGGCCGCAACGATCAGAACATGGTCAAGCGCGCCGTCCATACCTCGATTCTTATGGCACTCGTGGGCTTTGTCGTCATCGCGCTGGGCGAGATCTTTGCCGAGCCCATGCTCGCCGCGCTCAACGTCCCTGACGAAACCATGCCGCTCGCATCGCTCTACCTGCGCGTCTTTTTGCTCAGCATGCCCTCGATCTTGCTCTACAACTTTGAGGCCGCAATCTTCCGCTCCGTCGGCATCACCCGCATGCCGTTGCAGGCGCTTGCCGTGTCCACCGTCCTCAACATTGGCCTGGACCTCATCTTTGTCCCCGTACTCCACTGGGGCGTCGCGGGCGTCGCTATCGCCACCGCCATCGCCTACACCGTCAGCGCCGCTACGCTCTTTATCCGCCTGCTCAAGACCGACTCTGTCGTCCGTGTCACCCCGCGCGACCTGGCCATCGACCCCGTAGCCCTCAAGCGCATCGTCAGAATAGGCCTGCCCGCCGGCATCCAAAGCGCTGTCTTTGCCGTCGCCAACATCATCATCCAGTCCGCCATCAACAGCCTGGGCACCGAGGTCATGGCGGCATCGAGCGCTGCCATGAGCTTGGAGTACGTGTGCTACAACCTGCTCAACAGCTTTAGCCAGGCCTGCACCACCTTTGTGGGACAAAACCACGGTGCCCGCCAGATCGACCGCTGCACCAAAACGCTCAAGGTCTGCCTGGTCGAAGGCGGTATCGTTGCGCTCACCACCATCGTCATCATCGTCGGTCTGGGGCGCGAGATCCTGGCGCTCTTTAACAGCGATCCCAACATCGTCTCGATCGGCTATATCCGCGTGTGCTCGATCTTCCCGGCATACGCCTTTAGCATGTTCTACGAAAACATGTCCGGTTACCTGCGCGGCTTTGGCATCTCGCTCATGCCCGCCCTCATCACCATGATCTGCGTCTGCGGCATCCGCTTCTATTGGGTGTTCTGCGTGTTCCCGAACTTCCGCACCTTTGCGAACATCATGATGGTCTACCCCATCAGCCTGGGCACCACGGCGTTCTTTATGGTCGTGGCGGTACTACTCTGCCACCCGGCACGCACCTATCGCGCCGCCCAAGCCAAAGCGACAGCCCGCTAAACACCGCACTCAACGCCATGCCAGTCATTAATTGACAATATGTGAGCTCATATAGTCGATAAAGTGCCTCGTGGCGATAGGCATGGTGTCCCAGCTGCGCCAGGCTGCCACTACGTCACGCGAGGGAGCGTGCACGATGGGACGCACGCGAATATCGGCCCTCATGCCCTCGACGGTACGGCGATACAGCATACTCACGCCTAGGCCCTCCTCCACCATCGCCATGATGGTGTAGTCGTCGGTCACCTCGCTCGTCACGTGCGGCGACAGCCCATGCGCCGCGAATGCATCGAGCACCAGGCTCTGTTCGCCCTCATCCAGCAGCACAAACGGCTCGGACGCCAGGTCGGCGAGCGTCACCTTTTCCTTTGCCGTCAGCGGATGCGCGGCCGGCAACAGTGCTACCAACTCATCGTGATAGACCACGCGCTTCTCGAGCCCAGCAGTAAATCCGCGTGCCGTAAAGCAAAAATCAACCACGCCATCGTGCACCCACTGGGCATTGCGCGTGTAATCGCCCTGTTTGAGCGTAAAGCGTACACCCGGATGCAGGGCACCAAAGTCGCGGATCACGCGCGGCAACACGGTGCGGCTCACGTTGGTAAACGTTGCGATACGAATATCAGTCGAGGAGAGTCCCAGCAATTCCTGGCGCTTGCCCTCAAGCTCGGCCTCGGCAGTTACAATCTGGCGCAGATACGGCAGGTACTGCTTGCCGTCGCGCGTAAGCGAAACGCCCTGCTTGCCGCGCTCGATAAGCGTGGTACCCAGCTCGCGCTCGAGCGCTTTGACGGCCTGGCTCACCGCGCTTTGCGTATAGCCCAGCTCATCGGCTGCACCCTTAAGACTGCCGCGATCGACCACCATACAAACAATCTGATACCGCGATGCCATCGTACCTCCACATCGACGTAGCCGTAAAACGTTTTGCCAGCGCTTTTCCCGCCTACATTAGTATTACTTAATCATACTGAAGATACATTCGCTTTACTACATCTAAATCTGGGAGCAGAATCCTTTTTGCGAAACCGTTCTGTAACAAAAGGAGTCCCATGGATCGCAAAAAAGCAATCGCGCTCTCGTTTTCCGTTCCCGTCGCATGGGGCTTTTCGTATCCCCTCATGAAGATCGGCATGGACAGCATGAACGCCACGAGCATCGTTGCGCTGCGCTGCATCATCGCCTTTGCGGCCTGCCTGTTGCTCTTCCACAAGCGCGCTTTCCGCATCAACCGCGACCTGATGGTTCGCGCCGCCATCATCGGCGCCATCATGGCAACCGAGCTCACCTGCATGTGCTTGGGCTCCAGCCTTACCTCCGCCTCCACCGCCGGCTTTTTGCAGAGCCTGACGGTCGTGATCGTGCCGTTTGCCAACGCCGCCCTGCTGCGTCGCGCCCCCGAGCGCAAGGTACTCATCGGCACCGCCATCGTCACCTGCGGTATGCTGCTGCTCTCGGGTGCCGACTTTACCAGCCTGAATCCCGGCGCGATCATCATGCTGCTCTCCGCTTTTGTCTATGCCGGCCATATCATTGTGGCGAAGCGCTTTGTCGAAGATGTCGACCCGCTGGCTCTGGGCGTTTGGCAGCTGGGCTTTGGCGGCCTGTTCTCGGGCATCGCCGCATTTGCCTTTGGCGGTTTCACGCTTCCCGGCACGCCGGGCGAGGTCGTGGTCGTCGTCGCACTCGCGCTCATCTGCTCTGCCTACGGCTTTATCACCCAAACGCTCGCGCAGCCCCACGTGCCCGCCGAGACCACCGGCTTTGCCTTCTCGCTCGAGCCGGTCTGCTCCGCCGTCTTCTCGTTCTTCCTGGTCGGCGAGGTCCTGAGCCCCATCGCCTTCTTTGGCGCCGCCCTCATCCTCACCGGTGTCATGGTGGCAACCGTCGAGCTTCCTCGTCTTCGCGCACATGAACACGCTCGCATGGCAGGAGCGCCCGAGCGCGTCTCGTAGACCCCACTCTTCATACAGCCGTGGCATAAAGGCAACCGGTGCGCCTTTACAATAGATGCCAACAGAGCATCTGCCATAAAGGAGCCCCATGGACACCGCAACCCGCGACCGCAACATAGCAACTTGGTTGGGCGATGCGCCGCAGCCGGTACGTGACACGACGAACCAGCTGCTCGAGCGCATCGCCCTTTTACGTGCCGAGCAGACTATCTACCCGGCACAAGACGACATCCTCAATGCCCTCGCCTACACGCCGGCAGACCAAGCCAAAGTTGTCATCTTGGGTCAAGACCCCTATCACGGACCCAACCAGGCCATGGGGCTTTCGTTCTCGGTCCCCGCGACGCAAACCAAACTGCCGCCGAGCCTGCGCAACATCTATAAGGAACTCAGCGCCGATCTGGGCTGCCCCATCCCCGCCACGGGAGACCTGACCCCATGGGCACAACAGGGCGTCCTGCTCCTCAACACTACGCTCACCGTGCGCGAGCATGCCGCCAATTCGCACGCCAAGCTGGGCTGGAGCACGCTCACCGACTATATTATCGAACGCTGCTGTCAGCTACCCCAACCGGTAGTCTTTTTGGCATGGGGCCGCTTTGCCCAGCAGATGGTCGAAGGTAAGCTCGTCGCAACTGGCGCGGGCAAGGCAACCGACAAGTTCTGCCTGGCCTCCACGCACCCCTCGCCGCTTTCGGCCAACCGCGCCACGGCAGAACTCCCCGCCTTTATGGGGTCGCGTCCCTTCTCGGCAGCCAATCAGCTACTCGAGCAGCACGGCTCGACCCCCGTCAACTGGACTTGCCTCGGCTAAAAATCGATACATCAAAAACGCGCCCGACGGCTTGCCATCGGGCGCGTTTTGTTACTCGGGCCAGATAAACTGGGTGCGGCCGGCCTCGCCGCCATCGATCAGCAGGCTCTGCCCGGTCATAAACCGGTTGGTCACGCCCACAAAGTAGATCCACTCGGCGATCTCTTGGGCGGTGGCCCAGCGTTTAAGCGGCGTGAGCTCCATAATCTGGTTCCACAGGTGTTCGTCTTCCATCACGCAACGGTTGAGCGGCGTGATAACGCCGCCCGGGTCCACGCTGTTGGCGATGGCCTGCGGCGCCAGGCGGTTTGCAAGGTTCTTGGTGTAGGCGATAACGCCGCCCTTGCTGGCGGCATAGGCGGGAAACTCCGATCCCGTATGCCCGCTCGCCGACCCCACATTGACCACGGATGTAATGGCCGGCGCCGGCTTGGCGGCAAGCCCCTCCCCCACAAAGGCGTAGCGCTCGGTCACGTTGATGGTGCCGCACAGGTTGGCGGCAATGTCGTCGGCCGAATCCTGCGTACCGGCGACGTTTACGATTACCTGGGGTTCAAGGTTAACTGGAAACGAGTCCGGCTCGCGGACATCAACGATCAGATGGCGGTAGCGCTCGTGTTCGATCGCCGCCGGCAGCAGATCAAAGCCCACGACTTCGTGGCCCTCGTCCAAAAAGCGCTGCACGCACGCGGCTCCGATACCGCCCGAAGCGCCCGTGATCAAAACCCGCATACTTGCTCCTTAGGCGGTTGCGTGACGCTCGAGGTACTCGGCGCCCACATTCTCGCGCTCCCAGCCACGCACGACCTTGTAGCCCACGGGGCTCAGGAAGACCTCGCACAGCAGCTCGGCAACAGCGCCGGTCAGCGAGCACATAAGGACCTGCACCCAGGTCCAACCAAAGAACGTATGGCTCACCACAATGGCAAAGACCAGGTTGTCGATAAACTGGCCAACACCCGTGGACACATAGGAGCGGAAGGCGAAGCTCGCAAAGTTATTCTTTTTGAGCATACGGCCGAGCGACTGGTTGAGCGTGGAGTTAACCACGGCAGAAACGAGCATTGCCAGCGAAGAGCCCAGCACCACGTACCAGGTGCCGCCGATGGTGGCGTTAAGGGCGGTGTTGACCTCGATCATACCCGTGTCGTAGTAGGCGCCCCACATGCCGGGCGTGAGCGAGCATGCCCAAAAGCACAGGCTCACAGCCAGGTTGACCAGCAGCGCGAGGATAGAGATTTTGATGGATGCCTTGGCGCCAAAGCGCTTGCAGATCATGTCCTGGCACAAAAACGAAACCCAGCTCACCACAAAGCCGCAATCGAGTGCCAGATACGGCAGGCTGATGAGCTCTTTGTTGGCCAGCAGGTTCATCATGATGACGCTCACGAAAAACAGCGAAACCGTTGCCGCGGGAATGCTCCGCAACAGGACCTTATAGTCCTCCATGACCTTCTTGATCATTGTGTACTCCTTTGGTTTTAGGTTTAACGAGCAGGATATCGGACCCGAACTGCTCGGACGCCCCGGTCTTGAGACGACGGTGGGTATGATAGCCGCTCACACGGCATCAGGCAAGCAACCGGCGCGGCAGCCCCGCAGGTCCACCGCGCCGATGCGCTAAAACGCTACGTTGCCAAACTCCGACAGGATAAGGTCGGGGTTGTGGTCGGTTGCCCAGTCCACGTTCCACGGGCTCGTGAACAGCAGCAGCTTGCCGCCGCGCATGTCCTCGACGCGCAGGGTGTCGCGCGTGAGCGAAAGGGCCGGGATATCGATGGTATCGGGGTCGTTCTGGATCCAGCGGATGTCCGTATAGGGCAGCGGTTGGCGACGGACCTCAACACGGTACTCGGCCTTAAGACGGCGCTCGAGTACCTCAAACTGCAGCACGCCGACCACGCCCACGATGACGCTCTCCATGCCGGCACCCAGCTCACGGAAGATCTGGATGGCACCCTCCTGGGCAAGTTCCTCCATGCCCTTTACGAACTGCTTGCGCTTGAGCGTGTCGACCTGCGTGATGCGGGCGAACATCTCGGGGGCAAACGTCGGGATCTGCGGATACTGCACGTGGCGCTTGCCGGAGCACACGGTGTCGCCGATGCTAAAGATGCCCGGGTCGAACAGGCCCACGATATCGCCCGCGTACGCCTCGTCCACGATGGCGCGGTCGTCGGCCATCATCGAGGTGCCCGTCGCCAGCTTGAGCTTGCGGTTACCCTGCACATGGAAGGCATCCATGCCGCGCTCGAACTTGCCCGAGCAAATGCGCACAAAGGCAATGCGGTCGCGGTGGTTCTTGTCCATGTTGGCCTGGATCTTAAACACGAAGCCGCTAAAGTCGTTCTCGGCGGGCGCGACCGGCTCGCTGGTGAGTGTATCGGTATAGGCGCGCGGCGTCGGGGCCAGACGCAGGAACTCTTTAAGGAAGGGCTCCACACCAAAGTTGGTGAGTGCCGAGCCAAAGAACGCCGGGCTCAGCTTGCCGCAGGCCACGGCATCCAGGTCGAGCTCGTCACCGGCGCCATCGAGCAGCTCGATGTCGTCCATCAGGTTCTTGTGGTTCTCCTCGCCAATAAGCTCGTCCATGGCCGGATCGCCCAGCTCGGCCTCGACCTCGGCGACCTTCTTGGTGGCGTTGGCGTGGCCGTCGCCCTCAAAGGCAATGACGCGACGGGTCTGACGATCGAACACGCCGCGGAAGTTGCGCCCGCTGCCGATCGGCCAGTTCATGGGATACGTATTGATCCCCAGAACATTCTCGATCTCTTCCATGAGCTCAAAGGGGTCGCGGGCCTCGTGGTCGAGCTTGTTCACAAAGGTGAAGATGGGAATGTGACGCAGTGTGCAGACCTTAAAGAGCTTCTTGGTCTGGGCCTCGACGCCCTTGGCGCCGTCGATGACCATGACCGCGGCGTCGGCAGCCATAAGGGTACGGTAGGTATCCTCCGAGAAGTCCTGGTGGCCGGGGGTATCGAGGATGTTGACGCAGGCGCCGTTGTAGGTGAACTGCAGCACCGAGGAGGTAACGGAAATACCGCGCTCTTTCTCGATGTCCATCCAGTCCGAAACGGCATGCTTGGCCGAGCTCTTGCCCTTGACCGAGCCGGCAGTCTGGATGCTGCCGGTATAGAGCAGCAGCTTCTCGGTAAGCGTGGTCTTACCGGCGTCCGGGTGGCTGATGATCGCGAATGTGCGGCGCGACGAGATTTCATCCGACAGGCTTGCCATGCGGATCCTTTCTTGCATTGAGTGCATTACGTCGTTGTAACCGCACCATTGTAGCCGCGAAATCCCGCCATAGGGCACCTATCAGGACAAATTCATCAGTTGGGGCCTGGGTAGCCGGCCCAATCCGAATTTGTCTCTTGCGTAACTGTGCATAGTGTATATATACTGTGCTTACCGGTTATATACACGTGTAGCACAACAGCTAAGGAGCCGCTGTGGACATTATCCTATCCAATTCGAGCGACAAGCCCATCTACGAGCAGATATCCTCGCAGGTCAAAGCTCAGATCCTTTCGGGCACACTCGCTGCGGGAGCCAAACTCCCCAGCATCCGTGCACTCGCGAGCGACCTGGGTGTGAGCGTCATCACCACCAAGCGCGCCTACGCCGACATGGAGCAACTCGGGTTTATCTGCACCGTGCAGGGCAAGGGCTGCTTTGTCGCCGAGGGCAACCAGAAGCTCTTGCGCGAAAACCAGCTCTGCCATATCGAAGAGCTGCTTGCGAAAGCGGCGAGCCAAGCCGAAACCCTGGGCGTCACGCGCGACAAACTGCACGAAATGCTCGACCTGGTGGCCCCCGAAACCATGCAGTAGCCATCTGCAAGAAAGGCTATACCATGCAATATTTGCTAGAAATCAAAGGTGCGTCGCGCCATGTGAGCGATCGCTTTTCGCTGCGCGACGTCACGCTTGCCGTGGAGCCTGGCCAGATCGTTGGCTTTGTTGGTGCCAACGGTGCTGGCAAAACAACGACGATTCGAGCCGCGCTCGGGCTTATCAAACTCGATGCCGGCGAGGTGCGCCTGTTTGGGCAGCGCTGTGGCGCCGAGGCGCCCGATGAATCGCAACGCCACCTGCGCTCCCGCGTCGGTCTTGTCCTGGACACGTGCCCCTTCCCCTCCACGCTCAAGGTGGGCCAAATCGAGGCGCTCGTAGGCCCTGCGTACCCCACGTGGGACCGCAAAACGTTCGCCGGATTCATCAACCGATTTGGCCTCGATCCCAGGACAAAGGTCAAGGACCTCTCCCGCGGCATGGGCATGAAACTGCAGCTTGCCTGTGCGCTCAGCCACAATGCCAAGCTGCTCGTTTTGGACGAAGCCACCGCGGGCCTCGATCCCATGGCACGCGAGGAACTGCTTGATGAGCTGCTTGCCTTTGTCGCCGACGGCCAGCGCAGCGTGCTGCTCTCGAGCCACATTACGTCCGACCTCGATCGTGCCGCCGACCGCGTCATCTGTATCGATAACGGCTCGATTGTGTTTGACCTGCCGCGCGAGGACATTACCGACCGCGCCGGCATCGCCCACTGTACCCAAGCACAGGCCGCCGAGCTTACGGCTTGCGTCGAAGGCGCCCGCGCCGCCCACCACGCCTACAGCGTGGACGTGCTCGTGCCCAACCGTCGCGATACGCTCGAGGCCTTTCCCGAGATTCCCTGCGATCGGGCAACCATTGATGACTATCTGCGCCTCATGCTGAAAGGGGCTTCGAAATGAAACGCGCCTTTATGTCCGAGCTCGCCATCGTTCGCACGCTCATCCCGAGCATTGCGGGCGTCGGCCTGTTCATCTTCGTCGTGTTGACCCTCGCCAACGCATCGGATGGCGATTCCGGTATGAGCGCCGGCGCCTGCGCGGTCAGCGCCATGTCGCCCATCACGGTCATGAGTTCGCTGGCCGGCTTCGACAATCAAAATGGCTGGGAGCGTTATCGGGCGACGCTGCCCTTCTCGCGCAAAGAGATCATCTGCGCACGCTACCTGAGCGTTATTGCCTTCTCCGCCGTCATGGCATGTGCAGCTACGCTTTTGAGTATCATCGCCATCCCGCTCTTCAGCAGCGTGGGCATTCCTTCGGCGGGACAGACGGTCTTTGAGATCGCAATCGCCTCAGCAGCCTCGATGCTCATCTCACTCATGATGGTATTTCTGGCGCAGCCGCTGTTCTTTCGCTTTGGACACATGGAGGCGCTGCGCCTTTCCGTCGGCCTGTTTGCCCTGCTCGGATGCCTTGCCATGGCCGCACTGAGCTCCTCCAACCCCATCAGCAACTGGCTTATGTCGATTGCCGGGGCGAACCCCGATCCTGCCGTCCTCGGCTGTCTGTGCGCAGGAATTGCCGCGCTGGCCCTCGTGCTATGTGCACTGAGCTGCGCCGTCAGCACCAAGGTTTATCGAGTACGCGATTTGTAAGCATGCGAGTCTCGATCCACGAAGGGAGTGATCGCCCCCTCCCCGCAAATCCGTGGCAAACGGCATGTCCCCGGCGTGCGCCACCGTGCTACTTGCGTAGCAGCTTGGGCAGCGGAATGCCTGCCGCAATGACGGCGGCGATAATCATGCAGACGATACCCTTGAGCGGGAAACACATGAGCAGCAGGCCCACGACCATGACCGGCTGACGCATGACCGCACCCATCGTCGATGCCGTGCAGACGGCGACGCAAAAGACCGGATTGGCGCCGGTAAGGATGGCGAAGCCGTAGCCCAGGCTCACGCCCGAAAAGATAACCGGGAAGAAGTGACCGCCGCGCCAGCCCAGGTTGATGAGGGCAGGCGTCAACATGGCCTTGACAAGACCGGTCGCGATAAGCACGCCGGCGGGAATGGCCATATAGGTCTCCATGAGCACATCGGCCTGTGTCTCGCCGGCAAACATGGTGTAGGGCAGAACCGTACCGCAGATGGCGAGCGCCAAACCGGCCAGCATGGCCTTGACGACAGGGCGCTCCCCTATGGCATGGGACAGTGCCTCGCTTGCATGCTCAGAGACAAAGTACAGCCAGCCGCATACGGTGCCGACCAACGCCAGCGGAATGAGCCAGACAAGTTCCAGGTTGCCCACCTGAGCGGACTCGAACCTGGGCATGCCCATGCCGCCGCCCATAAGCTGGCCGAGCAGCAGGTAGGTACCCAGACCGCCGGCAATCGCAATGCCGTAGACCACGGTCTTTTGCGCCTTGGGAAGCTTGATCGTGATCTCATCGGACGCGGACTCATCGTCATTAGCGCCCTGGCCGTCGGCGCTACCGGCGAGCGGCGCCACAAAGCCAAACACGGGCGCGGTGAAGAGCGCCGTCAGGGCAGCTTGGGTACCCAGCAGCGTGAGCTGCCTAAACTCGGCGCCAAAGCGACGCATGCGGTCGCCGACCCAGCTGCACAGACCCGCAATGACGCCGGTCAGGCCGGCCTCCGGTCCAATGCTTCCGCCAAATAGCAGTGGCAGCAATGCCGCAAGCGAAAGCTTGCCCAAGTTGTCGTACGGGTAGCGGCCGTCGCGCTTTACCTTGACCATCACTTGGTTGAGGTCATCGGTCTTGGTGCCCGTAAGCTTTTCGTACAGACCGATCAGCAGGCCGCCCAGCAGGCAGACGAAAAACGGATACGGCAAAAAACCGAACGGACCGCTCGCGAGCTCGGGCGAAGCGACGCCCAGCATATGCGGGATCTCGGTCCATAGATAGTCGATACCGTGCTCCATCGCAAAGAAAAACAGCCAGACCGCGGCGCCTGCAAACGCACCGGTCACGGCTACGCTAACTAAAAACAGCGCACGGTTTTTGGGTTTTGCAAGGTTGTCCATCGGGACCTCCCGTGGTCTAAATCGACAAAGATACGTTTTATTGTAGGACGGGCACAGCGCGGACGGGCCAGCCATCTACGCCTCAAACGGCACCGTTGGGCGCCGCACGTGCGAT
Organism: Collinsella aerofaciens; assembly: GCF_902364945.1. GTDB lineage: Bacteria > Actinomycetota > Coriobacteriia > Coriobacteriales > Coriobacteriaceae > Collinsella > Collinsella aerofaciens_O. The sequence continues at coordinate 43,416 of NZ_CABJFS010000009.1, read as the reverse complement.
AGGCCTACGGCTTAGCTGCCGATAATCGATGCGATCTCGTGCAGGTCCTCGGCAAAGTAAATGCCTTGCTGGCGCCTCGGGCTCGAAAGCCCCTTATCAATCATGTGCTCGAGCAGCGCCTTGAGGTCGTTGTAGTAACCGTTCAGGTTGTACAGAATGCACGGCGTGCTCAGATGCCCCAACGATACAGCCGACATGACCTCGGCGATCTCCTCGAGTGTGCCCGTGCCGCCCGGAAAGGCGACGAACGCATCGCCGAGCTCGATCATCTTGGCCTTACGCTCGGCCATGTCGCCCGTCACGATCAGGTCATCGATACCATCGTGCTGAAACTCGGCCTCGATAAAAAAGCTTGGCTCCACGCCGGTCACGTGCCCACCGGCATCGAGCACGCTATCGGCGAGCGCGCCCATCAGTCCCGACTTGGACCCGCCGTATACCAGCGCGTGGCCGTTGGAGCCAATCCATGTGCCGAGCTGCCGCACCGCAGGCAGAAACGCCGGGTCGTTACCGACGCTGGCGCCCAGGTATACCGTAATATTCATATTTTTGTCCCCCTCATCGTGACGCGCGGCGCCCGCCCTAGCGTTGGCGTCGGCGATATTCGCGCACGCGGCGCGACAGGTCGGCGAGCTCATCGCGATCGAGCTCTTCCAGGTGCTCAAGATCGTCCATGAAGCGCGCCATGGTGTCCTTTTGGCGCATCTTGATGAGCGTATTGCAGTAGTTCACCGCCACGCCCGTGAGCATGGCGATGTAGAAGATGCTGATGACGCTCAAAACGACGGTGATAGCGCGGGCAACCGGCGTTTCGGCCGGGATATCGCCAAAGCCGATCGTCGATACGGTCTCAAAGCTAAACCAGAGGCCATCGCCAAACGTAAGGGTCGCAGGGTCGGACAGCCAGACGGCCGTCGAGCACAGCAGGTAGAAGATAAGGAACAGGCCGGTGATGCGCGCAAAGCCAGCCTGGCGCAACACGTCGGCAAGCGTCCTCAACTTGTTCATCGCGACCCCTTTTCCCAGACGCCCCATCACGTTGCTCGGTATTGTCGCACATCCGGCACTTGGGGACGTTCCTTTTGTGTCAAACAGATTGGGAACGTCCCTAAGTGCCAACTCCGGCAAAGAGTGTCCCCAGCGACTAGTCGTTTAAGAACGTCCCCAATGACTACCCATCTGCCGGGTGTTAGGGTGGCTGAGCTGGTATCCTTATGCGGTATTATCTCAACTCGATAGGATTGTCTGTGAAACCTTCCGCCGTCCTTCGCTTAGCTCTATATCGCACCCTAGCCGTCGCGCTTGCTGCGCTCACACTACTGAGCGCCGTCATGCCCACCCCGGCCTTTGCCGCCGACTCCGACCAGCAGGTCAAGACGGTCCGCGTCGGCTGGCTTGTCAACAACGAGGGGTTCCAGGAAGGCACACCGGGCGAGCGCCTCTCGGGATGGGGCTACGAGTACCTCCAGACCCTCTCGTACTACACCCCTGGCTGGCAGTACGAATACGTGTCCGGCACCTTCACCGAGCTCATGGACATGCTCGAGAAGGGCGAAATCGACCTCATGCCCAACATCTCGCATTCAGTAGAACGCGAGCAAAAGTTACTCTTTTCCTCAAACCCCGAGGGCACCGAGCGCTACTACATCTACGCCAAGCCCGATCGCGACGATCTGGCCAAGGGTGACCCCCAGGCACTCCAAGGCCTCACCATCGGCTGCAACTCTGGCGTTATGCAAACCTTCGTCGGCCAGCAGTGGCTCGCCAACGAAGGCGTCACCTGTACCTATAAAGAAATCGACACCGGCGGCGCCCTCTTTGAGGCACTTTCAGACGGCGAGGTCGACGCCGTCATCATGAACGACACCATTTCGTCGCCCGATGCGTCGCCCATGTTCTACGTAGGCTCGAGCGACTACTATTTTGCCGTCCCCAAAAGCCGCCCCGATCTGATGAACGACATCAACTCGGCCATGGCGGCAATCAACCGCACCAACCCGCGCTACAACGACGAAGTCAAATCCAACTACTCGGCGCAAAATAGCGGATCCGCATCACTTACCAACTCCGAACGGTCGTGGCTCAAGGCCAATAACAACACGCTTACACTTGGTTATCTCAACAACAATCTCCCCTTCTGCAACCAAGATGCAAACGGAGAAATGGAAGGGTCACTCGTCTCACTCGTTACGACGCTCCACGACAAATTTGGCATTACCGTACACACGCTCGCTTTTTCAAGCAACCAGCAAATGACGGAAGCGCTCTCAAAGGGAAATATCGACATCGCCCTACCGGCATTTCGCGACTACTGGCTTGCCGAGCAAATGGGAACCGTTCAATCGATTTCGATGGGAACGATCTCTCTTACCGCCATCCACGCCACCAGCGATCTCAACAAGGATCTCCGCAATATCTGTTGCACAGGGTTTTCCATCGTCAACCGCAGCGAATTAAAAACTATGTTTCCAAATGCAAATGTAACCGAGTATCCGTCTGCAGACGACATGCTTTCTGCCCTTAAGGACGGAAGATCAAGCTGCATCGTTGTTCCCAACGCACGGCTGGAAACCATCCGAGATAGCTACGATATCAGAGACTACGAGATACAGGAACTCTCACGCACGGCCGAACTTTCTTGCCTTATGCGACGCGGAAATCCCGAATTATTGAGTATCGTCAACAAGGGCATCATCAACGCCGGAGAATCGCTTTCTGCGAGCAATTATTCCTCTACGTCGTATAGCGCACAGGAATCAGACGCGTTCAGGTTTATATATCGTCATCGTAGCTCGATTGTCGTCATCATCGTCGGTGTACTGTTGACTGGGGTAGCGGTTCTAACCTGGGCCCTGCAGCGAGCCAGAGTAGAGCAAAACAAGGCACTCGCCGCCAATGCGGCCACAACGGCCTTTCTCGCCCGCATGAGCCATGACATCCGCACGCCGCTCAACGGCATTCTGGGGCTCATCGAAATTGAAGAATTGCACGAAGACGATGTCGATGCCGCCCGTAAAAACCGAGCTAAGGCGCGAATCGCCGCCAACCATCTGCTCTCACTCATCAACGACATTCTAGAAATGGGCAGGATTGAAAATGGTAAGCTAACGCTTGAGCATGTCTCATTTAACCTCGAAGATCTCTGCAACGATGCAATTGTTCTGTGCAAGCTCCGCGCTTCCGATCGCAATATTACGATGCAGGATCAAAGAGCACATCCCCTCTGCAATCCACATGTAATGGGAAGCCCCACTCATGTACGTCAGATTATCATCAACCTGCTCGACAACAGCATCAAGTACAACAAAGATGGCGGGACTGTCGCTTTTGCATCGCAGATTAAACCGATCGATGATAGCCAGGTGCTCTTTTGCTTTAGCGTCTCGGACACCGGCATCGGCATGTCGCCCGAGTTTCTTAAGCACATCTACGAACCGTTTGCCCAAGAGGGCAACGATGCCCGCAGTAAATTTCAGGGAACTGGCATGGGCATGCCGATCGTCAAATCGCTCATAGACATGATGGGCGGCACGATTGAGATTTCGAGCGAGGTCGGCGTGGGAAGTACGTTCAACGTCCAGATTCCGCTCGATATCGACAAGAACCCTCAGGCAAGAGAAGGTGCGGACGAGCAGGCGATCAGCTGCTCGCTTGCCGGCATGAACGTTCTTTTGGCCGAAGACAACGAGCTCAATGCCGAAATTGCCCAGGCCCTGCTCGAAAGCGAAGGCATCGTCGTAACTCGCGCCGCCGACGGCAAAGAAGCGGTCGAACTATACACTAGTCGTCCCGCCGGCAGCTTCGATGCGATCCTGATGGACATCATGATGCCGGGTATGGATGGCTACGAGGCAACTCGCGCGATTCGTCTGAGCGAGAAGGCCGATGCAGCCGACATCCCCATCATCGCGCTCACCGCCAATGCCTTTGCCGAGGACGCCAAGGCGGCACACGATGCCGGCATGAACGCCCATCTGCCCAAACCGCTCGACTTTAACAAGCTCAAAAACATCCTCGCCCGCATCAAGAAAAACGGAACTGTTTCGCTATAGTTTGTGCCCACCCACCATGCACAGTTAGAAAGGAAGCCGACGATGTTTAGACCCTTACGCCGAAAGAAACGTGCCATCACCGACGAGGAGGCGCGCGAGCTGCTGGCCACCTGCAAGCGCGGCGTCTTTGCCGTTAACGGCGATGATGGCTACCCATACGCCATTCCCGTCAACTACTTCTTTGACCCCAAGCACGACAAGATTTATTTCCATGGCGCCAAGGCTGGCCACAAGGTCGATTCGCTCAAGCGTGACGATAAAGTCTGCTTTACCGTGTACGGCAACGAGTGGTACAAGGACGACGACTGGGCTCCCTACGTTATGAGCACCGTGGTCTTTGGCCGTTGCCGCCTGGTAAACGAGACGCCTTCGTTTATCGAGGACAAAGTCCGCCAGTTAGCGCTTAAGTACTACCCTTCTGCCGAAGAAGTCGAGGAGGAAATCGCCAAAGACATCAAGGGCGTCCAACTCTACGAGATTTCGATTGAGCATCTTTGCGGCAAGCAGATCCATGAAAAGTAAGCCCAAAAATAGGTCCTGCAAATAGCAAAATGGCTCGGTTCCAACCAGTATTGGAACCGAGCCATTTGTTTATGAAGCGTCGGCGGCTATGTGCGCAAGCGCCTCAACGAGATCCTGAGAACTCACGGGTTTGCTCAGATGCGCGTTCATGCCCGCCTCGCGCGAAAGCCTACGGTCGTCGGCAAAGGCATTGGCGCTCACGGCGATAATCGGCGTGGTCGCGGCGTCCTCGCGATCGAGCGCTCGAATCTGACGCGTGGCCTCAAGGCCATCGATGCCGGGCATCATGATGTCCATCAATACCACGTCGTACTCGTGCGGCGCACTCGCGGCAAACGTCTCGACGGCAGACTCGCCATCTTTGACATGTGTCACGACGGCACCGGCGCGGTCGAGCGTAAACTGTGCGATCTCGGCATTCAGGTCGTTATCCTCTACGAGCAAAACACGCAGGCCCTGGAGCACGTCGCTGTCGCCTGCATCCACGCGAACTGCCTGGGGAATCTCGGAACTCTTGCACTTCTCAAACGGCAGGCAAATGGTAAACGTCGTCCCCCGCCCCAAGGCGCTCGTAAAGCTCATGGTTCCGCCCATAAGCTCGACCAACTGTTTGGCAATAGACGCGCCCAGGCCAGTTCCCGATGAAGCGCCTTCCACCTGTTGTTCCTCGCGGCTGAACGGCTCGTAGAGGTGCTGTTGAAACTCCTCGCTCATGCCAATGCCGTTATCGGCGATCGTGTATTCATAGACGGGGGCACCGTCCACCGGCTCCACCTCGCGGTATGTCAGGCGAACATAGCCGCCCTGGCGGTTGTACTTGACGGCATTACCGGCAATATTGAGCAACAGACGCTTGAGGTGCGTCACGCTCACCCGGGCATAGGGATGATCAAGAGTCCGTTGGTCGCAGATAATTGTCACCAGGCGCTCCTCGGCTTGGCGCTCCAGAATATCGCACACCTCACGGTTGAGGGCCACCATATCTGTAGGCACGAGATTCAGGTCGACCTGCCCGCTCTCCAAGCGGCTCATATCGAGTGCCTCGTTCGCAAGGTCGAGCAACAGTCCCGACGCCGTCCAGATCTTTGAGCGGCACTCAGTCTGCTTTTGCAAGTCGTCCGCGTTGGCATTGCCCACCTCGACCATACCGCGAATGCCGTTGATGGGCGTGCGCAGGTCGTGACTCATGCGACGCAGGAACTCCGTCTTTGCAGAGTTGGCAGACGAAGCTTCGCGCGCCGCTTTTGCCAGTTTGTCGCCATAGTCGCGCTCCTGCAGCAACAGGTCGGCAAAGCGTTGGCTCTCGGCGCGGCGGCGCACCAACACAACAGTGGCTATAACACCGCCGTAGAGTGCCAACACACTGGCAACAACAGCGGCAACAACCTCAAAGTAACGCTGCGCGGGAGCATAGGTGTACACGTAAAAATCGCGCGCTTTACCAAATGTGCCCAGATACCACTCACCGCTGTCGTTAACCAATCTGACCTTACCAGCCAGGCAACGCTCCTTAATGCCGTTGACAACGATGGCATCCGTCGCAGGCAAATCGAACACGCCTGACACGGCGGGCTCAACAGCGTTGGTCGCAACGACCTTACCGTCGTTTTCGATCACGATATTGCCGCTATCGATGGTCTCATAACCATCGAGCAAGCTCTGCAACTTGAGCGTATTGCTCGCGACCGCCTTGGCGCTCTGGTGCCTCACCGCGACAACGATGCCCTCACCGTCCCGCCGGGCCACGCAGCCAATGTCTGCGACCGAATCGTCCGCAAGCGTAATGCGAGCGGTATAGGACTTAAGCGGATGGGCTGCCACCTCCAGCACAGGCGCCTCTTTGAGATTCGCAGCGAGCGACTCGTAGCCCACGTCATCCTTCGAGGACTCGGACACCAAGTTGCCCGATGCATCCGTTACGATCAGCGCTGTCACATTAAACTGGTCAGCATATTGCTCCAACGTAGCGTTATCCACCGAGCCGTCGCGCTCCATATCGCGCGCCGCCTCTCCGGCGATCTCCATAACGCGAATCAGGTTTTTGGTCGCATAGGCGCTGTTGAACGCATCGTAGGAAAGGCTCTGTGTCGCCACGTAATCGACAACGTCGGCAAAGCGCTGTTCGGCCTGAGCTGTCGTGTAGGCGTAGCTCGTCATGCCGGCAACAATCGAGAGCGCTATCCCCAACAGGACGACGATGAGCCATTCCCGTGCCGAACGATCGCCCCGCTCCTGAGCGGTGTGGTCGGACGCATCAATCATGACAGGCCCTCCACATTCAAAAACGGCGTAGGGTCATCATAGTACTTTGACACCAGGCGTTCCATGGTGCCATCGGCAAGCATTTCTTGATAGGCATGGGTGAGCTTAACGTCAATGCCGCGTGTGTCGTTGAGATCGAAAGCGGTGCCCAACCCAACCTCCAGCAGCGGCTCAGACAGAATGCGATACGTCACACCATAGTCTTTTTCGTAGGTGAGCAGCGAGGACTCATGCGCGGCGATGGCATCGACCAGGCCCTCGACGAGCGCCGGGTTCAGGTACGAGCGGTCCGAAAAGCTGTAGAGCTCCTTGATCTGCGGAACGTTTTCACTGGTACGATTGAGCAGAATCGACTCGGGCTTGGTGGTGGACTGGACCGCCACGACCTTACCCTCAAGATCGGCAAGCGTGTAGATATCGCTCTCGGGATCGACCGCGACCACCTGGCGGCTCGCAAGGTACGGGCCGGCCCAGCGATATTCGTTTTCGCGACCCGTCATACTAAAGCTGCCCATGACGCAGTCGAGCTCGCCGCTCGCCAGCAGTTCTTTCTTCTTTTCCCAGTCGATCAGCTGGTATTTTGGCTTGTAACCAATGCGGACCAAAGCCTCGGTCAAAATCTCGACATCCAGGCCAACGATATTGCCGTACTCGTCGCTATACACAAACGGCGGATAGAGGTCGCTGCCGACGTTGAGCGTCTTAAGGTTGTCGTCTTTGACCTGCGAGGCGGCCGCGCCTTCTGATGCAGACGCCGCGGCCCCGTCATTCGACCCGGAACAGCCAGCTATCGCCACGACAAAGGCACTCACCACTGCAAGCGCAACAAACAACGATATGGCGGCCGAGCGACGAGGTCTTTTCATCGAGCTCCAGACGTTCCTGTTTACAGACTCAAGAGCAAAGATATTAGCAGACAAAACCGCGCTTGCGCTCAATGGTTACAGATGCTTTACCATACGGGGCCTTCCAGCCAATCTGGCAGACGGCCCCGCATGCAGCGCTCACTTACCGTGCATTAAAAACGTAGCGGTCCAGGCGGTCGCACGCCTCCCTTACACGCGAAAGCGGCAGCGCCAGATTCACGCGAATGTGGCAGGGCCCGTGGAACGGACGGCCGTCCTGATAGCCCACGCCCACACGCGCCCCCTCGTCGAGCAGCCACTGAATATCGCAGCCATGCTCGCGGCACCACTATGGGAATGCGGACAAATGGCCGGTTAGTCCTGCGCGTCGTCGACGGCGGTTACCGTCAGCCTGGTTCCGTCAACCGTAAAGGATATGTCGAGCCCAGCGTAAGCCAAGTGGTAAATGCGGTTTGGCTCGTGCTTGCTACCCGCGCGGCGCGGATCTTGGCGAAGGACCTCGACCAACCCGGGGAGCTTCGTGGGCGGGACCATCTCCTGCAGCGCTTGCGGGAAGTCAACGTCGAGCTCTTGCCACGGCGCATCCTCAATCCAGCCGCCGGTCGCATCCGAGTGGCAGTCCGCAAACGGAATGTAGGGCTTAATGTCGTAGATGGGCGTGCCGTCACGCAGATCGGCCCCTAGCACATGGATGATGGGGCCATCGTCGGTAAGCCCGACATGATCGAGTTTGACGCAGGTAAGCCCAATGGGATTAGGTCGAAACGGGCTGCGCGTGGCAAATACGCCCACGCGCTCGGCTCCACCCAAGCGCGGCGGACGCACGGTCTTCGACCACTTGGCGTTGGTGCCGGACCTATCCTGTGTCTTGGCATCGGCGGCGATGTCTTCGGCCGCGCCGCCGGGTGTTCCGTTTTCAAAGCGCCAGAGCAGCCACAGGTGAGAGAAGGAGTCCAGACCCTCAACTGCCGCGCTGGAGGCAAATTCCGGCTCAAAGACGATGCGTCCCTCAAGATGGGGCGCCAAAAAGCTGTTGCGCGGGATGCCGAACTTTTGCGGCAGGTCGGTATGTATGTGTGCAATAGGTTCCATGCCGGTCATTGTACGGCATGAGGGCATGCGCGATGCGCGTAATCCCTCACCGCGACCGCCCCTTTTGCAACCAACGGTTGCTTGGAAGGGCGTCGGCCGCCGCGTATGCTTAAGCCAACAAGCAGCAGAAAGGAGCCGTTATGGCCTTTGCAGAAAAACTCATCGCCGTCCGTCGCGCCAACAACCTTACCCAAGAGCAGCTTGCCGCCAAGCTCTATGTCACGCGCCAAGCCGTCAGCCGCTGGGAGCGCGGCGAAGTCACCCCGGGCATCGACATGATGAAGCTCATTGCCGCCGTAACCGGAGAACCGCTGTCCCACCTGCTCGAAATGCCCGAGCACTATTGCCAGAGCTGCGGCATGGTGCTCACACCCGACGACTGCGGCACCGATGCGACGGGTGCCACGACCGACCATTACTGCAAGTGGTGCTACGACCGCGGCAAGTACACCTACGACACCACCATGGAAGCAATGATCGAGGATTGTGCCCCGCGGCTGGCACAAAGCACCGGCATGTCGCTCGACGAAGCCGTCTCGCTCATGGGTGCCGTGTTGCCGCAACTGGAGCGTTGGCGCACCGTGCAGGAAAACGAGGAGCGCTACGGCGCCGAGGCCCGGGCGCGCTACGGCGACAGGGCAATCGATGCGGCAAACGAGGCGTTGCTGGACATGGACCCCGAAACCTGGAACGACATGAAAGAACTCGAGCGCGCGATTTTGGGCCAGCTCTCGATTGCCATGGACGACGGCGACCCAAAGAGCATCGAGGCCCAAAAAATTGTTGCGATGCATCGTCGTTGGATTAGCCTCAACTGGGGGCGTAAGCCTCAAGACGAAGCATACCTGGGGCTCGCACACGGCTACCTTGCCGACCAGCGCTTTGTTGACTACTACGACAAGCCCTGCGGCACCGGGGCCACGGCGTTTTTGGTTCAGGCCATCGAGTCGTCGTTGATTCGCGCATAGACCGCGGCGGCTTTGGGTATTTCAATCGAAACCTCAACCGATTGGAGACCTATGGCTACTTATCACGAGCTCGCGCTCTACGTTATGACCGGCTGCCCGTATTGCATAAAGGTCAAGCGTTTCCTGGCCGATAACGGCGTGACCATCCCCGAGCGCAACATCTCGACCGATACCGAAGCCGAGCAGGCACTCATCGCCATCGGCGGAAAACGCCAGGTTCCCTGCCTGTTCATCGACGGCAAACCACTCTACGAATCGGGCGACATCATCGCGTGGGTACAGAAGAACCTGCTCTAGTACGCAATTGCAGTCGGCTCGCCCCGACGTCCAAGCCCATACGACCCAAACATGTACACCAGCATCCAAAGTCGACATTTTTCGACATCTTTGGATGCTGGCGTACAGCTTTTTGCATGGGCCCGGCACAGGCGATCCGTTCTTCTCCGTCCCCAAGGGATCATTTAGCCACAAAAGCGGGCGATGGGCGCAAGCGGCTGTTCACGAAAGACGCGCTCAACAGCGGCGCGGTATTCATCGACCTTTTTGGTCTTGCGTACGAGCTTGTGAACGGTCGCGGGATCGGCGAAGGCGCATTTAGCGTAGAACCACCACTCTTTCATGCGAAAGACCGCATTGCCGCCAATCTCGTCCGCATAGGCCGCAAACAGTGTGTCGTGGAAGCGCTGCAGCTCAGCAGCCGCGGCAGCAGGGCCGCCCTTGACCATGCGAGCGAGCGCTGGGTTCGCAAGCAAGCCGCGCCCCAACATGACGTGGCGTGTTCCGGGATAGGCCTCCACCAGTGCATCCATGTCCTCAAGATCAAAGATGTCGCCGTTATAGGCCACGGGGAACGGCGCCCGTTCCAGCGTCTCGCCGTAAAACTCTTTGCGCGGTGAGCCCGTATAACGGTCCTTTTGCACGCGCGGATGCACGATCAACTCCGCCAGCGGCATTCGGCAATAGAGGTCGAGCACGCGCTCGTACTCGTCATCGCATTCGAGCCCCAGTCTGGTCTTGACCGACACCGGCAAGGGCGAGCGTTCGCACACGTCGCTCAAGAACACCTCGAGCTCATCCAAATTGCGCAGAAAGCCCGAACCCTTGCCCTTCGCGACCACCGTACCCGAAGGGCAGCCAAGGTTGAGGTTGACCTCGCGGTAACCCATATCGGCAAGCACCTGCGCCGCCCACACAAACTCGTCCGCATTCTTGGACATCAGCTGGGGCACCACGTTAAGTCCCTGGTTGTTGGCAGGATCGACCTCTTTAAACGCCTTGCCGCCAAAGCGATTGCCCACCCGCGGCGGCGGCAAAAACGGCGTGTAATAACAATCGAGCGCGCCGAAGCACTCCGCATGCACGCGACGGAACACATGCCCGGTAATCCCCTCCATAGGAGCCAGCGATAAATACATCAACATCCATTCTCAAATCAATGTGACAAAGGGACTGTCCCTTTGTCACATCCCATTCAAGCGGTTCAGGAACTCTTCGCAGGCGCGAGAACGCAGGCGATATTTTTTCCACACCAGATACGATGCAATGGTGAAGGGGCAAAAGGGCAGTCCCTTTGCCCCAAGTGCCGGCTACCGGACGCAAGCTAGTTGCCGTTCGCGAACGCCGCCCATATTTCGAGGTCTAATACTTTTCCCGAGAAGTGAACGGCTGTATTTGGACCCCCGAAGCATTGACATTTTTAGGCGTCAAAACCGCAGGATTTGACTGGCAAAACCGCAGGAAATTGCACGCCAAAAGTGTCGATGCTTCGGGAGTCCGTTTTCACTCGTTCACTTCTCGGGAAAAGTATTAGACCTCGATTCCGCAGTCCCCGATGTGACAAAGGAACAGTCCATTTGTCACATTCAGAATTGACCCCCCCCCCCCCGCAATAGCTCATCGATGGCGGGATTCTCTATACTGGGTCACATATGACGGTATCGTGCCAAAGGAGAACGCCGTGACCACCTCGCAGATATCTCTGCTCGCGCTCATCTCGGTTGGAGGCATCGGCATCCTGTTTATCGGAGCGAGCATGCTCATGAAGGCCGCCGCCCGCAAGAAAGCCAAGGCCTGTACCGCCGTGACCATGGGGACGGTCATCGACCATCGCTTTATGGGTGAAGGCAGAATGAATCCCGTTTTGGAATACACCGTCGACGGCACGCAATACCGCGCGAAAAAACAATTCCGTGGCATAAAGACCAAAAGCTTGTCGGGACTCCCCATCCGCACGCAAGCCACCGCCTACGAAGACGCCAAGGGCTGGCTGCACGTGCAGACAGGCCCCATCGCCCGCCTAGGCACCCTCGCGGAGCAGCTTTGGCCCCTCGGTAGCCAAATGACCGTGTACTACAACCCCAGCAACCCAGACAAAAGCTATGTCGAACGCCCCATCGTGGGCAACTTTGCCACACTGATGTTTAACATCGCGGGCTTCTTGCTCATCGCGATGAGCATCTTGCTCTATGTTCTTATCCAGCGCTAGCTCAAACTGATGCGCCCCGCACCCCATGCGCCGCAACGACCGCCACGACACCAAGGAGCAGCTATGGCTACACTTTCCGAACAAGAACGCAAGCGCATCCAGCGATACTGCATCTGTCCCAAGGTTGCCGGCGCGGCGCTTGCCATGGCGTTTGTGCTGCCTTTTTTGATCATTCCCTTCGAAATGATTGACGATATCGTCTTCCATCATGAAAGCTTCCAGGAGACGGGCATGATGACCGCCTTGGCGCTCACCGCCGTCGAGCTCATCATCTTCTGCTATTGCGCGCTCGCGCCGCGCTTTGGCATGCGCGGCAAGCAGTGGAGGGAAATGCAGCACCGGCTCGCCGTCGAGCAGAGCGAAAAAGACCGCTCGGCACAAATTGCAGGCGTTGTTGGCACGCAGGCCGCCGCGCGTCTGCTCAAGAACAGCGACAATGAGACCGCACGCAACCTGGGCGGTGCGGCAGAAGTCGCCGCTGCCGTAGGCGCCGTCGCCACCGCGGCAGACGTGCTTGCCGAAAGCTTTGCCAACGCAAAGGCCATGGCAGAGGCCTGTGGCGTGCCTATCCCCCGTGCAAAAAAGTGGATCGTCGCGCTTGTGGCACTGCCCCTCGCAATCGTGTGCGGTGCCTATATCCCGCAGCTGGCGCAGGGAAACATCGAGATGCAACAGAACGCCGCGGCCGCGGCCGAGCAGATCGCCATCGCCCGCAAGACGCTAGAGCCCGCATGCGAGTACGTATCCGCCGATGACCCTTACGAGCGATATCAAGATTACGGCTATCACGTCCGCGGCTACCTTCACGACGGCGACTCCGATACCCAGAAGACCTATACGTACCTGGATTTCGACAACAAGGGAACGCTCAAGGAAGTGAGTTACATAGCAGAGATCGACCCCGACGCGAGCCTTGAGGACAACCTCGCCCGCATCGAGCTCGACTTGGACGAACTTTCCTCTGTCGTCCAAACCGTAGACGTCAAGACCGTGAGTCCCGAGCTCCTAGCACCGCAAAAGCTCCCCGAAGAGTTTAGGCAGGCTTTTTTGAACGGTTCGCTCTACGAGAGAATCTCCATCAGGACGAGTGGCAACCCCATCAAAACGTACTATTCGTTTGACACGGATCCCGAGGATGAATTTGACGAGTACACCCATCCAAGCATCCGTATCACGTTGATGGGCAAAACGAGCTAGCCACCCAATGTGACAAAGGGACTGTCCCTTTGTCACATTATTCGGAGCGTAGGGCTTCCACAGGGTCTTTCTTGGATGCGCTGCGAGCCGGCAGCAGGCCGGCAACGACCGTCAGCAGCACCGAAATTACAATGAGCATCAGCGCGTCTTGAACGGGCAGGCTCATCAGGTTGGGCACCTGCTTGGCCGCAAGCGCCCAGGCATTAACCGGAAAGCTCACGGCCACCACGACGACAATAGCAAAGACGCCAGCGATGAGGCCTTCGATAAAGGTCTCGGCATTGAATACGTTGGCCACGTTGCGCTTTGACGCGCCGATCGCGCGCAGGATGCCAATCTCCTTTTTGCGCTCCAGCACGCTGATGTAGGTGATGATGCCGATCATGATGGAGCTCACCACCAAACTGATACTCACGAATGCGATGAGCACCAAGCTGATAGTATTCACGATGTCGGTCACCGAGCCCATGATGATGCCCATGTAGTCGGTATACGAGATTGCCTGCTCATCGTGGCCAGCAGCTTTGACCTGCTTGTTGTACGCATCGATGTAATCGAGCACGCGCTCCTTGGCCTCAAAGTCGCGCGGGAAAATCTTGACCGAAATGGGGTCCGCCTCGTCCGCATAGCCCAACGTGGTCAGATTGTTGTCGTAGGTGAGCTTCGACGCCTTGGCATAGCTCATCATGAGCGAGCTCAGGTCCTCGGCGTCCATGTTGAAGTGGATGGCACGAGCAAAGGCGCCCGCATCCACGCGCATGGCGCTCGCCAGGTTGGCAAAACTCGAAGACATCTGCGTCGCCATTTGGCCCATGAGCCCTGCCGCACCCGCCTTGAGCTGGGTTGATACCGTCGTCGCAATCTGCTCGCTGACCGCCTTCATCACCTGATCCATAGACTGCTGCAAATACGGAGCCAGCTGCTTTTGCACATAGTCGCCCATCACCTGCTGCAGACGCTCGGCCAAGGCATCGCCGCCGAGCGCCTTAAGCTGAGCCAAGCATTGCTGGGCGGCGGCATCATTCTCAAGGTACGCTGAGAATGCGGCAGCAAGCTTTGACGCGTCCTTAAGATCTTCGGGCGACAGCACCTTAAACTGATCAGACCGCAGAAAGCCCTCAAACAGCTGGTTGGCGAGCACCCCCACTTGCCGCATCTGCTCGGGCGCAAGCTCCAACCCATCGAAGATACCCAAGAAATCTGGAGCCGGCGCTTTGGCCATGATGTCGCTGAAATCGATGTCTCGCCCAACACCCGAAAGGTCAATGTCCAACCCGGACAAATCGAGACCAGAAAGGTCCATGCCACCTGCCGCGCCCGAGAGCGCAGACGTATCGAGTGAGAACGCGCTCTTCAGTGCCGCCTCGTCTACGCTGAACATACTGCCCAAATCCACGCCTTGCTTGGCCTCGCCCTGCAGCTCGTCGAAGGTTTTACCCGTAAAGACATCCGTCTCGGGGTGGGTAAGCTGTTCCTGCACAATCTGCGAATCGGCAGCACGCTGCATAAGCTGGCGAGTCAGCGCATGCGTATAGGCAATGCCCGGGGATAATGCGCTCGCGTTGGCCGTCTCGTTGGGTCGCACCACGCCCACAATGCGCACGTCAATACCGTCGGCAACCTTGGCCGCCATATAGTCGGCATCGCCAGCCATGTCAGTCCACATGCCGGTCTCTTCGTTTTTGCGATAGGCATCTGCCGGCGACAGCACCTTAAACGTCGTGGACAGTGCATCGTCGTAGGTAAAGTCGGCGCCGGTCTTGGGCGCCTCGACCTTGCCGTCGGCCGTCATGGCGCTGTTAACCAGGTCGTTGAGTTCATCGATATCCAGCGCACCGATGCTGTAGAGCGTGTAGTCGCCCACCGTTCCGCGGCTCGAAAGCACCATCACGGCCTCGTTGGCTGACGTAGGCCAATGGCCGGCAACAACATCGTACTGGCTGTCGAGCAGGCTCTGGTCGTCAATCATCTCGTTGAAGACCGACGTTCCCATGGATTCCATGCTCACCGTTGCCGCCGAGCTCGCACCTCCGCTCATGGCCTCAGTCATAGCGTTGGGCACCAGCCGGACAGGCTTCTCATCGCCCTTGCCGGCACGATAGACAACCGGCGATACACCGTAGCCGTACTGAATGGCGTTGACCTCTTTATCGATGCCGTCGCCACCGGCATCGAGCCATGCCTTAAAGCTCGTCATGTCGTTGGACTTAACGCTTGCGAACATATCCTTTACGGCCGTGACCACAGGGATCTTATCGGTCCCCTGAGCCTTGCCGCCGGTGGCGCCGTCGGACGCGTCCTTGTCCTCGGACGCCTCCTCATCCGTAGCTCCATGCCCGCCCATCATGGACGACAGGTCATAATCTTGTTTGGAAATGGTGAGCGGGTAGCTCGAGAGCGTATCCTCCTCGACCTTTTTGATGTAGCCGTTTACGCCGTTGGAGAGCGCCAGAATCGCCGCAATGCCGATAATGCCGATCGAACCAGCAAAGGCCGTCATAGCCGTACGGCCCTTCTTGGTCAAAAGGTTTCGCGCCGAAAGCCCCAGCGCTGTCACAAAGCTCATCGAGGTTTTGCGCGTGGGCTTGGCCTCGCGACGCGCGGCCTCGGCAGCATCAAAGGGGTCGGAATCGTCGGTGATCTTGCCGTCCGCCAGGGTGACGATACGCGTGGCGTACCTGTATGCCAACTCGGGATTGTGCGTGACCATGATGACCAAACGATCGCGCGCAACATCCTTGAGCAAATCCATGACCTGTACGGATGTCGTTGAGTCCAAGGCGCCGGTCGGCTCGTCAGCCAGCACAATCTCGGGGTCATTGATCAGGGCGCGGGCAATGGCCACGCGCTGCATCTGCCCGCCCGAAAGCTGGCTCGGGCGCTTGTCAACGTGCTCGCCCAGACCGACTGCCTCGAGCGCCTTGCGCGCACGTTGGCGGCGCTCGGCATGCCCCACGCCCGTGAGCGTAAGCGCCAACTCCACGTTTTCCAAAATGCTCTGATGCGGAATGAGGTTATAGCTCTGGAACACAAAGCCGATGCGATTATTGCGATAGGCATCCCAATCGCGGTCGTTGAAGTCCTTGGTCGAGATGCCGTCGATCAGCAGATCGCCCGAATCGAAATGGTCGAGTCCACCGATGACGTTGAGCATCGTAGTTTTACCCGAACCCGAGGGACCCAGAACGGCTACGAACTCGTTATCGCGAAAAGACAGGCTTACGCTGTCGAGCGCTACCTGCGTAAACGACTGCGTAACGTACCTTTTGCAAATAACTCTGAGATCCAGCATGGACGGCAACCTCTCTCGCGCGGGCGCGCTCGCCCGCTCCCCCGCCGTTCACGTTCGGCGCGTTTGTCCTACTCTATCCTCATTTTTGGCCGATACCAGTGAGGAATGTAACGAACCGCGCCAAAAAACGAACGGGACAGCACGCCGCATGGCGCACCATCCCGCATATAACATCCCCGATGCGACAAAGAGGCTGTCACTTTGTCACATTCCAATGCGCGCTACTTTTCGAACCCGCACGGCATAACGTTAGCGCTGCCGCGGCGAGCCTCAGTCACGGCTGCAAAGAAGCGATAGCCGCCCGAGAAGTTAAAGCACTCAAAGCCATGCTGCGCCAAAATGCGGCAAGCAATGTAGCTGCGAATGCCGCTCTGGCAAATCACGTAGACCGGCTTGGCCCGGTCGAGCTCGCCCAGGCGATTGCGCAGATCATCGACGGGAATGTTTACGAAACCATCGATATGCCCGCGCTCATACTCCCCTTCCGTACGAACATCGAGCAGCTGCACGCTGCCATCGCGTGGCAAGTTGGGCTCATCCTCCCAATGCCACTGCGCCAGTATGCCGCGATTGAGGTTCTCGATCATAAAGCCCGCCATATTGACGGGATCCTTCGCCGATGAATACGGCGGCGCGTATGCTAGGTCCAAATCCTTAAGCCTATCGCCGCGCATGCCTGCCTGGATGGCAGTCGCCAGAACGTCGATACGCTTGTCCACACCATCGATGCCCACGATTTGCGCACCCAGCAGGCGCAATCCCTGCTTCTCGAAGACAACCTTCATGGTCATGGGCGTTGCACCCGGATAATAACCCGCATGCGAACCGGGCGACAGGACCACGCTGTCGCAGTCAACTCCCGCCGCGTGTGCCGCCTTTTCGGATAGTCCCGTGCTTGCCGCCGTCAAGTCGAATACCTTGATAACCGATGAGCCCAACGATCCGAGGTAGCAGCTGTCCATGCCGGCTATGACATCGGCGACGACACGCCCCTGCTTGTTGGCGGGGCCGGCGAGCGAAATGACCGCGTCCTCGCCGGTCACCTGATGCGTGACCTGCACGGCATCGCCCACGGCATACACGTCGGCAGCAGAGGTCTCCATGCGGTCGTTGACCACAATAGCCCCCTTGATGCCCAGTTTGAGCCCCGCCTCTTGCGCCAGATGGCTCTCAGGTGCCACGCCAATGGCAAGCAGCACCATATCGGCTCCGATAGGGTCATCGCCCGCAACATGGGTGACAACGCGGCCATCAACTTCCTCAAAACCTGTCACATCGGCCTTGAGGCGCAGATCGATACCGTGCTCACGCACCTCGGTATGCAAAAGGGTCGCCATGTCGTAATCCAGGTTGTTCATAAGCTGGACGGGACGCTGCAGAAGGGTCACCTGGAGCCCCAGCTCGCACAGATTCTCCGCCGTCTCGACGCCAATGAAGCCGCCGCCGATCACGACGGCACTGCTCGGTCGCCGCTCTCGAACATAGCTGTGAATACGCAGCGTGTCCTCAACGGTGCGTAGGCTAAAGATTTTATCCGAGTCGATGCCCGGCAACGCAGGGCGAATCGGCTTTGCACCCGGCGACAGGATGAGCTTGTCATACGTCTCGACAAATTCCTCGCCCGTCAGCATATTGCGAACCTCGACCGTATGCGAATCGGGATGGATGGCAAACACCTCGTGACTCGTCTTGACCGCAATGCGAAAGCGATCCCAAAAGCCCTTGGGAGACTGCAGCGTCAATGCGCTCTCTTCTTCTATCACGCCGCCAATGTAGTACGGAAGCCCACAGTTGGCATACGATACAAAACCCGTGCGCTCAAAGATGACAATTTGGGCCTGCTCGTCGAGTCTGCGCAAACGTGCCGCCGCCGATGCGCCGCCCGCGACGCCTCCAACGATAACCACCTTCATAGCTAACGCACCACCTTTCCCGTGTAGCCGCTTATGCCGCCGATATTCTTGACACTGCCATACCCAGAACGCTTAAGAAAACTCACAGCTTGGTTGCTTCGCGCACCGCTCAGGCAATGCACGAAAAGCTGCGTGCCCTTTCGACGTATACCCATGATGCTACCCCGAAGCAGAAAAAAGAGTCGCTGTTTCCAGCGACTCCCCTTCAGTTGTCTGTCCCACGGACTTACTGTTCGCTCTTCGCGAGTGCCTGATCGATCAGTTTGTTGAGCGCCTCGCGCTGCTCAGCGGAGTTGATGCCGCCCATGATCGGCTCTCCCACAATGTTACCGTTCTGGTCGATCACGTAGGTGGTCGGGAACGAGTACAGGTTGGAGGTGAACTTTCCGGCCTCGCTGTCCGACTTAAACCAGATGTTCTTATACGTTACGCCCTTCTTGGAAAGCACGTCCTTGGCATCGGCCACCTCGTCTTTGTTGCCATCGAGCGTAAAGGAATTAACGCCCACGACCTGGCCGCCCTTCTCGGCAAGCTCCTTGTTGAGCTTCTCCAGATCGCCCAGCTCTCCCACGCACGGCTTGCAGGTGGTAAACCAGAAGTTCATGACGGTGACCTTGTTCTTGGAGAACAGCTCGTCGCTGTTTACATCGTTGCCGTCCAAGTCCTTGCCCTTAAAGCTGGGGAACTTCGTCTCCCCGCTCTCGCCGTTGGTCATGCCCGCGGTCGAGGCATCAACACTCTCCCCCTCGCCGGGCGTGCTGCCACATCCGGGGAACTCCTTCTCCAGCGCCATGAGCTTGTCCTCGATCTCCTTGACCTGCTGCGCGCCGGCCTTAAGCGTCTTAAGCTCGTCAGCCGCAAACTGATCCTTGGCGCCCTCGATGGTATCGAGCAAGAAGTCACCGTAGTTCTTGCCGTCCTCAATCATGGGAGTGTCTTTGTTGGCCGCAAGGAACACCTTTTCCCATAGGGCGTTATCGCTCGCAAAGATCTCGTTTTCCTTTTGCAGCAGCTGCTGGTACAGCTCGGCCGCCTCCTCGGCGCTCGACGGCTTTTGTGCCACAAGCTCGGCAATCTGCGCATCGCCGCTCGTAGCACCCTTCGCGTCGCCCTTGGGGGCAGAGCACGCCGCGAGAGTCAGCGCCAGCACGGGCAGCATCAACAGAGCCGCAATTTTTGACAGTTTCATGGTTCCTCCGTTTATATCGAAACTTATATAGGTACCTATTTGTTTTCGCAGGCTTGCGTGGACTGCGCGGGTTTGTCGCCCGTCACACCCAGCCCATAGCGAAAGCTAATAGCATCGACGGGGCACGCGCCCACGCATTTGCCGCAACGAATGCACTCGGCATGGTTGGGCGTACGCGTAACGTCCACGTCCATTTGACACACCTTGGCGCACTTGCCGCACGAGACGCATTTGCACTGGTCAACCTGGATCCCCAGCAAAGACACCTTGTTCATGAGTGCATAAAACGCACCGAGGGGGCAAATCCATTTACAGAAGGGGCGGTAGAACAGCACGCTCAGCACCGCAACCACAATGAGGATTGCGAGCTTCCAGGTAAAGAGCTTTCCCAGCGCGGAACGGATTCCCGTATTCATGATGGACAGCGGAATCGCGCCCTCGAGCACGCCTTGCGGACAGATGTACTTGCAAAAGAACGGGTCGCCCATGCCCACATCGTTGACTACCAGAACGGGCAGCAGCACCACGGCAAACAGCAGCACGGCGTACTTGATGTACGTGAGCGGCTTGAGCTTTTTCGTCGAGAGCTTTTTGCCGGGAATCTTATGCAGAAGCTCTTGCAGCCATCCAAACGGGCATAAAAAGCCGCATACAAAACGCCCCAGCAGCACGCCGATCAGAATGAGTGTTCCGGTGACGTAATACGAAAAGCTGAACTTAGACGAGCCCACCACCGACTGAAACGACCCGATGGGGCACGCACCCGAGGCCGCCGGACACGAGTAGCAGTTGAGCCCCGGCACGCAGACGGCTTTGCCCGCCCCCTGGTAGATGCCTCCCTTGGCAAAGTTAGGCAGGTGAATATTGGTCGCAAGCGTTGCCGCCGCCTGAATCAATCCGCGAAATCTCGCCAAAAGATGCGATACGGTATTTTTTCTTTTAACCAATTCCGATACACTCCAAGCACAGCCTGATTGCCTTGGCCAGCACGGCATCTGCCTCGCCGCGCATAATGCCAAAGCCAACCATGGCTACCCCAACGATCAGCAAAGCCACCTGCGCCACAGGCTTAATCGCTTTGAACAATCTGACCACTCCTTTCGTTTCGCGACCCATTGGACCATACCGACTATAAAATCCGTGTTAAGCGCGAATGACTATGCAAGGAGAACGTTATGCGCATCTTGGTCGTCGAGGACGAGCGGGCGCTGTGCGATGCGATCGCACGCAGCCTGCGCAACTTAGCCTATAGCGTCGACTGCTGCTACGACGGGCAGCAGGCCCTCGATCTGCTCGATGTCGAGACCTTTGATCTTGTCGTGCTCGACCTCAATCTCCCCCATGTCGACGGCATGACCGTGCTCAGGCAACTCAGGACAACTGATTGTGAGACCAAGGTGCTTGTGCTCTCGGCACGTGGCGAGGTCTCCGACAAGGTAGCGGGGCTCGATGCGGGCGCCAACGACTACCTCACCAAGCCGTTCCATCTTGACGAGCTGGCGGCACGCATACGCAGTCTCACGCTCAGGCGCTTTACGCAAAACGACGTTGTTCTAGCCTGTGGATTGTTGAGCTTTGACACCAAGGCGCGCCTCGCCTCCGTGGGCGGCGAGACCCTATCCCTCACGCGCAAGGAGACCGGCATCTTGGAATACCTGATGCTTAACCAGGGGCGGCCGGTGAGCCAGGAAGAGCTTATCGAGCATGTATGGGACAGCAGCGTCAACAGCTTTAGCAACGCAACCCGCGTTCATATCTCGTCGCTCCGCAAAAAGCTACGCAGCGCTTTGGGATACGACCCGATTCGCAATCGGATTGGAGAGGGCTACGTTATGGAGGATGGAGAATGAAAGGGCTTTCGCTGCAATGGCGCATAACGATTATGACGGCACTGCTGACGTGTGCGGCATGCGTACTGACGAACTGCTTGGTCGGCTATACGGGCATGCGCTACATGGATGCCATCGGCAGCGACATCTCGGCCTTTAACGCAACCGGCGAAGATTCGCTCCAGGCGTTCGACCCAACGAAAGCGGCCCTCGATGACAAGGTCACAATCGTCGTAAATGACGCACAGGAGTCTTTTGGCACGACAGCCTGGTACATCACGGCTGGAGTCACACTCCTTGGCGGCGCGCTGGCATACTTTGTGAGCGGCCGTGCACTCAAACCGCTACGGGCTTTTGCAGCTCAGGTTGAGCGTGTGCAGCCTGACAACCTAAGCGAAATCAGACTCAATGAAGATGTGCCCACCGAGCTACAACGATGCAGCGCCTCTTTCAACGACATGATCGCTCGTCTTGGCGAAGGGTTCTCTGCACAGCGTCAGTTTACCGGCAACGCCGCACACGAGCTTCGCACCCCGCTCGCCCTTATGCAAGCACAGATTGAACTATTCATCTCCGAGCACTCCGGTTTGCAACCCGAAACAGCCGAGCTGCTCGGCCTGCTACAAGAACAAACTGAGCGGATGTCGCGGATGACCAAGGTGTTGCTCGAGATGAGTGAGCTCCGCAGCGTTCCTTGCGAGGACGATGTTGAACTTGGTCCCTTGTCCGAAGAGGTCCTCACCGACCTTGCGCCACTTGCCGAAAATAAGGGCATAGCCCTCAATTGTGCTGGAGACGCTTTAGTAATCGGGAGCGACACGCTCCTCTATCGGCTGGTGTTTAACCTGGTCGAAAATGCCATCCGTTACAGCCGCCCCGGCTCGACTGTCAACGTCTCCATCTGCGACAACAACAGCCGCGTGTTCCTGCGAGTCGAGGACCAGGGCCCGGGAATACCCAAGCAGTACCACGAGAGCATCTTCCAACCGTTCTTTCGCCTGGATAAATCCCGCAGCAGGGCATACGGCGGCGCAGGACTCGGACTCGCGCTCGTTTGGGAGATTGCAGCGCTTCACGGTGGCGCTGTAGAGGTCGAAGCAAGTTCCGAGAACGGGACCACTATGCTCGCAAGCCTTCCAAAACGATCCGCAGCATTAACCGAACAGTAAAACGAAAGGGGTCCCGCACACGTTTGCGCGGGACCCCCTCCCTGTCAATGCAATTCGCCCAAAAGAGTAGAAGCCTACTCCCACTCCACCGTGCCGACGGGCTTCGGCGTGAGGTCGTAGCACACGCGGCAGATGCCGGGAACCTCGGCGGTGACGCGGGCGGTAATGCGCTTGAGCAACGCCCAGTCGAGCTCAGGCACCTCGGCGGTCATGACATCGACGGTGTTGATGCAGCGGATGATACAGGGCCAATCGTAGGCGCGCTTGCCCTCGCGCACGCCGGTGGCGCGGAAGTCGGGCACGACGGCAAAATACTGCCAGATGGTCAGACCCGCCTTGTCGATCTCCTCGCGCACGATCGCGTCGGCTTCGCGCAGCGCCTCAAGACGGTCGCGGGTGATGGCACCAAGGCAGCGGACGCCCAGGCCGGGACCGGGGAACGGCTGGCGCTCGACCATGTTCTCGGGCAGGCCGAGCTCGCGACCCACGACGCGGACCTCGTCCTTGTACAGCAGTTTGACGGGCTCGCAGAGCTCAAACTGCAGATCCTCGGGCAGACCGCCCACGTTGTGGTGAGCCTTCACGCCGTCTTGGGACTCAAGAATGTCGGGATAGATGGTGCCCTGGGCGAGGAAACTGACCTCGTCGCCAACCTTGCGGGCCTCCTCCTCGAACACGCGGATAAACTCGGCACCGATGATCTTGCGCTTGGCCTCGGGCTCCTCGACGTCCACGAGCTTATCCAGGAAGCGATCGGTCGCGTCCACATAGACCAGGTTAGCGTCCATCTGGTTCTTGAAGACGTCGATGACCTGTTCGCTCTCACCCTTGCGCATCAGGCCGTGGTTCACATGCACGCAAATGAGCTGCTTGCCGATGGCCTTGATGAGCAGGGCCGCGACAACCGAACTGTCGACGCCGCCGGAAAGAGCCAGCAGGACCTTCTTGTCGCCGATCTGCTCGCGGATTGCAGCGACCTGCTCATCGATGAACACCTGGGCAAGTTCGGGAGTGGTGATACGCACCATGTCGTCGGGACGCTTGTTGGGATCCATGCAGAGCTCCTTCTCGGTTCGATGGAAATGCGCCGCGCGTATGCAGACGCACCGTCATATGACCTCATTATATGCAGAACGAGATACGTTTCCCATCGCTGCGACAGAGCTTTTTGCAGGGGCGGCAGTTTTTCTATATCCCAAGGTCAGCTAGACTTCGGTAGCCACCTTGGGAGCATCGCCAATAGACTCTTCCTTTATACGTTCGGCACAATCGTAGGCGATACCCACAAATTCCAGTCCCGAGCAACAAGAGTACAATTGCTGCTAGTGTTGCCAGCTGTTGGGAGATGGAAGATGGACTGCGATGGCTACCCATGCGTTCCCATGCCGTTGATGTGCACCGCCTTTGTGCCGGGGCAGATTGACGCTGCGGTTGCAGGCATTTCCGACCCCGATTCACGCGCCATCGCCACGGCAGAAGCGCTGTACTTTCGCGGACAGGCCGCACTCGCCGCCAAGACGGCGCACCCCTATCTTGACGTCACCGATCCCGCGCTGCGCTATTCCGCATGCTTTATCTGCGGATACGCCAGTCTGTCGCTCAACCGTATCGCCGACGCCCGCCGGTGCCTTGCGGGCATCCTCGATACGCCGGCCGACGAGGAATCGCCCGCCGTCCACGCCACGCATATCCTGTTCGCCTCGGCCGCGAGCGTCCTGCTGCACTTGCCTTCCCCGTATTCTGCCGAAGAGTTTTATCCACTTGCGGCGCACCTACCCGAAGGCCTGCGACTGTTCGCCAGCTACGTGATGGCGCACGCCTTGTATCTGCGCGGCGAATACGGCCGCAGCCTGGGCATGGCGGAAAACGCCCTAATTATGAAACAGGGAAGCTATCCCATCTCGGAACTGTTCCTGCACCTGGCAGCTTCCATGGCATGCATGAGCCTCAAGGACATCGACGCCGCAAAAGCGCATTTTGGAGCCGCTTGGGACATTGCGCGCCCCGACGGCCTTATCGAGCTCATTGGCGAGCACCACGGCCTTTTGCAGGGGCTCATCGAGGCATGCCTAAAAACGCAATACCCTGACGACTTCGCACGCATCATCGAGATCACGTACCGCTTCAGCTACGGCTGGCGGCGCATCCACAACCCCGATTCGGGCGAGGACGTTGCCGACGATTTAACGACCACAGAGTTCACCATGGCCATGCTCGCCTGCCGCGGATGGACCAACGCTGAAATCGCACGCCATATGGGAGTATCGCCGGGCACCGTCAAAAACCGCCTATCCGGCGTATACGCAAAGCTTGGCATCGGCACACGCGCCGAGCTGGTCGCGCACATGTTGCGTTAGCGACCGGGCTGCCAAGCGCATCGAACGCGTTCCGGAACCCGGCGCTTCGCTCGATCAATTTGGACATTTTGACCCTTGAACGGCACTACCGCCACGAAGCGTCTTCTCGCAAAATTGGATTATTTCCACCGATATTTGCGGGATGGGAGCCCAAGATGCTTGATCGCCGTTCGTTACTTGTTGCCGGAGCGTCCTCACTAGCGAGCATCATGTTGCCTCGCGTGCCGGGAAGCGAAAATGCCTTCCTGCTGCCGTTCGCGCCCACCGCGGCCTATGCCGACGAAAAAGACCCCTTCAGGGTGCTCGTTCTCTCGCGCACCGTGTTTGGTGTGGTCGTGGTCGACGTCGCCAACAAGAATATGCCCATCAAGGGAGCGCAGGTCACGCTCACGTCGCGCTACGCCGCAGGCAAGCAGCTCGCCGCCACGACCGATGACGAAGGCACCGCCATCTTTGAGATTGCCTCGCTTTCGGAAGGCTACGTAGACGAGGCAAAGCTCCTTGACGCGTACGACTTTAACGGCGGCATCTCCATTAGCATGGCGGGCTACCGCGATGTCGAGATTCCCCTTGCGCGTATCCAGGGCGGCACCGCCATAACCGCGCCCACGCGTCCGCTTTCCGACGGCGAGCCGTACTTCCGCCAGCTCACATTCGACGAATGGGACATCCAGTACGCTGAAGCCACGTTCATGGCATTGCCGAAGGACGACACGGCAAACGAGCAGCCCGATACGCACGCATTTACCGTGCAGGCTCATCTGCCGCAGGGCGGGCAGGCAACATTGCATATCAATAAAGTGATGCCCGCTGCGGGCAGCTCAACCGAAACCGTCACGCAGATTGGTCAGATCAAGGCCAGCGCATCGAGCGCGGATAATCTGGCGACGTTCACACTCGAAGACAAGTTCCTCGATGCAGCGTCGAGCCTTCTGGAAGAAGGATGCAAGCTGCGCTTTGTCCTCGACTACCAGGACAAAACCTACACGCTCTCCTCCCCCATGGCCGTTGTTACCGCGCCGGCGGCAAAGGCGGAATCCGGATCGACCACTATCGTCCCCACCACTATGGACCAAGAGATCACTCCGTTTGATTTCCCCGCATCGTTTCCCGGCATCGGTGGTAATAAGTTCACGTGCTGGATGCCCTCGTTCCCCATTCTGTTCGATTTCTCGTTTGCCGGGTACGTACTGTTTGGCGGAGGATACAAACCAGCCAGCTATATGAACGATTCGGGCAACCCTGATCCGGAATACTGGAAGAAATCGCCGCGTGAGTCGGGCGCCAAGCAGGCAAACCGCTACCTCGACGAGATGGAGGGGAAGTGGAATCAGTACAAGAGTATGAGTGCCGGTTCGGGCACCGATCCAAGAAACACCAAGCTCCTTCGCCACCATTGCACGCCGCTGTTCACGATGGATATCGCCACACAGCTGTACGGCTCGCTCGCCTACGATTGGGTGGGCAAAACCTGGGGTAACAACAACGACCCTGCATACGGCAATATTAAGGCCCTCTTCCAGGTAAGAACTGACCTCAATTGGACCGAGCAGTTTACCCTAGGACCGGTGCCATTTTTCCTAAACGTCAACCCTTGGGTGCTGGCGAAGCTGGCGCTCGCTGTGGGTGCCCACACGCACGGCAGCGGCGCGGCGTTTTTCAAGAACATTTCGCTCGACTATTCCAACACGTCGGGCTCGTTCACCATCCAGATCGGACTTGCCGTCACCTTTGGAGCCGGCGTTGCAGGCGTCGCTTCGTCTGCCGTGCGCGGTGCCGCATCCCTCACGCTGTTCATTGGGTACGAGAAGGCAGATGGACACCAGCTTCCGCGGCTGCGCGTGGGTGCAGACGTCGATGTCGATGTGATACTCCAGTTCGTAATGTTCAAGTGGACCACCAAGGCTTGGTCGGGGTCGTGGCCCACACTCATCGATTCGTGGAATATGTCGGTGAACAATGACGACCGGTATGTGCCCCAACGCTCTGAGCTGGCATTGGGTGGAGATACGCCTTACACGCTGGATGCCTGCTTCGGCACGCCCGGCAACACCGAGGCAGGTGGTGTGCCGCAGTTTATCGCGTCGGCCACCATCGTCACCAATTCCGAGCTGCTCGCACGCGCCGAGGTTGCAGCCGCCGCGATAAACGTCGCGCCTGTCGTGCGCGATTGGGATCAAGCGGTCACGCGCATTGAGCTCGAGGCGGATGCAGAAAGCGACGACACGGGACAGGTTGAGCATTTCGTCCACGCACTGATGGAAAACGACGAAAACGCCGCGCCGATGTATGAGTACACCTACATCGGTCAGTCAACGAACGCCGTTGCGGACCCGAACGCCAATTCTGCCGGCGTGTCGGAGGACGAGCGTGGCGGCATAAAACCCTCGAGCGACAACGTGCTGTTTTCCGGCGTGCTCAGCGAAGCCCACATGAAGCTAACGATGATTGCCGGCGTAGAATGCCTGTTCCGTATCGCCTCGGTGCGCTACGGCGACAATGGCCGCTCGCGCCTGGTGGTGCACACAAAGGCAAACGGCACGTGGTCCGCTCCCACGCCCGTGGACTTTCCCCTTGGGTTTGGCGAGGGCGACGTGGAGCGCGACGGCATATTCGATTACGACTTCGACGTGGTGGAATATACGGACGGAAGAGGAAACCAGGACGCCTACGTGCTGCTGGTCTCGGGCGAGCGCCCCGCCGGCGACAACACCCTTTTCGATACGGCAAGCACAGCCGGCATACTGTCCGTTGTGCGCCTGCGCATAAGTAATGACGAGATCCGCGTGGTGTCGCATACGTCATGGCGCAGCATCTCGCGCGGCCGCCTGCAAGAGGATGGCTACCATTGCCTGCAGTGCCCGCGCATCACGGCAGGCAAGACGCTGGTCGACGGACGCCTGTCGGGTGCCTACCTCCACCGCCGCGGAACCACCGCAGAGAAGGCGCTCGGCAGCGAGGCCGAGGTTGCGCTGGAATGCTTTACCCTGTGGTCGGATGATTTGGGCGACAGCCTGACGTTCCGCCAAGTTCTTCGCTTTCCGCAGGCACCGTCGAGTATCGAGCTGAGCGAGCCCGAGAATATCAACGGCAAAATGGTGGTGCCCGTTGCGTACGAGACCGCAGACGGTTGCGGCTGCGCATCGTACGCCGTGATCGGCCAGTCCATTGCGGGCTGGGGCGTTATGCCACCAGACGCCACGGTGCCCCATGCGGTGCCGTGGCCACAACATTCGGGCTTTTTGGCCACCGTCAACGAGCAGCTGCAGCATATTACTTGGACGCGAGGTGCATCGGCATTTGCAACGCAGCCCGTGGGTGCCGCAGGCTGTGGCCCGGCATCGTTTAGCGTAAGCAACAACGGCAGGTGCGCGCTCTATGTAGAGAACACCGATGGCAAGGTGGGGCAAACCTACGACGAAGAAGGCAACCCGGTAGCAGTGATGGGCAAGCACTTCCGCATCTTCGCCAGCACCTTGGCAGGCGATCTGTTCACGGAGCCGTTCGTGATGTGCGAGCTGGACCATCCCGTCGATCAGATAACGACATTTTTGACGTCGGGAGGCATGCTCTCCGCGCTCGCCACGCACATTGTGAGCGCGGAGAAGAGCGAGGCAGAGCTGCACGGCATCGAAGTGCCTCTGGTGGCGTGTGCCACTCCGACGGGCGCGGTCGCTACCTCGGGCGCGGTGGTGCCCGGAGCAGCAGGCGAATCCTTCATGGTCACGGTGCGAAACGACGGCAACACTTTGCTGACTGCCGGCACAATCGATCTGTACCGAGAGGGCTCCAGCCAGCCGTTCTCCAGCGCATCCATCGGATTCGGAGCGAACGCACGCATGGCTTCGATCTACGATCCAGAGCTTGCCGAAGACGCTTCGGCCAACGACATGACACACGTAAAGTACGCGCTCGAGACGCTGGGCGCACGTTTTGCAACGCACCCGCTGGTAGCCGACAACGGCAACGCCGTGCTGGCACCGGGTTGCACGGCACAGTTCCGCATGAGCTTCGCCATCCCCGAGAGTTGGAGCGACGAAGTGGGCAAACGCGTCACGCTGTATGCGAAGGCGCGTAATCTGGTGGCGCTCGATCCCGTAACGCTCGAGGAGATCCGACCGGGCGCAAACTCGGCGCTGAGTGCCGTTCTGCACGAGCTTCATGTGCCCGACGCGGCATGCGAACGCTCAGAAGTGCAGGTCGGCGTATGCGACAGCGCGGATACGACAGGACTTCACGACGCCCCGATGACAGCAGACGGCGATGGTGGCTCGAGTGGCAGCGGTACTGACGAGGGCGGCGGCTCCGGCGGAAGCAGCTCCGGCAGCGGCAAGAACCACGGCAATAACAAGCGCTCCGGAAAAGCGGGCGCGCTTGCGGGCACGGGCGATGTCAACGCTCCCCTTACAGCAGCCGCTGCAGCACTCGCCGCGGCAGGCGCGGGCCTCATCGCCTACAGCGCCCGCCGCACGGCGCTCGAAAAAGACACCGCCAATGAGGTCAATTCGGATAAGTCTCGCTAGCTCCTAGTTATTTTTGTGAGAGACGCCGGCTCGGCTCATCGAGCACCAAAAAGGACTGGCCCCGATAACTCGGAGCCAGCCCTGAGTCGCCTGACGTAAGAATCGCGGCGTTACTTGAGCTTCAGCGCCTCCATCATGGGCACGGCGGCGTCCCAATCGATCTTCCAGCCAATCGACACGCGGACGGTTTCACCCGTTGCGGGAGCCGTCGCAAACAGTGTATGGCCGTTGTCGGGACCGGTAAAGCGCAGCCACGTTATGCCGTTGTACTCGACCTGGTCGGTTGTTGTCTCCTTACCTTCGTAGACCTGCTCTAGGCTTGCAACCTCTTCCTCCGGCGAGCGTAGGAAGATGCTGATGTTCAGGCGTCCTCCAGTCTCGTCGTGGAAGAAGTTTGCCTTTTCGTGCTCTTCGTCGGACGAATCCAGCGTGTACCCATCGGCGGCCTCGATGCTGTACGATGCGCAGTCGATGCCCGTTAAATCTGCCTTCTCGCCAGAATCGGCCACGCCGCCGGCCGCCTTGAACTCCTTGGTCTCGCATCCCGTGGTGTCAAAGTGCATGGCCTCATGATTCTTGGCGGGGGCGTAAGCGTCTACGAACTCGACAGTGATGGGCCCGTAGTACGCCGTCTTGGGCGCCCAGAAATACACGTACTCAACGGTCTCGCCCGGGCCGATATCTGGCCTCTTGGAAAGATCGATGCCCTCGTGAAGCTCATCGGGAGCCTCACTTGCAACGTAGTCGAGCACGGCCGCCTTGCCGGAAGTAAACAACGGGTCGCCTGCCTCAAGATCGCCCTGGGCAGCATGCACGTTAAAGGAACTGAACGTCCTGTTCTTTGTGTTGTTGTTGGTAATCTTGATGTGCAGGTAAAAGCCGTCCTGCTTCTTGGCATCACCGCGATAGAACGTACCGTGAGCCACCGACTCATAGGTAATGCCTGCCACCTCGACCGTCTGCGACTCATAGGCCTTGGGCTTCTCGGCCTTCTCCTGCACAGGTGCGCTCCCGCCCGAGCCACTCGGCGCATTACCGCCGCAGCCGGCCACCGTACATGCCAGCACGGCCGAAAGCGTCACGGTGGGAATTCCTAACAGCAGCTTCTTCGTCATGGGCTTCATCATCCTCACCGCTCCTTTCGGCTTGCAGCTCATCCGTTGCCCGAGTCCCAAGTCGACCCCGTGGCATCGGCTTCCACTATGAGCGTATGACGAAACACGACGCCGGCGAAGTGACCCACGGCCCAAATAACGACCCGCCAGCGTTCCTTATGGGCCAAAGGGACTCGCACACGCACGCCCGTGGCCCATAAAACGAGACGCTTGTCCCAATGTTCGATTCGGAACAACAATCCGCACGACACGTTTTACCCGTTAATCCGAACGATTGTTCGATGGAATTCGTGTTGGTTGGAATCGCCCAAGGCCTGGGCTATGCTACCTTGACTATCTATATGACTAAAACGCAGCAAAGGAGCACCGAGAGAGCGAGTATGGCAAAAAACACCGCAAACTATGGTAACGACAGTATCCGCCAGCTCAAGGACGAGGAGCGCGTACGCCTGCGCCCCGCCGTCATCTTTGGCTCGGACGGACTCGACGGTTGCGCGCATGCCGCCTTCGAGATCCTGTCCAACGCCGTTGACGAGGCGCGCCAGGGCTACGGCAAGCTCATCACCCTCACCGCCTTTCGCGATGGCTCTATTCAGGTAGAGGACAATGGCCGTGGCTGCCCGCTCGACTGGAACCCTTCCGAGAAGCGCTTTAACTGGGAGCTCGTCTTCTGCGAGCTCTACGCCGGCGGCAAGTACAACAACAACCAGGGCGGCGACTACGACTTCTCGCTCGGCACCAACGGCCTGGGCTCGTGCGCGACCCAGTACGCTTCCGAGTACATGGACGTCACCGTCTGGCGCGACGGCAACAAGTACTCCCTGCACTTTAAGAAGGGCAAGGTCGTCGGCACCAAAAAGAAGGCGCTCGAGATTGAGCCCAGCGATGAGAACCGCACCGGCACCACCATCAAGTGGCGCCCCGATCTTGAGGTCTTTACCTCGATCAGCATTCCCCACGACTGGTATCGCGAGACCATGCGCCGCCAGGCCGTGGTCAACGCCAACGTGACCTTCCGTCTGCGCATCGAAGGCGACGACGGCGAGTTTTCCGAAGAGGATTTTTGCTACCCCAAGGGCATCGAGGACTACGTGCTCGAGAAGGTCGGTGCCGACTACCTTACCGAGCCCTTCTTTATCGAGGCCGACCGTCGCGGTCGCGATCGCGAGGACCTGCCCGATTACAACGTAAAGATCACCGCGTGCATGTGCTTCTCGCGCACCCTTACGATGCAGGAGTACTACCACAACTCATCGTGGCTCGAGAACGGCGGCTCGCCCGAGAAGGCCGCCCGCAGCGCTCTGACCAGCGCCATCGATGCCTACATTAAGCAACAGGGCAAGTACAACAAAAACGAGACTGGCATTAAGTGGCAAGACGTCCAGGACTGCCTGGTACTGGTGACCAACTGCTTCTCCACCCAGACGTCCTACGAGAACCAGACCAAAAAGGCCATCAATAACCGCTTTATCCAGCAGGCCATGACGGCATTCTTTAAGGAGCGCCTCTCGACCTACTTGATCGAGAACAAAGATGCCGCCAACAAGATCATGGAGCAGGTGCTCATCAATAAGCGTTCGCGCGAGAACGCCGAAAAGACGCGCCAGAGCATCAAAACCAACCTGCAGCAGAAGACCGACATGGCCAACCGCGTGCAGAAGTTCATCGACTGCCGCTCCAAGGACAAGAGCCGCCGCGAGATCTACATCGTAGAGGGCGACTCGGCAGCAGGCGCCATTCGTACCTCGCGCGATGCCGAGTTCCAGGGCGTTATGCCCGTCCGAGGCAAAATCCTCAACTGCCTAAAGGAGGATTATCCGCGCATCTTTAAGTCCGACATCATCATGGACCTTATGCGCGTGCTGGGCTGCGGCGTGGAGATCAAGGACAAGCGGATCAAGAACCTCGGTGCCTTCGACCTGGACAACCTCAACTGGAACAAGGTCATCATCTGTACAGACGCCGACGTCGACGGCTATCACATCCGCACGCTCGTGCTCACCATGCTCTATCGCCTGGTGCCCACGCTTATCGACGAAGGCTACGTGTATATCGCCGAGTCGCCGCTCTACGAGATCAACTGCAAAGAGAAGACCTACTTTGCCTACACCGAGCTCGAGAAGAACGGCATCCTCAAAGAAGTCGGCGACCAAAAGTGCTCCATCAACCGCTCCAAGGGTCTTGGTGAGAACGACCCGGACATGATGTGGCTCACCACTATGAATCCCGAGACGCGCCGCCTGATCAAGGTGGAGCCCGAGGACGTCACCAAGATGGAAACCATGTTCAACCTTTTGCTGGGCAACGACGAGGCGGGCCGCAAGCGCCATATCTCCGAGCACGGCAAGGAATACCTGGACCAGCTGGACCTGCAGTAGCAGCAAATCGATAACGACGGCCTATAAGAAGTTCAAGAGGAAATCGTGGCAAAGAAGAAGACGAAGAACCAGCCAAAGAAAAAGCAGGTCAACGCCGAGAACGTCATCGGCCTGCACTCCGAGGTCACCGACCAGCCGATCACGCAGACGCTCGAGGTCAACTACATGCCCTACGCCATGAGCGTCAACGTCTCGCGCGCATTCCCCGAGATTGATGGCTTTAAGCCCTCGCATCGCAAGCTGCTCTACACTATGTACAAGATGGGTCTGCTCAAGGGCGAGCGCCAGAAGAGCGCCAACATCGTGGGTCAGACCATGAAGCTCAACCCGCACGGCGACGCCGCGATCTACGAGACGATGGTGCGCCTGGCGACGGGTAACGAAGCGCTGCTTGCCCCCTTCGTGGAGTCGAAGGGCAACTTTGGCAAGTACTATTCGGGCGACCTGAGCTACGCCGCCTCTCGTTATACCGAGGCCAAGCTCTCCCCCATCAGCGCCGAGATCTTCAAGGACATCGACAAGGACCCGGTCGACTTCGTCGACAGCTACGACGGCGCCATGAAGGAGCCGCGCCTGCTGCCCACCACGTTCCCCAACATCCTCGTCTCGGCCAACAAGGGCATCGGCGTCGCCATGGCGTCCGACATCTGCGGTTTCAACCTCAACGAGGTCTGCACCGCCACGATGCACTACCTGCAGGATCCCGACTGCGACCTGCTCGAGTACATGCCCATGCCCGACTTCTCGACCGGCGGCGAAATTATCTACCGCCGCGAGGAGATGGAGAAGATCGTCGAGACCGGCCTGGGCAGCTTCCAGATTCGCTCCCGCTGGCGCTGGATTCCCGAAGAGCGCATCATCGAGGTCTACGAGATCCCCTACACCACCAAGACCGATGTCATCATCGAGCGCATCGTCAAGCTCTCCAAGGAGGGCAAGGTCAAGGAGATCGCAGACATCCGCGATGAAACCGACCTTTCGGGTCTGCGTATCGCCATCGACCTTAAGCGCGGTGTCGACCCCGACAAGCTCATGGCCAAGCTCTATCGCTCGACCACGCTGCAGGATTCGTTCTCGTGCAACTTCAACGTGCTCGTCGACGGCTATCCCCGTGTTATGGGCGTGCGCCAGATTCTGCACGAGTGGGTCAAGTGGCGTATTGAGTCCACGCGTCGCCGCATTAACTTTGACCTGGGCAAAAAGTCCGAGCGCCTGCACCTGCTGCACGGCCTTGAGGCGATCCTGCTCGACATCGACAAGGCGATCGCCATCATCCGCGGCACCAAACTCGAGGCCGAGGTCGTACCCAACCTTATGAAGGGTTTCGACATCGACGAGACCCAGGCCGAGTTTGTCGCCGAGCTCAAGCTCCGCAACATCAACGAGGAGTACATCCTCAACCGCACCAAGGACATCGCCAAGCTCGAGGGTGAGATTGCCGAGCTTGAGGAGATCCTTTCGAGCGAAGAGAACATCAAGAAGGTCATCAGCGACGAGCTGGCCGCGGTCAACAAGAAGTACGTGATGCCGCGCCGCACGGGCAGGATCGAGCCCCATGAGGTTATCGAGGTAAGCTTGGAGCCCGAGGTCGAGGAGTACCCGGTTACGATCATGCTCTCGCGCGATGGCTACCTCAAGAAGATGACGGACCGCGTGCTCAAGAAGGCGACCACGCTCAAGTACAAGGACGGCGACAAACCCTTTATCGAGTTCCCGTCCTCCAACACCCACGAGCTGCTGGTCTTTACCAACAAGAGCCAGGTGTACAAGTGCAAGGTCACGGCGTTTGAGGACACCAAGTCGGCACAGCTGGGCTCGTACCTGCCGACCGATCTTGAGATGGAACCCGACGAGAACGTCATCTGGGTCATCGACCCCGAGGACTACAAGGCCGACGTGCTGTTCGTCTTTGAGAACGGCCGCGTGGTGCGTGTCGCGCTTGCCGGATACGTTACCAAGACCAACCGCAAGCGCCTCAAAAACGCCATCTATGGTGGCAGCAAGCTGCTGTATGCCCAGGTGCTCAAGGAAGATCGCGACATCGCGCTGGTCTCGAGCGACTACCGCCTGATGAACTTCAACACGTCGCTGCTCAAGACCAAGACGACCACCAACACGCAGGGCGTCCAGGCTTTCACGGCCAAGAAGGGCCGCTCGGTCACCACTGTCGGCACGACCGAGGAGATTCTTGGCGCCGGCGTCTCGGCCGAGAAGTTCACCGCGCAGAGCCTGCCCTCTGCCGGTGCCCTCATGAAGGAAAACGACATGCCGAGTTTGTTTGACTAGGACGACGGCGACCAAACCGTCATGGTTTAACTAAGCAGCGGGGCCCGGAGCGCAGTAAACGCTGCGCCCTGGGCCCCATGCATTACACCAGCATCATCCCTATAGACAAAATGCCGCATAAAGTGGAACAGACATAAGCCCATCATTCATTCCAAAGGGCTTAGTCGATAGCCTGATAAGGCGTACGCCCGGATGGGTCTTTTTAAGTGAGGACAGGCTTCGAGATCTTGTGTTCTCTCCCGCCTTGACTTCAATCGCAGACAAGCATCCCTGCTTCTCTACTACAAAGTCGATTTCCGCACGATTATCTCGCGCCCAATAATGCAGCGGATAGCCCATGGCTGAAAGCTGTTGGGCGACGTAGTTTTCGGTAAGTGCACCCATGAATGTGCCGCCGATGCCGGCAAGAATATCGGCGCGTTGAGCACCGGCCTTGGAGACGAGCAGCCCTGTATCCGCCTGATAGATTTTAAAAGCAGAAGGGTTAACGAAGGCCTCTAAAGGGCTTTCGATCTGCCCGACTAGGCTGCAGCGCGCCACCGTACCCGACAATACAAGCCAGTCGAGAGCATCTCCAAAGAGAGACGCATTGCCCCCCGCTCGCACTACCTTGTATTGAAATTTGCGATTCTCTTTGGCAAGCTGCTGTGGAATGGAATCGAAGCACGCACGCGTCTTTGCGCTCAAGCGTTCATCAGCATATTTATTGGTGTCGGCGGAATATCCGTCGAGAATAATCCGATGCTTTTCGGCCACATCAATGATTGACTGATCATCGATATACGTTTGGACCGCCTCGGGCATTCCGCCAACAACAAGATACTGTCGATAGAGCCTAAGCGCCTTTTCATGAAGGCTTGGCGCAAGAGGACCCATTAACTCGAATGACGAGCGTATCTCATCGACCAGCTGATCGTGCCCCATTGCCCAGAGAAACTCCTCGAAATCGAGTGGAGTCATCTCGATCAAGTCGGTCTTTCCGACGGGGAACGAATACGACTGATGGTTAATGGCAACCCCAAGAAGCGACCCGGCAGCCGCAACGTAATACTCGGGAGCATCTTCGCAAAAGTATTTAAGGGAAGTGAGCGCTTCCTCGCATGCCTGGATCTCGTCAATGAACAGTAAGGTTTTGCCAGGCACGATACGCTGTCCCGTACGAGCCTCGATCGCGCGCACAATCGAATGAGGGTCAAGACCGCCCGAAAAATCCGCTCGCGCCGACCGGTCGTTCTCAAGATTAACGTAGACAACCGATTCGAAAAGATCCTGGGCGTACGTTCTGAGCAAATAGGTCTTGCCACACTGGCGCACGCCTTTGACCAGCAAAGGTTTTCTATCAGCTCTGTCTCGCCATTCCCTAAGTAGCTCGTCTGCCTTGCGACGCATACGCAACCTTCCCTCATTAACTTCTGTTTGACAATATTTTAACGCGGATTAATTTGTTTTCAGTTATTTTTCTGCGTTTAAAAATTGTTCTATACAGCGCTTGAGGGAATGCGCCCCTATCTCTCGGTAAGGACAGCAAGCATTTCCACCAACACCGATTGCCATGCGCTCTTCTTGCCCTTAGGCGAGCTTGCGAGCGAGCTCTCGCACCTCTTCCAGCTTGGGCGAGGAGGCCATGCTGTCGCGCTCGGTCATACCGCTGATGGTGACAATGCCCTGGTCCTCCCACTTGCAGTATGCGCACGTGGACTTGTACATGGCGATCGCCGCATCATAGACGCCCTCGCTGTGGCTATCGAGCAAAAGGGCCGTCTTGGTGAACGGGAAGCCCGTAGCACCGAAGGCGTACAGGCGGTCGATGACAGCCTTCTCCTGCGCAGTGATATCGAACCAGTAGATAGGCGAGGCAAAGACGACCATATCTGCGTCTTTCAGCGACTCGATCACGTTGACCATGTCATCCTTCTGCACGCAGACGCCCTCATGAGCGAAGCAGTACTGGCATCCCAAGCAGCCGGCGATCTTCTTGCTGGCAACGCGGACGACCTCGACCGTATTGCCGCCCTCACGCGCGGTCTCGGCAAACGCCTCGACCATGGTATCTGTATTGGCGCCCTTACGCGGGCTACCGCTCAATACAACGATATTCACAAGAATCTCCCTTCTTCATGCCGCAGGCGCGCGGCACACATTTTGTTGTAACCAAAACGGATGGAGCTATTCAGACGTCTGTAGATCGCATCTCTCGCTCGCGCTCTCCAAAGAAGGTGCAAGCAGAAGCATCACGGACATTAATCAGCGCCGATATGGATCACGACATGAAACCGTAAGGGTTGGCCAGAGGTTGCCAGATTCAGTAGCTCGCAGCAATAGAGCGAATGACGACTTCGGCGATATAATCCGTGTCATCTTGATTGTTCCCGCGCGGAAGGTACAGCTCATGTCCAAGCTCAACATCGACCAGCGATCGATTCGCGATCTTCTCACCGATAAGCGATCAGACTTCCTCATCCCCGACTACCAGAGGCCCTACGCCTGGGGCGAGGACGAATGCGCAACGCTGTGGGATGACCTATTCGCGTTCGCTTTTCCGGGCGATGACTACGAGCGCTTCGACAGCGAGAACGACGAATACTTCCTAGGACCCATCGTCACCTTTAAGAACCTCTCTGGCCAACTCGAAATCATTGACGGCCAGCAGCGCCTCACCACCATCATGCTGCTGCTCCGCGCGTTCTACGACAAGTTCACCAACATGAAGGATAAGCAGTCTGTGAAGATGCGCGAGGCAATCGCCCGTTGTGTATGGAAAACCGACGAGTTCGACGAGCCCGACATGGAACGCCTCAAGATCGACTCCGAGGTTGCATCGGACAACGACAAGAATGAATTCCTCGAGATTTTACGAGAGGGCAATGTAGGCGATGGCTGGAAGAGCGCCTATGCCCGCAACTTCGCTTTCTTCCAGAGGAAAATTGAGCAACTGGTGAGCGAGTGGCCCACCTACACCGTCTACATGGCCACACGCGTCATCAACAATGTGATACTGTTGCCCATTGAAGCGGAATCGCAGGACACCGCGCTACGCATCTTCTCGACTCTAAACGACCGAGGGTTGCCTCTCTCGGATGCCGACATCTTCAAGAGCCAGTTCTACAAGCATTATTCCGACACGGGGCGCAAGGACGAGTTCATCCGTCGCTGGAAGGGACTCGAGGAGGGAGCGAACGCTATCTTCCGGCCCATGCGCGGCACACCAACCGATGAGCTATTTACGCGCTACATGTACTACCGCCGCGCGAAGAAAGGCATCCGCGACACGACCACCGCATCGTTGCGCGACTTCTTCGGTGCCGATGGTTACGCCATGCTCAAGGAGGACGCCACGCTCGCCGATCTCGAGGCGCTGCTCGGCTTCTGGAAACGCGTCGACGCGCAGGAAGGGTTCAGCGAGCGCGTGCTCCGCAGGCTCTTCGTGCTGAACTACGCCCCCAACGGCATGTGGACCTATCTGCTAAGCGTCTGGTTCCTTGCCAACAGCGACAGCAAAGGTGTCCTCGATGACGAGGCACTCTACGGCTTTCTAAACAAGATCACGGCATTCATTTTCGCCTACGCCATTGAGCGACCCGGCGTGAACGCGCTGCGTTCGCCAGTGTATCCCGAGATGATCAACATCGTGGAGCACCGCCCGGTGGAGTTTCCTAACCACCACTTCAATCGCGCAAATATTGCTGAGCGATTCCGAACCTACGTGTTCACCAACGGCAGGCCTGTAACAAAGTCCATACTCACTTGGTGGGCGTACGCAGACCCAGATCAACCACTCATGGACCTAGACACCACGCTCGAAATTGAGCACATCTATGCCAAGAAGCGCAACGAGATAGACCCGCTCGTCGATCAATCCAGCCTGGAGGCGCTGGGTAACAAGGCGCTGCTCGAGAAGCGTGTAAACATCCGCGCGGCCGACTACAGATTCTGCGATAAACGCAAATACTATGAGGGATACACCGACGGCAATGGCAAGCGCAAAGCCGGAACAAAGATCACGGAACTCAAGCGCCTGGCACAAGTCATGGGAGACTTCACCGAAATAGACATCGCGACTCGCACGGCACGGATCATCGATGCCTTCGTGGACTACCTGGGCGACAACGGACTTTTGAGCTAAGGAGCGAACATGTTCGAAAGACTAACCAAGTACGCTGGCAAGCTGGCGGACAGAAACATGAATGTCGAGTTTGGGGGCGGGACGTTCGGACTCGAGGATTTCGTCGACGATTTCTATGGACTGGACGGGTTCGCGGACACCAGCTACTTCGAGACGCTTGAACGCCATAGCATCGACACCTCGGAAGGTATAGACAGCTGCGACATCGACCATGGGGACATTGACCTGATACGTGCATGCATCACGTGGTGCGTTCGTGGCGACCGCTTTTGCGACGGACTCCTTGCCGCGCAAGCTAGGAGCGGGTTTCTGGACCGCTGCCTCTCCCGGCTGAAGGAGCTCGACGAGGGCTGAACGGCAGCCACGAAGACGTCTGGCGCTGCGACAGCACGGCGATGCGACAATGCCATGCCGTCCACTCCGTCATGCCACCAAATCAAAAGCGGAACCAACGCTCAATCTTGAGATGCGTTAACCAAAGGACTCACGTTTCTGCCGGGAAGTCGAGAACGCGGGGCACACTGTGGCGCTTTATCCTCAGCTCATAGCTGCACTGCTTACTTGAAATGAACCCGTGGTCAAGATGAACTACGAGAATCATAGCGGGCAGACACCGCCCGCATGCCCCCTTCGGAATAGGCGCTGAGCAGCTCCTGAGCGTGGGCAAACTCGGGCCCTCGCCTCCAACCGAGCAGGCGGTTGACCGCGAGATTTCCCTGGACGTTGTGGACGAAGAGCAGATAGGCGTCCTCGCGCGAAAGCCCAGTCTCCTCCATGATCGAGGGAATCATCTGCTCGGCGCCGCGCTCGACGACGCGCTGTGCCACCCGGGCGTACGCATCGTCATCCGAGTAGAGCAGATAATAGTCATCGTTTGCCGGCGGACGCTGGCAGAGGGCACCCGCCTCCGTTCCCTCGAGCGGCGGCACCGCCGCCAAGGCCTCGTCGATAAGCGCGTCGAGCAGGGCGAACTTGTCCTCGTAGTGCAGATAGAACGTGCCACGGTTGATATCGGCGCGGCGGCAGATATCCGCTACCGTCATCTTCGCGAAGCCGACCTCGGCCAGCAGCGCGAAGAACGCCTCCCGTATGACCGAGAGTGTATAGCGTCGGCGACGATCGATCTTCCCCGCTTCCATTACCCCTCCAATTGCAACGCTCGACAATGCCCGGCAAACGCTCGTTTATCGACAGCAGGCCGAAGCTGTTCATTGCTCTTAAGCAAATCGACATGGATACTTTTTATAGACACCTGTTTATAATAGCTGAAAGAAGGTATCCAGTGACCCTGTACGAGCAGCTCGTTATCGAGCTCACCAACCAATCGTTTTCCCTTCAGGCCGCCTACCGCAGCGGCGGCACGCCCTATGAGCTGAGTGACCGCGAGCCCGAGCCCTACGACCAGCAAATCAGGGACTTCGCCCGCATGATCGAGGAAGCCGATTGCGTGCTGGTGGGCGGGGCCTCTGGGCTCTCCGCGGCGGACGGCGGCGACTTCTATTACGAGGACAACGCAACCTATCGCAGGCATTTCGGCAAATTCGCCGAGCGCTACGGTTTCAAGGGCGCTTTCGAGGGGTCGTTCTACCGCTGGCCCACCGCCGAGGCGCGCTGGGGATACCTCGCCACCTTCCTCGACACCACGCTCAACGCCCCGCTGCGCAAGCCCTACAGGGACCTCGACACCATTCTCGCCGAGAAGGATTTCTTCGTGCTCACCACCAACCAGGACACGCAGTTTGTGAAGCTCTATCCCTGGGAGAAAGTGGCAGAGATCCAAGGCGACCACCGCTTCTTTCAGTGCTCCCACTGTTGCACCGACGAGGTGTGGAACGCGGTCGAGCCGGTCTCCCACATGGTAGAGGCCATGGGAGACGGTCTGGAGGTTCCGACAGAGCTCGTGCCGCGCTGCCCGCACTGCGGAGCAGAGGCGTTCCCCTGGGTTCGCGGCTACGGCAACTTCCTGCAGGGCGAACTCTACGAGGAGCAGTACCGCAAGGTGTCCGACTGGCTCGACGCGCACGCACGGCAGAGGATCCTCTTCCTCGAGCTGGGTGTGGGCCGCATGACGCCCGCGTTTATCCAGGAGCCGTTCTGGGCCCTCACGGCGCAGTTACCGCAGGCCAGCTACATCGCCGTAAACAACAAGACGCAGTTTCTCCCCCGCGCGATCGAGGATCGGGGGCTCGCCGTTCGCGCCGACATCGCCGACGTGCTCGCCGACGTGCGCAAGACGCTGGGGAGGTAGCGCATGGAGACGGCGAAAGCAGTTCGCATAGGCAGGGCGCTAGCCGAAGCGGATCTTGTCATCATCGGCGCTAGCAACGGACTCGACATGGCGGAGGGGCTCAACCTTTTCTGCGCCGATGCTCATTTCCAAGAGGCGTACGGCGACCTCGCTCAGGCAGACGGCATCGGCTGCATACTGCAGGGGCTCGCTTCCCCGGATGCCAGCGTGCGACGCCGATGGGCCGAGCGGTTCCATCAAAAGGAGTATCTCGAATATGAGCCCGGCTCGCTCATGAACGGGCTGCGGCGTCTTACGGAGCACGCCGACACCTTCGTGGTCACATGCAACATCGACGGGCACTTCGCGCGCGCCGGGTTCGACGAGGAGCGCGTGCTCGAGACTGAGGGGAGCACGCGCACGTCGGTTGACGAGCGGCGCCTCGCCCATCCAGACGCCCTCGCCATGACCCAGCTCGAGGAGCTCGAGCGCCTTGTGCAAGCCCATCGCAACGGCAGGGTCGCCATCCTCGAACTTGGCGTGGGACTGCGCAACGGCATCATAAAGCACATGCTCGCCCAGATCGCGAACGTCTGCGAGCACGCCACCTACATCGTGTTCAACTACAGCCAGGCTATGGCGCCCGATGCATCGTGCGAGACGATTCTCGTTGACGGCGATATGGCCCCGGCTTTCGAGGAGATTGCCCAATGCCGTCTCTAGAGAGGGAAGCGTATAGGCTTCGAAGCCTTATCGACGATGCCGACGCCATCATCGTCGGCATCGGCTCGGGCATGTCAAGCGCCGCCGGGTTCAACCATTACAACCGCGCAGGCATGGCGCGCGCCGGAATGACGGACTGGCAGCAAGCCTTTGGCTTCAAGAGCCTTTTCGACGGCTTCTACCACCTCTACCCCAGCCTCGAGCAGCGATGGGCATACTATGCGCGATACATCGACTTCATGCTGCGCGAGCTGGCCTCGCAGCCCTATCTCGACCTACGGTCCCTCATCGGCCATAAGGACTACTTCATCCTGAGCACCAATGTGGACACCCAAGTCGAGAAGACGTTTCCCACCGAGAGGATCTGCAACTATCAGGGAAGCTTCGCGCACCTTCAGTGCAAGCAGCCATGCTGCGACGAGCTCTTCGACGCGAGCCCCTACGTCGAGCGCATGCTCGCGGGCATGGCGGGG
>NZ_CABJFS010000009.1:0-365 GCF_902364945.1 Collinsella aerofaciens | reverse complement strand
GCGCATGCTCGCGGGCATGGCGGGGTTCGAGGTCCTCAGCGAGGATATCCCCCGATGCCCGCATTGCGGCTGGCAGCTTGTGCCGTGGGTGCGCGACGACACGTTTCTGCAGGGTGCGGCCTGGCGCGAGAGCCTCGGACGATACGAGCGCTTCGTGCGCGAGCGCAGCGATCGCCGCGTGCTGTTGCTGGAGCTCGGCGTGGGCGAGATGACCCCCGGCATCATCACGCTCCCGTTCTGGAGCATGACCGCGAAGCTGCCGGATGCGCACCTTTTGAGCGTAAACATCTCGGGCGGCTCGGCTCCGTTGCAGCTTGGAAGCAAGGCAGGGGCGATCCAGGCCGATTTGGGCGCCCTGCTCTCGG
>NZ_CABJFS010000008.1 GCF_902364945.1 Collinsella aerofaciens | reverse complement strand
GACCTTGACGGAGAGCCTGTTATATACCAGCGGAGCAATCGAGGCGCTCGAGCCGTGGGAACAGCGCGAGATCATGCGCTTGGTCGGTAAGTTCTCCCATGTTCTTAACGAAGAGTGCGAGGCATTTAAACGGCA
Source organism: Collinsella aerofaciens (assembly GCF_902364945.1). GTDB lineage: Bacteria > Actinomycetota > Coriobacteriia > Coriobacteriales > Coriobacteriaceae > Collinsella > Collinsella aerofaciens_O. The sequence goes on along the minus strand of NZ_CABJFS010000008.1, from coordinate 101,708 downwards.
AGTGGCCGCCGAGAACGAGGCTGACGATAAGGGAGAAGGGGAGACATGCGACTCTTAATGAGATTTATGAGGCCGTATCGCGGGCTGATTGCGGTGACGCTGTTTGTACTGCTGATAGATAACGTCGGCACGCTGCTGGTGCCTACAATGTTGGCGAATATGGTCAATACTGGTATCACGACGGGTGATATCGACTACATCTTGCGCAACGGCGTGTATATGCTCATCGCGACCGGCATGGCCAGTGGCGGCGCGGTGCTGGGCTGCTATCTTTCGGCCCGTCTGGCGGCCAATGTGGCCTGCGACATTCGCAACGCTGTCTACGATAAGTCGCTCGAGCTGTCCGCCAGCGACTTTGAGCGCTTTGGTACGGGTTCGATGATCACGCGCTCGCTCAACGACATCAACGTGATCCAGCAAGCGATCCTGCAGACGATTCAGCTGGTGTTACCGGTACCGTTCTTGGCCGTGGCGGGCATCATCTTTGCCTGGTTTATCGATCCTGCCATGGGCACGCTGCTGGGCGTGGTCGTTGCGATCTTGCTGGTGGCGGCGGTCTTTACCGTTGCCAACGCCGCGCCGATCTTTATGCGCCTGCAGAGCTTTATCGACCGCATGAACGTGGTGCTGCGCGAAAACATCGTGGGCGTGCGCGTCATCCGTGCATTTAACAAGGAGCGCCACGAGGAGCAGCGCCTGGACGAGGTGTTTAGCGATTATGCAGCCAATGCCATCAAGGTCAACCACCTGTTTGTGGGTCTCGATAGCTCCAGCTTCTTTTTGATGAATATCGCCGAGGTGGCGGTGCTGTGGGTGGGCGGCAACCGCGTGGGCGTCCATGCTATGCAAATCGGCAGCATCTCGGCCGTGCTGGAGTACGCGATCCTGATCCTGTTCTTTGTGATGATGGCGCAGGTGGTGGTGCTGACGCTTCCGCGCGCCGCGGCGTGCCTCAGCCGTGCACAGCAGGTGCTCGAAATCGAGCCGAGCATCGTGGACGGTAAGGCTACGCTGGGCGACGGGACACCTGAGTCCGCAGATGGGGCCGACACGGTGGCCGTGTTCGACCATATGTCATTCCGTTTTGATGATGCCGACGAGGACACCCTGTACAACCTGAGTTTTGCCTGCCGCCGCGGACAGACGACCGCGATCGTGGGCTCGACGGGCTCGGGCAAGTCAACGGTGGCCAAGCTCTTGCTTCGCTTCCACGATGCCACGAAGGGCGCCATTCGCCTAAACGGCGTCGATCTGCGCGACCTTTCGCAAGACGATATCCGCGGGCGTATCGCCTATGTGCCGCAGAAGGCATGGCTGTTCTCGGGTACGGTGGCGAGCAACCTGCGCTTTGGCAACGAAGACGCGACCGAGGCTGACATGCTCCATGCGCTGGAGGTTGCCCAGAGCACCTTTGTGTTCGACCAGCCCCAGGGGCTCGATACGCCGGTGGCCCAGGGCGGCACGAACTTCTCGGGTGGTCAGCGCCAGCGCCTGGCGATTGCCCGCGCACTCATGAAGCACGCTGATCTGTATATCTTCGACGACAGTTTTTCGGCCCTGGACTTTAAGACCGATGCGGCACTGCGCCATGCGCTGCAGGACGAGACGTGCGATGCCGCGGTGCTCATCATCGCCCAGCGCATCTCGACTATTTTGCATGCCGATCAGATTGTGGTACTCAAAGACGGTGAAGTCGTGGGCCTAGGCACGCACGACGAGCTCATGGAAACCTGCGAGGTGTACCGCGCTATCGCGGAATCGCAGATGAAGGGAGGTGAGTAGCATGACCGAGGAGCTCAAGAAGTGGAGCATCGCCGATGACGCCGCGGCTGCAGAGACAGTCGAGGAGACGGGCGCCACGCCCGACCTGGAGGAAGACGCCAAGGCAGCGGCGGAGCGCGAGGCTCGCCGCCAGGCACTCTACGAGGAAAACGAGCGCGCCGAGGACGAGCGCGCCCGCGCCGAGGCGGAGCGCATGCGCGACGTTGACGACGAGGACGAGGACGAGACGCCCCGCGACACCTGGGCGACGGTGCGCCGCCTGTGGAGCGAGGCCGCCGGCGACCATTGGCGCTTCTATATCGTGTTCGCGAGTATCGTGTTCTATGCCATCTTTAACACCGCGGCGCCGGCTTACAGTGCCCGCGTGATCGATGAGCTGTGGGGGCACATGAAGCTGGCGTTTGCCAACAACGCTACCTTCAGCATTACCTGGGAGAACTGCGGCAGGACCATCTTTATCTACTTTATGATCTGGACCGCCGCCGCCTCGTTCTACGCACTCCAGAGCTTTTTGATGTCGAGCGTTGCCGAGCGCCTCAACCTGCGCCTGCGCAACCGCATCGCACAAAAGCTCAACCGTCTGCCGCTTGCCTACTTTGACGCGCATCGTCCCGGCGAGGTCGTCAGCCGTGCGACCAACGACTTGGACAAGATGTCCGAGAGCATGCAGCGCGGCCTGCTGCAGATTCTGGTGTCGATCGGTACCGTGGTGGGCGCCGTGAGCGTGATGTTCGTGTTTAGCGTGCCGCTCACGCTCGTTTTTTTGTTCTTTACGGCGCTTTCGCTGCTGGTGACGAAGGTCGTGTCGCGCCGCACGCATGATGTGACGGGCGAGCGCCAGGAGTGGGTGTCCAAGATTACGAGCGCGGTCGAGGAGGGCTACTCGGGCCGTCTGGTGATCCGTGCGTTTAACCGCGAGCGCCAGAGCTCTGCCGAGGTGCACGAGGCTTCGAAGGAGCTGGCGCGCGTGAGCACCAAGGCCGACTTTATGATTAACGCCGTCGGCCCCGCGGTGCGCTTTATCGGCCGTTTGGCGCAGATCGTGATCGCGCTGGTGGGCTGCAGCATGCTGGTTGCCGGGCATATGACCGTCGGCGTGTTCCAGGCGTTCTTCCAATTTATCAACGAGGCGTCCGAGCCCATGACGGAGCTGTCGTTTACCTTTAACTCGCTGCAGAGCGCACTGGCGAGTGCAGAGCGCGTGTTCGACCTGCTCGACGAGCCCGAGATGGAGGCCGATCCGTTGCCGGTGGCCGCCGCCAAGCTGCCGGGCAAGGTGGAGGGCCGCATCGCTTTTGAGCATGTGCGCTTTGGCTATTCGCCCGACAAGCCGCTTATGCGAGACGTGTCGTTTACCGCCGAGCCGGGTCAGAAGATCGCCGTGGTGGGAACCACGGGTGCGGGTAAGACCACGCTCATCAACCTGCTCATGCGCTTTTACGAGATCGACGGCGGCCGCATTACCCTCGACGGCGTGGACACGAGCCACATGAACCGCGGCGAGCTGCGCCAGCAGTTTGGCATGGTGTTGCAGGACGCTTGGCTATTTGATGGCACCATTGCCGAGAACATCGCCTACGGCTGTCCCGAGGCGGCGCGCGAGGAGATTGTCGCGGCCGCACGTGCCGCCCAGGTCGACTTCTTTGTGCGCACTATGCCGCAGGGCTACGACACGCGTGTGGCTAACGATGCCGAGAGCATCAGCCAGGGCCAACGTCAGCTGCTGACCATCGCGCGCGTGCTGCTCAACAACCCGGCGATCCTCATCCTGGACGAGGCGACGTCGAGCGTGGACACGCGCACCGAGCTCGCCATCGGCCGTGCCATGGATGCGCTCATGCGCGGGCGCACGAGCTTTGTGATTGCGCACCGTCTGTCGACGATCGTCGATGCCGACCTCATCCTGGTCATGGATCACGGCAATATCATCGAGCAGGGTACGCACAAGGAGCTGCTGGCTGCCGAGGGCGCTTATGCCGACCTCTACCTAAGCCAGTTCGCATAAGGTGACAAAGGGTCAGTCCCGCATGTCACATCGAAAAGAAGGCGCGCCGGGAGCGGATTCCCCGGCGCGCCTTTCGTGTTGGCGTTCAGGCTGTGGCGGTTGCCCGCGGCCCTAGCGCTCGTCCACGAGCTTGGCGACGAGGGCTTTGAGCTCGGCCACCTCTTGCTCGAGTTCCCTGACGCGACGGGCGTTTTCGGTGATGCCCTGACGGTTGAGGGCGCTCTGCTCGGCGGCATCGTCGGGCATGTACTCGCGATGCTGCTTGGCGTCGAAGCTCTCCTCGAACACGCGGCAGCCGTTGCGCTTGATGATGCGCCCGGGCACGCCCACGACGGTGCAGTTGTCGGGCACGTCCTTGACGACGACCGAGTTGCCGCCGATCTTGACGTTGTTGCCGATGTGGATGTTGCCAAGCACCTTGGCGCCCGTGCCCACGGTGACATTATTGCCCAGGGTGGGGTGGCGTTTGCCGGTCTCGTTGCCGGTGCCGCCGAGCGTGACGCCCTGGTAGAGCACACAGTTGTCGCCCACGATGGTAGTCTCGCCAATAACGACGCCCATGGCGTGGTCGATAAAGAAGTGCTTGCCGATCTGCGCGGCGGGATGAATCTCGACGCCGGTGATATGGCGGGTTAACTGCGAGAGCACACGGGCAAGCGATCGATGGCCGTGTTCCCACAGCCAGTGTTCGGGCACATGATTCCACTTGGCGTGCAGGCCGGGGTAGGACAGGAAGATGACCAGGCCATTTTGCGCGGCAGGGTCCTGCGCCTGGACGGTCTTGATGTCCTCGCGAATGGTATTGATAAAGCTCACCGGCCGCCCTCCCTTAGCGCCGTGATAATGCGATTCAATAAAGTATAGCGATTCGCTAGGGATTAGGAAGGGCAATCTTACTTTGCTATAGGCGACAGGTGTCAGTTATGCAAACTTGCTGGTAATGAAGTAAGACTTTTGAGGGGTTTGGCCCGTGCTCGCGCCGCAACCGTATACTGGTCAACTTGGACGTGTCCGCGCCCACAACTGAGAGGTTTTACTTCATGGGTTTCATCAATTTTATCGCCGAGCTGCTTAAGGATCCGCGCACTGCGATCGCCAGCTGGATCGCCGCCGGCCCGCTCATGGCCTACGGCTGCGTGTTCCTGATCATCTTTATCGAGACGGGCGTGGTGTTCTTCCCGTTCCTTCCCGGCGACTCGCTGCTGTTTGCCTCGGGCTTCTTTGCCCATAATGGCGGCTTTAACATCGTGGCGCTTCTGGCCACCGCATGGGCCGCAGCCATCCTGGGCGATCAGTGCAACTTTATGATCGGCCACTTCTTTGGCCGTAAGATCATCGCCTCGGGCAAGGTAAAGGCCATGACGCCCGAGCGCATCAAAAAGTCCGAGGATTTCCTGGATAAGTGGGGCCATCTGGCCATCTTCCTCGGTCGCTTCTTCCCGTTCATTCGCACCTTTGTGCCTTTTATCGCCGGCATGGGCGGTATGCACTGGCGCAACTTTGTCATCTTTAACGTGCTGGGTGGCATTACCTGGTCGACAGTCTTTACGCTGCTTGGTTACTTCTTTGGTGGCATTCCGTTTGTGCAGGAGCACTTTGAGCTGCTGATCGTGGGCATTGTCGCCGTGTCGATCATCCCGACCGTGGTCGGTCTGGTTAAGGCTAAGCTCGGTAAAAAGAACGCCTAGTCCGAGCTTGTTTTCGGACGTTAATTCCAAGGCTCGTCATCGGATTCGATGGCGGGCCTTTTGTGTAGAAGGCAAATGAAAATACTTTACTTAGTTAAAGAAAATCGTTTTATCTAAGGCGTGCGGGGAGTACAATCACCTGCATGCGAATCGACGCGCCATCGGCTTTGATGCTGCCCGCGTGTCCTGCCCGGCTCTACGCTCCGGGTATGCGACGTTGCGACGCGGCCGGCTTCGGTCCTTGCGTGCGGGTTCGCGAGTATGCAACCGTGTATGTAAGGAGCGACATATGACTGTCGAGAAGAAGGATATCGATTGGGGTAGCCTCGGCTTTAGCTACATGAAGACCGATTACAGCTACGAGGCCCATTGGAAGGACGGCGAGTGGGACGAGGGCGGCCTGACCACCGACCACACCATGCACGTCTCCGAGTGCGGCGGCATCTTCCACTACTGCCAGGAGGTCTTTGAGGGCCTGAAAGCCTACACCGCCGAGGATGGCAGCATCGTCTGCTTCCGTCCCGATATGAACGCCGAGCGTATGTACAACTCTGCCCAGCGTCTGGAGATGCCCCCGTTCCCCAAGGACAAGTTTGTCGAAGCCGTCAAGCAGGTCGTCTCTGCCAACGCCGCATGGGTTCCGCCTTTCGGCTCCGGCGCGACCCTGTACGTGCGTCCGTTTATGATCGGCTCCGGTGACGTGATCGGCGTGGCTCCCGCTCCTGAGTACACGTTCCGTATTCTCGTGACCCCGGTCGGTCCGTACTTTAAGGGTGGCCTCAAGCCCGTCAAACTGCGCGTTTCCGAGTATGACCGTGCGGCACCGCACGGCACCGGCAACATCAAGGCCGGCCTGAACTACGCCATGTCCCTCAAGCCCACGATGGAGGCTCACCGCGGGGGCTATGCCGAGAACCTGTATCTCGATTCCGAGTCTCGCACCTATGTCGAGGAGACCGGCGGCGCGAACGTCCTGTTCGTGAAGGAGGACGGCACCCTCGTCGTTCCGCAGTCGCACACCGACTCCATCCTGCCCTCTATCACCCGTCGTTCGCTCGTTCAGGTTGCTCAGGACCTGGGCATGACCGTTGACCAGCGTCCCGTCGAGTGGGCCGAGGTCAAGGCCGGTACCTTTGTCGAGTGCGGCCTGTGCGGCACCGCTGCCGTCATCTCCCCGGTGGGCGAGATCGACAACAAGGTCTATGGTGCCGATGAGACCGTGACCTTCCCGGCTGGCTACACCGAGATCGGTCCCGTGATGAAGAAGCTTCGCGAGACCCTGACTGGTATCCAGTCCGGTGCTGTCGAGGACAAGCACAACTGGGTTTACACCGTCGCGTAATTTGCCTTACAGCTCTTGGCGAGCACGTCTGGGCAGAGAGCAAGTTCCCTCCCAGCGCGTCCTCGGACATGCAAGAAGTCCTCGCTGCGCACTTCGTGCGGCGAGGGCTTCTTGCGTCCTGCGGAGTGCGCTGGGAGGGAACTTGCTCTCTGCCCTGCGGCTCGGCGCTGTCGCGACAGGGGATTACTTGGCTGAATTGAATATGGTGCGCGGCCTTTTAGGCCGCGCTTTTTGTTTGGCTGCGCGTTGTGCGTGGACACGAAAAGGGCCCAAGGTTTGTGCCTTGGGCCCCAAAGGGTTGATGAACTGGCTTAAGACTCGGCCTTGTTGTTTAGAACTTGACGGTCGGGGCCTGGCGGGCTGCTTCGGCGGCCTCGAAGCCCTGGCGCTCCTTAAACTGGAAGATGCCGGCAAAGATGACAGCCGGGAACGTCTGAATGGCGTTATTGTAGCTGAGCACGCAATCGTTGTAGCTCTGGCGTGCATAGCTAATCTTGTTCTCGGTATCCTCGAGCGATGCCTGCAGCTGCGTAAAGTTGGTGTTTGCCTTAAGATCGGGATAGGCCTCGGCTACGGCGAAGAGCTGGCGCAGCGCACCGGTCAGCACGTTGTCGGCTTCCATCTTGGCCTCGGGCGTGGTGGCCTTGACGGCGGTGTTACGCGCGCTGATCACGGCGGAGAGCGTCTCCTGCTCGTGCTTGGCGTAGCCCTTGACGGTCTCGACCAGGTTGGGGATCAGGTCGTTGCGGCGCTGCAGCTGCGTATCGATGTTCTGCCAGGCGTTATCGATGCGGTTACGCTTGGTGACCATGTTGTTGTAGATGCCGGCGATGGCGCAGACAATCACAATGACAACAACGATGCCGATGATGACGGTAATCATGATGTCTCCGTTTCGAATGGCCGCGGCGGCATGCGCCAGCTGCCGTTGGTATAACGCTACTAGTATACCCGCAACGTTTTGCCGTGCCGAACTTTCCGGTAAGCGTTATGTTTTCGGCGGGGTTGGCACCGGGGCAAAGCGCGCGAGGTACAGGTGTAAGATATGCGACAGATTGACGAGTGTTGTCTTTGCCCTGAGGATGGCGATACCAGTGGACCTTCGCATTAAGAAAACCTACCGCGCCCTGTTCGATGCCTTCACCGAGCTTCTCGAGGAGCATCGTTTTGAGGACCTGACGGTTGCCATGCTGTGTGACCGCGCCATGATTCGCCGCACGACGTTCTACAAGCACTTTCGCGACAAGAACGATTACTTTGCCTTTTATATCGATGAGCTCATGTCGGGATTGCCGCAAAAACAGCCCGATGAGGCCGGCGCAGTGTCTGCCGAGGACGTGCGCGCGCTTCGGCACGCGATTTTGGACGATGCCATGGATTTGATTCTGGCGCACGAGCAGCTCATGGATAACATTTTGGCAAGCAGCATGTCGGGCATGTTGACCAACGTTATTTGCGACCGCATTGCCCGCTCCATCCGCGAGCGTGTGATGAACGTGCTTGCCGAGGATGCCCTGGCCCCCGTGTCACTCGAGACGACGTCTGAGTTTGTCGCCGGCGGTATTATTCGACTTTTCACGATATGGTGGGAATCGGGCCACGATCTTGAGCGTCGACCTGAGATAGCCGACGTGGTCGATGCACTGTTCGAGCGAACCATGACGCCGGTGCATCATTAAAAGTGGCGGAGAGAGGGGGATTCGAACCCCCGGAACGCTCTCGCGCTCAACGGTTTTCAAGACCGCCGCATTCAACCGCTCTGCCATCTCTCCGTGAGTCGTAATGATAGCATCGTTTTGAATTTGAAACAGGGAAGGCGAACGATGACGAGCACCGAAATCGACGAGAAGTTCATGCGCGAGGCGTTGGCGGAGGCGCGCGCCGCCGCGGCGGTGGGCGAGGTGCCCATTGGCGCTGTGGTGGTGCGCGCGGGTGAGATTGTCGCGCGGGCGCATAATCGTCGTGAGCTCGATCAGGACCCTTCGGCGCATGCAGAGTTCGCGGCCCTGTGCGCTGCCGCTCGGTCGCTCGGTCGCTGGCGCCTTTCCGACTGTACGGTCTACGTGACGCTCGAGCCCTGCTGCATGTGTGCGGGGCTTATGGTTAACGCGCGCGTAGGACGCTGCGTGTATGGCGCGGCTGATGCCAAGGCGGGCGCTCTGGGTTCGCTGTATGACCTGAATGCCGATTCGCGCCTGAATCATCGGTTTAACGTGACCGCCGGCGTGCTGGCAGACGAGTGTCGTGAGGTGTTGAGCAGCTATTTTAGTAGGCTGCGTGGCACCGATGGTGCTGGCTGCGGTTGTGGGGCCGATCTTGAAGCACACGCCGCTCACGCCGCAGCACTTGCAGGTGCCGGTGAGGATACTGACACGGCGGTTGACTTTGGTCCTGCGTGCCGCCGGCCCCGCCGTGTGCTGCTGGCGATCGACTCCTTTAAGGGTAGCGTGTCGAGTGCGCGGGCGGAGGCGGCGGTTGCCGAGGGCGTGCGCCGTGTGTGGTCCGATGCCCAGGTGGCCGCGTTGCCGCTGGCGGATGGCGGCGAGGGAACGCTCGATGCCATTGCCGCCTGCGGCGGCGAGCTTGTGACCTGCGAGGTGGCAGGTCCCTTGGGCAAGCGCGCGTCTGCCCGGATGCTGGTTGATATCGAGCGCGAGTCCGCGGTCATCGAGATGGCCGAGGCGGCGGGTATTGGGTATTCACCCTGCACGGAATCGGCGGCGTTGGCGGCCACAACCTATGGCGTGGGCGAGCTCATGCTTCGCGCGGTTCGCAAGGGCGCAAAGACACTCTATATTGGTCTGGGCGGCAGTGCCACCAACGACGGTGGCGCCGGCATGCTGCAGGCGCTGGGCGCGCGTGTGGTCGATGATCAGGGCTGCGATGTCGCCCCCGGTCTTGCCGGCCTTGAACACGTGGCGAGTATCGATTTGGCGCCAGCGCTTCAGGCTTTGGATGACGCTCGTATCGTTGTGCTTTCGGATGTCGAGAATCCGCTTGTAGGGCGTCGCGGCGCGCTTGCGGTGTTTGGCGGACAGAAGGGTCTGCCAGCGGGTGACGCCGAGGCGCTGAGCAGGTGCGACAGTTGGATGGTCGGCTACGGCCGCCTGCTCGATACGGCAATTGTCGAGGCTCGGGCCCAGGGGTTGTTGCGCGCACCCGAGGGCGCACGGACATTTGGCTCGGTGCTCGGCGTGCCCGGCGCAGGTGCCGCCGGCGGTCTGGGCGCCGCGCTGCTAGCGCTCGGTGCAGAGCTACATTCGGGCGTGGAGACGGCGCTTGATCTGATTGGGTTTGACGAGCGCGTGCGGGATGTCGATCTGGTCATAACGGGCGAGGGCAATATGGACGAGCAATCCGCCGCTGGAAAGGCGCCGGTTGGTGTGGCTCGCCGCGCCAAGCGATATGGCAAGCCGGTGGTCGCCGTCGTGGGCGGTCGCGCTGTCAACCTGGATGCGGTATATGGGCAGGGTATCGACCTTGTCCTGCCGATCTGTCGCAAGCCTATGTCCCTTGAGGCGGCGCTCGATCCGCGCGAGGCCGAGGCGAACCTCGTCTGCGCCGGCGAAGCGGTCGCTCGATCCTACGACCTCGGTCGCATCTAGAAAAGTAGTCATTTTGGGACGGGGCTAGGAAAACACCCGTACAGGCATGTGAATCTGAACAAATCAATCCTGTGCCTTGTGGCGCTCGATGGTGCTGTCTGGGGATCGGAGACTATGCACTTCAGGTGTTGACGCTGTCATTCATGTGCCATTAGTAGATTGCTCTTCGTTCAGTTGTTCGCCAATTAATCCTGCCAATTAATTACCATTTCGGGCGAAGACGTGGATTATCTCCATGATGGGCCTCTTTGGTCATAATGTTGTCTTTAACTGTCCTTAATCAATAGATCGCTCGTGGGAAGAGAAGGCGACACCAGAGGGGGAGAAGGGAATTGGAGAGGAAAGTTTTCGGCGGGGGGGGGGCAGAGAGTCGCTGCTCTCTGCCTTGCGCTGGTTCTCGGCTTCGGATGTTTATCCGTTGGCGCGACGGCCGGTGTCGCATATGCGGCCACGGAATCGCGGACTGCGTATACTGCGGAGGAGTTTGAGATCGCCCAGGACGGCGTGACCTATTCGTGCGAGACCACGGATAAGGGAACGGCGGAAATCACAGGTATTGTTGCCGACGACAGTGTGACCGCGGTGAGTGTGCCCAGCTCTATCGAGCATGGTGGCCAGACCTACAAAGTCACCAAACTATATTTCTCGTCTGGTATCGTGGCCAAGAACGTTGAGCAGCTGACGCTTCCCGACACGCTCGAAAAAATGTACGGAGGGAATTTCCGGAGGTTCGCAAAGGTCAAGGAGCTCCATATCCCTGGCTCCATCAAGAACTTCGGTTGCTCGCTGCAAAACGCTGGCTCGCTCGAAAAGCTCTATTTCGATGAGGGCGTCGAGGAGATTAGCGCCAACATGATGGTCTATGGCTGCAGCAACCTTTCGGAGATCGATCTCCCCTCCACCCTCAAAATGATTTCGGGCTCGGGCGCCTTCGAGGGGGCTACGGCCCTCACGGGCATCGAGTTTCCAAAAGATGTCGCCTTCTCCGACACCATAACGGGCGTGTTCGAAGACTGCACGTCTCTGACAAGCGTGTCGTTGCCCGCTTCGGTTACCAAGATCCCCTCGCACATGTTTGACGGATGCACCTCTCTCACGTCCGTCACCGCGCTGAGCGAAATCGAGTCCATCGGGGATGGGGCGTTTCGGAATTGCTCGAGTTTAACCGGGATCGATTTCCCGGGCACATTGACGAGCATCGGATCCTCTGCTTTCCAGGGGTGTGCCAGCCTGGTGAGCGTGCCCAATCTAAGCAAGGTAACAAAGATGGGCTGGGGGGCGTTTTACGAGTGCAAAAAACTGCAGGCGTCCGTGGATCTGTCCTCGCTTCAGAACATTCCGGACAATGCGTTCTGCTACACGCCGGTTAAGATCGTGGGGCTCTGCGACAGCCTGAGGAGTATCGGTGACTGGGCCTTTATCCAGAGCAACGTTGCCGTCCAGCTCCCCAGGACACTTGAGAAAATTGGCAACTACGCCTTCTATTACGGCACGTTGCCGGAGCAGTTTTCCATTCCGGATTCCGTGACTTCCGTTGGCACGGCAGCCTTCTCGGGCGTAGATGGCGTGAAGGATGTGACGATCGGGCGCGGCCTCACCAAAATACCCTCGGGTATGTTTGACGGCAGCACGGTTCAAAAGATCACAATCGAAAACAGCATGGACGACATCACCGGCTCGGAGAACCTCCCGTTCTTTGGCGTCGATATCGTCTACACGCGCGAGTCCATCGATGACGGCGTCGGCGATACCGTGAGCAATGACAGCACCAAGACCCTTCAGGATCTGGTCAACGAGGCCCCCGATGGCAAGGAAACCGTCATCACCCTGAAAAAGCACGTGAAGCTCGGCTCCACGCTCACGATTCCTGCCGGGAAGATGATTAAGATCACGTCGGATAAGCCCTATACCATCTTGGCAAAGAAAAGTGGCGTCTCTGTATTGGTCAATGTTGCCGAGAGGGCGTCCCTCGAGCTGTCAGGGAAAGCGTCCCTGAGAGGCCGTTACAACAAGGGCGCCATTATTTCTAGCAGGGGAGCAGTTGTGCTCTCTGACGAGGCCGTCGTGTACGACGGCACCACGAGCAGTGATAACGCGGGCGCCGTCGACGTGTCGGGAGAAAATGCCTCGCTTACCATGACGGGCGGCGTTATCGAGCAGTGCGAGCTGCGCCATTCGTATTGCGGTGCCGTTCGCGCGTCCAGTGGCGCTCATGTAGTTATGAGGGGTGGCGTTATCCGTAACAACGGAGTCGTTACCGGGGCCACCAATTGCTATTGGCTTACATCTTCTGGCGTCATTTTGTGGGGCGATGCTCGCTTTGACATGAGCGGAGGCCGCATCGAGGGCAACAACGGTTATCGAGGCAGTGCGGTGCTTGCGTACGGCCAGGGTAAGGGCGAAAACCAAAGAGCCAAGTTCACGATGACTGGTGGCCAGATTTCCGGCAACAGGAGCAGTAGGCTGGAGGCGGCCTACGATCCTTCCGGAGCAGTTCATATTGAGGGCAACGCCGAGTTCACCATGACGGGTGGAGAGATTAAGAACAACGTTGTGTCTGGCAAGGGCAAAGGCAAAGGCGGCGGAGTGTGTGTGGTTGACCCGGGCTGCCAGGGCGGCGAAAAGGGGAATACTGCTTTCACCATGCAGGGCGGATCCATATCTGGCAACTCCGCTTCCGCCGGCGGAGGCGTCTATACCTATTCGAATGACGTCACGCTCAGCGCGGGCGAGATCAAGGGCAATACTGCTTGGAGCATGGGTGGCGGCGTGTATAGCGAAGGCAACGAGTATCTTGGCTATAGTACGCTCCATATCGAAAACGCTCTCGTTGTTGATAACCATGCGGATAAACAGGGCGGCGGCATGTGGTTCTGCCCGACCGGAGATGCCAAGGTCTACGTCCAGGACGGCGGCCTGATCGCCAGGAACACGGCTGGTGAGGCGGGAGACGACTTTGTCTTCACCGGCTTCAAAGACGCCAAATACAAACTGACCTTGGCCAACCGCGCTCCGGGCGGCGGAAAGGTCAGCTGGTACAGAGACGGTGGGCTGTTTAACCCCGAAGGCACTTATGCGGCAACAAACCCCGAAATCCCGCGATTCTCGCCCGGTGGTGACAACGGCGAGCCCCTGTCCTTTACCGACGCCACGCCGAACGTCGCGCTTAAATCTGTGATGAGCGAGGATGCGTATAACCTCGGCGGCGGTCAGACGTCGCTGACGATCTCTGGCAATATGGCGCCGTTGGGAGGCGGCATCGGCGCCAACGGCGGTGTCGTCATCGGTAAGTCCGAGAATATCGACATTCCCATTAAAAAGGTCTGGGAGAACCCCAGGATTCCCCATCCTGATGAGGTCAAAGTAAATCTCAAGAACGGCGATACCGTCATCGATTCGATCACCCTGAGCGAGTCCAACGGCTGGAAGGGCTCCTTCAAGGGCCTGCCCAAGTACTCCGAGTCCGGCTCCGAGGTCCGCTACACCGTGGCCGAGGTGCCCGTCGAGGGCTACAGCTCTAAGGTCACCGGCGACGCCAAGGACGGCTTCACCGTGACCAACGCCTCCACGGCCAAGGTCTCGGTGCCCGTCGAGAAGAAGTGGGTCGGCCCGGCGGCCAAGAAGGCCACCGTGCGCCTGCTCGCCGACGGCGAGGACGCCGGCCAGTCGATCGAGCTCAACGAGTCCAACGGCTGGAAGGGCTCCTTCAAGGGCCTGCCCAAGTACTCCGAGTCCGGCTCCGAGGTCCGCTACACCGTGGCCGAGGTGCCCGTCGAGGGCTACAGCTCTAAGGTCACCGGCGACGCCAAGGACGGCTTCACCGTGACCAACACTGTGAAGACGGGCGAGCTCGACGTCTCCAAGACCGTCGTGGCGCGCGAGGGCCTGGCGGTCGACGCGGACAAGATATTTAAGTTTGTGGTTGAGGCCACCGATGCCATGGGCCGCAAAGTGTCCGGCACCTACGGTGACGCGACGTTCGAGGACGGCAAGGCGACCCTCAAGCTCAAAGATGGCCAGACGGCGAGGATCACGGGGCTGCCCGCGGGAACTGCCTACACGGTGACCGAGCGCGCCGCCGCTGGCTACAAGGCTGCGGTGAACGGAGCCGAGGGCTCCAAGGCCGAGGGCTCCATCGCGGCAGACCAGGTCTCCTTCGCCGCCTTCACCAACACCTTCGACCCCGCCCCCGCCACGGCGTCCGTCTCCGAGCTCACCAAGGTGCTCGCGGGCGGCCGCAAGCCCGGCCTTCAGAAGGGGGAGTTCGTCTTTGAGCTCTCCCTCACCGACGGTGCGGGCAATGTTCTCGAGGGCTACCCAATCGAGGCGAAGAATGACAAGGACGGCAAGGTTTCCTTTGGCGAGCTCAGCTTCACCAATCTGGGCACCTACCACGCGACCGTGACCGAGAAAGCAAGCGGCGATGTCCTGATTGAGGACGATGCGCACGCCTACACCTTCGACATCACGGTGACTCAGACTGGCGCCGGCCTTAAGGCCGAGATCTCCAACGAGCGGGGCAAGAAGACTTTCACCAACACCTTCACGCCGCACGACAACACCAAGACCGTCACCAAGGCGGACGCCTCGGGCGCCAAGGTCGATGTGGATGGCAAACCGGTGGGCGTGGGCGATACCCTCACCTATACCATCGGCTGGGCCAATAACAGCGTCGACGACAGGGGCGCCGCGCAGGCGGCCGACGTGACGGTGACCGATGTCCTGCCCAAGGGCGTTAACTATGTTGAAGGTTCTGCCGACGGTGCCGCCTACGACGCCGCGACGCGCACCCTTACCTGGTCGCTCGGCGAGCAGGCTGCGGGCGCCACGGGCACGCTCAGCTTCGACGTGAAGGTCTCCGCCGAAGCCGCCGTGGTCGACGACATCGCCAACACCGCAACGGTCAAGGTGGGCGAGAACGAGTCGCAGACCAACACGACCCACAACAGCGTGCCCCGCGGGGGCAGCCTCACCGTCAAGAAGACGGTCGTCGGCGGCGACAGCCAGCGCGAGTTCGGCTTTACGGTCGCGCTGACCGACGGGGACGGCGAGTCCGTCTCTGGCACCTTCGGCAAGGGCGAGCACGCCGTGACGTTCGCGGGCGGCAAGGCGAACTTCACGCTTAAGGATGGCGGGGAGAAGATCATCTCCGGCCTACCCGTGGGCGCGCACTATACCGTGACCGAGGATGCCGCCGAGGGCTACGCGACCACGGCCGAGGGGGCCGAAGGCGCCGTGACCGAGGACGGCGCGACTGTCGCGTTCACCAACACGTACGGAACGGCCACCGAGGGCAGGGACGTCTCCACCGCGGGGCTCTTCACCAAGACGCTCGAGGGCCGCGACTGGGCGGAGGGCGACAGCTTCCAGTTCACGCTCGCGGGCGAGGACGGCGCCCCCATGCCCGAGGGCTCTGCCGACGGCTCCAAGACCGTCAGCGTGACGGCCGGCGCCGGCACCAAGGCGGGCGATAGGGTCGCCTTCGACTTCGGCCCCATCCGCTACACGCTCGATGACATCAAGGACGCCGGGTTCGCCGAGGTCGGCGGCAAGCGCGTGCGCGCCAAGACCTTCACCTACATGGTGCGCGAGGTCAGGCCCGATGACGGCTCCGCCATCGCTGGTGTGGCCTACGACGGCCACACCGCCACGATGACGGTGACCGTGACCGACGACGGCTCCGGCAACCTCACGGCCACGACGCCCGCAATCGCGCAGGCGAGCGGCGGCGACTTCGTCAACACCTACACGACCGAGCTCGACTACTCGGCCCGCGCGGGAGTGCGCCTGTCCAAGACGCTCTCCGGCCGCGCCATGGAGGCGGGGCAGTTCGCCTTCACCGTGACCGCGGACGCCGAGACGGCCGCCAAGCTCGGCCTCAAGACCGGCAAGGACGTCTACGCCGTGGCCGCGGCCGATGACGGTGCGGCCGGCCTGGTCGACCTCATCGGCGGGACCGCGGAGAGCGACGTGAAGTTCACCGACGCCGACGCGGGCAAGACCTACAGCTTCACCGTTACCGAGACCAAGCTCGGCGGCAAGGGCTACACCAACGACACCGCGCCGCGCACGGTGACCATCGCGCCCGGCTACGACGCCGCGACGGGCAAGCTCACGGTCACGACCGCGGTTGCCAGGGACGGTGTCGAGGTCACCCGCAGCGAGGTCTCCACGGCAGATGACGCCACGGCGGCGCCCGCGCCCGTGACGGTCGCGTTCGAGAACTCCTACGAGGCCACCGGAACGCTCGGCGGCGAGGGCAACGTGGCAATTAATGCCACCAAGACGCTGACGGGCCGCGCCGCGGCGGCAGGCGAGTTCTCGTTCTCCGTCCGCGATGCCCAGGGTAACGTGGTCGCGACCGCGACCAACCAGGCCTCCGGCGACGGCGAGGCCGCGGGGCTTGCGTTCTCACCCATTGCCTACACCACCGACGCTCTCGAGCGGATGGTGGCGGACGGCACCGCCACCAGGGCCGCCGACGGCTCCTGGGCCATTCCCTATACCGTTTCCGAGGACGGCACGGACCGGCTGCCCGCGGGCGTGACGGCGGTCGCATCGAGCTTCGGCATTACGGTCAAGGTGACCGATGACGGCAAGGGCGGGCTGGATGTGGCCGTGGTCTACCCCGAGGGCTCCGACGGCACGCTGTCGTTCGTGAACGGCTATAGCGCCGGCGAGGCGACGGTCGACCTCGCGGGCACCAAGACGCTGGCGCTCGGCCAGGCTGGACTCGGCCTGGCGCAGGCCGACATCGCGGGCAGGTACACCTTTAAGATCGAGCCGCTGGACGGCGCGCCCGCACCGGTCGACGCCTCCGGCAAGACGGTGACCGAGGCGACCAACGACGCCGCCGGCAATGTCGTGCTGGGCCGCGTCACGTTCAGGCAGCCGAGCGATCTCGATGGCGTCGAGATCGACCGCGACGGCCTGCGCACCAAGACGTTCGCCTACCGGGTGAGCGAGTCCGGTTCGGTCGACGGCGTGGTCAACGACGCGACGGCGACGAGGACCTTCACGGTCAGGGTGGTCGAGGACACCAAGGCGGGCACGCTCGCCGCGGAGGTCCTGCCCGCAGAGGGCACGCCCGAGGGCAGGGGCGCGTTCGAGTTCACCAACACCTACGGCGTGGACCCGACGCCGAGCTCCGTCACCGACCAGATCAAGGTGAGCAAGAAGCTCGAGGGCCGTGGCCTGGCCGAGGGCGAGTTCGAGTTCCAGCTGGTCAAGCTTGCCGCCGACGGCGGCGAGAGCGTCGCGGCGACGGGCAAGAACGCCGCCGACGGCACGGTCGCGCTCGGCCCCGTCACCTACACCGCGCCCGGCACGCACAGCTACGAGCTGCGCGAGGTCGCCGGCACGGCGGGCGGCGTGACATACGACAAGACGACGTACCGCGTGCGCACGACGGTCACCGATGCCGGCAACGGCACGCTCGCCGTCAAGCACGAGCTCATGGATGCCGAGGGCAATGCCGCGAACGACACCTCGGTGACCTTCACCAACGGCTACGAGGCCGCGCCCGTCACCCTCAAGCTGGGCGCCGCCAAGGTGCTCAAGGGCGCCGAGCTCAAGGCGGGCCAGTTCAGCTTTGAGCTCAAGGGCCGGGACGGCAAGGTCATGTCGACCGCCAAGAATGCCGCCGACGGCAGCGTCACGTTCGATGCGCTGACCTTCAAGCAGGCCGGCACCTACACCTTCACGGTGAGCGAGGTCGACGACGGCCAGGCGCACGTGACCTACGACAAGGCGGTGCACAGGATCGTCGTCACGGTGGGCGACGAGGCGGCAGACGGCACCAAGACGGGCTACCTGTCGGCGAGGGTCTCCTACGAGGGCGACGCCAACATGCCGCCGGTCTTCACCAACAGCTATGCCGAGAATCCCGGGACCCCCGGCACCCCCGAGAACCCCGGCACGCCGGGCGGCGGCTCAGGTGGCGGTTCCGATAACGGTTCCGGCGGCAGCTCCAAGGGCGGCATGCCCGACACCGGCGACCGCAGCCTGCCGGTTGAGGCGCTCGGCGCCATGGCCGGCATCGGCGCGCTGGCCGTGGCGGGCGGCGCGGTCCTGTACCGCAGGCGCCGCTAACGATATGGACGAGTGGGGCGAATCCATCCGATGGGTTCGCCCCACTTGCCGTGGCGGGCGGGAGCAGGTAAGATATACCGAGCGCCTAGCGCGTTCGATGGGTTCGGATGACGACATGTTCCGAATCTGGTCAGGTCCGGAAGGAAGCAGCCATAAGGAGCCTCTGTCGGGCATCCGAATCCATCGAGTGCGCAGGCGTTTTTTGGTGCCGCGGCTACCCGCGAGTGCCGGCAGGGCGCTTGGTGTCTCGCTGGTCCTCGGCTTCGCCTGCGGGATCGCTCGACTACCAAGCGCCCTGCCGGCACTCGCGGGTAGCCGACCAAAACCGCCTGAAGGGTCACATTTATCTGAATAATTTAATCCCGTGCCTTTTGCTGCTCGCTGGCGTTGTCTGGGCATTGATGGCTACGTAGTTTAAGAGGCGGCGGTGCTGTTGTTTGAATTTTTGCAGTTAAAGAGGTCCGTTTCCCTGGGTTGGGGAAACG
This sequence comes from Collinsella aerofaciens, assembly GCF_902364945.1. Lineage (GTDB taxonomy): Bacteria > Actinomycetota > Coriobacteriia > Coriobacteriales > Coriobacteriaceae > Collinsella > Collinsella aerofaciens_O. The sequence goes on along the minus strand of NZ_CABJFS010000008.1, from coordinate 82,710 downwards.
GACCTCTTTTTGTCTCTGGGCTTTTGGATTGGTGAAGGCAGAATGCTCTGTCGGCTATTTTGAGTTCTTGATGCGGCGTGTGGCTGTGGCGGTTATTCCGAGTCCCATGGCGGCGATTCCTGCGAGTGTGATTGCGCTCGGCGCTGCGTCGCCTGTGTTTGCGAGCTTGCCGGTGGTCGTATTTGCTTGCTTGGTGGAGCTCGATGGAGCGTATTTGCCGGTCGCGGGCGAGCTGGCGGGCTGTGCCGTTTCGGCCGGCTGCGCTGAGCTGGAGGGTTTTGTCGTCTCGGCGGGTTTCGTTATCTCGGGCGAGGTGGCCTTGTCTGCCGCGGCCTTTGCCTCTTCGTATGCCTTGCAGGCGTCGTCATAGGCCGCTTGCGCCTTTTCCAAATCGCTAAGGAGCGCATTTCGCTTGGCTATGTCCTCGTCGATGTGGGCTTTAGCTTCCTTTGCCTCACTTTCGAAATACTGAACCTGTTTTTCCTGGCTTTCGAGCCGGCGTTGGTAGTGGTGAAGATCATCTTCACAAGATTCTTCTCGCCTTTCTGCCGCCATGATCTCACTGCGCAACTGCTTAATATGCTCCTTAACAGCTGCGCTGGGCGCCTCGTCGCCGAGCTCCTTGAGTACCTTATCTAATTCTGCCTGAAGGCCGCTTGTCCGGTTGTGGGCCTCATCGTATTTGGCTTGGGCTGCATCGACGTTCGCTTGCATGGCGGGAAGGGGTTCCCTCCGTTTGGCGGCTTCCGTCACCACCATGTCGTGGATCTCTTGAAAACTGGCAATGTCATCATCGATTTCCGCAAGTTTCTCGGGACTTGCGGCGTCTTTCGCGGCCTCGAGGTTTTTGAGCGCTTCCTGCATGGCTGCATACGCTTTTTCCCTTGCGGTGGCCGCATCTTCCGTCTGCAAGGCAACTGCACCGGTGGGGGAGCTGGTTTCTGCCGCGATCGCCGTTGCGGGGGCGATTCCCGCGACAAGTGCCGCGGAAAGGGCGATGCCCACAGTTGCTCGTCTTGCTCTTCTTGCGAGAATGTCGTTCATCTCGGCACCTCATTTCAAGGGTCGGCGACTAACTTGGTAGCACTAATGTAAGTATATCAGGCGGTTTGCCCGCCATTGATCGGGCGTGCGCGTATACCTCTTGATTAACAGCCATTAAATCTATCCCTTAAGGAACGCGGCTTGCTAGTGTTGTCTGGGCATTGATGGCTGCGTGGTACAAGAGACGGCGGCATTGCCATCTGTTTTTTCAAGTAAAGAGGCCCGTTTCCATGGGTTGGGGAAACGGGCCTCTTTTGTCTCTGGGTTTGTGGATTGGCGAAGGTAGTATGCTCTGGCGGCTATTTTGAGTTCTTGAGGCGGCGTGTGGCTGTGGCGGTTATTCCGAGCCCCATGGCGGCGATTCCTGCGAGTGCGATTGCGCTCGGCGCTGTGTCGCCCGTGTTCGCGAGCTTGCCGGCGGTTGTACCTGCTTGCTTGCCGCTGCTCGAGTTCGACTGCTTGGTGGAGCTTGGCGGGGTATTTTTGCCGGTCGCGGGCGAGCTGGCGGGCTGTGCCGTTTTGGCCGGTTGCGCCGAGTTGGAGGGAGGCGTCGTCTCGGTCGGTTGCGTTATCTCGGGCGAGGTGGCCTTGTCTGCCGCGGCTTTCGCCTCTTCGTATGCCTTGCAGGCGTCGTCATAGGCCGCTTGCGCCTTTTCCAAATCGCTAAGGAGCGCATTTCGCTTGGCTATGTCCTCGTCGATGTGGGCTTTAGCTTCCTTTGCCTCACTTTCGAAATACTGAACCTGTTTTTTCTGGCTTTCGAGCCGGCGTTGGCAGTGGTGAAGATCATCTTCACAAGATTTTTCTCGCCTTTCTGCCGACATGATCTTACTTCGCAACTGCTTAATAGTTTCGTTAGAAGCTCCGTCGTCGATTGCCTTATTTAATTCTGCCTGAAGGCCGCTTGTCCGGTCGTGGGCCTCATCGTATTTGGCTTGGGCTGCATCGACGTTCGCTTGCATGGCGGGAAGGCGTTCCCTCCGTTTGGCGGCTTCCGTCACCACCATGTCGTAGATCTCTTGAAAAGCGGCAATGTCATCATCGATTACCGCAAGTTTCTCAGTACTTGCGGCGTCTTTTGCGGCCTCGAGGTTTTGAGCGCTTCCTGCATGGCTGCATACGCTCTCTCTTTTGCGGTGGCCGCATCTTCCGTCTGCAAGGCAACTGCACCGGTGGGGGAGCTGGTTTCTGCCGCGATCGCCGTTGCGGGGGCGATTCCCGCGACAAGTGCCGCGGAAAGGGCGATGCCCACAGTTGCTCGTCTTGCTCTTCTTGCGAGAATGTCGTTCATCTCGGCACCTCATTTCAAGGGTCGGCGACTAACTTGGTAGCACTAATGTAAATATACCATGCTAGTTGACCCGACACTGGCTGGGTGTGCGCGTATACCCCTCTGAAAACTGAATCCCGTTAGAAATGACGAGTTGTTTACGCTTCTTTTGGGGTGGCGGTACTATCATGGTTCGAATTGAATGTGGATGATGATAGGGAGCGCCTATACATGATTGAGTTGCTCAGGCGTTTTGGTGGTAAGTTTCGCCGATATATGGTGATCGGCCCTGCGTGCAAGTTGATCGAAGTGATCTTTGACCTGCTGACGCCGCTGGTGATTGCCCAGATGATCGATAAGGGCATTGGCTCGCACGACGTGGACGCCGTCGTCCACTACGGCATGGTACTTGGCGCCATGGCTGTGATCGGCATCTCGTTTACGCTCGTCTGCCAAAAGATGGCGGCGCTGACCTCGCAGGGCATGGGCACCGACATTCGCGGCGCGCTCTACGAGCACATCAACAAACTGAGCTATGCCGAACTCGACCGCTTTGGCACGCCGTCGCTTATCACCCGCATCACCAACGACGTCAACCAGGTGCAGCTTGCCGTGGCGTTGGGCGTGCGCATGCTCATCCGCTGGCCCTTCTTGGCGGTGGGCTCCATGTGCGCGGCCCTTGTCATCGACCTTAAGCTCGGCATGATCTTTTTGATTTGCACGCCCGCCATCGGCCTGGTGTTTTGGTTTGTCATGGCGCGCTGCATTCCGTACTACAAGCAGCTGCAGGCAAAGCTCGACCGCATCGCGCTCATTTGCCGCGAGGGGCTTTCGGGCGCTCGCGTGGTTCGCGCCTTCGTGCGCGAGGACCACGAGCGCGAGCGCTTTGCCCAGGCCGCCGATGACCAGGCCAATACTGCCATCGCGGTGGGTAAGCTCTCGTCGATTCTCAACCCCGTCACGTTTCTTGTGATGAACCTGGGCGTGTGCGCCATCCTGTGGGTGGGCGGCATCCAGGTCAACGTGGGCGAGCTAACGCAGGGTCAGGTCATGGCGTTTGTGAACTACATGACGCAGACCCTGACCTCCATCGTGTATGTCGCCAACCTGGTCGTGGTCTTTACCAAGGCGAGCGCCAGCGCGTCGCGTATCAACGAGGTGCTCAATTGCGAGCCGAGCATCACCGACGGGGGCAACCAGCCGGTCGCGCTGCTCAAGCCGGGCAATGTCGCTCCAGTTCCTGCGCTGAGCTTGAGCCATGCGAGCTTCTCTTTTGGCGCGGGCGCTGCCAACGCCGTCAACGATGTGACCCTGGAGCTCCCGCTGGGCAAGACGCTCGGCATTATTGGCGGTACGGGCAGTGGTAAGTCCACGCTCGTCTCGCTCATCCCGCGCCTGTACGATGCGGGCACCGGCAGCGTGAGCGTGATGGGCGCCGACGTGCGCACCTGGCCGCTCGATCAGCTGCGCCACGTGGTCGCGACCGTTCCGCAGCGAGCGTCGCTGGTGAGCGGCACCATTCGCAGCAACCTAACCTGGCGCGACGAGGCGGCAACCGACGAGGAGCTCTGGGCGGCGCTCGACATGGCGCAGGCGAGCGAGTTCGTGCGCAACAAGCCGCAGGGGCTCGATGCCCCGGTCGAGGCGGGCGGTAAGAACTTCAGCGGTGGCCAACGCCAGCGCTTGACCATCGCGCGCGCTCTGGTGGGCTCGCCGCAAATCCTGATTATGGATGACTCCGCCTCGGCGCTCGACTTTAAGACTGATGCGGCGCTTCGCCGTGCCATTCGCGAGCTCAGCATGCGCGGTGCCGCCGAGGGCGGGCTGCCGCTGACGACCGTCATCGTGAGCCAGCGCGTTTCGACCGTGCGCGACGCCGACATGATCTGCGTGCTCGACCACGGTTCGGTCGCGGGCCTGGGCACGCACGATGAGCTGTACGCGACCTGCCAGCTCTATCGCGAGATTTGCCAGTCGCAGCTGCGCCGCGAAGAGCTCGAGGGCCAGCAAGGGAGCGCGTTGCTCGCGTCCGCCCAGACCGCCCCTGCATCTGTTTGCGCAAAGGAGGGCTGCTAAATGAATCCGTACACTTCTTCCGGGTCGGTCGCCACGATGACGGCCAACGTGTCCGGTAACGATAACCTCAACGACCTGGGAGACGGTCCGCGCCAGCCCGGCGACCCCGAGCGCTATCCCGTGGGCGCGGTGACCCGCCGCCTGCTTGACTATGTTCGCCCACACCGCATTTCGTTTACGGCGTCGTTTGTGAGCGCTGCCATCTCGGTGATCTTGCAGCTCTACACACCTATTCTCATCGGCGAGGGCATCGACCTGATCGTCGCGACGGGCCAGGTGGACTTTGATGCGTTACTGCCGCTCGTTACCAAGCTCGCGATTGTCGTCGTAGGTGCTGCGGCCTTCCAGTGGCTGCAGGGCTATTGCGTCAACCGCCTGTCCTACGAAACGGTGCGCGACATGCGCGTGGAGGCGAGCGATAAGCTCAGCCGCATGCCGCTCAGCTTTATCGACAGCCACGCCCACGGCGACCTTATGAGCCGCGTGGTCAACGACGTCGACCAGGTGGGCGACGGTCTGCTGCAGGGCTTCACGCAGCTTTTCACCGGTGTCATTACCATCGTGGGCACGCTTGCGTTTATGCTTTCCATCAACCTGACCATGACGCTCGTGGTGGTGCTCGTCACGCCGCTTTCCATTTTTGCAGCCGGTGCTATTGCCAAGCTCTCCAACAAAAGCTTTACGGCACAGCAGCGTATTCAAGGGCAGCTCGGTGGTCATATCGAGGAGTACGTAGGCGAGCAAAAGCTTGTCGACGCCTTTGCCTATGGTCCCAACGCCCAGCAGCGCTTCGATGCCCTCAACGCTGAGCTCTACACCGCGGGCGAGCGCGCGCAGTTTATGGGTTCGCTCTCCAACCCCGGCACGCGCTTTATCAATAACATCATCTATGCCGTGGTCGCTGTGATCGGCTGCGTGGGCGTGATCACGGGCGTGCCCGCGGCGCTTACGGTGGGCGGCGTGCAGATTTTCCTGTCCTATGCCAACCAGTACACCAAGCCGTTCAACGAGGTCACCAACGTCATTACGCAGATCCAGACCGCGTACGCCTCGGCGCGCCGCATGTTTGCGTTGCTCGATGCGCGCGAGCAGGAGCCCGATGCGGCGGATGCCGTGGAACTTGCCGCCCCGCAGGGCGAGGTGACCTTTGAACACGTGGACTTTAGCTATGTGCCCGACCGCAAGCTGCTGCAGGATATCTGCATCGAGGCCAAACCCGGTACGCGCTTTGCCCTCGTCGGTCCCACGGGCTGTGGCAAGACGACGCTCATCAATCTGCTGCTGCGCTTTTACGATATCGATGCTGGGCGCATCGCGGTCGATGGTCGCTCCTCGCGTGACTATACGCGCGCGAGCCTGCGCCGCGTCTTTGGCATGGTGCTGCAGGACACCTGGCTGTTCGAGGGCACGGTGGCCGAAAACATTGCCTACGGTTGCCCCGATGCCACGCGCGAGCAGATTGTCGAGGCCGCCAAGCGCGCGCACGCGCACAAGTTTATCGTGCAGCTGCCAGGCGGCTACGATACGGTGATCGGCGAGGACGGCGGCACGTTTAGCCAAGGTCAAAAACAGCTGCTGTGCATCGCGCGCGTCATGCTCACCGATCCGGCGATTCTGCTGCTGGACGAGGCAACGTCGAGCATCGATACGCGTACCGAGCTGCAGGTGCAGGCGGCATTCGACGAGCTCATGGCTGGCCGCACGAGCTTTGTGGTGGCGCACCGCCTGTCGACGATCCGCAATGCCGACTGCATTCTGGTTATGCGCGACGGCCAGATTATCGAGCGCGGCACGCACGACGAGTTGCTAGCGGCAGGCGGCTTCTACGCCGAGCTCTACCGCAGCCAGTTTGCCCAGTAGGGGCTGCCGATTAGCGGCAGATGGTTTACATCTGCGTCGTTAGTACTAAGATATGCTTTTAACAAATTGCATTAATGGCTCGAGTTTCGGGGGAAACGAGGCAACGTGACTATGACATGCTCTATGGTGGTTAACAGCAAGAGCGGTAATACCAGGATGGTTTCGGGGGCGATCAAGCGCGCCCTGCAGGCTGCAGGCGTCGAGTTTATCCATGCCGCCGCGCTGAGCGATGATGCAGATCCGGAGCAGGTCGCGCACGAGGCAGAGGGTGCCTGCGCTGCCGATACGGTGCTTGTCGGTTTTTGGTGCGACAAGGGTGCCAGCACGCCCTCGGTGGCGGCGTTGCTCTCCGCCTTGCACGGCAAGCGCGTGTTCCTGTTTGGCACCTGCGGCTTTGGGGCCGACCAGAGCTATTACCAGCAGATTGTCGACCGCGTAACTTCCAATCTGGCCGAGGATGCCGAGCTTGCGGGCTGGGCGATGTGCCAGGGCAAGATGGGTCCCGCGGTTAAGCAGCGCTACGAGGCCATGCTCGAGCAAGATCCCGAAAACGCCCGATTTAAGATGCTGCTCGACAACTGGGTTGCCGCGAAGGATCACCCCACCAAGGAGGATTTGGACAACATGGCTGCAGCTGCAAAGAAGGCCGTGCTGGGCGAGTAGCTTCGCCGTTCGCGGTCCTTCGTGCAAAACAATACAAATGTGAAAGCCTCGAAGTTCTCGAGGCTTTTTTCTTAACACGGGGTTGCGGAAGCTGAGTCCCGGAATTTGCCTCTGGAATGGGATGTGGTTTCCGGTTGAGGGGTCTGGCGGAAAGCGCGACCCGGAATTTACGGCCGAAGTGGGATGTGGCTTCCCAACGGGGCCACAAGCGGAAACCGCATCCCGTTTCGCAAGCGAATTTTGGGACACGGTTTTCAGAGGGTTATGGGCTGCGAATTAGATGGGGCTGTCATAAAGCTGCAAAAAGAGGGTTAAAAATAAACGGTACTTCCAGCAGTTTATTTTTAATGTGGGGGGGGGGGTACGATATCTTGGTTTTTCAAAATATTTAACCCTCTATGGACGAATTGCATAGGGGGTTAGTCACAGATATTGGATAAAACAGACCAATTTGGGGATAAATGACCACTTACGCCAAAATAAGTAGCATTTAACGACAAAACATTGAAAAATGTGTAGCACATCGCTATGTTTTTATTAGGAAAAGATTCCAAATTGGCTTATTTCGAACTCACTTTTCAAGCGCCTTGCGGTTCCTGTTGAAACTTGCTGACCTTTGGATGGGTCGAATAGGGCCTCAAGGGGGATGAATTATCACTTTGGCTGCGCGTAGACTCAAACGATTTATTGCACTTTTGAGTAGCTTGGCGTTCGCGCTTGTCATAGCCCTTGCCGTTGTTTCTTTTGTGCCTCGCGCATTTGGATACACGCCCTTTGCTGTTCTTTCTGGCTCTATGGAACCCGAGCTTCCCGTTGGCTCCATGGTGTTTGTTCGCCAAGTTGAGCCAGCGGATATTGCCGTGGGCGACAATGCAACCTTTTACCGATCGGACGGTGCCGTGGTGACGCATCAGGTGTACGAGATCGACCCTGTGGCGCAGACGATTAGCACGCAGGGAATCGCAAACAAAAATGCAGATGGAACCATCATGCACGACGCCGAGCAGACGCCTTTTTCACGCGTGATCGGTGTCGTTTCTTTTTGTGTCCCTTACCTGGGCTTCGTTAACGCATATTGCACGACGATGCCCGGTTTGCTTGTTGTGGTGGCCGTTCTGGCGCTGCTGATCACGGCGTCGATAGTGCTCGATCGGATGGTTCCCGACGAGCCTGCGGGCAAGCATACCCGCGTGCATGCGAGGGAGCGGCGTTCATAGCGGCAGGGAAAAACGTCGGCGGCGGTAGGGGCCGTTGCCGGGGAAGACGATTCTCGAAAGGAAGAGAACGATGGAAAACAAGAAGAAAAAGCGCTACGGCATCATTGCCGCCCTGCTGCTGTTGGTGCTGGCTGCCGGCGTGGGTACCTACGCCTGGCTGACGGCGCAGTCGAGCCTGACCAACAACTTCACCACTGCGGGCATCAACAAGCCCACTACCGATCCCGACCATCCGAATCAGCCGCTTCCGGATGATAACAATAAGGTCAACGGCAACCTGACCGAGACCAAATGGGTTAAGGACTCTAAGCTCGCCCCTGGCGTGTCTGTACCCAAGAATCCTAATGTCGGTATCGGCAAGGGATCCGAGGATGCATATGTGTACGTCTTCGTGAACAACAAGACGGCGTCTGCCGGGGCCGATCATTCCAAGACGACTTACTTCACCATTAACTCTGGCTGGAAGGCCGTTGATGCGACCGCCGTTGAGGGCGAGCCGACTCATTATCTCGGTGGCCTTTTCGTTTATGTTGGCGAAGGAACCGAGGCTACCCCGCTTATTGCCAGCAAGAATGAGGATAAGTGGACTGGCGAGCTGTTCAGCCAGGTGACTACGCCCAAGGACACCGAGCAAAAGGATTTCGCCAATTCTGCCACGATGGATGTCAACTGCTTCATTTACGCGGCAGACAATACCGCTGAGGGTTCGTCTGCGTCTGCTTTGGCTGCTGCCAAGAATTGGGCTAAGGACCTGTAGTAATCCCACCCCCTCTACCGAGATCCCGGCCCGCTCCCCATCCCCATTTTCGGGTCGGGATCTCGGTCCCCCTTTTTATCGACGACTGGCGAACGTAATGCTCAATAATCTTTCCGACAATCAGAAACGCACCTTGGCGCTTGCCGCGATGGCGCTGTTGGCCCTGGCGTGCCTGTGCGGCACGCTGGCTTTTACTGTTGATATGGTTCCGGCGAACAACGTTCTATCGTTTGGCAGCGTGAAGGTACGAGTCTGCGAATACACCCTAAACGAGCAGGGCGAGGAGATTCCGTTTGAGCCCAACGAGCACGGGGACTATCCCGACACCAAAGCCGGGGGTTCTGACATCAGCCGCATTGTGCGCGTGGAGAACGTCGGCTCGCAGCCTGAGTACGTTCGCGCGCGCCTGCGCATGAAGTCAGTGGCACCCGACGGCTCGTGCGCGGATGCCTCGGGCAACGTTGCGTTTCATGTGGACGCGGGCGAGGGGTCCCCGTGGATCGACGGCGGCGATGGGTGGTACTACTACCGTGGATTGGCCGGGCGTGGCGGCATGCTCGACCCCGGCGCCATGACGGAAAGCCTTATGGACTCGCTGCGATTTGTGGGCGACTACCACGATGCCGCGCGCGGCGGCTCATTCAAGCTCGATATCGATGTTCAGGCCGTGCAGGCCAAAAACCAGCAGACAAGCGATACCGCCCTCGACGTACTTGACGTTGTGGGTTGGCCGGAGGCGAACTAGCCTATGAAGATCAAGAATATGAACCGGGGTATGCTTAGCAGGCTGGTTGCCGTCGCAGCGATTGCCCTTTGCTGCGTTATGGCGCTGCCAACGGTGGTGCATGCCGAGGATGTGCCCGAGGCCAAAATCGAATTCCACATCAAAAACGAGGCTGACTTTTTGTCGTGTGTGGCGCTGTCGCGCGAGCGCGATACGTCCGGCTGGCACGTTTATCTCGATAACGACATTGAGCTCGACAGCGACGACATGAAAACCATCGTTGCAGACACCGTTAAGCATCTGTCGTTTGGCAACAAGGAGCATCCGTTTAAGGGCGTGTTCGATGGTCAAAACCACGCCGTTGAGGGCCTGAACTACGATAAAGACGCTTTTGACCCCGAGCGCGATACGGGATTTTTTGCCGAGACCAACGGCGCCACCATCAAAAACTTCCTGGTCAAGGACGCCAACGTGTGGGCGGACTTCCGCGGTGGCATTATCGTGGGCAAGGCCGTCAAAACGCGTTTCGAAAACGTTATGGTCATGGAGAGCACGCTGCACGTGACCTGCGCCAACAATGCTCTCAACCTCATTACCAACGCAGGCTTTGAGGGCGGTCTCATCGCCGGCGAGCTCGACGGCTGCACCCTCTACAACTGCGAGGTCCGTGGCGGCCGTGCCGTCAACAATACGACCTCGGGCGTGCAGGCGCTCGGCGGTGAGGGTCTGTATATGGCGGCGTTTGCCGGCTACGTTAAGAACTCGACTATCGAGTACTGTCGCGTGACGCCGACGCGTAAGGACGACGGCTCGATTGCCGAGAAGGGCATGACCGACGTCACCAATAAGTACGACGTGGCCATTGGCGCCCTGGGCGGCAACAACGTGTACGCCTCGGGTTTTGTGGGCTGCATGGCGGGCGAGGCCAAGATTATCGACTGCTTCTCGACGGCGCAGTGCTACAGCTATGCCGCGTCGTACGTGGGCGTCGTCGCCGTGACGCGCGCGTGGACGGGTGGCTTGGCGGGTCGTATTCTAACCGAAAAGGGCAACGAGCTCGTTCGAAGCCATTTTGCGGGTGACTTGAGCTCGCGTCAGTACAATCCCATCGCCGTGATCCCCATCATTCAAAACGATGTGAACCTGGGCGGCATTGCCGCGCGTGCCAACAAGGATGATGCCACGGTCACCGAGTGCTACTTTAAGCCGAGCGTGAGCCTTTCTGGCAACAGCCAGGGCAACCCTGCCAAAAAGAAAATCCCCTCGTTTGGCGGCGATGACACCACCAAGGGTGATGGCTATGGTCCATGGGATGACGAGCGCTACACCACGCGCGAGCTGTGGGAAGAGCACGACTACGACTTTTGTGCCGGCACCAAGCGCTCGACTGCTAACAACGGGGCCTTGGGTGGCTCGCACTTCAATGAGTGGGCGATGGATTACAAGCTGAATATTCCTGTGCATGGCCAGAGCGTTAAGGCGACGATCGATTTTCCCGGTGCGGGCACCGCGACAATCGAGAAGACCAAACTTGGCAAAGACCAGGCGACCTCGGATCCGTACGCCTTTGCCGTGAGCGCCGTGCTGGCGGGAACGGCCCAAGGCCTGGCCCAGGGCGATACGTCGGTAACGTTCAGGCAGGAAACCTCCGCAAAGCCCGCGGGGCTGAGCGAGGCGAACGGCGGCTACCGCTTTATGGGCTGGTTCCACGAGTCCGGAGTCAATGTGAACCGCATCGATGCCGATAACGCCTGGTTTAACGGCAAGACCGATGCTGCTGCTGTCGCTGCTGACAAGCGCGTCGAGGAGAACACGGACCACGATAAGGCTTCGACCTACACCGCCAACAACGGAAGCGGCGTCGATGAAAAATTCGGCTTCAAGGGTAACGACCTCTTTATCGCTTCATACGAGGCGCAGGTGCTGTTCTATAACGTTAAGGGCAAGACGCTTGATTGGAAAACCGGTGCCGCGCACGACAAGTCCACTGATTGGTATCGCTACGGCGTGGGTTTGACGCCCGCGGCTCCCGAAGACCGCGAGGGGCTTTCCGCTACCGCGACATTTATCGGCTGGACCACGCAGCCTAGCAGCGAGGAAGGTATGAACGGCGCCTATGCCGCCATCACTTCGGATAAGTTAGCCGAGGTTAAAAATCAGGGAGCTTTTTATCCTGCGGGTAGCGAGATCACTGTTGTCCGTCCAGCCGACTTCTATCCCGTGTACAGCGACTACGTGTCGAACATCATAACTGTGTTCGAGGGCAATGAGCAGGACGCGCTCAATGATGTGAGCCAGCGCGTTGGCGTGGGCAAAACCAAAGTCGACGTCAAGACTGCCGGGGGCGGCACTAGCGTCTACACGGTACAGGTGTGCAACACGGACGGTACGCCCCTGTCCGATGGCGGCAAGCTGCCCGACGGCTATCGCTTCCTGGGCTGGTACGAAAACAAGGGAACCGAGGATGCTCCGCTCGAGGTGCGCGTAAGCCGTGACCCCAGCTATAAGCTTCCCGCAAACGTCGATCTGACCGTCCTGCATACCTATACGGCTCGTTTTGAGTACCGGGTGGACTATTACGTTCGGGCATTTACAAATAGCGGTCTAACGGACAGCAAGAAGTTGTGCTCGATTTGGAATAAATACAAGTCGCCCTTCGAGGAAAACGTCGGCGCGACATATGTTCGTGAAAACATTATCCATTGGGGTGCTGGCACGGACGCCTCCGCCCATGTGCTACACGATGATAAGAATCCAGCAGATAAGTGCACCACCGCTCTCTCTGATGCGACGCAAATCGTTGCGCCTATTAACGCCTACTCGCATAATGTGCGTAACGACAGCGGCGCGAACACTCTCAAGGATATGATTGCCGACACTGATTTTCCAGGAGCCGGTAAACTGAGTGATGAGTGGAAAGCCTCAAGTATTAAAGTTCAATTTACCCCCGCGCATGATAGGTACCACTTCAGTTTTTGGACGCTCGAAAGACCCGACGACGGTTCCTGGACGTATATAAAGAATCCTTTTTCGAGTTTTGTTGAAACGACGGAGCAATATTATGTCCGTGCTATGGTGACCACGGACGTCAACTTCTATGACAAGAGTGGCAACGTCAAGCAGGCTGCTACTCGACGCTATAAAAGCAACTTGCTTCAGCAGAAAACGGCGGAAGGTAAAGATCCGACGTTCCTGTATTGCTATCCGCATCTCTATAAGGATAGGACGGTTAATACAAAGCCCTACGACGGAAAGGATGGTGACGTCAATCCCAATCTGACACTCGAAGCTTCCCCGACCGATGCCGACATGGCCGTGCCGGGCTATAAGTTCCTGGGCTGGATTTCGACCGCCGAGGTTCAGAAGGATTCCGACGTCTGGAAGTATATCTACGACGTCACCGGCGACCCCTATGTGACGAGTGATCCGGATAAGGCAGAGCCGTATCTGGCGACCGACGAGTCCAAGGTCACCCAGTGGCAGGATGCCTATCCCGTGTACGTAAAGTACGACGTTAGCTACACCACCAACCTGCACCGCAAGGGCTTTGACGGAACGCCGGGCATCAATGTTCCGCGATTCGACATTACGCCTACACTTGATGTCCAGCAAAACGGTGACGTGGTGGCTAGGGTGAGCCCCGACATTGCGACGACGGTATATGCCGACGGTACTGGTGGCGCCTATCAGCTTAAGAAGCTCGAGATCGAGCTTCCCGACGGAACGGTAAAGAAGCTCGATCCGACGGGCGAAGGCGGCAATACCTATTCCTATACCGTGGAGCCGGGTAAACCCTATACGTTTGTGGCCTACTACACGCCCATTGCGGTGGTGTATCACCTGAACGACACCGATATCGATGGCAAGCTCGCGCAGGAAGGCAATACGCTCGGCAGCCTTAAGGATGGCATGCCGCTGCCGACGTATAACGTTGGCGACATCGATGCTGCAACGAACGCATACAATGCCTTCGTAGGCTGGACGGAAACTAAACCGGCATCCGGCAACGGTTATGTCGTTTGGTCGGACGGCCTCCCCATGGTGAATACAAACACTGTGGTTAACGCCCCCATGGAGCTGTACCCGGTCTACCGTGCCAGCGCGGTAATTGTCCAATCGAATATCGATGCCAATCTGGATAACCCCGATTCCGTGCGTTCTCTTTCGCGCACCGACTCTGGCGATCAAATTTCGCTGGAAGTAAGAGCTACAGCTGAGGTTGTCGGCAAGGATGGCACCAAGTACGACTTTGTCGGCTGGTCGCGTGACTATGAATCCGATAGTAAATACACTCTGATGACCGAAGACGATAAGTATCCCCTCGAGGGTAGTGAACCCTTTAAGGGCGCGACGTATACCGCGGTGTACAAGGTCACGCCGTATAAGGTGCGCTATCACAGCGTCGACGGGGCGGTCATCTTTACGGCGACGGTCGACTCGGGCGACGAGCGCGCGCAGGACGGTAAGCCTGGCTTTGTCTACACGGTCGATGTTCCCAAAATGGACGAGAGCGGCAACCCTGTCTACGACAACGACGGCAATCCTGTGATGGAGCAAAAATCCGTGGCGTACGACCCGGACGCCCACTCCAAGATCGTCGCGCTGCTCGATGAACAGGCTGCTGCCAATGGCGATAAGCGCGAGCTCTTCTTGGAGTGGCGATATGTGGGTGCCGATGGCACTGCAAAGTCTTGGGATGAGTTCAAGGGCGAGCCAGTCAAGGGTGACATGGACCTGTATCCTGTGACGTATCGCGTGGTTGCCAACGATACGTCTGATCCCGCGAGCCCCGTAACTATGACCGCGCAGCTTAAGTGGCTGCTCGATCCCGCCGCGGCCAACACCGTCGGTGACAGTGCCGACAATGCGCCGTTTAAGGTCTGCTTTGCCAAGCCGTTCATGGGGACGCAACTGACTGTTACGGTAACGCAGGCAAGCTACGGCCCTGGTGCAGAGGGCGTTTCTGCGGCGGAAAAGCCTGTGAACGGCAAGTTTGTCTCGCTCTACAGTCTGGGTTCGGGTGGCGGCTCGTTCGACCTGGTCAACCGCCTGGAGTCCAAGAAGACAGGCGAAGGCGAGCAAGGTCCCGGTAATGCCGTGTTCAAATTTGCCCAGACTCATGCGCTGACGATCGTTAAAAAGACTACCGACGCCAGCGCAATGGGGCAAACGTTCCGCTTTAAGGTAACGCGAAAGGCGTCGGAGGGTTCTCCTGCCGAGACGCGCATGGTCGAGGTGAAAGTTAGCGAGCAGCGCGACGAAAACGGTGAGGTCTGGTATGTCGGCAGCGTGCAATTTGCTGCTCCGGCGGGCACCTATACCGTCGAGGAAGACACGGCTTGGGCATGGCGCTACGAGGGTGAACTGAGTACGCCGGGCAAGGCGCCCGGCAAATCTGCCGAGCTCATCATCTCGTCTGCCTCGAGTGCGGGCGACACCGTGGTGACGTGCGTCAACACGCGCGCGAATGACAAATGGGTCGATGGTGGCTCGCGTGCCAGGAATGTTTGGAAAAACGGCACGCTGAAGAAGGAGGACTAGGATGACTAAGCGCAAGCAAATCGTCGCCCTCCTTGTTGGCGTTCTCCTGTTGGCTGGCGCTGCCGGTACCTTTGCGTGGCTTTCGGTTACGGGCGTGCTGGTCAACGAGTTTGGTTTTGGTTCGGTGGCGCCCTCGGTAGATGAGAAGCTCGATGGCAATGTGAAGAGCAACGTCATGATTACAAACAACGGCTCGGCCCCGGCATACCTGCGTGTTGCGGTGGATATCTACTGGCAGGACCAGAATGGCGCGCGCCTGTGGGATGAACCAGTTGCCGGCACCGACTACGTCATTGCGTGGGGCAGTGTGTCCAAGGCATCTGCTTCTAACACCGCCTCGTCTTGGGTTGTCGCGTCCGACGGGTACTACTACTGGACGTCTCCCGTTGCTCCGATGGGCAAAACCGATGTGCTCATCAAGAGCGTGACTGAGAGGAAGGCAGATGGGAAGAACCTGGTCGTTGACATTTCGACCCAGGCAATTCAATCCGCGCCCGGCGATGCAGCTGCAGAGGCATGGGGCTGTGCAGTCAAGGATGGCGTGCTGGTGCCGCCGCATGGAGGTGCGTAAGTATGGCCTCTCCGATTCGTAAAGACGTTGCGTGTTTCTTGCATTGCGTGATGGCGGCAATCGTCTGCCTTATCGCGCTCGCCGTTCCTGCACGTGCGTTTGCTGACATTCCCACGATTGCCTATGACGGAAATGCACGCCAGCTAACGGTATCGGGAGCGACGGACTCCTCGGGGGAGCCCGATCTGTTTCCAGCCTTTAAAGATCTAATGCCCGGCGATGTACGCGAGCAACAGATTGGGGTTCGTGCCACGGGTGTAAAGTCCCAGGTACGTGTGTTTGTGCGGGCTGTTGTTGATCACGAGACGGCACATATGCTGTCTCCCACCACCTTAACGGCGACTGTGGGCGATGCCTCTGCAGGTTGGCTCCAGACAGGAACACCGGGCAGCGTGTTCGCCTATCCCACGGAAATCGCCACGTTTACGAGCGATGGCAGCACGGTGCTTAATCTGCAGCTAAGCGTTCCGACGTCGGTGGGCAACGAGCTTGCCGATGCAAACAAGACCATTCGCTGGGAAATCACCGCCGAGGACGATGGCGAGAAGATCCCCGTGCAGTCTGCTGGCAGAAAGAAGCCCGGCTTGCTTGGTCTGGTGGCAACAGGCGACAACACGCTCACGTTGCTTTTGGTGTTGCTGACGCTTGCAATCATCGCATTTATAGCCGCGCTTCTTTTGTCCCGGAGGGATAAGTACTAGGTCCATCTTCTAAACGCAACGCCCTCCCGGGCGGCTGGCACGAAGTTCCCTGCTCTACAGTCCTGCGCAAGACGAAGGCCACATGACGTGGCCTTCGTCTTATATATGTTCAGCGGATGCCCCCATGACAAGCCGCGCTTCAACACCGAGGCGTCTGCCCGGCGACGCGGAATGTAAGGTTCATCGCGAGTTCCGCACGAGCCGGAGAGCACTTAATGTGCTCTCCGTGCGAGCAGGACTGTCCGAGCAGGGAACCTTACGTTTCGCGCCGCCGGGCAGACGAACCAGTTAAGACGTGTCGCTATTTGATCTTGGTTGTACCCGGTGCCAGGTTGGGGTCGGTCTCGTTGGCCTCGGTCTGGAAGTGCTCCGTATAGACGTTCTTGCCGTCGCGGAACATCTCGTAGTACTGCATCTTGGCGTAATCCTCGCGCGCCTTGGTGGCGGCTGCGGCAGCGGCGTCGTCACCGGTGACGTTGGAGGAGAGCGCCCAGCGCAGGCTGGCGTCCTCGTAGCCCACGGAGTTGATGGCGGGCAGCGACTCGCGCAGCGTCATATGCGCTTTCTGGTAGTCGGTCAGCGGTGCGCCGATCAGCTGCATGAGCTGGGTGGACAGGTAGTTGGTGGACAGGTCGTCTGTCTCACTCGTCTGGTCGCAACCGGCAACGTCGTAGTTGGCCCAGATGATGTAGTCGGTCTGCCACAAGCGCTCTTGGTGGGTGGCGTCGTCCTCGCTGGTAAACCACTTATCGTTGAACTTGGACGGGAAGAACGGCTGGTGGTCGCCCCAGAACACCACGACTACCTTACGGTCGAGCTTGCTCAGGGCGTTGAGGAAGTAGCGAAGCGCCTGGTCGGACTGCTCGATGCACGAGACGTACTCGTCGACATCGGACAGCGTGCCGTCCTCGACGGTCTTGGCGTCCAGGTCGGTCGTGTCGATGTTCAGGTGCATCTGCTTGTCGACCGGCAGCAGGCCCGTGTCGTAGCCCGAGTGGTTCTGCATGGTCACATCGAAGATGAACTGCGGGTCGGCGTTCTGGTCGAGCAGCTCCAGAATCTTGTCGTAGGTAGCCTGGTCGGTCACCATGCCGCGCAGGGTATCGGCTCCCTGGAAGTCGTTGATGGACAGGAACTGGTCAAAGCCAAAGTCCTTATAGACGTTCTCGCGGTTCCAGTTGGTGGCGTGGTTGGGGTGCATGGCCGTGGTGGAATATCCGAGCGACTTGAACTGCTCTGCCAGGTTCCCGGTCGTCTCCATGTTGTAGATGGTGTAGGGGTACACGCCCGAGCCCAGGTTGGCCATGGAGTTGCCGGTCATAAACTCAAACTCGGTATTGGCGGTACCGCCGCCGTAGGCGCTCACATAGAGCTTGCCGCGGCTGAGGCAGTTGGACAGGTTCTTAAAGTACTGCGGGCCCTCGTAGCCGGCGCGCATGTTCTGGTAGATGGACAGGTCCGAGAAGGTCTCGTTCATGATGGCGATGACCGTGGGCTTCTCGCTGTCGAATTGCTCCTTTGCGGCGGTGCGCTCGTCGCTCTTGGCGGCGTCGGACTTGTCGTAGGCCTTGGCGTACTTTTTGAGCGTGGCCTTGGCGTCATCGACAGAATAGTCGGCGGGTTTGGGCGGCTTGATGGACTGCGCTGCACTAATAAAGGCTGGCAGATAGCCCTCGCGCCAGTAGCTCTCGAGCGGGCGCCAGGTGTAGACGGTGATGCCGAGGGTGTTGTAGTAGTCGATGAGGGTGACGTGCGCGGTCACGCCGCCCAGGCACAGCACCGCCACGAGCAGGTTGGTGAGCAGCATGCGTTTGGCGTTGGCGGCGCCCTTCTGGCGATGCGGCGCGACCAGGCCGGCGTACTCGCACAGCAGCATGGCGATGGCGGTAAAGCTCATGGACAGCACGCAGAACAGCGAGATCGAGAAGGTGTAGCCGTTGCCGGCGACCGCGGCGGCGGTGGAGATGGCCGAAAGGTCGCCCGGCTGGATCGGCATGGATTTAAACGTGATGACGAAGAACTCGGCAATGCCCAGGACAAAGAGGGCAAAGGCCAGGACCGCGGGAGCTGCGCCGTGGCGCTGGAATAGGAAGAACAAGCCGGTCATGAGCACGGTGATGATGGCCCACTCGAGCAGGATGCACAGGGGGTAGACCCAGGTAAAGTCGTGGTTGGACGAGACCTCCATGCCCAGCAGCGCAAAGACGCCGGCGAGCAGCAGGCACAGGACGGCGGCGACGAGCGGTTTGCCCACAAAGGCGCCGCGCAGGCGGGCGAGCTTGCCGGTGGGGGCGGGGGCGTCGGCAGAGGCGAACGCAAAGACGCGCGGGGCGAGGCGGTCGCGGGCGATGCTGGCCCAAGCGCATCCGGTGAGAATGGCGTTGGTCAGGATGAGCATCACAAAGGCGAGCGGCTCGTTTTGAGCGACGAGGCCAATGGCGCCCCAAATGGTCAAAAAGAGCTGGAACAGGCCGAAGGCGACGCTCCATCCAAGAGCGCTTTTGGCAACGGTGCCCGACTGAGCGCGAATGGCCTTGGCCTCGCGCAAGACAAGGTAGACGGTCGCCGCAAGACCGACGAGCGAGATGGCGGCAGCGAACATGCTGAGACTCCTCACAAACTAAAACCTACGAAAGCGGGGGTTTACCCGATTGTTACCAAGATATGCGCTGCATTTGGTGACTGCGCACAACAACCAGCCATAATAACGCGCGTGCGTGGCGGTGTTGCGCAATGTAGCGGCGACCTGCGCGATAATGGACGGGAATTACACGGAAACGTAAAGGCTTCTTAAAGAAATGGCGAGGGTAGGGCGATGAGCGAGCAGGTTTGCAAGGCGGACATGGGCAGCGACGGAGCTGCGGTCGTGGATACATACGGCTATCCGGTCGAGACTACGGGCAACGCGGTGCTGGACATCTTGGAGCATCGCTCGTCTACGCGTGCCTTCGCGCGTGATGACGACGACCGTCCCGTGGCGGTGACCGACGAGCAGCGTGCGGCGATTTTGCATGCGGCGAGTCGCGCACCGTCGGCGGGCGCCATGATGATGTATTCCATCGTGAGCATTCGCGAGCAGGCTACGCTGGACCGTCTGGCCGACCTGTGCGACCACCAGCCCATGATCGCCAAGGCGCCCTGGGCACTCATATTTGTGGTCGACTATGCCAAGTGGATCGATCTGTTTGAGCATGTGGGCTGCTTTGAGCCCGAGTTTGTCGAGCGCACGGGCAAGGCGCCCCGCCCCGCGCCGGGTTTGGGCGACTTTGCCATCGCGGCGCAGGATGCCGTGATCGCCGCTCAAAACGCCGTGGTCGCCGCCGAGGCCCTGGGGCTGGGGAGCTGCTACATCGGTGATATCGTTGAGAACGCCGAGGAAGTTGCCGCACTGCTGGACTTGCCTGCCTATACCATGCCGCTGTCGATGCTCATCATCGGCACGCCCCGTAAGGAGCGCCCGGCCATTGCGCATCCCGTGGTGAACCTGGTGCACGAGGAGCGTTATTGTCGCGCCGACGCCGCGACGATGGATGCGCAGGTGGCCGAGATGGATGCGATGTTTCGCCCGCACGCCCGCGAGGTGGGCGAGCGCGTCATCGACATCTACACCCGTAAGCACACGAGCCCCTTTATGGCCGAGATGAGCCGCTCTATGGAGTGGTGGTTCAAAAACTGGCTCGGAAAATGACGAATGTGACAAAGGGGGCGTCCCTTTGTCACATTCCATATCGCCGCGGTGGCCTAAAGGCCGCATAAATGTTTATCTAGCTGGGAAAACGGTGCCATTAAAATATGGGCTGATTACATATAATCCCGTCGAACGTTAAAATTGGGAGGAAACCGGCTTATGGAACAAAAGGCAAAGGAAGTAGCCTCGCACGCTGCGATTCCTGTGAGCATCTCGGCGATGCTCGTCACGCTGGGCGTGGTGTATGGCGATATCGGCACCAGCCCCATGTATGTAACCAAGGCGCTCGTTGCCGGCAACGGCGGCATCGGAAGCGTCACGCAGGAGTTCGTGCTCGGCGCGCTCTCCCTTGTCGTGTGGACGGTCACGCTGCTGACGACCGTCAAGTACGTGCTGATCTCGCTGCGCGCCGACAACCACGGCGAGGGCGGCATCTTTGCCCTGTACAGCCTGGTCAAGCGCTGCGGCAAGTGGCTCATCATCCCCGCCATGCTGGGCGGCGCGGCGCTCCTCGCCGACGGCATCCTGACGCCTGCCGTTACCGTCACCACGGCCATCGAGGGCCTGCGCACCATCCCGGCGGTCCATGCCGTGCTCGGTGACGACCAGGGTCGTGTCGTCGCCATCACGCTTGCCATCATCATCGCGCTCTTCTTGGTGCAGCGCATCGGCACGGCCAAGATCGGTCACGCCTTCGGCCCCATCATGACGCTGTGGTTTTTGTTCCTGGGCGGCACGGGCCTGTTCTTTGTCTGCCAGCACCCCGCCGTGCTGCTGTGCCTCAACCCGGTGCGCGGCATCGCCTTTTTGCTGAGCCCCAACAACCACGCGGGCATCATGATTTTGGGCAGCTGCTTCCTCGCTACCACCGGTGCCGAGGCGCTCTATTCCGACATGGGCCATGTGGGCCGCGGCAACATCTATGCCACCTGGCCGTTCGTTAAGTGCTGCCTGCTGCTGTCCTACATGGGCCAGGGCGCGTGGCTTATCAACAACGCCGGCAACCCGGAGCTCATGGGTATTGCCGACCTCAACCCCTTCTACCAGATGCTCGCCCCGGGTCTGCGCCCCTTTGCCGTCGGCCTTTCCACCGTCGCGGCCATCATCGCCTCGCAGGCGCTCATCACCGGCGCATTCTCGCTGGTGTCCGAGGCCAGCCGCCTGGACCTCATGCCGCATATGCAGGTCTTCTATCCTGCCGAGACCAAGGGCCAGCTCTACATCCCCATGGTCAACAACGTCATGCTCGTGGGCTGCGTCGTCGTGGTGCTGCTGTTCCAGAACTCGGCGCACATGGAGGCCGCGTACGGCCTGGCCATTACCCTGACCATGATGTGCACGACAATGCTGCTCTTCTTCTATCTGCACGTGGAGCGCAATCTCAAGGTCGCGCCGTGGATCTTTGCCGCCTTCTTCCTTATGCTCGAGGGCTTCTTCTTCGTGAGCTCGCTCACCAAGTTCTTCCACGGCGGCTATTTCACCATCCTTATGGCCGCGCTCATCATGGGCATCATGGTGTGCTGGTACAACGGCACGGCGGTCGAGCAACGTCAGTTTACGCTGCTGCCGCTGCGCAGCTATCTGCCGCAGCTCAAACGCCTGCGCGACGACGATCGCTACGAGCTCATGAGCGACAACATCGTGTACCTGACCAAGGACACCAACACCGACTATATCGACCGCGATATCGTCTACTCGATTTTGGATAAGCACCCCAAGCGCGCTCGCGCCTGGTGGTTCGTGAATGTCGAGACCATGGAGGAGCCGCATACCTTTGCCTACTCGGTCGAGACGTTCGGCACCGACTACGTGTTCCGCGTGCATCTGTATCTGGGCTACAAGATCAACCAGCGCGTCAATGCCTATCTGCGTCAGGTTGTTCAGGATCTGGCTGCCAGCGGCGAGCTGCCGGCGCAGACGCATGACTACTCGGTCTACAAGGACCCGGGCAACATCGGTACGTTTAAGTTCGTCATGATCCGCAAGCTGCTGGCGCCCGAAAGCGACGTGGAGCCCAGCGAGCGTACGGCCATCACGCTCAAGTACATCATCCGCCGCGCCGCCGGCACGCCTGCGCGCTGGTACGGCCTGGAGAACTCCAACGTGAGCTTTGAGTACGTGCCGCTGTTCACCAAGTTTAAGGCCGTGAGCAAGATGCAGCGCCTGGCTCCCGACGAGCGTCCGTAGGCGCCGACAGGTTGCATGGAGTTGGATTTCGATGGACAAGATTGAGACCGGGGAGGCAAGCATGGATGCAAAGATGCTTGATGGCCGCGAGGCGCTCGCCGCCCTGGTGCGTGAGGCACGCGTCGACGCTGCCGAAGATCGGTTCTTTACGAATCGGGCCAACATGGACATGGCCGATCGCGTGATTTCGGTCGTGGCGCTGGTGTTTGTCGCGGCGTGTGTGTGCGCGCTGCTCGCGCACGTGCTGTTTGTCTAGCGGCTGCCGGTCGTAGAAGGCTTTACACTTAGAACCACCACGAGGGTAAACCACCACAAAGGTGCCTGTCCCCTTTGTGGTGGTTTTTGTTTTTGAGAGAGGGGCGGGGCGCTGATGGACGTCCGTGCGGACGGCGATATTGCCGAGAATTTTTGGTGGCGGCGTACAACGCTGACGCGTCGCAGCCCCCTGTATGACGCCTGCGTATCGGCGGGGCTGCTGGTCGCGGCGACGGTTGTGGGCGCGCTGCTCGATCATCCGGGGCTCGCGCCGAGCATCATGATCGTCTATGTGTTCGCCGTGCAGCTGTGCGCTTTCTTTACCTGGAGCCGCCTGTACTGCCTGCTGACTTCTGCCGCCGCCGTGGCGCTCTACAACTTCTTGTTTGTCGACCCGCGCTGCTCGCTGTCGTTTATCGACCGCGTCTATCCCGGCATGTTCTTTATCATGTTTGCGGTCTCGCTCGTATCGAGCTCGATCGCGCTGGCCCTGCGCCGCGCCTTGGCGCAGGCTGCCGCCAGCGACCGTCGCACGCAGATGGTGCTCGAGACCAACCGCATGCTGCAGCGGTGTGGCGATCAGCAACAGATTGTGCACGCTATGGCAACGCAGCTGGCGCGTCTTTCGGACTGTCCGGTCATGTGGTATAGCGCCGATGCCGATAACGATGACCTGCTACCGCGCACGACGTACACGGCCGTGGGCGATGCCGTGCCGGTGCACCAGTTGGCGCCCCAGATGCCGCCGCGGCTCTCGGCATCCGCCTATGTGGGAACGCCACTCGATGCCACCTATGGCGCTTCGGCGTTCTACGGCATATACCTGACCGTGCGCTCGGGTGACACCATGGTGCGCGCGGGTGATCCCGCCTCGGTGGTGGGGGTGCTCGCCATTGTCGCCGAGCCCGATGCTTTGACGCCCGAGGAGCGGACGCTTGCCGATGCCATCGTGAGCGAAGGCGAGCTTGCGCTCGATCGCGCCCGCGCCATGGAGGCTCGCGAGGATGCGGCGGTGCTCGCTAAAAACGAGCAGCTGCGCGCCAACTTACTGCGCTCCATCTCGCACGATCTGCGCACGCCGCTTACCAGTATTTCGGGCAATGCCGATGTGCTGCTCGACCAGGGCTCGACCGGCACCGCGGTGCTCGATGCCCAGACGCGCCGCGGCCTGCTTCTATCCATTCGCTCGGACGCACTGTGGCTCAACGCCACCGTTGAGAACCTGCTCGCCATCACCAAGCTCGAGGGTGGCGGTATGCACCTGTCGACCACGCTCGAGCTCATGGACGATATCGTCGAGGAGGCGCTGCGCCACGTAAGTCCGGCCGTGCGCGAGCACGACCTTAAGGTGGTGGCGTGCGATGAGCCGGCGCTCGTTAGCGTCGACGCGCGTCTGATGGTACAGCTCGTGGTGAACCTGGTGAACAATGCCATCACCTATACGCCCGCAGGCTCGCATATCGTGATTTCGATTGGCGTCGACGATGGGCACGTGACGTGCTCGGTGGCCGATGACGGGCCGGGCATCGCGCCCGAGGACCGCGAGCGGATCTTTGAGTCGTTCTACACCGCCAACCATGGTCTGGCCGACAGCCACCGCAGCGTGGGCCTGGGTCTTTCGCTCTGCCGCTCCATTGCGTTGGCGCATGGCGGTAGCATAGAGGTTGCCGCGGCGGACCCGCACGGCTCGGTCTTTACGATTGAGCTTCCCGCCGCCGATGTTTCGTTTGATAAGGAGTAGCGCCGTGCCGAACTCTGCCGTAAAACCGCTCATCTTGGTCGTTGAGGACGATCCCGCCGTCCGCAACCTTATCGTTGCCGCGCTCGAGGCGCACGGCCTGCGTCATATGGCTGTGGAGACCGCCCATGCCGCCATCGCCGCCGCCTCGTCGCAGGCACCGAGCATTGTGCTGCTCGATCTGGGCCTACCCGATATGGATGGCGTCAAGGTGGTGGAGTCGGTGCGCGCATGGTCGGGCATGCCGATCATTGTGGTCTCGGCGCGCAGCGAGGACGCGGACAAGATCCGCGCGCTCGATGCCGGCGCCGACGACTATCTGACCAAGCCGTTTTCGGTCGAGGAACTGCTCGCGCGCATTCGCACGACGCTCAGGCGCCTTTCGTATGCGCAGGCGGGCGGCGTTGCCTCCGAGGGCTCGTTCGATACCGGTGAGTTGCATATCGATTTTGATGCCGGTATCGCAACGATGGACGGCGAGGAATTGCATCTGACGCCGATCGAGTACAAGCTCTTGTGCCTGCTGGCGCACAACGCCGACAAGGTGCTGACGCACCAGTTTATCTTGCACGAGATTTGGGGCACGGCGACCAAGAGCGACCTGGCAAGCCTGCGTGTCTTTATGGGCACGCTGCGCAAGAAGATCGAGTCCGATCCCGCGCACCCGCGCTATATCCAAACGCACGTGGGTATCGGTTACCGACTGGTCACCCAAGGCTAGATCGCCAACCATCATCCCAATATGAGCCGCGGTGAAATACGGTCTAAAACTGCCTAATTCCAGGCAAAACAGTCCGTATTCCACCGCAACTTTGTTATTTGCCCTTGGGCTTGCTGGCGTAGAACTTCTTCTTTTTGAGCTTGCCGGTGGGGGAGGGCTTGCCGGCAAAGTTGGACTTGCCGTTGCCGGCCTGTGCATGCGCGGGTGCCGCTGCACGGGGCTTGCGGGCTTCGGGGTTGCGCAGCTCCTCGGTTCGCTCGGCAATCTCCTCGGCACTAAAGCCGACCTCGGCCATGGCATCCTCGATGGGCAGGCGGCGCACGATGTAGCAATGGTGCACCTTCTGGTTGCGCGCGAAGTCCTCGGGGATGGTCTGCGCCGTAATGTCCTCCAACACGACGCCCGCGCGCGCGAGCTTGCGCGTTTCGGGGCGGAAGCCGCGCAGGTTACAGCTAAAGATGGCGTGGCCGCCCTGCGCGAGCAGGCGCGATACGCCGGCCAAAAGCTCAACATGGTCGCGCTGAACATCCCAGGTGCGACGGCCCATCTTGGACGAGTTCGAGAACGTGGGCGGGTCGACAAAGATCAGGTCCCAGCGGTTGCGCGTCTGGCGCTGGTCGCGAATCCAGGCGAGCACGTCGTCGCGCACAAAATGATGCTGCGGACCAACAAAGCCGTTCTGGCGCATATTGCGCTCGGCCCAGTCCAGGTAGGTGTTGGAAAGGTCGACCGTCACGGTTTCCTCGACGCCGCCGTCGGCCGCATAGCAGGTAGCGGTGCCGGTGTAGGCAAACAGGTTGAGGAAGCGGCGTGCCTGCTTGGCGTGCTCGCGCACTAGGTTGCGGGTGACGCGATGATCCAGGAAGATGCCCACATCCAGATAGTCGTCAAAGTTGACGGCAAAGGTAAGGCCGCCCTCTTCGATGAGCGGCAGGCGACGGCGCGCGATGTTGGCGCGTTCGCCCGATGCGCCCTTGCCGGCGCCCTGCTTGCCGTACTGCGAGCCGCCGCGCGAGCGCATGCGGGCCTTGGCGTGCACGTGCTCGGCCGGCACGTCCAGGATACGCGGCGCGATGGCCAGAATGTCGAGCATACGGGCCTGGGCCAGTGCGGGGTCGATGGTCTTAGGCGCGGCGTACTCGGCGATGACGAGCCAGCGGCCCGGCGTCTGCGGGCAGCCCTCGTACAGGTCAATGGCGGCGGAGTAATCGGGCAGGTCGGCATCGTAGACGCGGTAGCAGCTCACGCCCTCGCGCTTGGCCCACTTGCGGCGCAGACGGGCATTCTTGCGCAGGCGGTTGGCGAACTGCTCCGACTCGGGGATGAGCACGGGCAGCGGCTTGCCGTCGCCCAGGTCGAGCGTAGCGGCAGGCTCGGGCATGGCGGGGGCGGGGGCTTCGTCGCTGATGACGTCGTCGGCGTCCGAGGTCTCGCCCTCAGCATCCGCGCTGGTCGCAGCCTCAAACGCTGCGGCGGCGTGGTCGAGCGAGGGCCAAACCTCGACGGTCGCCTCCTCGTTGTTGGGCATGACGGCGATGGAGCGCGCGGGCTCAGCGTGGAGCGCGCGGGCCAGCAATCCGTCGCGGGTGAGCGCGGCGACCGGTGCCGAAGTGAGCTCGGGCGCACGGCGCAGCTCGCCGACCAGCGTCATGGCGTCATGCATAAGCGACAGCGGTGTCTCGGTCGTATCTGCGACCACGGCGGCACCGGCGACAGCGCCCACATGGTCCAGTACGGTGGCTGGCTTGGCAGCGCAAAAGTCGACAAAACGCTTGTAGCCGGCGCACTTGACCATGCGCTCGGCGGTCTGGCGGGCGGCGGGGTCGATGTCTACGGCCACGATGCGTGCCTGGCGCTCGCGTGCTGCCGCCTCGCACTCGCGTGCCTCGGCGAGCAGCTGCTCCCATAGGGCGGCGTCGTGCAACTGCCAGCCCTCAAAGCCCCAGCGCTCGCGTGCGGCGCCCGGGGCGCGGTCGGTCAGAATGTTCACGGCCTCCAACAGCAGGCCGCCGCCGGCGCACGAGGCATTGACCAGCGTGGGCAGGGCTTCGTTCTCGTAATCGTCGGCCGTCAGCTCGTGCTCGCACAGTGCAGTCCAGCCGACCTGCGCCAGCACCAGGGCGGCGTAGTCGGGGCGCAGCACGTGAGTGCCCTCGCCGGCGCGGGTCGCGGCAGGCGGCAGGCGCTTGAATAACGGGTCGCCCGAAAGGTCCAGGCTGATGCTCGCGCGACGCTGGCGCAGCGAAAGCAGCAGGTGAACGTCGGGATCGGCAGCGTCGACATCGGCGCGACGGCCCGTGGTCTCGGCCAGACGGTCGCACAGCGCGTCCTTGGCGCGTAGGGCCGAGAAGCGCGTGTTGCGCAGCTGCTCGGTCACGCCGCGGGCGGTGATGGCGATGGTGGCGCCGGGGCGGACGATGGTCTCCCAAGCGATGTCGTAAACGCCGTCGTACAGCTCATCGGCATCCTGCGCCTCAAAGCGCCCAAGCACTACGAACACGCGGCTGGCCAGGCGCGACCACAGACAGGCGCGGTAGCCCTGCTCAAGCTCGCCCTCAAACGTAGCGCGGCCCTTCAGGCGGCGGACATGCGAAAGCCCGAGGCGTTTAAGCTCATCGGCGAGTGCGGACTCAAAGCCCTCGGGGCAGCTTGCGTAAAATTCCATGGGTGACCTCTCTGGTTGCGTCGCTCCATTATATGATGGATGCTTCGTTTGCCCTTATCCTCGAAAGGAACCCATATGATTGATGCGTGCTCCTTGATTCCCATTTTCATTGCAACAGCCTCAGGACTCGGGGCCTCGCACAGGCTCCCGCCGCCTTACAGAACTGAAAGCTGGGCGTAGGGCAAATCCATGGCACGTGACCTGCGATTGCTCGGCCATAGATGGCGTAATCGAGGCCAAGGGAGGGCATCATGTGCGAGGGAAACGAGAGCTGGTTCTGGCACGCGAACGACATGGTGGTGGCGGGCGACATGAACCTCGTGGTCCGCGTCCTGTGGGTCGCGCTCATCGTAGGCATCGGCGTCGCGACGATGGCCACGCTCTGGATCGTCACGAGGTAGCGCGCCACGAACGGATGACGAGGCACGCGGCGCATGCCACGCTGGCGGAACCCTAGCCTCGCTGCTGGACAATCTGTTCGATGAGCTTCGCGACGGAGTCCTCGGCTGCGTCCCCGATCAGGTGATGGGCCGCGGCCTTCGCCTCTGGCATCGCGCCCGCGACTGCGTAGGAGTTCGGCACCTTTTCGAGGAGCGTCACGTCGTTTTCCGAGTCTCCGATAAAAGCGACCTCGTCCAGCGTGACCCCAAGGCTGCCGAGAAGCGCGTCGAGTCCGTTTACCTTGCTCCAGCCAGCCGGAACAACATCGAGGAAGAATGGGACGGGCGAGGGGAAATCAAGCTCTGGGCAGGCTTCCTTGCATCGACTCCGAACGACTTCCGTCGGGGCGGAGCTGACGTTGACGAAGATGCCGGCGGTGGTGACGTCACGGTTCGTGGGCACGTCTCCGAGCGCCATGTCTCTTCCGGAGTCCTTAACGATTTCCAGGGCGAATTCGTCGCCAGGCTCGACGGCGCAGAGGAACTGCTCGCAGCGTTTGCCTGTCTCATCGACATCGGCGACTAGCCAGAGTGACGTCCCCGCGTAGGGGCGTACGGCGCTATCGAGCTTGACGAGGGCCTCCGTCGAGAGCGTCTTTTTGAACACGAGTTCGCCGCTGGAGAAGACCTTCTTTCCGTTGGCCATGATGCCGGTCGAGAAACAGCGCGCGTCGCCGTCAAAGGCATCGGCCAGGTCGGCGTAGTCGCGGCCGCTTGCGGGGCCGAACGCGATGCCCGCATCAAGCGCCGAAAGAATCGCGCTGTGCGTGCGCTCCGATACGACCCTTGAGCCAAACGGCAGCAGGGTCCCGTCCATGTCTGCGAGGATGAGCTTTATCAAGGGGTCCTCCCGTTTCGGTCTGGGCGTCGGTGCGCCGGTGTGCGTCGTCCTAGCTGTATTGCCTGTCTCCCAAGAGATTCTTCGAGATGATCCTGTTAAACTCTACCGGGTCATCCCAGCAAGAGGTCAGGAAGAGGAACAGCAGCTCGATGACGAAGTTGATCGAGCTGTGCGAGAAGGCGACCTCGGTTCCGGTGATGGCCTGATCTCGCGAGATGGCTCGGATGATATACGTGGCACGCTTCGCGAGCGGCGTATCTGGGTTGTCTGTGATCATGATGATGGGGGTGTTCGAATCCTCGGCAGAGTCGAATATGTTGACGAGGCGCTTCGAGTATCCGGACGTCGAAATGACGAGCAGGATGTCATTCTCCTTGAGGCTGGTTGCGGCGGAGACCATGGCATCGGTGGTACTGGGGCAAAACGCCCTGACTCCAACCTGTGAGAGCTTGAACGCCGCGTTTACGCCCATGCTAATCGAGTTGCCGACGCCCGCAATCAGGACGAGGTTGGCGTTGTGGAGCAGATTGACGACTGTCGAAAAGTCATCGGAGTCAATGAGCGAGGCGGTTTGGGAGAGCTCCTTGACCTTGTGAGACAGGACGTACTTAATGGAGCCCTCGACGTCGTCCAGAGTAACCTTGCCGCCCGTGGCCTTTTCCTCGCCGGAGGCCCTGCTGATGGATATGCCGAGCGCCAGACGCATGTCCGAATAGGTTCGGTAGTCAAGCGTCCTTGCGAACCTCGAAACAGACGCCGGTGACGTACCGGTTCCTGCGGCGAGTTCGCGGACGGTCATCGTTGCGACGTCCGACGGGTGGTCGAGCACATACGTTGCGATTGCCTTCTCCGAGGGGGATAGGCTGTTCATGACCGCGCAGATGTGGCTGAGCACATCCCCTGTCTTATCCATGGTTACTCCTTGGCCCTAGTTTGCTTCGTATCTTAGGTCAAGAGAGGTGAAAATAAAGCAAAATGTTTCATAAGCGGTGAAATAGCGTTTCACCGCTGATTTCCTACCGTTCACGGTAAATCGGTGCTTCCCCGGCGCAATCTCATCTTGAGCTGCTATCTTATGAGCCGTGAAACAACGGCACGAAAACGATGAAACAACAGAACATTGTTCCAACGCCTCACAACTTTGTTTCACGCTAGATGGCGAATCACTTCGAAGCCCAGACAGGCACCCGGCGAGCAAGAAGGGAGAAGCACGATGCACAACGCCAGGACAAACGCAAGCATGACTTCGCTGTTCTTCGCGAACGTCCTCTACTGGGTCTGCGCGGGCGTGTACTCGCCGTTCCTCTCCGCTCACTACACGAGCCTCGGCCTCAGCGCAGCCCAGACCGGCATCCTCCTCGCGGCGACCCCGGTGTGTGCGCTCGCCATCCAGCCGCTCTGGTCGACGATCGCCGACAAGCTCGGGCGCCGCCGCGCGGTCATCGTGATCCTCTGCCTTGCGGCGGCGGTACTCGCTCCGCTGTATTACCTGGCGTCGACGTTCGTCCCGGTCCTTCTCGTAACCTTTGCGTTCTCGGCGTTTTTCTCGGGGCTCCTGCCCCTGAGCGACTCCCTCGTCATCGAGCTCGCGGATCGCTCTGGCCTGGACTTTTCTCGCATTCGCATGGGTGGCACTATCGGCTATGCCATCGTCGTCCTGATCGTCGGTCGGCTGCTCGACATGGCTCCTCAAATCCAGTTCGCGGTGGTCTCTGCCGCGCTGGTGGTCTTCGCGGCTCACATGTGGCGCCTCCCCGAGGCGGGAATTCGCGCCAATGCCGCGGACGATCCCAAGGTCTCCCACGGAAAGGGCCTCCTCTCGCTGTTTACCAGCAATGAGATCGCCTTCGTCTTGGTCTTCGCCTTCATCAGTTCGGCCGCGATTGGCTTCATCGGGGCGTTCTTGGGCCGCTACGCGGTCGAGCTTGGCGAGGGTCAGAACCTCGTGGGCGTCCTGAGTGCGGTCTCCGCTGCGAGCGAGATCCCCATCCTGCTCGTTTCCTCCAAGCTGGTCAGGCGCTTCGGCGAGATGAACCTCCTGATCTTTTCCTGCTTCATGGCGGCGCTCAGGCTCGTGCTCGTGGGCACCGGCATCGTCCCGGTCATGATCTGCGGCCAGCTGCTGCAGAGCGTGAGTTACATGACCGTCTACTACTCCTGCGTTACCTACATTGCCAACCACACTTACGAGGATTGTCGCGCTCGAGGTCAGAGCGCCTTCGCGATGGTTCAGAGCGGTCTGTCCGTCGTGGTTGCGAACCTGTTTGGCGGTTGGGCGTGCGACGCGCTCGGCACGCACGCGGGTTTTCTGGCCTTCGCCCTCGCTTCAACGATTGCTGCGGTCGTTGCTTTTGTGGCGTACGTGCTGTGGCGTCGAAGCGCAGCGCCACAGCCTGAGGGCCAGTCGGCCGCATAGGTTCCACCGCGTTTTGCAAGCGCCTGCCTGCTTCGCGCTTCTCTTCGTGTTCAACCAGCTGACGAGCTGAGAACTGTCCAATCCAATGGTTATCCAAGTGAAAGGAAGACAAAGATGTCTCTCATCAAGGTCAACGAGCTTCTTCAACATGCGACCGAGCACCACTATGGCGTGCCCGCGATCAACGTCATCAACACGGAGACCATCCGTTATGCGATCCAGGCCGCCGAGGATGAGCACATGCCTATCATCATTCAGTACTGGCCCGGCTTCGAGGACCACTGTGCCCTCGACATCATCGCCTTCGCCGCCCGCTATTACGCCGAGCGCGCGAGCGTGCCCGTCGCCGTCCACCAGGATCACTCCGCTGGTTACGAGATCGCCGTCAAGGGCGTCAAGGCCGGTTTCCCCTCCGTCATGGTCGACGGCTCCTCGCTTCCCTATGAGGAGAACTTCCAGCTCACGAAGGACGTCGTCCAGGTCGCCAAGATCTTCGACGTTGACATCGAGGCCGAGCTCGGCCACGTCGGCAACGGCTCCGACGCCAACGACTTCGTGAACAGCGACCACTATACCGACCCGAACCTCGCCGAGGAGTTCGTCGAGGGCACCGGCTGTGGTTCGCTCGCCATCGCCGTCGGCAACGCCCACGGCCCCTACGTCAAGGTCCCGAACCTCGACATGGAGCGCATCAAGGCCTGCAGGGAGGCCGTCAGCGTCCCCCTCGTCATGCACGGATGCTCCGACATCCCCGACGAGCAGCTCCAGGAGGCCGTGAACCTCGGCATGAGCAAGTTCAACATCGCCACGGAGTACTTCCGCTCCATGTACCGCGCCTTCGAGAAGGACATCAGCTCCGGCAAGAACGACGGCAACGGCGTTGGCCTCCTGATGGACGCCGCCCCCGACATGCGCGCGTTCGTCGCAAGCAAGATCCAGCTTCTGAACCCCAACCACTATTCGCTCTAGGAGAGACTCGATGAAGAAAGTTCTTGTCGCGTCGCACGGTCACCTCGCAAGCGGAATCAGGAGCTCGATCGAGATCCTGACCGGTATGGCGGACATGGTGGAAGCAGTTGACTGCTACGTGGACGACTCCGATTTCACCCCTCGCATCCAGGCGTTTATTGACTCGGTGGGCCCTGAGGACGAGGCCATCATTTTCACCGACATCTACGGTGGCTCCGTCTTCCAGAAGGTCGTCCTCATGGAGCCGGAGAAGCGCGGGATCGTCCATGTTACCGGTATGAACCTCGGCCTCGTGATCGAGGCGCTCCTCGGCGCTGAGCCGGTCACGGCAGATTCGATCAAGCAGAGCGTCGAGCTGGCGAGGGCGACGATGCAGGTCGTCGAGCCTCCGAGCAAGGCCGCGGACAACGAGGGGTCCGACGGAGACTTCTTCGATTAGAGAGCACTAATAAGTAAGGAGAGGAAACAATGATTGTTCAGGTTCGAGTCGATGACCGTCTGATTCACGGGCAGGTCGCCCTGGTGTGGACCAAGGAGCTCAACACCACCAGGATCATCGTCGCCAACAAGCACGCCGTGGAGAGCGATGCCCTTCGCATGACGCTTTCCATGGGTACGCCGGCGGGCCAGAAGCTCCTCGTCAAGGATGTTCCGGATGCTTGCCGCATCGCGAACGATCCGCGTGCGGACTCCATGCGCATCTTCGCGCTCACCAACTGCGTGCGTGACGTGCTTGAGCTCGTTAAAGGCGCACCGGGCAAGATCGAGGGCGTGAACGTTGCCAATGTCGGCCGCTTCGACAAGTCCGATCCGGATAGCAAGGTCGCCCTCAACTCCACGATCATGCTCAACCCGGATGAGCTCGAGGCCGCGAAGGAGCTTTGCGAGCAGGGTATTCCGGTTTTCCATCAGCTTATCCCGTCCAATCCCAAGACTCCTCTCAAGAGTCTGATCGAGGCGGCGGAGAAATAAGGGGATTTGGCCAGGCGGTCAAATGAAATGAGAGAAAGGAAGTCAAATGATTGGGTTAGCAGTAATGGCCTGGTTGACCGTGCTGATTTGCTACGGCGGCAACTGGGTTCTCGGTCAGTGTATGATCGAGCGTCCTCTCGTGGTCGGCCTCGTTGCGGGCCTTCTGATGGGCGACGTCAAGACCGGTGTCATCATCGGTGCCTCTCTCGAGGCAATCTTCATGGGCGCGGTTAACATCGGTGGCGCCATCTCCGCCGAGCCCGTTACCGCGACCGCCCTCGCCGTCGCCTTCACCGTTGGCGCCGGCATCGACCAAGGCGCCGCCATCACGCTGGCCGTTCCCGTTGGCGTCGTCACCGCGTTCCTCTCGATCTTCATGAACAACGTGTTCCTCGCGTTCTTCGCCGCCACCTTTGACAAGATGGCCGCCGAGGGCAACGAAAAGGGCCTCGCGCTTCAGCACTTCGTTCTCTGGTTCGTTAAGTACGCCGCCTTTGGCCTCATCGCCTTCCTCGGCGTTTACCTTGGCGCTGAGCCCGTTGCCGCCATTGTCAACCAGATTCCGGCCAATGTCATGAGCGGCCTCAACGCCGTGGGCGCCCTCCTGCCCGCCGTTGGTATGGCGCTCCTGCTCCAGATGCTGTGGAGCACCGAGCTCAGCATCTACTTCTTCCTGGGCTTCACGCTCTACCAGTACCTCGGCCTCCCGATGATCGCCATCGCGGTTCTCGGCGTCATCATCGCGGTTGCCTCCGCCCTCCGCGACAAGGAGATTTTCGATCTCACCAAGAAGGGCTTGGCCACCCAGGCCGTTTCCAACGACTCTGTAACCAGCGACGAGGAGGATTTCTTCGCATGAGCAACCTGACCAAGAATGTGAGCCCTGAAGACAAGAAGATGCTCAACAGCATTTTCCTGCGCTCTTTCTCCGTGTTCGCCTCCTGCGCCGGCGGTTCCGTCAAGGCTGGCGCCGACGGCTGGCTGTACTCCGTCCAGCCCGCGCTTAACCGCTACTACGCCGATGACCCCGAGGCCCGTGCCGAAGCCATGAAGCGTCACACGACTTGGTACAACATTACCCAGAACGTCGGCACGTTCGCCATGGGCCTCGTCGCCTCCATGGAGAGGGAGAACTCGCAGCACGAAGACTTCGACACCGAGTCCATCGACGGCATCAAGGTTTCCCTGATGGGCCCGATGTCCGGCATCGGTGACGCAATCTTCTGGGGCGTCCTGCGTGTCATCGCTGCCGGCATTGGCATCAACCTCGCCATGAGCGGCTCGCCCCTCGGCGCGATCATGTTCCTGCTGATCTACAACATCCCGTCGATCCTCTGCCGATACTTCATGACCTACCTCGGCTTCAGCATGGGCACCAACTTCATCTCCGAGATGTACGAGGGTGGTCTCATGAAGCTCATCACCAAGGCGACCTCCACGGTTGGCCTCGTGATGATCGGTGCCATGACTGCGGCGAACGTCCAATTCAACACGATCCTGTCCATTCCGGTTCAGGACTCTGACCCCGTCATGATCCAGACCTACCTCGACTCGATCTTCAAGGGCATCGTGCCCCTGGGGCTTACGCTCGTCGTCCTCTGGCTCCTGCGCAAGAAGAACGTGAACGTCAACATCATCCTGGTTGGCATCATGATTCTGGCGCTCGTCCTCGGCCTCGTGGGCATCGTGTAGGGCGGCTTCCGGATCATTCGAAGCTTGTTTAAGGCAATTCCCGGCGGCACGCGATCGAGGACATTCGACGCGTGCCGCCCCATTAGAAGGAGAGAACATGCGCTACACGCACCTCAAGAATTCCGATGTCGACGTCTCCCAGCTCGCTGTGGGCACCTGGGCGATCGGCGGCGACTCCTTTGGTGAGAACGATGACGCCGCCAGCATGTCCGCCATCCGCACCATGCTCGATCACGGCGTCAACCTCATCGACACCGCGCCGTGCTATGGCAACGGCACGTCCGAGAAGGTCGTCGGCAACGCGCTCAGGGGCGTCGACAGAGAGAGCTACCTGCTCTCGACCAAGGTTGGCCTGATCACCAGCGCCGCCGGCTATGACCGCGACTCCTCGTTCAAGAACATCATGAGGGAGGTCGAGAGCTCGCTGCGCAACCTCCGCACCGACTACATCGACTTCTACTTCGTGCACTGGCCCGACGCTAAGACTCCGTTCTCCGAGACGATGTGCGCCCTCCAGCTCCTCAAGGAGCAGGGCAAGATTCGCCACATCGGCGTCTCCAACTTCACGACCGAGATGATCGAGGAGTGCGAGAAGGTCGCTCAGATTGACGTCCAGCAGCCGCCCTACTCTATGGTTGACCGCTCCTCCGAGGACCTCATCAAGTGGGGCTACGAGCGTGGCATCGACTCCTTCACCTATGGCTCCCTTGGCGCGGGCATCCTGTCGGGCAAGTTCCGCGAGCTGACGAAGTTCGAGGAAGGCGACGTCCGCGGTGGCTTCTACGACTACTTCCGGGAGCCCAAGTTCTCGCGCGTCCAGGAGCTGCTCAAGGTCATGGACGAGATCGCCGAGGCCCACGACAAACCCGTGGCGCAGGTTGCCGTGAACTGGAGCACCCAGAAGGAGTACGTGGGCACCGCTCTCGTGGGCGTGCGCACGGACGCCCACGCGATTCAGAACTGCGAGACGTTCGAGTGGGAGCTTTCCGCCGACGAGATGGCCAAGCTCGACGCCAGGCTCGACGAGCTGAAGATCGGCTAGCCATGAGCGCCGAGGATAGGAAGTACCCCACTTCCGAGCTTGAGGTGCTTGAGAGTGGCGCGAGGGAGGTTGTCGAGCCTAACGGCCTGAGGCTGATGCTGAAGCCCGTGCCGGGTGACGACCGCGAGCACGTGCTCGATCCGCGCGTCTATGCTCGTGCGCACGCGAAGCTCGCTGCGACTCCTGCGGCGGGGTCGGCGCCGGCCGGACCGGTGGACGTGATCGCGTGGCGCTCCGCGCCCAACAAGGAGACCCACGTCGTGAGGGGCGCGAACGTTGCCAAGAAGACCGTCGTCATGAACTTCGGCGACAAGGGCATTCCGCTGCACATCTTCACGCCGGAGGGGCACGAGGATGGGTCTGCCGCGCTCGTGTTCATCCATGGCGGCGGGTTCATGGTGGGCAACATCGGCCAGTACGAGAACTGCCTGCGCGACATCGTGGAGCGCACGGGTTGCGTCGCGATCTATCCGGAGTACCGCTTGTCTCCCGAGACGATGTTCCCCGGTGGCGTCGAGGACTGCGTGAAGACGCTCGACTGGCTTGTCGATCACGCTGACGAGCTGGGCGTTGATGCGACTCGCATTGCCGTGGCTGGTGACTCTGCGGGTGGCAGCCTGTCGAATGCCGTCGTGCTCGAGGGCTCTCACGCGGATAGGATCAAGGCGGTTGTCGAGCTTTATCCGCTCGTTGATGGCGGTCCCGTTCCGGATGAGTGGTCCTATGACCTGTACGAGGTCGTGGATGAGCAGAGGCCCGAGGCGCTGAGCAGGGTTGATCGCATTCGCCTCGCCAACAACGACCTTCCGCCCATGTACGTCAACGGCGATGCGGACAAGATGCTCGACCCGCTGATTTCCGCGCTGTTCGCGGAGGACGTGAGCGCGTTCCCCCGCACGGTCATCATCTCTTCCGAGTATGACTATCTGCGCTATCAGGACGAGCTGTTCGCGAAGAGGCTGCAGGATGCGGGCGTTGACGTCACTGCGATTCGTTATCGCGGCTGCGACCACGGCTTCTTCGAGATGTACGGCGTGATGCCTCAGGCTGAGGATGTCTGTCGCGTCATCTCCGAGGAGCTTGCGAAGATCTAGGGGCTCGTCGCGGCGACCTCCTGGACGAGTGACGGTCCGGCGGGATGCTAGGTGCGTCCCGCCGGACCTTTGCGTTGGCGGGCGCGTGCCGCTTGCCGGCGGGCGTGTGTGGGGTTCGCTTCGGCGGTGCCGGATTAACCGGGAGATGCGTTTACCGCCGCTCTTCCAAGTGAGCCCAGCAAACAAATCGCGAGTTGAGCCCCAAGGGCATCGACAAGGGCGTGGGCCTGGCGCGGGCGCTGGCGTATCTAGGTCGCACCGGCAACGCGCGCACCTTTGGCTTTGGCGATTCCGGCAACGATCTGGGTATGCTCGCCGCTGTCGAGACGGCTGTCGCCATGGACAACGCCATGCCCGAAGTCAAGGCGCTCGCCGACTACGTGACCGACGATGTCGCACACGACGGTACCGTCACAGCGATGCAGCATTTTGGGTTGATTTAATAAATGGCCGGGTCGCCCGCAGTGGGGGCGACCCGGCCATTTGAGCTATTTTGCAATATAGAGCTTGGGATGACTGCGACTGCTCTCGATTGCCGCCGTCATGATGCTCTCGTCGTCTCCATCAACGATGATGCCGTCGAGGTCATCGATCTGCGCGGACTGATAAAAACTGGTTTTGTTGAACTTTCCCTGGTCAACCATCATGTAGCCCTGGTTTGAGTTGGTAAGGTACATATGCTTGATCATGGCCGAGAAGTCGTGCTCGACGGTAAAACCGTGGTCGGGGTGGAATCCGTCGGCACTGACAAACGCCTTGTCGGCATGTAGTTTGCTCATGCAGTCGAGCGTTAGTGCGCCCGCGAGATAGAGGTGGCCCTTGCGCACGGAGCCGCCCAGCAGCACTACCGAAGCATTGGGGAGATTGAAGCTGGCGTAGTTCGCGATTGCAAGATCGCCGGTGATAATGGTGATCTCACGCTTGTCCATGAGGGCCTTAGCGAAGTAAAAGCCTGTGGTGCCGATATCAATTACCAGAACATCGCCATCATCAACAAGAGTTGCTGCGGTTGCGGCGATGGCTTCCTTGGCCTCGACTTGGACATTGATGCGCTCTTCGGGATACGAGATTGCGTTGGAGCGAGAAAGCGATACCGCTCCGCCGCGTACGCGACGCAGCTTGCCTTCGGATTCCAGCGAGATGAGGTCGTGTCGTGCGGTGACTTCCGAAACCGAAAAACGGCGAACGATGTCGGATACCGAGATATTTGGCTTTTCGGCCAGCCAATTCATGATAAATCGCTGACGCTCGGCCGGTGAAAGGTCTGAAGTAGATGACATATGCCGCTCCTTTTGAACAAAAGGTAAAAGATGCGCCTTTCGTAATCGAAATATAACGTATCGATATGAAAAGAACAAGGCAAATTCGAATGAATCAAAAGAACGGAATGGCATGTCACAAATGCATGCGTAGCAGATAGTTCGCACGTAGACGGGCTATAAAGAGTCTCATTCTGAAGGTGCCGCCCAAAAGAAGTACGTTCACACCCGATATTCGACCGTTCACGGAAAGTTGACAATTGAGCTTTCGATGGCTTTTGAAATAGTTTATAAAAGAAAGCCGAAAAGCTTTTGAAACAAAGAAGAAGG
Organism: Collinsella aerofaciens; assembly: GCF_902364945.1. GTDB lineage: Bacteria > Actinomycetota > Coriobacteriia > Coriobacteriales > Coriobacteriaceae > Collinsella > Collinsella aerofaciens_O. The sequence continues at coordinate 43,977 of NZ_CABJFS010000008.1, read as the reverse complement.
CTTTCGATAGCAATAGTGCTAGATGAGAAAGGACCGAACATGGCGATTAAGGTGTTTGCCGACGGCGCTAACCTCGAAGGCATGCTTGACATGCATGACAATGGCAACGTTCAGGGCTTCACGACCAATCCTTCCCTTATGAAGGCCGGTGGCGTGACTGACTATCGCGCTTTTGCCAAGACGGTTCTTGAGCACATTACCGATGTGTCGGTTTCTTTTGAGGTGTTCGCCGACGACGAGGCTGGTATGGAAGCCGAGGCTCGCGAGATTGCAACCTGGGCAGACAACGTCTACGTTAAGATCCCGGCGCTCAACACCAAGGGCGAGTCCACTGCCGCGCTGGTCAAGCGCCTTTCTGCCGACGGCATCAAGGTGAATGTCACCACGATCTTCACGCCCGAGCAGGTCGACGAGTTTGTCGATGCCGTCTCTGCCGAGACCCCCTCTATTCTGTCCATCTTCGCCGGTCGCATTGCCGATACCGGCGTCGATCCGCTGCCCCTCATGGCGGAGTCCGTAAAGAAGGCTGCCGTTAAGCCTGCTGCCGAGGTTCTCTGGGCGTCTACGCGCGAGGTCCTCAATATCTTCCAGGCGGAGTCCGTTGGATGCCAGATCATTACGGTCCCCAATGCCATTCTTGCCAAGCGCAAGAATTTCGGGAAAGATTTGCTTGAGTACTCGCTTGATACGGTCAAGGGCTTTGCCCGCGACGTTCAGGCGCTTGGTTTTCATATCTTGCCCGAGGAGTAGGGGACGAGCATGCTGACCGATCTTCTTAAGCCCGAGCTTGTTGCCTGCCACGTCGAGGCCTCCGATTGGGAGGAAGCGATCAGGGCATGCGGTAAGTTGCTCGTAGGCGCTGGCAAATGCGACCAGAGCTATGTTGACGCCATGATTTCATCGGTTCACAAATTCGGCCCCTATATGGTCTTGGAAGAGGGCATCGCCATGCCCCACGCTCAGGCAGATGGCAATGTGAGTGAAGCGGGAATCTGTATCGTCACGCTTGACCCAGCCGTTGCGTTTGGACACGAGGATTTCGATCCGGTTCACGTGCTCGTGGGTATTTGCGCGCCCGACCCTAAGGCTCATCTTGGTTGCTTGGCGGAGCTTTCGCAGATGTTCGAGGACGATGACTGCGTTGCCAAACTCAGCGCATGCGATACGCCCGAGCAGGTTTTGGAGACCATGCGTTCATTCTTTTAGGCCTTAATGGCACGGCGATGCGTCGCCGCTTTTGGATAGACGGAAAACCGTCACGTGTAGGAGAGGAAGGTTGCCATGCATATCATCACCGTATGCGGAAACGGCATCGGGTCTAGCCTGATGCTCGCTGGCAAAGTCGAGGAGCTTTGCGAGGAGGAGGGCATCAAGGCCGACGTTGAGTCTATGGACCTGAACGGTGCTTCTTCCGCAAATCCGGATCTGTTCATCACCGTTAAAGAGCTCGCACCCGAGCTCCACGGCAACGTTGTGATCGTTCGCAGCTATGTGAACAAGAAGAAGATCCGCGAAGACGCCCTCGAGGCAATCAAGGCGGCCGCCGCTAACGCCTAAAGCGGCACAAAAAAGGGCGGTTCCCTGTGGAAGAGGGAAACGCGCCCACGTTAGAGAGAAAGGAAGCGCAGATGCAAGCCATCCTTCCCATACTTGAGTTTATCCAATCGATTCTGACCAAGCCAGCGTGGATTATGGGTCTATTTGCCTTTGTGGGCCTTGTCGCGCTTAAGCGTCCTGCCCACAAGGTGATGACGGGCACCCTGAAGCCCATTCTTGGTTACATCATGCTGTCTGCCGGCGCCGCTGTTGTTCAGGAGAACCTTGCTCCGCTGGGTACCTTCATCGAGACCGGTTTCCACATCACCGGCGTCGTGCCCAACAACGAGGTCGTCGTTTCGATGGCTCAGAGCGTCCTCGGCGTTCAGACCATGATGATCCTGATTCTCGGCTACGTCGTGAACATTATCATTGCCCGCTTTACCAAGTTTAAGTACATCTTCCTGACGGGCCATCACAGCATGTTTATGGCCTGCCTGCTTTCTGCCGTTCTGCAGGCATCTGGCTTCCAGGATGTCCAGCTTGTCATCGTGGGCGGCATGTTCCTGGGCCTCGTGAGCGCTATGCTTCCCGCCGTTGGTCAGCGTTTCACCGAGAAGGTTACCGATGGCGATGAAATCGCCATGGGCCACTTCGGTTCACTCGCCTATTACATCTCCGCTGCAGTCGGTACGCTTTTTGCTAAGGACGCCGAGGAGAACAGCACCGAGAAGATCGAGGTTCCCGAGAAGTTCTCCTTCCTGCGCGACACCACCATCTCCACGGCTCTTACCATGGCCTTCTTCTACCTGGTTACCGCTTTCGCCGCTTACATCGCAGATCCTGCGGTCGTTACCAAGATCGCTGGCGGCGACAATGTAATCGTCTATGCCCTGACCTGTGCCCTGTCCTTCGCCGTCGGTGTCACTATCGTCTACAACGGCGTTCGTATGATCCTTGCCGACCTGGTCCCGGCTTTCCAGGGCATCTCCAACAAGCTGATCCCCGGCGCCATCCCCGCCGTCGACTGCGCCGTCTTCTTCCCCTATGCTCCCACCGCCGTCATCCTCGGCTTTGTTGCCTCCTTCATCGGTGGCGTGGTCGGTATGTTCATCGTGGGCGCTACCCTGGGCATCTTCATCATCCCGGGCATGGTTCCCCACTTCTTCTGCGGTGCTACCGCAGGTATCTACGGCAATGCTACCGGCGGTCGCAAGGGCGCAGCTCTTGGCGCTTTCGTCAACGGCCTGCTCATCACCTTTGCCCCGGCTCTGCTCCTGCCCGTTCTTGACGTCTTTGGCTTCAAGAACACTACGTTCGGCGACTTCGATTTCTCCGTCATTGGTATTACGCTTGGCCGCGCTGCCGAGGCCTTCGGTACCACCGGTGTCTACGCGATTCTCGCTGTCCTTCTGGTCGTTGCCTTCGTCCCCAACTTCATCCACACCAAGGGTGCTGTGATCAATCACGTTGAGGAAGAGTAATCCAGGCATACGTTAAGCCCTAATCGGGCGGAGCTCCGATAACCGGCTCCTACACGGAAGCGGTGACGTCTCAAACGAGGCGTCACCGCTTTTTATTTGGAGCGGTTGTGAATATGAGCCGGTGAGGCGCTGCTTCTGTTCCGTGAACGGAACCAAACGCAATGATCGGCAAAAACGTTTTGCCGCTGGGGCGTTGATAAAAAATGGTAAATCTGCAAAACCGTTCGCCGAGAAGATAAAAAAACCGCAGCTAACGCCTTGATAAACGTAGGTAAAGTGTTTAGCAGTTTATCGGCCGTATGCTAACGAAAGGAATCAGGCAGATGGCAATCAAGGTGTTCGCTGACGGTGCAAACCTCGAGGGCATGCTCGACATGTACGAGAACGGCAACGTTCAGGGTTTCACGACCAACCCGTCCCTTATGAAGAAGGGCGGCGTGACGGATTACCGCGCGTTTGCCAAGGAGGTCCTGGCCCACATCACCGATGTGTCCGTGTCGTTTGAGGTCTTTGCCGACGACGTCGAGACCATGGAGGTCGAGGCCCGCGAGATCGCTACCTGGGCCGAGAACGTCTACGTCAAGATTCCGTGCGTGACCACCAAGGGCGAGTCCACCGCCGAGCTGGTCCGCAAGCTTTCGGCCGACGGCATCAAGGTCAACGTCACCACCATCTTTACGCCTACGCAGGTCGACGAGATGGTCGAGGCCGTTGACGCCGAGACGCCGTCCATCATCTCGCTCTTTGCCGGCCGCATCGCCGACACCGGCGTCGATCCCATTCCGTTTATGACGGAGTCGGTCAAGAAGGCCGCCGCCAAGCCCAACTGCGAGGTCCTATGGGCATCCACGCGCGAGCTCATCAACATTTACCAGGCCGAAGCCTGCGGTTGCCAGATCATTACGGTGCCCAACAGCATCCTGGCCAAGCGCAAGAACATCGGCCGCGACCCGTACGAGGTCTCGCTCGACACCGTGCGCGGCTTTGCCAAGGATATCGCCTCGCTCGGTTTCCATATCCTGCCGTAACGCGAACGCTGACTACATCGCGGGTTGTTCGCCCCGGCCTTTCCTTTCCCTATCGCTCACGCGCTTCGCGAGGGTCGCGCTAGGCAAAGGAAAGGCCGGGGCTGCCGACACGAACTTGCCGGTAGGTTGGTGATAGGCTTCCATATCCTGCCGTGGACAAAGGTACCCCCGCCTGCGCCGTGCAAAATTGAGAGTATTCAGCAAGGTAAAGGCTTTTACCAGCTGGGTGAAGCATGGAACAGCCCCCGTTTTGGCTCTGATGACGCTAAAACGGGGGCTGTTTCTTGCTTTTTCGTCTCTGAGGGGCATACGGAACGGCGGAAATTGCAGAATACTCGCGATTTTGCACGCTGCTACAGGGGGTACCCTTGCTTTGGCGGTTTACTTTCCCTGCACCATGGTGAGCGAGATCTTCTTGCGGTCGCGGTCGACCTTCTCGACCCACACCTTGACCGTGTCACCGACGCGTACCACGTCGCTCGGGTGCTTGACAAAGCGGTTGGCGAGCTTGGAGATGTGTACGAGGCCGTCCTGGTGCACGCCCACGTCGACGAACGCGCCAAAGTCGACGACGTTGCGCACCGTGCCCTTGAGCTCCATGCCGGGTTCCAGGTCGTCGATGGAAAGCGCCGAGCGGCTAAAGACCACCTCGGGCGCATCGTCGCGCGGGTCGCGGCCGGGCTTCTTGAGCTCGTTGACAATGTCGATGAGCGTGAGGGTGCCGCAGTCCAGGTCGCTTGCCAGCGCCGAGATGCTGCCCAGGCGGCGCTCGATGTCGGGCACGCCGCCGCGGCTGAGCTCGCTGGCTTGAACGCCGGCGCGCTCCAGGACGGACGTGGCCACCTCGTAGCTTTCGGGGTGGACGCTTGTCGCGTCGAGCGGGTTCTTGCCGCCGTTGATGCGCAGGAAGCCTGCGGCGTTGAGGTATGCCTTGGGTCCCAGCTTGGGGACCTTCTTGAGCTGGCGGCGATCGGTAAAGGCGCCGTTTTCCTCGCGGTAGGCCACGATGTTCTTGGCCACGCTCGGCGTGATGCCCGATACGTATCCCAGCAGGCTCGCGCTTGCGGTATTGACGTCGACGCCCACGCGGTTGACGACGTCTTCCACCACGTGGCCCAGGGTGCGCGAGAGTTCGGCCTGGTCAAGGTCGTGCTGGTACTGGCCCACGCCGATGGACTGGGGCGGAATCTTGACGAGCTCTGCCAGCGGGTCCTGCAGGCGGCGGCCCAGGCTCATGGCACCGCGCGCGGTGACGTCCAGGTCGGGATATTCCTGGCTGGCGAGCTCGGAGGCGGAGTACACCGACGCGCCGGCCTCGTTGACGATGGTGTAGCGAAGGCTGGGCGCCTGCTCGGCAATGAACTCCGAGACGACTTCCTCGGTCTCGCGGCTGGCGGTGCCGTTGCCGATGACGATGGTGTTGACGCCGTCCTTCTTGACGAGGCGGGCGAGCTCGCGCTTGGTGCCGGCGACGTCGTGGCGCGGCTTGGTGGGGTAGACCACGCCGTGGTCGAGCAGCTTGCCGGTCTCGTCCATGACGGCGACCTTGCAGCCGGTGCGGTAGCCCGGATCGAGCGCGAGCACGCGGGCGCCGCGCACGGGGCGTGCCGAGAGCAGGCCTCCGAGATTCTTGGCAAAGACATTGATGGCCTCGGTTTGGGCGCGAACGGTGAGTTTGGCGCGGGCCTCGCGCTCCAGCGAGGGGGCCATGAGGCGCTTGTAACCGTCGGCGATGGCAGCATCGAAGATGGGGGCAAACACGCCCTGGCGTCGGGGCCAACGGCTGCCGAGGCGTGCCGTGGCGGCAGCGCCGTCGACGTTCACGCGCACGCGGAGCTTGCCCTCGCGCTCACCGCGGTCGATAGCCAGCACGCGGTGGTTTGGGATACGGCGCAGCGGCTCGTCAAAGTTGTAGTAAGGCTCGTAGGGAGTCTTCTCCGCGGGGTCGGTCGCCTCGACGACGATATCGGCGGTGTTTTGCGTAAAGGCGCGCAGGTCGGCGACGTTCTCAGGGTCCTCGGCCACCGTCTCGGCAACGATGTCGGCGGCGCCGGCGAGCGCCTTCTCGGGCGTGTCGAAGCCGGCCTCCTCGTTGACGTATGCCGCGGCGGCGTCGAGTGCGCTGCCCTTGGCCGAGGCCTGCATGATGATCATGTTGGCGAGCGGCTCCAGGCCGGCCTCGCGGGCCTTCTGCGCGCGGGTCATGCGCTTTTTGCGGTAGGGCTTGTAGAGGTCCTCGACACGCTGGAGCTGCGTGGCCTCGCGAATCTGCTGCTCGAGCTCGGGCGTGAGCTTGCCCTGGGCGTCGATGAGCAGAATGACGTCCTCTTTGCGCTGCTCAAGATTGCGCAGGTAGGACAGGCGCTCGTCGAGCGCACGCAGGGCGACGTCGTCCATGCCGCCCGTGGCTTCCTTGCGGTAGCGCGAGATAAAGGGGATGGTGTTGCCCTCGTCGATGAGCTTGACGGCTGCCTCGATGTTGTCAGCCTTAAGGTTGAGCTCGCGGGCGAGCTGGGCGATAAGATCCATGAAACTCCTTGCGGTAAAGGTGCGTTTGCAGCGCAGAGCTACCAAGGATACCACCCGTCCCAAAAGACTGTTTTGGAACGAACGAATCAAGCTGAGGTGCAAAAGGCCTCCGTCTCAGAAAAATCGTCAGCGAAGTAGCAAAAAGCCCTGCGGGCAGGAGGCTGCTCGCAGGGCAAAGAAGAGGGGCTTATTTGTGGCGGACCGAGGGGCTCGGCATGGGGTTTCTGTTGCGGTCTGCCCTAAGGCATTACAGCTCGACGAGCTGGCCGGTCTCGGCGGCCTCCTTGATGGCGTTGAGAAGCGTGAGCGTCTTGACGTTGTCGGCGGGGGTCACGACGGGCTCGACCTCACGGCGGACGACCTTCACAAAGTGCTTGAGCTGCATCTTGTGCGGCAGCGCCGGGTCCACGGCCGGGATCTCCATCTGCAGCGGCTTGTGCCAGTTGGAGGCGCCGTCGTAGGAGAACTGGTGCAGGCGGGGCAGCGACAGGGCGCCCTTAGTGCCGCCAATAAAGTAGGCATCGGCGTCGAAGGGACGGTACTGCGGGTCCTCGCGAGCGGTGGCCTCCCAGTTCCAGGGGCTGGCGGTGGCATCGGAGATGGTCATGCTTGCGAGCGCGCCATCGGCAAAACGGACGTTGACCACGGCGGAGTCCTCGGTCTCAAAACCGCGGGCGGCGCTGGACTGCATGCCCTGGACGGCAACGGGCTCGCCCAGCAGATAGCGGAGCAGGTCGACGTCGTGCACCAGGTTGACCAGGATCGGGCCGGCACCCTTCTTGCGACGCCACTCGACATCGAAGTACTCGTCATTCTTATAGATCATGTAGTGGAAGCTCGACACGGTGAGCTTGCCCAGCTCGCCGGACTCGATGATCTCCTTGGCCTTGTTGACGAAGGGGTTGTGACGACGGTGCTGACCCACGAGCACGGGCACGCCGGCGGTCTCGGCCTCGGCGGCGAAAGCCTGGGCATCCTCGAGGTCGTTGGAGATCGGCTTTTCGACCAGCGGCACGATGTTGCGCTTGATGGCCTCGCGGGCAACGCCCAGGTGCAGGTCGTTGGGGGTGGCGATGATGACGGCCTCGGGCTTGGCCTCGTCCATCATCTGGGCGGGATCGGTGTAAAACGGCACGCCGGCGGCCTCGGCCGTGGCGCGGGCGCCCTCAAAGGCGTCGGCGATGGCGACGAGTTCGGCCTCGGGCTCCTCGGTGACAAAGCGGATGTGGTTGCGGCCCATGGCGCCGGCGCCGATAACGGCAATGCGGACGGGGTTGAGCTCAGACATTACGACTCCTTAATGCTGGTGGCTGGTGGAATGCGACAAAGGGACTGTCCCTTTGTCGCATCGGTACAACTAGGCGGACTTCTTCTTGCTGTCGGAGACCATCATGTAGACGGTGAGCACGACGGCGATGGCGGCAATCACGATGGCGCCGTAGAAGGACTGCTGGTAGGCGGCGCTGCCGGCCTCGGCGTGATACAGCACGGCGGTGATGGGCTGGCTGATCCAGGTAGAAGCGGCGTAGCCCAGGAACATGATGCCGTAGTTGACGCCGATGTTGCTGGTACCAAAGGCGCCACCGGTGAGCGGCGGGTAGATGACGAGCAGGGCGCCAAAGCTAAAGCCGAGCAGGGCGAGCGCCACAAAGAACATGCTCTGCGTAAAGCTCATCGACATGATGACGAGCGCGACGATGGTGACGACAAGGCTGATGAGCAGCGACTTGTAGGCGCCGAGCTTGTCGATGATCTGGCCAAAGGACAGACGGCCGACCAGGTTTGCGCAGGTGTTGACGGAGACCACCACGCCGCCGAGGGCGACGGCAGCGGCGCTCGTGGGGTCGGCGAAGAGCTGGACGGCGGCGATGGAGGCAACCTTGCCCACGAGCAGGGTGCCTGCGGTGGCGGCAAAGGCGAAGGTGAGGATGAGGACCCAGAAGCGCGGGGTCTTGACCATCTCGCCCGGGGTGAGGTCACCGAAGGTGCCGGCGTGTGCGCCGCCCTTGGGGGCCTCGAAGCCCTCGGGCAGCCAGCCGGCCTCGGGGGCCTTCAGGAACAGGGCGGAGGCGGCGATCATCACAAAGAAGATGACGCCGAGTGCCTTGAGGGCGCCAAAGATGCCCAGGCTCGGGATGAGCAGCGAGGCGAGCACCGGGGACAGCACGGCGGGGCCGGCGGTCGAAGCGGCCAGGGTGATGCCGGAGGCGAGGCCCTTCTTGTCGATGAACCACTTTTGGCCGGTGGTGAGCGCGGGGTTGTAGCCCAGGCCGTTGCCGATGGCGGCGACGAGCGAGAACCACAGGTAGAACTGCCACGGCTCGGTGACGGTGCCGGACATGAACCAGCCCACGCCGTAGCACACGGCGGCGGCGATCACGACGTTGCGGGGGCCGATCTTGTCGGAGATACGGCCGGCGAAGATGCCCGTCACGGCCATGATGGTCTGGAAGACCGGGAAAGCCCAGGTAAGTGCGCTGGACCACTCGGGGTAGACGGCGAGCAGGTTCTTGGACACGACGGAGTACAGCGCGATGGAACTGATGAAGAACATGGTGACGCACGCGGCGGAAAGCACGACGGCGCGACCCTTGTTGGAGTTGGTGGAAGCCATGGGACTCTTTCTAATCGATGCGGGGGGAGGGGAGGGGCAAACGCCGCTGAGGTGCTTGCCCCGCGCCCCTTTCTACCGGGCTTGTTTACTGGTCAGTCGGCTTTGCGACGCCGGACTCGTCGGACCAAAGCTCGACACCCTTGTTCTTGAGGTAGTTGTCGGCATAAGCGCGACGGCCGCCGGGCTTGGCGGTGAGGTCACCCATCATGTTGGAGAAGCCGCCGTCGACCTTGATGGCGTCGCCGGTGGTAAAGTCCGAGCGCTTGGACGCCAGGAACATGACGGCGTTGGCGATATCGCTGACCTCGCCGATGCGGCGCGTGGCGATCAGGCGGCTGCGGCTCTTCTCGACCTCGGGGTCGGCGTAAAAGCTTGCCGACATGGGGGTCTTGACGAAGCAGGGCTCGACGCAGTTGGAGCGCACGCCGTAAGGGCCCCACTCGGCAGCGAGCATCTTGGACATCATGTTGACGCCCGCCTTGGTGGAGCTGTACACGCCCGAGAACGTCTCGGGGGAGTGGCTGGCGACGGTCGAGATGTGCACCAGGCGGCCCTGGCCGGCCTTGATCATCTCGCGACCAAAGCGCTGCGAAGTGATGAAGTAGCCGGTGAGGTTGACGTTGATGACCTCGTTCCAGTCGGAGAGCGGCAGGTCCTCCATGGCTGCGAAGCGCAGGATGCCGGCGGTGTTGACGAGGACGTCGACGCGGCCGAAGTTGGCGATGGTGGCGTCGACGGCGGCCTGAACCTCGGCCTCGTCGGTGGCGTTCATCTTGTAGCCCTCGGCGTGGATGCCAAACTCGGCAGCGAGGTCGGCGGCAGCGGCCTTGACCTTCTCCTCGTCCAGGTCGAGCAGGACGACGTTGGCGCCATTGCGGGCGAACTCGCGGCAAATCTCGACGCCCATGCCGCCGAGCGCGCCGGTCACGGCGCAAACATCGCCCTCGAGCTTAAGCCAATTGCTCATAGGAACTTCCCTTCTTGTGCCTCCCGGTGGGTCGCTCCCATTAACCGACCCACGTGGTTTTCGCTGGTTATCGTATGCTTAGCGTTCGCGCAGGTGAATTGCATATTTGTTAGAATGACGTTAACCGTAGGTTTACACTGTGCATTGAGGTTTGTTCGCAATTGAGCGTGTGACCTGCGAAAACGACCCCCTGCGGTGCTGTGGGCCCGCGCGTGCGAAAACGGGAGATTGACGTGTACGATCGACGACTTGACGCTATTTCGGCCGCCGCGGAGCTGGGAAGTTTCTCGCGTGCCGCGGCAAAGCTGCGCGTGTCGACGCCGGCACTCGTCAAGCAGGTTTCGGGCTTCGAGGCCGAGTTCGGCATCACGCTGTTCGAGCGCTCGCATTCGGGCGTCAAGGTGACGCCGGCGGGTGCTCTGCTGGTGGACGACGCGCGCTCGATCATGCGCCAGTCCGAGGACGCACTGCGTCGTGCCCGACGCGCGGCGGGCGATGGCGGCGCCGTGCGCCTGGGTGTGTCGATGATGTGCCCGGGGCGCCATACACTCGCGCTATGGCCGCAGCTGCACGACATGGAACCGCGTTTGCGTTTTGAGATTGTGCCGGTGGGGGACCTTTACGATGAGCACGAGACCGTTATGCGCAGTCTGGGACGCGAGGTCGACGTGGTGCAGTCGAGTTTTTCGACCCCGCGCTGGGGAGACGCCTGCCAAAAGCTTCGCATCGTTACCGTGCCGTTTTATATCGACGTGCCGCGCACAAGCCGACTCGCGCGCAAGACGCGCATCACGGTTGCCGACCTGGAGGGTATGCGCCTGCGCGTGCTTCGTCACGGCAACGACGCCATGGACAGCCTGCGTATCGATCTTTTGGCCGACGGCGGCGTGGACGTGATCGACGTGGACAGCTTTGACTTTGCGCTTTTTAACGAGGCGGAGGAAAAGGGCGACGCGGTGCTCACCTGCGGAGCGTGGTCGGGCGTGCACCCGGCCTTTGTGGGCGTGCCGTTCCTGTGCGGCCGCGAGGTGCCGGTCTACTTACACTACCCGCTCGAGCCCACCCTCCAAGTCCAAAAATTCGTCAACGCCATTGCCCAACTCCTCAAGTAGCTCACACAAAACGAGGCCCTGGCCAAACGGCCAGGGCCTCACTAACCTTTATTCCGTTTTAAACGACGGGCTGATCACGCGTAGGAGGGTGCCCCGTGGACGGCGGTGTATTTCCTCCGCGCGCAGTTTCGCAGCGCAGCGAGAATGTTTGAGCACGGAGGAGTTACCCCGCCGCCCCGGGGAACCCTCCGTCAGTAATCGTTCCTACTCCAGCTCAAACGCACCCGTGTAGAGCTGGTAGTAATACCCGCGCTTGGCGATCAGTTCGTCGTGGTTGCCGCGCTCGATGATGCGGCCGTGGTCCAGGCAGATGATTGCGTCGGAGTTGCGCACGGTGGAGAGACGGTGCGCGATGACAAACGTCGTGCGACCCTCCATGAGCTTGTCCATGCCGGCCTGCACGATGGCCTCGGTGCGGGTGTCGATGGAGCTCGTGGCCTCGTCCAGGATCATCGCCGGCGGATCGGCGACGGCAGCGCGTGCGATCGAAATCAGCTGGCGCTGGCCTTGCGACAGCTGGGCGCCGTTGCCGGTGAGCATGGTGTCGTAGCCGTCGGGCAGGCGGGTGATAAAGTCGTCCGCGCCCGCGAGCTTGGCCGCCGCGATGCACTCCTCGTCGGTGGCATCCAGGTTGCCGTAGCGGATGTTATCCATCACGGTGCCGGTGAACAGGTTCACGTCCTGCAGCACGACGCCCAGTGAGCGGCGCAGATCGGCCTTGCGAATCTTATTGACGTTGATACCGTCGTAGCGGATCTTGCCGTCGGCAATGTCATAGAAACGGTTGATGAGGTTGGTGATAGTCGTCTTGCCGGCACCGGTGGCGCCGACAAACGCAACCTTCTGGCCCGGCTTGGCAAACACGGACACGCCGTGCAGCACCTCGTGGTCGGGCGTGTAGCCAAAGTCCACGTTGTCCATAACCAAGTCGCCGCGCAGCGGCACGTACTCGATCTCGCCGGTTGCGCGGTGCGGATGTTTCCATGCCCACATGCCGGTGTGGTGGTCGGCTTCCTCGAACTCCCAAGTCTCGGGGTTCACCTGCGCGTTGACGAGCGTCACGTAGCCTTCGTCGGCCTCGGGCTTCTCGTCGATGAGCTCAAAGATGCGGTCGGCGCCGGCGAGGCCCATGACCACGGCGTTGATCTGCTGTGAGATCTGGCCGATCTGTCCGCAGAACTGCTTGGTCATGTTGAGGAACGGCACCACGACGGCGATGGACAGCGCCATGCCCGAGATGCTCAGGTTGGGCACGCCCAGCGCCAGGAAAATGCCGCCCGCCAGTGCGACCAGCACGTAGAGCAGGTTGCCCAGGTTCATAAGGATGGGCATGAGGATGTTGGCGTACATGTTGGCCTTCTGGGAGACCTCGAAGAGCTTTTCGTTGCGCTCGTCAAAATCGGCCTCGGCGGCAGACTCGTGGCAGAACGCCTTGACGACCTTCTGACCGTTCATGACTTCCTCGATATGGCCCTCGACCACGCCGAGCTCGGTCTGCTGCGCAATGAAGAAGCGCGCGGAGTTGGAGCCGAGCAGCTTGGTCATAAAGGTCATAAAGGCGACGCCGGCGATGATGACCAGGCACATCCACACGCTGTAGTACAGCATGATAAAGAACACCGTGACGATGATGATGATCGTCATGAGCAGGTTGGGCAGCGACTGGCTGATCATCTGACGCAGCGTGTCGATGTCGTTGGTGTAGTGGCTCATGATATCGCCGCGCTGGTGCGTGTCGAAGTAGCGGATCGGCAGGTCCTGCATGCGGTTGAACATCATCTCGCGCAGCTTCTCCAGCGAGCCCTGCGTGACGATAGCCATGGCGCGGTTCCAGAAGAGCGAGGACAGGACACCGACGCCGTAGATGCAGGCGAGGGTGGTTACGAGCTGTGCGATCTTGGGCTGTGCGGCTTCCCAATCGCCCGACTGCCACGATTCGCTAATAATCTGCAGGGCGCTCTGCAGGAAGGTCGCGCCGATGGAGTTGATGATGGCGCAGAGCACCACGCCGGCGACGACAAGGGGCAAAAGCACGGGATAGAAGCCAAAGAGCGTCTTGATGAGGCGCGACATGGTGCCGCCCTTACGGTTGAGCGCGCGCTCGGCCGTCGTTGCCTTACTCATGTGCCTCGCCTCCTTCCTGGGTCTGAGCTTGCGTTGCGGATGCCTCGGTGTCGGCCTCGACGGCCCCTTCGCCCTCGGCAGACATCTTGTTTTGCGAGGTAAAGGTCTCGCGGTAGATCTCGCTCGTCTTGAGTAGCTCGTCATGGTTGCCGATCTGCGCGATACGGCCGCCCTCCATGACGATGATGCGGTCTGCGTCCTGCACGGAGCTGATGCGCTGGGCGATGATGAGCTTGGTCGTGTTGGGCAGATAGCTCGCCAGCCCTGCGCGGATCTTGGCGTCGGTCTTGGTGTCGACGGCGCTGGTGGAGTCGTCCAGGATCAAGATCTTGGGGCGACGCAGCAGGGCGCGTGCAATGCACAGGCGCTGCTTCTGACCGCCCGAAACATTAGAGCCGCCCTGTTCGATCCAGGTGTCGTAGCCCTTGGGGAAACCGTCGACAAACTCGTCGGCGCAGGCCAGATGCGCTGCCTCGCGGACTTCCTCGTCGGTGGCGTTCGGGTCGCCCCAACGCAGGTTCTCGGCGATGGTGCCGCTAAACAGCACGTTTTTCTGCAGCACCATGGCGACCTGGTGACGCAGCGCGTCCAGGTCGTAGTCGCGCACGTCCACGCCGCCCACGCGCACAGCGCCTTCGGTGGTGTCGTACAGGCGGGCGATGAGGTTAACGAGCGTGGACTTGGCCGAGCCGGTGCCGCCGATGATGCCGATGGTCTCGCCGCTCGTAATGTGCAGGTCGATATCGTCGAGCGCCTGGCGCTTCGCATGCTTGGAATACTTAAAGCTCACGTGGTCAAAGTCGATGGAACCGTCGGCAACCTCGAGCACGGGCTCGGCGGGATCGGCGATCGTGGGCTCGGCGGCCAGCACCTCGGCAATGCGGTGTGCCGATTCGTCGGCCATGGTCACCATGACAAAGATCATCGACAGCTGCATCAGGCTCATGAGAATCTGGAAACCATAGGTAAAGGTCGAGGAGAGCTGGCCCACGTCGAACAGCGTGCCCTGGCTCGTGATGATGAGCTTGGAGCCCAGGTAGATGATGACGACAAACGCGCCGTTGACGCAGATGTTCATCATGGGGTTGTTAAAGGCGAGCAGCTTCTCGGCGCGGGTGAAGTCCATCTGGACGTCGCGCGCGGCGGTCGCGAACTTCTCCTTCTCAAAGTCTTCGCGCACATAGCTCTTGACCACGCGCATGCCGGTGACGTTTTCCTCGACGGACTCGTTAAGGGCATCGTACTTGTGGAACACGCGCGAGAAGATGGGGCGCACCTTAAAGATGATAAAAAACAGTCCAAAGCCCAGCAGCGGAATGATGACCAGGTAGACCATGGCGACGCTGCCGCCCATGATAAACGCCATGGTAAAGGCGAAGATCAATACCAGCGGCGCGCGCACGGCGATACGGATGATCATCATAAAGGCCTGCTGCACGTTGTTGATATCGGTGGTCAGGCGCGTGACGAGCGAGGAGCTCGAGAACTCATCGATGTTGGCAAAGCTGAACGTCTGGATCTTGTAGAACAGGTCGTGACGCAGGTTCTTGGCGAACCCGCAGCTCGCATGGCTGCAGGTGACGCCGGCCGCGGCACCAAAAGCAAGTGACGTCAGCGCGATGAGCACCAAAAAGCCTGCGGTGGGAAGCATCTCGGCTACGGTGGCGCCGTCTTTGATAGCGTCGATCAGGTTGGCGGTGATAAATGGAATCAGCATCTCGCAGAGCACCTCGCCAAGCACGAGCAACGGCGTGGCAACGGTGACTTTCATATAGTCGCGGATGCTTCCCATGAGGGTTTTAATCATCCAGTTCCTCCCAGGTTACGCGGATTTTATCGAGCATTTCGGCGAGGTCCTCGCGCTCGTCGTGGGTGAGCGCGCTAAAGGCCCGTTCTCTAAAGCGGATGCGGGCTGCCTGGTCGATGCGGGCGTTTTCCCGGCCGGTTTCGGTCAGGCGAATGGTGAGTTGCCGTCGATCCTTGGGGTTACGGCTGCGCTCGATGAGGCCGTTGAGCTCGAGCTTGGACAAGATCTCGGAAAGCGATCCCGGCTTGAGGTCAAAGTGCATGCCGAGCTCCTGCTGCGACATCTCGCCGCCGGGTTGCTTGGCCAGCAGGCAGATGATGGGCGCCTTGCCGGACACGCCTCCGCCATGAAAATGCATGTAATGGCCGCAAAAGCCCAGGCCATTGAGGATGCGCTTGGCAAGCTTGTCTTCTGAGCTAACCGCTTCGGGTACATCCGCCGGCTGTGACGGGTCGCCGCCGGGTTCGTGCGGACAAAGGTTAAGAGGTTCATCGCACATGAATTAGTGTTGCTCCTTTCTTTAGTTAGGTAGTGGAATTGTTTTGTGCCTAACCAATCTAGGAGCATGAGAAATGAATGTCAAGGTACCAAACTTATAGTTACGGCGTTTTGCCAAACGCCGTAACCGCTCGACGCTGCAAACGCTCCTAAGCGGCAATCTGGCGTTCAATCGTCGGGCATGGCCACAAGGCCTATGCCCTCCTCTTTCACGCCACCTTGCTCGCTTAGGAGCGTTTTCGCTGTCCGTCCTCAACATGTGATTCCGCCACGGTCCGCTTCGGTGCATGTGATCCCTTGGGGACGGAGGAAAAGGGATCATTTTCCGAAACCTTTCCGCAACAATTTGCCCTTCGTACCGCTCGCCTCCGCCCACAACGCCTCCTGCGCTACACTTAGTCGCACTGTGGCGCTGCTGCGCTGTGCCCGAAACAAGGGAGACCCTCATGAAGAACACTCAGCTGCTGCTGATTAACGATATGTGCGGTTACGGCAAGGTCGCGCTTTCCGCCATGCTGCCGGTGCTGTCGCACATGGGCTACCGTATCCATAACCTGCCGACGGCGCTCGTTTCCGACACGCTCAACTACCCCAAGTTCTACATCCACGACACCACGGAGTACGTGCGTCAGAGTCTTGCCATCTGGGAGGAGCTCGGCTTTGAGTTCGACGCCATCTCGACCGGCTTTATCGTGACCGAGGAAGAGACGCGCATCATCTCGGACTTTTGCCACCGCCGCGCGCAAAAGGGCACCAAGGTGTTCGTCGACCCCATCATGGGCGACAACGGCAAGCTCTATGCCGGTGTGCCCGAGTCGACCATCGGCCTTATGCGCAGCCTGGTCGAATGCGCCGACTATGCGGTGCCCAACTATACCGAGGCATGCCTACTCACCGATACGCCTATCGTCGAAGAGATTACGGCTGATGAGGCTCATGCACTCGTAGACGCCATGCTCGCGCTGGGCACCAGGTCGGTGGTCATTACGAGCGCCAAGGTGGACGGCAAGAACGCCGTGGTGGGCTATGACCATGTGGCGGGCGAGTATTTCACGATCCCCTTCGAGCTGATCCCGGTGTATTTCCCGGGTACGGGCGATACGTTCTCGGCCGTATTGATGGGTCGCGTGATGAGCGGCTGGACGCTTCAGCGCGCGACGGCCGACGCCATGCGCGTGGTGGCCGAGCTCATCGAGCGCAATGCCGACCAGGAGGACAAGTCGGCCGGCCTTCCCATCGAGGCCTGCCTGGACGTGATCGACCATGAGTAACGCTGGCGAGAACGGTGCCAAGCCTGCGGGCGGGGACAAGCCGCTCGGCGCGCCGCGTGGCAAGCGGCCGCGTATCCGCGTGAGCTGCGTGGACCAGCTGGGGACGTGCCGCTGCCACCATGGTCACAAGCCGGGCGACGTCTTTGACTTTGACCGAGATCGCGGCAAGATGTGCGCCATGGCCTGCCATGTGGGCTTTCCCTATATCGATATCCTGCGCTATGGCGGAACCGTGCCCGGCAACGAGCCCGGTACGGCAAAGTTCTGCTGCCCCGAGGTCGATACGTTAAACGTCTGGCTCGCCGAAATCGTCGACGAGTAGGCGAGCGAGGATTTTCTCCCACCGAGATAATGAGCGTGGATTTTCTCCCGTTTAGAGCGCACTTGAACGCTCAAAGTGGGAGAAAGTCCACGCTCGATTTGTATATGGGAATTCCGACTTCGCTTATGCCTATGCTTAGGCGTTGTCGTCGTTGTTCTGTGCGCGAGTAAAATCAAATTTCTGCATTTCATCCGATTTGTGGCTCTAAAAACTCTGCATTCCATCGATTACAGTTGCTCGAGCATAGCGGTGCAGCCGGCGAGCACATCGCGGTAGGTGGCATCGAAGTTGCCGGTGTACCAGGGATCGGCCACGTCGCCGGGACGATCGGTCCAATCGAGCAGGCGCGAGATCTTGCTATCGGGATCGCTGCCAAAAATGCGACGCAAGCCACGCGCGTTCTCGGCATCCATATAGACAATGTGATCCCAGTCGCCATACTCCGCGCGACGTACCTGGCGCGCGCGGTGGGCAACGACGGGAATCCCGACCTCGCGCAGCTTGGCAACAGTGCCATGATGCGGCGGGTTGCCAATCTCCTCGGTTGAGGTCGCTGCGGAATCGATTACAAACTCCGCCTCGCGCCCAGCGCGGCGCACGAGCTCGGTAAGCACCGACTCAGCCATCGTCGAGCGGCAGATGTTGCCGTAGCAGATAAACAGTACGCGTTGCATATGCGGTTTCCTTTCGATCATCATCGAGCTCGAGCATCGCATCTACGCCTACGCCTACGCCTACGCCCTCGCCCGCTTGCGCTCCCAGCGGGCCAGCTTAATCGTCACCAGCGTGAGCGCCCAGGCCACAAGCGAGAACGCGGCGCCCACGGCGCCCACGTGTGCAATGCCAATGCTGCTCACCACGGCTCCGCCTACCGCGGTGCCAAACGAAATGCCGACGTTAAACGCCATGGGCTCAACCGAACTTGCGAGTACCATCGACTTGGGGTGGCGGCTGCGTGCCACGTCCATAAAGTGCGTGATGCACGACACCGAGAACAGGTACATGAGTAGCGCCAAGCTAAAGACAAAGACCAGCGCGAGTGGCATGGTGCCGCCCACGGCAAACAGCCCGAGTAACGCCGCAGCCTGCAACACAAACGTCACAAGCAGCGCCTTCATGCCAAAGCGCGCATCGATCCATCCGCCCAGGATGTTCGAGATCAGGCAGAACACGCCGTAGGCCATAAGCGTGGTGCTCGCCTGAACGGTGCCCATACCCAGCACCTGCTCAAGATAAGGCGTCACGTAGCCGTAGAACACATAGACCGAGCCTACGCCAAACAAAAAGATGAGCATGCCGGTGATGATGCTCGGCTCGCGCAGCAGACCCGCCTGCTCGCGAAAGGTGGCAGGCTCGTCGGTTTGCCCAGCGCGCGGCATAAACGCCACGAGCGCTCCGCAGATCAGAACGGCAAAGGTCAGCGTGCCGTACATGGCCACGTGCCAGTCGAGCGTGTCGGCCACGAACTTGCCAATCGAAGTGACAAAGACCATTGCCACGGAAAACGCACCATATACCACCGAGATGGCAAGCGAAGTTTGCTGCGGGGACAGCAGCTCGGGGATGTACGTCACGCCCACGGCGAGCAGTGCGCCCGAGACAGAGCCCAGGACAATGCGCGAGATAAACAGTACCTGGAAGTTGGGCGCCAACGCCATGACCAGGTTGCCGAGCACAAAGACAATGCTGTAGCACACGAGCAGCTGGTAGCGGCGGAACCGCCCCGTGCTGAGCGCGAGCACCGGCGTGGCGATAGCGTAGACCAGCGCGAACACGCTGATGAGCTGACCCGCGGTGGCAAGCGATATGCCGAGTTCCGTTGCCAAGTCGCTTTCGATACCGATGACCACGAACTCGGAGCAGCCGAGCGAGAATCCCAACAGCACGAGCAGCGCCAGGCAGAGCTTGGTGCGCGCGGGGGAGAGCGCGGCGGCGGTTGACTTACTTTTAGGCGTGGTTGCGGCGGTCAAGGTTGTCACTCCAATGTCGCATGAATAAGCGGGATTCAATCCCTGCAACTCTAACAGAATGTGTCAGGTGCCTGCCTCCTTTGTCGCAGGCTGCGCTTGCCTGTATAGTCGCAATACAGGCGAAGATGGTCTCAGGTACATTGCGGGCGACAGGAGATCCCATGGGTATGCACACGACAAAGGTTGTAGTGGGCGAGGGCAAGTTTGCGCTCGAGGCCCAGTTGACGGTGACGCCGCGAGGCATGGCGGTGTACGCCTGCTCGCCGGAGTTTGCGCACCTGGGCGCCACGGCGCAGGCCATTCCTCGCCCCGAGCCCGGCCGTACGGCGACGGTGAGCATCCTGGCCGTTCCGTGCCATCGAGACGAGATCCCGGCGCACGATATTGCGGCGGCGCTGGCCACGCGCTTTGGCGTGCCGGTAGTTGCAAGCACGGGTTTTCATGTGGAGAACGCGACCGCGGACGACTTGCGGCGCATGCTCGATACCACCAAGGAACTCATCGCCGCGCTCGAGGAGGCCGCAGCCCGCATTCTGCGCGCCGGCTGGGATAAGGGCGGCGCAGGCGCCGAGGTCGTGGCGGTCGATGTCGCGACCGGCGAGGCGCTTGGCCCCGTCGACCGCATCGAGGCCCATACCGGCGAGGGAATCCTGCATCAGGCATTTCTGACGCTTTTGGTCGAGGGCCAGGGCGAAGACGCGCGCCTGCTGCTCTGTCGTCGCAGTCCGCTCAAACGCCTGTGGGGCGGGGTGCTGGCCGATAGCTGTGCCGGCCATCCGCTCCCCGGGGAAGACGTCGCGGCCGCCACGGCACGTCGCATCAACGAAGAGCTTGGCATCACGCGCGAGCCCGATCAGCTCAAGCACCTCGGACACGTGGTGTACCGCGAGGACCACGGCGACGGCCGCTGCGAGTGCGAATGGTGCGAGGTCTACCTTGCCCATGTTGAGCCGGGCGAGCTGCATATCAACCAAGAGGAGATCTCGGAAGTGCGCCGCGTGGCCCCGTCCGAGCTTAAAGGCTACCTGCAGGGTCACCCCGAGCAGCTGGCCCCCTGGCTCCGCGAGGCTCTGGAGGTCCCCTCCATCCGCGCAGCCCTCGCTATGTGAAAAAAGACAGTCCCTTTGCCACATCCAAACCGTCACAACATTTGATGAAAATCTCGAAAACGAGGAAAAGCGTCGAATGTTGTGACGCTTTTCCTGTCTGTGCCGGCGAGCTCCCGTGTCATCTGGGGGTATAAGGCTAGCAAGTGTTTATTTGCGAGGCCAAGGGGGCGCCCCGTATGGATATCGATAACTTTGAATGGTGGTATAGCGAGGGCGAGGCTCCGGACGAAGAGTGGGACGAGCCCGCGCCGTGTGACGTGTCGAGCGACGAGGACGAGACCGGCAGCGATGCCGGTGTCGAGCCTGAAGCCGCCTCCGATGCCGCCGAACCCCTAACCTTTGAACAGGCTTGGGCCCAGGCCGAGGCCGACGAGGCGAAGGCCGATGCCACGGCCACGCTCGGCGAGCCGGCTGATATGTCCATCTCGCCGGCAAAGACCCCGCAGCCGCGTCACACTATCGACCCCGACAGCACGGCATCCTTCAGCATTCTCGACGTGCCCTCGCAGGGCGCTCAGGCGCCCGCACCCACACGTCGCCCCAATCTGTCTCGCGAGGAAGATGCAGGACGTCGCTCGCCGCTCGGCCCCATCCTCATTGCCTTTATGGCCGGTGTCATTGCCTGCTCGGCGATCGGCAGCATCTGGGGTCATGTCGAGCAGCAGCGCCAAGACGCCGCCAAGGTCGAGATGTCCGTCGAACAATCGCTCAGCCGCACGCGCTCGGTGCATGTGTCGGTCGAGGTTAAGGACGGCGCGGCGTGGGATACCGCGCGCGGCGACAGCCAGATGCTCATCCATATCGTGGGCCGCACGCTCAAGGGACAAGCAATCGACGAGTACCAATACGTCAATTCCGAAGGTGACGGCATCGAGCTCAAGCCCGGCGACTACGAGCTCACGGTCGATGAGCCGCCCGTCGCCACCGACGGCACGCGTTACCGTGCCTCAAAGCGCATGGTTCCGGTGAGTTTTAATTCACAGGCGCCCGATACGGTCGATAGCACGCCGCAGGGCGGGTTTGACCTTTACGCTATTGCTCAATAACTGCACCTGTCGCTCAACCCCGCCGCCAAGAGTGGGACAATAGCCCTCGACACTGTTGTTTACTTTTGGAGGAAGTAGCATGTCCACCGTCACTACCATCAAGCGCGGCGGCCTCACCGCGGCCATCGATTCCATGGGTGCCCAGCTCACGAGCCTTGCCCTCAACGGCAACGAGTATCTGTGGCAGGGCGACCCCGCCTTTTGGGGCAAGCATGCGCCCATCCTGTTCCCCATTGTGGGCTCGCTGCGCAACAACACGGCGACGTCTGCGGCCGGCACCTGCGAGATGCCGCGCCACGGACTCGCGCGCATCGTCGAACACAAGCTGGTCGAGGTTTCGGAGGACGGCTCCTCGGTAACGTACGAGATCATCGACACGCCCGAGTCGCTCAAGGCGTTCCCGTTCCACTTTAAGCTCAGCATGACCTATGCCTTGACCGGCGACGCCACCCTCACGCAGACCTTTGCCGTCACCAACACCGGCGACGTGGACCTGCCGTTCTCGGTGGGCGGCCACCCCGCGTTTAACGTACCGGCTCCCGGTGCCGAGGACGAGGCGTTCGAGGATTACGAGCTGGCGTTTACCGAGGCTTGGACTAACGAGGTCCCCGTCATCACGCCCGACGGTCTTATGACGTTCGAGGGTAGTTACAAGGCTCCCGATAACTCGGACGTGCTGCCCATCACGCACCGCAGTTTCGATAACGATGCCATCATGTTCACCGATACCCCGGGTTCCACGGTCACGCTGCGCGGCCGCAAGTCGGGCCACGGCGTCAAGATCGACTTTGAGGGCTTTAAGTACATTGGCGTGTGGTCTGCCGCCAACGATGCTCCGTTTGTGGCGCTCGAGCCTTGGACCGGTCACACCACCATGGACACCGAGGACGACGTCTTTGAGCACAAGGTCAACACCATTACCTTGGCACCGGGTGAGACGGACGTTCGCAGCTTTAGCGTTACCCTGCTCTAGAGGTTCCGCCGTTCTAACGAACGACGGACCGGTCGACGCTGCGCGCCACCCAGAGCGACAATTTGTCATTCAAAAGGCAAGGCATGACCAGAAGGTCTATGCCTTGCCTTTTTCATGCTAACTTGTTCGCTCTGGGTGGCGCCCGCTGGCATTGCCAAAACATCGACGCTCCCAATGACTACCGTGTGTCTATTAATTTTTCGAGCTTGTGCTGCGCTGCTGGTCGCTGGCGTATATCCTGTTAAGTCGTCAGCATACGATTCAACAGGGAAGGCAGATTATGCATTCTCCCCATCAACGCGACGCGCATCCACAGCCGGTATGCAGCCGTCGCATCTTTTTGGGTAGTGCTCTCGCTGCGAGCGCTTCTGTCGTCGCCGGCGCACTTGCCGGCTGCCAGCGTCCCTCCACGCTGGAAGTAGTTCAGCCCACGACGGGCGGCGGTCGCGATGACCTGTCCGATTCCGTTATCGGCAAGGACAAGATCCGCATCGGCATGGAGGCGGCCTACGCCCCGTACAACTGGCAGGTTTCCGAGGCCAGCGAGTTCACGATCCCCATCGACAACGTGCAGGGCGCCTATGCCGATGGCTACGACGTGCAGATCGCCAAGATCGTCTGCAAGGC
Organism: Collinsella aerofaciens; assembly: GCF_902364945.1. GTDB lineage: Bacteria > Actinomycetota > Coriobacteriia > Coriobacteriales > Coriobacteriaceae > Collinsella > Collinsella aerofaciens_O. The sequence goes on along the minus strand of NZ_CABJFS010000008.1, from coordinate 20,960 downwards.
TCTCGGCGGCGAGCCCGTTGCCGTCAAGCAGAGCTTCTCGGGCCTTATCGACTCGCTCAACAACGGCCAGATTGACCTCATCATCGCCGGCATGAGCGCCACGCCCGAGCGCGAGGAGTCCGTCGGTTTTTCCGACCCGTACTTTATCGGCTACTTTGGCCTGTTCGTAAAAGAGGGCTCGCCCTACCAAAACGCGACCAAGCTCAGCGACTTCAGCGGTGCCACGGTGCTCGGCCAAAAGGACACCATGCTCGATACCGTCATCGACGAGATCCCGGGCGTCGTTCACAAAAATCCGGTCGATTCGGTCCCCACGGTGTTCTCGAATCTGCTGCAGGGCACGTGCGACGCCGTGACCTACAACACGGAGAACGAAAAGGGCTATATGGCCCAAAATCCCGGTATCGTCCCCATCCACTTTGCCGAGGGCGAGGGCTTTAAGCAGGAGGTCACGGCAAATGTCGGTTGCCGCAAGGGCTCGGACAAACTGCTTAAGCTCATCGACAAGACACTCAAGGGCATTAGCCAAGAGGAGCGCGACCAAATGTGGGACGCGTGCCTCGACCGTCAGCCGGCATAGGGAGGCAGCATGAAAGGCATCAATCGTCTGGCCTCCTTTATCAAGGCCGACCACCGTTATGTGTACCTGGGCACGAGCGTTATCGCGGCGCTCGGCTTGGCATTTAGCCAGCGCAACCCCACGCCGCTGAGCTTTTTGGCGCCCACCGGCATCTTCCAGGATTGCCTTTGGGCGATTCTTTGGGCCTGGATCGTCGTGTCGGCGGCAGCGCTCGTCACCAAGGTTATGCACTGGAGCGACTATCGCGAAAAGTCACCGTTTGCATCCGAGCGTTTCCGTCGCGGCGCGCGCCTGGGCAGCTATGTCGTGGTCGTCATCGCGGCGATCTTCTTTGTCGACCGCTGCGTCATGTCGTTTATCGATCTGGTGCAGGTGAGCATTGTCTCGGATTCCAACCCCAGCGACTTTTTGTCGAGCTTGGTCTACATGACCTACAAGAGCGGCGACTTCTTCATCCGTGGCATCGAGATCACCATCGCGCTTGCCACCTTCGGCACCGTCATCGCATTCTTCCTGGCGCTGCTCTTTGTGTTCCTGCGTATTCAGACCTTCGACCGCGTAGACAACGACCTGGTGCGCTTCTTTAAGAGCATCGGCCGCGGCTTTGCGACCGTCTACTCCACCATCGTGCGCGGCACGCCCATGATGGTCCAGGGCCTGCTCATCTATTACGCGGGCTTCACCGTTTTGCGCGGCATGGGCTTCGAGACTGCCCAGGCCAACCAGATTTGGAGTACCTTCACCGCCGGCCTCGTCACCATCTCGCTCAACTCCACCGCCTACATGATGGAGGTCCTGCGCGGCGGCATCGAGTCCATCGATCCCGGCCAGGCCGAGGCAGCGCGCTCGCTGGGGCTTTCGCAGTGGCAGGCTATGCGCAAGGTCGTGTTCCCCCAGGGCATTAAAAACGCGATTCCGGTGCTCACCAACGAGCTCATCATTAACATCAAGGATTCGTCGGTGCTCTCGGTCATCGGCGTGTTCGACCTCATGTATGCCACCACCACCGTCGCCGGCGTGTACTACCGCCAGATGGAGGTCTACTGCGTGGCGCTCGTGGTCTACCTGATCCTGACGCTCGTGGCGAGCCGCCTGCTCGAGGCCTTTGGCAAAAAGCTCGGCGCCGAGGCTCCTGCCACGCTGCCCAGCTCTAACTAGGCTTAAGACGAGGAGAATCATCATGGCAGATACCGCCACTACCGGCACCGCGGCCGCCGCACAAACTAAAGAGTCACTCATCCGCGTCGAGGGCCTGCGCAAGAGCTTCGGCTCGCTCGAGGTGCTCAAGGGTATCGACTTGTCCGTCAATCCCGGCGAGGTCGTCACCATCATCGGTGCTTCGGGTTCGGGCAAATCGACCTTTCTGCGCTGCCTCAACCTGCTCGAGACCCCGGACGCGGGCCACATCTGGTTCCACGGCCAGGACCTTACGGCCGAGCGCTGCAATATCAATAAACTCCGCGAGGACATCGGCATGGTGTTCCAGGGCTTTAACCTGTTCAACAACATGGATGTGCTCGACAACTGCACGCTCGCGCCCGTCACGCTCAAAAAGATGAGCAAGGCCGAGGCCGAGAAGGTCGCGATGGAGCATCTGGCGAGCGTGGGACTCGAAAAGTTCGCGCACGCCGCCGTGGGTCGCCTGTCCGGTGGCCAAAAGCAGCGCGTGGCCATCGCTCGCGCCCTGTGCATGAGTCCGCAGATCATGCTGTTCGACGAGCCGACTTCGGCACTCGACCCCGAGATCGTGGGCGAGGTGCTCGAGGTCATGCGCAAGCTCGCGGCCGACGGCATGACCATGGTTGTCGTCACGCACGAGATGGCCTTTGCCCGCACGGTGTCCGACCGCGTGGTCTTTATGGACAAGGGCGTGGTGCTCGAGGACGCCGCGCCGGCCGAGCTCTTTGGCAACCCCAAACATCAGCGCACTCGCGAGTTCCTCTCTCGCTATCTCGAGGACAAATAACCGGCGCAAACGCCTGCGTTGCAGGGCCGCTCCCGTGGGGCGGCCTTTGTCGTCACAATCGAAAGGATGTCATGGCCGAGGTTTGGCGCTTCTTTGCGCATGAGGACGATTTTGCCGATATGGACGAGGCCGGCGCGTGCGAGCGCTTGGGCCGCGTGCTGTCGTTTCCGACCATCTCGAGCATGGATGCCGAGGCGGTGGACTGGCAGCCCTTCGACGACCTGCGCGCCTATATGCAGCAGGCCTGGCCGCGCGTGTTTGCGGCGGGCGAGGTCGAGCTTATCGACCACTCGCTGTTGGTGACGCTTGGCGGTTCCGACTCCGCCCTCAAACCCGTCATGCTCATGGGCCACATGGACGTGGTCCCCGTGGTGCCGGGTACCGAGGCCGACTGGACGCACGCCCCCTTTAGCGGACAGGTGGACGACACCTACATTTGGGGTCGCGGCGCTATCGACATGAAGGATCAGGTCGCAGGCATTCTCGAGGCGGTTGAGTATGCGTTGGCGCACGGCTGGGAGCACAAGCGTTCGCTGTTGCTCGCCTTTGGCCAGGACGAGGAAACCACGCAGTACGGCGCTGGAGCTATCGGCCGCGTGCTCGAGGAGCGCGGTGTTGAACTTGAATATCTGATCGACGAGGGTGACTACCGTATTGTTTCGGCTGCCGAGTACAACGCGGGCGAGGGTTGGCTCATGCACGCCGACCTGGCTGAGAAGGGTTATGCCGACATTGTGCTCAAGACAAAGAGCGCGGGTGGGCATTCTTCCAACCCCTACGGCGGCACGTCGCTCGAGGTGTTGAGCCGTGCCATCACCGCAATCTGCGATATCGAGTGGCCGACGCGCGTGACCGATCTGCTTGCCGCGCAGCTTGTCGAGCTGGGGCTCTACACGGCGGATGAGATTGCCGCCAACGGGGATGCCATCGTGCGCGAGTGCCTCGCCAGCAAAAAGCTCTATCCGCTGGTGACGACCACCTGCGCGCCCACGCAGATCGAGGGAGGCAGCGCCGGCGCCAACGTAATGCCGCAGGATATGTGGGCCAACATTAACTTCCGCATGCTCGAGGGCACGAGCGTGGCCGACGTTGTGGCGCGCTGCCATGAGGCGGTTGCCGGGGCGGACCTTGCCGGTCGTGTCGAAGTGGAGCTGGGCCCCGGCAGCTCCGAGCCCTCGCCGTCCCCGCGCATCGGTGGTCCCGGCCTCGAGGCGGTTCGCTCCATCGCCGCCCGCTATTTCCGCGATCCAAAGGGGACGGAGGAAAACGGATCATCCGAGCCGTTGGCGATTGTTCCCTCGACCGTGATCGGCGCGACCGACGCTGCCAACTACCAGCACATTTGCTCCGAATGCATTCGTTTTTCGGCGTTTGTGGTCGACGATGACGAGTGCGACCGCGGCGTCCACGGCACCAACGAGCGCATCACCCGCCGCGCCTACCTCCAGGGCGTACGCTTCCTCATCGCCCTGCTCCATACGCTCTAGAATCCGACAAAGGGACTCTCCCTTTGTCGGATTCCGTGCGGGTTATATGCAGGTTTGCCTGCGCACGCTATCATGTATGGGTTAGACCGCAACTATGTACCCCCATACGCGAAGGGATGCGCATGTATCTGAAGATCGACATGTTCTAGCCGGGCTTTACCCCCGCAGCGGCGCCCCGCGCCCCATCAATTCTGCCGATTTTCACCTTCACGCATATAAAAGGAGTCCGTCATGCGCGACAAGCTCGAAAAGATCATCAAGGCCTACGAGGAGCTCGAGAAGAAGCTTTCCGACCCAGCCGTCGCCTCCGATATCAAGGAGTTCACGCGTCTCAACAAGGAGTACGCGCACCAGTCCGACCTCATCGCTGCCTCGCGCGAGTACATCGGCGCGCTCGATGACATCGAGGCTGCCAAGGAAATGCTCCACGATACTACCGATGCCGATGAGAAGGAGATGCTCCAGATGGACATCTCCGAAAACGAGGCCAAGCTTCCCCAGCTCGAGGAAGACATCAAGTACATGCTCATCCCGAGCGACCCCAATGACGACAAGAACACCATCGTCGAGATTCGCTCCGCCGCCGGTGGCGACGAGGCGGCCATCTTCGCCGGCGACCTGTACAAGATGTATCAGCGCTTCTGCGAGTCGCGCGGCTGGAAGACCACCGTGCTCGACTCCAGCCCCAGCGAGGCCGGCGGCTTTAAGTCCATCGAGTTCAAGGTCGAGGGCGACCGCGTCTACTCCGTCATGAAGTTCGAGTCCGGCGTGCACCGCGTCCAGCGCGTTCCCAAGACCGAGTCCCAGGGTCGCATCCAGACCTCCACGGCAACCGTCGCCGTGCTTCCCGAGGCCGAGGAGATCGACGTTCAGATCAACCAGTCCGACCTGCGCATCGATACCTACTGTGCCTCCGGCCCTGGCGGTCAGTGCGTTAACACCACCTACTCCGCCGTGCGCATCACCCACCTGCCCACCAACACCGTGGTGCAGTCGCAGGAACAGCGCTCCCAGATCCAGAACCGCGAAGTCTGCATGCAGATGCTGCGCGCCCGTCTGTACGAGATGGAGCTCGAGAAGCAGCAGGCAGAGCTCGGTGCCGAGCGCCAGAGCCAGATCGGCCACGGCAACCGTTCCGAGAAGATCCGTACCTACAACCAGCCCCAGGACCGCGTGACCGATCACCGCATCGGTTTCAACTCCACCTACAATGGCGTCCTCCTGGGCGACCAGCTCGGCACCGTCATCGAGGCGCTCGCCGCCGCCGAGCGTGCCGAGAAGCTGGCACAGGCAGTTTAAGTTACGGCGTTTTACCAAACGCCGTAACGGCTCGACGCTGCAAACGCCCCTAAGCGGCAATCTGACGTTCAATTTCAAGGGCGCGACCAGAAGGTCAGCGCCCTTTCATTTCACGTCACCTTGCTCGCTTAGGGGCGTTTTCGCTGACTTATGCTCAACCTACGGCGCCTTAGAGGTGGTCATTGGGGACGTTCTTAAATGACTAGGTTGTGCACATTGCTTTGAGATGTTATTTAATCGGCTTTGATGGCCATTAAGCCAGCTACCTGCTTAAAGCAATTAACGGCGTGCATCTTCTGCCGAAAATATTGCTCAAATAATCGTCCAAGAAGTCGCAGTGCATTTTTTGATGCGTCGCGCGTCAAGTGATTTGGCAAGTTCTTGGTTAGATATTGGTCAGTTTTGGGGCAACCTTGCCAAAAGCTTGACGAATGCAAATCTAGACGTCGACGAATGAACACTTTGGACGGGGCCAAACCAAAATTCTGGGCTGATTCTCGATAATCGCCTTCAATCGTCCCTTGCCAAGCGCTGGCCTCGCTTACAATCTGCTCCGACATTCGCGCGCCGCCCGGCGCTTAAGAGGGGAGGACCCCATGGCAAACGAGATCTGGACCATCAAGCGTTGTCTCGAGTGGACCAAGGAGTACCTGGCCGAGCGCGGCGAGGAGCACCCCCGTCTTTCTGCCGAGTGGCTGCTGTGCGCCGCCACGGGCCTGGCGCGCATTGACCTATATATGCGTATGGACGAGACGCTTAACGCGGCCCAGCTCGAGACCATGCATGCGGCCGTCGTTCGTCGCGCCAAAGGCGAGCCGCTACAGTACATTACCGGCAGCACGCAGTTTCGCATGATTGACGTCGCGTGCGCTCCCGGTGTGCTCATTCCGCGCCCCGAAACCGAGATGCTCGTCGAGGAAGTCCTCAATTATCTGGATGCCGAGGTGCTGAGCCCCGAGGCTGCTGCCCGTCAGCGTGTTGAGCTGCCTTGGAACGATGAGGTCGAGGAGGCACGCAAGGCCGAGGCCGCGCTGGCAGACGAACGGGCGACTGCCGAGCGCCGTGCCGCTAACCTGACGGCTGCCGATGAGGCGGCGCTAGGCGGCGACGTACTGGGCAGCCGTGCCTATGCCGAGGAACTGGCCGATCGCGAGGCCGAGGAAGCCGCCGCGCAAGCAGCAGAAGCCGAAGCCGCGGAAGCCGCCGAGCCCGAGCTCGACGAATGCGGCATCGCCATCGAGGGTGCCGACCAGGAGACGGTTTCAGCTCAGGATGCCGCTGCGCCTGCCCCAGCCGAGCCCCGCACTGCCCGCGTTCTCGAGGTCGGCTGCGGCACGGGCTGTATCTCGCTCTCGATCGCCTGGGAGCGTCGCGGCCACGTCACCTGCACTGCTACCGATATCGAGCCGCGCGCCATCGACCTTGCTACCAAAAACCGCGATGCGCTTGGCCTCACGTCCGATGAGGTCGCCTTCAGCCTCACGAACCTGGTGAGCTCCATTCCCCGTGAAGAGTGGGGCACCTTTGACGTACTCGTCTCCAACCCGCCCTACATCCCCACCGATGTCATGCGCTCGCTGCCGCACGAGGTCAAGGACTTTGAGCCCGATCTGGCGCTCGAGGGTGGCGCCGACGGCCTCGATATCTTCCGTCGCCTGCTCAACGCGGCGCCCTACATGTTGCGCGCCGGCGGCCTCTTTGCCTGCGAGCTCTACGAGGGCGCGCTCGACGCTGCGGCCGAGCTCTGCCGCCAAGCGGGTCTGTCGGACGTGCGCATCGTCCACGACCTCACCGATCGCCCCCGCATCGTCCGAGCCATCGTCACCGAGCCCAAACAGCGCCAGTAATATTTATTAACTGGTTAGCAAAAATTATAAATTAGTTTATAATTAGGACGGCTGAAAGAGGTCGGCCCATGCAACCTCCTACCTTTCGGGAAATCATTGCCCTACTCAAGCACGATGGATTCGTGAAGGTCGCGCAAGTCGGTAGTCATGCTAAGTATGTTTCTGGTGACCGTGTTGTCACCGTGAACGGCTCTGGTGGTGATCGACCAAAGAAGGGCACGTGGGCAAGTATTCGTCGCCAAGCTGGATGGTAGTTGGAGGCAAAATGAGGCAGCGATTTACCTATGACTGCGTTCTCATAAAAGAAGACGACGGTTACTGCGCTAGCTTCCCGCAGATTCCCGGCGCCTTTGCCGATGGCGATACGCGCGAAGAAGCGATTGCCCATGCTACCGAGGCACTGATGGCGTTTTTGGCCGACGACCTCAACAACGGTTTGACTCCGACAGGGTACGAACGCTCGGCCGAGGTCGTGGCCCTTTCAGTCGAAATCGACCACGAGGACGCTCGGGAAGCGGCGTGCCGAACATTTAAAGACGCAGCGCTGGACCTCAAAGTCTCCGCTCCGCGGATTACCGCGCTGGTCAAAGCCGGCAAACTCGATGTTGAACTCGTCGACGGCCGTCGGATGATAACGATAGACAGTATCGAGCGTTACGCCGCCCAAGAACGTCACGCCGGAAGACCAAAGAAGTTCGTAGCCGTCCAATAACCCCCTTACTTTCACCGACTACTAGAGCCGCTCACCAAACCAACATGCGCTCTGGGCAAATAGATTGAACGTTTCGTGCGAGAATGCCCCACAGTAAACAAACTTGCACCAGAGCGTAAGGGGCTGGCATACACATGCAGACGGTCTATCGGGTATACGAGGGAGCGCGCGAGCCGCATCGGCTTGCCGTCGAGCACACGGCCGAGGTGCTCGGCTGTGGCGGTCTGGCCCTGATCCCGACCGAGACCGTCTATGGTGTCGCTGTGGCAGTTAACGCCTTTTCGGACGCCGCACCCCAAGACACAAGCGAATCCCCCTCGTGGCCGCGCGACCCGCAAGCCACCGTCAATGGCGCCGCGGTCCCTGCGCTCGGTACCGGCTACCGCCGCATCTTCACTCTCAAGCAACGTGAACTCACGCAAACCGTCGCTTGGCTGGTCGATGGCGTCGAAGCGCTCGACCGCTATGGCGTGGATATCCCTAACGAGGCCCGCGTGCTCGCCCGACGATGCTGGCCGGGCGCCCTGACTATCGTGGTCAAGGCGGCCCCCTGCGTGCCGACCTTTATGCGCGCCGCCGACGACACGGTGGCACTTCGCGCTTCGGCCTCGCCCGTGGTGCAGGCGCTCATTCGCGCCTGTGGCAGCCCCCTTGCCTGCACCAGCGCCAACACGCACGGTGCGCCCTCGCCGGCAAGCTTTGCCGCCGTCGAGGGTCGCATCCTGGAGGGGGTCGATGTTGCCGTCGACGCCGGTGAGACCCCGTGTCGCGACGCCTCGACCATCGTGTCGTTCCAGCACGGCGGGCTCCAGATCCTGCGCCAAGGCGCACTTCCCGCATCAGAGATCGAACGGGTCCTGTCCGACCCGATGCAATAGAAAGGTGTAAGCGATGTCGTTGAATCTGGGCAGCCTGGGCATGGAAGATGCCTCGTTTAACTTTGGCGGTTCCTACATCATGGCGCTCGACTGCGGCACCACCTCGGTACTTGCGACCATCGTCGACGAGTACGGATGCATCGTCGCGCAGGCACGTCGCAGCGTCAAAACCAGCTTCCCACGTCCCGGTTGGGTAGAGCAAGACCCCATGGCGGTCCTTGCCAGCCAGATCGCCGTCATGATGGAAGTCCAGTTTAAGAGCGGTATCCACTCCGACCGCATTGCCGCCATCGGCATCTCCAACCAGCGCGAGACCACGGTGGTCTGGGACCGCGTGAGCGGTCAGCCGATCTATAACGCCATCGTATGGCAGTGCCGCCGTACCGCGCCGGCAATCGACGCGTTGGTTGAACAGGGTTGCGAGGAGCTGGTGCGCTCCCGCACGGGACTCACGCTCGACCCGTATTTCTCGGCCTCCAAGGTACAGTGGATTCTCGACAACGTCGACGGCGCACGCGAGAGCGCGGCGGCGGGCGACCTCATGTTTGGCACCATCGACACCTGGCTCATCTACAACCTCACCGGCGGCCAGGTCTTTGCCACCGACTACACCAATGCCAGCCGCACGGCACTCTTTAATATCTATACGCTCGATTGGGACGACGACCTGCTGGCGCTCTTTGACGTTCCACGTTCCATGATGCCCGAGGTTCGCTGGAGCTCGGGTGACTACGGCCGCGTCGCGAGCGACATCATGACCAACATGCCGCCCATCATGGGTGTGGCGGGCGACCAGCAGGCGTCGCTGTTCGGTCACTGCTGCTTCCATCCCGGCCAGACCAAAAACACCTATGGCACGGGCTGCTTTATGCTCATGAACACCGGCGACGAGATCGTCGAATCCAAGAACGGTCTGGTCTCCACCATCGGTATCGCTGCGAACGGGAAGATCAGCTATGCGCTCGAGGGCTCCATCTTTGCTGCCGGTTCCACCATGAACTGGCTTCGCAACAACATGGGCATCATCTCGAGCGTGAGCGAGTCGGCACAACTCGCCGCTTCGATTAGCGACAACGAGGGCTGCTACTTCGTTCCCGCCTTTGCGGGTCTGGGCGCTCCCTGGTGGGACCCGCATGCCCGCGGTATCGTGTGCGGTCTGACCGGCGCCTCGAGCCGTGCGACCATCGTACGTGCCGCCTGCGAATCCATGGCATATCAGAGCTACGACGTGCTGCGCGCCATGGAGCAGGACGTGGGGCTTTCGATCGAGCGCCTGTCTGTCGATGGCGGTGCCTCGCGCAACGAGTTCATCATGCAATTCCAGGCCGACCTGCTGGATATTCCCGTGCTGCAATGCGAGACGGTGGAGACCACGGCAATCGGTGCCGCGTACTTGGCGGGTCTTGCCGTCGGCTATTGGGAAGACCTGGAAGAGCTGGAGCAAAATGCCCAGATCGTTAGGACCTTCCTTCCCCACATGTCCGCCGAGCGCCGCGAACAAAACCTTGCGGGCTGGTGTGATGCAGTCAGGCGCTCGCTCAGTACCGCACAGTAGGGCTGCGATGGGCTGCTCGATACAACAAACCGCTAAACTAATGCATGGCGTGCGGCGGCAACATTGCTGCGCGCCTTGTCAGCAAGGCCGTTTTGCGGCCGCAACGAAAGGGGCAATCAACCCATGACCGTCACCTACGATGCGTCCCGTGTGACGCTTGTCGATCACCCGCTCGTCCAGCACAAGCTGTCGATCCTGCGCGACAAAAACACCGGCACCAACCAGTTCCGTCAGCTCGTGCGCGAACTCGCGCTTTTTGACGGCTACGAGGCCATGCGCGACCTGCCTATGGAAGACGTCGAGGTCGAGACCCCTATCACCACCGCAACGTTTAAGCAGCTCGCCGGCAAGAAACTCGCCATCGTGCCCATCCTGCGTGCGGGCCTTGGCATGGTCGACGGCATCCTCGACCTGGTGCCCTCCGCTCGCGTGGGCCACATCGGCATGGAGCGCGACGAGGTCACCCACGAGCCGCACGAGTATTACTGCAAGATGCCCAAGGATATCGACCAGCGCATCTGCCTGGTCGTCGACCCCATGCTCGCCACGGGCGGTTCGGCCGAGATGGCCATCAGCTACCTGCGCGGGCGCGGTGTCAAGGACATCCGCATGCTGTGCATCGTCGCGGCCCCCGAGGGCCTCAAGTCGCTGACCGAGAAGGATCCCGATGTACATATCTATACCTGCGCCATCGACGACCATCTCAACGAGGCTGCCTACATCGTTCCCGGCCTCGGCGACGCCGGCGACCGCATCTACGGCACGCTCTAGTCGCTGGGCTAAACGGCCGCGGCTGCAAATACGAAGAAACGGTGCGCGCGGACGAACAAAAGGCGACCGCGCGCACTCCTGTTAACGGACGTTTTGCCCTGCAGGGTTCGAGAAAAACGTATTACCGTACCTGCGGCATAAAGAAGGTCTTAAGAAAACGAACAGGTGCGTATTAACCGATGCTTTTTCGGTTGTACTTTAGCGATTGGCTCGTACAATAGTCACCAATGTTTGGCGGGAACTGTTCTGTGAAGCGTTAAAAAGGAAAGTGAGGACGCCAGTGTTTCAGATAGCCGATCTGCTCGCTATCGTTGCAGGCGCCATCGCGGGCGCAATTGCCTTCCTTCCCTTTGTCTTTACGCTCAAGCCGGTTCTTGACGATAAACAGAATGCGGACATGCTCAAGGGTATGGTGAGTCTTGCGGTCTCGGCAATCGCCCTGCTCGTCTTTACCTTGGTTGTGTTTGTGTTGTTCGGAGAGGCATTTCGCATGTTCCTCCTGGGCGAGGCGATCGGCTTCGTGGCCTTTATGGCTGCCTGCACGGTTCGTGTCGTCAAGGCGCTGCGAGATCCTCATGAGGTCGAAAGGTAAGTCGTGGAAATTTTTGAAAAGCTGCCTGATGAGATTAATCATCTGGTCAGCGAGTTCAGCTCCACCCCTGTCGTGGGCGATCTGAGCTGCGGCATCACGCAGTACTCGTTTTGGCTGATCGTCTCCACGATCGTGCTCCTGATCGTCCTGGCCGTGTTCAAGAAGAAGCAGACCCTGGTCCCCAAGGGCTTCTTCGTCAACGGTTTCGAGTACATCATCGAGTACGTCGAGAACGATATCGGCAAGGGCGTCGTGGGTGAGAACTGGAAGAAGCACTTCCCGTTCCTGTGCTCGCTTTTCCTGTTCATCCTGATCAATAACATGATCGGCCTGATTCCGGGAATGAAGCCCGGCACCGGCGCAATCGGCTCCACCGCCGCGCTCGCCATCTTCGCCTTCGTGTATTTCATCTACTACGGATGCAAGGCTCACGGCGTGATCGGCTACATCAAGAGCCTCGCCCCGCAGGGCGTAAGCTTCCCGATGAACGTGCTTGTGTGGGTCGTCGAGCTTTTCTCGACCTTCCTGCGTCTCATCACGCTTGCCGTCCGTCTGTTCTGCAACATGTTCGCAGGACACGTGGTCATGGGCTCGTTCGCCATCATGGCGAGCATGTTCATGCAGCCGCTGCTTCAGCAGGTTTCCGCGGCCCACGCCGTTGGCGCCCTGCCTTCGCTAGCCTGGCTTGCCATCCTCATCCTGATCTATGCGATCGAGCTTGTGGTCGGCGCCATCCAGGCTTACGTCTTCACGGTCCTTACCGCCGTGTATGTCTCCGAGGCAGAGGAGGTCGCGGAGGAGGAGTAGCCTTCCGCTCGCGCCTTAAAGGTAAGCAATTCGTTAAACCGCCGGTGCCCGTACCCATGGAGCCCGGCAGTTATAAAAAAGGTTATCCTGCGTGAAATAAGACACGCACGACAAAGGAGGAATCGTGGGAGTTATCGGTTACGGTCTCGGTGTTATCGGCGCTGGTCTTGCTATCGGCCTGTCTGCTCTGGGTGCTACGGGTGCTATGGCCCGTCAGCCTGAGGTCCAGGGCCGCGTGTTCACCGTCTTCATCATGGGCTCCGCCTTCGGCGAGGCTCTGGCTCTGATCGGCTTCGTTGTCGCGCTGATCGTTAAATAGCACGGAGCGTCAAGTATGAATCTTTCATCCCAGAAGAGCGCGATCGCACTCTCCGCGTCCGCGGCCGCGCTGCTCATGCCGGTTTCCGCGTTCGCCGAGGACGGCGCTGCCGGTGCGGACATCCTCATCCCTAAGATGGCGGAGTTCATCCCGGCGCTTATCGCCTTCCTGATCATCTGGATCGTGCTGGCCAAGGTCGCCCTGCCGGGCATCATGAAAACCATGGAGGAGCGCGGCAAGAAGATCGAGGAGAGCCTCGACGAGGCCGAGAAGACCAAGCAGGAGGCTATCGCCAAGCGCGCTGAGTCCGACTCGATCGTTACCGACGCCCGTCGTCAGGCTGCCGACATCGTTCTCGAGGCCCGTAAGGACGCCGAGTCCGAGCGCGCCCGTATCATCGAGGCTGCTCACAAGGAGGCCGAGGAGATCATCGCCAAGGCCCACACGACCGTCGAGGACGAGCGCAAGTCCATCTACGCCGGTGCCGCGAGCTCTATCGCCGACCTGTCCGTTGCCGTCGCCACCAAGATCGTGGGCGAGGCACTCGAGGACGAGGCCGAGCAGAAGAAGCTCATCGAGCGCTACATCCAGGAAGCAGGTAGCCTGAATGCCGACTAGCCGCTATCAGGACAAGGTGCTCGAGACCTACGCGCGCTCCCTTTTGGAAGCCGCCAAGGCCGAGAACCATGTATTCGAGGACCTCGAGATGATCGAGCGTCTGGCTAGCGCCAGCCCCGAGATCATCGCTGTGCTCGACACCATGTCCAAGCGCGACCAGCTCGACCTTCTTCCCAAGGTGGCAGCTGCCTTTAAGTATGTTGCCGAGGAAGACGAGGATGTAGTGGGCGTGACCGTCACCACGGCGATCCCGCTCGACGACGAGCTGCGTCAAACCATCACTAAGAAATGCGAGCAGGACTTCGGCCGCAAGGTATTCCTTATCGAGCAGGTCGACCCGTCTATCGTGGGCGGCCTGGTGCTCGAGGCCCGCGGCGAGCGTCGTGACATTTCCGTCAAGACGCAGCTGCGCATCGCGCAGGAGACCCTCGCAAACTCTGCTAATTCGTACGGAGGTGAAGCCTAATGTCCGAAACCCTCAATGCCCAGGATATCGCCAAGAAACTGCAGGAGCAGCTCACGAGCCTCTCCGCGACGGTCGATACGCATGAGGTTTCAACGGTCGACGAGGTAGGCGACGGCATCGCGCGCGTCTCCGGCCTCAAGAGCGCCATGGCAGGCGAGCTTCTGGAGTTCAAGAGCTCCGATACCGGTGAGACCGTCTTCGGCCTTGCCCAGAACCTTGACCGTGACGAGGTCGGCGCCGTTCTGTTCGGTGCCGTCGACGCCATCAAGGAAGGCGACGAGTGCCGCACCACTGGCCGCATTATGGATATCCCTGTGAGCCGCGCCATGCTCGGCCGCGTCGTCAATCCGCTCGGCCAGCCTATCGACGGTTTGGGTGACATCGTCGCCACGCACCGTCGCCCCATCGAGTTCAAGGCCCCCGGTGTCATCGACCGTACCCCGGTGTGCGAGCCGGTTCAGACCGGCCTGCTGGCCATCGACTCCATGGTGCCTATCGGCCGCGGTCAGCGTGAGCTCATCATCGGCGACCGTAAGACCGGTAAGACCGCCATCGCCATCGACGCTATCCTCAACCAGCGCGGCAAGGGCATGGTCTGCATCTATGTCGCCATCGGCCAGAAGGCCTCCACGGTTGCCAACATCCGCGAGACCCTCGCTCAGCACGGTGCGCTCGACTACACCATCATCGTTTCGGCCACCGCTGCCGATTCCGCCCCTATGCAGTACATCGCGCCTATGGCCGGTGCCGCTATCGGCGAGTTCTTCATGTACAACGGCGAGGACGGCAAGCCCGCCAGCGAGACCAACCCCGGCGGCCACGTGCTCGTCATCTACGACGACCTGTCCAAGCAGGCTGTGGCCTACCGTCAGATGTCGCTGACGCTGCATCGTCCGCCCGGACGCGAGGCCTATCCTGGCGACATCTTCTACCTGCACTCTCGTCTGCTCGAGCGTGCCGTCAAGATGTCCAAGAAGAACGGTTACGGCTCCATGACGGCACTGCCGATCATCGAGACCCAGGACGGCGACGTCTCGGCCTACATTCCGACCAACGTCATTTCCATTACCGATGGTCAGATCTACCTGCAGTCCGAGCTCTTCTTCCAGGGTCAGCGCCCGGCAGTCGACGTGGGCATCTCCGTGTCCCGCGTCGGTGGCGATGCGCAGACCAAGGCCATGAAGCAGGTCGCCGGCAACCTCCGTCTGGACCTCGCTTCGTACCAGGAGCTCGCTGGCTTTACGCAGTTCGGCTCCGACCTCGACGAGGCTACTCAGAAGCAGCTGACCCATGGTGCTCGCATGACCGAGCTCCTGAAGCAGCCGCGTTACAAGCCGTTTGAGGTTGGCGAGCAGATCGTTACGCTGTTCGCTGGCAACGAGGGCTTCCTGGATGACCTGGAGATCGCCGACGTGCTGCCCTTCCGTGCCGAGCTCATCGAGTACATGGACAATGGCTTTGGCTCGCTGCTCGACAAGGTTCGCGCCAAGAAGATCGATGATGACACCAAGGCTGAGCTCTTGCGCGTCATCGGCGACTTCAAGCAGCAGTTCATGGCCAAGCACCATTCGGATGTTTCTGGATCAGAGGAGAACTAAGCCCCATGGCCAACCTTCGCGACATTAAGAAGCGAATCTCCTCGGTTACCACGACCAAGCAGATCACGCGCACGATGGAGATGGTCTCTACGGCCAAGATCCGTCGTGCCCTCGATCGCTCCAAGCAGGCCGAGCCCTATAAGGAGGCGCTGACCGACGTCATGTTGACGGTCGCCGGCGACGCCTCCTGTTCGGGCACCGATCCCATGCTGCAGAAGCATGAGAGCGTCAAGCATGGCCTGATTGTCGTTATTGCCTCGGACCGCGGCCTTGCCGGCGGTTTCAATACGACGGTGGAGCGCACGGCCGAAAAGCTCGCCGCTTCTTGGGCGAACGACGGCATCGAGTGCGAGATCATCGCGTGCGGGCGTAAGCCGGTCACGTATTTCCGTGACCGCGCAAACGTTGTCATGCACTTTGAGGGCAACTCCTCTGAGCCCGATTTCAATCAGGCCCGCATGATTTCCTCTCATATCTGCGATGCGTATCGTGCCGGTGAGCTTGACCGTGTCGAGCTTGTCTACCACCACGCCAAGAACCGCGTGGATCAGGAGCTTCGCGTCGAGCATCTGTTGCCGCTCGACCCCGAGATGATCGCTATGGCCCACGGTCCGCGTAAGAACGAGACCGACGCCCCTAAGCGCATCTCGTCCACGTTCGAGTTCGTGCCCTCTCCCGAGCATGTTCTCGGCAAGCTTGTGCCGTCTTATATCCTGACGGTCATCTACCAGGCCCTGATCGATTCGGCGGCTGCCGAGCAGGGTGCACGCCGCAAGGCCATGCACTCCGCGACGGAAAACGCCACCGCGATCATCTCGACCCTTACCCGCACGTATAGTCGCGTGCGCCAGGCTTCGATCACGACCGAGATCAACGAGATCGTCGGCGGAGCCTCAGCATTGGAGGAACAGTAATGGCTAATAACACCGTAAAGCTTGCGGTCGAGGAAGCCACCAAGAAGACGACTGCCGGTGATGGTCGCATCGTGCGAATCATCGGCCCTGTCGTCGACGTCAAGTTTGACGGTGCGGTGCCCCCGATCTACAACGCGCTCACGGTCGAGGCCGAGACCCCGATCGGTCATCTGAGCACGATCCTTGAGGTCGAGAGCCAGCTTCCGGGCGGCGTCGTCCGCACGGTCGCCATGTCCTCGACCGACGGCCTGCAGCGCGGCCTCATCGCCACCGATACCGGTGAGCCCATGAAGATGCCCGTTGGTCCCAAGACGCTCGGTCGCATTTGGAACGTCATGGGCAAGCCCGTCGACGGCAAGCCCATGCCCGAGGTGGAGGAGTTCTACCCCATCCACCATGCAGCGCCCCGCTTTGACGAGCTCACCACCAAGACCGAGATCTTCGAGACCGGCATCAAGGCCGTCGACCTGCTCGAGCCCTACATCCGTGGCGGCAAGACCGGCCTGTTCGGCGGCGCCGGCGTCGGCAAGACCGTTCTGATTCAGGAGCTTATCAACAACCTCGCCCAGGAGCACGGCGGCACCTCGGTGTTCACCGGTGTCGGCGAGCGTACCCGCGAGGGCACCGACCTGTTCCTCGAGATGAGCGAGTCTGGCGTTATCGACAAGACCTGCTTGGTTTATGGTCAGATGAACGAGCCGCCTGGAGCGCGTCTGCGCATCGGTCTGGCCGGCCTTACCACCGCTGAGTACTTCCGCGATCGCGGCCAGGACGTCCTGCTGTTCATCGACAACATCTTCCGCTTCTCCCAGGCGGGTTCCGAGGTTTCCGCACTGCTGGGCCGTATGCCGTCCGCCGTTGGTTACCAGCCCACACTGGCTACCGAGATGGGTGACCTCCAGGAGCGCATTACCTCGACCAAGACGGGATCCATTACCTCCGTCCAGGCTGTCTACGTCCCCGCAGACGACCTGACCGACCCGGCGCCTGCCACGACGTTTACGCACCTCGACGCTACCACGGTTCTTTCGCGTAGCATTTCGTCGCTCGGCCTGTTCCCGGCTATCGACCCGCTCGCGTCTTCCTCCGACGCTCTCGATCCCTCGATCGTCGGCGAGGAGCACTACCGTGTCGCCGTCAAGGTCCAGGAGCTCCTGCAGGAGTACTCCGACCTTCAGGACATCATCGCCATTCTGGGTATGGACGAGCTGTCCGAGGAACAGCGCCTTACGGTCAACCGTGCCCGTAAGATTCAGCAGTTCCTCTCGCAGTCCTTCCACGTCGCCGAGAAGTTCACCGGTAACCCCGGTGTCTACGTCCGCGTCGAGGATACCGTCCGCTCTTTCGCCGAGATTGTCGACGGCAAGGCCGATGACCTGCCCGAGCAGGCTTTCCGCTATGCTTCCACGATTGAGGACGTGCGCGAGCGCGCCCGCAAGATGGGGGAGAAGTAGGTTATGCGTATCCGCATCGTGTGCCCCGTGAGCTGCGCCTATGAGGGCGACGCTGCGTTTGTGTCGATTCCGTCCACGGATGGCGAGTTTGGCGTTCTGCCTGCTCACTCCAGCGAGATCTGCACGATCGACCGCGGTTACGTTCGCGTTTTCGATAAGGCCATGGGCACTGTCGACCACACGTTTGCCGTGGCCGGCGGCTATGCCCAGGTTGCGGACGATGTCGTGACCGTTCTCGCCGAGCGCGCTTGCGATTTGGCGACCGTCGATGCCGACAAGCTTAAAGCTGATATTCAAGGTTTTGAAGAGAAGCTGGGTAATTTGTCGGAGGATGATGCACGCCGCGCCTACCTCTATAATGAAATCGCATGGTGTAAGCTCAAGCTTGCCCAATAGTCAAACGATTTAGCGTTCGACCATTTGCGAACACATCATGCCCGGGATGGCTTGGCCACCCCGGGCATGCTTTTTGAAAGGGTAGACCTTGGATATTATCCGCGTTGAGGGTGGCCACGCCATCGGAGGCTCCGTGCCCGTCTCGGGTGCTAAGAACTCCGCGCTCAAACTCATGGCGGCAACGCTTCTGGCGCCGGGCAAGACGACGCTGCAGAACGTGCCCGATATTTCCGATGTCCACGTGATGGGCAAGGTGCTCAAGGGCATGGGCGCTACGATCGATGTTCTCGACGAGCACACGCTCGAGATCGATACCTCTCAGGTCGATTCCTGGGAGGCTCCCTATGAGCTCGTCGCTAAGATGCGTGCTTCCACCGCCGTCATGGGGCCCCTGCTGGGTCGCTTCCATCGCGCCAAGATCGCCATGCCGGGCGGCTGCAACCTAGGTGCCCGCAAGATCGACATGCATATTCTGGGTCTCGAGGCCCTGGGCGTCGAGTTTGATACCGCCCACGGCTACATCAACGCCAGCGCGCCTCAGGGCCTGCGCGGTACCACCGTCACGCTCGAGTTTGCCAGTGTCGGTGCGACCGAGAACCTCATTATGGCATCCGTGCGCGCGCAGGGCACCACGGTTATCGACAATGCCGCCCGCGAGCCCGAGATCGTCGATCTCGCCAACATGCTCAACGAAATGGGTGCCAAGATTGTTGGCGCCGGTACGCCTGTCGTGACCATCGAGGGCGTGGAAGAGCTGCATCCTGTTACCCATCGCGTAGTGGGCGACCGCATCGAGGCCGGTACCTTTATCGTCGCCGGTGCGTTGATGGCAGACGATCGCGGTGTCGATGTCACGGGCTTTTGTCCCATTCACTTGGGTATGGTGCTCAAGAAGATGGAGCTCATGGGTATCGACTGCGAGCGCGTCGAGGATGGCGTCCATGTGAACCGTGCCGAGCGTATCAAGCCTGTCGACATCCAGACGCTTCCGTTCCCCGGCTTCCCGACCGACATGCAGGCACAAATTATGGTGCTCTCCGCCCTCTCCGGCGGCAGTTCCGTTATTACCGAGAACATCTTCGAGAATCGCTTTATGTTTGCCTCTGAGCTGGTGCGCATGGGTGCCGACATTCGTATCGAGAGCCATCATGCCATGATTCATGGCGTCAAGGGCTTCTCGGGTGCACAGGTTACCTCGCCCGATCTGCGCGGCGGAGCGGCCCTCGTCGTAGCGGGCTTGATCGCCGACGGGACGACCGAGGTTTCGGCTATCCATCACATCAAGCGCGGCTACGAGCAGTTTGTCGAAAAGCTGCAGGCGCTTGGCGCGCATGTCGAGCATGCTACCGTCCCCGATCCCGTCATCTACTAATACAGGTTGCCTATGTTTAATAAAAAGCCCCTCGCGGATACCACCACCCGAAGACCCTCAACTGGTGCGCAGGCCAAGATCTACAGTCGCGATAACGTGGCTCGCTATTCCGAGCGCGCTCGTCAACGTCGCCGTAGCCACACGATTCGTCACGTCGCGCTCATTGTCGTGCTTGGCGTGCTGCTGAGTGCCACTACCGCTGCCGGCCTGTGGTTTGCCACCATTATGGGCAAGCTCGGCGATTCTAATGTCATTACTGACAATCTGCGTCGGGTTCTGGTTGACACCGATGAGGCAAAGGATCCGTTCTACGTGCTGCTTCTTGGCACCGACGGCCGTCCGGGCGAGGATACGTATCGTGCCGACTCGATTATCCTGGCACGCATCGACCCCACGCAAAAGCAGGCGACGCTCATTTCCGTTCCGCGCGACACCAAGGTCGAGTACAAGGGCGAGACCATGAAGATCAACGCCTGCCATACCGTTGGCGGCGCCGAGGCCATGGTCGAGGCGGTCAACGAGCTGTGCGGTGTTCAGATTTCCCACTATGCCGAGGTTAGCTTCGACGGTATGCAGGCGCTGATTGATTCGGTTGGCGGTATCGACATTAACGCAACCGATGATGTTGACGACCCCGAGCACCTGGATATTAAGATTACCGCTGGCCAGCAGCATATGGACGGTGCCACCGCCCTTACCTATGCCCGCTGCCGCTACACCTATGCCGACGGCGATTACACGCGCATGCGCCACCAGCGTCAGGTGCTTGGCGCCCTTGCCAACCAGATTCTCAATAACTTCGATGCCACGAAGATCTTTGGCCTGGTTAATTCGCTGTCCGATATGCTCGTGACCGATATGAGCGTTCAGGATATCGTCTCTACGGTCAACGCCATGCGCGGTATGGATGTCGACGGTATCTACTCGGCCAACCTGCCTTCGTACGCCGACGACAGCACCATGATTGACGGTGTGAGCTACGTCTTTGTCTACGAGGACGAGCTCAAGGAAATGATGGAGCGCGTCGATGCCGGCAAGGATCCCAAGGGTCCCAACACCATGGGTCTTTCCGACGGCTCCAGCTCTACGATCGGCGACCTCAGCAACAACACGTCTGACGACTACGCAAACGGCACCGCAACCTCATCGGTCAGCTCTGACGATTCCGATGGCTCAAGCGATTCGAGCGATTCGGACTACTACGAACAGCCCACCGGCGACGGCAACGGTTACGAGGCCAATTATTAGGGTTACGCGGGCTTACCAGCCCGCGTAACCAGTTGACGCTGCAAACCCGCCAGAGCGGCAATCTGCCTTTCAACTTCGGCG
>NZ_CABJFS010000007.1:32028-130742 GCF_902364945.1 Collinsella aerofaciens | reverse complement strand
CGCAGGGCATGGGGATGATCCTGCGGCACCGCGAGGGGCGCCCGCAACACGATTGGAATTAACCACATGGCTGACATCGAATTCGAGAAGGACCTGAAGGTCGCGGAGACCGGCATCGAGGGCCTCAAGGTCGTCGACCTGGCCGTCCACGGCGACTCGCGCGGCTGGTTCAAGGAGAACTGGCAGCGCGCCAAGATGTGCGCGCTCGGCATCCCCGATCTCAAGGTCGTCCAGAACAACATCTCCTACAACGACAGCCGCGGCGTCACCCGCGGCATCCACGCGGAGCCCTGGGACAAGTTCATCTCCGTGGCCCGCGGCTCGGTCTTCGGCGCATGGGTCGACCTGCGCGAGGGCAGCGCCACCTACGGGAAGGTGTTCACCTGCACGCTCGACCCGTCCAGGGCCATCTACGTCCCGCGCGGCGTGGGCAACAGCTTCCAGGCGCTCGAGGACGGCACCGCCTACACCTACCTGGTGGACGCCCACTGGTCGCTGGAGCTCAAGAAGACCTACACCTTCGTGAACCTCGCCGACCCCGAGCTCGCCATCGAGTGGCCGATCCCGCTCGATGAGGCCACCGTCTCCGAGGCCGACCTCAACCACCCGATGCTCAAGGACGTCGTCCCGATGGCGCCGAAGCGCACCCTCGTCACCGGCTGCAACGGCCAGCTGGGCCATGCGGTGCGCGCGCTCGCCGAGGAGCGCGGCGTGGCGAAGGACTTCGACTTCTGCGACATCGACACCTTCGACATGTCCGACCCGGACGCCTATTCGCAGTACGACTGGTCGCTCTACGGCACGGTCATCAACTGCGGCGCCTACACGGCAGTCGACAGGGCCGAGACCCCCGAGGGCCGCGTGACCGCCTGGAAGGCCAACGCGACGGGGCCCGCCCTTCTCGCACGCACCTGCGCCGGGTACGGCATCACCCTGGTCCACGTATCCTCCGACTACGTCTTCGACGGCACCGCCGAGGTCCACACGGAGGACGAGCCGTTCTCCCCGCTGTCCGTCTACGGCCAGACCAAGGCCGCCGGCGACATCGCCGTGGCCGGGTGCCCGCACCACTACATCATGCGCTCCAGCTGGGTCATCGGCGAGGGGCACAACTTCGTGAAGACCATGAAGGCACTCTCAGACCGCGTCGCCGACCCGGACGACAAGCTCGAGCAGGTCACCGTGGTCGACGACCAGCTGGGCCGCCTGACCTTCACGCGCGACATGGCCGAGGCCATCTTCCACGTGCTGGGGACGCACGCCCCCTACGGCACCTACGACTGCACCGGATCCGGCGCGGTGAAGTCCTGGGCGGACATCGCACGCGCCGTCTTCGAGGCCGCCAACGGCAACGGCGAGAAGGTCGTGCCGGTATCGACCGCCGACTACTACGCGAGCGCCGAGGGCCCCGTCGCACCGCGCCCGGTCCACTCCGCACTCGACCTGTCCGGGCTCGAGTCGGTCGGGTTCCACATGCCCGACTGGGAGGAAGAGCTGGGGGAGTACCTCAAGATGCTCTAGCCGCTATTAACTTTTCGAGAGTAAAAGCCGCCGCTTGTTAACGGCGGCTTTTCTTATGCCTGGCGTATAGCCCCGCTGCAACAAGGGCGACGGTGGTCGCCAGACTCACTGCAAGCCCCGCAAGGGCACCCGGAGTCTTGTAGGTCATCACGATCCTATTCGCGCCTTTCTGCACGTTCAGGGACGACAGGCCCTTATCGGCGGCGGGCGTTAGTTCTGCGGCGGTTCCGTTTACCGTTACGTTCCAGCCCTCATCGTACGGAACGCTCAGCAGCAGGTTGCCGTCTTCCTTGGCGGTATACTCGCCTTCGATTCTTCCGTCCTCAAAAACTGTCGGAACAAATTCGCTCGTCTTAAGCTCGTTAATAATCTGCTCGAAAACGTCCAGATCGAGGGCGTAAAAGACCGGCTCATTGTCTTGGGGCATGTCTGTATAGCCCTCCGCGACTCCGATTGACACCGTATGCTGGCTCGGGGCGTCCGATGCATCCGCAATCTGGCGGATATTATTGTCGAATCTCCAGGCCTCGTTTTCGATCGTTCGCTGGTCGATGGTAAGGGTGACGGGCCAATAACTGCCGGCAGTCGTATCTTTGTTGATGTAGAGATACCCGATGGAGCTTGCCGGTACAGTAACGCTCCATTGCTTTAAGCTATCGCTATTCTCCGTACTCGTGGCCTCGATCTTGGTATAGAGCTTGACCTCGCGGCCTAGGATTTTGCTGTAGAGGTCGTTCTGCTTTTCGAAGGGGTTCTCGTTTTTCAGCGTGCTGTTTTGGATATCGCTTGAGGCTGCAACGCCAATGCTGAGCGCATAGGGGTTCTCGTACACCGCGCTTGTGGAGTCGACCTGATTCGTCTTGGTCGAAACGTATCCCGCAGGCGCGTTCTCGGGAATGGCATACTTGACTCCCAGTAGGGCATCGACGGCAAGAATGGGCTCGGCATAACGGGTCGAGAATTCGCCGACGCTGCTGTAACCAAGGGAGTTGAGCAATGCAATTGCCTGCTGGTTATTGGCGGACGAATAAGAAGATAGCTGGTTATACCCTAGTGCCAGGCCTTCGTTTAGAGCGGCACTATCGGCTCGTGTGGTTGTACGATCGATGCGGTAGAACGGAGCTGAATCCCGTTCTGTAGTGGTAGCGATCGTGTTGGTTGCGGTGGCTACATAGGCCCTGTTGGTATTTTCGGAATAGCCCGCGTAGAGCTGGTTCCATACTACATGAGCGTTGGCAAACAGTTCAATAGCGGTGAGCGCCAGGAGTGGCAAGATGACGGCGGGGCGATAGGCTTGGCGCAATTTAGGTTGATCCTTGAGGATCTGCAGGGTATAGCCCGCAGCCCACAGCGCAAAGAAGCTCAGCAAAAAAGCCGTGCGCGAGTAGAAGCCGTTGGGAACGCGCATGCCGCACCAGATGTACTCGAGCGGGCTCAAAACGGAGCTTGCAACCAGGATTATCGTGACGACGAGTGTTGCGATGCGCGTCTTGATTGAAACCGTGCGGTTAACCAGCAGGCTCACCGCAAGCAGCATCATGATGATGCCGCAATAGAACTGAGGTGTGCTTTCATTGCTTACCCACATGCAGGGAAGAAAGCCCCTGATGAGCGACTTGAGGTTGGTTTTAAGTAGGGGGCCGAGTGCTAGAACGGGACCGCCCTTGGACATGGCAAGGATGGTCGGCAAAAAGGTCCAAGCGGACAGAAGCAGTCCGAGCGCGATAGCCCCGGCGAATCGCAGGGCCCGATCGAGCATGAGCTTCCAGCTAAATCCTTCTTCTGCAACATAATCGACAAATTCAACCAGTACGAAGATGCAGAGGAACAGGATGCTAATGTAGGCCGTATACCAGCAGAACATGACATTGAGCGCCGTTGCGATGACGAGGCGGATCATGCGCTGCTTGCGGATGAGCTCGTGGCATCCGTAGGCGCAGATGGGCAGCATGATGAGGCAATCGATCCAGAGCGGGTTGCGCAGGTTGCTGATGGTCCAGCTACAAAACGTGAACGAGAGGGAAAGCAGGAATGCTGCGGGCTTGGGTAGGTCAAAGCGCTTTTGCACATACCAAGCGCCGCTGATGTGGATGCAGCCCAGTTTGAGCGCGGAGATAACAAGCACGAAGAGCGTCAGCTTGTCTGCGGGAAACAGCACGCAGAGCAGGTTGAAGGGGCTGCCGAGGTAGTAGCTATAGAGCCCCCATGTGTTCATGCCGAGTCCCTGTGAGAAGGAATAGCGAAGGTTTGCCTCGCCTAAAAGGACGCGGCGAAACCACGCGAAGAAGTCGATGTATTGGTATTTGAGATCGTTGGTGAGAAACGAGTTGTCGCCAAAGGGATAGACATGTCCCGCCGCTGCAAGTGCGACAAAGAGTGCGACGGAAAATGCGAAGCAGGCGGCGTAGAACGCCACATTCTTGAGCGTGCTGTTATTGGGCCGTGTCATCAGATTCCTCGTTGGATTCTCGAATGATATAGATGGGACGTCGCTTGGTTTCCAAGTAGGCTTTTGCCAAGTATTCACCTATGATTCCCAGGCACAGAAGCTGCATGCCGCCAAACAGCGTTATGAGGCAGGCGAGCGACGGCCATCCGCCGACGGGGTCGCCCCAGACAAGCGTCTTTACTAGGATGACGACGAATCCCAGAATAGCGATGAGGCAGAAGACGATACCTGTGAGGGCGGCGAGGGAGAGCGGCGCCGTGGAAAACGCGACGATGCCGTCGATGGAATAGAGGAGCAGCGACCAAAAGCTCCATTTGGTCTCGCCGGCCACGCGGTTGACGTTTACGTAGGGGAGCCATTTGGTTTTGAAGCCCACCCAGCCGTAAATGCCTTTGGAGAATCGGTTGTATTCGCCCATGGAGATGATGGCGTTGACCATAGGCCGCTTCATGAGCCTAAAATCGCGTGCTCCGTCGACGATGTCGGCCTTGGAAATGCGGTTGATGATCTTGTAGAACATACGGGCACAGAACGACCTGATGGGAGGCTCGCCTTCGCGGGTGGTCCTGCGCGTTGCGACGTTGTCGTAGTCTTCGGTCTGCAAGATCTCGTACATCTGCGGCAGGAGCGAGGGCGGGTCCTGCATGTCGGCATCCATGGTGGCGACATAGCCGCCCTTTGCGTGCTGGAGTCCGGCGAGTAGTGCCGCCTCCTTGCCAAAGTTGCGCGAGAAAGAGTGCCAACGGATGGCGTATGGATGCGCCGCCGCGGCTTCTGCCTTCATGACGGCGAGCGTTTTGTCTGCCGAACCATCGTCGATGAGGACGGCTTCAAAGGAAATGCCGGGATCTTGCTGGGTCATGATGCGAACGACGCCATCGAGCTCTTTGAGAAAGATCGGAAGTGATTCCTGCTCGTTGTAGCACGGCACGACGATGGAGATGAGCGGCATGGTGGTTTACCTCTTGCTTGGCTTGGAAGTAGGGTGGTCGGGCTGGTCGTCGTAGGTGTATTTGCTGTATACGTTGACCTCCCACTGCTTTTTTTCGACCTTTGCCACGGAATCCAGGATGAATCCGGTTGCAAGGCTCAGACCGCACAGGAACATAAACGACGCGGCGAGCATGGCGGTGGGGAAGCGCGGAACGAGGCCGGTCTGGAAATACTCGACAACGATGGGCATGCCCAGGGCGAGGCCGATCACCGCAAACAGAAGCGCAACCAGGCTGAAGAACTTCAGAGGGCGGTAGTCCTTGAACAGCGTGCCGATCATCGCAACGACCTTAATGCCGTCGCTGACGGTATTAAGCTTGGACTCGGAGCCTTCCGGACGGTCGCGGTACTCGATGGGTACATCTTTGATGCGCCAGCGGTGGTCGACGGCGTGGATCGAGAGCTCGGTTTCGATCTGGAAGCCCTCGGAAAGCACGGGGAAGGTTTTGACGAACGGGCGGCTCATGGCGCGGTAGCCGGTCATGACATCATCGAAGCTGTAGCCATAGATCCACTTGATCATGGCGCGGACCAGATTGTTGCCAAAGCCGTGGAAAGCACGCTTGTTTTCCTCGGCGTAGGTGCCGTTGGAAAGGCGGTCGCCTACGGTCATGTCGGCTGTGCCGTTAAGGATGGGCTCGCAGAGGGCTTTGGCCGCCTCGGCGGGGTAGGTGTCGTCTCCGTCGACCATCAGGTAGCAATCGGCGTCGATGTCGCGAAACATCTGACGGCACACGTTGCCCTTTCCCTGACGGGGTTCAAAGCGGACCGTGGCGCCGTGCTCGGTGGCGATGCGTGAGGTGTCGTCCGACGAGTTGTTGTCATAGACATAGACCGTCGCTTGCGGAAGCTCGCGGTGAAAGTCGTCGATGACTTTGCCGATCGTGAGGGCTTCGTTGTAGCAGGGGATGATGACGGCGATGGATTCAGAATTCACTCAATGCTCCTTATACATTCAATCCTTGAAAGTATAGCCGTTTGGGCTTGGCATCCTAAGATGTGGGTTAGTTCTCCAGTTTTGTTGCGCGAATCGTTTGCATGGCCGTCGGGTCTATACTGTTCGTTTGTCAACGATTACGAGTAAAGGAGTTGCATCCGTGTCGGATCAGACAAAGCAACAAGAAGCTCGCAGTCTGCCTGCGACGTTTGCTAAGAACGAATTTGAGAAGGACGCGTTTATCCTTCGTCAGCTGGTTACCAAGGATTTTAAGATCAAGTATCGCCGTAGCGTTCTGGGCGTCGCATGGTCGGTGCTCAACCCGCTGCTGATGATGATCGTCATGGCCATCGTGTTCTCGACGATTTTTGGCCAGGGCCGCAATGGCTCAATGACGCCCGAGATGTACCCGCTGTACTTGATCGTGGGTAACGTTACCTTTGCCGTCATGTCCGAGTCTACGAACCAGGCCCTGACGTCGATCGTGGGTGCTGCCCCTCTGCTCAAGAAGGTTAAGGTGCACCGCTGGGTCTTCCCGGTGCAGAAGGTGCTCTTCTCGCTGGTCAACTTTACCTTCTCGCTGGTCGCCGTCGCCATCGTTATGCTGTGGTTCCGCGTTATGCCTTCTTGGCATTTGATTCTGCTGCCGGTTTGCCTGCTGCTGCTTATGTGCTTCTGCATGGGCCTGGGCATGATGCTCTCTGCCCTTACGGTCTTTTTCCGCGACGTTATGCATCTGTGGAGCGTCGTCATTACGGCGTGGACTTATATTACGCCCATCTTCTGGACGACTGACTATATTGCGCAAATGCCGCATCTCGTGCGTATCTTGATGTATGCGAACCCCATGTATAACTACCTGCAGTTTATGCGCGATATCTTCTTGTTCCAGACCACGCCCTCGCTTTTGACGTTTGGTATGTGCGTCGCTTGGGCGGTCCTTGCGCTTGTCATTGGCTACACCGTGTTCCATAAGTCCGAGCGCAAGTTTATCCTCTACATCTAAGGAGTGCTGTGATGACTGAATCTGTTGTTGATTACAGCGAGCAGCCTCTGGCTGTCGAGGTCGACGACGTCACCATGATCTTTAACATGGCGTCCGAGTCGCTGACCAACCTCAAGGAGTACTTCATCAAGCTTGCCAAGCACGAGCTGTTCTTTGAGGAGTTTAGGGCGCTCAAGCATATCTCGTTCGATATTCATCGTGGCGAGGTCGTGGGCCTGGTCGGCACCAATGGCTCCGGCAAGTCCACGATGCTCAAGATTATCGCTGGCGTGCTTGAGCCTAGCGAAGGCAGCGTTAAGGTGCACGGTAACATCGCGCCGCTGATTGAGCTTGGTGCCGGCTTTGACCCCGAGTTGACCGCCCGCGAGAACATCTATCTGAACGGTGCCCTGCTCGGCTATACCAAGGAGTTCATCGATGCCAACTTTGACGGCATTATTGAGTTCGCTGAGCTTCAGAACTTTGTCGACATGCCGCTTAAGAATTTCTCCTCGGGCATGGTTGCGCGCATTGCCTTTGCAATCGCAACGATCACTGAGCCTGACATCCTGATCGTTGACGAGACACTTTCCGTCGGTGATGTGTTCTTCCAGCAGAAGTGCGAGGCCCGTATCCAGCACTTTATCCAGAGCGGCGACGTGACGGTTCTGTTTGTTTCGCACTCCATGGAGCAGGTTGAGCGCATCTGCCAGCGTGCCGTTTGGATTGAGAAGGGTGACCTTCGCATGGACGGCCCGGTCGATAAGGTCTGCAAGGCGTACCGTGAGCAGTTCAACTAGGTTATAATTACTTGCGCCTGACAGGCTTGCGCTTGCTTGGGCGTGCTGTTATTTGCTCCATTAGCTCAGTTGGATAGAGCAGGGGACTTCTAATCCCAAGGTCGACGGTTCGAATCCGCCATGGAGCACCATCGTTTATTAAGCCCGGGCCGCTTGGTGGTCTGGGCTTTTTTCACATGCAGGTG
This sequence comes from Collinsella aerofaciens, assembly GCF_902364945.1. GTDB lineage: Bacteria > Actinomycetota > Coriobacteriia > Coriobacteriales > Coriobacteriaceae > Collinsella > Collinsella aerofaciens_O. The sequence continues at coordinate 122,872 of NZ_CABJFS010000007.1, read as the reverse complement.
TTCTTTATTCTTGCCGGGTATACGTTTAGGCCGAAGCCGTGGCGCGAGCTGCTGTTGTGCTGCTGATGTGGATTGGCTATACGGCGCGCCAAGGGGGGCTCGAGCCGAGCGTGAGCAAGCCCCTGCTGTTTATTGGAGCCGGTGTCACTTGGCTTGTCCTTGCCGCGCTGAGTGGGCTTGAGCTTTCGAGCCGCCGCGTGGATGGGTTTGTGGTTGCGACAGTTGCCGCTCTTGCCGGCAGCTATTGCGTGTGCTGGGTTTCCATGGCAGTGGGGAGGACCAAGTTGGTCCTCCCCACTGCCATTATGCCTTCAGACACTCGGGCAAGACGCTCGCAACTGCATCCATCGCCTGCGGCTTTAGGTACTGCTCGTTGAGCCGTGCCTTTCTGTAGACGTAGCGAGTGTCTGCAGAGTACTTGATCAATACGTCGGTGAAGAACCGCTCCCAGCTCAGGTAGTCGCGGCTTTCGATATAGCTCGAAGGGTCCTTGAGGATTTTTGGAATGTCGTTGTTGGGGATGAGGCCAGATCGCAAAAGCGTCCACTCAAATGATTCAGGGAGGAACAAGCGAACGTTCTTGTAAACGCGCTGTCCGAGCACCTTTTCGATGTAGGGACCAAACGCTGCGCCGTCTCCTATGGCAAGGATGTTTTGCTCGGGACATTCGTGAATCGTTCGTTTTAGGTTCGCTACGCCGGTGGCGGTATAGCAGGGGATTCCCAGTCGGTTGCAAAGGGTGCTATAGAATTGATAGCCAGACTTGCTATCCTCGACAATTACGGCGTCAGGATTGTCGAACCCTACGTTAAGGTCCTGATACAGCATGCTTGCCGTGTGGTCATATAGCGGTTTAGTCACCGAGTAGAAGCGTCTGTCGCTCTTGCGGCCATTAATTGTCTTGCTTGTGGTGTTGACTAGCTTTAGGATCTCGTCGACGCTGTAGGGGAGTTCGTTGGCGTCGCGACGAGATATCAGAACAAAATAGTTGGACGATCCGTTGATGGCTTTGGCGAAGTCCTTTGAGTAGATAAACTCGTTGCCCTCATCTAGAAAGACGATCGAATCTTCGATGATCGACAGCTCGCGCTCCCAACGTCTGCCGGAAAGCGTTTCGCATGGCGCGTCGCAGCTGAGTGTAACGCCGCTTTCCGGTCCTCGGTCGTTGTAGTCGCGAATCATCGAGATGAGCGTCGTTTTGCCCGTGCCGCTGTTACCGCGAATGAAGGAAATGTTGCGTTTAAAGGTGAGTGTGTATTTGACCTTTGCACGCTCTACGACAACGGTATGCGTTCCCTTCATTACTCATCAACATCCAAAAAGTCATTCGTGGCGCCGACAAACTCCTGCATGTTTCTGACGATGCGGTCATCGTTTTCAATGCGGATTTCAAAGTTCTTCCAGGGGAACTTCATGATGTGGTAAAGGGTCACCAGCACATCCTGCTCTTTGCCAATTTTGAGCAGCCAGCGAGCGCAGTTATCTCCGCAAGTGGATGCATTGAACACCATGTTTGGGAGATTGCGCACCAGCAGCAGCGTCTTAACGCCGCCGGACAGTTCGAGTGGGGTGATTGAGCCCAGCTGCTTGCTTACGATGTTGTGGGGACCGATGAGCTCTGATCCGTCCACGCTTTTAATAATCTGTGCGGCCATAGGGTCTTCGAACCATGAGTCCAAGTATGAGTTCCTAAAATAGGTTTCGGTATCGTAGATGGAACCGGGGTAATCCCCCAGGTGAATGCTCAGCATGTGCGTCTCCAGACGTTGTGTGACTGCAATGATTATATGCCAGTAATAAAGTGCCGCCAGTAGCGAGGTTGCTGCTGGCGGCACTGGCATTATTAGCGTATGAATCGCGTTGATGGATTTGCTCGCGAGGCTACTTTTCGAGACGCTCTTTCAGCAGCTCCAACGCGTGGGCGTAGCCTTGGAGGCCTTCGCCGGTGATGGTGGCGAAGCAGGCCAGGCGGGCGTGGCTTACCTGGCGGAAGTCCTCGCGCGTCTCTACGGCGCTGATGTGCACCTCAACGGCAGGGATGGCGACGGCCTTGAGGGCGTCGAGGATCGCCACGCTCGTGTGCGTGTAAGCCGCCGGGTTGATGACGATGCCGTCGACCTTGCCGTAGGCCTCCTGGATCTTGTCGACGATGCTGCCCTCGTGGTTAGACTGGAAGACCTCGACCTCGTCGAAGCCCTGTGCAGCACCCGCTTCCTGGCAGATCTGCACTAAGCGGTCGTAGTTGTCGCTGCCATAGATGCCCGGCTCGCGAATGCCGAGCATGTTGAGGTTGGGGCCGTTGATGACGAGTGCCTTCATGGTTGCTTCCTTTGCAGTTGGTTGGCGTGGCTGGTCTTGCGATCTTCGGCGTTTGCCCAGATAAAACCTGCCAAAATAAACCTATCCCTTTTTGGCAGGTTAGAGGGTCTCGACGATGGCGGCCGCGGTTTTGGCGGCGCAGTCGCGTGAGTCGATGATGTAGTCGGCCCAGGCGCGGTAGCGCGGCATGCGCTGCTCGGCGAGCTTATCGATGCCATCGCGGGCGGTGATGGGGCGACCCTTGTGGGCGAGTTCGTCGAGCTTGCGGTTGAGCATCACAATCTGGCTGTTCTGGTGCAGCAGCGGGTGGTTCTCGTCTCGCGTGACGACGCCGCCGCCGGTGGAAAGTACCAGGCCGCTGCGCTTGGAGATGTCGGCCAGGGCCGCCGTCTCCTGCTCGCGGAAGGCCGCCTCGCCGCGCTCGACGATAAAGTCGGCGCAAGGCATGCCCAGACGCTCCTCGAGGGCGCGGTCCAAGTCGATGTGCTCGCGGCCGGTGAGCAGGGCGATCTGCTCACCCACGCGGGTTTTGCCCGAGCCCGGCATGCCGATCAGGGCGATGTTCTGCTCGCGGCGTGACAAGCGTTCCGTCACGTCCAGGATGCGCTCGCGCGGGGTGACCTTGCCGGTATAGCGCTCGACGGCCTGTGCCGCTTGGGCCACGAGCATCAGCAAGCCGCCGATGCAGGGGATGCCGCGGCGCTCGGCCTCGAGCATGAGTCCCGTGCGAGCGGGGTTGTAGACAATGTCGATAACGCCTTCGAGCGCATCGAGTCCTTCGAGCGTGCAGGGGGCGTCGGGGCAGTGGGGGTACATTCCGGCAGGCGTGCAGTTGACGAGTAGCGCGGCTTCGGACTGCTGCGCGATGTTGGCGTAGTTGACCTCGCTCGTGCGGCCCACCGGCACGACGGTGGCGCCCAGATCGCCGAGCACCATACTTGCCGTGGTGCCGGCACCGCCGGTGGCTCCGAGCACGAGGACCTTCTTGCCGGCGACCTCTACGCCCAGCTCCTCGACCAGGCACTGAAAGCCGAAGTAGTCGGTGTTGTCGCCGCGCAAGCGGCCGTCAGACAGGCGTGTGATGGTGTTGACGTTTCCCATGCGCTCGGCGAGTGGGCTCAGCTCGTCCAGGTAGTCCATGACGGCGCGCTTGTAGGGGATGGTCACGTTGGTGCCCTCCCATTCGTCGCCTGTCATAAAGGCCTCAAGATCCTCGGGCTCGCGCTCAAATCGTACGTACTCGAGCCCCGCGAGTTCTTTGTAGATGGTCGGGGTGTAGCTGTGGCCCAGCACGCGGCCTAGCACGCCGTAGGGGCGGGTTGCGGCGATATCGGTCATCTAGAGCACCTCCGTGTAGCTGCCAAAGTAGGTAAAGCTCTCGCACACGTCGTCGATGGAATCGAGCAGGTCGTCGAGAGCCTTGCTGCCAAAGGGGCAGTCCAGGTCAAAGTAGAACATAAACTCAAAGTCGCGACCGGGGATGGGGCGGCTCTCGAGCTTGATGAGGTTGATATTGAGCGCGTAGAAGCGCTCGAGCACGCGATAGAGCGCGCCCGGCTCGTTGGCCGTGGTAATCATGAGTGAGGTGCGGTTGGCGCCGGGGTAGACGCGCGGCTCGCGGCTGATGACGACGAAGCGCGTGTAGTTGTTGTCCGAGTCCTGAATGTTGGGCTCCAGCACCTCCAGGCCGTAGAGTGCGGCGCAGCTGCGCGAGGCGATGGCGGCAACGTCGGTACGCTTGGAGCTGGCGACCATCTCGGCCGACATAGCCGTGTTGGGGTACTTGGTGGCGTGCAGACCGTGGGCCTCGATAAAGCCGGCGCACTGGGCGATAGCCTGGCCGTGGCTATAGACCTCGTGCACGTCGGCGAGCTTGGTGCCGGGTTTGACGAGCAGATTGTGGTCGATCTTGAGACGCAGCGAGCGCACGATATGGAAATCGAACTGGGCGAGCAGGTCGTAGACGGCGTTAACCGAGCCGGCGGTGGAGTTCTCGATGGGCAGCACGCCAAACTCGCAGAAGCCGTCGCGCACGGCGCGCATGACGCCCTCGAAGGTCTCGAAGAACGCGATGTCGGGCACGTCAAAGAGCTTGCATGCGGCGATCTGGCTGTAGGCGCCTTCGACGCCCTGGCAGGCAACGGTGGCCGTTTGAGGGAAGGGCGTGTCGGAGGCTGCAGCCGTGGCGTGGGCCTTTTGCGAGACGGTAATGCCCTTGAGTTCGTTGATGTAGCGCTGCTGCTCGGCCTTGCTCATGCTCATGAGGAGACGGAACAGGGTGATGGTCTGCGCCTCGTAGCGCTCGGGCGCGCGGCTGGCGAGGTTGTTGAGCTTGGAGCGCTCACGGGCGGGGTCGAAGACGGCCTTGCCCATCTCGATTTTTGACTTGGCGACCTCGGTGGCAATGTCCATGCGCTCGACAAAGCTGTTGAGGAGCGTGGTGTCGATGCCATCGATGGCCTGGCGGATGTCAGCAAGGTCCATGGAGACTCCTTTCACGTGTCGGGGGATGTTGAGGGGCGGGTAGTTAGCGCTGGGCGGCGTCTTCGAGGAGGGCGTCCCAGATGGCAAGGGCGGCGGCTGCCTCGGCTACGGGGACAGCTCGGGGGACGATGCAGGGATCGTGGCGGCCGTGGACCGAGAGCTCGGCATTTTCCATAGCGTCCATGTCCACCGTCTGCTGCTCGCGGCCAATGGAGGGCGTCGGCTTTACGGCCATGCGCCACATGACGGGCGCGCCGGTCGAAATACCGCCCAGGATGCCGCCGGCGTTGTTGGACTCGACCTCGATCTCGCCGGTCTCGGCATCGATGCGATACGGATCATTGTTCTCGCTGCCGCGCATGGCGGCCACGGCAAAGCCCATGCCAAACTCCACGCCCTTTACGGCGGGAATACCAAACGCGATCTGCGCGATGCGGTTCTCGATGCCGTCGAACATGGGGTCGCCGATGCCTGCGGGAAGCCCGTAAATGCCGCACTCCACGATGCCGCCGATGCTGTCGAGTTCGTCACGCGCGGCTAGGATTTCCTCGCGCATGCGGCCGGCTGCGGCGGCGTCAATGCACGGCAGATCGTTCGTAAGGATCGCCTTGCGGTCGGCCTCGCGATAGACTATGTCGTCCATCGGCAGATCGGAGATGCCGCCGATCTGCGCCACATGCGCCATCACTTTAATGCCGCGGGCCTCGAGTGCCTGCAGCGCGATGCCGCCGGCGATGCACAGGGGTGCCGTTAGGCGGCCGGAGAAGTGCCCGCCGCCGGCGACATCGTGCATGTTGTGATACTTCATGCGCGCAGGGAAGTCCGCATGTCCCGGACGGGGCTTGCGGCGCAGCTCGGAGTAATCCTTGGAGCGCGTGTTGGTGTTCTCGATAATCGCGGCAATGGGCGCGCCGGTGGTGTGCCCATCGACCACGCCGGCGATGATTTGGGCGGCGTCGGCCTCGCGGCGCTTGGTCGCGGTCTCGTCGCGACCGGGGGCGCGACGGTTCAAAAAGGCCTGCAGCGCTTCTTGGTCAACGGCGATGCCGGCGGGGACGCCATCGAGCGAGCAGCCGATGGCGGGGGAGTGCGACTGGCCGAAGATGCTTACGTGCAAGACGTTGCCAAAGGTCGAGGACATGCTATTCCTCCTCGAGTGTGACCTTGCCGCCCAGCAGGCGGTAGTGGTCGAAGAAATCGGGATAGGACTTGTTGACGGCCTCGGCGCCGTGGATCACGACCTCGCCGGCGGCGCGGCTCGCGGCGATAGCGGCCATCATGGCGATGCGGTGGTCGTTGTGCGAATCGACCTCGCCGCCGGTGAAGGCATCGACACCCTTGATGATGAGGTCATCGCCGGCAATGCGCACCTGCGCGCCCAGCGCGGTGAGCTCGCGGGTGGTGGTGACCAGGCGGTCGGATTCCTTGATGCGCAGACGGGCGCAATCGCGGATAAAGGTGCGGCCCTGTGCCAGTGAGGCCACGGCCGAGATGACGGGCACCAGGTCGGGAATGTCGTGGGCGCTCATCTCAAAGCCGGCGAGCTTGTCGGACTGCACGGTGGCGGCGTTGGTGGAGCGCACGATGCGGGCGCCAAAGCGCGAAAGCGCGGCGAGCACGTTTCGGTCGCCCTGCGCGGAGCTCAGGGATACGCCCTCCACGGTGATGGGGTCGGCGCCGATAGCGCCGGCGCACAGCCAAAAGGCGGCGTTGGACCAGTCGCCCTCGACGGCTACGCTGCCGGGCGTGCGGTACGAGCCGCTGCTCACGCGGAAGTTCGTGACCTCGGGCTGGCCGTCCTTGGCCGGAATACGCTCGACGTTGACCTCGACGCCAAAGGCCTTCATGGCCTGTATCGTCAGGTTGATGTAGGGACGGCTCTCAATGAGGCCGGTTACCTGCACGCAGGAGGGCTGGGCCAGCAGCGGGGCTGCCAGCAGCAGGCCGGAGATATACTGCGAGCTCACGTTGCCCGGAAGCACAAAGGTGCCCGGGCGCATGCGTCCGCTCGTCTTGAGCGGAAAACCGCCCAGGCCCTGTAGGTCGCAGCCGGCGGCGATGATCTCGTCCGAGAGCGGGGACAGCGGGCGGGCGCCCAAGCGTCCCTGACCCACAAAAGTTGCTTCTGCGCCCAGCGCGCAGGCGACAGGCAGCATAAAGCGGAGCGTGGAGCCGCTTTCACCGCAGTCAAGCGTGCCGCCGGCAAGGGCCTTGAGCAGGCCAAATTCAACACTCTTCATGGTGGGGTGGACCTGGAAGCCGTCCTCGACGGTCTCGATGCGGGCACCGAGTGCCGTAAGGCAGCGTACCGTAGCCTCGATGTCGGCACAGGTGGTGTTGCAGGTGACGTGTGTCTCGCCGTTGGCGAGCGCGGCGCAGATGATGAGGCGATGCGCCATCGACTTGGACGCGATGGCGGGAACGGTGCCCTTGAGCGGGGACGGGGTGATGCGGGCTAGCATGCGGATGCGTCTCCCTTCTGGCCGAGGCCCTCGGCAATGAGTTCGTGGAAAGTGGAAAGCGGTGTGCGGTCGATGCTGCAGCGGCCAATGCCGTGCGGAATCACCAGGTCGATGGTGTCGCCCGCGCGCTTCTTGTCGTGGAGCGCCTCGGCAAAGACGGTATCGGCATCTAGGTCACAGCGGGTCGTGAGGCCATGGCGGGCGCAGAGCTCCTCAATGCGACCGGGCAGTGCAGCATCGCAAGCGCCGTGCAGGGCCGCGGCGCGCGTGATGATGCCCATGCCGATCGACACGCAGTTGCCGTGTCCGAGTTCAAAGTGCTCGCAGGCCTCGACGGCGTGTCCGGCGCTGTGTCCAAAGTTGAGGAGCTTGCGCTGGTTGGTTTCGCGCTCGTCGGCGACGACCACGGCGCGCTTGATGTCGATATTGCGGGCGATGATGAGCGCTACGCGGGCCACATCGCGGTTGAGCAGCTCCAGCGTGAGCGGGGTCTTCTCCAGCTCGGCGAAAAGCTCCGGGTCGGCGATCACGGCGTGCTTGACGACCTCGCCGCAGCCGTCGGCGAACTGCTCGGGCGTGAGGGTGGCCAGGCACCCCACGTCGGCGATAACCACGCTCGGCTGCCAAAAGGCGCCGGCCAAGTTCTTGCCGGCAGCCAGGTCTATGGCGGTCTTGCCTCCCACCGACGAATCCACCATGGCGAGCAGGCTCGTCGGGATCTGCACAAACTTGCAGCCGCGCATGTAGGTGGCGGCCACAAAGCCCGCCATGTCGCCCACGACGCCGCCGCCGAGTGCCACGATCACGTCGGAGCGCGAAAGCTCGTGCTCGGCCACAAACTCCAAAATGGCGACGTAGGTCTCGGCACGCTTGTGTGCCTCGCCGGCTTCGAAGGTGCAGATGCTCACCTCGTAGCCTGACGCCTCCAGGCTCTGCTTAACGGGCATCTGGTAGAGCGGGCCCACGTTGGTGTCCGTCACGATGACGGCCTTGGTGCCGCCGGCAGTGGCGCGCACGAGCGGTCCCGCCTGCTCCAGCAAAAACGTGCCAACATGCACCTGGTAGGGGCGTGCAGTGTCGATATCGATGGTAATCGCCATAAGCTTCGGTCCTTTCGACCTGGCGTGATGGGTGGTCTAGTGGGAGGCCTCGTCGTCGAGCGCGCGCTTGATGCGGTCGCCCTCGGCAAGGAGATTCTCCAGATAGCGCTGGTCGCGGTCCTTAAGGGCGCGGCTGTAGGCGCCGAGCGATTCGATTAGATGGTCGATCTCGAAGGCGAGCGCATTGGCGTCGTCGATCATGAGCTCTGACCACATTTGCGGGTTGAGGTGCGCTACGCGGGTGAGGTCGCGGTAGCTGCCGGCCGAAAAGCCGTGGTGGACCTGAGCGGTCGGGCTCTTAACATAGGCGTTTGAGACGACATGCGCGAGCTGGCTCGTAAAGGCGATGACGCGGTCGTGCTCGGCGGCGCTGGTCACGCTGAACTTGCCAAAGCCCAAGGGGCGCACCATCTCGCGCACCTGGCCCAAGAGCTCGAGCTTAAGGGCATCGTCTACCGCGGGTGGAACGAGCACCAGGGGAGCGCCCTGGAACAGGTCGGCGCGGGAGTGCGCATAGCCCGAGTACTGCGTGCCCGCCATGGGGTGCGCGCCCACAAAGTAAAAGCCGTGCTCGCGGGCTAGCTCAAAGGCGCGCTCGCACACGATGCCCTTGACGCCCACCGTGTCGATCACCACGGGGCCCATGATGGCCTCGGTGTCGGTGGCGTCGGCGAGCGCCTGGGCGTGCGCCTCGAGCCACTCGATGCATGCCTCGGGATAGCAGGCAAGGACGATGATGTCGCATTCGCCGAGCGTCTTGTCGTTAAGCTCTCCGGCGACAGTGCCCATGCTGGCGGCCGTCATGACATCGTCATCGGGGTCCCAGGCCAGCACGCGGACGCCCGCCTGCGCATAGCCGCGGGCAAAGCTGCCGCCGATGAGGCCCAGGCCGACGATGCCGGCGCACTTGGGGCCGCCCTGGTTAACGCGCGCGTTTCTCACTGTACCCATGGGCTACTCCATGGTCTCTTGGCAGACAACCTCGCGAATGGCTCGGATGCGGCGCATGGTGTCGTCGAACTGATCGGGGGTGAGGGCCTGAGCGCCGTCGGACCATGCGCGGCTGGGCTCGTCGTGGACCTCGATCTCTAGGCCGTTGGCACCGCAGGCGGTCGCGGCGAGCGCCATGGGCTCAACGTAGCGGGTGTAGCCGGTGGCGTGGCTGGGGTCGGCGACGACGGGCAGGTGCGACAGGTGGTGCAGCACCGGCACGGCATTGAGGTCGAAGGTGTTGCGGGTGCGGGTCTCGAAGGTGCGGATGCCGCGCTCGCACAGGATGACGTTGTCGTTGCCCTCGCTCATGATGTACTCGGCGGCCATGAGCAGCTCATCGATCGTGCCGGACATGCCGCGCTTAAGCAAGATCGGAGTCTTGGTCTTGCCGACCTCTTTGAGCAGAGGGAAGTTCTGGGCGTTGCGGGCGCCGATCTGCATGACGTCGATCTTCTTGTCCAGGAAGACCTGCACGTCGCGCGGGTCCATGATCTCGGTGACGATCGGCATGTCGAGCTCGGCAGACGCCTCGCACAGCAGGTCCAGACCGGCGGGGCCCATGCCCTGGTAGGCGTACGGGGACGTGCGGGGCTTGTAGGCGCCGCCGCGCAGCATCGTGGCGCCGGCGGCCTTCACGCGGCGGGCGATGCGGATGAGGTTCTCGCCCTCGACGGAGCACGGGCCGGCGATGACCTGGAACTGATCGCCGCCTACATGTACGCCGTGGCCGCAGTCGATGACGGAGTCCTCGGGGTGGAACTTGCGGTTGGCGCGCTTGAACGGCTCGGAGACGCGCTGCACGCGCTCGACGACATCCATGGACTCGAGCAGGAACGGGTCGATCTTGGTCGTATCGCCCACCAGGCCGATGACCGTCTCATTCTCGCCGCGCGAGACATCGGTCTTCAGGCCCTTTTTCTCAATCCAGCTGACGATATGGCTGACGGCCTCGTCGCTGGCGCTCTCTTTTAAAATTGCAATCATGGTGTGCCTCTCACCTCGATGGATAACCCTTGCAAAAACGGCCCGCATCGCGAGCCGTGTATATATGGTGCATGAGAGTTTATACTATCTGATTCGCTTTTGCCTTCTAAAGTGAGCCGTTGCGCCGCGTCTTCCCCGGAATTGCAAAGCTTTTTCTTTTATTTTGATAGCCCGTGGTGCACTTGGGTATAATGCCAAACGTTGGCCCTATTAGCTCAGGGGATTAGAGCGTCTGCCTCCGGAGCAGAAGGCCGTTGGTTCGAATCCAACATGGGGCACCATCGAACGTGAGACCGTCCGAACCTCGCATGGTCCGGGCGGTTTTTCTTATACCGACGCGACGTGATGGGACGTGGTATGGCAGCAACGGATATCGAGCGCGGACTCTCGACCGCCGAGGTCGAGGAGCGCATCGCCGCCGGTAAGATCAACCGCAACATGGAGCTCAAGACCAAGTCGGTCAAAGAGCTCATCATCGAGAACCTCTGCACGCTGTTCAATTTGATCAACGTGATCTTGGCGCTCCTGGTCATTGTGACCGGGTCGTTTAAGAACCTGACGTTTTTGTTCGTGGTGTTTCTCAATACCGCCATCGGTGTCATCCAGTCCATGCGCTCTAAGAAGATGGTCGATAAACTCACGCTGCTGACCTCCAAGAAGGCCATCGCGGTGCGCGACGGCGCCGAGGTGGAGCTCGACCTGGACCAGATCGTGCTCGATGACATCATCCGCTTGGGGCGCGGCGACCAGATCCCCGCTGACGCCGTGGTGGTTTCGGGCGAGGCGCTCGTGAATGAGAGCCTGCTGACGGGCGAGAGCGATCTTATTAAGAAACAGCCTGGTTCTGAGCTCATGAGCGGCAGCTTTATCGACTCGGGCCTGCTGCGCGCCCGCGTGATCCATGTCGGCGCCGACAACTACGTAGCCAAAATTAATAACGAGGCCAAGTACGTCAAAAAGGTCAATTCTGAGATCATGAACGCGCTTAACGCCATCGTGCGGTTTGCGAGCATCATCATGATCCCGCTCGGTTTGGCGTTGTTTTCCTCGAGTGTGAGCGAGCTGTGGGATGCCGCGGGAACCCCGGGCGATAGCGCGCTTTCGTGGTGCTTCTCCGAGCTGCTGGCCGGCCGCGTGCCCTCGTCGGCGCTGCTGTCCACGGTGGGCGCCCTGCTGGGCATGATCCCGCAAGGCCTGGTGCTGCTGACCTCGTCGGTGCTCGCCATCGCCACGGTGCGCCTGGCCCGCCGCAAGGTGCTGGCGCAGCAGCTCTACTGCATCGAGACGCTCGCGCGCGTCGACGTGCTGTGCCTGGACAAGACAGGCACCATCACGTCGGGTCGCATGGAGGTCGAGGGCACGTATCCGCTGCCGATCGAGGGCTTTGGCATGGGCGCGGGGGAGGGCGAAGCCGCCGTTCCCGTCGATACCACGGTGCTCGATTTTGCGCTGGCTAACGTGGCGCGTGCGACTTCGGCCGATGCCAACGAGACCTGCCAGGCGCTGCTCAACTATTACGCAGATCGCCCGGTCGAGGTGTCTGAGCCGCTGTCGGTCATTCCGTTCTCGTCCTCCAAAAAGTGGAGCGGCGCGTCGTTTGCGCAGGGCTCCTATGTGATGGGTGCGGCGCAGTTTGTGCTCTCTGATCGTGCGTTTGCCCAGGTCGAGAACCGTGTCGCCGAGCTTGCCGATACCTGCCGCGTGCTCGTGGTGGCGCGCGTGGACGGCTTTACGCCCGATGGCGATATGGCGGGCGAGGCCGAGCCCGTGGGCTTTGTGACCATCCGCGACGAGATTCGTACCTCGGCGGCCGAGACCATCGGCTACTTTAACGAGCAGGGCGTGACCCTCAACGTGATCAGTGGCGACGACCCGCGTACGGTGTCGTCGATCGCTCGCGTGGTGGGCGTGCCGGGGGCGGACGCTTATGTGGACGCCACGACGCTCGATACGCCGGCCAAGCTCGATGCCGCAGTGGACCGCTACCATGTCTTTGGTCGTGTGACCCCGCAGCAGAAGCGCGAGCTCGTGCAGGCACTCAAGCGCCGCGAGCACACCGTGGCCATGACAGGCGACGGCGTCAACGACGTGCTGGCGCTCAAGGAGGCCGACTGCTCCGTGGCCATGGCGGCCGGCTCCGATGCCGCGCGTAACGTGGCCGAGATCGTGCTCGTCGACAACGACTTTGCCTCGATGCCCGCCGTGGTGGCCGAGGGCCGTCGCTCCATCAACAACCTGCAGCGTTCGGCTTCGCTGTTCTTGACCAAGACGCTGTTCTCGATGGGCCTGGCGGCGCTGTGCATCGCGCTGCCGCCGTACCCCTTCGAGCCCATCCAGATGACGCTCATTAACTTCTTCTGCATCGGCGCGCCGGGCTTTGTGTTGGGCCTGGAGCCCAACAATGCTCGCGTGAAGGGTGCGTTTTTGACCAACGTGCTCAAGCGTGCGCTGCCGGCGTCGCTTGCGGTCATTATGGCCGCGGCGCTCGATATCTTTGTGGCGCGCGTGTTTGGCTTTAGCCAGCTCACGCTGTCTACGATGTGCCTGCTTACGTCGTGCGCGGCGAGCGTCAGCCTGATCTGGCGTATCTCGCAGCCCCTCACACCCTTGCGCGTGGCGCTCTTTGTGTTTGTAGTCGCCGGCATCCTGGTGGGCGTTATCGGATTCCCGGAGCTGCTGTCTATTGCCAACCTGTCGATGGGCCAGATGGTTATCTTGGCTGTCATCGTGGCCTTTACCTGCTCGGTGTTCTTTAAGCTCGCCACGATGATGGATTCGCTTAAGCCGCGTCGTCGTCATGCCGCAACTGGTTTTGGCCGCGGTGTGCGCGTCCGCCTGGGTCGCGGTGGCGGTAAGGTGAGCTCGACGGGTTCGACGGCGGAGCGTTTTGCCATGCGCGTCGCCGCCGACATGGCGCAGCGCCGCGAAGCTCGCACCGTTCGCGAGGCCGAGGCCCGTGCACTCGAGGGCGTGGCGCAGACCCAACCCAAGAAAAAGAAGAGCGCCGGTGCCAAGCGCTCCCGCGTGACCAAATCGGCCCAGGGCATTAAGGTCTCGATGCCAAGCAAAAAGAAGAAGTAACTACGCGCCCTGGCGATGTTGAATTGGTGCCTTGCTCCTGTGGGGCCGTTGCGATGTTATGCTCTAACCTCGATTGTTTGAATTGCTTCGAAAAGAGGATGCCGTGATCTGTCCGCATTGCCTTAAGACCATCGAGGACGGCGCCTCGTTCTGCCCCTACTGCAACGCCTATGTGGGTCCGGGCGATGGTCCGGAGCACACCGAGTTCGTGTTCTGTGAGGGCTGCGGTGCCCGTCTTTCTCCGCATGATCGTACGTGCCCCAAATGCGGACGCCCCGCTCCGGGTATCCTCTCCGAGGACGCGGCAGCATCCGACCTGGCAGCGGGCCGCACGGCGGGCTTTCCGCGCCTAACGCAAGAGCAGATCGATACCGAGGTGCCGCATGCGCCGGCCTCTGCCGCTGCGGTGCTTTCAGACGCCGCCGACCCCAATGAGACCTGCGTGCTGCCGGCTTTTGATAAGGATTTCGGTATCCCCAAGGTCGATATTCCCATGCCCGTTTCCCTGCATGACGATGCTCAAAAACCCAAGCGCAAGGTGCACCCCGACGAGGACGCCTATCACAAGCACAAGCGTCATATTCCCAAGCCGCTTATCGTCATCGCGGTCCTTGCCGTCGTTTGCGGCGGTGCCTATTGGTTCGTGACGACCGATCCCATGGGTGTTATGCCCGGCTTCTACGACCAGTTTGGCCAAGCTGCACAAACCACCTTCCCCACGCGCCAAAAGGGCGAGGCGACTGAGGACGATACCAAGCAGGACGATTCTGCCGAGGTGGTCCAGGAAGAAACCGTGCTCACCGATGATCAGCTCTATACCAGGCTCGACGGTCTGTATCAGACCATCGTGTCCTACGCTGACGAAGACCAGATCGGCGAGGTCATCGATTCCTTTAACAACGGCTATCTCCGAACGCCGCTGTCCACCCGTCAGGAGCTGTCGCAGAGTGCCTACGCCCTGCGTGACCAGATAAAAAAGACGCAAGATGAGCTTAACAACCTGAAAGTACAGGACGATACGGTCTATGCGGATGACATCGCCCACTTAAAGCAGCTTGCCGAGTGGATGTATGAGCGCGTCGACGTGATCTGCCAGAGCTGGGACATCTCGCTGGCCATTCCCGATGGCGAGTCGATGAGTTCCCACCAAAGCGAGATCCTGGCGCCCATCGCGCAGGGTGGCAACAGCGCGCTGAACCAGTACGACGCCAATGTGGGTTCCTGGAAGCCGCAGCAGCGTTCCTAAAATTAGTTCGCCATAGTCGGCATAACCTACGTGCGCAATTGATGTAAGCCCGTGCTTATTGCTACAATTCGTACAAATATGCTTTAAACGCACGAGGAAGGAACCACATGTTTGGTTTTAAGAAAGAGCTCTACACGCCCGAGTATCAGCTTGTCGGCGACGAGTGCGCCGTAATCGAGACGTCGAAGGGTACCATCAAGGTCAAGTTTGACGGCGAGGGCGCTCCCATTCATGTCGCGAACTTCTGCGAGCTTTCCACGATGGGTTTCTATGATGGCCTTAAGTTCCATCGCTATGTGCCCGGCTTTGTCATTCAGGGCGGCGACCCCAATACCCGCGATATGTCCGGCGCCGACGTCGCTGCCGGCCTTGAGGGCCCCGACGGCATGCCCGGTACCGGTGGCCCCGGCTACTGCATCAAGGGCGAGTTTGCCACCAATCCGCGCAACAGCCATGTTGATGGTGCCCTTGCCATGGCACGCTCCATGGACCCCGATTCCGCGGGTTCGCAGTTTTACTTCTGCCTGGGTGCCCAGCATAACCTCGATTCCGGTTACACCGTCTTTGGTACCACGGTCGAGGGTCTCGATGTGATTTCGCAGCTGCGTGCCGGCGACGAGATCGTCCATGTCGAGATCGTTCACGAGTAAAGGGGACTTCCTTGAATAGCCAGCTGATCCAACAGGGCCGCGCCGCTTGCCGCGCGGGTGATTTTTCCGCTGCAGCCCAGATGCTTGGGGCGGCAAAGACTCCCGATGAGATTATGGGCGAGGCAGATCACCTTCGTGGCAACGCCTTGATGCACCTGGGCATGTATGCCGAGGCCGCCGAGGCCTATGCCGCCGCCCTCAACGACGGCACCTACGGCAAGCGCGGCGCGCTGCTCACCAACCGCGGCAAGGCGCTTGCCGCCGTGGGCGACTACACGACGGCCGCTCAGGCGTTCTCTGCTGCTACGCAGGATGCTTCCTATGCCACGCCGTTCAAGGCCTATCTGGGCCTGGGCAATGCGCTGTTCCAGTCGGGCGACTATGCCAACGCAGGAACTGCCTTCCGTCAGGCTGCCATCGACGGCGCCAATCCGGCTCCTGCCGCCGCACTCGGCGAGCTCGGTCGTTGCTTCATTAAGCTCGGCCGTCCGGCGGATGCCGTGGAGACCTACCGCACGGCTATCGACTTTGCCGGCCCCCGCGACGACACGCGTGCGCTCAACGCCGGCATGGGTCAGGCGCTTTCTGCCGCCGGCCGTCCCTCCG
This sequence comes from Collinsella aerofaciens, assembly GCF_902364945.1. Lineage (GTDB taxonomy): Bacteria > Actinomycetota > Coriobacteriia > Coriobacteriales > Coriobacteriaceae > Collinsella > Collinsella aerofaciens_O. The sequence continues at coordinate 106,947 of NZ_CABJFS010000007.1, read as the reverse complement.
ACGCACTCGACGCCTTTAACGCCGCTACTGCCGATGGCATCTACCAGCTCACCTCCGAGCAGGCCGATGAGCTTGCCCGCGTGCACGATTCGCTTGCCGCGCTGTCTGCCCAGACGGCTATGGCCACGGCTCCGGCGCCCGCGATGGACGCTCCTGCCGTCGATCCGCTCGATCCTACGGGCGCGACCGGTCAGTTTATGCCCGATCCCTCGGACACCGGCTTCTTTACGCTGTCCGAGTCCGAGATGGTCCAGCAGGACCGTCAGGATCGTAAGCAGGCCAAGGTCCGTCGTCGCCATCGCCACACGGGTCTTAAAGTCTTCATCGTGCTGCTTCTGCTCATTTTGATCGCCGCGGGCGGTCTGGGCTTTGCCTACACGCGCGGCTTTGGCTTCCCGTCTCAGGAGTCTGTCGTTACCGATCTGTTCCAGGCTGCCGGCGACGGTGACGCCGCAAAGGCCGAGTCTTGCCTGGCCTCGAGCCTGTCCGAGGACGCTAAGTCGATGATCATCTCCTCGATTCCGCAGGGTGCCACCGTGTCCGTCGAGGGCATGGATCAGTCCATGACCGAGACGACCGCCAAGGTGAAGGCATCGCTGTCCAAGGGCGGCGAGCAGGAGTACACCGTCAAATTCGTGCGCTCCGACAACCATATCGGCTGGGCCGTTTCTTCGCTTGATATGGATTTCTCGGCTGCTGACAACCAGTAGTGACCTTATGGGATTTAGCTTTGCCCGGCGCTTCACCGCAAGTGAGGCGCCGGGCTTGCGCTAGTATGATGAGCTAGTAGTTTTCCAGCAATCATCCAACACATCAGGAGTTGCGTTGTTTTCTTTGATGGATATGTTCTTCGGTAGCTATGCGGGCGATCTTGCCATCGACCTCGGCACCGCCAATACGCTTGTCTCCGTGCGCGGCAAGGGCATCGTCATTCGCGAGCCCTCTGTTGTCGCCATCGACAAGAACGACGAGCGCATCTTGGCGGTCGGTATCGAGGCAAAGCGCATGCTCGGCCGTACGCCCGGCAACATCGTGGCCGTTCGTCCCCTGAAGGACGGCGTCATCGCCGACTTCGATGTTACCGAGGCCATGCTTCGCTACTTTATCGACAAGGCGTCCGAGAAGCGCTATCCGTGGACTCCGCGTCCGCGTGTTGTCGTCTGCGTTCCCTCCGGTGTCACGTCGGTCGAGAAGCGCGCTGTCTTTGAGGCCACGATCCAGGCCGGTGCCCGCCAGGCCTATCTGATCGAAGAGCCCATGGCGGCTGCCATCGGCGCCGACCTGCCCGTCGAGGAACCCACCGGCTCCATGGTCATCGACATCGGTGGCGGTACCACCGAGGTTGCCGTTATCGCTATGGGCGGCATCGTCGTCTCGCAGTCCATCCGTATTGCCGGCGACGAGTTCGATCAGGCCATCCTCACGCACGTTCGTGATGCCTACAACCTGGCCATCGGCGAGCGTACGGCAGAGGACATCAAGATCAAGGTCGGCTCCGCCGTGCCGCTCAAGGATGAGCTCGACGTCGAGGTCAACGGCCGCGACGTGATCACCGGTCTGCCCAAGACCGTGCGCATCGAGAGCGAGGAGATTCGTCGCGCACTCAACAAGCCGCTCGACGAGATGGCCAAGGCCGTCAAGGACGCACTCGACGCTACGCCTCCCGATCTTGCCTCGGACCTTATGTACTATGGCATTTTGCTGACCGGTGGCGGCGCGCTGCTGCGCGGTCTCGATGTGCGCCTGCGCGATGAGACCGGCGTTTCGGTCAACGTCAGCCCCACGGCGCTCGATAACGTTGTTAACGGCTGTGCCCGCGTGCTCGAGGCCAATGCGTTTGATGGCGGCTTCGTCCAGACCAATGCTTAATTTCCAAAAGGTGGATTCCATTTGGCACGATCTTCGGGTTTCTCCACAAATCTGAATACCAAGCGACAATCAAATGGTATGCGCCCGTTGATTGTTTTCAGCCTGATTTCGGTGTTGCTGCTCACGTTTTACATCCGCGAGGGCGAGGCAGGACCGATTCATGCCGTGCGCTCGGGCGTGACGACGATTACCTCGCCGGTGCGCTTTGTGGGCTCGGCTGTGGCGGCTCCCTTCAATGCGATCGGTAACGTGTTCTCTAACCTTACGGCGTCGCAGGACACGCTTGACGAGCTTAAGAAGCAAAACGAGGAACTGACCTCTAAGGTTGCCGAGCTCTCCGAGGCTCAAAAGACCGCCGAGCGACTGGAGGGGCTGGTCGGCCTGCAGTCGACCTACAACCTCAAATCAACCGCAGCTCGTATCGTCGGCGCTTCGGGCGATGCCTGGACCTCGACCGTCACCATCGATAAGGGTTCTGCCGACGGTCTTACCATCAACATGCCTGTGACGAGTTCTGCCGGTGTCATAGGCCAGATTATCGAGGTCTCGGCCAAGACGTCCACCGTGCGCCTGATTGGCGATGAGAACTCGGGCGTGTCCGCTATGGTGCAGGACACGCGCGCCCAGGGCATGCTGCAGGGTCAGGCTGACGGCACGCTGCGTCTTGAGTACGTGAGCGTCGATTCCGACGTTAAGGTTGGCGACATCATCGTGACCTCGGGCATTGGCGGTGTGTTCCCCAAGGGTCTACCGCTCGGCACCGTCTCGTCTGTTGAGAAATCGGCTAACGACGTGTACTACACCATTGTGGTGCGCGCCCAGACGACGGCCGAGAACAACGAGGAAGTGCTGGTCATTACCTCGCTGACCGACGAACAGTCGGCCTCGGATGAGGACGTGAACACGGCCAACGGCACGCCGCAGGGAACGTCGCGCGATGCTGCGACCAAGACGAAGGACGAGAGCCCGGATGACAGTTCCGACACGTCCGAGACGACCGATTCCGGCTCGAGCGAATAGGGGGCATGTCCATGGATCTACACGAGCAGGGGATGAGCTCCCGCACGTTTGTAATCGCCGCCATTGTGTGCGTGCTGCTGCAGGCAGGCCTGGCACCGCAGATCTCCATTGCGGGCGGTCGCGTCAACTTTATGATTATCCTGGTGTGCCTAAGCGTGTTCTCGGGCGACCCGACCCGTGCCGTCGTGTGCGGTTTTTGCAGCGGCTTGTTCTATGACCTTTCCGCTGCCGTGCCGGTGGGCGTTATGTCGCTCCTGCTGACCGTGGGTTCTTTTGCCCTGGTGCATAGCGCTGCCGGTCAGACGGGCGGTGCCCCGAGTGCGCGCGGCATCACGGTGGGCGCCTTCGCGTTCGTCATTAATGTGATCTACAGCATCATCTTGCTGTTTATGGGTTTGGAGACGAGCTTTGTCGTGGCGATTTTCGGCCATGCGCTGCCGTCTTCGATCCTGACGGGTCTGGTTGCCATTCCGTTTTTGATGTCCGGCGTCGTGCCGCAGTCCGGTTATGGATTCTCCGCACGTGGCGGACGCCAGACGGGCATGCGCTTTAAGCCCAAGACCCGTAAGCTCAAATAGGGGAGGCTCGTAGATGTCTTCCCAGATGACGGTTATTATCGCCGGTATCGTGCTGGTTGTGGCCATCGTGGTCGCACTGGTCATTATGCGTCGCGGCGATTCTCGTTTTACATACGATACGCAGCATGGGACGGCCCCGCGCGCCACCGAGGGCGAGGGCAATACCGCGGCGACCGCCTTTAAGGGCCGCTTCTCCATCCTCACCACGGGTGCGGGCGCGATGTTCGCGGCGCTTGCCGTCAAGCTGTGGGGCATGCAGATGGTCTCGTCGGACTATTACGAAAAGCAGGCTAATAGCAATCAGACGCGCACCGTTACCACACCCGCTGTGCGCGGCCGCATCCTCGACCGCAATGGCGTGGCGCTTGTCCAGAACCGTCCCTCACTTGCTGTCGTGGCCTACCGCGACCTTGCCGAGGATGAGGTTCTGGTTCGCCATCTTGCCAACGTGCTCGGTATGCCCTACGTGGCGGTGCTGCGCAATATTCAGGACAATTCCGAGGGCGCCCAGAGCCTGCATACCATCGCGACGGACGTCCGTCGCTCCACGGTTGCCTATATTCAGGAGCACGCCGGCGAGTTCCCGGGCGTCAAGATTGCCGAGCGTACCGAGCGCCAGTATCCATATGGCGAGACGGCATGCCATATCTTGGGCTATACCGGCACCATTACCTCCGAGCAGCTCGAGGCCCAGAATAAGAAAACCTCTGGTGATGATGATGCTTCTGCTGGCCGGATTACGTACCAGTCGGGCGATATCGTGGGCCAGGCGGGTGTTGAGAGCTACTACGAAAACCTGCTGCAGGGTATTCGTGGCGAGCAGACCGTCAAGGTCGATGCCTCGGGCAATGTGACCGGTCAGGCCGGCGCCGTGCCCGCCAAGGCCGGCTCCGACATTAAGCTCACGCTCGACCTTAAGATCCAACAGGCCTGTGAGACGGCGCTGGCGAGCGCCATCGAGCTTGCCAAGACCACTGGCTACAGCAATGCCGGCAACGGCGCTGTGGTGTGTCTCGATCCCAACAATGGCGAGATCCTGGGCATGGCGAGCGAGCCCAAGTTCGATCCGTCCGTCTTTATCGGCGGCGTCTCAAATGACGTGTGGACCGAGCTCAATGATGACAAGGGTTCGCACCCGCTGCTCAACCGCGCCATTAGCGGACAGTACATGTCGGCCTCGACCATCAAGCCGCTCTCGGCACTGGCCGGTCTTGAGTTTGGAACCTACACTTCAACGCAGACAACCAACTGCACGGGCTATTGGACGGGCCTGGGCAAGGCTTGGGGCAAGCGCTGCTGGCTGACGTCTGGCCACGGCACCATGACGCTGCAGTCGGGTATCGCCAACTCGTGCGACCCCGTCTTCTACGACATGGGCAAGGCCTTCTTTTATGACGAGCAACATTCCGAGGGCCTGCAGGAGGTCTTTCGTCGCTGGGGCCTAGGCAAGACCTGCGGTATCGATCTGCCGAGTGAGGGCGCGGGCCGTATTCCCGATGCCGAGTGGAAAGAGTCGTACTTTACCGACGCCTCTGCCGAGGACCGCAAGTGGAATGCCGGCGATATGACCAACATTGCCATCGGCCAAGGCGACATCTTGGTGACGCCCCTGCAGATGGCGTGCGCCTATATGGGTCTTGCCAACGGCGGCAAACAGTACGTGCCTCACGTGTTTTTGTCTGCCGTGTCGCGCGATGGCGACGGCGATGCCTATAAGTACAACGGCAAGGGCAAGAAGAAGCGCCTGGAGGCCAAGATCAACAGCGATTCGGATTTGACTCTTGTTCGCAACGGCATGCACGACGTGATTTACACGGCATCGACGTCCCTGGCGGCTCACTTTGGCACCCTGACGCCGCAGGTGTACGGCAAGTCGGGCACGGGCGAGAAAAGCGGCGAGGACGAATACGCGTGGTTCTGCGCCTATGCACCGGCCGATGATCCCAAGTATGTCATCGCTACTGTCCTGGAGCAGGGCGGCGGTGGTTCGGATACCGCGATGCATGTCGTGCGCGACGTGCTCGGCGTGATTTATGACGAGCCCGATACCTCTTCGGCCTCGGGCGATTCTTCGGTTCGATAGGAGGTTGCGATGGATTTTTCTCCGGCGGATCTGTTCCGTTCAACCAAGACCGGCTCTCGCAGCAGCCTGGACCGCGTCAACAAGCAACTTTCGGCCTCGCGCGGTACGTTTCGCCAAAAGGTGCATATCGGTGTGCTGCTGGCTACCGTCGCGCTCGTTGCCTATGGCGCCATCATTATTTGGTCGGCGTCACAGTTTAAGGCCGACGCCTCATTCTCGCGCCACCTGCTGGGCATTGGCATTGGCGCGGTGCTTGCGGTGCTCGTCTGGCGTACCGATCTGCGCGGTATTTCCAATTTTTCGACGGCGTTGCTCGTCATCGACCTGATCGTGATCTTCTCGCCCAAGATTCCGGGTCTGTCCTATACGGGCGGTCTGGGCATGACAGGCTGGATCAAGATTCCCGGTATCGGCTTGACATTCCAGCCGGTCGAGCTTGCCAAGCTCATCACCATCTTCTTTATCGCCACGCTTGGCTCGCAGTATAACGGCCGCATCGATACCGTTCGCGACTACGTCAAGCTCTGCGGCATGCTGTCCATCCCGTTTTTGGCCGTCGTTGCCATGGGCGACCTGGGCTCGGGCCTGGTCGTGCTGGTCTCGGGCGCCATCGTCATCTGTATGAGCGGTGCACGCCGCGAATGGGTGCTGTCGACCCTGGCCCTGCTCGTGGGCCTGGTGGCCCTCGTTCTGGCGCTTGATTCGGTCTTTGATTCGTTGCTCGGCCACGATGTGCTCATCAAGCAGTACCAGATGAACCGTCTGACGGTCTTTATCGACCCCGATAATGCCGATTCGGACGATGCCTACAACCTGCAGCAGTCGCTAATCGCCGTTGGCTCGGGCGGCTTCTTTGGTAAGGGTTTGGGCCATGCGACGCAGTCGGCCGGCGGCTTTCTGCCTGAGTTCCACACCGACTTCGTCTTCGCCTTCCTGTCCGAGACCTTTGGCTTTTGCGGTTCCTTTTTGCTCCTGTGCCTCTACGTGCTGTTGATCTTTTCGACGATTCGCGTCGCCTTTAAATGCGAGTCCCTGTTTTTGCGTCTTTCGTGTGTTGGCATCGTTGGCATGTGGGCGTTCCAGACCTTCGAAAACATCGGCATGTGCATCGGCATGATGCCGATTACCGGTATTCCGCTACCGTTTATTAGCTTCGGTTCGTCTTCGATGATGATTCAGCTGCTGACGGTGGGTATCGTACAATCCATATGGCGGCATCGTTCGGGCGCCGCGTAACCGCTGGAGGGGTTTGCTATGAAAATTCCCGTAGATAAGCTGACCCGCGCTTTTAAGATGGGCGCGTCCGTTAAGAAGGATTCCGATACGCCGGTGCGCGTCTCGGTCTATCTGGATTCGTCCGCCTCGCGCTTTCTGGCCGAGACGGTGCGTGATGCCTTTGTGCCGCAGACGACCTCGGGCATTGTGCGCGTCGAGCGTCTGGGGGAGGAGCGAATTGCTCCAAAGACCGATACCGATGTGGTGCTGGTGCTCTCGTGTGGTTCCGACCGCTTGGAGAGTGCCGTGCAGGAGCTCGTGATCGCCGGCGCGCCCGTGTGCGTGCTTGCCGAGTCTGCTGTGGAGGTGCCGTTTATCGAGGAGTCCACGCCCATGCTTGGCGTGGTAGCGGCAACCGATAAGACGTATCTGCTCGAGACGCTTGCCCGCTGGATTCTCGATCGCACGGACAAGGAAACGGCTTTTGCGGCGAACTTTGCCTTCATGCGCATCGCGGCGGCCAACCGCATCATCACCTCGTGTGCGCTCACCAATATGGCGACCGGGGCTTTGGTGTTTTTGCCGGGCGCCGATTATCCCGTTATGGCGCTGGCGCAGGTGGGCATGCTCTTTGAGCTCGCTGCCGTCTTTGGACGCGGCATTAAGCCCGAGCGCGGCTACGAGGTCGCCGGCGTGCTTGCCGGCGGTCTTGTGATCCGCGCGGTCACCCGCGCGCTCGTCAAGCAGACGCCGCATATTGGGTTTGCCGTCAAGGCGCTCACTGCTGCCGCGGGCACCTATGGCATGGGCCGTGCGCTCGTTTCGCTCTACGAGCGCGATGTCGACTACAGCCGTGCCAACGAGGTGGTCACTGCCACGTTCTCCCGCGTTCGCGATCTGGTGACCACGGTCGCGGGCGCTACCCGTCCTATGGCGTCCTATCAGGACGCATCAGATCTCGCTGCTTAGGGGTTTTCCGTTGCGCGTTGCATACCAAGACTGTTTTCATTTAATTGAGCCGTTGCTCGCCAAGGTCGAGAAGCCGAGTCGCTATATCGATCACGAGTGGGGCACGCTTTCCAAGGCCGATGCCGACTACCGTTGCTGCCTGATCTACCCGGATGTGTACGAGGTTGGTCTGCCCAACCAGGGCATCGCCATCCTCTACAACATCCTTAACCAGGCCGAGGGCATCTCCTGTGAGCGCGGCTATGTGCCGTGGCCCGATATGGGTGACGCCATGCGCGAGGCGGGTATTCCGCTGTTGTCGCTCGAGGGTGCAGCGCCGGTCGCTTCGTTTGATATCGTCGGTCTGCATGTGCCGCATGAGATGGCGGTGACGAACTTCCTCGAGGCTCTCGACCTCGCTGGCATTCCGCTGTTGGCGGCCGACCGCACCGAGGACGACCCCATTATCATCGCCGGTGGTCCTTCGGTGTACAACCCCGAGCCGTACGCGGCCTTCTTCGATGCCATCCTCATCGGCGAGGGCGAGGAATCGCTGCTCGAGACCTGCCAGCTGCATCGCCGCCTGCGCGACGAAGGAGTCCCGCGCGAGCAGATTGTTGAGCAGCTTGCATCCATTGCCGGCAACTACGTGCCGTCGCTCTATGAGGTTCGTCACGACGAGCCCTGCTCGCCGCATGGCTACACCGTGCCGCGTGAGGGCAAGGATGCGCCGACCGTGGTCTACAAGCGCGTCGTCGAGGATTTCGGCGCCACGAATCCGCTGTCGCAGTCGTGCGTGCCCTATGCGCAGCTGGTTCACGACCGCCTGTCTATCGAGATCCTGCGCGGCTGCGCCCGCGGCTGTCGTTTTTGTCAGGCCGGCATGACGTATCGCCCGGTGCGCGAGCGCTCGGCCGACCAGATCGTCTCGTCGGTGATTCAGGGTCTGGAAAAGACCGGCTATGACGAGGTGTCGCTGACCTCGCTCTCCACGACCGACCACTCCTGCATTCGCGACGTGCTCGGCAGGCTCAACCGCCGCCTGGAGGATACGGGTATTCGCGTGTCTATTCCGTCGCAGCGCCTGGATTCGTTTGGCGTGGATATGGCCGAGTCGGTCGCCGGCGAAAAGAAGGGCGGCCTGACGTTCGCGCCCGAGGCCGGCAGCCAGCGCATGCGCGACATCATTAACAAGAACGTGACCGAGGAGGACCTGGACCGTGCGGCCAAGGCAGCCTTCGAGGCCGGCTGGAACCGCATGAAGCTCTACTTTATGATGGGCCTTCCCGGCGAGCGCGACGAGGACATCGTGGCCATCGCCAATCTGGCCGATCACGTGCTGGAGCTCGGTCGTTCCGTGGTGCCCAAGGCTCGTCGCGGCTCGATCTCGGTGTCCATCTCGGTTTCGGTCTTTATTCCCAAGGCTGCCACGCCGTTCCAGTGGTGCCCGCAGCTCGACTACGACGACGTCAAGCGCCGCCAGAAGCTGCTTGTCACGAGCGTTCGCAACCGTGCCGTCCGCGTGCATTACCACGATGCCGAGACCTCGCTCATCGAGGCCGCGCTGTCCCGCGCCGGTCGTGACATGACGCCCGTCATCATCGATGCTTGGCGCGCGGGCTCTCGCTTTGACGCTTGGGTAGAGCATTTCTCGCTCGATAACTGGAAGGAGGCTGCTGCCAAAAACGGCATCGACCTCAATGAGCTCGTGCACCTGCCCTACGAGTTGGACTGGCGCCTACCGTGGGAGCATGTGAGCCCCGGCTGCACGCGCGGCTTCCTCGAGCGCGAGTACCGTCGCTCGCTCGAGGGCGTCACGACTCCCGACTGCACCCGCACGTCGTGCACCGGCTGCGGAATCTGCCCCACGCTTCACGCCAAGAATGTATTGATGGGTGATCGCGCATGAGTGAGCGCCTGACCGACAACCCCACGCTCTTTAGACTTCGTGTTCGCTATGGCAAGCGCGATCGCCTTAAGTACCTGGGCCATCTCGAAGTAATCCATACCATTGAGCGCATCGTGCGCCGCGCGGGACTTCCCTATGCCGTCACACAGGGCTTCTCTCCGCACATGCGCGTGGGCTTCTCTTCGGCGCTACCGGTGGGTACGTCGTCGACCTGCGAGTGGTATGACCTGTTTATGACCGAGTTCGTGGCGCTCGACGAGGCGTTTGGGCGCCTGGCTGCGGCGTCTCCGGCCGATCTGGCGCCCATCGAGGCGGCGTACATCGACGTGCGCACGCCGGCGTTGACGGCGCAGCTCACGCGTCTGTCGTATCGCATCGACCTGCACTTGGATCCCGAGGCGCCCGTAAGCGCCGACGAGGTGCGTCGTGCGATCGACACGCTGCGCGCGGACCATGGCATCGACTACGCGCGCGGCAAAAAGAGCAAGCGCTTGGATTTGGATCACACGCTCGTGGGCTATGAGCTCACGGCGGGGGAGCGCCCTGACCATTTGGTGCTCATGCTCGACACCCATGCCGACAACGAGGGCTCCATGCGTCCGGAAATTTTGCTTTCCGCTGCTGATGTTTTGTTGCAGGGCTTGACCCCGGGCGTGGATGCACCTATTGTTTCCACTGGTATGCAAGACCTCGTGACCATCTGCTCCTACGATGTCGAGCGTCAGAATCAAGCATGCGAGGACGACGAGGGCCGACTCGTCAGCCCCATACCTGTGCGAACTTGTGGATTTGCTCCACATACTCGTTGACGGGGGTATTTTCGCCTGCTACTATATTCGGCTGTTGCACTAACTGATGCATGAAGGGCAAGTAAACATGTACGCAATCGTTAACACGGGCGGCAAGCAGTACAAGGTCGCCACCGACGATGTCATCACCGTCGAGAAGATCGAGGGCAATGAGGGCGACAAGGTCACCCTGCCGGTCATCTTCCTCAACGATGGTAAAAAGATCGTCACCGATCCCGACAAGCTGGCCAAGGCCAAGGTTACCGCTCAGATCGTTGAGCAGTTCAAGGGCGAGAAGCAGCTGGTCTTCAAGTTCCACAAGCGTAAGCGCTATCGTCGTCTGAAGGGTCACCGTCAGCAGCTCACCAAGCTGAAGATCGTGAAGGTCCAGGCTACGTCCCGCGCCAAGAAGGCTGTCAAGGCAGAGGCCGAGGCTGTTGCCGAGGCTCCCGTCGCCGAGTAGATTACACTCGTAACGAAAGAGTAGGTATACACAATGGCACACAAAAAAGGACTCGGTTCCTCCCGTAATGGCCGTGACTCCCGCGGTCAGCGCCTTGGCACGAAGCGCTATGCCGGCCAGACGGTAACCACGGGCACGATTCTCGTCCGTCAGCACGGCACGCACATCCACCCGGGTGAGAACGTTGGCCGTGGCAAGGACGACACGCTGTTCGCGCTGGTCGACGGTACCGTTGAGTTCCACAAGGGTATCAAGCACAGGGTCAGCGTACGCCCGCTCGCGAACGCGTAATTCACCCTTCATAGAGCACATATGTGGGAGGCACTTGAGTTTTAGGATTCAAGGGTCTCCCTCTTTTTGTAGGAGGCGATTCTGTTGTCACAGTTCACCGATATCAGCCGCATTAACGTGTGCGGCGGCGATGGCGGAGCCGGATGCATGTCGTTTAGGCGCGAGGCATTTGTCCCCAAGGGCGGCCCCGATGGCGGCGACGGCGGTCGTGGCGGCAATGTCGTCATCCAGGCCGATGCTCAGCTGTCTTCGCTGATCGATTACCGCTTTAAGCATCACTTCCGCGCCGAGCGCGGCACGCACGGGCAGGGTGCCCGTCGTAACGGTAAGAGCGGCGAGGACCTTATTCTCAAGGTTCCCATGGGTACCGTGGTGCGCGAGCTCGACCCCGAGACGCAGACCCCGATGTTCGAGATTGCCGACTTGGTGCATGATGGCGAGCGCGTCGTTGTGGCGCCCGGCGGTGCTGGCGGTCTGGGCAATACGCACTTTGTGACGTCGGTGCGCCGCGCGCCCGCATTCGCCCAGCTGGGCGAGCCGGCCGAGGAGCACTGGATTGAGCTCGAGATGAAGCTCATGGCTGATGCCGCGCTCGTGGGCTTCCCCTCGGTGGGCAAGTCCTCGCTTATCGCGCGCATGAGTGCCGCCCGACCCAAGATCGCCGACTATCCGTTTACCACGCTCGTGCCCAACCTGGGTATGGTGCGTGCCGGCGAGTACTCCTATGTCGTTGCCGACGTCCCCGGCCTCATCGAGGGCGCGAGCGAGGGCAAGGGCTTGGGCCACCAGTTCCTGCGCCACATCGAGCGTACGGCGCTCATCATGCATGTCGTCGACATGACGGGCGGTTTTGAGGATCGCGACCCGGTTGAGGATTACCGCATCATCAACCGTGAGCTCGAGCAGTATGGCGCCGAGCTTTCGGAGCGTCCGCAGATCGTCGTCGCCAACAAGTGCGATGCGCCGGGCACGGCCGACAAGATTGCCGACCTTAAGCGCGCCGCGCTCGACGATGGACATATGTTCTTTGCCGTGTCCGCCGTGACGGGCGCCGGCCTCAACACGCTGATGCTTGCCGTGGGCGAGCAGGTGGCTAAGCTGCGCGCCGAGCTGGCGGTCTCCGATGAGCCGGTCGATCTTCGCGACGAGGAGTGGGAGCGCCGTCGCCTGCAGCGCGAGAAGCGTTTCCGCATTGTTCAGGAAGAGCCCGGTGCCTTCCGCGTGGTCGGTCGCGCCATCGAGCGCATGGTTATCCAGACCGACTGGGAAAACGAGGAAGCCGTCATCTACCTGCAGCACAAGTTTGCGCGCATGGGTGTTGACGACGCGCTCGAGAAGGCCGGCTGCCGTGCGGGCGACGAGGTCCGCATTTGCCAGCGCGCCTTTGACTTTGAGGGCGCCGAGGACTTCTCGGAGTACGAGGAGCTCGAGGACGCTGGCGAGGACGTTGCCGTTGAGGCCCTTGACGTGACCGATGCTCCGGATGAGGGCGTCGAGGTTGTCGATGCGGCGGATGCCGCGGACGATGCCGAGACCTCGGAGGGCGAGTAAGCCATGTCGCTGCGCGGTGGAATCGGTTTGCCCGAGCTGCCCATAAAAGAGGGCAAAGAGTTTCGGCTTGGCATTATGGGCGGCACCTTCGACCCGATTCATTACGGGCACTTGGTGACTGCCGAGCAGGCGCGCGAGTCGCTCGACTTGGACGCTGTGCTCTTTATGCCGGCCGGCTCTCCTGCCTTTAAACTCGACAAACCGGTGACGCCTGCTGAGGACCGTTATGCCATGACGGTTCTCGCCACCGCCGCGAATCCGGCTTTTTTGGCGAGCCGGTTCGAGATTGACCGTCCGGGCGTAACCTATACGGCCGATACGCTTCATGCCCTTCGCGACTTTTATCCGCCGCAGGTAAAGCTCTACTTTATTACGGGCGCCGACGCGATTATTGATATTGTGACCTGGCATGATGCCGAGCGAATTGCTGAGCTTGCTACCTTTATTGCGGCGACGCGACCGGGCTTTGATATCGATACGGCGCGTGCCCGAATCAAAGAGTCGGGGCTGCCGTTCGACGTGCGCTATATTCAGATTCCGGCGCTGGCGATCAGCTCGACGAACATTCGTAAGCGAGTTGCCCGCGGCATGAGCGTGCGCTATCTTACGAGCGAGTCCGTGCTCGGCTACATTCGCAAGCGCAGGCTATATGCCGATTTGGGCCAAGAAGATTTTGAGTGATGGGGGCTACGTTGTCGGTAGAGGATCAGTTTGAGGGCGATGAGCGCGCGCTGCTCAAGCGCATTCAAGAGCTGCTCGATGTTCGCATGAAAGATAAGCGCAAGCGCTATGTGCATTCGCTGGGTGTTGCCGAGACCGCACTTCATCTGGCCGAGGTCTACGGCGTTGACCGCTTTGATGCGGCTGCCGCCGGCTTAATTCACGACTGGGACAAGGTGCTTTCCGATGACGAGCTCGTGGCCCGCGCGCTTCACTATGGCATCAAGGTTGCCGGCTCTCCTTCCGCCGCGACGCCGCTTTTGCATGGCCCTGTTGCCGCCTATGAGCTTCCGCAGCTTTTTCCCGAGCTGTCGCCGGCAGTCTTTCAGGCTGTCGACCGTCACACCGTGGGTGCTTGCGACATGACGCCGCTCGATATGGTGGTCTTTGTGGCAGATGCCATCGAGCCCAACCGCCACGGCGACTATGCCCATGCGCTGCGCAAGATGGTGGGGAAGTCCTCGCTCGACGAGTTGTTCTTCTCCTGTTTTGCGCAGGGTCTGGTCTATGTGATCCAGTCCGGGCGCTATCTTTATCCCACGGCTATTACGATTTACAACCATTACGCCCAGCTGCGCTAGCTCGGGTGTGTCTAGAAAGAGGTATTCCATGGCCGATGAGACCATGACTGACGAGCAGATTCTTGAAGGTGTGGAGCACAAGAGTTTCGTTGCCACGTCCGACCGCACCGCCGCCTCGCTGTCCGCGAGCGGTGTCGCCGCCGAGGATGTCGCCCGCGCCGCCGCGCAGGCCGCCTACGACAAGAAGGGCGAGGACGTGCAGGTGCTCGACCTGACCGAGCTTTCCGACGTGTGCGACTACTTTGTGCTTGCCACCGGTACCAACAACCGCCAGGTCGATTCTATCGTCGACGAGATCGAGGAGAAGGTCGCCGCGGCTTGCGGCGAGCATCCGTTCTCCATCGAGGGCCGCGAGCAGAAGACCTGGATGCTCATGGACTACGGCTCGGTCGTCGTTCACGTCTTCACTCCCGAAGCCCGCGACTTCTACCGTCTAGAAAAGCTCTGGGGTGACGCCCCCCAGCTCCCCCTCGACCTCCTCTAGTGGCTCATTTGATACGGGGCTTTTAGTTAGCCTCGCGCATTTTGCCGGGCAGTTGCGGTTTTCCGTACCTGCCCAGCTTTCTTTTTGACCAAAGGCGGTTAATCGTTGAAGCGGGATTGGCGGCCGAAGGATAGCGCGGTGTCGCCGAACTTGTCTCGGACGGCATCGATGGCGACGGAGAGGTCGCGGCGGTCGCTGGATTGGGCTCCGCGGTCATCGATCTCGCAGAACAGGTCGGTTTGGATGCCGCCTTGGTGGTCGAAGTCGCTCATGCCGATGCCTGCTAAGCGCACGTGCATTCCTTCCTGCCAGATGTTGTCGAGCAGTTCGAGTGCAACCGCCACGAAGATGTTCTCATCGTCGGTCGGATGAGGCAGCCGGCGCTGTGCCGAGCGACCGTTTCCATACGAATACTTGAGCTTGAGCGTCACCGTGGCGCCCGTTAGTCCCTGACGGCGCAGGCGGCGTCCCACTGACTCGCCCAGCAGCGCAATCGCCGCCTCAATATCCCCACGCTCAGTCAAATCTTTAGCAAAGGTGCGTTCATTGCTGACCGACTTGACCTCGCGCTCTTCATCGAGACTCGTGACTTCGGAGATTTCAAGTCCCAGCGCACGCTGACGCATACGTTCGCCGTTGACGCCAAAAATAGAGGCCAAGGTGGATTCCGGCGCGCGTGACAGCTCGCCGAGCGTGTAGATGCGCATACGGCGCAGTCGCTCCTCGGCCGAGCGCCCGATGCCGCTCATGGCAGATACCGGCAGCGCGGCCAAAAAGCGCTGCTCGGTTCCGGGGCGCACGATGGTCAGCCCAAACGGCTTATCCCGCTCGCTTGCGATCTTTGCGACCGTCTTGTTGCAGCCCACGCCAATGGAGCACGTCACTCCCAGCGCTGCCACACGGTCGCTTATACGCCGTGCAACCAGCAGTGGGTCCTCGGGCGCAAAGCGACCCGGTGTGATATCGATAAAGGCTTCGTCGATGGATACGCGCTCAACGCGCGGCGTCTCCTCGGCAAGAATCGCCATGACCTGCGCGCTCACCTCGCGGTAGCGATCAAAGTGCCCGTGCGTCCAAATGGCTTGCGGGCACAAGCGCCGCGCCTCGGCCGAGGCCATGGCAGAGTGCACGCCAAAGCGGCGCGCCTCATACGAACACGTGGACACGACGCCACGCGAATCGGCGTCTCCGCCCACGATGAGTGGCTTTCCGCGCCATTCGGGATGATCGAGCATCTCCACGCTCGCAAAAAACGCATCGAGGTCCATGAGGCCCACCGCCGGACCCGTCCAGGGAGGCGGCGTGACGCTCATGGCATCCTCATAACCGTATGTATGTTCGCGTCTTTCCATGTCATGAGTATACCGCGCAGCTCATGTGGGGTGCGTGTATGTGCTTGCAAATCCCGAATTCTTGTCTAAGATATGGATTTGCCCTCGACTACACCGAAGAAGTTGGTCTCACGGACTTCACCTGCCCGCGTCGATGGCGTATTATGTTCAACTGTTTGTTTGTAGTTGCAGCCTAAAGCTGCTTGGTTGGAGGAGTTTCCTTTGGCAGTCAAGATTCGCCTTGCTCGTCACGGCGCTAAGAAGCGTCCGTACTACCGTGTCGTCGTCGCCGATTCCCGCGCCCCGCGTGACGGTCGTATCATCGAGGAGGTTGGCCGCTACAACCCGATGACCGCCCCCAAGACCATCAACCTCGACCTCGAGAAGATCGCCGACTGGCAGTCCAAGGGCGCTCAGCTCACCGACGCCGTCGCCGCTCTGGTCAAGGCCGCCAACGAGGGCGAGAAGACCGAGACCGTCGTCAAGAAGTCCAAGAAGCAGCTCGCCAAAGAGGCCGAGGCCGCTAAGGCTGCCGCTGAGGCCGCTGAGGGCGCCGAGGAGTAAATCGTGCCTGAGGTTGACGCTGCACAGCTCGAGGGTGAGGCAATGCTCTCAGATCGCATCGCCGATCTCGTCGAATATCTCGTTGTTCAGATCGTCGACGACCCGGATTCCGTGAGCCTTGAGGTCATTGATGGTGATGACGCCTCTACGATTGAGGTTTCTGTCGCCGAGGATGACGTCGCTAAGGTCATCGGCCGTCGTGGCCGTACCATCAAGGCCATTCGCACGCTCGCCCGTGCACTGGCCGCTCGCCTCGACACTGCTGTCGAGGTAGAGGTTCTGGGCTAGGACCTTGAGGTCCCAGTACAAAAACATCGCCCGTGTGGTCAAGCCGCACGGAAGGAAGGGGGAGGTCCTCGCGCAGCCGCTGCGGGGGCTTCCTTCTGTATTAGAGCCGGGTATGCGCGTCGCCCTGACGCCGCCGGCGCTCAAGCGCGACCGCTTTTGCACGGTCGTGTCCGTCACCGATACGGGCGATGGCGATCTGGTCTCGTTTGAGGGCATTGACGACTTGACGGCCGCCGAGGGCATCACGGGATGCTATGTGCTGGCAAATCGTGACGACTTTGAGCTCGATTCGCTCGACGCCGCCTATACCGACCTGATGGGTCGCGAGGTGGTCGACGAGCGCTTCGGTTCGCTCGGCACGATTGTCGAGATCATGTCGACGCCTGCCAACGATGTTTGGGTTGTCGAAGGCGATCGGTACGGCGAGGTACTGATTCCCGTGATCGAGCGGGTCGTGCTCGATCTTCCCGATGCAGGAACAATTTCCGTCCACGTGATGGATGGCTTGATCGATATGGACAAGTAGGGAGGACAACATGCTGATTGAGACCCTTTCGGTCTTTCCCGAGATGTTTGAGCCCGTCATGTCCACATCGATTTTGGGCCGCGCCCGCAAGGCCGGCCTTTTTGATTTTAAGGCGTATAACCTGCGCGACTGGACGCACGACCGCCATCGTACCGTCGATGACGAGCCGTACGGCGGCGGGCAGGGCATGCTCATGAAGGTCGAGCCTATCGCCGAGGCCATCGAGGCCATTAGCGCGGAGGGCCCCAAGCCGACGGTGGTGTTCTTCACCCCGTGCGGCGAGCCTTTTACGCAGCATGTGGCCGAGCGCCTGCTCAAAAGCGAGCGCCTGCTGTTTGTGTGCAGCCGTTACGAAGGTGTCGACGAGCGTGCCTATGCGTATGCCGACGAGCGCCTGTCGATCGGCGATTACG
Organism: Collinsella aerofaciens; assembly: GCF_902364945.1. Taxonomy (GTDB): domain Bacteria; phylum Actinomycetota; class Coriobacteriia; order Coriobacteriales; family Coriobacteriaceae; genus Collinsella; species Collinsella aerofaciens_O. The sequence continues at coordinate 89,325 of NZ_CABJFS010000007.1, read as the reverse complement.
TGCTCACGGGCGGCGAGCTTCCCGCTATGGTCGTTGCCGATGCCGTCGTACGCCTGATTCCCGGCGCCCTGGGCGACGAGATGAGCAACGTCGACGAGTCGTTCTCGACCGCCGAGGACGGAGGCCTGCTCGAGTATGCGCAGTACACCCGCCCCGCTGAGTTCAATGGCCAGGGTGTGCCTCCGGTGCTCGTGAGCGGAGATCACGCTAAGGTCGATGCCTGGCGCCGCAAGAATGCCATCGAGCGCACTTGTCGTTGGCGTCCCGATCTGATCGAGACGGCGCGGCTTACGCCCCAGGAGCGCGCATACGCGCAGGAGATTCTGGACGCTTCGTATTCGCAGAGCGAGGAGTGAGAATGGTTCCATCGCAGCATTCCGCGTTGAGGGGCGCCTTTGAGTGGATCGCGGTCATCGCAATCGCGCTCGTGGCCACCTTCCTGATCCGCACCTTTGTGGTCGAGCCCTTTGTGGTGCCCACCGGCTCCATGGAGTCCACGATCGAGATTGGCGACCAGATCTTGGCGCAAAAGGTGAGCCTTGAGCTCGGCCAGCCCGTCAAGCAGGGCGATATCGTGGTGTTTCACAACCCCGATGGCACCTCCGAGCACGATGTTCTTGTCAAGCGCGTTATCGCCACGGCCGGCCAGACGGTCGATTTGCAGGACGGTCGCGTGGTCGTTGACGGCCAGGCGCTCGATGAGGACTATACGACCGGCATGAGCTGGCCGCTTTCGGTCCAAGCGCCTGGCGCCCAGGTGAGTTATCCCTACACCGTTCCCGACGGGTGCTTGTGGGTGATGGGCGACAACCGCGAAAACTCTGCCGACTCGCGCTACTTTGGTCCCGTCGATCGCTCTGATTTGATCGCTGTGGCGCTTGTGCGCTACTGGCCGCTCAACCGCATCGGCGCTATCGACTAAAAACCGCTATAGTACAGTACCTAACCGTGTAATCGTTTCGACGAGGGGATATTAGAGGCATGAACGCTTCATCGCTTTCCTTCCAAGACATCATCCTGCGCCTCCAGCAGTACTGGGGCGAGCAGGGCTGCGTCATTATGCAGCCCTATGACTCCGAGGTCGGTGCCGGTACCTTCCATACCGCGACCACGCTGCGCTCGCTCGGTCCCGCCGAGTGGCGCACCTGCTATGCGCAGCCCTGCCGCCGTCCCGCCGACGGCCGCTACGGCGAGAACCCTAACCGCCTGCAGCACTACTATCAGTTCCAGGTGCTCATCAAGCCCTCGCCGGTCAACGCCCAGGAGCTCTACCTGGGTTCGCTGGCCGCCATTGGCCTGGACCCCAACGACCATGACGTCCGCTTTGTCGAGGATGACTGGGAGAGCCCAACCCTGGGCGCCTGGGGCCTTGGCTGGGAGGTTTGGCTCAACGGCATGGAGGTCACGCAGTTTACGTACTTCCAGCAGGTGGGCGGCATCGAGGTCGACCCCGTGCCCGTCGAGATCACCTATGGCCTGGAGCGTATCGCCATGTATGCCCAGGGCGTCAACTCCGTTTACGACCTGGTGTGGAGCTACCTGCCCGACGGTACGCCCATGACCTATGGCGACGTGTTCCTCGAGAACGAGCGCGAGTTCAGTGCTTATAACTTTGAGGTCGCCAACGTCGAGATGATGCGTCAGAAGTTTGACGACTACGAGGCCGAGTGCCATTCCTGCCTGGAGCGCAAGCTGCCGCTGCCAGCGTATGACTGTGTCATGAAGTGCAGCCACGCTTTCAACCTGCTCGATGCCCGCGGCGCCCTGTCCGCGGTCGAGCGTGCCAACTACATCCTGCGCGTCCGCGCCGTCGCCAAGGCGTGCTGCGAGGCCTATATGGCCGAGGTCGCCGGAGTCAACGAGAATGCCGACCAGGAAGGCGAGGTGGCGTAAGCCATGGCAGACGCTAAGGATTTCCTGTTTGAGATCGGTACGGAGGAAATGCCCTCCGCACCGCTGAACAATGCTGTCAAGCAGCTTGGCACCATGATCGCCAAGGGCCTCGACGAGGCCGGTCTGGCCCATGGCGAGGTCCGCGTGATCTCGAGTCCGCGTCGTCTGGCTGCGCTCGTGGCCAACGTCGCCACTGCGACCGATGAGGTTCACGAGGTCAAGCGTGGCCCTGCGGCCAACATCGCCTTCGACGCTGACGGTAACGCCACCAAGGCCGCCCAGGGCTTCGCCCGCAAGTGCGGTGTGGCTGCCGAGGATCTGGTCCGTCGCGAGGACACCGACGGCCGTGAGTACGTCTTTGCCGAGAAGAACATTCCTTCCGCTCCGGCTACTCCGATCCTGACGGCCCTGTGCGAGAAGACCATCGCCGGCCTGCAGTGGCCCAACTACCGTAGTCAGCGCTGGGGCCACGAGCACGCCACCTTCGTGCGCCCGGTCCGCTGGATCTGCTGCCTTCTGGGCGAGGATGTTGTGCCCGTGTCGTTTGCCGACGTGACGAGCGGCAACACTACGCGCGGCCATCGCGTGCTTGGCCCCGGTGACCACGTTGTCGCTAGCCCCGCCGCCTACGAGCAGGTGCTCGAGGACGCCGGCGTGCTTTCTGCCGAGCGCCGTCGCGAGGCGATTCTAGCCGGTATCGCCGAGGTCGAGGCTGCCCGTCCCGGCTGCCATGTCGATACGCCCAAGAAGGTCTTTGAGGAGGTTATCAACCTCTGCGAGTGGCCGACGGTGCTCGTCGGTACCTTCGATGAGGAGTTCCTCAAGGTCCCGCACGAGATCATCTGCGAGTCCATGCTCACCAACCAGCGCTACTTCCCGATCTATGACGGCGAGGGCAAGCTGACGCGTGAGTTCGTGGTCGTCTCCAACAGCAAGCCCGAGAATGCCGAGCGCGTGATCGACGGTAACGAGCGCGTCGTGCGCGCCCGTCTGGACGACGCTAAGTTCTTCTACGAGGAGGACCTGAAGATCTCCCTCGACGAGTTCCGTGAGCGTCTGTCCAAGGTTGCCTTCCAGGAGAAGCTCGGCAGCGTGCTCGCCAAGTCCGAGCGTATTGAGCAGCTCGCGCTCGCTATTGCCCGCGAGGCTCATTTGGGCGCCCATCTTGCCGCCGACGCTGCTCGTGCCGCGCACCTGTGCAAGGCCGACCTGGTATCCAACGCCGTCGTCGAATTCACGAGTCAGCAGGGCGTGATGGGCGGTTACTACGCCACCGCGATGGGGGAGAACGACGAGGTCGCCCACGCCATTCGCGATCACTATCGTCCCCGTTTTGCCGGTGACGAGCTGCCCGAGGGCACCGCTGGCTGCATCGTGGCCTGCGCCGACAAGCTTGATACCATCGCCGGTATCTTTGCCATCGGCGAGCCCCCGACTGGCTCCTCCGATCCCTACGCGCTGCGTCGTGCCGCTATCGGTATCATCAACATCCTGCGCGACCGTCTGCCGATCGATCCCACGTCGCTCATCGACTTTGCGCTCGAGCTCTATAGCGAGCAGGGCATTGAGTTCGACGCCGCCGAGGTCGCCCAGCAGGTTCGTGACTTCTTCCATGGCCGCCTGGTGAGCATGGCCCGCGACGAAAAGATCCCGGCCGATACCGTTGCCGCCGTCTCCGCGGTGCACATTATCGCCCCGTCCGTCTTCTTCGCCCGCTGCGCCGCCCTCGACGAGGCCCGCAAGAACGACGCTGAGACGTTCGACAACCTGGCGACCGCCTATGCCCGCGCCGCGCATATCTCCAAGCCTGAGCTTGGTGCGGAGTATGACCGCAGCCTGATGGGCGAGGTCGAGCTCGCGCTCGCCGACGCCTCCGAGGCCGCTCAGACCGCTGTCGATGCCGCCCTTGCTGTCGAGGACTACCCGGCCGCATTTGCCGCCCTCGCCGCCCTGCGCGCGCCCATCGACCGTTTCTTCGATGAGGTCATGGTCATGGACAAAGACGAGCAGCTTCGCGATAATCGCCTTAAGCTGCTCAACCGCTTCGAGGCCGTTTTCTCCGGCATTGCCAACATCGGTGAGCTTGCCCGCAAAAAGTAAGCCAGCCTGCGCATAAGCGCAAAAGGAGCCCCGCATGGATTGCCCGGTCACCGCTCGTCCCACCGTTATCGTTATCTCCGACTCGCTCGGCGATACCGCTTGTGAGGTGGTGCTTGCGGCGTCCGGGCAATTTGATGTAGGGGCTTTTCGCGTTTTGCGCCTGCCTAAGGTGACCTCCGTGGAGCAGGTCAAGTCATTTGTGGGGCCGCGCGTCGATGCCGACCATCGCGATATCGCCGTGTTCCACACCATCGTCGATCCGGCGCTTCGCGCCCGCGTGCTCGATTATTTGGGCATGCTGCACATTCGCTCGGTCGACCTGATCGGTCCGACGCTCGCCGTATTGTCGTCGCTCATCGGTGTGCCGCCCAAAGGCGTTGCGGGCGTGATTCACAAGACCGACGATCGGTATTTCCATCGTATCGAGGCCATGGAGTATTTCGTTGAGCACGATGACGGGCGCGGTTGCGACGATCTGTCGGGTGCCGATATCGTGCTGCTGGGTGTGTCGCGTACATCCAAGACGCCGCTGTCGATGTATTTAGCCTATCAGGGCTACAAGGTCGCCAATGTTCCGTTGGCGCATGGCATGGAGCCGCCCAAGTCGATTTACGAGGTTGACCCGATGCGCCTGTTCGGCTTGATTTCGACCGTCGATGTGATTTCCGAGATTCGCGATAGCCGCTTGGGCGACGACTACGCCCGCGCCGTCGCAGGCTCCTATGCCGAGCCTGAGTGCGTGCGCAGCGAGCTTGAGGATGCCCGTGCCCTCATGAAGCGCCTGGGCTGCTTTGTGGTGCGCACCGACGGCAAAGCCATCGAGGAAAGCGCTGCCGAGATCATTGCCCACCTCGAGGAGATCCAGGAAGCCAGAGCCCGCCGTGCCGCCCGCCGCGCTCAACAAAAGTAGCTCACTTGGGACAAGGTTGTTTGGGTAGCTAATTTGGGACGGGGCTCTTTTAGCTAACCAAAGAGAATACTTGGAATTAATGCTGATAAATGGTAAAGCGATTTAGCAAAAACATCGCATCCGACCTGCATTTTCCTTGTAGTGGTATCTTCATAAGGTAACCACCTTTACCTACCGTTTACCGCCGGTTTTAGCACGTTTACCAAACCGCGCACCCTCTGCTCAAGCCTGTCCAAAACCCGCCGTATAGTTCCCTCACGGCCCGCATCCGGCGGGTCGATTCGTTACCACGGTCGTGCGCGTAAGCGCATGGAAGGGGAAGTATCGTGAGCGATTGCAAGAGGGTTTACCGTTTTGGAACCGACGCCCAGGGCACCTGTGTCACTGAGGGCGACAAATCCATGAACTTCGTGCTTGGCGGCAAAGGCGCAAACCTTGCCGAGATGAGCCGCATCGGTCTGCCGGTTCCCGGTGGCTTTACCATTACCTGCCAGACCTGTGTCGAGTACTCCGGTGCCGGCAACGTCTGGCCCGAAGGCGCACTCGATGAGATCGTTGCCGCCGAGGCGGACCTCGAGGCCCGTTGCGGCAAGAAACTCGGCGATGCCTCCGATCCGCTGCTCGTGTCGGTTCGCTCGGGCGCTCCGTTCTCCATGCCCGGCATGATGGACACGGTCCTCAACCTGGGCCTCAACGACGATTCCGTCCAGGGCCTTATTGCGCAGACGCAGAACCCGCGCTTTGCCTGGGACAGCTACCGTCGCTTTATCCAGATGTTCTCCAACGTCGTCATGGGCGTCGACGCCGACCTATTCGAGAACGCTCTGACCCAGGCCCGCCTGGTCGCCGGCGTTCGTGTCGATTCCGAGCTTTCGGCCGAGGACCTGCAGGAGCTCGTCGAGACCTTTAAGGGCATCTTCTCCGAGAACGTCGAGGCGACCCTGTATCCCGAGCTTGAGGTTGCCGACGGCAAGCCCGTCTTCCCGCATGATCCGGAGCTCCAGTTGCGCCTTGCCATCCAGGCCGTCTTTGGCAGCTGGATGAACGAGCGTGCCTGCATTTACCGCAAACAGCACGGCATCTCTGACGAGCTCGGTACCGCCGTCAACGTCCAGGCCATGGCCTTTGGCAACAAGGGCGAGACCTCTGCGACCGGCGTCGCCTTTACGCGCAACCCGGCCGACGGCACCAAGGAGTTCTATGGCGACTTTTTGGTGAATGCCCAGGGCGAGGACGTCGTCGCCGGCATCCGCAACACTGAGCCCATCGCCGACCTCAAGACCACCCCGGGCCTCGAGTCCGCTGGTGAGGAGCTCGAGCGCGTGTTCCTGACGCTCGAGGATCATTACCGCGATATGTGCGATATCGAATTCACCATCGAGCAGGGTAAACTTTGGATGCTTCAGACCCGCGTGGGCAAGCGCACCGCTACCGCCGCGCTGCGCATCGCTATCGAGATGGTCGAGGAGGGCCTGATCACCCGCGAGGAGGCCGTGAGCCGCATCGATCCCGCGCAGCTCGATCAGCTCCTGCACCCGCAGTTCGACTCCTCCAAGAAGTACGAGGCCCTGGCCAGCGGCCTTAACGCCAGCCCCGGTGCCGCCGTGGGCGAGGTCGTGTTCTCGAGTGATGACGCCGTCGCGCGCGCCAACGAGGGCCACAAGGTCATTCTGGTCCGCTGGGAGACCAACCCCGACGACCTGAAGGGCATGGTCGCCGCCGAGGGCATCCTGACCAGCCACGGTGGCAAGACGAGCCATGCCGCCGTTATCGCCCGCGGCATGGGTACGCCCTGCGTTTGCGGCGTTGAGCGCTTCCACATTGACGCGGCAGAGAAGGTCGTGCGCATCGAGGGCAGCGACCGCGTGCTGCGCGAGGGCGATGTCATCTCCATCGACGGCACCCAGGGTATCGTCGTCGACGGCGCGGTCGACCTGGTCTCTGCAGAGCTCACCGGCGACCTGGACACCATCCTGTCTTGGGCCGATGAGATCCGTTTGGACGAGACCGACGGTCACGCCAACCACGTGCGCGTCAACGCCGACAACCCCGAGGATGCCGAGCTCGCGCTCGAGTTTGGCGCCGAGGCCATCGGTCTGTGCCGCACCGAGCACATGTTCCTGGGCGATCGCAAGAACATCATCCAGAGCTTTATCCTGTCTGACGATGAGGCCGTGAAGCAGCAGGCCCTGGCCGACTTGCTCAAGGTTCAGACCGAGGACTTCCTGGCGATGTTCAAGACCATGTCCGGTCGCGATGTGGTCGTCCGCCTGCTCGATCCGCCGCTTCATGAGTTCCTGGATAATCCTCGCGAGCTCGAGGTCGCCATCACCAAGAAGGAGGCCGCCGGCGCTCCCGAGGAGGAGCTCACTGCCCTGCGCGCCCGCCTGCGTCGCATTGACGGCATGGTCGAGTCCAACCCCATGCTGGGCTTGCGCGGCGTGCGCCTGTCCGTCGTCTTTGGCGATCTGCCGCTCATGCAGGTTCGCGCCGTCGCCACGGCCGCTGCCCGCCTTATCAAGGAGGGTGTCGACCCGCGCCCCGAGATCATGGTTCCGCTCGTTTCCATCACGGCCGAGCATGTCCAGACCCGCGAGGTTATCGAGCGCGTGATCGCCGAGGTTTCCGCCGAGGAAGGCGTCGAGCTCAATATTCCCGTGGGCACGATGCTCGAGCTGCCGCGTGCCTGCATGGTCGCTGACGAGATCGCCCATCATGCCGACTTCTTCTGCTTTGGCACCAACGACCTCACCCAGACGACCTTTGGCTTCTCGCGCGATGACGCCGAGGCCAAGTTCATCCCGCTGTACATGCATAAAAAGATCCTGAAAGACAACCCCTTCGAGACCATCGATGCGGCAGTGCTGGAGCTCGTGCGCTTGGCCGTCGAGAAGGGCCGCGCCACCAATCCCGACATGCACTTTGGCGTGTGCGGCGAGCACGGCGGCGACCCCAAGTCCATCAAGGGCCTGTTTAACGTGGCCGACGTGGACTACGTTTCCTGCTCGCCCTATCGTGTGCCCCTCGCGCGCCTGGCTGCCGCTCAGGCCAAGCTCGAGGCCAAGCGTTCCGCCTAGCGTTTAGCGTTTAGACGCCTAGCGTAGTCTCCCTTCATGCCGCCCGTCTCATTCGTGAGACGGGCGGTTATCATGTGCGGGTTTTGTCTTTTTGTCTGCGTAAAAAATTGTTCTTGCAGCAGAAACCCGCGCGTGTATACTCGAATACGTTTGTTCAACTACGTGCCGGCCAAGGTGGTACGGCACCTCTAGAAGAGTAAGGAATTGCACATGGATTACATCCGCGCAATCGAGCGTCAGCAGATCCGCGAGGACATTCCTCAGGTTCGCGTCGCCGACAACGTCAAGGTTCACTACCGCATTAAGGAAGGCGACCGCGAGCGCATTCAGGTCTTCCAGGGCGACGTCATCCGCATGGCCGGCGCCGGTGCCCGCGAGACCTTCACCGTCCGCAAGATGTCCTTCGGTGTCGGTGTTGAGCGTACCTTCCCGCTTCACAGCCCCAAGATCGCCAAGCTCGAGGTCGTTCGTCATGGTCGCGTCCGTCGCGCCAAGCTGTACTACCTCCGCGACAAGGTGGGCAAGGCTGCTCGCATCCCCGAGAAGCGCTAAGAAGATCGCAGCGTCTGTCCACTCGTTTGGACACAAGGGTCACCTTCGGGTGGCCCTTCTTTTTATCTGATTTGCATGCAAGGAGGGCCTGGTATGGCCAATATGACGAGCTCGGTTTCGGCATCGCAGGTTGCCGGTGAGTTGGCGAGCGCTACGTTTGAGGAGATCCCCGCCCTCGTGGAGCATTATCGCGAGGACCCGCGCCAGCAGGTGATCAAGGCTTGCGAGCGTGCTCTTAAGCGCCATGCCAAGGAACTTGCCGAGCGCGAGCGCGTCAATGACATGTACGAACTTATGCATGAGCTTGGCGGCGATGGGGTGGTCGTTGGTGTCGACGAGGTAGGTCGCGGATCGGTGGCCGGCCCTTTGACGGTATGCGCCGTCTGTCTTCCTATGGAGCCGCGCGTCTGGGGTATCAACGATTCCAAAAAGCTCACGCCCGCGCGCCGCGAGTTGCTCTCGGTGAAGATAGCCGAGGTGGCGACTGCCATCGGCTTTTGCCATATCGCGCCGAAGGATATCGATGAGATGGGCATGGCCCGTGCTATCCGTACTGCCGTTGCGGGCGCCGTGGCCGATACGGGACTTGAACCCGACTGCGTCCTCATGGATGGCAACCCCTTGGGCGCCGTTCCTAACGAGCGCGATGTGGTGAAGGGCGATGCCAAAATCGCCTGCATCGCCGCGGCGTCCATCATGGCCAAGGTCACGCGTGACGAGATGATGGTCGAGTACGACGCCGAGTATCCCGAGTACCATCTGGCCGAGTCGAAGGGCTATGCAAGCCCCGAGCATATCGAGGCCATTCGCAAACATGGACTTTGTCCACTGCACCGCGTGAGCTTTTGCGGAAACTTTCTGCAGACTGAGCGCCTTTTCTAGGTCAATTGTGGAGACAGGGACCTCAGGGGTTTTATAAACCTGCTGGTAGCGGGCCGTATGCAACACCATTGCTGCGTACGGCCCGTTTTTTGACGGCATTTGGTCAGCTTTTGGTTTGCTTCCGGTACTTACCCGCATGAAAGGTGCCCTCATCATCGGGGCAATGCAGTGTGCGGGAAAGGAGACCCCATGAGTGCCGCAAGCAAAAAGAGCAAGACGCAGCAACTCAAGGAGCGTTGGGAAAACGGCGAGCTCGACTGTGGGGCGATGACGCCCGACTTTATCAAGGGACTCAGTCCCCGCGAGCTGGGCATGCTGGGCGAGCTGATCACCATCGACTACTTTAACGAGCGCGGCTACACCTTGCTGGAGCAGGGTTATCGTTGCACCGAGGGCGAGGCCGATCTGGTGCTGCTCGATGAGCTCGACGATGTCGTGGTGATGGCCGAGGTCAAAACCAGACGAGTTGCACTGGATTGCAGCACGCGGGTCTTTCCCGAGGAGGCCGTGGACGCCCAAAAGCAACGCCGCTACCGCCGCATCGCAAGTTGCTACCTCATGGAGCATTATCCGCTCAAGGCGATTCGCTTCGATGCCGTGGGCGTCACCATTCGTGGCGGGCATATCGCCGAGATCGAGCATCAGTACAACGCGTTCGATTGGCAGGTGTCGTGATGGCGTTCGAGACGTTTGCCGTTCACGCGGCCTGCATCCGCGGCGTCGAGGCGATTCACGTCACGGTCGAGGTCTCGCTTGCCGGTGGCGTTCCGGGCATCCAGATGCTCGGCATTCCGAGCATGGAGGTGATGGAGTCACGCGGTCGTATTCGCTGCGCGATGCGCTCCGCCGGGTTCGAGATCCCGCGCTCGGGCATTACGGTCAATCTGGCGCCTGGCGATATTCGCAAGACCGGTAGCGGCTTTGATCTGCCCATCGCCATCGCGGTATTGGCGGCCGATGGTCAGATTCCCCGCGACAACCTCGATCGTTGTCTTATCGCTGGTGAGCTTGGCTTGGACGGTACGGTGCTTCCTGTCAAGGGCGAGGTGGCGTTTCAGCTATTGGCGCGTGATATGGGGCTGTCCTTTATCGCCGGCAGGTCCGATCAGCATGTGCCGCTTGCGGGCGTGGATTGTGGATTCATCGATCATTTGTCTCAGCTTGCCCATGGCATGGGCGATGCCGCGCGGCACTACTTGGATTCTGAAGTGCTCGAGGCGACCTTTGAGCCCGAGCTCGACTATGCCGACGTACTGGGGCAGGAGGTCGCCAAGCGCGGCATGGCGCTTGCGGCGGCAGGAGAACTCGGCTTGCTCATGATCGGGTCCCCGGGATCGGGCAAGACGATGCTCGCGCGTCGTATGACCGGCATCCTGCCCGAGCTTTCCGTTGAGGATCAACAGGAGGCGCTGTGCATCCATTCGGTTTTGGGTGAGAACATTGATGGCTTGTTGGCGGGGCACCGGCCCTTCCGCAGTCCCCATCACAGTATTTCGACCGCAGGTCTTATCGGCGGTGGGCGCCCGGTGCACCCGGGTGAGATCAGCCTTGCTCATGGCGGCGTGCTATTTTTGGACGAGCTTGCTGAGTTTCCCACGGGTGTGCTGCAGACGCTGCGTCAGCCCATCGAACGCGGCTACGTCAGGATCGTACGCGTCGACGGGGCTTTTACCTTCCCGTCGCGCTTTCAGCTGCTGGCTGCGAGCAATCCCTGCCCCTGCGGCTTTTTGGGCGATCGTGAGGTACCGTGTCGCTGCTCGGCGGCGATGGTCGAGCGCTATCGGTCTAAACTGCGCGGTCCTTTGGCCGACCGTATCGACATGATGATCGATGTGACCCGTCCCGACCCTCAGGTGATTATCGAGGGCGCGGAGGGTATGTCGTCAGCTGAGTTACGTGACTACGTTGTGCGCGGTCGCGCTTTTCGCGCTTGGCGCGAATCCCGTATGGACGATGCTGATGCCGAGGCCGAGGATGACGAGACACGGTCCATTGACGGCGTCGTTTCGACCTTTGAGCTCGATGATGCGGCGGAGAAGTGTGTGCTCGGCCTGTCGAAGCGCACACATCTCACGGGTCGCGGCATCGTGCGCCTGGTGCGTATCGCGCGTACCATCGCCGACGTCGCCGAGAGCGAGCAAGTGACGCAGGACCACGTGCTCGAGGCAGCGATGTACCAGGGAAGGAGGGACCAATGATGGCCGAGGGGACCTACGAGCTGCATCCAGGTGATGCGTTGTATCCCGAGACCGTTTTGGAGCTTTCTGATGTACCCCAGACGCTCTATGTGCGCGGCGACCCCGAGGTGCTTTCGACGCCCGCGCTCTCCATCATCGGCGCGCGCAAGGCCTCGCCGTATGGTCTTGCCGTGGCAGAGCTTGCGGCAAAGGTGGCGGTCGAGGCGGGAGTGACGGTAGTTTCGGGCGGCGCGGTCGGTTGTGACCAGGCCTCGGGTTGGGCTGCGGTCAACGCCGGCGGCAAACACGTCGTGGTGCTGGGGACGGGCGCCGACGTGGTCTACCCGCGCTCGAGCGCGGGGCTTATTATGCGCACGCTCGATACGGGTGGCGCGGTCGTGTCGATCTCTCCGTGGGGCATGGGCCCGCGCAAGTTTGCCTTTCCGCGCCGCAATCGCGTGATCGCGGCCCTGTCGCAAGCCCTCTTTGTTTCCGAGGCGGGTATGCCTTCCGGGACGTTTTCTACAGCCGAGGCTGCTATGGATTTGGGGCGCGAACTTCTTGTCGTGCCGGGGTCGATCCTATCGCCCGAGTCGCGTGGCACGAATTACCTCATTGCGAACGGTGCCTGCTGCATCATCGACGAGGAATCTATCGAGATGGCTATCTCACGCATCTACGGCACCCTGCGCTACTCGCGCCCCGATGCTCCCGGCATTGCCGACCTGGATCCAACACAGCAGACCGTGATGCATGCGCTCATCGCCTCTCCGCTCAAGGTCGACGACATCGCGGCGCTTGTCTCGCTCGATGCTGTCGGCGTACTCAAACTCTTGGGTTCGCTTGAACTCGAGGGCCTTATCGAGCGCATGATGGATGGAAGGTATGCGCCCTCCAAGTTTGCCCTTCACGCTCAGACACCCTTCGGTCACAATGGAAAACATGTCAATTAGAAAGGTGTTTGCAGATGCTGTTTGATCAGGTGACGGTTATCGGTGGCGGTCTGGCGGGTTCGGAGTGCGCGATTCAGCTGGCAGATCGCGGGTTCGCCGTAAGGCTGTGCGAGATGCGCCCCCAGGTTAGCTCCCCGGCCCACCATACCGATCACCTGGCAGAGCTCGTCTGTTCCAATTCGTTTAAGTCGACCCGTCCGGATTCCGCGGCTGGATTGCTGAAGGCCGAGCTTGAGCGCATGGGTTCAGTCCTGCTCGATTGCGCCCATCGCGCGGCTGTTCCCGCCGGTGGCGCCTTGGCGGTCGACCGCGTCAAGTTTTCCGAGTTTGTCGAGGCCGAGGTTGCCGCCCGTCCCAATATCGAGATCATTCACGGCGAGGTCACGCAGATTCCCGAAGGTCACGTGGTCATTGCCGCCGGCCCCTTGTGCTCGCCGGCGCTGAGCGAAGAGGTCATGAAGCTCGTCGGTGGCGACGCCCTTGCGTTCTTCGATGCCGCGGCGCCGATCGTCGATGCCTCCACGCTCGATATGGACGTGCTGTTCTCGCAGTCGCGCTACGAGGAGCAGGGGAGCGGCGACTATCTCAACGCTCCGCTCAATAAGGAGGAGTACGAGGCCTTTATCGAGGCGCTTACCACGGCTGACCGCGTGGTGCTCAAGGACTTTGAGGGCGGCGATCTGTTCCAGGCCTGCCAGCCTGCCGAGGAAGTTGCGCGCACCGGCAAGGACGCCATTCGCTTTGGCGCCATGAAGCCTGTCGGCCTCACCGATCCGCGAACCGGTCGTCGTCCCTGGGCGGCGATTCAGCTGCGTGCCGAGAATAAGGAGAAGACCGCCTATAACCTGGTGGGCTTCCAGACCAACTTGACCTTTGGCGAGCAGAAGCGCGTCTTCCATATGGTGCCGGGCCTGGAGAACGCTGAGTTCTTCCGCTACGGTGTCATGCACCGTAATACCTTTGTCGACGCCCCGCACGTGCTCGATGGCACCTTTGCCGTGCCCGGCACCGGCGTGCGCCTGGCCGGTCAGATCACCGGCACCGAGGGGTACATGGAAGCCGTGGCGACGGGTCTGCTCGCGGCGCTCAACACCTATGCCGAGGCTATCGGGGCCGCGGGCGTCGAGCTGCCGCGTGTGGGCGCCCTGGGTGCGCTCGTGGGCTATGCGACCGATCCTGCCACCGTGGGCTATCAGCCTATGCATGTCAACTTTGGCCTGGTGCCGCCACTCGAGGATGGTAAGCGCCGCAGCAAGCGCGACCGCTACCAGGCCTATGCGGACCGTGCGCTCGAGGCCCTTGATGCCTATCTGGCCACTCGCCCCGATTTGTTTGGAGGCGACCGGTCATAGCCTTTGACCTGTACGACACCGTCGACTCGTTTATCGCCTATATCTCACGTGTCGAGGGACTTTCTCCCAACACGGTGACGGCCTATGGCTCGAGGCTGGAGCGTTTTGCTGCCTGGTGCGAGCGTGAGGATATAGATGCTTTCGCTGCCGACGTGCGCACCATTCGTCGCTATCTTGCCGAACTTTCGCGTGAGCAGGTGGCTCCCCGAACGCTTGCGGCACACCTGTCTGCCATTCGCTCGCTCTATCGGTGGATGGCTGCCGAGGGGGTTGTGGAGGGCGATGTGGTCTCGGCAATTTCCTCGCCCAAGCTCCCGCGCGATCTACCCGGTGTGCTGACGACCCAACAGGTGGAGGCGCTGCTCAAGACGCCTGATACCTCAACACCCGCGGGACTGCGCGATGCGGCGATGCTCGAGCTGCTCTATGCCTCGGGCGCCCGTATCTCTGAGCTCGCAGCACTCAATGTGGAGTCCATTGTGTGGTCCGAACGCACGCTGCGCCTGTGGGGCAAGGGGAGCAAAGAACGTATCGTCCCTCTGTATCGTCGCGCGCTCGAGGCGACGCGTCTCTATATTGAGGAGGGGCGGCCGGAGTTGCTCGCTCAGGCAAAGCGCCGTGACCCCACTACCGGGCCGCATCCGCTGCTTATATCGGCGCGCGGTAATCGCATGAGTGCCGCCATGCTCAGGCGGCGGTTCCATACTCTGGCGACACTCGCCGGCATTCCGGCCGACATCGCCCCGCATGCGATGCGCCATACCTTTGCGACCGACTTGCTCGAGGGCGGTGCGGACCTGCGCTCGGTTCAAGAGCTGCTGGGTCATGCGAGCCTGTCCACGACGCAGATCTACACGCACCTCACGCCCGATCGGCTCAAACGTGCCGTGGCTCAAGCCCATCCCCGAGGCGAATAGTGGCTGGGACGTCCCGCGCCGCACTCAGGTGTGTGGTTTTGATTGCGGGTTGGCACGAAGATGCATTCCTGCTATCATTCATCGGGTTGCTTCACGGCAACATGTTTTTATCACGCACGCGCGGCTACTTCATACCGTGGTGCCCGGGCTTTGGTAGCACATGTCCGGGTTGGTTTTGGAGGATGACCCCGCGCGGAGGCAAACCACAGGAGGTTTAACATGGCTACCAAGATTAATATCCGCACCCTGCTCGAGGCCGGCTGCCACTTCGGTCACCAGACCCGTCGCTGGAACCCCAAGATGAAGCCGTTCATCTTCGGTGAGCGCAACGGCATCTACATCCTCGACCTCAAGCAGACCATCCTCGACGCCGACCAGGCCTACACCTTCGTCAAGAACGTCGCCAAGGGTGGCAACGTGCTGTTCGTCGGCACAAAGAAGCAGGCTCAGGAGGCCGTCAAGAACGCTGCTGAGCGCGCTAATATGCCCTACATCAACCAGCGTTGGCTCGGCGGTATGCTGACCAACTTCGTCACCATCCGCTCCCGCATCAACCGCATGGAGGAGCTCGAGGCCATGGTCGAGGACGGCCGCATGGCAGTGCTCCCCAAGAAGGAGCAGGCTGTGCTCGGCAAGGAGCTCACCAAGCTCCAGACCAACCTCGGTGGTGCCCGTGACATGAAGGGTCTGCCCCAGGCTCTCTTCGTCATCGACACTAAGCGCGAGGAGAACGCCATCAAGGAGGCTCAGCGCCTGAACATCCCCGTCGTCGCTCTGATCGACACCAACTCCGATCCCGACGAGGTCGAGTACGGCATCCCCTGCAACGATGACGCTATCTCTGCTGTCACCCTTATGTGCGAGCTCATGGCTGACGCCTGCCTCGCTGGCTCCGGCAAGGAGCAGGTCTCCGAGGCCGAGATGGCCGCTGAGCCCAAGGCCGAGTAAATCAGTCTTAGTTAATTCTTTTTCATCTCTTTGAAAGGAACCACAATGGCCCAGATTACCGCCGCTATGGTCAAGCAGCTCCGCGAGATGACCGACTCCCCGATGATGGAGTGCAAGAAGGCTCTCGTCGAGGCTGACGGCGACATGGACGCCGCTGTCGACGTTCTGCGTAAGAACGGTCTTGCCAAGGCTGCCAAGAAGGCTGGCCGTGAGACCAACGAGGGCGCTGTCGCCGCGTTCGTCTCCGAGGATGGCAAGACCGGTGCTCTGCTCGAGCTCTCCTGCGAGACCGACTTCGTTGGCTCCAACGCCAAGTTCACCGGCTTTGCTTCCAAGGTCGCTGAGGTTGTCGCTACCACCGAGCCTGCTGACGTCGACGCTCTGCTCGAGAAGCCGATGGGCGAGGAGACCGTTTCCTCCGAGCTCACCGAGATGATTCACATCATGGGCGAGAACATGAAGATCTCCCGCTTCGCTGCCCGCAAGGCCGAGAACGGCGCGCTCGCTTCTTACATCCACATGGGTGGTAAGATCGGCGTCCTCGTCGAGTTCGCCTTCGAGAAGGCCGAGACCGCTCAGGCTGAGTCCTTCAAGACCTTCGCTCACGATGTTGCCCTTCAGGTTGCCGCCGTCGCCCCGATCTGCGCTACCCGCGATCAGGTTCCGGCCGAGACCGTCGAGCACGAGAAGCAGATCTACATGGCCCAGGCTGCCGAGTCCGGCAAGCCCGAGGCTATCCAGGAGAAGATGGCTGTTGGCCGTCTGGAGAAGTTCTACAAGCAGTCCGTGCTCACCGAGCAGGAGTTCATCAAGGACAGCTCCCTCACCATCAAGAAGTACGCTGAGCAGGTCTCCAAGGAGCTCGGCGACACCATTACCGTCGTTGCCTTTGACCGTCTGGTCCGTGGCGAGTAAATAAGCTCTTGTAGCTGGTAATGAGCAGGCTGTGGGTTTTACTCACAGCCTGCTTTTTCATGGCTCTTATCAGAGCCTTTGATATCATATTGAGAGTCTAATTAAAGGAGGATCGCTTTGTCCGACATCCGATATAAACGAGTGCTTCTTAAGCTTTCCGGCGAAGCGCTGATGGGCAACGGCCAATATGGCATCGACCCCAAGGTTACCGATCATCTTGCCAAGCAGGTCAAGGAGCTGCTCGCCGTTGGCCATGAGGTCGGCGTCGTTGTCGGCGGCGGCAATATTTTCCGCGGCATGGCAGGCGCTGCCGGTGGCATGGAGCGTGCTCAGGCCGACTACATGGGCATGCTCGCGACCGTTATGAACGCGCTCGCCCTGCAGGATGCTTTCGAGCATAACGACGTTCCCTGCCGTGTGATGAGCGCTATCCAGATGAACGAGATCTGCGAGCCCTATATTCGCCGTCGCGCCATCAACCACCTTTCCAAGGGCAACGTCGTTATTTTTGCCGCCGGTTCGGGCAATCCGTACTTTACGACCGACACCGCCGCTGCTCTTCGTGCGTGCGAGATCGGCGCCGAGATTCTGATTAAAGCCACCAAGGTTGACGGCATCTACGACAAGGATCCCGTCAAGTGCGCCGATGCCGTCCGTTTTGACAAGATTACCTATCACGAGGTTCTCGTTCGCGGTCTGCAGGTTATGGATTCCACAGCTACGGCCCTGTGCCAGGATAACCGTATGCCTATTTTGGTCCTCAACATCGATGGCGAGGACACCGTCAAGCGCGCGCTCGCGGGTGAGCCCGTCGGCACGCTCGTCTATCAGGAGGATTAAGCATGGCAGAGAACATCACCGCCCATATGGACAAGTCGCTCGAGTCCCTCAAGCATAACTTCTCCAAGGTCCGTACCGGTCGTGCCAACGCCAACATTCTGTCCGACATCACCGTCGATTATTACGGTGTCCCCACGCCGGTCACGCAGGTTGCCGCCGTCAAGACCCCCGAGGCTCACATGCTGCTCATCGAGCCGTGGGATAAGGCGCTCATCAATGCTATCGTCAAGGCCATCGGCGCTTCCGATCTGGGTATTACCCCCAACTCCGATGGCACCGTCGTTCGTCTTCCGTTCCCGGCTCCCACTGAGGAGCGCCGTCGCGAGCTCGTCAAGGAGTGCCGCGAGTACGCCGAGCAGGCCAAGGTGTCTATCCGTAACATCCGTCGCGACTTCAACAACAAGCTCGAGCGCGATGAGGAGCTCACCGAGGACGATGTCCGTCGCGAGCAGGCCAAGGTCCAGAAGCACACCGATGAGTATGTCGCCAAGGTCGAGGAGCTTCTGAAGGAAAAAGAAGCCGAGGTCATGGAGATCTAAGGTGCAATACGACGAGCATAAACTGGTCGAGTACTTTGCCGACGCCCCTGCGGGCGTCGGTTTTTCCGACCTTGACCTCAATAACATTCCGCACCATATCTCGTGCATCATGGACGGCAACGGTCGTTGGGCCACGTCGCGCGGTCTTGCACGCACCGAGGGCCACAAGGCGGGTATCGTCTCGCTGCGCGAGATCATTACCGCCTGCGTGCGCCTGGGCGTCGACGTGCTTTCGGCCTATGCATTTTCGACCGAAAACTGGAATCGACCGCAGCACGAAGTCAACGTTCTGATGCACCTGTTTGCCAAGACGTTTATCGACGAGCTGCCGCTTCTGAAGCGCGAAAATGTGCGCGTAGTCTTTTTGGGTGACATTTCCGCGCTGCCCAAGAAGACTCGCGATGTCTTTGAGCGCGGTCTTGCCGAGTGCGCCGATCACACCGGTATGACGCTGGCGCTTGCCGTCAACTACGGCGCGCGTGCCGAGATTACCCGCGCTGTCCGTCAGATCGCATCCGACGCTGCCGCCGGTAAGATCGATCCTGCCGCAATTGATGACGACATGGTGGCTTCCCACCTCTATACCGCCGGTTTTCCCGATCCCGAACTTGTGATTCGCACCTCTGGTGAGCTGCGCCTTTCGAACTATCTGCTGTGGCAGGTGGCTTATTCCGAATTCTACGTCACCGATACCTATTGGCCCGACTTTGATCGTTGGGGCCTTGTCGACGCCATTTTGGCCTATCAGGGCCGTGACCGTAGGTTTGGTGGACTGAGCAAGACCGAGGAGGCTTAATCGTGTCCGATCGTCCCAAGGCATCTGCTCCCAAGACGCCTGCGCGCAAAGCTGCCACTGCGGGAGCGCCTGCAGCGAAGAGCGGCACCGGTTCGTGGCTGGCGGGCTTTATTACCCGTGCCGCCGCCGGTATCGTCTACGCCGTTGTCTTTATCCTGTGCCTGGTTTTGGGTATCGTGCCCACGGCCATCTTTGTTTCTGTCATGAGCGGTCTGTGCTGCTATGAGTTTTTCCGTATGACAAGGCTCGATGGCAAGATGGCTAACGAGCGCATGGGTATCGCTGCCGCCGTACTCTTTCCGCTGTCGGCGTTGGGCGATTCGATGTTGCTGAATGCCCTGCTTTTTGCCCTGATGCTCGCTGTGGGCATTTGGTATGTCTGGTCGCCGCGTACCCGCATCTCTGATGTGGCAGTGACGCTCATGGGTCCCATCTACACTGGCTTTATGCTGTCGGCTATCGTGCTGCTGCGCGATGCCGTGCCCGGTTTTGCCGGTGCCCTGCTTTCAGTGGGCGTTTGCGCGTCCCTTTGGGTCTCCGATTCGTTTGCCTACATCGTGGGCAGCCGTATCGGCAAGCACAAGATGGTTCCCAAGATTTCTCCCAAAAAGAGCTGGGAGGGGTTTGTCGGCGGCATCCTGGGCTCGGTTTTGATTTGGCTCATCCTGTGGGCGACGCACTTCTACAAGCTCAGCCTGCCCTATGCGCTGCTGTGCGGCGTGGTTGTGTCCATTCTGGGCGTTATCGGCGACCTTATCGAGTCGCGCATCAAGCGCGGTGTGGGCGTCAAGGATTCCGGCAACCTTATCCCGGGCCACGGCGGAATGCTCGATCGTAGCGATTCGCTTATCTTCGGCTGCATCACCGCGCAGCTGTTGCTGATGATCGGAGGCGTGCTGTAATGTCCTTCCAGACGACGTATGGCCCCGATGGACGCCTTCGCGTTGCCATCCTGGGTTGTACGGGCTCTATCGGCACCCAGGCGCTCGATGTGTGCCGCCAGCATGCCGATCGCCTGCAGGTGACGGCGCTGTCCGTTAACTCCAGTACCTCCGAGCTCGTTGCCGCTGCCCGCGAGTTCTCGGTTCCGGCGGTTGCCGTGGCCGATGTCGATCATGGCGATGACGCCGTGCTGCAGGAGTTGCCCGAGGGAACGAAGCTCGGCGTTGGCGCGCAGGCGGTTTGCGAGCTCGCGCGTCGCGACGATGTCGACTGCGTGCTCGTCGCTATTGTGGGCGCCGCCGGTCTCGAGGCGAGCCATGCGGCCTTGACCTCGAATAAGCGCCTTGCCCTTGCCAACAAGGAGTCCCTCGTCGTCGGTGGCGACTTGCTTATGCCGTTGGCACAACCGGGCCAGCTTATTCCGGTCGACTCTGAGCATTCCGCCATCTACCAGTGCTATCTGGGGGAGAACCCGCGCGAGGCCCACTGCATTTGGCTCACCTGCTCGGGCGGTCCGTTCTTTGGCCGCACGCGCGACGAGCTCGATCGCGTGACGCGTGCCGATGCCCTCGCGCATCCCACGTGGGCCATGGGTGCCAAGATCACCATTGACTCCGCCACCCTCATGAACAAGGGCCTGGAGCGCATTGAGGCCATGCATCTGTTTAACTGCGACCTCGATTTCATTAACGTGGTCGTGCAGCGTCAGTCCAAGATTCACTCTATGGTCGAGTTCGCCGACGGCTCCGTGATGGCGCATCTCGGTGCATCCGACATGCGTATTCCCATCCAGTTCGCGTTCTCGTATCCCGAGCGTTGGGATACCCCGGCGCCTCGTATCGATTTCCGCGAGCTGGGGCAGCTCACGTTTGATGCTGCCGACATGGATACCTTCCGCTGTCTGGCGCTGGCCGAGCGTGCCGGCAAGACGGGTGGCACCATGCCGTGCGTGCTCAATGCCGCCAACGAGGTTGCCGTCGATGCCTTCCTGCACGATGGCTGCAGCTTTACCGATATCGATCGCATTGTGGAATCCTGCATGGACGCCCACGATATGCAGGCGGTCGATTCGTTTGAGCAGCTTCGCGACATCGATGCGTGGGCGCGTGAAAAGGCTGCGCAGGTGCTCGCCGCAACCCGTTCCTAACCCATAAGGATTGCTTTTCGTTTTATGGATACTGTTCTGAGCGTTCTCTCATCGGTCTTTTGGGGCCTGCTGATGCTTTCCGTCCTCGTGTTTTTGCACGAGGGCGGCCACTTTTTGGCGGCGCGTGCCTGCGGCGTCCGTGTGACCGAGTTCTTTTTGGGTCTGCCGTGCCGCTTTGACATCCATTACACGTCGCGTCGCATTGGAACCAAGTTTGGCGTGACCCCGCTGCTGCTGGGTGGCTACGCTGCCATCTGCGGTATGGATCCGACCGATGTTTCGTGCGCCGATCGCGTGCTCGCGGCTATCTATCGTCATGGTCGCGTGACCGTGGCCGACCTTGCTGTCGAGCTCGAACTTTCCGAGGAGGATGTGCTCGAGGCATGCGCCCTTTTGCTGGGCTGGGGCTCCATCGCGCCCTGGTATGAGGAAGGGGAGAAGCCCTCGCCGAGCTACTATCCCACCAAATATCAGACGTTGCCACGAGACACGGCAGGCTATACCACCTTTGATGGTCGCCGTTTCGATCGCGAACATGCGACTGCCGAGGGCGATGTGTGGGAGCTGCCGTGCGGCGAGGCCGAGTTCCTTGCGCAAGAACGCTCGCACACCTATCTTGGCCAAGGCTTTCTCAAGCGCGCCTTTATGCTGCTCGCAGGCATTATCGTCAATATCTTGACGGGTTTTTTGCTCCTTATGAGCATCTATTCCATTGCGGGTGTCACCGTGCCGATGGATACCAACGTGATCGGTCAGGTTGACGAGGGATCTATTGCCGCCAAGGCGGGTATCGAGGCCGGTGATGCGATCCTTTCGGTTGACGGTGTCTCATGTTCTACTTGGATGGATGTCTACGATGCCATCGGCAAGGCTGCCGGTAAGGACGATATCGCCATCGAGTACGAGCGTGACGGCAAGCAGCATTCGACCACGGTTGCGCTCAAAGAGGACGAGCGCCTAGGTGTGTATGCCTCTACGCAGGTGGTCCGTTTAGACCCCATCACGTCGGCTCGCCTGTCGTTCTCCTATGTCGTGCAGACAGCGGAGGGCGTGATGCGCCTGCTCCAGCCGCAGCATACGATGGAGATTCTCGATCAGTCCTCTTCGATCGTGGGTATTAGCGTTATGTCCTCACAGGCTGCTGCTGCCGGCCCTGCCGCGTTCCTTTCGTTTGCCGCCCTCATTTCGTTCTCGCTTGGCTTTATGAACCTGCTGCCCATCCCGCCACTCGATGGCGGCAAGCTAGTCATCGAGATCATTCAGAAGATTGCGGGCCGCGAGCTTCCGCTCAAGGTCCAGACGATTGTGAGCTATGTGGGCATCGCGCTCTTTGCGCTGCTGTTTGTCTATATGCTTCGTTCCGACATCCTTCGATTTATTCTGTAGGGGAGTGTTTGGATTGTCTTTATCCCATCCTTTGCCTCGCGAGCTGACGCGCTCCGTGCATGTGGGCGGCGTGCAGATCGGTGGCGGCGCGCCGGTGGTGGTCCAATCTATGACCTGCACCGATACCGCTGATGCCCAGGCAACGCTTGCGCAAGTGTGCGCGTTGGCGCAGGCTGGCTGCGATATCGTGCGCGTGAGCGTGCCCTCCGAGGCCGCGCTTGAGGGCTTCCGCACCATCTGTGCCGAGTCTCCGGTGCCGATTGTCGCCGATATCCACTTTAACCATAAGCTCGCCATTGGTGCCGTTGAGGCCGGTGCCGCCAAGCTGCGCATCAATCCCGGCAATATCGGCGATTGGGCCAAGGTTGACGCGGTGATCGATGCTGCGGGTGCCGCGGGCTGTGCGATTCGCATTGGCGTGAACGCGGGCTCGCTTGAGCAAGATATTGCCGAGCGCGACGACCTCACGCAGCCCGAAAAGCTCGTGATGTCGAGCGAGCGCTTCGTCAAGCACTTTGAGGATCGCGGCTTTACGAGCATTGTGCTTTCGGCCAAGGCCCATAGCGTGCAAACGACGCTCGATACCTATCGAGCCCTGTCACGTGAGATTCCCCACGTTCCGCTTCACCTGGGCGTGACGGAGGCGGGGACCAAGCTTCAGGGCACCATCAAGAGCTCTGTAGGCTTGGGTATCTTGCTTTCCGAAGGCATCGGCGACACCATGCGTGTGTCGCTCACGGCCGATCCGGTTGAGGAGCCGCCGGTCGCCTGGGGAATTCTACAGTCGCTGGGCCTGCGTCGCCGTGGTCCCGAGATTGTCTCGTGCCCCACGTGCGCCCGCTGCCAGGTTAACCTCATTCCCATCGCCGAGGAGGTCACCGAGCGGCTTAAGAACTATTCCGCGCCGCTTTCGATTGCCGTCATGGGATGTGCCGTTAATGGCCCCGGTGAGGCTTCTGATGCCGACCTGGGCGTTGCTTGCGGACGTGGTCAGGCCTTGCTCTTTTCGCATGGCCAGATCATTGGTAAAGTAGCTGAGGACCAAATTGTCGACGCGCTTATGGCAGAGGTCGACAAGCTTATTGAGGAGAAATAAATGACCCGAGCAATGTATATGTCTAAGCTCTATGCGCCGACGCTTAAAGAGGATCCGGCGGACGCTGAGCTCGCCAGCCACCGCCTGCTGCTCCGTGCCGGCATGATCCGCAAGGAGGCCGCCGGTCTGTATTCCTACCTGCCGCTCGCATGGCGCTCGATTCGCAAGATTGAGAACATCGTGCGCGACGAGATGGACGCCGCCGGCGCCCAGGAGCTTATGATGCCTATCATGGTCGATGCCGAGTTGTGGCGTGAGTCCGGCCGTATCGATGCCTATGGCAAGGAGCTTGTGCGCTTTGACGACCGTCATGGTCGCGAGTTCGTGCTGGGCCCCACGCACGAGGAGACCGTCACGGCCCTGGTGCGCAACGAGCTGCGCTCCTATAAGCAGCTGCCAGTGAACCTCTATCACATCCAGGATAAGTTCCGCGACGAGTTCCGTCCCCGTTTTGGCCTGATGCGCGGTCGCGAGTTCATCATGAAGGATGCCTACAGCTTCTCCGCCACGCAGGAGAGCTTGCAGGAGGAGTATGACAAGATGAAGCAGGCCTACGCTAACATTTGCGAGCGCTGCTACATCAAGGCCTTGCCCGTCGTTGCCGACTCCGGCGAGATCGGTGGCGATACCTCCGTCGAGTACATGGCTTTGGCCGACGCCGGCGAGGCTTCTCTCGCCTATTGCGATGACTGCGGTTTTGCCGCCGATGATGAGGCTGCAAGCACCAAGGTCGTCGTGACTGAGGGTCCCGGTGACGGTACGCTTACCAAGGTCGAGACTCCGGGCATGGGCACCATTGAGGCCGTTGCTAAGTTCTTTGGATTCCCCGAGAACGGTACGCGCAAGTCCCTGGCGCTCATCGATGCCGAGGGCAAGCCCGTCGTGGCCATCGTCCCGGGCGACCATGAGCTCAACGACTGCAAGGCCGAGCATGTCTTTGGCAAGGGTTATCGCATGATGACGGACGAGGAGCTCCAGACCTACGGTCTGCACAAGGGCTTTATCGGACCGGTTAACTTGCCCGAGGGCATCCGTCTGGTGTGCGACGAGAGCCTGCGCGAGTCCAAGCAGTGGGCCTGCGGTGCCAACGAGGTCGATTATCACTTTACCGGTGCCTGCCCCGAGCGCGACTTTACCGTCGATGAGTGGGCAGATCTGGTCACCGTCGTTGCCGGCGATCCCTGCCCGCACTGCGGCAAGCCGCTCTCTGCTGCTCGCGGCATCGAGGTCTCGCAGGTCTTCCAGCTGGGTACCAAGTATTCCGAGGCCATGGGCGCCACCTTTATGGACGAGGACGGCAAGGAGAAGCCGCTTATCATGGGTTGCTACGGCGTGGGCGTGTCCCGCTCGCTTGCTGCCGTCGTGGAGCAGCACAACGACGAGCACGGTATCGTCTGGCCGGTTTCCGTTGCCCCGTACGAGGTCGCGGTGATTCCGCTCGATCCCAAGAAGGAGGAGTGCGCAACCGTCTGCGACCAAATCATCGAGGGCTTGTGCGCCGAGGGTATCGAGGTCGTCGTCGACGACCGTGACGAGCGTCCCGGCTTTAAGTTTGCCGATAACGACCTTATGGGATTCCCGTATCAGGTGGTGCTTGGCAAGCGTGGCCTTAAGAATGGCACCGTTGAGCTCAAGGACCGTGCCACGGGCGAGCGCGAGGACGTGGCGATTGACGAGGTCGTCGCCAAGGTTGCCGAGCTTGTTAAGGCGGCCCGCCGTTAATCGATGTTTCTGCTATTAGATGTAATTGCGGGACTGCTCCGTATCTCTCTTAGGAAGAGATGCGGAGCAGTCTATTTTGTTGCGTGAATAAACTCGATGGGTAAAGGAAAACCCCACAGCCCATATGAGCTGCGGGGTTTTCTTGTGCCTCCGATGCGAAATAAATCGCTCAGATATTACTGATAATCGACGACGTCGATCCAGTTCTTCAGGAACTCATCGTTCACGTTGCGCTTACGAGCGAGCTCGGAAGCGGCGACGATGCTCGTCCACTGACGCACGACCTGCATGGGCATGTCGGCGCGGTCGCAGTAGAGCTCCAGGTAGGCCTCGGCCTGATCCTTGCTGTTGAGGGCGAAGAGCAGGTAGGTGGTGGCAACGTCGGCAGCAGGGGAGCCCTGGGTGGCGTGTGCCCAGTCGCACACATAGAGCTGGCCGTCGTCGCCGACGATGACGTTGGAGGGGTTGAAGTCGCCGTGGCAGACCTTGAACTCCTTGGTCATGCCGTCCAGACGCTCCTGAAGGTTGTAGCGCGTGGTGGCATTGAGCTGATCAAGGCTGTCGATCATGCGGGCGAACTTGTCGCGCTGACGGTTGAGCAGCGGGGAGGTGTAGCCGTGGATCTCGATTTGGAGGTCGACGAACATCTCGAGATACTCACCAAAGCGCTGGGGCTCGGCAGTCATCTTCTCGGCAAGGGTGGTGCCCGGAACCTTCTCGGTCACGAGCGCCCAGCCGTTGGCGTTCTCGAGCTGGGAAACCTCGAGAGCCTTGGGGCTGCGGATGCCGCACTCATTGATGCGGGCAAGATTCAAAGCCTCGTTGAACACGTCGGAGACAGGCTTGGTCTCGTTAAAGACCTTGACAATCTTGTCGCCCAGGTCGTAAACGACCTTGTTGCCACGGCGGACGAGCTCGGTCTTGGAATCGGGTAGCAGCATGGTTGCATCCTTTCAACGATGCGATAGAAGCGACGGCGGGGGGGTGTGAAACACCCGTGCACCCCCGCCGTTAAAAACCGTGCTAAAACTAGCAGACGGCGTAGTCCTGAGGCTCGCGGCCGTAGTAGGCGTCCAGGTAGAGCTCCTTGATCTCGCTCATGAGCGGGTAGCGCGGGTTAGCGCCGGTGCACTGGTCGTTGAATGCCTGCTCGGTCATCTCGTCGAGGGTGTCGAGGAAGTACTGCTCGTCAACACCGTAGTCGGCGATGGTCTTCTTGACACCGATGAAGTCCTTGAGCTCCTCGAGCTTCGTGATGAAGTTCTCGAAGACCTCCTTGTCGTCCTTGCCCTCGATGCCGCAGTACTTGGCCATCTCGGCGTAGTTGTGCAGCGCGTTGGGGTAAGGATACTGGGAGAACGTGCCCATCTTGACGGGAGCCTCGGCGGCGTTGTAGCGCATAACGCGGGTCAGGATGACGGCGTTGGCGAGGCCGTGGGGCAGGTGATGGAAGGCGCCGAGCTTGTGAGCCATGGAGTGGTTGAGGCCCAGGAAGGCGTTGGCGAAGGCCATGCCGGCCATGCAGGAGGCGTTGTGCATCTCCTCGCGGGCGTGCGGGTCCTTGGCGCCGTTCGTGAAGCTGGAGGGCAGGTTCTCGAAGACGAGCTTAGCAGCGCGCTCGGAGAGGCCCTTGGTGTAGTCGGAAGCCATGATGGAGACGTAGGACTCGATGGCGTGGGTCATGACGTCGATGCCGGAGGCAGCGGTCAGGCCGCGCGGGGCGGTCATGCAGTTGTCGGCGTCGACGATAGCCATGTTGGGGAGCAGCGCGTAGTCGGCGAGCGGCCACTTGATGCCGGTCTCCTTGTCGGTGATGATGGCGAACGGCGTGCACTCGGAGCCGGTACCCGAAGAGGTCGGGACGGCGACGAAGTAGGCCTTCTTGCCCATCTCGGGGAAAGTGAAGATACGCTTGCGGATGTCCATGAAGTCCATGGCCATGTCCTCAAACTTGCACTCGGGGTGCTCGTACATCATCCACATGATCTTGCCGGCGTCCATAGCGGAGCCACCGCCGACGGCGATGATCACGTCAGGCTCAAAGAGAGCCATCTGCTTGGCGCCGCGACGTGCGCACTGCAGCGACGGATCGGGCTCGACGTCGTAGAAGCAGTCGTGGGCGATGCCCATCTCGTCGAGCTTGGCCTCGATGGCGCGGGTGTTGCCATTCTTGAAGAGGAACTGGTCGGTGACGATGAAGGCGCGCTTCTTGCCCATGACGGTACCGAGCTCGTCGAGGGCGACGGGCGTGGAACCCTTCTTGAAGTAGACCTTCTCGGGAGCGCGGAACCACAGCATGTTCTCACGGCGCTCGGCCACAGTCTTAACGTTGATCAAGTGCTTCACCCCAACGTTCTCGGAGACGGAGTTGCCGCCCCAGGAGCCGCAGCCCAGGGTCAGAGACGGCTTCATGCCAAAGTTGTACAGATCACCGATGCCGCCGTGCGAGGACGGGGTGTTGATGACGATACGGCAGGCCTTCATGACGTGCTCGAACAGGCTGATCTTCTCGGCCTGGGCGGGGTGCACGTACAGAGAGGCGGTGTGGCCCGGGCCACCGGCGAGCACCAGGTGCTCGGCCTTGTCGACGGCCTCCTGGAAGTCCTTGGCGTGATACATGGCCAGGACCGGGGAGAGCTTCTCGTGGGAGAACTCCTCCTTGGCGGGGTCGGTGGAGGTGACCTCGGCGATCAGGATCTTGGTCTTGGCAGGAACCTCGATGCCGGCGAGCTCGGCGATCTTGGCGGCAGCCATGCCGGGAATGCGGTGATCGAGAGCGCCGTTCTTGAACATGGCGGCACGCAGGGCCTCCATCTCGGCACCCTGCTTGACGAAGTAGCAGCCGCGCTTCTGGAACTCGGCTTTGACCTGGTCATAGATGGTGTCGATGACGGTCACGGACTGCTCGGAAGCGCAGATCATGCCGTTGTCGAAGGTCTTGGAGTGGATGATGGAGTTGACGGCGAGCAGCACGTCGGCGGTGTCGTCGATGATGACCGGGGTGTTACCGGCGCCAACGCCCAGGGCGGGCTTGCCCGAGGAGTAGGCGGCCTTGACCATGCCCGGGCCACCGGTGGCGAGGATGATGTCGACGTCGCGCATGACCATGTTGGTCAGCTCGATGGAGGGGACATCGACCCAGCCGATGATGCCCTCGGGGGCGCCGGCCTTGACGGCGGCGTCAAGCACGAGCTTGGCGGCGGCGATGGTGCACTTGGCGGCTGCCGGGTGCGGGGAGATGATGATGCCGTTGCGGGTCTTCAGGCTGATCAGCGTCTTGAAGATCGCGGTGGAGGTGGGGTTGGTCGTCGGGATGACGGCGCCCACGATGCCGATGGGCTCGGCGATCTTGGTGATGCCGTAAGCCTCGTCGCGCTCCAGAACGCCACAGGTCTTGGTGTTCTTGTAAGCGTTGTAGATGTACTCTGCGGCGTAGTGGTTCTTGATGACCTTGTCCTCAAGAACGCCGCGGCCGGTCTCCTCGATGGCCATCTTCGCCAACGGGATACGAGCCTTGTTGGCGGCCATGGCGGCCTCATAGAAGATCTTGTCGACCTGCTCCTGCGTGTACGTAGCAAAAAGCGCCTGGGCCTCTCGCATCTGAGCGAGCTTAGCCTCAAGCGCCTCTACGTTGTCCACAATTGCGGGAGTAGTGTTTTCCGGTGACTTTTTCACCATTTGTGTCTCCTTGCGATCGGAGATTTACCCTACGACTTGCATGATAGCAAGAAATTATTCGGCGAACGGCAAGATTCCCGTAAAAGGCATACTAAAACGCTTCAATATACTGAAGCGTTTTAACTAAAACTATCTGCCAGTGCATCGCCCCGCTCATTAGGGACAGACTAAAATAAGTATTTCAATGGGAAAACGGGGAGAACGGGGCATCTGTTTGATAATCGCTATTCGCGGGTCGCTGTTGAGTCGGACACGCAGGCGGTGCAGCTTCTCGATTATATCCATCTCAATCCTGTGAAAAGTGCAATCGACTCACTCGAGACGTACCGTTGGTCAAGCTTTAAGGCATATCAGCTAGGCTATGATTCCTTTGACATCTGCAAACACTCATGTAAGTCTGTCCCCAATGAGTGCAAAAGGCGCCCTCCTTAGGGGAGGGCGCCTTTGGTAAGTTCTATGTGAACGCGAGGTCTTTGACCCGGAGAGTCCGAGGTACTTGTTGGTAAGACCTTATTTAGGAGCGCGCAACCTTGCCAGACTTGAGGCAGGTGGAGCAAACGTTCATCTTGCGACGGTGACCATCGACGACGACGTAGACGCGCTGGATGTTGGGGCGGAACTTACGGTTGGTGACGCGGTGAGAGTGGCTGATGGAGCGACCGGCAACGGGGTGCTTACCGCAAACTTCGCAAACTTTGGACATAACTGACCCTCCTTGGGCGACAAACGAACATGTCGCGTTAACAAACAAGCCTGAACTATAGCACAGAAGCAGCTCCCTGTGCGTAATCTACACAGAGATATTCCTCTTTTGGCGATAGTGCTCACGCCACGGCCCTGGACGTAGATCCGATTTGCGTGCAGCAGAGGGGATTATGCCAGCTCGCGCGTGCGTTTTCAAGCTCGTCCCACAAATATATATAGGTTTATTGAGCATTGGGCTCCGTTTACGGATTGCTCTGTATTTATGCTCGCAATTAAGCTCGAGGTTGGCTACACTATTCCTTGACCATTAAAGGGGTACGAGATACCCACATGGAATTACATAGCTGCCATGCGAGCAGCCCTTCCTGTGGGTGTCTGGTCCGCTTTAAGCGGTCGGGCATCTATTTTTTTGACTGTGTCAGCAGTCAAGACATGTGAGGAAGGAGATCGATGGGCACGACTTCCCCCAAGGCGGTCATCATGGACGAGACCGCCGTCAATCGAGCGATGACCCGCATCGCGCACGAGATTCTCGAGCGCAACGAGGGCTGTGAAGACCTCGCTCTGGTCGGCATCGTCACGCGCGGCGACCTTCTGGCAAAGAAGCTCGCCGAGGAGATCAAGGAGATCGAGGGCGTCGACGTTCCGCTCGGCAGCCTCGACATCAGCTTCTACCGCGATGACTACGCTACCAATTTCGCTCCCGCGATCCACGCCACCAACATTCCCTTCAGCGTCGATGGCAAACGCGTCGTTTTGGTGGACGACATCCTGTACACGGGTCGTACCATCCGCGCCGCTCTAGACGCCGTCATGGACCTGGGCCGTCCGAGCCGCATCGAGCTGGCAGTTCTCGTTGACCGCGGTCACCGCGAGCTCCCCATCTCGCCGGACTTTGTCGGCAAGAACGTTCCCTCGTCGCATGAGGAGAACGTGCACCTATATATGAAGGAAGTCGACGGCCACACCGCCGTCGAGATTAACGACGTCGCGCCGGGTTCCCACGTGGGCTCCGCGCCGCTGGGAGGTGAGTAGTACCGTGGCGTTCAACCATAAGCACCTGATCGACATTACCGAGTACTCCGAAGAGGACATCAAGCTCATCCTCGAGACCGCCAAGGCGTTCTCCGAGGTCAACGAGCGTGCCATCAAGAAGGTCCCCACGCTCAAGGGCAAGACCATCGTCAACATGTTCAACGAGCCCTCGACGCGCACCCGCAGCTCCTTCGAGCTCGCCGAGAAGCGTCTTTCGGCCGACAGCCTCAACTTTGG
Organism: Collinsella aerofaciens; assembly: GCF_902364945.1. Lineage (GTDB taxonomy): Bacteria > Actinomycetota > Coriobacteriia > Coriobacteriales > Coriobacteriaceae > Collinsella > Collinsella aerofaciens_O. The sequence goes on along the minus strand of NZ_CABJFS010000007.1, from coordinate 58,526 downwards.
CGGCTCCTCGACCTCCACGGTCAAGGGCGAGAGCCTCGTCGACACCGTCGAGACCCTCAACGCCTATAAGATCGACTGCATCGTCGTGCGCGACAAGCACGCCGGTGCGCCCTATATCGTCACGCAGAATTCGCCCGCGAGCGTCATCTGCGCCGGCGACGGCAAGCACAACCATCCCACGCAGGCCCTGCTCGACCTGTACACCATCTGGGAGCACAAGGGTGACTTCCACGGTTTGAAGGTCGCCGTCGTCGGCGATATCGCGCACTCCCGCGTCTGCGGCTCGCTGATCCCCGCCCTTAAGATTATGGGCTGCGAGACCTACGCCGTCGCCCCCGGCACGCTGCTGCCGCCGTCGCCCGAGGTCCTGGGCTGCGACCACGTGACGAGCGACCTCGATTCCGTCCTGCCCGAGCTGGACGTCGTCTACATGCTGCGCGTGCAGCAGGAGCGCCTCGAGGGTGCCCCGTTCCCGACCATTCGCGAGTACCACAAGCTCTTCGGCCTGACCAAGGACCGCGAGAAGCTCATGAAGCCCGACGCAATCATCTGCCACCCGGGCCCCATCAACCGCGGCGTCGAGTTCGATTCCTATATGGCCGACCACCCGCAACGCTCCGTCATCCTGGAGCAGGTCTACGCCGGTATCTGCGTGCGTATGGCTATCCTGTATCTGCTGCTTGGAGGTGCCGATAATGGCCTTGCTTCTTAAGAATGCCCACGTCGTCGACCCGTCCGTCGAGCTTGACGGTGTCGTTGACGTCCTGATTGACGGCGACAAGATCGCCGAGGTCGGCGAGAATCTCGCCGTCGAGGGGGCCGAGGTCCGCGACCTTTCCGGCAAGTACCTCGTCCCCGGCCTGGTGGACATGCACGTTCACCTTCGCGAGCCCGGCTACGAGGTCAAAGCGGACATCGAGAGCGGCACCCGCGCAGCTGCCAAGGGCGGCTTTACCGGCGTGTGCGCCATGCCCAACACCGATCCCGTCACCGATAACGGCACCGTCGTGGAGTTCGTCAAGTCCCGCGCTGCCGAGGTCGGCCACTGCCGCGTCTATCCGTCGGGCGCCATGACCCGCGGTCTTAAGGGCGAGGCCATGTCCGAGATGGGCGATATGGTCGCCCACGGCGCCGTCGCCTTCACCGATGACGGTCGCGGCGTGCAGGGCGCGGGCATGCTCCGTCGCTGCATGGACTACGGCAAGATGTTCGGCAAGGTCTTTATGAGCCACTGCCAGGACGAGGACCTGGTCGGCCACGGCCAGATCAACGAGGGCAAGGTCTCGACCCGTCTGGCCCTCGAGGGTTGGCCGGCTGCCGGCGAGGAGCTCCAGATCGCCCGCGACATCGAGATCGCCAAGCTGACCGGTGCCAAGCTGCACATCCAGCACATCTCCACCGCCCATGGTCTGGAGATCGTGCGTGCCGGTAAGGCCGCTGGCGTTCAGGTTACCTGCGAGGCTACCCCGCACCACATGTTCCTGACCGAGAACGACCTGGACGAGACCTACAACACCTCGCTCAAGGTCAATCCGCCGCTGCGTACCGAGGAGGATGCCGAGGCTATCCGTCAGGGCGTCATCGACGGTACCGTCGACGTTATCGTCACCGATCACGCTCCTCACACCCCGTGGGAGAAGGCCCGCGAGTTCGAGCTTGCGCCCTTTGGTATGATCGGCCTCGAGACCTCGCTGTCGCTCGTGCTCACCGAGCTGGTCAACACGGGCAAGATGAGCATGGGCCGCATGGTCGAGCTCATGGCCATCAAGCCGCGTGAGATCCTGGGTCTCGACCAGGTTCAGGTCAAGGCGGGTTCCATCGCCGACCTGACCGTCTTCGACGCGTCCGCCACCTGGACGGTCGGCGAGGATGGCTACGAGTCGCGTGCCGAGAACTCCGGTTTTGCCGGCCGCATGCTCACCGGTCGTGCCACCGATGTGTTTGTCGGCGGTAAGCAGACGCTCGCCGACGGCTGCATCTGCTAGCATAGCCTTATCGCTTTTGTGCGCGGTGCCCTTGCGGTGCCGCGCTTTCTGTTCGTTTTGACCATGCAATCGCATGGGGGATTGGAGCGTCTATGCCCACACCTTCCACTGCACGCATGCACGACTTCGAGGTCGTCTCGAACCAGGAGATCGCCGACGGCATCTTCTCGCTCGTCATCTCGGCCCCCAAGCTTGCTAGTGCGCTCAAGCCCGGTCAGTTTGTGAACATCGCCGTGCCCGGTGATGCGTCCTCGCTGCTTCGCGTGCCCCTGAGCTTCTATCGCGCCGACGCCCAGGCCGGTACCGTCGAGCTGTGGTACGCCGTCGTGGGCGACGACACCCGTCGTCTATCGCAGATGGCCCCCGGCTCCAAGTCCAACCTGTTGGGCCCTGGCGGCCGCGGCTGGCTTGTTCCCGAGGGCACCAGGAAGGCGCTGCTCGTGGCGGGCGGCATCGGCGTTCCGCCCGTGCTGTGCCTTGCCGGCATGCTCGTCGAGCAGGGCGTGGATGTCGACGTTTGCCTGGGCTTTGGCACCGCTTCCAAGGCCGTGGGTGTCGATGAGTTCCGCGCGCTGGGCGCCACGGTTAACGTGTGCACCGACGACGGTTCGCTCGGCACGCACGGTTTTTGCACCGACCCGGCAGCCGAGCTGCTCGGCGAGGGCGGCTACGACTACGTGGCCAGCTGCGGTCCCGCCGTCATGATGAAGAAGGTCGCCGCCGCAGCCGCCGAGGCCGGTGCGTACTGTGAGGTGTCGCTTGAGCGCATGATGAGCTGTGGCTTTGGCGCCTGCAACACCTGCAATGTCGAGACGGTCGACGGTATGAAGGGCGCCTGCATGTGCGGCCCTGTGTTCGATGCTTCCAAGGTGGTGGTCTTCTAGTGGGTACCGTGAACATGGCCGTCGATTTCGGCGGCGTCAAGATGCAGAACCCCATCAACACCGCAGCCGGTACCTTTGGCTACGGTTGGCAGTTCCAGAACTTCTTTGATGTTTCCCAGCTGGGCGCCATCACCACCAAGGGTTGCGCTGCCGAGCCCTGGCCCGGCAATCCCGCGCCTCGCATGGCCGAGATCCCGGGCGGCATGATCAACTCCGTGGGCCTTCAGAACCCCGGCGTGGCCGCCTTTGCCCGTGAGTCCGGTCCTTGGCTCGAACAGCTGTCCAAGGACGGCTGCCAGGTCATCTGTCAGGTTGCCGGCCACTCCGTTGACGAGTTTGTCCGCGCACTCGAGATGTATGTCGAGCTGTGCCCCTGGGCTGCCGGCTACGAGATCAACGTGAGCTGCCCTAATATTGCCGCCGGCGGTGCCGCCATGGGATCAACGCCCGAGGGCGCCTCTTCCGTTATGGCTGCCTGCCGCAAGGTGACCGATAAGCCGCTGTTCGTAAAGATGGCTCCGGTCAACGTTGCCGAGATTGCCAAAGCCCTCGAGGCCGCAGGCGCCGACGGCCTTTCGGTCATCAATTCCATCCAGGGCATGGCCATTGACGTGCACACCCGCAAGTCCCGCGTTGCCAAACCCAAGGGCGGCCTTTCGGGCCCGCTGTGCCACCACATCGCCGTGCGCATGGTCTGGGAGGTTGCCCAGGCCGTCGATATCCCCATCAACGGTGTCGGCGGTGTCATGACCGGCGAGGATGCGGCTGAGTTTATCCTGGCCGGCGCCACCTGCGTGTCGGTCGGCATGGCCAACTTCGTCGATCCGTGTGCTTCGCTTAAGATCGCGCATGAGCTCGAGGCCTGGGCCGAGTCCCAGGGCGTGAAGGACATCAACGAGCTGGTAGGTGCTTTCGAATGCTAGAGAATGATGCCCGCGACCGTGTTATCGTCGCCCTCGACTGCGACCGTGAGCGCGCGCTCGAGCTCGCCCACGAGCTTTCGGGTCATGCTGCCTGGCTCAAGGTCGGCATGACGCTCTATTACGCTGAGGGTCCCCAGATCGTCAAGACGTTCAAGGACCTGGGCTTTAAGGTCTTCCTCGACCTTAAGTTCCATGACATTCCGCATCAGGTGCGCGGCGCTGCCCGCTCGGCTTCGCTTGCCGGTGCCGACCTGCTTTCGGTCCACGGCCTGGGCTCGGGTGCTATGCTCGCTGCCTGCCGCGAGGGTGCCGAGGAGGCGCGTGAGGACCGCGCCAAGCTCGTCGCCATCACCGTGCTCACGAGCATGAATCAGGATGCCTTGAGCGAGATCGGCGTCGAGTCGCCCGTGGCCGAGGAGGCCGCCCGCTTGGCAAAGCTTGCTCAGGCCAATGGCATCGATGGCATCGTGTGCTCACCGATGGAGGCTCACGACATGCGTGAGCTGCTGGGTCCTGATGCCCTGATCGTGACTCCGGGTGTGCGTCCGGTGGGTGCCGCCCTTGGTGACCAGTCCCGCGTGGCGACGCCTTCCCAGGCTATCGAGCGTGGCGCAAGCCACATTGTGGTGGGCCGTCCCATCACCGGTGCCGACGATCCGGTTGCCGCCTTTGACGCCATCGTCGCCGAGCTGGTCGAAAACGTCGCGTAAAAGATTCCCCTAAGTCACCACTTTTGGGTCTCATTAGCACAAAATAGCCCCTGTGCCTGCGTAAACTTTCCCATCCTTTGTGTGGAATCGCAGGTCAGGGGCTTAACTTTGGGCGCAGTATATTGCACTTTTTGCGGGTATCGTCTAACCTATGGAGCCGCGATTGGGCATTTTGTACGTTCTACGTGCTAAAATGCTAATTATTGAATCAGATATAACCCAACTATTTGGAGGTACGAATGGCACTCCCTCAGCTTACCGACGAGCAGCGCAAGCAGGCTCTTGAGAAGGCTGCTGCCGCACGTCACGCCCGCGCTGAGCTTCGCGAGCAGATCAAGAAGGGCGAGAAGTCCCTCGAGTCCGTGCTCAACTCCGATGACCCCATCGCTTCCCGCATGAAGGTTTCCACTCTCATCGAGTCTCTCCCTGGTTATGGCAAGGCCAAGGCCGCCAAGATCATGGAGGAGCTCGGTATCTCCGCTACCCGTCGCGTCCAGGGCCTCGGCGTCCGTCAGCGCGAGCAGCTCCTCGAGCAGCTGACCAAATAAGTGAGCGCTCAGGATTCCAAGCTCTTTGTGATTTCTGGACCGTCAGGCGCAGGCAAGGGTACGCTCGTCACTCGTGTGCGCGAGCGCCGCTCGAACCTGGGCCTGACGGTTTCGGCTACCACGCGAGCACCACGCAAAGGTGAGGTCGACGGCGTCAACTACTTTTTTCTGACGCGCGAGGAGTTCGACCGCCGCGTGGCAAACGGTGAGTTTGTTGAGTGGGCCGAGGTCCACGGTAACTGCTACGGCACGTTGGTGAGCGAGGTCACATCCAAGCTCGCCTCGGGCTCGTCTCTGATTTTGGAGATCGATGTCCAGGGCGCCCTGCAGGTGAAGGAGCGTTTCCCCGAGGCCGTGCTGATCTTTATCAAGCCGCCTTCGCTTGAGGTGCTCCGCGAGCGTCTAGTCGGTCGCGGTACCGAGACGCCCGAGACGATTGAGCTGCGTATGGCAAACGCCGCCGATGAGCTTGCCCTTGCCGACCGCTACGACGACGTCGTGGTGAATGACGATCTCGACCGCGCGACCGATGAGCTCGTTCGCGTTCTCGATATGCATGAAAGGATCTGAGGTCCGTGTCCGTTGTAAAGCCTTGCATTGACGATCTTCTGGAGAAGACCGATCACAACCGCTTCCTGCTCGCTTCGCTTGCCTCCAAGCGCGCCTGCGACATCAATAGCATGCTGCGTGGCCAGCACAACCGCGTGCTTGCCGTCCAGGATGTCGATGACATCACCATCGGGCTTTCCGGTGCCGATACCATCTCGATGGCTATGGACGAGATTGTCGACGGCGACATCTCTTACGACGAGGCCCGTTACGAGAAGGCGCTCGGCCACAAGGTTGCTGAAGCCTAAATGGCAGCTCGCGTCTGCCTGGTCCACTATCACGAGGTTGGACTGAAGGGCAAGAACCGCGCACATTTTGAGCATATCCTCATGGATAACATCAAGGCGGCCTTGACCGCCTTTTCCGTGAACGCCGTGTCTCGAATTTCCGGTTATATCCTCGTGACCTTTAACGAGCATCAGGCCGACGAGGCGGCGCGTGTCATTCGCACCGTCCCCGGCGTTGCCCGTGTGTCTTTGGCGTATCACACCAACCGCGACCCGCAGGAGTACTGCGCCGCCGCTGTGAAGGCGCTGCGCGAGTTTGGTTCCTTCGATTCGTTTAAGGTGCACGCCAAGCGCTCCAATACTGACTATGAGCTCACCTCGATCGATATCAATCGACAGGTTGGCGAGGTGCTGTGTGAGGCCTTCCCCGATAAAAAGGTTCAAATGCACGACCCCGATGTGATGGTGCACGTACTGGTGGTCCAGGGTAGCGTTTATGTGTACGCGCGCTCCGAGCGCGGCGTGGGCGGTCTGCCGGTGGGTTCTGCCGGCAAGGTCGTGACGCTGCTGTCGTCGGGTATCGATTCTCCGGTGGCGACCTGGATGCTCGCGCGTCGCGGCGCGGTGTGCGTGCCGGTGCATTTCTCCGGTCGTCCGCAGACGCCTGATACGAGCGAGTATTTGGTGCAGGACATCATCCGTGCGCTTGAGCCGGGTGTCCAGATCGGCCGCCTGTACGTGGTGCCGTTTGGCGACTGCCAGCGTGAGATTTCGGTCACCTGCCCCAGCAACCTGCGTGTGATCATGTATCGTCGCATTATGTATTCGGTTGCCGAGCGCATTGCGCGCATCGAGGGCGCCAAGGCCATCGTTACGGGCGAATCGCTTGGGCAGGTTGCCTCCCAAACGCTTGAGAACATCATGGCCGTCAACGAGGCCGTGAAGATCCCCGTGTTCCGTCCTCTCATCGGTTCGGACAAGCAGGAGATCATCGCGCGTGCTGAGGAGATCGGTACGTTCGATATCTCGACTGAGGCCGCTCCCGACTGCTGCACGCTGTTTATGCCGCGCCGACCCGAGACGCACGCTAAACTCGATGCCGTGCATGAGGCCTGGGAGTTGTTCGATCATGAGGAGATGATCGAGCGCCTGCTCAAGCAGACCGAGTACATCGACTTCGAGAGCAACACATATAAGGCCCCTAAGACCTTAAAACGCAAACATTCGGAGCTTGCTCCGCGTGAGATTTACCAAGATTACGAGTAAATTTGTGCATAGACCGACGATGCGCCTGCATCGTCGGTCTTTTGCTATCTGGGCATTTTGCGGCTAAGCGTTCATTTGCTGACGTGTGCCTGAATAAATGGACAGATTTGTGCAAGGTTTTGGTCGGTTTTTGGTTTGACCGCAAAAACCGGTTTTGGGGCGTGGCTGTTGTGGAGCTCCTTTCCTGACACGATGGTGTTGGGAGGTTTTGCCATGGCGCAGCGCGAACAACACGAACGAGTCAAAAAGATGGACCGCTGGGCGGGCAAACTGCTCGGTCATAAGGCAGTGGTGATGGCGATACTGGTCGTCATTGCGATGGCGAGTGGGCTGGCGATGGCGAACCTTGGCGGCGGTGCCGGCGGTGTGTCGTTTGAGCGCACTGATGGTTCGGGCACGTTAGTGGAGCCGGGATCCGGCGATGCTTCGAGCGGAAAGACATCCGAAGGCTCTTCGCCTAAGGCGTCTGCCGCGGCAGAGGTCTATGTCGATGTTGATGGCGCCGTGGTGTCACCCGGTGTATATCGCCTCAAAGACGGGGCGCGGGTGGCTCAGGCGATTGATGCCGCCGGCGGGCTGGCGCCCGAAGCAGACGTTACGGGGCTTAATCGTGCATCCAAGGTCACTGATGGACAAAAAATTCACGTTCCAACGGTAGGGGAGCAGCAGGCGTCCATTGCGGAAGCCGGTGTTGATGGTGGGACTTCCGCATCGTCGGGCGTTAGTGGCGCAACAGGCCTAGTAAACATCAATACGGCAAGCGCAGAAGAGCTGCAGACGCTTTCGGGCATCGGCCCCTCCATGGCCCAGTCGATTATCGATGAGCGGACAAAGAACGGTGCTTTCGCCTCGGTTGACGATCTGATGCGTGTGTCGGGAATCGGCGAGAAGAAGCTTGCCAAAATCAAAGATTGCATCTGCGTATGAGCGCGACCGAGCGCGAGCACGTGATGCCTCCGCGACCCCTGATTCCGTGGACGATGGCCCTGTGTGCCGGCATGTGCGTGAGCTGCGCCTTGGTGCTCAGCATAGCCGCTGATGCGCTGCTGAGGGAGCGGGCGACGGCGGTCGGGCCGCTATGGGCCATTCCCGTTGCGGCAGCGGTTTTCGTTGTGCTGGCTCACTCTTGTGCGCGGCTTGCCCCTTTGAAGCGGTGGCTGTATGCCGCGTCCGTCGGTCTCGTGGCGGGTGCGGTCGTTTCGGCGTGGTGGGCCGTGGGTGCGCTCAACGCCTCGAAGGCGCTCGACGGTCGAGCGGCAAGCGGCCTCGAGTTTGTCGTGCAGGGTGACCCATCCATAAATGACGACGTGTATTCCTATACCTGCGAGGCACGCTCGGACGGTAAGAACTTGGCAACGGTTCGCCTATCGTGTGACCGTGAGTTCAAGGTCGGGGCGCACGTGCGTGTTATCGGTCGCGTGTCACGTTTTGAGAACGATGCGTATGGACGATCGCGCGTGCTTCGAGGCGAGGTGCGCAAGGTTAAAGCCGTTCGGATTGTGTCGGTCGATGAGGGTTCTCCGAGGCCGCTGCTTCGGCTGCGAAATGGGCTGCTTGCGTCCATCGCGCCTGCGACCGACCCGGCGCGTGCGCTCATAGCCGGTGTCGTCTGCGGTCGTTCGGCCGAGCTGCGCGCCCAGCCGGCGGGCGACTGGTTTTCGGTGACGGGAACGGCGCATCTTATCGCCGTCTCGGGCAGCCATTTGGCTATCGTGGGGTTTGTAATCGAGGGTGTATTGCAAAAGACTCGGTGCTCACGTGGTCTTCAGCGGGCGATATTGGCGATAACGCTTGTGGGCTACGCTGCCTTTACGGGCGCGTCTCCCTCGGCCGTGCGCGCGTGCTGCATGGTGTTCGTGACGCTTGTCGTAAACGGCGCGGGGCGTCGTCGGCACGGCCTTTCGGCACTCTTCGTAACCATGTTCATCTTTGTGCTACTGCGGCCGACGGTGCTGTTCGAGATGGGCTTTCAGCTTTCATGCGCCAGCGTCTTAGCCATTCTGTGCTTTTGCCCCTATGCGACCTACGCTTTGGGTGAGCTGGGTGTGCCATCGGGCGTTGCCAGCATGCTTTCCGTCACGCTGTGCTCGCAACTGGCGACACTTCCCATTGCCATTCCTGCCTTCGGTACGTTCTCGCTCATTGCTCCGCTGGCAAATGCGGTCCTCGGTCCGGTGGTGAGCGTACTGCTCGCTGTGTCGATCGTGCTGGTTCCCTTTTCGTTCGTGGCACCGTTGCGGACTTGGGCGCTCGTTGTGCCCATGATTGCCGCCCGTTGCGCGCTGTTCTTCGAGCAGCTGTTTGCCGCCGTGCCGGGTGCATCCGTGAATGTGCCGCCCGATAGCATGTGGATTTACTTAGTGCCGTGTTTTCTGGTGGTTCTGCTGGTCTGGTGGCCGCGTCCCCGTGCACGTCCTATGGCGGTGGGCCTTGTATGCCTAGTGCTTTTGGCTGCGATTCCGTACGTCTACTGGGATCGATTCGCTCCGCCTTCGGTGACGGTGCTCGATGTGGGCCAGGCCGATGCGATTCTTATCCGCCAGGGCGGCGCAGTTGCACTTGTCGACTGCGGACTCGACGAGCGCGTGGTGGCGGCGTTGGTTCGCAATAACGTGCACCATATCGACGCCGTCTTTGTGACGCATTGGGATGAGGACCACTGGGGTGGTCTGCCTGCCGTGCTCGAACAGTTTTCGGTCGGAACGATTGCCGTGGCCGCGGATGCGCTGGAGGATGCTCCTGCCGAGGTATTGAACCGACCTGGCGTGGAGTATCGGCAGGTGCGCCGTGGGGATATGGTCGACATCGGCTCATTTTGCGCCCGCGTGATGTGGCCATTCGAGTCCGTGGATGGCGAGGGAAATGAGGACTCGCTTGTCCTGCTGCTCTCTTATGTTCAGGAAGGCAAGGGCCTGCGCATACTCCTCACCGGTGATGCCGAGCTCGACCAAGAACGGGAATTCGTGCAGGAGGTGGGGGATATCGATGTCCTTAAACTTGGGCATCACGGCTCCAAGGTTTCAGTCGATGGTGAGTTGCTGGACATTCTGAAGCCCGAGCTTTCCCTCGCAAGCGCCGGTGAGGGGAATCGATACGGCCATCCGTCCGATGCCTGCATCGATGCCGTTAAGGAAGCGGGTGGTGTGTTCGCGTGTACCGTCGAACACGGCGACATTACCGTCACACCGACTGCGAATGGCTTTGCGATGCGATGCCAGCGACCGTGACGACGTCGTTGGCGTGTGGTGGGCCCCTGGGCTAGAATGGCACGGAACGAATTCGAAGGCCTGCGGGAGGGGAGCGCAATGTCCGAAACTGGTTTGCTGCCGGCATATCTGATCGTCGGTACCGACGGAGTTAAGCGCGACCACGCCGTCTCGCGTATGAAAGCGCGTCTGGAAAAGTCGGGTATGGTCGAGTTCAACCTCGACGAGCGAGACATGACCAAGGACCCCGATATCGAGTCCATTATCGGATCGCTTAACACCTTTCCGATGGGCAGCGAGTTTCGTCTGGTAATCCTCGATGGCTGCTCAAAGCTTGCCAAGGCGGTCTCGGAGCCGCTCGTTGGGTATCTGGCGAGTCCCAGCCCCACAACGGTCTGCCTCATCATCGCCGACTCACTTGCCAAGAATACGCGCCTGTATAAGGCAATCGCCAAGATCGACAAGAAGGCTATCGTCGATTGCTCGGGTACCAAGCGCTGGGAACTGCCGCGCCGTGTTCAGCAGATGGCGACGCAGCGCGGTAAGTCGATTTCGACGGCGGCCGCCGAGGAGCTCGTCTCGCGTTCGGGCGAAAACACGCGCATGCTCGATAACGACTTGGCTAAGCTTGCCCAGATGGTCGAGTCGCCTCAGATTGAACTTGCCGATGTTGAGCGCTGGATTGTTCGTACGGCCGAGGTTCAACCCTGGGACTTCCTCAACGCCGTCTCGGCTCGCGATATGCGGCGTTCGCTCGAGCTCTTTAAGCTCCTACCCTCCAAGAGCTACGTGTGGACTTACACATTGCTGTGCGGTCGCATTCGCGAGCTTATCGTCGCCAAGGCGCTCGACGCGCGTGGGCAGGGTCGCGAGCTGGCCGCAACGCTCAAGCTCCAGTCCTGGCAGGTCAAGAATCACCTGACCTGGGCACGTCGCTTTTCGATGGCAGAGCTCATCGTAGCGCTCGAGGGTGCCGTTGATGTGGAGCTCGCGCTCAAGGGTTCGGCCGATTCTCAGACGGCGCTTTTGCTCTGGATTACGAACATCTTGAGAAAATCGTGATGATACCTGCCTATTTGACAAATTCGTTCTATCCCTTTGAGGGGGAGCGTGCTATAGTAGGCGCTTGCATGACCTCACCGTGTCTCAGAGGTGTCATACATTTTTTGCAAGGAACTCGAAAGGAACTCCAGAAGTGGCAAACATCAAGTCTCAGAAGAAGCGTATCCGCACCAATGAGGCAGCTCGCATGCGTAACAAGGCTGTCAAGTCCGAGCTCAAGACGCTGACCAAGCACGTCCAGTCCGCCGTCGCCGAGGGCGACGCCGAGAAGGCCCAGGCTGCCCTCAAGACCGTCACCAAGCGTCTCGACATGGCTGCCGCCAAGCATGTTATCCACAAGAACCAGGCTTCCAACCGCAAGTCCGGTCTTGCCAAGCTCGTGAACAGCATCAACGCCTAAGTTGTAAATTTCACACCACACAGATTACGCGCATAAATGGAGCCTGTTTTATGGAACAGGCTCCATTTTTTGTACCGCTCGGGTAAGATAGTTCGCATGAATACTTCAATTGACATTTCCCACATCCGCAACTTCTCGATCGTTGCGCACATCGACCATGGCAAGTCCACGATCAGTGACCGCATCCTCGAGCTCACCCATACCGTCGACGAACGCGACATGGAGTCGCAGCTGCTCGACACCATGGATATCGAGCGCGAGCGCGGCATTACGATCAAGTCCAATGCCGTCCGCGTTTCCTATGACGCCGACGATGGTGAGACGTATCAGTTCAATCTGATCGATACGCCGGGCCACGTTGACTTTACCTACGAGGTCTCGCGTTCTCTGGCCGCCTGCGAGGGCGCGGTGCTCGTCGTCGATGCCACCCAGGGTGTCGAGGCGCAGACCGTCTCCAACGCGACGCTCGCCATGAACGCCAATCTGGACATTGTGCCGGCCATCAACAAGATCGACCTGCCCTCGGCGCATCCCGACGAGGTTAAGACCGAGATCGAGGATGACCTGGCGATCCCTGCCGATGATGCCGTGTGCGTCTCGGGCAAGACCGGCGAGGGCATCCACGATCTGCTGGAGTCCATTGTCTTTTTGATCTCTCCGCCCAAGGGCGATGCGAACGCGCCGCTCAAGGCACTCATCCTGGATTCGTACTTCGACGAGTATCGTGGTGTCGTCGCCACGGTGCGCGTCTTTGATGGTTCCATCAAAAAGGGCGATACCCTGCTTATGATGCAGGTCAAGGGCGACTTTTTGGTCGACGGCGTGGGCGTCAAGCGTCCTGCCGAGACCCCGGTCGACGCGCTGTCGGTCGGCGAGGTCGGATATGTGGTCACGGGTCTGAAGGACCCCGAGGCTGTGCGCGTGGGCGATACCCTTACGTGGGCTTCCAACCCCTGTCCCGAGCCTCTGCCGGGCTACCGCGAGGCCAAGCCCATGGTCTACACGGGCCTGTTCCCGATCGACAACAAGGACTACGAGAACCTGCGCGACGCGCTCGATAAGCTGCACGTCAACGACCCGTCGTTGGTGTGGGAGCCCGAGACCTCGGTGGCGCTCGGCTTTGGCTTTCGCGTGGGCTTCCTGGGCCTGCTGCACATGGAAGTCGTCAAGGAACGCCTGGAGCGCGAGTTCAACCTGGACCTCATTGCCACGAGTCCCTCGGTCGACTATCACGTCTACAAGACCGACGGCGAAATGATCGATGTCCGCAGTCCGCAGGACCTTCCCGAGGCCACGCGCATCGAACGTATCGAGGAACCCTACCTCAAGGCAAAGATCATCTGTCCGCCTGAGTACACGGGTGCCGTCATGCAGCTCGCCATCGAGCACCGCGGCGTCACGACCGACATGATCCACCTGACGAGCAAATCGGTCGAGATGCGCTTCGATATGCCGCTCGCCGAGCTCATCTTGGACTTCTTTGACCAGCTCAAGAGCCGTACCAAGGGCTATGCTTCGCTCGATTACGAGTTCAACGAGTATCGTCCCTCCGAGCTCGTCAAGCTCGACATCCTGCTTTCGGGCGACGAGGTGGACGCGCTGTCGTTTATCGTCCATAAGGACAAGGCATATGGCCTGGCCCGTGGCCTGTGCGACAAGCTCAAGGAGATCATCCCGCGTCAGCTGTTCGAGGTGCCCATCCAGGGTGCTATCGGCAACAAGATCATCGCCCGTTCCACCGTCAAGGCGCGTCGCAAGGACGTTCTTGCTAAGTGCTACGGCGGCGATATCTCGCGTAAGCGCAAGCTGCTCGAGAAGCAGAAAGAGGGCAAGAAGCGTATGAAGGCCATCGGATCGGTCGAGGTCCCGCAGGAGGCGTTTATGGCGATCCTCAAGGTGGACGAGTAGGTCCATGGCGCTTTCTGAATACAGCAAGCGGCTGCTGGGTGCCTATGCCGAGCAGCCGTTCCTTATGGCTCCCATGGCGGGCGTGACCGACCCCGCCTATCGCATCATGTGTCGCCGCCGCGGTGCCAACCTTGCCTACAGCGAGATGGTGAGCGTGGCGGGTCTTGCCTATGCCAGCAACAAGACCTGGCGCCTGGTGCTGCCGGCCGACGAGGAGCAGCAGATTTGCGTGCAGCTCTTTGGCTCCAAGCCCGAGCAGTTTGCGAGCGCCGTCGCCGCCGTCGAGGAGCGCGTTGGCGATCGCCTGTCGCTCATCGATATCAATATGGCATGCCCCGCCCGCAAGGTTGTCACCAAGGGCGAGGGTTCGGCGCTCATGCGCACGCCCGACCTGGCGGAGAAGATCGTCGAGGCCACGGTTGGCGCGGCGCACGTGCCCGTGACCGTCAAGATTCGCAAGGGCTTTTATGCCGAGGACCGCAATACCGCGACATTTGCCCAGATGCTTGAGAGTGCAGGGGCTGCCGCAGTCGCCGTGCATGGTCGTTGCGCCACGCAGCTCTACACGGGCCAGGCCGATTGGTCGGTCGTCGATGAGGTTGCCGACGCTGTCGAGATTCCCGTGATTGGTTCGGGCGATGTGTTCTCGGCCGAGGACGCTGCTGAGCATCTGCACGGCTCGGGTGCCAGCGCGGTGTTTATCGCGCGCGGCATCTACGGCAATCCGTGGGTGTTCGGCGATGCCCGAGCCCTTGCACTCGATGGCACGCCGGTTCCTTCTCGCTCCTCGGTCGAGCGCCTGGAGGCTCTGCGCGAGCACCTGACGTTGACGCACGAGCTTCTGCCGCTCATGTCGCGTGCTCGCACGTACGCAAGCTGGTACTTAAAGGGCATGCCCCATGCCGCCGCCTGGCGCGCTCAGGTGGTGCGTTGCTCTACGTACGAGGAGTTTATGGCGCTGGTCGATGATATCGAGCGCGACGTGGTGGCCTGCGAGGCCGCGTTTGCCGCCGGCGAGTCGGTGCCTGCTCATCCGCTGGAGGCCTAACGGTGGCCGTTACCGCGCTGTACGTGCACGTGCCGTTTTGCGCTCAAAAGTGCCGGTACTGCGACTTTGACTCGCGCAGCTTCGCTGCGTGTGATTTGGATGCCGCGCTTGATTCCTATTTTGAGCAGTTGTATGCGCGCCTCGATTCCTTTAGCGACGCCGGGGCGCTTGCGCAGGTCCGCACGGTCTATACTGGCGGCGGCACGCCATCGCTGGCAGGGGAGCGCCTGGTGGAACTTGCCCGGCGTATCTCCATGTGGTGCAAACCCGTTGAGTTTACTTGCGAAGCCAATCCTGAGTCCCTGACCGCTGAGCTCGCCTCAGCGCTTGCCGAGGCGGGTGTCACGCGCATCTCTCTGGGCGTGCAGACCCTCGACAATACCGAGCTGGCTGCTATTGGCCGCATCCATGATGCCGAACGGGCGCTTGAGGCTATCGCGGCGGTGAAGGATGTTGGGCTCGATGTGTCGTGCGACCTGATGTGCGGCCTTCCCGGGCAGACGGCCGCAAGCTGGCGGAGCACGCTCGATGGCGTGCTGGCGGCGGCGCCGCATCATGTATCGGTGTACCCGCTCACGCTCGAGGAGGGCACACCACTCTATCGCATGGCATGCCGTGACGAGTCGCTCGAGCCCGACGAGGATTTTCAGGCTTCGTGCATGGACGCGGCGCGTGAGCGCCTGAGTGCGGCCGGCTATCATCCGTATGAGGTGGCAAGCTACGCGCTCGACGGCCATGAGTGCGCCCATAACATTGCCTACTGGACCGGACGGGGCTACCTGGGCCTGGGTCGTTCTGCCGCGGGCATGCTCGACGACGAAGATTTCGACCGTCTTGCAGGTTTGTTCCCCGGCGTGTCTGCTCGAGGCGATGCGTACCGCGTGCGTCTGGTGCAACGTGACGATGACGCGACGGCGTTCGAGGCCGAATATCTGTCGCAGCGTGAGGCTGTCGCCGAAGACTTGATGCTCGCTTGTCGCATGACGCGCGGTGTCGCGTCCGACCTGTTGGTTCGCGCGGCTCGTGTCATCCCTGCCGATGAACTGACAGCGGCTTGTGACCGCGCTCTTGAACTTGGGCTTGCCACTTGGGTGCCCGAGCACGGTGATACCCATGCGGGGCCTATCGCCTCTGTCGATGTCATCGCTGGCCGCTCCTGTGCCCGCCTGGCGCCGACACACTTGGGTTGGCTCGATGGAAATGTGCTGTTCGAGCTGTTTTGGGGTCTAGCTTAGGCCGCTCGGGTAGAATGACCGCATTATATACGCTGCTGTGAGCAGGAGGTTGCCGCGCATGGCGACGATGAACGAAAAAGATTACTACGAGATCCTGGGCGTCTCCAAGGACGCCACCTCGCGTGATATACAAAAGGCTTTCCAGCAAAAGGCCCGCAAGCTCCATCCGGACGTCAATAAAGAGCCGGATGCCGAGGAAAAGTTCAAAGAGGTTTCCGAGGCCTACGCCGTGCTTTCGGACGAGCAGAAGCGTGCTCGCTATGACGCCATGCGCTCGGGCAATCCCTTTGCCGGTGCTCCTACGGCTTCGCCCTATGGTGGCGGCTACGCCGGCAGCACGGGTTATGGCAATCCCTTTGAGGGCGGCTTCCCCTTTGGTGGCGCCTGGGGCCAGCAGCGTCGTGGGCAGGCTGCCTACAATCCCGAGAACGGCGCCAACGTGGTCGTCGACATCAAGCTCGACGCCAAGGAGGCCAAGGGCGGTGCCCGTAAGACCGTCCGCTATACGCGTTTTGATACCTGTGGTCACTGTGGCGGCTCGGGCTCCGTCTCGTCCGAGCATGCGCATACCTGCCCGAGCTGCGGCGGTCGCGGCCACATCGATGTCGACCTGTCCTTCCTGTTTGGCGCCGGCACGTTCCAGTCGGTCTGCCCCGAGTGCGGCGGTTCCGGTAAGGTCGTCGCCGACCCCTGTCCCGATTGCGGTGGCAGCGGTCGAACCCGCGTGACCTCCGAGCAGACGATTGAGTTTCCTGCCGGCACGCACGATGGCGACGAGGTTCGTATTGGCGGCATGGGTCACGCCGGCACCAACGGTGCCGCGGGCGGCGACCTGGTCGGCCGTGCCCATGTCGAGGCCGAGCGCCTGGAAGGCAAGGCCCGTACCGGTTTTTACCTGATGGGCATCGTGGCGCCGTTTTTGGTGCTGTCGGCCATCTCGGGCGTGTTCTCGGCCTTTGCCATGATGTGCTTTATTCCGTTTGCCATGGGCCTGTTCATGGTGCTCTCGGACGGCGTGCTTCATCGCAGCCTGCTGTGGTGGAAACGCGGCGCGATGCAGTTTGCCAACGGTTTTGCCAACGGATTTATGTTTGCACTCGTGTCGGTTTGGTTTGCGAGCTGCTCGCAGCGTGCCATGCTTTCGCCGTACGGAATGTACTAACATCAAACCCTCTGTTTGCGGCCGCCCCAGCTTGGGTATAGGACGCACTGTGACAATAATGAAAGTCGGAAGGATTCGGTCGTGTCGGAAAATAGGGATTACTACGAGGTACTTGGCGTCGAAAAGGATGCCGACGCGCGGACGATTAAGCGCGCGTTTCTAAAGAAGGCCCGTACCGTACACCCGGACGTTTCGGACGACCCCGAGGCCGAGGCCAAGTTCAAAGAGCTCAACGAGGCATATTCCGTTCTTTCCGATGAGCAGAAGCGTGCAAACTACGATCGCTTTGGCTCTCCTGACGGCCCCGGTGGCTCTGGCTATGTCGACATTAACGACATCTTTGGCGGCATGGGCATGGACGACCTTTTCTCGTCGTTCTTTGGCGGCGGCGCCGGCGGTGGTGCCCGCGGCCGTCGCGAGCGTCGTCGCGGTCGTGACATGGCCATCTCGCTTTCGGTGACGCTCGAGGAGGCGGCGCTCGGCTGCAAAAAGACTATCAGCTATGACCGCCTTGCTCCTTGCGAGGACTGCAATGGCACCGGTAGGGCAGAGGGCGCACAGGAAAAGCAGTGCGGCCGCTGCCACGGTACGGGCTACGTCACGACGGTTCAGCGTTCGTTCCTGGGCCAGGTTCAGTCTTCCTCGCCTTGCCCCGACTGCCATGGCGAGGGTACGGTTATCGACCATCCCTGCGAGACCTGCGACGGTCAGGGCCGCACGCCTTCGCATGAAAAGATCGACATCGATATTCCCGCCGGCGTTTCGACCGGTCGACAGCTGCGTGTGAGCGGCTTTGGCGAGGCCGGCCTTCGCGGCGAGCCTTCGGGCGACTTGATTGTCAACGTGCGCGTTGCCGACCATGAGCGCTTTAAGCGCAACGGTGACGACTTGTACCTGGTGAGCGATATCTCGATTGCACAGGCTGCGCTCGGCTGCGAGATCGAGGTCGAGGGCATTATGCCCGACGAGGTCGTTAAGGTGACGGTTCCCGCCGGCGCCCAGTACGGCGACACCGTGAGCGTCAATAATTACGGCATGCCGCGCATTGGCGGTGGCGGTTCGCGTGGCCGCCTGATCGTGCAACTGCGCGTGGTCGTTCCCACCAATCTTTCCAATAAGCAGCGCGAGCTGCTCCGTGCTTTTGCCGATGAGATGGGCGATGACGTCGCTTCCGGTAAGAAGTCGGTGACCGACCGTATCAAGAGTGCCCTCGACGATATCCTCGATTAAGGAGCCCGCGTGCTCGCACCCCATATTTCCGTCGTCAACCTCGGCTGCCGTGTCAATCGGGTTGAGTCTGACCGCATCACTGCTGATCTTATGCGCCTGGGCTTTGCTATGGTGGAGCCCCACGATGCCGATCTGATCGTCATTAACACCTGTGCCGTTACGGGCGAGGCCGAGGCCAAGACCCGTAAGGCCGTCCGTCATGCGCTGGCCCATCCAAATGAGCCCTATGTGGTCGTGACCGGATGCGTGGTCAATTTGCATCCCGAGGAGCTGTTGGAGCTTTCGGATCGCGTGATTGCCGAGCCGTCTAAGATCGATGTCGCCGAACGTGTCTGCGATGTGCTGGGCGTTGAGTCCGATAGCGTTCCCGCCTGCAGCGATGGCGACGTGGTCGATGCGCTCGGTCGTTCGCGGCTGGGCGTGAAGATCCAGGATGGCTGCAACCACCGTTGCACCTATTGCATCGTGTGGAAGGCCCGCGGCCCCGAGCGTTCCGTGCCTGTCGAGTCCGTGCTTGAGCAAGTTCGCGAGGCCCAGGAGGCCGGCGTGCCCGAGGTGGTGCTGACTGGTGTGAACCTGGGTGCCTACGATGGCAAGAGCGCGACCGACGAGCATGTCGAAATCGATGAGCTGCTCGAGGCCATCATGGAGCGCACGACTATTGCGCATGTGCGCATTTCCTCGGTCGAACCCATGGATATCTCTGAACGCCTGCTTAAGGTTATGGCGCGCTATCCGCAGCGTATTGCCCCGTTTTTGCACCTGCCTGTACAGTCCGGCTGTACGGCGACGCTGCATCGCATGGGTCGTCCCTATAGTGCCGAGGCCTTTGAGGACACGGTGCGCATGATTCGCGCCATCCTGCCGCAGGCGTCTCTTTCGTGCGACGTCATCGTCGGTTTTCCTGGTGAGACGGACGAGGAGTTCGAGGAGTCGCTGGCGCTGTGCCGCCGCGTGGGGTTCTCGCGTATGCACGTGTTCCGCTATAGCAAGCGTCCCGGCACCCTCGCCGCCGATATGCCCGACCAGGTACCGCCCGAGGTTATGGCCGAGCGCAGCCGCCGTATGCGGGCCGCGGCGCAGGAACTCGCTATCGCCGAAGCTCGTCGTCGCGTGGGCACCGTTGAGCGCGCCGTGCTCGAGTATGGTGACAACCTGACGCTCGGCTCGTTCCATCATGCCCGTCTTGACGATACCTGTGGACTTACAGCCCCGTGCCTGCTCGATGTTGCTATCATCGAAGTCGATGATTCCGGCTTGGTCCATGCGCGCAGGGAGGTTCATGGAAGCCTCGAAGATTAGACTTACCGTTCCCGAGGGGATTGATCCCTCGCGCGTTTTGGGCGCCGGCGACGGCGTCCTTCGTGCGCTCGAGAGCTTGGTTCGCGCCCATGTGGTCGCCCGTGGCGATAGCATCGCCGTGAGCGGTGACCCGGACGAGGTCGAGCTCGTGGCGCGCTTTTTCGAACATGCTTTTCGCGAGGCGGCGGCCGGCCGTGCCCTTTCTGCCGACGATGTCTCGCGTTGCCTGGCCGTCTTACGCGACGGCGAGCATGAGGCCACATCGCTTCGCGATGACGTGCTGCTTTCGTATCGCGGCCGCGTCATTCGCCCCAGGACGCTTGGGCAAAAGCGCTATGTGGATGCCATTCGCTCGCACACCATCACATTTGGCCTGGGTCCAGCCGGTACCGGTAAGACCTATCTGGCCATGGCGCTCGCCGTTGCCGCGCTCAAGCGCCATGAGGTGGGCCGTCTGATCTTGACGCGCCCGGTTGTCGAGGCGGGGGAGAACCTGGGCTTTTTGCCCGGTACCCTCGAGGAAAAGATTGATCCCTACATGCGTCCGCTCTACGATGCCCTTTTTGACATGATGGATCGTGAGCGTACCGACGAGCTTATGGAGCGCGGCGTGATCGAGATTGCGCCGCTCGCCTACATGCGCGGTCGTACGCTGAGCGATGCCTTCGTGGTGCTCGACGAGGCGCAAAATACCACGCCCGAGCAGATGAAGATGTTCCTGACACGCCTGGGCTTCAACTCCAAGTTCGTGATTACCGGCGACTTGAGTCAGCGCGACCTGGTGGGTCGTCGTGGCGGCTTGGCGGATGTCGAGAAGATTTTGGGCCGTGTCGACGATGTGGCATTTTCTCACCTCGAGCGTGCCGACGTGGTGCGTCATGCCCTAGTGGGTTGTATCGTCGAGGCATATGATGCTTATGATGACGTGCGTGAGCAACGCTCACGCGACCGAAAGGAGTCCCGTTGAGTGTATTGATCAGCAACGATGCCGAGCTCGATACGCTGCTCGATGCTCAGGAGGTGGAGCACATCTGCGAGGTTGTGCTTGCCGCCGAGGGCGTTGAGCGTGAAGTCGAGATTTCCCTTTCGTATGTCGACGAGGACGAGATGCACGAGCTCAACCACGAGTGGCGCGGTATCGACCGCACCACCGATGTGCTCTCGTTTGAATGCGACTCGGCCTTTGACGAGGATATTCCCGCCGACGAGACGCTCGAGCTCGGCGATATCATCTTGGCCCCGCAGGTTATTGCCCGTCAGGCCCCCGGTTTTGGCAATAGCTCCGCTGACGAGTGTCGTCTGATGCTCGTACACGGCATGCTGCACTTGCTGGGCTATGACCATATCGAGGACGACGAGGCCGAGGTCATGGAGGCCCGCGAGGACGCCATCCTGCGCGATCTGGCGTTCGAGCGCGGCGAGGACCCCAAGCTAGTCCACGTCGGCCCCATCACCAACCACGCCCACGACTAGGAGCCGTCTATGATTCCCGGATCGAACAAGGACCATCCGTCCTTCTTAAAGTCGTTTTCCTACGCCATGGAGGGCTTCGTTACCGCCGTCAAGACCGAGCGCAACATCAAGGTCATGCTCGTGGCGGGCGTGTGCACCGTCATTGCCGGCTGTATCGTGGGCCTCGACATTGCCGAGTGGGCCACGATTATCATCTGTTGTGGCCTGGTGATTCACGGCGAGCTGTGCAACACCGCTATGGAGGCTATCGTCGACCTAGCGACCCAGGAGCTCCATCCGCTGGCCAAGCGTGCGAAGGACATCGCCGCCGCCTCTGTTTACATTCTTTCCATCACCGCCGCAATTGTGGGCGTGCTGGTATTTGCCCACGCGCTCGGCTTTATTTAGAAAGGGATTCCCATGTCCGACAATATGCAGTCTGCCGATGAGATTTTGGACGACGAGTCCCTGGACGCGGTGGATACCGAGGAGCTCGAGGAAGTCGAGGAGTTCGACCCGTTTGAGGGCATGAGCGATGAGGAGCTCGACGCCCTGTGCGACGAGGACGACAACCTCGCGGGCTTTGGCGACGTGGAGCCCGGTTTCCGCAGCGGCTTTGTGGCCCTGGTCGGTCGTCCCAACGCCGGCAAGTCTACGCTGCTCAACGCCTGCTATGGCAAGAAGGTCGCCATCACTTCGCCGGTGGCCCAGACGACCCGCCGCCGCATGCGCGCCGTCGTCAACCGTCCCGGCTACCAGCTGGTCTTTGTCGATACCCCGGGTATTCATAAGCCCAAGGACGGCCTGGGATCCGAGCTCAACAAGAGCGCGCTGTTCGAGCTGAACGATGTTGATGTCGTCGCGTTTTTGATTGATGCCACCAAACCGATCGGCAGGGGAGACGCCTGGGTTGCCGAGCGCGTCAGATGCGCCCGTTGCAAGAAGGTCCTGGTGCTCACTAAGGCCGATGAGGCCGACCCCGCACAGGTCATGGAGCAGCTCAAGGCAGCCCACGAGCTCATGGAATATGACGACGAGATCGTGACGTCGTCGGTCAAGAACTTCAACGTCGATGCCTTTATCGAGACCGTTGCGCACTTTTTGCCCGAGGGTCCGCGTTGGTTCCCCGAGGATATGGGTACCGACGCTTCCGACGAAACGCTCGTTGCCGAGTTTGTGCGCGAGAAGGTCTTGCGCCGCACCCGTGATGAGATCCCGCACTCCGTTGGCGTGATCTGCGATGCACTCGAGCAGACCAAGAAGGTACTGCGCGTGCACGCCACCATTTACGTCGAGCGCGAGGGCCAAAAGGGCATCATCATCGGCAAGGGCGGCGAGATGATCAAGCATATCGGTATCGACGCCCGTCGCGATCTTGAGCGTATCTTTGGCACGCAGGTCTTTTTGGAGCTGGACGTGAAGGTCAAGGCCGGCTGGCGTGACGACGAGGCCCAGATTCGCCGCTTTGGCTACAACGCCGAGGACTAAGGACGCGCGGCGCGCATGGCAGGCTCCCGGACATATCGCACCAAGGTGCTCGTCCTCGACAAGACGAAGCTTAAAGAGACGGACCTGATCCTGACGATGCTTGACGAGCGGGGTCGGCAGGTTCGTGCCGTGGCAAAGGGCGCCCGCAAACCCGGTGGGCGCCTGGCTGCGCGCTGCGAGCTGTTCTGTACCGTCGATATGCTGCTCGCGCATGGACGGTCGCTCGACGTGGTTTCCCAGGCCGAGCTTATGGAGGCGCCGCTCAGCGCTACGCCCGATTACGAGACGACCTGCGCCGCAAGCGCGATCGCCGAGGTCGCGCGCGTATGCTCGTTCGAGGACGCTGAGGACCCGTTTACCTTTGCCATCACGCAGCGAGCGCTTGCCCTGGCGGGCAGCGGGCTCGACACAGCGCACATGGATCTACTTGTGGCGGCATATGTCTTTAAGCTGCTGTCGCACGTTGGCTATCGACCCGATTTTTCGGCCTGCGTGCTGTGCGGAGACCCCATGCTGTCGTATTTTTCGCCCCAGGCGGGCGGTCTCATGTGCGGGTCGTGCGCATCGAGCGTTCCGGGTGCCGAGCTGGTGTCGACCGGTGAGGTCGCGTGGCTGCGCGCCCTCATGTCGATGACCTTCGATGCGCTTATGGCCGAGAAAATCGACCCGCATACGGCGGCGTTCTTGCTCGGGCTTTCGCATGTTTGGGCCGCCACGCACACCGATCAGCGCCTCCGTGCGATGGAATTCATGTTGGGTCGGTGATGATGCGCAGGCGCGGGCTGCTTGTGGTAACATACCGACCTGTTGGTACCTCGACCTTGGTTGCTCGCTCCACCGGCGGCTTCCCAGTCCGAGGCGAATCGAGTCGCCCGCGGGCGACAAGAAACGAAAGGTGAAACAATGACTGTTTCCAAAGAGCGCAAGGCGGAGCTGACTGCCCAGTTCGGTAACACCCCGGTCGACACCGGCAGCCCCAAGGTTCAGGTCGCCATCCTGTCCGAGCGCATCAAGGAGCTGACCGAGCACATGAAGTCCCACCAGAAGGACTTCCACACCCGTCGTGGCCTGCTCATGCTCGTCGGCCGTCGTCGTCGTCTTCTCTCCTACATCAAGAAGAACGACATCGTCGAGTACCGTGAGCTCATCAAGGCTCTGGGCATCCGCGACAACATCCAGTAGGATTTGTACATGCTAAGAGCGTCCTGCGCAGCGGGGCGCTCTTTTTGTGTAAGGGCGCGAACAATCACGCTCTGAAGCGTGGCGGGGGCAGGGGGCCCGCGTCACATGAGAAGCCCGCAGGCAAGGGGCCTGTGGGGTAAAGGAGAACAATGACACTCGTATCCAAGACCTTTGAGCTGTACGGCAAGACCTACACCTTCGAGTCGGGCGAGCTTGCCAAGCAGGCCACCGGCGCCTGCCTGGTCAAGCAGGGCGATACCACGATGCTCGACACCGTGGTCGTCTCCAAGGAGCGTAAGAACTACGACTTCTTCCCGCTGACCGTCGACTTCAACGAGAAGATGTACGCCGCAGGCCGCATCCCGGGTGGCTACCTCAAGCGTGAGGGCCGTCCCAGCGAGAAGGCCACGCTCACGGCCCGCATGATCGACCGTCCGATTCGCCCGAGCTTCCCGGACGGCTTCCGTAACGAGGTACACATCGTCGCCACCTCGCTCGTCGCCGACCAGGTCAACCCCTTCGATGTCATCAACGTCATGGGTGCATCCCTGGCCATGACGCTCGGCGGCGTGCCCTTCGAGGGCCCGCTTGCCTGCGTGCGCATCGGCCGCAACGTGGAGACCGGCGAGTTTATCGTCAACCCCACCTATGAGGAGCGCGAGAACTCCGATCTGGACCTGGAGCTGGGCGGCTCTGCCGACTTCATCTCGATGGTCGAGGCCGGCGCCGAGGAGATCTCCGAGGACGACATGCTCGCCGCCATGAAGTTTGGCCAGGAGGCCCTTGCTGCTTTCTGCCAGGCTCAGGACGAGTTCGTCGCCGAGTGGGAGCAGGTCAACGGCCCCATCGTCAAGAAGGAGTACCCGCTCGACCAGCCCGTCGAGGAGGTCCAGGAGCGCATCTTCGCCCACTACGACGAGATGGCAGCCGCCCTGCGTGACGCCGACAAGCTCTCCCGTATCGGCAAGGTCGAGGCTCTGAAGGAGTCCATCCGTGCCGAGTTCACCGAGGAGGAGCAGGCCGCTTGGGAGCGCGAGATCCCCGTGGCGCTGAAGAAGCTCGAGAAGAAGGCCATGCGTACCATGGTCGTCGAGACCGGCGAGCGCGTCGACGGTCGTGCCGCCGATGAGATTCGCCCCATCATGGTGAAGGACAACTACCTGCCGCTCGTTCACGGCTCCGGCCTGTTCCAGCGTGGCCAGACCCAGGTGCTCTCCGTCCTGTCGCTCGGCATGCTCAACGAGGGCCAGCGTCTGGATACCATCGAGCCCACCGAGGGCAAGCGCTACATGCACCACTACAACTTCCCTCCGTTCTGCACCGGCGAGACCGGCCGCATGGGCAGCCCCAAGCGCCGCGAGATCGGTCATGGCAATCTGGCCGAGCGCGCTCTGCTTCCGGTGCTTCCCGACGAGAACGAGTTCCCCTACGCCATCCGCGTCGTCTCCGAGGTCATGGAGTCCAACGGCTCCTCTTCGATGGCTTCGACCTGCGGCTCCACGCTCGCCCTTATGGACGGCGGCGTGCCCATTAAGCGCCCGGTCTCCGGTATCGCCATGGGCCTGATCCAGGAGGAGGGCAAGACCGTGGTCCTGTCCGACATCCAGGGTCTCGAGGACTTCCTGGGCGACATGGACTTTAAGGTCACCGGCACCACCGAGGGCATTACCGCCCTGCAGATGGACAACAAGGCCACCGGCCTCACCTTCGACATCCTGGCCCGCGCCCTGCAGCAGGCCAAGGAGGGTCGCGCCTTCATCCTGCAGAAGATGCTCGATGTGATCCCCGAGCCGCGCCACACCACGCGCAGCACCGCTCCGCGCATCGTTTCCATCCAGGTTCCGACCGACAAGATCCGCGACGTCATCGGTTCCGGCGGTAAGGTCATCCGCGGCATCCAGGACGAGACCGGCGCTTCGGTCGACATCCAGGAGGACGGCACCGTCTTTGTCGGCGGCACCGGCGAGTCCGTCGACCAGGCCGTCGAGCGCATCAAGCTCATCATCAAGGTTCCCGAGCCGGGCGAGGAGTACACCGGTCGCGTGGTCTCCATCCAGCCCTTCGGCGCCTTCGTCAACCTGCTGCCCGGTAAGGACGGCCTGCTGCACATCTCCCGCGTCGCCAAGGGCCGCGTGGAGAAGGTCGAGGACGTCCTCAACGTGGGCGACGAGGTCAAGGTCGTCGTCATCGAGGTCGACGATCGTGGCAAGATCTCGCTCGATCGTCTTGACAAGCCCGAGGCCCCGGCTCGCGCCGAGGGTTCCTCTGAGGGCGACGGCGAGCACTTCCAGCGCCGTGAGCGTCCGCGTCGCGAGCGCTCTGAGCGCAGCGACCGTCCGCGCCGTCCCGGCGACAACGGAGGCCGCAAGCCCCGCCGTCACCACGACGCCGAGTAACAGCCGTACATAACCAGCACCGCAAGGGCGACTCCGGACAGGGGTCGCCCTTTTGCTTGCGCCCGGGAGGGCCGCATATGAAGTTTCCTGCTCTACAGTCCTGCGCAAGACGGAAAGCACATTAAGTGCTTTCCTTTGCGTGCGGAACTCGCGATAAACTTCATATGCGGCCCTCCCGGGCGCAAGCAAAAGGACTGGTTAGTGCCGCTCGCTATTTAGTTAGACAGTCTATTCAGTAGTCAGATTTCAGATCTGTAGATAGCCGCAGCAGCATC
>NZ_CABJFS010000007.1:0-32018 GCF_902364945.1 Collinsella aerofaciens | reverse complement strand
TTTCGGAACGTGTCCGTCAGCCCCGTTCCGAAAAGCGAGCCGCATGCAACGGCCAAGCCACGACAGGCCCCGGGAGAGCGGGGACACCGGCTTAGGTTTATCGCGAGTTCCGCACGAACAGGAGGCCACTTAATGTGGCCTCCGTCGTGAGCAGGACTGTAGAGCAGGAAACTTCATCAGTGCCCGCCCCACGGGAAACCGGCGGGATAGACCGGTTTGGATGGGGCTTTGATGCATGGGTGGTCTGTTGGTGGGCAAATGGGTATCATACTGTGGTTATTGCATCGACTCTGCGATGCATGTTTGTATGTTCCCGGCGGTCGGTTTGCCAGAAGCGCCCCGTCGGTTGTTCCAGACCCGTTTCGAAGAAAGGAAACCACACTAACCTATGGCAGCTAAAAAATCATCTCCCTTGAAGATCATCCCGCTTGGCGGCCTTGACGGCATCGGCAAGAACATGACGGTCTTCGAGTGCGGCGACGACATGGTGCTCGTCGACGCTGGCCTCATGTTCCCGGATGACTCCCAGCCCGGTATCGACCTGGTGCTTCCCGACTACACCTATGTTCTTGAGAACGAGGAGAAGCTCCGCGGCATTATCGTCACCCACGGCCACGAGGACCACACCGGTTCGCTTCCGTATCTGCTGCAGGACCTCAACAATAAGGTGCCCATCTTCTCGAGCAAGCTGACGCTCGGCTTTATCGAGGGCAAGCTCTCCGAGTTCCGCATCCGCGCGCCTAAGTTCCGCGAGGTCAAGGGCGGCAGCCATGTCAACCTCGGCGGCATCTCGCTCGACTTCTTCTCGATGACGCACTCCATCCCGGGCGCTCTGGGCGTGTTCATCCGCACCAATCAAGGCACCGTTATGCACACCGGCGACTTTAAGCTCGACCAGACGCCCATCGATGGCGTCACGCCCGACTATGCCGCTATCAGCCGCTTTGCCAAGCAGGGCATCGACCTGCTGCTTTCCGACTCCACCAATGCCACGGTTCCCGGCTTTACCAAGTCCGAGGCCGAGGTTGGTCCCAACCTGCTGCACGCCATCAAGAACGCCCCGGGTCGCGTGTTCGTCGCATCGTTCTCGAGCCACATCCATCGTTTGCAGCAGATCTGCGATGCCGCCCGCAAGTGCGGCCGTAAGGTCGTTGTGACCGGTCGCTCCATGCTCACGAACACCCGCGTGGCGCGCGAGCTCGGTTATCTCAACATCGATGATGCCGATATCATCGATGCCTTCGATATTGATAACCTGCCTGACGACAAGATCGTCGTCATGTGCACTGGTTCGCAGGGCGAGCCGCTGTCGGCCCTGTCCCGCATGGCCAATGGCGAGCACAAGACGCTCTCCATCCACGAGGGCGATACCGTTATCCTCTCGGCAACTCCCGTTCCTGGCAACGAGAAGGCCGTCCAGCAGGTCGTCAACAGCCTGGCCAAGCTCGGCTGCGACGTGTGGGATAAGAACCGCGCTCTCGTCCACGTCTCGGGTCACGGTAGCCAGGAGGAGCTCAAGCTCCTGATGGCCATGGCCAAGCCCACGTATTTTATGCCGGTTCACGGTGAGGCCGTGCATCTGCGCGCCCATGCCCAGCTGGCGCGCAAGATGGGCATCAAGGACGATCATATCTTTATCCTCGATAACGGCGACACGCTCGAGATGCGCGGTGGTATCGTCAAGCGCGGTACGCCCGTCGAGTCCGGTGTCGTTTACGTCGACGGCCTGCGTATCGGCGATACCGACCCCATCGTCCTGCGCGATCGCCAGAAGCTCGCCAACGACGGTATGGTCACGGCCGTTGCCATCGTCTCCCTCAAACACAAGAAGATCGAGGCCATCGAGTTCTCGGGCCGCGGCGTCTCGTTTGCCATCGACGACCAGTTCTCCGAGGATGCCTCCGCGTCCATTATGAAGACGATCGAGAAGGGTAAGTTTAGCTTTACCAGCAGCGGTTCCGATGCCATTCGCAAGGCCGTGCGCGATTCGCTCTCTAACTTTATCTGGAGCCGTACGCGCACCCGTCCGATGATCATCCCGGTCGTCATGGAGGTTTAGTTTGGCGCGCGGATCTGCACAAAACGCCAAAGGCAATAAGGCCAATAACCAACCGGCATCTGCTAAGGGTGCCGGTTCCCATCTGCGTGCCAATAAGGGCCACGAGTCCGAGTTCGATGAGTTTGAGCCCTTGGTCGAGCCTTCGGCCAATCGCGATATCGCCGGTGTGGTCATCGCCGTTTTGGCGATCGCGTCCTTCATTGCCGTGATCTCTCCGGCAACAGCGCCCGTGACGGCTGCGGTTGCCGGTTTCTACCACCTGGGCTTTGGCCTGGGCGCCTACGTGCTGCCGATCGTCATCTTGCTGTTTGCCGCCACGCTCTTTTTGGGTGAGGACTCGCCGCTCAACGTGCGCTCTGTTGCGGGCGGTGCCGTGGTCTTTATCGCCGTCGTCTCCATTCTTTCGCTGATGGTGCCGGGCACGAGCGATTCGTGCGACCTTATGTTTACGCCGCAGAACCTTTCCGTGTCGGGTGGCTACATTGG
Organism: Collinsella aerofaciens; assembly: GCF_902364945.1. GTDB lineage: Bacteria > Actinomycetota > Coriobacteriia > Coriobacteriales > Coriobacteriaceae > Collinsella > Collinsella aerofaciens_O. Next base: position 29,473 of record NZ_CABJFS010000007.1, on the reverse strand, counting down.
TGCGTTTATTGCGAGTGCGCTGCAGAATGCCCTGGGTAAGCCTGTCGCGATGGTGGTCCTGTTGGGTCTTGCCGTCGTTGGTTTTGTCATCATTGGCTTTTCGGTGGGCGGTGTGCTGCGCTCTGCCCGCGATCGTGCGGCAGATTTTGCCGAACGTCGTCGTGCCGATGTCAACGCCAGCCCGTGGGGTGACGACGAAGCCCTGTCGGTGCCCGGCGTTGCCCGTCCGCACCTGAGCATTCTTCGTCAAAAGGGCTCCGATGCTGCCGTGACCACGGTCATGGGCAACGATGTGGACCCGGTTTTGGACGATGACGACGAGGACGATGACCCATTTGTCGACGTATCCGAGTCGGTTGAAGCCGAGCGCGCCAAGACCACGCTGCTGCCGCGCCGCCATGCCAAGAAGGGCAAGGCTGCGCCCAAGCTCAACACAAGCGAGCCCGACCCGTCTTGGCCCGATAGCGAGATTGAGCTCACCGAGGGTGACGACGAGGACGACGAGGCTCCGCTCGAGACCGCCAAGACAACCTTGCTGCCGCGTCGCCACGCCAAGCGCGGGCAGGTCACTGGACAGCTTTCGATGGAGGACGATCCGGACAAGGTTGACGAGTCCGAGCCGCCGTTTGTCGTGAATCCCGTCTCGGCCGCACCTCAGATTCCCGACTTCTTAAAGCATCCCAAGGTTGCCGGTGCGCCTGCCACGAGTGCTATCGAATCGGCTGCGGCTCGTGATGGGGGAGTGGACGACGGCGCCGCAGATAACGAGGGCGAAGAAGAGGACGGACTCAAGCTTCCGCCGCTCGAAATCCTGCATGCCAACCCGCAGTCGGCTTCCGCCGCGTCTTCGGACAAGGAGCTGGAGCAGACCGCTGAGTCACTGCAATCCACCTTGCTTGAGTTTGGCCGCAGTGCCCGCGTGGTCGGCTGGATCGCCGGCCCCACGGTGACGACCTTTAAACTGCAGCCCGGTGAGGGCGAGCGCGTGAGCAAGATCTCGAGCCTCGAGGACGATATTGCGCTTTCGCTTGCCGCCCAGTCGGTGCGCATCTTCGCGCCGATCCCCGGCACCTCTCTCGTTGGTATCGAGATTCCCAACCGCAAGCGCCAGAACGTCAATCTGGGCGACGTGCTGCCCTATGTGAAGGGCGGTCCGCTCGAGCTCGCCATCGGCCGCGACGCCGAGGGCACGCCGGTTGTCGCCGACCTCGCCAAGATGCCTCACCTGTTGATTGCCGGTACGACCGGTTCTGGTAAGTCGGTGATGATCAACTCCATCATCACGACCTTGCTCATGCGCGCCCTTCCCGAGGACGTTCGCCTGATTATGGTCGACCCCAAGCGCGTCGAGCTTGCGGGCTATAACGGTCTGCCGCATCTCTATGTGCCCGTGGTGACCGAGCCTAAGCAGGCCGCGAGCGCTCTGCAATGGGCTGTGTCCGAGATGGAGCGTCGCCTGAAGGTCTTCGAGCGTCTCAACGTGCGTAAGATCTCGACCTACAACGAAAAGCAGGCTGCTGGCGAGTTTGAGCATTACGACAACCCGCCGCAAAAGATGCCCTACCTGGTCATTATCATTGACGAGCTCTCTGACCTGATGATGGTCGCCGGTAAGGATGTCGAGGCCTCGATCGTTCGTATTGCACAGCTGGGCCGTGCCGCCGGTATTCACCTTATCGTTGCCACGCAGCGCCCCAGCTCCAACGTGGTGACGGGCCTTATCAAGGCCAACATCACCAACCGCATCGCCTTTAACGTCGCCACGGGCATCGACTCGCGCGTCATCATCGACCAGATGGGTGCCGAGAAGCTCACCGGTTTGGGCGACATGCTGTTCTCCAAGGTCGACTGGGGCAAGCCCCGCCGTATCCAGGGCTGCTTTGTCTCGGACGACGAAATCAACGAGATTGTCGAGTTCGTCAAGTCGCAGAGCGAGCCCGACTACCACGAGGAGATTCTGTCCGCCGTGGCGCCCGCTTCCATGTCCATGGCTGGTGGCGGCGGCATTGTCCGCACCGGAGTCGCCGAGCCGCAAGACGATGATCCGCTCATTTGGGAAGCCGCCCATATTGTGGTGGAATCGCAGCTTGGCTCCACATCTGGCCTGCAACGTCGTCTGAAGGTTGGCTATGCGCGTGCCGGGCGTATTATGGACATGCTGGAAGAAAAGGGTGTCGTCGGCCCGCCCGACGGTTCTAAGCCGCGCGAGGTCCTGTTGGACGAGGAGGGGCTTGCCGCGCTGGAATCTGTCGACGCCGAGATGGCACGTGAAGATCGTGAGTTTGGAGGATTCTGATGGCTGCACGCTTTGGTGACATGCTGCTCGAGCAGCGTCGCCGAATGGGCCTTTCCATTCAGCAGGTCGCCAACACCATCAAAATCAGGCCGCAGATCATCGAGTTTTTCGAGACCGGTAACTTTGCTTCGATGCCGCCGCGCGGCTATGCGCAGGGCATGATTTCGAGCTATGCTCGCTTTTTGGGCCTCAATCCGCGCGAGGTCGTCAATGCCTACTTTGACGAGCTGATGGCATACGAGCGCGAGACGTCGCAGCAGGGCGGTCGTTTTCAGGACGCCGCCGGCTACGTCAATTCGCGTTCCTCAGTCGATAACGGGCGCTTCCTGATGGTTCAGGGCGGTCGTTCGACCCGCTATGGACAGCGTCCTCAGCAGGCCGGTTATATTACCGAGACGGGTTCGGGCGAGGATATTCGCTCGCAGCGTGACCGGTTCCGCAGTACGCCGATGCCCGAGGACCGTGCACTTCCCGCTGCCCGCGGCGTGGCGCGTGACCCTCGTGCCGGCTACGGCGACGGCGGCTATTCCGATCGCGGTCACCGTGGTATCTCCACCGGACGCTCTCGCAGTGGCCATGCGGACGCCGATACCACGCAGGTGACGCCGCGTCTTCGCTCTCAACCACAGCCGTATGGCCAGCGCTCTTCGGCTCCGCGTGCGGGCCAGCGTGGCTATCAAGGCCGCGGTGAACTTGCGCCCCGCTCGGGTCAGCGCAGCCTTCAGGGCCAGGGCGGCTATCGCAGCCGTTCCGATAGCAATCGTGGTCGTATGCCGCAGGGAGGCGGCCGCAGCAGTTCCGGTTGTGGACGTGGCGGATCCCGTACTCCTCAAAACAATGGGCTCGATCCGCGTATCGTCTACGCCGGCATCGGTGCCGTGGCGTTGCTGCTGATCGTGCTCATCGTGGTGCTTCTGCGCGGCTGCGCAACTTCGGCGCCCGAGACCACGCCCGAGACGCCCACTGCCACCAAGACGACGACTAAGAAGTCTTCTAAGAAGACCGAAACGGTCGACGAGGACGAAGACACCGATGAGGCGACGGATGAGTCGACCGATTCGGACGCCACCAAGACGACGGCTAAAAAGGAAGAGAACGAGGTAACGAAGGTCAAGGTCTCCGTTGCCAAGGGAAAGACCGCCTGGATTGAGGTCAAGGTCGACGGCAAGTCGGTCTATGGCGCCCAGGCGACTGGCCCCTTTGAGCAGGAGTACACGCCCGAGTCCTCGATCGAGATCACCACGTCCAAGCCTTCCGATGTCACCGTTACCAAGAACGGCGAAAAGGTCCGTTACGATACCAAGACCTCGGGCGTGGCGCGTGTGACGATCACCGTTCCCAAGAAGGAGACGACTGATTCCGAGAATGGTGAAAGTTCTGATGGTGCCGACACCACCGACGGCACCGATGCCCAGTCCACGGATGGCGCCGATACCGCAACTGACGGCCAGACGCCCACCGATTCTACCGACTATTCGTACGATAGCTACTAAGCCGCTCGTACGCGAAAGGAAACATCATGGCTAAAGATTCCAGCTTCGACGTCGTGTCCGAGGTCAACATGCAAGAGGTCGACAACGCCTTCCAGCAAACCACGCGCGAGATTTCCCAGCGCTATGACCTGAAGGATTCCGGCGCCACGATCGAGCTTTCGAAGGGCGACAAGCTCTTTACGATCAACGCCCCGGCCGACTTTGTCTCCAAGCAGATTATCGACGTGCTGAGCTCCAAGCTCATCAAGCGCGGCATCGACCTCAAGGCTGTCTCGTGGGATGCTCCGCAGGCGGCATCGGGCGGCACCGTGCGCGTGCTCGGCCATATCGTCGAGGGTATCGACCAGGCGACCGCCAAGAAGATCAACAAGGACATCAAGGATCAAAAGCTCAAGGTCAAGGTGACCATCGAGGCCGACAAGCTTCGTGTTTCCTCCGCTTCGAAGGACGCGTTGCAGACCGTGATCCAGTTCCTGCGCGACCAGGACTACGGCCAGCCGCTGCAGTTCACCAACTACCGCTAATATCATTCGAAAGGACCGCTCTCCAATATGGATACACCGTTGGGCTCCGTGCTCTACATCACCCTCGGGTGCGCTAAGAACGAGGTTGACACCGACCGCATGCGTTCTCTTTTGACCGCCGCAGGCTACGAGGAGGCATTCGACCCGCAGGACGCCGATATCGCCATCGTCAATACGTGCTCGTTCCTTGCCTCCGCAACGTCCGAGAGCATCGAGACCACGCTCGAGCTCGCCAACGAGGTCCAGGACGGCGTTCGTTCTTGCCCCATCGTCATGTGCGGCTGTGTGCCGTCGCGCTATGGCGACGACCTGCCCGATGAGCTGCCCGAGGTCGCTGCCTTTGTGAAGGCCGACGAGGAGGATGGCATCGTGGCGGTCATCGATGGCGTGGTGGGCGTCGAGCGCGAGATTGCCGCCTATATTCCGCAGGTCAAGCGCACCGTCGAGGGCGCTGTCGCCTACGTCAAGATTTCCGATGGCTGCAACCGCTTCTGCAGCTTCTGCATGATTCCCTATATTCGCGGTCGCTATCATTCGCGAAATGCCGAGAGCATTATCTCCGAGGTGCGCGACCTGGTTGCCGGTGGCGTGCGAGAGGTCGTGCTGATCGGCCAGGACACTGGCATCTGGGGCACCGACTTTGCGGATGGTGACGTCGCCGAGGGCTCGCCGCGCAATCTGGCGCAGCTGCTGCGCGCCGTAGCCGAGGCCGTGCGCCCGCACAACGTCTGGGTCCGTGTTCTCTACCTGCAGCCCGAGGGCATGACTGACGAGCTTATCGAGACGATTCGTGATACGCCCGAGGTGCTGCCCTATATCGATATCCCCGTGCAGCACTGCGACGCGCGCATCCTCAAGGCTATGCGCCGTTCTGGTTCGCGCCAGGAGCTCGAGGACCTGTTCCGCGATCTGCGTGAGCGTATCCCCGGCATCGTGATCCGTTCCACGGCCATGGTCGGCTTCCCGACCGAGACCGACGACGAGTTCCGCGACCTTATCGACTTTATGGACACCGTCGGCTTTGACTACACGAGCGTCTTTGCCTACTCGCAGGAGGAGGGCAGCCTGGCCGCTAAGATGGAGGGTCAGGTCGATGAGGAGGTCAAGCTCGAGCGCGCCCAGGAGGCCATGGACCTGGCCGAGTCGCTCGGTTTTGCCGCCACCGCCGCACATGTGGGCGAGCGCGCCCAGGTGATTGTCGACGGCATCGAGGAGACCGAGGACGGCGCCGAGCTGATCGGCCATGCTTGGTTCCAGGCGCCCGATTCCGATGGCGCGGTGCACTTGGACGCCAGCGAGGCGTCCGTGGGCGATATTCTGACGGTCGAGTTTACCGATAGCTTCTGCTATGAGCTTATCGGCCATGTTGTGGAGTAGGAGAGCATCGTGGCAAACGAGAGCAATAAGGAACTGACGAGTGTTTGGACGCCCGCCAACATCGTGACGTGCGTTCGCATCGTCTTTATCCCGGTGTTCATGATCGTGTCGGCGCTTTCTCACACGAGTGTTGCCGGTACAGATTGGAGCACCTTCGACGGCCCGCTCGCCGCCGCTGCCTTCATTCTGTATGTGATCCTGTCGTGCACCGATAAGGTCGACGGTTATCTGGCGCGTTCGCGCAATGAGATTACCGACTTCGGTAAATTCTTGGACCCCATTGCCGATAAGCTGCTGGTGTTCTCGGCTCTGCTGCTGTTCTTGGATTTTGGCGCTGTGACCGTGTGGTCCGTGTTCATTATCCTGTTCCGTGAGCTTCTGGTGAGCGCCCTTCGCATGGTCGCGAGTGCCGCCGGCGTGGTCGTTGCCGCCGATAAGCTTGGCAAGTACAAGACGGCGACCACGATGGTCTCCATCTGCGGTTACCTGTGCGTCTTTGCGATGACCGGCCTCCAGTTGGGGCCTGCGGAGCTGTTGCTCGGTGTCTATGGCGTTTCGCGCTTCCTGTACGCCGTTGCCGTTGTCCTGACCGTTATCTCGGGCGCCCAGTACTTCTGGAACTGCCGCAAGATCGTCTTTTCGGTCTAGGTTCTGGTGGGTATGACGGACTCTTTTGAGCAGATTTCCGCACATAACGAGGAGCTGGCGCGTCATATTGTCGAGCGCGCGAGCGCTCGGGGCGTGACGGTTTCGACGGCTGAGTCGCTGACAGCAGGTATGATCGCCTCGACGATTGCCGATATCCCGGGCGCCTCGGCGGTGCTGCGTGGCGGTGCGGTGACCTACTGCGATGAGATCAAGCATCGCGTTTTGGGTGTTGATCAGGAGACGCTTGACCGCTATACCGCGGTGTCGCATCAGACCGCGCGCGAGATGGCGGCGGGTTCGCTGGAGCTGTACCAGAGCGATATTGCAGTGAGCGCAACGGGTTATGCCGGCCCCGGCGGCGGCACTGAGGACGATCCGGCTGGCACTTTCTATATTGGCTGGGCGTATCGCGCGGCTGATGGGGAAGTGCCGGTCGTGGACTCTGTGCGCTGCCACTATGAGGGCGACCGTTCGTGTGTTCGTGCCCATGCGGTCGCGGAGGCATTGGGACGCATTGCCCTTGTGCTCAACTCTATGAAATAGACGTGTTTTAAGGGGCCTTAGGGCCCCTTAATTGTGGAGATAGGGACCCCTGACGAATTTAGCGTTTGCGCCGGTTATAGGTGTATTCTTGTCTTCCTTGTTCTTATTCGGCCCTTTGTGGTCAAGCATTTGGTCAGTGTTTGGTCGGCGTTTGGTTGGGTTTTGGAAAGACTGCCTGCATATGATTGGCCTGAACGGTTGACCACGAACAGCCGTTCGTTTACTATCAATGCAGGTTGTTAAGAGGAGGGCTATTCATGGCCAAGAATTCAGGTCCCGTACGTACCGTTCATGCACCCACGACGGGTAAAGAGCGCGAAGAGATGATCGCTACCACCAAGGCCGAGATCGAGAAGAAGTTCGGTCAAGGCTCCATCATGAGGTATGGTGACGGCGGCCCCGAGCTTGAGGTTGAGGCCATCCCCACGGGCGCTCTGGCACTCGATGCCGCTCTGGGTATCGGCGGTGTGCCGCGCGGCCGTATCGTCGAGATTTACGGTCCAGAGTCCTCCGGTAAGACGACGCTTTCGCTCGAGATCCTGGCCGAAGCCCAGGCAATGGGTGGCGTGGTGGCATTTATCGATGCCGAGCACGCGCTCGATCCCACGTATGCCGCGCGCATTGGCGTGGATATCGACGAGGTACTGATTTCCCAGCCTGATACGGGTGAGCAGGCGCTCGAGATTGTTGACATGCTCGTGCGTTCCGGCGCCATCGATGCCATCGTCGTCGACTCCGTCGCCGCGCTGACCCCGCGTGCCGAGATCGAGGGAGAGATCGGCGATACCACGGTCGGTTTGCAAGCTCGTCTGATGAGTCAGGCGCTCCGCAAGCTCGCCGGCTCGCTGTCCAAGTCCAACACGACATGCATCTTCATTAACCAGCTGCGAGAGAAGATCGGCGTCATGTTCGGCAACCCCGAGACCACGACGGGCGGCCGCGCCCTTAAGTTCTTCTCTTCGGTGCGTATCGACATTCGCCGCATCGACAGCATTAAGCTTAAGGATGAGGTTGTCGGTAACCGCGTGCGTGCCAAGGTCGTTAAGAACAAGGTGGCAGCTCCGTTCCGTTCTGCTGAGTTCGACATCATGTACGGTACGGGCATCTCTAAGGAGGGCTCGATTCTGGACATGGCTGTCGAGTGCGGCATTTGCAAGAAGATGGGCTCCTGGTTTGCCTATGGCGAGGACAAGCTCGGCAACGGTCGCGAGGCCGCCAAGGCGTTCCTGCGCGAACACCCCGATTGCGCCGACGAGATTGAGCATAAGGTCCGCCTTGCCTGCGGGCTTGAGTTTGATGACGATGCTCCGTCCGAGGTCGAGCTGACCGATCAGCCTGCGCCTGAGGAGTTTGACGAGCTTTACGCCATCGATGGTTCCGCCATGCTCGATGATGACGACGAGTAGCGGTTACGCTCATGTCGTATACGGTGACCGAGGCCACGGTCGTCTTTCCCGATAAGAAGGCGGCCTCCTCGTTCTCGAGCGGGTATGCGTCCAAAAAGCCTTGCGCACATATCGATTGTGAGCTTGAGGGCGGTTTTGAGCGGTCCATTTGGATTCCCGTGCGGGTCGCGCGCCTGTATGTCAAAAATCGCCCCGATCTTCCCTGTGATTGGGATAACTTTCGTGAAGCGGTGCAGCTCATCGAGCGTAAATGTGCACTTACCATGGTGACCGAGATGCTATCGCGACGCGACCATGCGACGGGTGAGGTCTGTGACAAGTTGGCACGCTACGGCTTTCGCCAGCCCGCGATCGATTTCGCCGTCGAGCGCGCCACCGAGTATCGCTTTTTAGACGAGAACCGCTTTTGCTCGTACTTTATCGAGGAACGCAAGCGGCGCGGTTGGGGACAGCGTAAAATCGAGACCGAGCTCAAGCGCCGTCATGTCGTGCTCGATGACATTCCCGGTTATCCGGAGGATTATTTTGCCGTCGAAGACGATTTGGCGCGTGCGTCAGCCCTGCTCGCCAAGCGGCGTGTTCCAGAGACGCGCGGATTCGAAAAACTGGTTCGGTTTTTGATGGGCAAGGGCTTCTCGTATCACATCGCCGCCGATGCCGTTAAGGCACGTCTCGATGCCGAACGTGAGGAATGTGCGGTTTAGGCGTATGCGTTTTGTGGCCCTGCCGTTCACCGCGTTTTAGCCGCCGTGCTGGGGCCATTTATTTGACAGTTGTTGTGGTTCAACGTACGATAAACACTGTCATTTGCTTTGTGATATGTGCTCATCTGTGATGAGTTTGTTTATATGTTTATCTGTATCCGACCCGCATAAGCTGCGCCCATATTACTCAAATGTCGCGAGCCGTTCGTAAGGACGGTTCGCTTTGTTGTGTAACGAATCCATAAAAAGGAGTGAGCATGCCTATCATCGCAGCGCTCGTTGGCATCGTTTTGGGTGCCATCGCCGCCATTGCCTACATGCGCACCGCCAAGCAGGGTAGTCTTCACGAGGCCGACGAAAAAATCCAGTCGGCACACGCACAGGCTGAGTCCCTGATCGGTGATGCTAAGCGTCAGGCCGAGACCCTCAAAAAAGAGGCTCTGCTCGAGGCTAAAGAGGAGATCATCAAGAACAAGCAGGCCGCTGAGGCCGAGGACAAGCAGCGTAAGAACGAGATTCGTACGCTCGAGAACCGCGTGATGCAGCGCGAGGAATCTCTCGATCGCCGCAACGACGCTCTCGACAAGCGCGAGCATCAGCTGTCCAGCCAGGCCGGTCAGGTCGAGAAGCGCTCCCGTGAGCTCGAGGAGCTCTGCGCAAAGCAGACCTCCGAGCTCGAGCGTATCGCCGACCTTACCCGCGAGGACGCGCACAAGGAGCTCCTTGATAAGGTTCGCGGCGAGGTCACCCACGAGGCCGCCACGATCATTCGCGAGTCTGAGCAGCAGGTTCGCGCCGAGTGCCACAAGACCGCCCAGGAGATTCTGTCTCTGGCGATTCAGCGCTGCGCTGCCGATCACACTGCCGAGGTCACCGTTACCTCCGTGCACATTCCCTCTGATGACCTCAAAGGCCGTATCATCGGTCGCGAGGGTCGCAACATCCGGACCTTCGAGCAGGTTTCCGGCGTCAACCTCGTGATCGACGACACGCCCGAGACCGTCGTTCTTTCGAGCTTCGACCCGGTCCGTCGTGAGACCGCCCGCGTCGCCCTCGAGAACCTCATCGCCGACGGCCGCATTCACCCTGCCCGTATCGAGGAGATGTATCACAAGGCCGCCGACCTGGTTCAGCAGCGCGTGCGCGAGGCTGGCGAGCAGGCTGCCTTCGATACCGGCATCCACGATCTGCACCCCGAGATCGTCAAGACCCTTGGTGCCCTGCGCTACCGTACCTCGTTTGGTCAGAACGTGCTTCAGCATTCCCTCGAGGTCTCTGATCTGTGCGGCGTGATGGCTTCCGAGCTTGGCCTGGACGTTGTGACCGCCAAGCGCGCCGGCCTGCTTCATGACCTGGGCAAGGCAATCGACCACGACGTCGAGGGCCCGCATGCCGTCATCGGCGCCGAGCTTGCCCGCCGTTATGGCGAGAAGCCCGTTATCGTCCACGCTATTGAGGCTCACCATGCCGATGTCGACCCCAACACGGTGCTCGATGTCCTGGTGCAGGCCGCCGATGCTGTCTCTGCCTCTCGCCCCGGTGCCCGTCGCGAGTCTGCCGAGAACTACATCAAGCGTCTTGAGAAGCTTGAGGAGATCGCCAACTCCCATGACGGCGTCGAACGTACCTATGCCATGCAGGCCGGTCGCGAGGTCCACGTCATGGTCCAGCCGGACAAGATTTCCGATGCCCAGTCCACGGTTCTGGCTCACGATATCGCCCATCAGATCGAGGAAGAGATGGAGTATCCCGGTCAGGTGCGCGTCGTCGTGATTCGCGAGAGCCGCGCTGTCGATATCGCTAAATAACATGAGCGACGCGAACGAGCTCATCTCATTTATCGCGTCGATGTCGGGGGAGGGCAACCTTCGCGTCGAGGAGAACCTTGGCGAGGGGTATGTCCGCCTCCGCGTTTCGGAGGCCGAGCGGCGCCAGGCTAAGCACGACATTCAGCATGTCGAGGACATCGTCATCGAAATGCTCCGTAATGCTCGCGATGCCGGCGCCGACAAGGTCTATCTCGCCACGACCAAGGAAGATGGCGTCCGCACGCTTGTCTTTCTGGATAACGGTTCTGGCGTTCCGCAGGATATGCAAGAGCGAATCTTTGATGCCCGCGTTACCTCCAAGCTCGAGAGCATGAAGATGGACCGTTGGGGCGTTCACGGTCGTGGCATGGCATTGTTTTCGATTAAGCAGAACGCCGACGAGGCCCGTGTGGTCACGTCCGGCGTCGATCTTGGTTCAGCCTTCAAGGTGAGCGTTGCGGCCGACCGCCTCAGTGAGCGTGCCGATCAGTCCAGCTGGCCCCAGGCCGTCAAGGATGAGGACGGACGTTATGTCTGCGCTCGCGGTCCACATAATATTATTCGCGCTGCTTGTGAGTTTGCGCTCGAGGAGTTGCGTGGTTGCGATGTCTATCTCGGTTCTCCGTCTGAGATTGCCGCGACCCTTTATGCTCAAGCGTCAAGTCGGCTCGATACGTCTCGTCTCCTGTTCATTGATGACGAGAGCGAGCTTCCGGTTGTCGATCGTTTAGGCCTTGCTTCTGATGCCGAGGACTTTATCCGTATTTGTTCGGGTTTGGGTCTTGAGATGTCCGAGCGCACGGCCCATCGCATTTTGGCAGGGCAGATTAAGCCCGTTCGCGGTGTGACCGCGCGTCTGCTGCGCGAGCGTGATTCGTCCTCGCATGCGCCGACTCCTGTCGATCTCGCGAAGGATCGTCGCGGGCTACGTATTGCCAAGGATGACATGGCACAGTTTTCGCGCGCTGTGGAACGCGACTTTAATGACCTTGCCGCCCGGTACTATCTCAACCTTTGCGGCGACCCAAAGATCCGTGTTTCGCGTGATCGAATCACCGTGACCTTTGATCTTGCCAAAGAGGAATAGTGCCTTTACCGAGTCCACTCGGTACGATACAGTTGTTGCAGTTAAAACGTACTTTTAAATGCAGGAGTTTCTTCATGGATTGCCTGAAGGTATCAAGCAAATCATCGCCCGCGTCCGTTGCCGGCGCCATCGCCGGCATGGTCAAGGATGGTGTACCCGTCAACATCCAGTGTGTCGGCGCCGGTGCCGTCAACCAGGCTATTAAGGCCGTTGCTATCGCGCGCGGTTTTTTGATTCCAACCGGTTTTGATATTTCCTGCGCGCCCGTGTTCTCCGACATCCTCATTAACGGGGAGTCGCGCACGGCCATCCGCCTTTCTATCTACGTTCACCAGATCAATCGAGCTGCTATGGATAACGTCGTCATGGATGATGTTAAGCCTGTGGCATAGCTTCTGCTTGCCTTGTTTCGCTCCCCATCGTTAGGACTTATGCACATGGACCAGCGTTCCGTACGCGATATTCTTGCCGGTAAAACCTACTTTATCCGCACCTTTGGCTGCCAGATGAATCAGCACGACTCCGAGCGTGTGAGCGGTCTGCTTGATTCGTATGGCTGCCTCATGGCGCTCGATCCCGCGCATGCCGATATCGTTGTCTTCATGACGTGCTGCGTGCGCGAGGCCGCCGATACTCGCCTGTACGGTCAGTGCAATTCCTGCAAAAGCCTGCCGCCTTCGCCTTCGGGCAAGCGCGTGGTTGCCGTTGGCGGTTGCATCGCGCAGCGCGATGGCGAGGGCCTGCTCACCAACGTCGATAACGTCAATGTCATCTTTGGCACGCATTCCATTGCACATGTGGCCGAGCTCATTGCCGAGGCGTTCCGTGATGGTAAGCGTCATATCCGCACCAATGAGCATGAGGATACGGATGCCATGAGCATGCCGTGGCATCGCGAGACTCAGTATCACGCCTGGGTGCCCATCATGACGGGCTGCAATAATTTCTGCACCTATTGCATCGTGCCGTACGTGCGCGGTCGCGAAAAGAGCCGCCCCTTCGAGGAGATTGTCGACGAGGTGACCGGTTTGGTGCGTCAGGGCGTGCGTGAGATTACGCTGCTGGGCCAAAACGTTAACTCATATGGTCGCGATCTGTTTGGCAAGCCGCGTTTTGCCGATCTGCTGCGTGCCGTGGGCGATACGGGCGTGGAGCGCATCTTCTTTACGTCTTCGCATCCCAAGGACCTGTTGCCCGAGACCATCGACGCCATGGCCGAGACGCCTGCCGTTATGCCGCAGCTGCACTTGGCCGTCCAGTCAGGTTCGACGCGGATCCTCAAAGAGATGAATCGCCGTTATACACGCGAGGACTATCTGGGCCTTGTCGATCGCATTCGCAACCGCATGCCCGATATCGCGCTCTCGACCGACATTATCGTTGGCTTCCCGGGTGAGACTGAAGAAGACTTTGAGCAGACGCTCTCACTTGCCGAGACGGTCCGCTATGCTCAGGCCTATACCTTCATCTATTCCAAGCGCGCCGGTACCCCGGCCGCCGAGATTGACGATCCTACGCCGCATGAGGTTATTCTCGAGCGTTTCAACCGTCTGGTTAAGGTTATCGAGACCACGGCACACGAGTATAACCAGGGTGAGCTTCATACTGTGGTTCCGGCGCTCATTGAGGGAACGAGTAAAAAGAACGACGCGGTCCTGCTGGGCAAGAGTCCCAAGAATCAGACCGTGCATGCGCCTATCCCCGAGGGTTACAGCATCGATCAGCTTGTTGGTAAGATCGTTGATGTTGACGTTGACGTTGCCAAGACCTGGTATTTGTCCGGCTCCGTTGTGGGCGAGCCGCGCTAATGGTTTCTCCCGGGGCAGGTCTTTCCGCCGTTGCGATCGTCGGTCCGACGGCGGTTGGTAAGAGTGATGTTGCCGACCGTTTGGCAGCTCGTCTTTCGTCCGAAGTGCTGTCGTGCGATGCGATGCAAATCTATCGCGGCATGGACATCGGTACCGCAAAGATGGCGCCCGATGAGTGCACGGCGCCGCTGCGTCTCGTCGACATTGTAGAGCCGGGTGTGGCATATTCTGCTGCGCTTTATCAGGCCGACGCTCGCGCGCATGTTGAACGTCTCCTTGGTTCGGGTTGCCTGCCGGTTTTTTGCGGAGGTACGGGGCTGTATCTCAAGGCCGCCCTCGATGAGATGGACTTTCCCTCGGGTGAACTTGAGGACGATCGTCGTGCGGGCTATCAGGAGCTTGCCGAGCGTATTGGCGAGGAAGAACTGCATGCCTTGCTTGCCGAGCGCGATCCAGAATCGGCTGCTGTTATTCATCCCCATAACGTGCGCCGTGTGATTCGTGCGCTCGAGATGCATGATGATGGCGTCTCCTATGCGCAGCAAAAGTCGCAGTTTAGTGTTCCGCACGAGCATTATCATGCCCTTTGGTTTGGTCTGACGCGTAATCGCGAGGTGCTCTACGAGCGCATTAACCAGCGCGTCGATCTGATGTTTGAGCAGGGTCTTGTCGATGAGGTCCGCGGTCTTATGGGCCAGGGGCTGGGAGATGCCCTGACGTCGATGCAGGCAATTGGCTATAAAGAGATCATTGATGCTTTCAATGGCGTGATGAGCATGGATGAGGCTCGCGAACTCATTAAGATGCGTTCGCGTCGTTATGCCAAGCGTCAGCTTTCGTGGTTTAAGCGCGATGACCGTATCGTGTGGTTTGATATGGATGAATGTACGATCGATGAGGTCGTTGAGGATATCCTGCATCGTATTGAGGCTGCCTAATGCCCCGTTTCCCCCTTGTTCCCACGGCACCCGAGCCCGAGCGTGCCATTTTAGTTGGTGTTGAGTGGCGCGACAATGCATGGCCGCTCGATCGCTCGCTTGATGAGCTGGAGCGTCTTGCCCACACAGCTGGTGCCCAGTGCGTGGCACGCTTGTCGCAGCGTTTGGTAAAGCCGTATCCTAAATCGTTTATCGGTTCCGGTAAGGTTGAAGAGCTGTGCGGCCTGGTGCATCGCATGGATGCCGATGTCGTTATTTTTGACGACGACCTGACCCCCTCGCAGCAATCCTATTTGGAGAAAGCCGTGGGCGAGCCGGTAAAGATTATCGATCGTACTGCACTGATCCTGGATATCTTTGGCCTGCATGCTCAGACGCGTGAGGGACGCCTGCAGGTACAGCTGGCACAGCTTCAATATTTGTTGCCTCGCCTGCGTGGCATGTGGAGCCATCTCGCTAAGGAGCAGACGCGCGGCGGCATCGGCTCACGTTTTGGTCAGGGCGAAAGTCAGCTCGAGGTCGACCGTCGCCTCATTCGTAATAAGATCGCTGCGCTTCGTCGTGAGCTCAAGCAGGTTGAACAGCGTCGCGATGTTCAATCCAAGAGTCGCATTGAGTCCCCGGCGTTTCGCGTCGCGTTAGCCGGTTATACCAATGCCGGTAAATCGACGTTGCTCAATCGTCTGACCGGCTCTACGGTACTTTCGCAGGACAAGCTGTTTGCTACGCTCGACCCGACGACGCGTTCGTATCGTCTGCCCGGCGGTCGCGGCATGACGATTACCGATACCGTCGGCTTTATTCAAAAGCTGCCGCATGGTCTGGTCGATGCCTTTAAATCGACGCTGTCCGAGGTTTTGGGTGCCGATCTAATTCTCAAAGTCGTAGATGCGTCTGACGAGGACTATGAGCGGCAGCTGGAGGCTGTCGACCGCGTGCTTGATGAGATCGGCGCCGGAGAGCGTTTAACGCTGACCGTATTCAATAAAATCGATCTTCTCGATAGCGTCGATCGATTGAGTTTCCGTCGTCGCTATCCGGAGGCCGTTCTGTTCTCGGCCCAAACGGGCGAGGGGCTCGACGATCTCGTCGACCGGATTGCTCGCGAGGCAGCTGCCACCGATGTGTTGCTCTCCGCTGATATCCCGTATCGTGAGGGCGCTCTCATCACGCTGGTGCATGAGCAGGGAACCCTTCTGCATGAGGAATATCTCGAGGACGGCGTTCGCATTGTGGCGAAACTGCCGGCTCGTATTGCACCGCGGCTCGAGCGTTATCGCACCGAGTAGACGATCTCCAAAATGCCCAGAATGATGGGCTGATGCAGCAGATAAAAGGGGAGAGCGTGACGTCCAAGGCTGGCGAGCGCCGGCAGGGGGTTGGCGTAGGCCCAGCTAGGGACGGTCTTATCGATACTCTTCGCTATGTGTGCGGCGAAGTATCCTGCAAGATACATAAAGATAAACGGGATGATGGGGTAGTAATCACCTGAGACAAACCCAGGGCTCGGAAATCCCAGCCACGCCAGGTAGGGGACAGGGTAGATCGTTTTGGGGATGCTCCAGGTGAGGGCGAACAACACAAGGCATAGGGGCATGCCCCATCTCGCCGTTATCTTCTTAAGGACGGGATCGGTCAACGCCACGATGCCGGTGCATGCGGCCATGCAGTAGATGATGCCAAAATTAACCGAATCGTCGAATGAGACAAGTGTTGTTGCCAACCAGACAACGAGTGCTGCTAAGGCGTATTTGGCGGCACGTTTGATATTGTTGCGCGAAAGAGTGCACATCCAACCCGCGATAAACAAAAATACCCAGCTGATGCTGGCGCGCCAGACGTCTTGAAAGACAGTCTGGGTAAACCAAGGCATATCCCAGCCGTACAGGTAGGCGAGATCATAGCAAGCGTGAAAACCTGCCATAGAAATCATCGTAAACCCGCGGACGGTATCAAAGATGGTGATGCGTTTTTGCATTAGGAGAACCGGCGCATTAAACCGACAACTTTACCCAAAATAACGGGGTTCGTCGCATAGATGGGCTCCATAGTGTCGTTCTCGGGCTGCAAGCGCACGCGCCCCTGCTCCTTGTAGAACGTCTTGACGGTCGCTGAACCATCAATCATGGCCACGACAATTTCGCCGTTCATGGCACTCTTTTGTTCACGGACGATGATGTAATCGCCATTGAAGATGCCGACATTGATCATTGAGCTCCCATGCACCTCAAGGATAAAGGAACCCTGATCAGTGGCGATTTCGGTCGGGATAGTAAACGTGTCTTCAATATTCTGCTCGGCCAGAATGGGAATCCCTGCCGCGACGCGACCAACGAGCGGTAGCGAGACCGTTCCGCGAGGTGCGGTGGGCTCGTCAGATTTAGAAATTGAGACAGAGGAACCGTCCTCGTTAAAGAGTTCCAGGGCGCGCGGTTTGGTGGCATCGCGCTTGAGTAGCCCGCGCGCCTCCAGGGCAGAGAGATGGGCGTGCACGGTGCTGGGGGAGGAAAGGCCCACGGCAGAAGCCATCTCGCGCACGCTGGGCGGATAACCCTTCTCCTGCTGATATTCCTTGATGAAGTCGTAAATTTGCTGCTGACGCTTGGTAATTTTGCGAGCCATCAGGGCATCCTCTCTACCCATGTCAAACAAATGTTCGAATTTTGCTTGACAGGAACAACTGTTCGAAGATAATAATAACCGAACATTCGTTCTCGCGCTAGACATTTTTGTCCGCGCGGCTTGATAAAACTGTTCTCAGCAAAACACGCGAGAGGAGAACATGATGAACGCAACGAATATGGTCCAGGGAAACCTCGCCCTTAAGCTCGAGACGCCTGCAGAACCCACTTTTACGGTTGTTCAGGGTGGCCGCTCCGGCATTCAACCTTTGACCGTAAAGCCTGCTCGCAATCAGCAGACTGTAGTCGCGCCGGCCCGCGTTGCCCTGAAGGTTCCGACGATTGTCGCCGTCGCCGTTGCGCTTACGCTCTTCTTTGTCCTCGCTACTTCGGTCTTTAGCGCTCGTCACGCCGCGTATGCCGAGTCCGTTTCCAACATTACTTACGAGACCATTCGCGTTCAGACTGGCGATTCTCTTTGGTCGCTTGCCGAGGAATATCCAATCGAAGGCCTTTCCACGCAAGAGACTTCCGACATGATCCGTAACGTCAATCATCTGGAGCATGGTTCGCTCGCCGCCGGTGCGCATCTTAAGGTTCCTGCTCGTTCGTAATCATTATCGCGCTGCGCATGGTACCCTTGTTATCGTTTAAGAGGAGGTACCATGCGCTGTCCCAAATGCGGCAAGGCACATACCCGCGTCGTTGATTCCCGTATGCAGGAGTCAAATAACACCATTAAGCGCCGTCGCGAATGTTGCTCGTGTAACTATCGCTTTACAACGTTCGAGCGATGCGAGGACCCTATCGAGGTCATTAAGTCAGACGGAACCAAGCAGCGGTTCGATCGCAATAAGCTGCTCGTCGGCTTGATGCGCGCCACCATCAAGCGCGATATCGACACTAAGAAGCTCAATGAGATTATCGACGACATCGAGGTCGAGCTGCGCTCTCGCACACTGACGGCCGTCACGTCCCATGAGTTGGGTGACATGGTGCTCAAGCGCTTGGCCAAGATCGACAAGGTTGCGTACATCCGTTTTGCCTCGGTCTACCGCGATTTCAAAGACGTCGATGAATTTCTGCAAGAGCTCGACAAGCTAAGGTGATTCCATGTCCAACATTACCGTCAACATAAAGCGTCTCGACCCCACCGTCGAGCTTCCCAAATACGCCCATCCCACCGATGCCGGCTTGGATCTACGCTCCAACGAAGACTGCGTCCTGAAGCCCTTCGAACGCCGTCTGGTCTCTACGGGGCTGGCCATCGCCCTGCCCGATGGCTACGCCGGCTTCGTCCAGCCCCGCAGCGGCTTGGCCATCAAGCAGGGCTTGTCTATAGTCAACACGCCGGGCCTCATCGACGCTCACTACCGAGGAGAACTCAAGGTTATCCTCATCAACCTGGATCCCACCAACGACATCCAAATCAACAAAGGCGACCGCATAGCCCAACTCGTCATCCAAGAAGTCCCCACGGTCAATCTCATAGAAGTAGAAGAACTAGACGAAACCGACCGAGGCAAAGGAGGCTTCGGCTCCAGCGGCATCGCCTAGGGCGCTCGTATCCCTCCCGCCCGGGGCTTACCTATATCATTCCATGCTCAAACATTCTCGCGTCGCTTCGCTCGCTGCGAAACTGCGCGTGGAACGATATAGGTAAGCCCCGGCGGGCGGCTACTCGCTTGAAACAATATTTACTTTTCTAGTAAGTCGATGCGATAAAGGGACGCCTCCTTTGTCGCATCGACTTACTGTATTTATATTTTCTGGTTCCCCTTTGCAGATTCTACTGGAGGGGAATCTGGTATAGCTGCTAGTACGTAAACGCAGCTTACCCGCGGGAGGCCCCTATATATCGTCCCACGCGCAGTTTCGCAGCGAAGCGAGAATGTTTGAGCATGGGATGATATATAGGGGCCTCCCGCGGGTAAGCGGACATAAAGACGCTAGCGGATATGCGCGGGTTTTCCGCCCCAGTAGAAGCGGCAGAAGGCTCTTTTGCGCTTTTGGGGTTTGCCTACGAGCTCCATGGTTGCGATGGCTATGTCTTCGGCTGCGTGGGGGCGGCGTAGTACTTCGCCGTTGATGAGCAGTGCCTTGAGCGACTCAGGATGATCGTGGAGATGACGCAACGTCACGATGAGCTCTCGTGCGGTGGTGACATGCATGCTGGCGCCCATGCCGGTGAGCATGGTGGTGTTGGCCTTTTCCTGGCCATAGGACTTGCCCAGCAGGATCATCGGCAGATGTGCGCATAGGCACTCGGTGACGGTGAGTCCGCCCGATTTGAGAATTGCCAGGTCGCAGCCGTGCATGAGGGCCGCCATGTCGTCGACATAGTCCAGCACCGTGACATTTTCGAGCTTCATGGCATCGAAGAGTGTCTTGAGGCGGGCGGCGTATTCGGCGTCCTTGCCCGGCAAAAAGACGAAGTGCATGTCCTCGAAGCTGCGCAGGAAGGGGAGTGTGTGGTCCATCGCCGCGCGAAAGCGAACGTACGGTTGAGGCAAACTGGCGCCGGCCATTACCAGCACGACGGTCTTGTCGGTGGGGAGGTTGAACTTGGCTAGCTCTTCCTCGCGATTGTAATCCGTGTCGAATCCGGCGCGAATAGGAATGCCGGTAATGCGAATCTTTGTCTCGGGTACCTTGCGCGGACGTAGCGTTTCGGCCATAAATTCGTTGGCAACACAGAATAAATCGGTGTCCTTGTGGGGCCACCAGCCCTCGACTTCGTAGTCGGTCGGCACGCAGATGACCGGATAATCGATACCCGTAATTACGCGGGCGCCCACGGCGACATTGGCTGCTGTGATGTGCGTTGCGACCACGGCTATGGGCCTGCGGCTACGAATATATTCGTTGAAGGCGGGGAACATAATTCGCGACCATGCTGTGCCGCCGCCCCAGAGCAGATGTCCCGTAAGCGTATATCGCCAGGTCAGGTCGTAAATGGGGCGCGTGGCTCCCGTAAAAGAAGCCGCGGTTTTATTGCCGTCGAATTTAATACGTCCAAAATCAAGGATATCGAGTACTTCAATCTCAACATCCTCGGGGATGCCATTGTTGCCGCGGATGAGGTCGAATGCCTGCGCAATCGCATTTGCGGCGGCCTTGTGGCCCGAGCCGACCGAGGCGTGCACGATGGTCACGAGAGGTTTTTGCTGAGCCGAGAGCGTGGTTTTTTTCTTCGATTGGGGAGTGCTGAGCGTAAGAAGGGGAGCGTCGTCGCTCGTCTGCGTCTGATCCATCGATAACTCCCCTTCGACGTTGTAACACGGATTTATCATTGTAGTGCATGAGTGTCACGTTCACGTAAATTTGGGTATGAGCGCAAAGAACGACAACGTTTCGACGAGAGGACTCTTCATGGCTACCGACCAGACGATCGATGTTGCGATTATCGGTGGCGGTCCCGCGGGTTATGCTGCCGCCATTTATGCGGCGCGCGCCAACCTGACGACGACTGTCCTTGAGCAGGGCATGTCGGGCGGACAGATCGCCACATCCAACGAGATTGAGAATTATCCTGGCATTCCACTGCTGAGCGGTGCTGAACTTGGTGAGCGGTTCCAACAGCATGCTGAAGGCTTGGGGGCTCAGGTTGAATGGAGTATGGTGACAGGCGTCGATTACGATGCCGATGCGGCTCACTTTATCATTCATCATGATATGGGCGACACAGCGGCCAAGAGCGTCATTGCGTGCATGGGCGCCACGCCGCGTCCTGCGGGTTTTGTTGGCGAGGACACGTATCGCGGTCGTGGCGTTTCGTATTGCGCAACATGTGACGGCATGTTCTTCCGCGGCAAGCAGGTCTTTGTTATCGGAGGCGGCAATTCGGCATGCGAGGAGGCGCTGTTCCTGTCCGACATTGCCAGCAGCGTGACCATCGTGCTGCGTCGCGATCAGTTCCGTGCACCCGAGGGCGTTGTGAATAAGGTGCTTGCTAAGGACAATATTTCAGTTAGGTACCAAACTAGTATTGTTGAGCTTTCTGGTGAAGCGATGCCCACGACAATTACGTTCAAGGACAATGCGAGCGGCAAGACGCATGCTGAATCCTTTGAACCTGGGTCATTTGGCATTTTTATCTTTACGGGGACGCAACCACATACCGAGCTTGTTGAGCATCTAGTCGATCTGGCTCCCGACGGCGGCATTCTCACTGATGATTCGATGGCTACCCGTTCGCCCGGCTTATTCGCAGCCGGCGATATCCGTTCCAAGCGTTTACGCCAGGTTGTGACCGCCGTTTCGGACGGAGCCATAGCGGCAACCAGCGCATACGCTTTCCTACGCGCATAAGTACGATAATATATCTTATGTAAGGTTGGTATCTTTAAACATAGTGGTTGGACAGTGCATCAATGTGCCGTCCAACCACTTTTATTTTGCGGCTATGTGGTATGCAAAACTAGATAACCTAGAATACAATATGAAAAACGAACGGAGGCTTCTTATGAACCACGCTAAACATGTTATCCCGATGTCCGATACGTCGGTCAGCATTAAGCCTGAGGATATTCAACCGACGGTGCTGCCGGATGCATTTATTCAGTCCGATACGGTGCGTAAACTCAACGCGTTGAGCCTGCCGCGCTATGACCAGCTGCCCAACGTAACGCTCTATCGCGATCAGGTTATTGAATATGTTGCACTGTGGATGGAGCCGCTTTCGATTTGCGTAGAGCAGCCCGTTATTACGCCATCGATGATCAATAACTACGTGAAGGTCGGCCTCGTTCCTGCTCCGGTTAAAAAGCAGTATGGCCGTGAGCAGATTGCGCGTCTCATCGCCATTTGTATCTTTAAGCAGGTGCTGCCCATCGCTGCGGTTCAGGCGCTCTTTAATATTCAGCGCTTGAGCTACGACGCTCCGACGGCTTTCGATTATGTTGTCGATCAGCTCGAGGCATCGATTCGTGCGGCGTTTTCTGTTGAGCAGACTCCCGTGCCCGATACCGCACATCAGGTTACGCGTGAGTCGTTGCTCGTACGCAGTGCTGTATCGTCCTTCGTTTCGAAGGCGTATCTGATGAGCTATCTCAAGTTCAATGGGTTTAATAGCTAACCGAGGTATAAGACGGGCGGGATAAAGAGCCAATGGCTCCTTATCCCGCCCGTACGTTTGTCTAGTTGGATATTATCGGCCCGAAGCCACGCCCATGCCATAGCCGATGATGAGGCCGTGCATCTCGGCATAATATGAATCTAGCCCGTTACAGGGCATGATGATAGTCTTGGAGCTTGGCCAGCGCTCCACAATGCGGCTGGCAAGTGCCTGGGCGCCCGTCTCATTCTCGACATGGTCGATAACGACCTCGCCGCCAGTAAAGCCCTCGGCCTCCATGGTATCGACAATCTTGCCAAGCATCTTCTTTTCCCCACGGGTGTGACCAACGAGCTTAATCTCCCCCGTCTCGCTTGCTGTGCCTAAAACTCGAATGTTGAGTTTATTGGCGATGACCCCGGCTGCCTTGGGAATACGTCCGGCCTTTGCAAGGTTCTCGTAATTACACAGGCTAAAGAGGATCTTGCTGTTCTGCTCCAAGCTATCGAAGTAAGCGCAGGCGTCCTCAAAGGAAACGTCCGGGTTGCTTGCAAGATAGCGGTCGAACAGCAGGAAGATTAGGTCCATTTTGCCGCCGGCTCCGCGTGAATTGACCAGATGAATCTGTCGATCCGGCTCTTCGGCAAGCACCATGTCACGTGCGGTGGCCGCGGCATTGTAGCTTCCCGAGACGCCCTCCGAGATGGGCATGCAAATCGTCTTGTCGGCAAGCCTAAAGAGTTCGGCCCACTCACCTACGCTTGGACAGGCGCTCGAAGAAGCGCTCGACTCCTCCTGCACGGCGCAATTGAGCTCGTGAACGTCGAGCGTGAGGTCATCGACAAACTCACGCTCCCCCACTCGGATCTTAAGGGGTGCAAATGCAAAGGTGGTATGAGGTGCGGTTGGTTGCCAATCGCGAAGATTGCAGCTCGAATCGGAGATAAGTGCCCAGCTCATTGGGGGTCCTTTCTAATTGTTCCCCAACAATTATAGCCATCTTTTTGATTGATTGGATGGCTATCTAGTTTTGAATACTAGATAGCCGTCCTGATTTTATGGCAAACGGTAGGGAAAAAAGAATGGGCCTCGTGACTCAAGATCGCGAGGCCCACGTTCGTTCGCTGTAGTAATAAATTAGTAGCGTACGAAGATGTAGTTGTTGTTCATGCCGGCTGCAACGGAGCTGATGATAACGCCGGTTTTGTAGTCGGAAGCATGGATCATCTGACCATTACCGATATAGATGCCTGTATGGTAGGAGTTAACCACAACATCGCCGGGTTGCGGATCGGACACACGGGTCCAACCCATGAAGGTGCCGGTGGTGCCCAGGCGGCAGTAGCGGCCCGTGAGGCAATAGCTTACAAAACCGGAGCAGTCAAAGCTGTTCGGTCCAATGCCGCCCCAGGAATAAGCGTATCCGAGCTTGCTGTAGGCGCGCGAAACAACGGTACCGCCGTCAACGGACTGGCTCGGTGCGGAAGGCGTCGGAGTCGGAGCGGGCGTCACGGGCTGCGGCGTGGGAGCAGGAGCCGGAGCGGGCGCAGGCGTGTTGCCGCCGCCGTTGTTG
This sequence comes from Collinsella aerofaciens, assembly GCF_902364945.1. Classification (GTDB taxonomy): domain Bacteria; phylum Actinomycetota; class Coriobacteriia; order Coriobacteriales; family Coriobacteriaceae; genus Collinsella; species Collinsella aerofaciens_O. Next base: position 5,591 of record NZ_CABJFS010000007.1, on the reverse strand, counting down.
GCCGTACCGCCACCATTGTTGGTGTTCTCGGTCGTACCGGCGGTGTCGTTGCTCACCGTGGCCTTTTCGGCAGTGCTGGCGTTGATACCCGCCTGCAGCGCGGCGTTGGCCTCGGCCTCGGCAGCAAGCTCGGCCTGCAACTGTGAATCCAGGGAGTTCACGACACTCTGAGCCTCGGCCTGCTGAGCGTTGAGCTCATCGACCTTCTTCTGCGTCGCGGCGACGTTCTTCTCCTGCTCGGTCTGCTTATCGGTGAGCTGCTGCTTAAGGTCCTTGACCTCCTGAATGGTCTGGGCCTGCTTGTCGGACACCTTGCCGTAGTAGAAGAGACGGTTGAGCATGTCGCCCAGATCATCGACGCCCGTTAGAACCTGGAGGAGACTCAGGCCACCGGTCTTGTACTCACCGGCAACGTAGGTCGAAAGCTTTGCCTGACCCTCGGCGATCTCTTGCTGCTTTTGCGTGATCTCGCCTGCAGTCTGATCAAGCTCCTGCGTCTGTGCGGAGAGCTCTTCATGAATTTGCTGGGTTTGGGTGCCAATCTGCTCGAGCTTGGTACGGGCAGCGGCAAGGTCGGATGCGGTATCGGCGTAGGCCGGAGCCACGAGGCCCAGGCCCAAAACACAAGCGAGGGTTGCCGTAGCAGCGCAGCGTGCCATGTTTCTGTGCGTGTTTGCTGTGCGCATGGAGCTTCCTTTCCGGTATCTAAGGGTAGCGGCTAGTCCACCGTTACCAGGCTAAAGAGCTCAATGTCCTCGTTAGAAGGCGTGAGCTTCTTGCGCGGGTTGAGAAACGCAAGCTCAAGGATACAACCGTAACCCACGAGCTTTGCGCCCATATCTCGCACCAGTTTACCTGTTGCCTCGACGGTTCCGCCCGTCGCGACCAAGTCGTCCAGAATTAACACGGTATCTTTAGAGCTGATAGCATCGGCGTGAATCTCGATAGAATCCGTTCCATACTCGAGCTCGTAGCTCTCGCTGACCGTCTTGCGCGGCAGTTTGCCGGGCTTACGTGCGGGAACAAAGCCGGCACCCAGAGCGACGGCCACGGGCACACCGACCATAAAGCCGCGGGCCTCGGGTCCTACGACCTTGGTAATGCCCATGTCGGCAAAATGCTCGGCAAGGGCATCCACCATGGCCCTCAGGGCCTCGGGATTGCCAAAGAGCGGTGTGATGTCCTTAAAGACGACTCCGGGCTCGGGATAGTCGGGGATATCGACGATATGAGATTCGAAGTCGTACATGGCGTGACCTTTCATGGATTGCCGGGTGGACGGCGATTATTTACCCGTGTTAGCAGACGGGTTATGCGAGGGGACGACGACCTTGGACGGTTGCACGAGCGACTCCTCGTGCGCGGCAACCGCGGGGACGCTTGCCCCATCGCTTTTAGCCTTGGTGGATTCGGAACGTGCGATCTCCTCATCGAGGGCATCGATATCGGCGTCCTCGACCACGGCGTTGAGCGACTCAAAAACGCGGTTTTTGAGCAACGCGGTGTGCACGCCTTCCGTCAGGTCGTGAAGCTTCTTAAACGCACGCTCGAGCTTGGCGTTGCGCTCGTCATCGGAGGTATCCATGCCGAGCATGCTTACGAGCACTTGCTCAAACATCGAGGATTCACGGTTGGCGGAAGACACGTACTGACGCAGGTTGCGCGGCTCGATATGGAAGCGCGACAGCTCGGAGCAGTAGCGGATGATCGGAAAATCGCGACCATCGACAAGCTCGCGGTTCTGCGGACTCTTGATGATGCGGATAAGGTCGTTCTCGGCGAGCGAGCGGATAAACGAAATCTCGACGCCCAGCATATCGGGAATGGTCTCGATGGGATGCAGCTTTTGCTTAGTCTCCTTGGGCTCCGTCTTGAGCGGAACATCTGACAGCAAGCCCACCTCGTAGGCGAGCGTTGACAGGTCCGTGGCGTTTTCCAAGCGCTGCTTAATCACGTTGAGCGGCATATAGCGGGTCTTCTGCAGGTGCAGGATGACCTCCAGGCGGTCAACGTCCTCCTTGGAGTACTGACGGTATCCCTTAGGCGTACGATGAGGGGTAATGAGCCCCTCATCTTCTAGAAATCTAATTTTTGAGTTCGAAAGATCGGGGTATGCGCCTCGAAGTAGGTTGACGACTTGGCCGATACTCAGATAGTTGCGTTCGGCCATGCCCTACTCACCGGTTTCGATGCGCTCCGGCGTGCTCTCGTGGTAGATGAGCGTAAACGTACCGATCTGAACGGAAGAGCCGTCGTGCAGCGGAGCGGCGTTGACAATGGCACCGTCGACCCAGGTGCCATTGAGCGAGCCCAAGTCTTCGATGCGAGCGCCGAGTCCCTCGCGAATAATGCGCGCGTGGCTGCGCGAAACGGTCATGTCATTGAGGAAGATGCCATTCGCGGGATCTCGGCCGATGGTGGTCACGTCGTCCTCGAGTTCAAAGGCGGCACCCGTCTGCGGACCCTTGACGATAGACAGAACGGGGGCGGTGATGCGCACGTTGGCCATGAGGTCGGGAACGGTGACGTCGCTTGAAGGCACGCGGAATACGCAGGTAGCGTCAGCAGTCTTATCATTCTGAGGCATATTGTTAACCATGTTGTCCATGACAACCCCTAACTTATCGCGGACGTGCCGCAAATAATGAACCGTACGTAATCATACCCCAACGAATCAGTCTTCGATTTCGGGGTTAAGAAAGTCGATGTCCTCGTCCTCGGGATGCGCGAGGGCCTGTTTAATGGCCACTCCGCCCTTAATAGAGTAGATGACAGCGGTGAGCATGGAGAAGATCACACCGCCATACACAAAGAAGATGCCGAGGGGCACCGAGCTTCCGTTGAGACCCGGGAAGGCCGTGAGGGTTGAAGGTAAAAGGTGCAGGCCGTCAATAACGGGGAACCCGAGCAGCATGAGCGAGAAGCCGGTCATGAGCAGCGCAGTGGCAATCTTTCCGGGAAAGACGACATCGATGGGGCGACGGTGATAATGGCGTACGATAAGCGTGCCGATGCCCAGATAGATGTCGCGGCCAATAATGAGCACGCAGACCCAGATGGGCAGCTCTCCGCGGACTACCAGCCCCAAGACGCCGGTGAACAGCAGCGCGCGATCGCAGATGGGATCCATGACCTTGCCGAGCCACGAGACCGTCTTAGTCATGCGGGCGATCTGACCGTCCATCCAGTCGGTGGAGGCGGCAACGGCGTAGATAACGATGGCGATGACGCGGTTGTTATCCGTCACAAACAGGTACAGAAATACCAGGGTGAGGATCAGGCGCGTAAAGGTAATGAAATTGGAGATCGTAAAGATCTTATTCGACGGGTAATCGGAAGTGCCGATAAGCTCCTTTTTGATCTTCTTTTTGATGCCCACAGGACTCCCCCGCTGGTTAACGACAAAACTTTCGATACTATACCCGTTCCGGCGATGTCTATCCAGCGTAAGCATAGAGAGTCCAGACATATGGAGGATGCTACTGGGTTGTGCGGGATTCTGCATTTGTGTACATCAGCCTCCAAACATGCCGAAAAATGTCGGTTTTGGAGGGTGATGTACACGTTTTGATTCGGTGATGACATCGATCGGGAAAGTTGTTGCCTTAAGCAAATTAATCATGATGTGCGGGTCGAGAAGGGCTGGCGCCAAAAGAGCCCAACGGCCGTTACGGCTTCGTTAGAAACGCGCCCCACCATGGATGGTGAACCCGAAAGGTAAGGCGCGCGGGCATGGTGAATCGGCCCGCGCGCCCGGAAGAGAAAGGATAAACCCATGGGTTATATGCTCGAGACGTGCGGGCTCACCAAGCGCTTCGGCCGCGGCGACCAGGCGCGGGACGCCGTGGCCGACGTGAGCCTTCATATCCGCGAGGGCGAGGTGTACGGGCTGCTCGGCCCCAACGGCGCCGGCAAGTCGACAACGCTCAAGATGATCTGCGGGATGCTGCGGCCGACGGCCGGGGAGATCCTCTTTGCCGGGCACGCCTGGCGCCGCGAGGACCTCTACGCAATCGGCAGCCTCATCGAGGAGGCGCCGCTCTACCCCAACCTCACCGCGCGCGAGAACCTGCGCGTGCGCACCACGCTGCTGGGCCTTCCCGAGAGCCGCATAGATGAGGTGCTCGCCGCCGTGGACCTCGCGGACACCGGGAAGAAGCGCGCCGGGCGCTTCTCGATGGGCATGCGGCAGCGCCTGGGGCTCGCGTTGGCGCTGATCGCCCGGCCACGCCTGCTCGTGCTCGACGAGCCCACCAACGGCCTCGACCCCATCGGCATCGAGGAGCTGCGCGACCAGATCCGCGGCTTCGCGGCGGCGGGTACGACGGTGATCGTCTCGAGCCACATCCTCTCCGAGGTGCAGCAGATGGCGGACACCATCGGCATCATCTGCGGGGGGCGCCTCGCCTACGAGGATGCGCTTCGTCCCGGGCAGGACCTCGAGGAACTCTTCATGAGCTTCTGCCGGGAAGGGCGACGAGCGCGCGGGGAGGTGGCGGCATGACGGGCGAGAAAGGCGGCCTGCTCGCGGCCCTGCGCGCCGAGGCCCTGAAGTCGCGCCACGCGGCACCGGTTCGCCTGGCCGTGCTCATGGCGCTGCCGATGCCGCTGCTCGGCGCGATGCCCTACCGGGGCGTGCAGATCTTCAGCGCGTGGAACTACTGGTACGCGCTCTTCCTGCCCGTGTCTCTCTCGCTCGTGGTGGCGTGCGTCGCGCGGGCGGACGCTCGCACGAGGATGCGGGGGCTTCTGGGCCTGGGCTTCCCGCTCGGGCGCGCCTGGTGGGCCAAGGCGCTCTGGTGCCTCGCTCTTTGCACGCTCTCGAACCTCGTGGTCTTCGGCATCTTCCTCGCGGGATCGGCGTTCTCCTCGCAGGGCCTCACGGCCGCGGGCACGCTCACGATGCTCCTCTGCGCGCTCGCCAACACGGTGACCGCGGCGTGGATGATCCCCGCAGGGCTCTTCCTCACGGCGCGGCTCGGCATGCTCGCGGGCATCTTCTGCCCGCTCGCCGCGCAACTCGTAGGTGGGTTCGCCTGGTCGCTGATGCCGCTGCCGCAGCTCTTTCCGCCGTCGGCGAGCATGGTAATCCCCACGAGCTTCATCCCCGTGCTGCCGAGCGGCGAGCCGCTCGCGGCGGACATGGCGCTCGGCGGGGCGCTCACGGCGGACGGCGTGCTCACGCTGGCGGGCCTTGCGGTCTGCGCGCTCGCGTTCGCCGCGCTCACGGCGGCGGGCGCGGCCTGGTTCGCGCGCTCCGAGGAGAGGTGATGGCCATGACACGACTCTCCGACCCGACGCCGCGCATGACTCTCCCGCGGGCCCTGCTCTCCGAGGCCCTGCGCCTGGCGCGCTCCCCGCTCGCGGCGGTGCACCTCGCCTGCGGCCTGGCGGCCGGTCTTGCCTGCGGCGAGTACTTCTCCGTAGCCCGATGGGACCCGGCGCTGGGCGCGGACGCCTACGCCCAGTTCCTCGGCGCCCTCATGCCGCTCATGTCCGCCATCGTCTGCGGGCTCGCCGTGGACGAGGAGCGCGCTGCCGGGCGCCTCGCCAACCTCACGGCGGTCCCCTCGCGCGGGCGCGCCGTCGCG
>NZ_CABJFS010000006.1 GCF_902364945.1 Collinsella aerofaciens | reverse complement strand
CATGCAGCAGGGGCTCTCAATGTTTTTATGTCCTGCTCATATCGTCTGGTAGGTAGAATAACCCATAAGGTAAGTATGTTTCTGAGTTATTTCGTGTTGACCCATTTGAGCGCGATAGGGTATAACTCTACTCAACCGCTAGGGATTTTATTGAGAAAGGTGTTCTACCATGAGCAAAAACCTCTCCCAGCAGGTCGTTCTCGACCGCCGCGGCTTCGTCGCCGCCACCTTCGCAACCGTCGCCGGCCTTGGTCTTGCCGGCTGCTCCGACACCAGCGCCGAAGCCGACAAGGGTTCCGCCGCCGGCTCCTCCAAGAGCTCCGAAGATACCGAGGCTTCCACCATACTCGATGCCAAGGCATTCGACAAACTCGTCGACAACGGCCCCAAGGCCGATGACGACGCCATCGCCGCCAGCACCTGGGCCACGGCCGTCAAGGACGCCGGTGTCTTTAAGATCGGTGGCGTTCAGACCTCCACACTTTTCTCCCTCCTCAACGAGAAAGACGGTCAGACCCGCGGCTTCGACGCCGGTATCGCACAGCTCCTGTCCAACTACATCCTGGGCGAGAACAAGGTCGAGATCACCCAGGTGACCTCGGACACGCGCGAGTCCGTCCTGCAGAACGGCCAGGTTGACGCCGTCTTTGCCACCTACACCATCACCGATGAGCGCAAGAAGCTCGTCTCCTTCGCCGGTCCCTACTACTACACCCAGCAGGCTATCCTGGTGCTCGCCGACAACGACGACATCAAGGGCGTCGACGACCTGGCCGACAAGAACGTCGCCGTCCAGTCCGGCTCCAACGGCCCCGCCATCCTGGAGGAGTTCGCCCCCAAGGCCAGCCAGCAGGAGTTCAAGACCGACGAGGAGGCACGTCAGGCACTCCAGCAGGGCCGCGTCGATGCCTACGTCATCGACAACAACATGCAGCAGAGCGCCCTGGTCCGCGAGCCCGGCAAGTACAAGATTGCCGGCAAGCCCTTCGGCAGCAAGGAGCCCTACGGCATCGGCCTGCCGCTCGATTCCGACGGTGTCGCCTTTGTCAACGACTTCCTTAAGAAGATCGAGGATGACGGCACCTGGACCGAGCTGTGGCAGATCTGCATTGGCGACCGTACGGGCGACACCAATGTTCCCGAGCTGCCCGAGATCGGCGCCTAGGCAGCGAGCCTAGTAACGGCCGCTACGAAACCATACGGAAACGCACGATGCGCTTTATTGCGCTAAACTGTTTCCTCACTGAGTTGTCGGGGCTTCCGTACACACGGGAGCCCCTTTCCTTACCGGCGGGAGGTCCGCATGAGTCTCTCCGAGCTCTGGTCGCTCTATGGCCAGAACTATATCGACGCGCTGCTAGCAACCTGGGGCATGACGCTTGAGTCGTTTGCCATCGCCATGGTGCTGGCCGTCGCCGTCACCGTGATGCGCGTGTCGCCGCTCAAGCCGCTGCGCGTCTTTGGCGACCTGTATGTCCAGGTCTTCCGTAACATCCCCGGCATCGCGCTGCTCATTATCGTCGTCTACGCGCTGCCGCCGCTCAAGGTCGTCCTGCCCTACCGCACCTGCGTCATCGTCGCCACAGTGCTCTTGGGTTCTGCCTTTGGCTCCGAGAACTTTATGAGCGGCATCAACACCGTCGGTGTCGGCCAGGTGGAAGCCGCCCGCTCGCTGGGCATGAGCTTCAGCCGTATCCTCGCCAAGATCGTGATTCCGCAGGCGCTGCGCTCGAGCGTGCTGCCCATGACCAACCTCTTTATCGCCGTCATGCTCACCACCGCGCTCGGCAGTCAGGTGCCGCTTAAACCGCAGGAGCTCACCGGCGTGGTGAGCTACATCAACACGCGCTCGCTCGGCGGCGTCGCCGCGTTCTTTATCTCGGCGCTCGGCTACCTGGGCACGGCCTTTGTGGTGAGCCACATTGGCAACTATATCGATAAGAAGGTGAGAATCCTCCGATGAGCAAGCACTCCACCTCCGCGCTCACCATGCGCGATGCGCTCTACGAGGCTCCCGGCCCCAAGATGCGCGCCAAGATTCGCGTCGGCACCGCCATCTCACTTGTTGCCGTGGCCGCGCTCATCGCTCTGGTACTGCAGCGCTTTTATGTGACCAGCCAGCTTTCGGTCCATTACTGGTACTTCTTTACGCACCTCACCACCTGGAAGTTCCTGCTTGCCGGTTTTGAGGGCACGGTAAAGGTCGCGCTCACCGCCGGCGCCATCGCGCTGGTACTGGGCTTAGCCCTCATGCTCGGCCGTACCAGCGACATCAAGCCGCTGCAGCTGGTCTGCCGCGTGCTCACCGATTTCTTCCGTGGCGTACCGAGCCTGCTGTTCATCTACTTCTTCTTTTTGGTGCTGCCTCAGTACAAGATTTCACTGCCGTCGTTTTGGATGCTCACGCTTCCCGTCGCGCTCGCCGCAGCCGGTGTACTGGCCGAGATCTTCCGCGCAGGCGTCAACGCCGTGCCGCGTGGTCAGGTCGAGGCAGCCCAGGCGCTCGGTCTCTCCAAGGCCAAAATCACCTTTAAAATCGTATTGCCCCAGGCGATTCGGTTTATCATTCCGTCGTTGATTTCGCAGCTCGTGGTCGTAGTCAAAGACACCACCGTCGCCTACGTGGTGAGCTACCCCGACCTCATGCAAAATGCCCGCGTGCTCATTACCAACTACGACGCCCTCGTGTCGGTCTACCTGGTTATCGCGGTCATCTACATCCTCATCAACGTCGCGATCAACAAGGCCGCTGTCTACGTTTCGCACAAGACCGGCGCGACCATCATTCGCTAACGATTTACCATTTCGAGTCATAAGGAGCCGAGCACCATGGCACAGAGCACTTCTTCTACCGGTAATCAGCCGCTGATCGAGCTCAAGCACGTCGATAAGCACTATGGCGATCTGCACGTCCTCAACGACATCAATCTCTCGGTCGACCGCGGCGAAGTCGTCGTCGTGATCGGCCCCTCGGGCTCGGGCAAGTCGACCATGTGCCGAACCATCAACCGCCTGGAAACCATCGACTCGGGCGAGATCCTCATCGAGGGCGAGCCTCTGCCGCAGGAAGGCAAGGATCTTGCCCGCATGCGCGCCGAGCTGGGCATGGTGTTTCAGCAGTTCAACCTGTTCGCGCATATGACGGTGCTGCAGAACGTCATGCTGGGGCCGGTCGACGTGCTGGGCGTGTCCAAGGAGGAAGCTCGTGAGCGCGCCATGGACCTGCTGAGCCGCGTGGGCGTTGCCGAACAGGCCGACAAGGTGCCCGCTCAGCTCTCGGGCGGCCAGCAGCAGCGCGTGGCCATTGCCCGCTCGCTCGTCATGCAGCCCAAGGCCATGCTCTTCGACGAGCCCACGAGTGCCCTTGACCCCGAGATGATCAACGAGGTGCTCGAGGTCATGGTCCGTCTGGCCCAGCAGGGCATGACGATGATCGTGATTACGCACGAGATGAACTTTGCCCGCCGCGTTGCCGACCGCGTCGTGTTTATGGCCGACGGCCAGATCGTGGAAACCGGCACGCCCGACGAGTTCTTCGACCATCCCCAGACCAAGCGCGCCCAAGACTTCCTCAACTCCATCAAGGGCCACTAGCCCAATTGCCATATCCGCTCGCCATGACCATCCAAACTCGAAAGCAACACCTATGATCGGAACTCGCACTTCATCGTCATACACCCCGCACGTCAACGTCGACCCCGCCGACCGTCCGCTCATCCTGGTGGCGCCGCGCTGGGAAGAGGCGAAGCCATTTTTTAGCGAAACGCTCTCCCCCAACGAGGAAATCGCAAGTGTCTTTGTCGATGCCATCCTTGCCGCCGGCGGCCTGCCGCTGCAGATGTCCATCACCGAGGACATTGAGGTCATCCGTCATTACGTCGATATCGCCGACGGCATCGCCATTCCCGGCGGCCCCGATGTCAACCCCAAACGTTGGGGCGATGATCGACCCTACGACCCCACCCTCTGCTGCGAGATCCGCGATAGCTTTGAGTTTAAGCTGGTCGGCGAGGTACTCCGCGCCAAAAAGCCGCTCTTTACCACCTGCCGCGGCACGCAGTTGCTCAATGTCGCCACTGGCGGCACCCTGTGCATGGACGTGCCGAGCCTGGGCGCTCGCGAGGGCCGCACGCAGTGGCGCCATACCCACGTGCTCAACGACCCCGTGCATCCCGTCGAGGTCGTGCCGGGCTCGCTGTTGGAGCGCGCGCTTGGCGGGCACAGGCTGATCCAGACCAACTCCGCACACCACTGCTGCGTCGATCGTCTGGGTAAGAGCACGCGTTTGGTCGCCAAGGCAACCGACGGCGTTCCCGAGTGCATCGAGGTCGAAGGCCAGCCATTCTGCTTGGGCGTGCAATGGCACCCTGAGTACACGTGGAAGACGCTCGAGACCGACTTTAACCTGTGGAAGTCGTTTGTCGAAGCAGCGGCCAAGGTAAAGCAGGCCCGCTAGCTCGCGAACCACTCAGGTTAAAGCCTCCTAAGCCAGGGGGGCGGACACCAGCTACGGTGCCCGCCCCCCCTGTATTTGATATGCTCGGTATAATTATCCCTCACAAACAATCAGAGAAATCTCGACCGCAATCGGTCGACAGTAAAGCAAATGGCAACAACGCTTACTACGTTTATGAGACAGTCAATTAAAATCGAAATGCATTGACCATTCCCCAACGGGGTCACGCCGCAAATCCACATGAGCATCGAGGCTGGAAGCGGAAGCATGGAATTGGCCCCGATCTGTATGTAGATCGCTACGACGTTGACAAGCAGCAGCATGCCAATCGGACCGAAGCCGGACCCAAAATAGGAAACAACGATTACGCAAGAAACCACGTATGCAAGGCAGGCAGCGGCAGCAAGAACAAGTCGATAGCAAAATACATGCAGGTTGAAATACTGCTGAGCATCCGAAACGATTGCGCAGTTAAGACAGTACAAAACGACACTCGACAGGACAAACGCGCCCAAAAGGGCAAAAGAAGATAGCACCACTCGCGCAACGATAGCGCACACACGCTTCCCTCCCCGAGCCTCCGACAACCCCCACGGTTCCTCAATAAAGCCCGAACTGACAAAGCGCGGCACAATGCAAGCCGCGATGAACGGAAAGAACAATGCATGGGCCAACGGGGCTACGTTGAACAGCAGACCGCGAAAAACCTCTGCATTGCCAAATAGAAGGACATCCTCCGCCGATAGCCGAAGCGTCGGGTCTGGGAAAAAACCCAAGAAACTGTTCTCACGGAGGCTACAGAACCACATCGGGAAAGAATTAAGCTGCAATATCACCATGTACGCATAAATTACCAGGATTAAGGCGTACGCCCATTTGCTCACATGCTTCAATTCTGACTGGAGAAGTCTTTTAATCTGACGAGCCATTGAGCACACCCCCAGCGCGAAAGCTCAAGAGAGCGTAAATCAATACCGATAGACAGCTGGCTGCCACGCCATATCCCAGAAGCGTCAGCTGCCCCATATCGCTATACCCAAGGGCACATCCGACTCCAAGGTACGGCCCCGGAAGAAAGAAAATCCATCGCAAGGACGGTATGGGCGTCTGAAGGTAAGTTCCGTAGAGCGTCAAGCTCATGACAAATCCGATTATTACCACAGCCCCGCTCAATACAGCGCTGCTTGTAATCCGATAGATGGTCACCGTCTCCAACGCAACTGATATCACCAATACGGCGTTGATTATCATCGCAGGCAAAAATGCAGCCAGTATGTCGTGCGCACAGCTTTGCCCACCACGTATTATGGCTATTGAAAAAAGAAGAAGGCAAAGCGCACTATATGCTGCGCCGATTATTAAAGCAGACGAAAGTACATGTGCCAGAGCCCCGTTAAAGCGGGCAAGACCTCTTGCTGAAGAAATTCGGCATCCCTCTTCATAGCCGCGCTCCTGTAAAATCGCCAGGCAAACGATGAGTGGAACGAACAGGGAGGTACCGGCAAAAGCACTGCGCACAAGGGACTCATCAGGCGCAGTAGGATCGATTACATTCCAGCAGAAGCCAATATCCTCCCCAAAAACGCTATTGCCAAAGGCGAGCAACGTTGTTCCGTTTTTCAGAAAGATGCCGAAGAGAAGACCGGACGCCAGCATAAGCGCAAGACCAAACTTCGCCGGAAATATCCTGTGCAAACGCATCATATCTGCCTTTATGGGATGGATCGCCCGCTTCATAGCGAGACCGCCTTCATCAAGCACCTGTAATACTCTTTTAGGGACGACGCCTCATCCCTTATGACGTCCATCGATTCCTTTTTCAGCAGTTCGCCGTCATGAATAAACAGGCAGCTTGTTGCAACCGATGCCAGCTCATCCAAATCATGACTAGAGATGAGCATGGTCTTACCCTGCTCTCGATTCAATCGGCCGATAAGGGTCCATATGCTCTCAATGCCCAACGGATCCAATCCATTTGCCGGCTCATCGAAAATCAGCAAGTCGATGTCGCCCAACAAAGCCGTAGCTATATCCAATCGCCGTTTCATTCCCAGAGAAAAACTGCTCACGCTCTTTTTCTCATCGGCATCCAGCCCGACTAGGCTCAAAACGCGAGGAATCTCACGCTTCTCATCGAGCCCCCATTCCACACATCGGATTTGAAGATTCTCAACCGCACTGAGGGATTGGTATGCTCCGCAGGAATCTGGCACATAGCCGACACGCGTCCGCATCAGGCTCAGCTCTTTTTTCGACTTGCCTCCAAAGAGCTCCACGCTCCCCGACGATGGCTCACAGAGGCCCAATACGATTTTAATAAGCGTGCTTTTGCCCGCCCCGTTTGCACCAACAAGGGCGCAGAGCTCAGACTGATGTACCTCGAAGGAAACGTCATGCAAAACGCGGCGCCTCCCATAGCGCTTTGACACCCTTGATAGCCTTATCGTTGATACGTTCATTGGCCTCCCGTTCCGCTTGATAGCAAAACCGCTCATATCGTTCCTTCTTTACTTTATCGTTTTCCATAGTTGTTATTGTTTTTCGATAACTCATATTTGTCAAGATAATCTAAAAGAAAGAACCTGTGTTAGACACGGGTCCCTTCACGCTGATATTTCGTTTTAGTTGTTCGCCTTAAGCTACTCGTCGCTCAAATCGACAGCAAAGACTGATGTCGGAAGCGACGCCTCATTGCCTCCGCCGTCCCGCATCTGCCTCACAACGTTTTTTGCACGCTCAACAATAAGCTCCTCAAGCTCTTTCTCACTCACGCGCTGAATAATATCTCCCGGTTGACAATCAAGCTCATCACAGATATCGAGGAGCGTCTTTAGGCGAATAGCTTTTATCTTTCCGTTTCTAAGCTTTGAAATATTAGCCGGAGTATGCCCCGTCGCTCGAATCAGATCAGCACTGGTCTTTCCGGTCTTAAGCAGCTGCGTCTCAAGCTCGATGATGAGATAGCTCATGTTTCCTCCTACACAAGCTCGTCAGACTGCTCTTGGAGCAGCGAGGCATAACTCCAGATCGCCGAGATAAACAGACAGACAACTGCGCCGATAAACGACCCCGCATCAAAGGTAGCGCCTTGGCAAATCTCAATAACGAAGGAATGAGGCACGATGTAAAGCTCCAGTCCGCCAATGGTGAGATTGACCGATCCATAGGCACCAACAAGCGAAACCGCGGCGTTAACAGCAAAGGCAAGCGCGAGAACACGGATAAGCCGCACATGCGTCTTGGTAAAGGGCGAGACGCCCCGAGAGATGTTATGGCTGATTCCGCACAAAACGACAAGCGAAACACCCACGACGAGTGCCAGGCACAGCCCGCTTGGGATAACGATGCTCCCGCCATCGAGAAGCGTCACGACACCGAAAGAATCGACAGAAACAACGTTTGCAACCGCATACCAGATCACGTAAACAACCAACGCGGCAAAAGCGACGAGCATTCCCGCAAAAACGACCGCCATGCAAAAGCCAAGCTTCCTTACAGTCTCGCCCGCCTTGGCCATACGCTGAACGCTGTTGGACATACACTCACCCTCATCGAATCTATCGTTATCCGAATAGTTTATCGAACAACGATATGGATTGCATGCGGAAAGCCCCGCCAGTGCGCATAGGCCATTCACCAATCAGAAGGGGTGAGAGTGGATTTTTGGACACGTATCGAACGAGAGTGGATAATCTCCCACTTTGAGGTCGCCACCGGGCCTAAAACGGGAGATTATCCACTCTCATAGCCATCAAAGCTCGCGAGCTCTTACTCGGCCACCTCGCGCAGGGCCGACATCGTAGCCGCATATTGCTGCTGCAACGCATGCATTCCCGCGCGAGCGCCGTCAACGGCATCGGCGCCGCGCAGCGCCTCGGTCACCACGACCGCCGGCTCGTACAGATTATCGAATCCCAGGTTCTGGCTCACGCCCTTGAGCGTGTGAGCTGCCATAAACGCTTCCTTGGCGTCTCCTGCCGCCATGGCGGCCTCCAGCTTGTCCATGCTCTCGTCATCCAAAAACTTGAGGGCAAAGCGGGCAAGCATCTCCTCGCCCATCAGCCGAGTGCAAGCGTCATCATAATTGGCGCCGATCTTCTCATACGCTTCACGCATGGAAATCATGGATTCAAACTCCTTTGGTCAAACTAAATCGTAGGAAGCGCAACGACCTCGGCAGGGCGCGCCAATGTTTCGGCAATACGGTCTTGCACCTCGAGCAGACAGTCGAGCAGCAGCTGGTTAAAGGTGCCGCACTTACCGTCCAGGATCATCTGGATCGCCTCCTCGTGCGGGATGGCATCCTTGTACACGCGCACGCTCGTCAGCGCATCGTATACGTCGGCCACCGAAACCACCTGTGCGGCGATGGGGATATCGTCGCCCTTAAGGCCATCGGGATAACCCTTGCCGTCCCAGCGCTCGTGGTGCCAACGCGCAATCTGGTACGCATATTCCATAAGCGCATTACCGGCGTGATGGCTACCCAGCTCAAGCAGCATGTCGGCGCCGATCGTGGTATGCGTCTTCATAATCTCGAACTCATCGGGCGTAAGGCGTCCGGGCTTGTTGAGGATCGCATCGTCAATCGACATCTTGCCGATATCGTGCAGCGCCGAAGCCAGGGCGATCGTGGAGCGTTCCTCATTGTCGAGGGAGATCGTGCCGCTACGCTGGACCAGATAGCCAAGCAGCAGCTCGGTCAGCTTTTCGATGTTCGTAACGTGCCTGCCGCTCTCGCCGTTGCGAAGCTCCATGACGCCGGCCATGATGTCGATGAGCATGCGACTGTTCTTGACGCGCTCGTTGTACTGTTGGGACAGCAGGTTCGTCAGGCGGCGCTGTTTGGCGTACAGGCGGATGGTGTTGCTTACGCGGCGGCGCACGACACGGGAGTCAAACGGGCGGTTGATATAGTCCGAGGCGCCCAGCTCGTACGCGCGCAGAACCGCATCATCGGAATCTTCGCTCGAAATCATGATGACAGGCAGATTATCGATACCCGATCGGCGCGACAGATCGGCCAGCACCTCAAAGCCGCTTATGCCCGGCATCACAATGTCCAACAGCACGAGCGACAACTCATCGCCATAGCGGTCGACCATGTCGAGCGCCGCACGACCGTTATCGGCCTCGAGGATGCAATGCTCGTCCTTGAGCATCTCGCTGAGAATGGCTCGGTTCATCTCGGAGTCATCGGCGATAAGCACCAAAGGCTTTTCGCTTTGGAAGGCCTCGATGGAATCGGCATCGGTCACGACCGTACCGGCTTTTGCCTTAGCGCGGCTCAGTAACTGGGCAGCGCGGCCAACGCCCTCATCGACCGTCTCGCCATGAATGCGAACGCCACCAACACATGCCGTCAAGCTCACGTACTCATGGCCCGGAATAATCGTGGAATGAACGGCATCGGACACCTGATGCAGGCGACGGGTGAAGTCATCGGAGGGAATATTGGGCATGACAACCACAAACTTGTCGCAGCCATAGCGCACAAGCTCGTCAGTCGAACGAATTCCGCTGCGTATGGCTGTCGCCACAGCACCGAGCGCAAGGTCGCCGGCATGACGGCCACACGTATCGTTGAAGGCCCTAAAATCATCAACGTCGATCATCGCAACGCCGGCATTCATGCGGGCGCTGCGAAGCTTTTCCTCGTAATATCGGCGATTGCGCACGCTCGTCAGCACGTCGGTGTAGACAAGGTCCTCTTCCGCGGCCTCTTGCTCATCAATCGGACGCACCATCAGCAAGACGTGAGGCTCGCCCTCGACCTTCAGAGGGCGTAGACGGGCGCGGTACTCAGTGCCATCATTGAGCAGTTGCTCCGACACCTCATCGGAGTCTGCCAAAGCCTCAAGACTCGACTGACGCAGACAAGGGCAGCGATCGCCGGCGAGCAAGCAGTTAGGCTCGCTCTTAATCTGATCGGCCGACAGCAAACGCACCACGGGGTAGTTCTTCGCGACACGGGCGACCTCAGCGGCAGCCTCCTCGTCGGTTAGATTGACCTCGTGATTATTGAGCATATGGGGCCCTTTCGATAGTTTCGCATGGTAGCGGTGGGTTCCAAATGCTACAAGGTTAACACCTTGTCGATGCAGGTAAGTACGTGAATGCTGTTACATTTTTATGAGTTGGCAGGCGGCGCGATTGAAGTCGCAGACGTGAGGTTTTGAGCACATTTGTTAACACGGCCGAAACGTTTGCGGGTGAAGCCTGCTTTGGCCATTGCGGGTGTTAGAGCCCCAGGATGCCACGGACAGCCCGGGCAGCCGCTGCCGGGCGATCGCGCAGACCGTTATGCGCGCCCGGGATCGTCACGAGAGGGCAATCGAGATATTCGGCAGCCGCTCGCGTGCCAGCCTCGCGGGGCGTGCCAATCGAGAGCTCGCCCAGGAGCACGGCGGCCACCGTTTTTGACGCGCGAACGCTATCCCAATCGGGAACGCAGGTCATAGTAATCCCGTATTCATTGGCCATGAAGCAACGACCATTGCGCAGGGCATGTTTGGCTTCCGCTTCGGTCGTTCCAGGAGCCTCGGGGTCCAAGTCGCCGAGGGCTCCCAAGAAAAGCCGGAGCGCCCTTGAAACCTTTCCAGCCGCAATCATATCGAGCAAAACCGGGGCTGCGCCCATGCCGACGCCTTCGGCCGACACAGCCGGCTCATGCAGAATCGCACGGGCGACGAGATGGGGTTCGGTACGAAGAAGCTCCAGCGCCACCAACGTACCGGCGCTGTGCGCAAGCACATTTGTCGGAGCGCCAACGTGTTCGATCACGGCTTGCAGATCGGCGGCCTGAGCGGCAAGATCATAGCTGCCGTCTGCCGCATCGCTGCTGCCACCACAGCCGCGGCGGTCGTAGGCAATTACGCGGTAGTTGCGACTGAGCTCACAAGCGATGCCGTCGAAAAATGTGCCGTCGACACAAGCGCCGTGCACGCACACCAAGGCAGGAGCATCAGGCGACACATCCGGGTCGGCATATTCGCGACAGGCAATCGTGGTGCCCGCATTCTCGACCGTAAAATCCATGTTGTGCCCCCATCATCAATGCTCATCCAGTTGCACGTCAGCACGGTTGGATGGACCCGCATTGCTTTACACCTTGTTAACAGATTAACTTTACCCGACCCGAGGCTTTTCATGGCACGGCATCATGAGCGACGTGAAAAAACGAAACTTGTAAAGCAAGAGCCCACACCTTGCTTTGGAGCCGATGCTATGCTTAGGCACAATTGTCTTGAGGAGCATATGCCTATGTCTACGTTTTTGAATGCCAGCCCCATCTTTGGGCCCGTTCGCAGCCGTCGCCTTGGTCTCTCGCTCGGCGTCAACATGATGCCGGCCAGCGGCAAAATCTGCACGTTCGACTGCATTTACTGCGAAAACGGCCTCAACGCCGAGCGCCCCTGCCACGAGCCGTATAACACGGCTGCCGTGGTGCTCGATGCACTCGAGGCAAAGCTGCGCGAGATGGCAGCCGAGGGCGAGCTCCCCGATGTGATCACCTTCGCAGGCAACGGCGAGCCCACCGCCGCACCGGAGTTTCCGCAGGCCATTGCCGGCGCCGTCGCGCTGCGCGACGAGCTTGCCCCAAACTCCAAGATCGCCGTGCTCTCCAACGGCACGCGCGCCGACCGCCCCGAGGTGCACGACGCGCTCATGATGGTCGACGACAACATTCTTAAGCTCGATACCGTCGACCCGGCGTTTATCCAGCTGCTCGACCAGCCCGTTGGCCCCTACGACGTCAAGCACCAGATTGAGACGTTCGCAAGCTTTAACGGTCACGTTATTATCCAGACGATGTTTTTGAGCGGTGAGTACCGGGGCAAGCCCATCGACAACACCGGCGAGGAGTACGTTGCCCCCTGGCTCGCGGCGCTTGAGCGCATTCGCCCGCAGGAGGCGACCATCTACACGGTGGCGCGCGAAACACCGATCGCCGGCCTTGCCAAAGCAGTGCCCGAGGTACTCGACGCCATTGCCGCGCGCGTGCGCGCCCTCGGTATTCCCTGCCAGGTGAGCTACTAGCGCGGCCGCCCGCCAGCAGCTAAATTAGCCCCATCCCAAATGAGCTGGTCTGCGGGTGGGCTATACTAGCTGCGGATGAAAGGAAGTTAGCCATGTATGACAAAGGACCCGTGCCCGGCCGCAACGACGCTTGCTGGTGCGGCAGCGGCAAGAAATACAAGAAATGCCATAGCGCCTTTGATGAGCGCCTCGAGCGCTTGTGGGAAGAAGGCTGGGAGGTTCTGCCTCGCACGCTCTACAAGACTCCCGCCGATATCGAGGGCATCAAGCGCTCGGCAGCCATCAACGTGGGCGTGCTCGATTATGTGGGCGAGCATATCGCCGCAGGCATGACCACCAACCAGATCGACCAGATGATCTACGACTACACCGTCGAGCACGGTGGCACGCCGGCCGACCTCAACTACGAGGGCTACCCCAAGAGCGTGTGCACCTCGATCAATGATGTGGTCTGCCACGGCATTCCCTGCGATACGGACGTGCTGCACGAGGGCGACATCATCAACGTGGACTGTTCCACGATCCTAGACGGCTACTTTAGCGACTCGAGCCGCATGTTCTGCATCGGCGAGGTCTCGGCCGAGCGCCAGCGCCTAGTCGACGTGACCCGCGCCAGCGTGGAAGCGGGCCTGGCCGCCGTCAAGCCGTGGCTGCCGCTCTCTGTTATGGCCGAGGCCGTGCAAAAGACGGTCGAGGACGCCGGTTTTAGCGTGGTGTGCGAGTACGGCGGACACGGCATTGGCAAGGAGTTCCACGAGGACCCGTTTGTAGGCTTTACCACCGAGGCGCCCGATGTGGACACCATCATGGCTCCGGGCATGGTCTTTACCATCGAGCCCATGGTCAATGCCGGAGCGCCCGACATCAAGATTAGCAAGGGTGACGGTTGGTGCGTGCGCACCAAGGACGGCAGCGATTCGGCCCAGTGCGAGGTACAGCTCGTGGTGACCGAGGACGGCTACGAGCTGCTGAGCTGGTAGCCGTGGATGCGCCGGATGCTGACGGGCACGCTCGTCTAGCATCCGGCGTTTTTGTTTGAACGTTTTGCCTGATAAAACCCGCCAAAATAAACCTGTCCCTTTTTGGCGGGTCAAGCGGAAAGGACTGCTTGTGAACATCTTGGTTTTGCTGCCCGTCAACGACCACCATCGCGCAATTCTTGAGTCGAGCGCTCCGGGCGAGGACTTTATCTACACGAGCGCCGACGCTATCACGCGCGAACAAGTCGCCAACGCTGACGTGATCTTGGGCAACATAGACCCTGCCCTGCTTACCGCATGCGAGCACCTCCAGCTGCTGCAACTACAGACCGCGGGCTATGACGATTACTTGGCCGCCGGCACAGTGCCAGCCGACGCCAAACTGTCTTGCTCGGTGGGCGCCTACGGCCAGGCCGTGAGCGAGCACATGTTTGCCATGGTCCTTTCCATGATGAAGCGTCTGCCTGGCTATCACGACTTGCAGCGCGAGCATCGCTGGGAGGATTTGGGGCCGGTCACTTCGCTCAAAAATGCCAATGTGCTCGTGCTGGGCGCGGGCGATATCGGCGGCCACTTCGCCACGCTCTGCCGCAGCATGGGTGCACACGTCCGCGGCATCAAGCGCCATCCGCTCGTCTACCCCATCGTGTTTGAGGACATGGACGGCATGGACGCCCTACCCGAGCGCCTGGCCGAGGCCGACATCGTCGCATCCTTTATGCCCAGCACGCCCGAGACCCGCGGTCTGGCGAACGCCGAGTTCTTCGCCGCGATGAAGCCGGGCGCCTTCTTTGCCAACGGCGGCCGCGGCGACCTTGTGGTTGCCGACGACTTAGTTGCGGCACTCGAGTCCGGGCACCTTGCCGGTGCCGCGGTCGACGTCATCGACCCCGAGCCGCTGCCCGCGACAAGCCCGCTGTGGGATGTGCCCAACATGCTCATCACGCCGCACGTCTCCGGCTGGTTCCACCTGGCAGCCACGCTCAACAACGTCGTCGACATCGCCGCGGAGAATCTGCGTCACCTGCAGGCCGGCGAGACGCTACATTGTTGGATTGAGCACTAAGAATTACGCCGTTTTACAAACGGCGTAATGAGCCGACGCTGCGACTGGGGAGGCCGGGGCTATCCGTCTTCTTGCTGCGGGTGCCTGGGGCGGGGTTTGGCGTGCATTTTTGGGAATATTCAGTGCCCGAGGGGGCTGCATACCGGATTCTGGGCGAAAGGCAGGCGCCGCGGGCAGCAACCTGTGGAAAATGAGCGGTCCTCGGGGCGTTGGGGGTGCGAAATCGGGACATTCGGCGCGGTTTCGCGCGCCCGTTCTTGCGCCTGTGGGCCCCGGATGCTGAATATTCCGGAATTTGCACGGCGCCCCCAGGGGTACCTGTGGGCGGAAAGCGACCGACCCACCGAAATATGCAATCGGCGGGTCGGTTTATGCATATATCCGATTGCGGACGCGTCGGCAGCACCTCAGAACCTGAATCCCTAAACATGTCCCTTCTTGATAGGTTTTAGAGCTCCACGCTTTCGGCGCCGTTGATGGTTAGGTTGCGCTCGTAGAAGGCGGTGAGGGCGCGGATGGCGTACATCACGTCGCGCACGCCGCCGGTCTCGTAGCTCGAGTGCATGGCAAGCTGCGGCAGGCCCACGTCCACGGCATGCATGCTCGCCTGCATGTTCGACAGGTTGCCGAGCGTGGAGCCACCCGCCATATCGCTCTTGTTTGCGAAGGCCTGCGTGGGCACGTCGGCGTCATCGCAGATGGCCTGGAACACCGCGCGACTAAAGGCATCGGTGCAGTAGTGCTGGTTGGCGGCCTCCTTGATGACGATGCCGCCGTTGAGCACAACCTGGTTGCGGGCGTCGCACTTCTCGGCGTGGTTGGGGTGCACGGCATGCGCGTTGTCGCAGCTCACGAGCATCGAAGCGGCAAGCGCACGGTGGTACGACTCGTCGTCAAAGCCCAGCGAGCCGTTAATGCGGCGCAGTGCATCGGCCAAGAACGTCGACATGGCGCCCTGCTTGGTCTCGGAGCCAACCTCCTCATTATCAAAGCAGCAGAAGACCGAAACGTCGTGCGCGTTCTCGGCACCCAAAAATGCCTGCAGCGAGGTGTAGGCGCAGGCCAGGTCGTCGAGCTTGGGCGTCGAGATAAACTCGTCGGCCCAGCCCCAAATGCGCGCATCCTGACGATTGACCAGGAACAGATCGCGGCCCAAAATTTGCTCGGGCTCAACGTCCAGTTCGTCGGCGATCAGGGCGTCAAAATCTCCCTGCTTAAGGTCACCGGCGCTGATGAGCGGGCACAGGTCGACGGCGCGATTGGGAGCAAAGCCCTCGTTAACGCCGCGGTTCATATGGATAGCAAGGCTCGGGATAATAGCGACCTCGCGCTCGGTGGCAAGCAGACGACTCTCGATACGGTCGCCCTCGCGTACCAACACGCGGCCCGCGAGTGCCAGCGGACGATCGAACCAGGTGTAGTCGATCATGCCGCCGTAGGCCTCGGTGTTCAGGCGCAGCGTCTCGCCCGCGCCGTCAAGCTCAGGCACGGCCTTGACCTTAAACGTCGGCGAATCGCTGTGCGACGCCGTGAGCTGAAAATGATAGTCGCCGGCAACGCCGTCCTCGCCCCACGTAGCAGCCAGGTCCTCGCCCACCTTAAAGGCAACAACGCTCGAGGTATTGCGCTGCGTGTAATAACGCCCGCCTGGTTCGATGTCCCACGCCGCATTCTCGGGCAGGTAGGTAAAGCCCGCCTCGTCGAGCTCGGCCATAATGGTCGCCGCCGTATGGAACATGCTGGGGCATGCCTCGATAAAGTCGATAAGGTCGTTGGCGGCCTCGATATCATCGGCCGTCACATGCGCGCGCTCGGGCGTTTCCTGATCCGTCATGCTCTCCCCTTTCGCTGGGTTGATGGTCCCCTCCAGCATACCCCGCCGCGCCAGTGCCGTGCCTTTCATTCCATGTTTAATCCCGCGCCGCTCGCCAAGTTGAGCCATCATGCCCGCACTCCTTTTGCGACAATTACGCTAACAGGACGAAAGGAGCCGTCATGAAGCCACGTAACATTGCCATCGCCTGCGGTGTCGCGGGAGTCGCCGTCGGCCTTGCCGCTGCCACCGGCACCGTTTATCACAAACAAATCAAGTCCGCCGCGTCACTCAAACGCTTGACCGGCTACACGGATGGCTATGACCTGTACGCAATCGACATCGCCTACGACTACGATCTTGATCGCATCATCGCCGCTGGCGTGCGCGATGACCGGGCCTACATCGATGCCGTGGTGGCGCAGGTGCTGCCCGGTGTGCCGGCACATGTCCAGGCGCCCCAGTTTGCCTGCAGCGCTTTTGTCGCCGTAGATGCCGAAGGCCGCGTGCGTACCGGTCGCAATTACGACTTTAAGGACGACACCTCGGCGCTGCTGGTGCGCAATCACCCACGCGGCGGCTATGCCTCCATCGGGTTTGCCGCCCTTAACAACCTGGGCGATAACACTCCGCTTGACTCCGTCGCCGGACGCGCCGCCGCACTCATGGGCCCGTTTGCCCAGCTCGACGGCGTCAACGAATGTGGCGTGTCCATTGCCGTGCTCACCCTGGATTCCAAACCCTGTGACCAGGACACGCAGCGCCCCGTCATCAATACCTCGCTCGCCATCCGTCTGGTGCTCGACCGTGCCGCCACCACGCAAGAAGCTGTCGACCTGCTTTCCGCCTACGACATGCACGCCATGGCAGGACGCGATTACCACTTCTTTATAAACGACGCCGCCGGTGACGCGCGCGTAGTAGAGTGGGATCCGCGCGATCCGGACCGCGCTTTCAAAGCGACTCCTGTAACCCAGGTTACGAACTTCTACGCCTGCTATGGCGACGAAGTGCTGCCTAACCAAAAGAATGGCGAGCTAGGCCATGGTAAAGAGCGCGCCGCCGCAATCGCCGATGTCCTCGACGCCCATACCGGCGCCCAAGACGAGGCAGTCGCTTGGAAGGCCCTACGCGCTGCAGCGCAAGAGCCCAATCCGGAAGACATCACCAGCAACACGCAGTGGTCGGTCGTCTTTGACAACACCGAGCCTGCTGCCGCCATCACGCTGCGCCGCCACTGGGGCGACATCGACGCATTCGCACTGTAAGGAGCCAGGCCCGTCGACTTTACGCTCGCCTGGCGTTGTTTACATTTCTATACGCTTGAGCTAACACGTTTTACCCCCGTATCAACAGTGTGCGGGGGTAAACTTATGCGCATGTTATAACTTGCCCGGAAGGATTCATCATGCTTAGGATCGGTCTTCTTACCAGTGGCGGCGACTGTCAAGCGCTCAACGCCACCATGCGCGGCATTGTCAAAACGCTTATGACCAATAGCGAAGAGCCTATTGAGATCTATGGTTTTGAGGACGGCTACCAGGGCCTTATCTACAGCAGGTTCCGCGTCATGACGCCCGCCGATTTTAGCGGCATCCTCACCCGCGGCGGCACCATCCTGGGCACGAGCCGCACGCCGTTCAAGCGCCTGGACATTCCCGAGGCCGACGGCGTCGAGAAGGTGCCCGCAATGGTCCACACCTATCATAAGCTGCAGCTCGACTGCCTGTTTATGCTGGGCGGTAACGGCTCCACCAAGACCGCCAACCGCCTGCGCGAAGAGGGCCTCAACGTTATCGCCCTGCCCAAGACCATCGATAACGACACCTGGGGCACCGAGCTGACGTTTGGCTTTACGAGCGCCATCGACGTCGCCACCAAGTGCATCGACGACATCCACACCACTGCCTCGAGTCACGGCCGCGTGTTTGTCATCGAGATCATGGGCCACAAGGTCGGTTGGATTCCGCTGTATGCCGGCGTCGCGGGCGGCGCGGACGTCATCCTGATTCCCGAGATCCCCTACGACATGGATAACGTCATCAAGACCATCGAGCATCGCATGGAGACCGGCAGCCGCTTTACCATCGTAGCCGTCGCCGAGGGCGCCATCTCCAAGGAGGACGCGGCACTGTCCAAGAAGGAGTACAAGAAGAAGCTCGCCGAGCGCACGAGCCCGTCAATCGTGTACGACATCGCCAAGGAGATCGAGGCCAAGACCGGTCGCGAGACCCGCGTCGCCATCCCCGGTCACACGCAGCGCGGCGGCCAGCCCGACGCCCAGGACCGCATCTTTGCGACCCAGTGCGGCGTCGAGGCAGCGCTTGGCTGCCTACGCGGCGAGTTTGGCTACATGATTGCCCTGCGTGACGGCAAGATGTGCCACATGCCGCTCGAGGAGGTCGCCGGCAAGCTCAAGTTTGTCGACCCCCAGAGCGATCTGGTACGCGAGGCCAAGGCGTTGGGCATCAGCTTCGGCGACGAATAGCCTCGGCTGGAATCCACCCCATCGGGCCCTCCGACCCCGCCCGACGTATTTCGATTTGGCTCCTCCCTTGACTCCGTCAAAGGTCGCCAATCGAAATCGTCGGGCGGGGTCGGAGGGTCCTGCGTTTACATACTCGCCGGGGCTATTCGTCTTCTTGCTGCGGGTGCCTGGGCTGGAATTGAGTTGCGGTGAAATAGTTCCTGCTTAGTCCACAAATGGCTGAATCCAAAAACTATTCCACCGCAACTTACTGAGTGGGGGCTCTTGGCTGCTACTTGCACTGACATTTGTCCTGAAATGGCTGGTCGTTAGGGATTGCTACCGGTAGTTGCGGTAGGGTTGGGGCAGATTCTAACTAGAAATGGTGGTCGCTACCGGTTGTTCTCGGCATACTCGGCTCATTCGATTCGACCATCAAACGAAAGGAACCACCATGGATCTTGCGATGGCGCAGCGGCTCGTTGATCGCCGCAAGGCTGCCGGGCTTTCTCAGGAGGCGCTTGCCGCCCAGCTGGGTGTGAGTCGTCAGGCTGTCAGTAAATGGGAGCGCAGCGAATCCTCGCCCGATACCGATAACCTTATTGCGCTCGCCGCGCTGTATGGCGTGTCGCTGGATGAGCTGCTGTATGGGGAGGCGGTGGCTAGCGCTGATGACTCACAGGCTGATGATGAGGCGCAGAACAGCAACGCCGGCACCAAAGCTTCAGATAAGGCTGAAGAGGCTGAGGCTTCTACTGAGCACGCTGATTGCAGCGATAAGCCACTTGTCGATATTTCCCTCGCGCGCGGTATCCACGTCATTGATCCCAATAAAGGCGAGGAAGTCCATGTTGGTTGGAGCGGCATCCATGTGACCAACGAGCGCAAGGGCGAAGAGGTGCATGTGGGGCCGGACGGCGTGCATATCGATACGCTTGAGGACGATGGACATAGCGTACGCACCAATGACGACGGCACCGTCACCATCGACGGCGAGACGTTTTCCAGCTGGAAGGAAGCACACGACAAGCTCGACCATCATGGCAAGCATTTCCACACCAAGGTCGGACGTGCATGGAACAAATTCCCCTTCCCCGCACTTGTCACTCTCGCCTATCTGGTGCTCGGCATTGTCTACGGCACATGGGGCATGGGGCTTTTCCTCGTCTTTCTGGTTCCCGTCTACTACGCGATTGGTGACTTTATCGATCGGCGCCACCTGTCTAAGCTGATCGAGGCCATCTACCCGGCAGCCGCCATCGCTTGGTTCCTCTACATGTGGCTCTGTTTGGGACAGCCCCATCCTGCATGGATCATCCTCATCACGATTCCCGTCATAAAGGCGCTCATGCGCTGGTGCCGCAAACAATGGAAGCACCGCAAACAGGCCTAACACGCTCCGACCCACCAGCACCCAACCGCCCCCGCCCTTCTCCTAAGTTGCGGTGAGATAGGGACTGTTTTGAAGCTCCAAAGCGCCAAACAGTCCGTATATCACCGCAACTTACAAACAACTGGGTCAGTTCCGGCACGGAGATTAGCATTGAGCTGACCGCGCGCCAAGAAAAGGGCCTATTTACTACGTTTAACTCGAGAGGGCCGACCATACCCGCCTTTTCCGAAAACTGGCAAGCCATCTACCTGCGGTTTTAATTTCATAATCTTTGTCACGGTCGAGGGTGTGGTAGCAAACGTAGTAGATAGGCCCATTTTGTGGCATACGACCCATACAAGCCCAATCTCGAAGGCCAAAGAGAGTCTCTCATCCACGCCTGCGAGCGAAAACCAAATAGAATGAAAGGCAAATGGAAAGCCCGTTTGACGGGGCAAACGCCGGGCCACCTAATGGTTGTCCGGCGTTTGCCCCGATAAAACCTGCCAAAATAAACCTGTCCCTTTTTGGCAGGCTACTCGGCGCTCTTGAGGGCGCCGACCATGTCGATCTTATTGAGGGTGCGATTGGTAGCGAGGTTGACGATGATCGTAAAGCCGAAGGAAAGCACCACGGCAAGCACGTAGCTCAGCGGCTCGACTTCGACGTCAAAGTACAATGACGGCATCTGCAAGATGTACGTAAAGCTCTCGGCCAGCGCACCACCCAGCGGTACGCCCAGCGCGGCGCCAATCGCCGTGAGGATCAGCGTCTCCTTGTTAACGTAGTGGTGTACCTCACCACGACGGAAGCCCAGCACCTTGATAGTCGCCAGCTCGCGTTCGCGCTCCGAGATGTTGGTGTTAGACAACGTGAATACCACCACAAACGACAGGCACGCCGCCATAAAGGTCACAAGCACCACGACCGAATTGATAATCGTAAAGTTTGCCTCATAGTTTTCCCAATGCTCGGCGGTACTCGACAGCGTAATCCAACCATCGCTCTTAAGACGGTTGGTAAACGCAATCTGATCGGCCGACGAACCCTTAAGCAGCGCAAGGATGCCGTTGAGGCGCGCGCTTCGACCGAATGCGCGCTCATAGGTGCTCTGCGTCATGTAAAGCGTGTTGCCCAGATAGTTGAGCGAAATGTCGCTGACCTTGACCTTGGCAACATTGAGCGACGAATCCTGGACGTGTGCCGTATCGCCCGGCTTGATCCCCAGCACCAGCTGAGAGCTCTTGCTCAAATACACATCTCCGCCACGCAGGGCGAGCAGTTCTTTGGACTCGTCCTCGAGACACACGTAGTCGTCCAGGTCGTTCGCGCGGTCATCGGGCACCACGATCAGTTGCACGGTCTCGCTCTTGCCGCCAAATGTAAAGGTGACGTTGTCGGTCATAATCGGCAGCGTCGAAGTCACGGTCACGTCGGAATCCTTGGCTGCGCTTCGCTCGTCGAGCGCCGCGCACGTCTGCGAAAAATCGTCGGGATTGGCGACCGCCAGCAGGTCGTAGCGCGTGATATGCCCGTACTGCTTGGGCGAAAGCGCCACCGACGTATCGCGGATGCCCATACCGCAGATCACGAGCGCCGTGCAGCCAGCGATACCGAAGATGGTCATAAAGGCGCGCTTTTTGTAGCGGAACAGGTTGCGTGCAGCGACCTTGTTCAAAAAGCCCATGCGGTGCCAGATAAAGCCAATGCGCTCGAGCAGAATGCGCGAGCCGGCGCGCGGAGCCTTGGGGCGCATGAGCGAGGCAGGGGTCTCGGCCATCTCGTGGCGGCAGGCGATAATCGTGGCTCCCACCACGCCCACGGCAAACAGCGCCACCGAAACGATCGAGGACACGATGTCGTACGAAAGCAGCATCTGGGGCAGCGAGTACATGTCGTCGAACACCGTAAACAGGAACAGCGGCAGGCCCACAAATCCGATGATGTTGCCAAGCACGCCGCCGATCAGACACGCCCACAGCGAGTAGTCCACGTATTTGGACAGGATACGCCCACGTGAATAGCCGAGCGCCTTGTACAGGCCAATAAGTGTACGCTCCTCCTCAACCATGCGCGTGGCGGTGGTGAGGCTGATGAGCACAGCGACGACAAAGAAGATAAATGGGAACACCGTGGCGATGGCCTCGATCGAAGAACTGTCGCTCTCGACGCTCGAGTAGCTTGCGATGTTACCGCGGTCCTGGATGTACCAGGAGCATTCGCCCAGATCGGAAAGCTCGGCGCGGGCATCGGCAAAATGCTGGTCAGCGGCGGCGCGGCGCTGGTCCAACTCGGCCTGAGCCTGGACGCGCTCCTCGCTGCCCTCGGCCATGCGATTGATGTTGCCCTGTTCAATCCCAAAGAGCATATTCGCCTCGCGCTCGGCCGTATCCAAGCTTGCCGGCGTGTCGACCATCAGCTCCTGAGCACGCGCCTTCTCACGCTCCTCACGGATTTTCTCGATATTGCCCTTGACCTCATTGATCTTTGCCGCGTAGGCATCCGAATAGGAGTTGAGACTCTTGGCTCCCTCGACGATCACGTGGACCGCGGAGTAGGAAGAAGATGTCGCGGCGTCCTCGCTCACATAGAACTTATAGTCCGCCGCCGAAGCAGCGCGAAAGGCGTTGACTGTCGAGTCGGAGCTCACATCAGTGGGATCGAGGACCTCGGCCGTAATGGTGTAATCGCCCGCGGCAAACTGATCCTTGGCGCTTTGGTTCGATGAACTTGCGTCATTGGCGGCAAAACTCACCGTATCGCCGAGCTTTTTGCCCGAAGCCTTCAGGAACTTCGAAGTCACCGCAACCTCATCGGCGCTCTCGGGCAAATCGCCGCTCACCAGCACCGGCTGATCGATGTTCTCCTTGGAGAGACTCTGCACGACCACGCGCTCGCGCGTTGTGCCCACGGCGGTGTAGGCGGTCTCGGTGTAGATACCCTCGGCCGTCTCGACGCCGTCGACCTCTTGGATGGCCGCGAGATCGTCGCGCGTAAGGCCATAGGTCGACTGCACGTTAATGTCATAGACATTCTGCTGGTCAAAATAGGCGTCGACCGAATCGCGCAGGTCCTCGCAGCCCGCCTTAAGGCCGCACATCACGCTCACGCCGAGCGCGGTGATGACCACGATGGACAAAAAGCGCTTAAGACTGCCTCGGATTGTGCGGTAGATGCCGCGGCGAAAAACCGTCGGCACCATATCGTTTGAGCTTTGAGCGGTACGGTAGGTCGTAAAATCCTGCTCGCGCTCCGTATTCTGCGCGTCGTGGCGTAGGCTGTTTTGGCGATCTTGGTCCATGGGCGCTACCACTCGATCGTCTCGATAGGCACGGGATTTTGCTGGACCGTCTCGCTCTCCACGCGGCCGCTCCTAAAGCGGATCAGACGATCGGCCATGGGCGCCAGCGCGGAGTTGTGGGTGATGATGATGACCGTAATGCCCTGCTTGCGGCAAGTGTCCTGCAGCAGCTGCAAGATCTGCTTGCCGGTTTTATAGTCAAGTGCGCCCGTGGGCTCGTCGCACAAAAGCAGCTTGGGGTTCTTTGCCAGCGCGCGGGCAATGGACACGCGCTGCTGCTCGCCGCCCGAAAGCTGCGCGGGGAAGTTGGCGAGGCGCTCACCCAAGCCAACCTGGCAAAGCGTTTGCTCGGCATCGAGCGAATCGGGGCAGATTTGCGCCGCAAGCTCAACATTTTCGAGCGCCGTCAGGTTGGGGACCAGATTGTAGAACTGGAAGACAAAGCCGACATCGGCGCGGCGGTATTCCACGAGCTGAGCCTCGTTGGCGGAGCTCACGTCGCGCCCGTCCACCGTCACGGTGCCGGAGGTCGCCGTATCCATGCCGCCCAGAATGTTGAGCGCCGTGGTCTTGCCGGCACCCGAAGCACCCAGAATGATGGCGAGCTCGCCGCGCTCGACCGTAAAGCTCGCGCCGTCGAGTGCGTGAATGCGGGCGTCGCCCTCGCCGTATGCCTTGATGACGTCTTTGAATTCGATATAAGCCATCGATCGGTTCCCATCTGGTCGGATAACTCTTTAGTATTACCCATTTCGCACCGACTAAAAAGGGACGGGTTTATTTTGGCAGGTTCTATATGGGGAAACGGCAGCTATAGATGAGGCGCCGGGGAGGCAGAGAAATCATCGATGGGGTCAGGCCGACCGCCAAACACAACGCACGCATCTCAATCTGTCAGCCAAATCATTCGAACAACTGTTCGTTTCTATGATATGATTCCGCTATCTAAGCAGGCCAATACGCAGAAAGGCGGCCAACATGGCGTTCGACTTTAAGAAGGAATGCAAGGAGCTCTACAGACCTGCAAGCAAGCCGAGTATCATAACTGTCCCGCCTATGAGCTACGTTGCCGTTCGCGGAAAGGGCGACCCAAATACCGAAGGTGGCGAGTATCAAAATGCCCTGCCGCTGCTTTACGGCATCGCCTATACCGTCAAGATGTCAAAGAAAGGCTCAAGGAGTATCGAGGGCTATTTCGACTTTGTGGTACCGCCGCTCGAGGGCTTCTGGTGGCAAGACTCCCCGAGCGGCGACATCGATTATGTACGCAAGGACGATTTCAACTTTATCTCGTGCATCCGCCTGCCCGATTTCGTCACTCAGGATGACTTTGACTGGGCGGTCGCGGAAGCCACGGCCAAAAAGAAACTGGACTTTTCTGCCGTCGAGCTGCTTAAAGTTGACGAGGGTCTCTGCGTTCAATGCATGCATACCGGACCCTACGACAGCGAGCCGGCAACCGTAGACGCCATGCATGAATATGCGACCGAGCAGGGCTATGTCCCCGACTTCTCAGATACCCGTTTACATCACGAAATCTATCTCTCCGATCCACGCAAGTGTGCGCCGGAGAAACTTAAGACCGTGGTTCGTCATCCTATCAAGCGCGCTGAATAGCGTGGAGCGTCATTTCACGCGCTAGGTTTTAAGCCAGCCAACCAGCCGCCTCCTAGGCTGTCAAGCAATTATCTTGACGCGGCCCGTCGCATCTTATAAGTTTGTTTTGCTAAAGCTGGAAAGCCTCTCAACGATGCGCAACTCCAGCTCTTTTTCTATCAAGAGAGCAAGTGTCGGAAAGCAAAATGTCGGAAAGCAACGCATCGAGCAGAATCAAACGCTTGCTCAACACCTATAGCGGCCTCGTGCTTATGGGTGCCGTCGGAATCCCTATCGGCATCATCGTTGGCGCCATCTGCGCACTCTTTGGACGCGTGCTTCTGGCAATCGGCGCCTTCCGCGACGAACACATCGCACTGCTCCTTCCCTTCCTCGCCCTCATGGGCTTGGCCATCGTATTTGCCTACCGCACCTGGGGTAAAGGCACCGATCGGGGCATGAGCCTGGTATTTGACGTAGGTCACGGACGCGAGGATGCCATCTCCCCGCGTTTGGTGCCGCTCATTATGTTGAGCACGTGGGGGACGCACCTCTTTGGCGGCAGTGCGGGGCGCGAGGGCGTGGCCGTGCAGATTGGTGCAACCGTCTCGCACTGGATCGGCAGGCGTCTACCTTTCCGAAACCCCGGCAACACGTTTTTGCTCATTGGTATGGCCGCTGGCTTTGCCGGACTCTTTCGAACGCCGCTCGCTGCTACGGTCTTTGCTATCGAAGTGCTGGTCGCCGGACGCATGGAATACCGCGCGTTGCTCCCCGCGCTTACGGCTTCACTTGCCGCAAGCATGACCTCCGGCGCCCTGGGGCTCGAGAAGTTCGAGGTCGCCGTTACCGCCTCGTATGCGCTCGACCTCCCCGGTCTTGGACGGCTGGCACTGTTGGGCATCGCGTTTGGTATGGTGGGCGGCGCCTTTGCCTGGTGCCTTGCACATGCCAAAACACTTGCGGCGCGGCTGTTCCCCAACCCCTATGCACGCATCGCCGTTATGGGCATCGCGTTATCGGCGATTCTGTTCGCACTATGGCAGGGTCGATACTGCGGGCTTGGCACCAATCTGATATCCGCGGCGCTCGACGGTGACGGCAAGGTCGCCATCATACCTTGGGACTGGGCACTCAAATTCGCACTCACCATTACCACGCTTGCCGCAGGATATCAGGGTGGCGAGGTGACGCCGTTGTTCTCCATCGGAGCCAGCCTGGGTGTCGTACTCGCCGGGATTCTCGGCATGCCCGTCGAGCTCTGCGCCTCACTGGGCTACGCAGCCGTCTTTGGCAGCGCCACCAATACGCTGCTCGCACCCATCCTTATTGGCTGCGAAGTCTTCGGCTTTGGTAACTTGCCGATGTTCATTATTGTCTGCGTTGTGGCTTACCTGTTCAACATGGATAAGTCCATCTACGCCCTGCAGGAGCGGGCGTAGATCGATGTCCAGGCAGGTGGTCTCAGCCGGAAACGGCGTCCCACTCTGAGGCTGTATTCCGGGACACGGTTTCCGCTTGGAACGCCATTCGGAAAGCGCATCCCGCTTTAAAACGGAATTCCGGGACGTAGTTTCCGTCTGAGCCTCCATTCGGAAAGCATGTCCCGTTCTTTCACGGCATCTTGGCTATGCAAAGTGCTCGAACGTTAGTCCTCGTACGCGCCCTCAAGCCGAAGCAGCCACTCCTTGCGGTCAAGCCCGCCGGCATACCCGTTAAGCGAACCATCGGCGGCAACCACGCGATGGCACGGCACAATAATCGAAATGGGATTGCGCGCGACCGCGGCCCCCACGGCACGGGGAGACGCAACGGGTGCTTCGTTTCCCGGTACACGATGTCGAGCCGTAACACGCTGGGCGATCTCACCATACGTAGCGACCTCGCCACGCGGGATAGAAAGCAGCTCAAACCAAACCTCGCGCTGAAACGCCGTACCAATCATATGCAACGGCGGCGTAAACCGAGGCTCCTGCCCCGCAAAATAAGCATTCAGCCAAGCCCAAGAACGCTCAAGTACCGACGAGGCAGCACCGTTTGTCGGATTCACCGAAGACATGCCGCCAGCACCAGAAACCGCATCGGCGCCTTCAACATGTTCGGGATCTTCTTTGAGAAGCGTGGAGCCAAAGTGCTCCTGCCCCTCAAACCAAAGCCCCGTCAAACCGCGGCCATCAGCGGCAAGCAGGATTTCGCCCAAAGGCGAAGCAAACGTCGTCGTGACCACCAGCGGCTCCTTTCAAAACTCCGCAACATAATACCGCGAATTGTGCAGACAACCCCAATCGACCCCACAGTCCCCAAAGGCGGCAGGCGCAAAGCGCCGAGGCCGCCGCCGGGACCAGGGCTCGCAACAGCCACGCGCCCCCACATCAGCCCAGCGGCCTCAACCAACAACAGCCCCATCGCAGGCCGCTCGCAGCAGCGTCACCGCAGGCGGGGGCCGGGCTTAGTTTTCAGAACACTCCGCAGACCAGTGTGGCGCCTTGTCCGCGGCTCCGAAGGAGCAGGACAAGGCGCCACACATGGTCGAGGACGTTCTGAAAACTAAGCCCGGCCCCCGCCGGACAGGTCACACTACTCGCAGAGCAGCTTAGCGATCTGGACGGCGTTGGTTGCCGCGCCCTTACGGATTTGGTCGCCGCAGCACCAGAAGGTGATGCCACGCGCAGCCTCGGGGTTCGAGATGTCGCGACGCACGCGGCCGACCCAAATCAGGTCCTGGTCGGAGGTGTCCATCGGCATGGGGAAGCGATCGTGCGCATCCTCGGCAGCCATATCGTCAACCAGCTTGACGCCGGGAGCGGCAGCCAGCGCAGCACGGGCCTCCTCAACCGTTATATCGCGCTCAAACTCGAGCGTAATGCTCTCGGAGTGCGAACGCAGCACAGGAACGCGCACGCAGGTGCAGTTCACGCGCAGCTCGGGCAGGTGCATAATCTTGCGGCCCTCGTTTTGCAGCTTCATCTCCTCGGAGGTAAAGCCCTCCTCCTTGACGCCGCCAATCTGCGGAATCAGGTTGCTCGCCAGCTGGGCGGCAAAAGCGCGCGGCTCGGGAATCTCCTCGCCACGGCCCAGGGCGGCCAGCTGGGCCTCGAGCTCGGCCATACCGGGAGCGCCAGCGCCCGAAGCCGCCTGGTACGTCGAGACGATCATGCGCTTCACGCCGGCGAGCTGATGCAGCGGCCAGGTGGGAACCAGGCCGATAATGGTCGCGCAGTTGGGGTTGGCGATAAGGCCGTGATGCCACTTGATATCGTCGGCATTGATCTCGGGTACGACCAGCGGCACCTCGGGATCCATGCGGAAGGCATGGCTGTTGTCGACCACGACAGCGCCGCGCTTGACGGCCTCGGGCAGCAGCTCCTTCGCGATATCGTCGCCGGCGGCTCCGAGCACAATATCGCAGCCCTCAAAGGCCTCGGGGCAAGCCTCTTCGATCACGATTTGCTCGCCGCGGAACTCAACGGTCTTGCCCGCAGAGCGCGCGCTCGCCAGCAGCTTGAGCTTACCGACCGGAAACTCCTGCTCGTTGAGGCACTCGAGCATCTGGGTGCCTACAGCTCCCGTCGCGCCCAAAATAGCAACCGTGTACTGTTTCATGCTTCCCCCTTTAAAGGTTGTGGCTTTTGCCCGCACGCCGAGCAGGCCGATTATTGTTGCCAGTGTATACAAGAACGGGGCGGGCACGAAACCCGCCCCGTCGAAACGAAACCGAAACGAAACGCCCCGCCGTAGATTTTTGAGACATGTCCCAAAAAATCAACGGGATGGCAGCTACTTGTGGAGCGCGACCAGGGCGGGATCGACCGGCGCGGGAGCCTCCAGGTCGGAGACCTTCACAATGCCGTTTTCGTCGGAGAAGGCACGGTAAATGGTCTGAATCGCTAGGTCGAAGTCCTTCTCCTCGACACCGATAATGATGTTGATCTCGTCACAGCTCTGCGAAATCATACGCACGCTCACGCCGGCCTGGCCAAGCATGCCAAACAGGTGACCCGAAATACCTGCGCGCCCGCGCAGGTTACGGCCGACGGTCGCGATAAGCGCCAGGCCCTCGACGACCTCGATCTCGAGCGGCTCGACCTCCTGCTGAATGTCGCCCACGAGCGAGTACAGCGAGTCGTGCACATCCTGCTCCTGCACCACGGCGCCAAAGCGGTCGACACCGGTGGGCATGTGCTCGACGGAGACGTCATAGCGTTCGAACACCGAAAGCGCACGGCGCATAAAGCCAACACGGGGCTTGGTGCGGTCGCGGGCGACGTTGATGGCGACAAAGCCGCGCTTGCCGGTCACGCCGGTAATGATGGGCTCCGCCTCGCCCTCATCAGCCGTCTCGCTAATGATGGTGCCGGGGTCCTGCGGCGCATTGGTGTTCTTGATGACCAGCGGAATTCCCGCCTCACGCACAGGGAACACGGCCTCCTCGTGCAGGACGCTTGCGCCCATGTACGAAAGCTCGCGCAGCTCCTCGTAGGTAACGCGCGCAATGGGCTGAGCCTCGGGCACAATGCGAGGATCGGCAGAATAGAAGCCCGAAACGTCGGTCCAGTTCTCGTACAGGTCGGCGCCTAGGCACTTGGCCAGGATCGAGCCGGAAATGTCGCCGCCGCCACGGTCGAGCAGCTTGATCTGGCCCTCGCGCGTCGCGCCGTAGAAGCCAGGCATAACGAAGCCGCCCTGCTGACCGTACTCTTGCACCAGCTCGGAGGTGCGGTTCATGCTGAGCGTACCGTCGTGATGGAACGCCACAACCGTCGCGGCGTCCAGGAACGGTAGGCCCAGGTACTCAGCCATCAGGCGAGCGGTGAAGTACTCGCCGCGGCTCACGAGCTCCTCGGTGGAGTAACCGCCCGAGCGGGCGCGCTCGGCAAAAGCCGCGAACTCCTCACGGATGGGATAGGTGAGCTCCAGCTCGTCAGCGATATCAAAATAGCGCTGGCCGATGTCCTCGAGCAGCTCCTCGCACGACACGTGGTACTTAACGTGCGCGTTAACCAGGTAGAGCAGGTCGGTCACCTTGGTGTCGCCCTTAAAGCGGCGACCACAGGCGGAAACCACCACAAAACGGCGAGCCGGGTCGGCATCGACGATGGCCTTGATCTTCTTAAAGTGTTCGGCGTCGGCGACCGACGAGCCGCCAAACTTGGCAATCTTAATCATGGGCTGGAGGTTACCTTTCTAAAAAGCCTCTGCGAACCTATTTTGCGCGCTCTGATACCATGGTTTCACCGATTGGGACCAAGGCATCCGAGGAGCAGTGTTATATGGGAACTTATCATAGTACACGAGGACGCACTTTATCGTGCTCAAGTAAGGTGGCAATCCGCACCGGCATCGCTCCCGACGGGGGTTTGTTTGTCTCGGACGAGCTTGGCACCCAGCAGGTCGATATCAGCTCGCTTGCAGATAAATCGTACTTTGAAATCGCTCAAGATGTGTTGGGAATGTTACTGAATGATTACACGGCCGAAGAAATTTCGGCGTGTGTCGACGAGGCATACCGCGGCACGTTCGCGAGTGAAGAGGTTACGCCGCTCGTCAAACTCGACGCAGCGCCGGGTGCTGACGCCCCTCAGACCTATGTGATGGAGCTCTTTGGCGGCCCCACAAGCGCCTTCAAGGACGTCGCCCTACAGATGCTCCCCCGCCTCATGGCCCGCACTTCCGCCAAGGACGGCGGCGCTGAGCGCATCATGATCGTCACCGCCACGTCGGGCGACACGGGCAAGGCCGCACTCGCCGGTTTTGCCGACGCTCCGGGCACGGGCATCACCGTCTTTTATCCCGAGGGCAAGGTCAGCCACGTCCAGAACCTGCAGATGTCCACGCAGGAGGGCGACAACGTCGCCGTCTGCGGCATCCGCGGCAACTTTGACGACGCCCAGAGCGCCGTCAAGCGCATCTTTGCCGATAAGGAGCTTGCCGAGCGTCTGGAAGCCGCCGGCACGGTGCTTTCGAGCGCCAACTCTATCAATGTCGGCCGTCTGGTACCGCAGGTTGTCTACTACTTTGCCGCCTATGCGCAGCTGCTGCGCGCCGGCGCTATCGAGGCTGGCGACGCCGTAGAGTTCTGTGTGCCCACCGGCAACTTTGGCGATATCTTGGCCGGCTACTACGCCAAGCGCATGGGCCTGCCCGTCGCCAAGCTCATCGTCGCGAGCGACAAGAACAACGTGCTTGCCGACTTCCTGACCACCGGCGTCTACGACCGCAACCGCCCGTTCTTCACGACCATTTCGCCGTCGATGGACATCCTCATCAGCTCCAACCTCGAGCGCATGCTCTACTTCCTGTCCGACGGCGACTGCGAGCTCGTTGCCGGCCTTATGGAGCAGCTGGCACAGACTGGTCGCTACGAGGTGCCCGCCGAGCTGCTGGCCAAGATTCAGAGCGTCTTTGGCTGCGGCTGGGCCAGCGAGGACGAGGTCCGCGCTGCCATCAAGAGTTGCTGGGACGCCAACGGCTACGTGATCGACCCGCACACCGCTTGCGGCTATCACGTCTTTGAAAAGGTCGCTCCCGCCGAGGGCGCCAAGGCCCGCGTGCTGCTTTCGACCGCCAGCCCCTACAAGTTCCCGCGCGCCTGCTGCGATGCCCTGGGCCTCAACGTTCCCGAGGACGATTTTGAGGCTATGCGCGTGCTCGAGCAGGCCACCAACACGGTCGCCCCGACCCAGCTCGCCGAGCTCGAGTCCAAACCTGTCCGCTTCGAAGACGTCTGTGACGTCGACGAAATGGCCAGCTACGTCGAGTCCGCAGCAAAACGAATGAGCACCAACTAGATCCCTTATTAAGCGCCGGCGAAAGCCGGCGCACCTTCTTTCATCAGATAACCCTCGGGATGATGACGAACGCGCGCAGCGTGCCTGGCTGTTTAGTTCGTCGTGAGTTCCGCACGCAAAGGAAAGCACTTAATGTGCTTTCCGTCTTGCGCAGGACTGTCCGAGCAGCGAACTAAACAGCCAGGCACGCCAGGAGGACCCACATGATCAAAATCACCGTCCCAGCAACAAGCGCCAACCTAGGCATCGGCTACGACACCCTCGGCATGGCCGTCGGCCTCTACTCGCACTTCACCTTCGAGCGCGCCGACAAGCTCACCATCACGGGCTGCCCCAAGGAGTTCCAAAACGAGAATAACCTGGTCTATGTGAGCTTTGTCGATGCGCTGGCCGCATGGGGCGAGCCGGCCTTCCCCGTCGCTATCGACATTCAGACCGACGTCCCCGTCGCCCGCGGCCTGGGTTCCAGCTCCACCTGCGTCGTCGCCGGCATCATGGCTGCCGCCGCGCTGACAGGCCACACCGTCGACCGCGCCGAACTCGTCCGCATCGCCACCGAGGTCGAGGGCCATCCCGATAACGTCGCCCCCGCCATCCTTGGCGGCGCCGTCTGCTCCTTTACGCCGACCGATTCGCTCCCCCAATGTCTGCGCTACGAGGTGAGCGATCGCTTGCGTTTTATTACCGTGATTCCGCCCTACGAGGTACATACGAGCGAGGCGCGCAAGGTCGTGCCGCAGGAGATTCCACTCTCCACCGCCGTATGGCAAATGGGCCGCATCGCCGGCATGACGCGCGGCCTGGAGACTGGTGACCTGGACCTGATTGCCGCTGCCAATGACGACCGCATTCAGGAGCCTTATCGTCGCCGCCTGATTCCCGACTACAACGCCGTGCGCGACACCTGCCTTAACGGCGGCGCTAAGACCATCTGGATTAGCGGCTCAGGCTCGACCCTCATGGCTGTGACCGACGACACCATCGTGGCAAAGTTTCTGCAGGTCAAGCTGCGTGAGCAGTTCCCCAAGTGTGATACGCATATTCTGACGTGCGACACCGAGGGCGCTCAAATCGAGTACCTGTAGACATCGCCGATCGGTCTGTCCGGGCCACCCGGGGGCATCCCCTTAAAAACGTCCTCGCACTTGAGGCCCGCTTATCCTGCTCCTTCGGAGCATCGGATAGGCGGGCCTCGTGCTGCGGAATGTTTTTAAGGGGATGCCCCTGGG
This sequence comes from Collinsella aerofaciens, assembly GCF_902364945.1. Lineage (GTDB taxonomy): Bacteria > Actinomycetota > Coriobacteriia > Coriobacteriales > Coriobacteriaceae > Collinsella > Collinsella aerofaciens_O. The sequence continues at coordinate 137,127 of NZ_CABJFS010000006.1, read as the reverse complement.
TGGCCCTATGGTAACGTGACTAGCGATGTCTACAGGGACCCACGCTTTGAAGGGGCGCCGGGCTGAAATTATGGCCTTTTATTGGTAGGGGCTCTTGCTAGGCTGGAGCCCTTACTAGAGGCAGGCCTCGGCGATGCGGCGTTTGAGTTCGTCGATGCCGGTGCCGGTTTGGGAGCTTGTGATGATTACGTTCTCGGCCGGGACGTTGAGCTGCTTTTTGATGGCTGCTGACTGGCGGGCCTGCTGGGTACGGCTGAGTTTGTCGGCCTTGGTGAGGCAGACGATAAAGTTGAACTCGTTGCCCTGCAGGTAATCGATCATGTCATGGTCGAGCTTACTGGGGTCGTGACGAATATCCACCAGCGATACGACCAGGTTAAAGCTGCGCTCGGAGTCGAAGAAGTCGCCGATAAGCTCAGCCCAGCGGTCGCGCTCGGCCTTGGAACGACGGGCGAAACCGTAGCCCGGCAGGTCCACAAAGTGCACGTCGTCGGCCTCGAAGAAATTGATGTTGCTCGTCTTGCCCGGCGTACTCGAAACCTTGACCAGGTTCTTGCGGCCAAAGAGTTTGTTCATGATAGACGACTTGCCCACATTGGAGCGGCCCACAAAGCTCACCTCGGGACAGGTGGACTCGGGGATCTGCGAAACCTTGCCGTAGCTGGCAACAAACTTGGCAAGCTGATAGTTAATGGAATCGGCCATGGACACTCCTTGGTCGTAGGTTCTTACAAAACGGGCGTGCTATTGCGCGGCGGCGATACGACGAACGATGTCAAGCGTGATGCCGCTCGCGGTGCGAGCGTACTCGTCCAGATCGAACTCGCGCTCGCAAAACGCGTCATATGCCTCGTCACAATTATCGCTGATAGCGCGCAGTACCAGGCAATCGACACCATTCTTGGCCGCGATGTGCGCAATTGCCGCGCCCTCCATCTCGACGCAATCGGCATGCGTGGCCTCAATCGCAGCGTTACGCATGGCGTCACCCGTAACAAAGCGATCACCCGTGGCGATAGTGCCACACAGGAACTGCTTGGGGTCCTTCTCCGCAGAAGTCTCATCCGCCGAGGCATCCACAAATCCATGCTCGGCAAGCACGGCGGCGGCAACATCAGCCAACGCCGGTGTCGAGACAAACTCCTCGAGCCCCGGCGCCGACTCGGCGATGAGTGCCGTATCGGTATCCAGATAGCGCAGGCACTTGCCTATAACCACGTCGTTAATATGGAGTTTAGGGTTTAGGCCGCCCGCAATGCCCGAAAACACAACGGCCTGCGGGGCGTATTTGCTGATGAGATGCTGCGTTGCGGCAGCGGCGTTCACGGTCCCCATGCCTGCCGTCGTGGCGACTACTGTCAGACCCGAAAGCCCACCGTTCACAACGGTCAAGCCCGCCTCCTGCGACTCATGCGTGCCACTCAGCTCTTCCTTAATCTGCGCAACCTCTTTTTCGAGTGCGCCTATGATCGCGATGGTTGCCATGCCATCCCCCAAATCCGTGCAAATTGCTTATCCACGGTATGGTACCAGCATTTTGGCTCAACCGTGTCAGCACCAAGCCGTTAGGCCAGTACAGCTCGGGTATCATAAAGGGGCAAAAATGGCTTGTTAGCCGATGGCCGACCTGAGCTCCGCACGGCGCTTTTTCATACCGGCCATAACGGCATTGCGCAGCTCGGGCATGCGCGCGGTATCCATCTGAGGTACGCCCTCAAGCTTATAGGGAATGCCCAGTTGCTCGTACTTGACGACACCCATCGTGTGATACGGCAGCATTTCCAGGCCCACCACGTTGTGCCATGGAGCGATGAGGCGACCGAGCTTCTCGCACTCCTCCACCGTGTCGGTAATGCCCGGCACCACCACGTGGCGGATAACGACCTTGATCTTGCGACGTGCAAGTTCATCGCCGAACGCCAAGATGCGTGCGGGATCGCAACCGGTCAGCTTTTTATGCTCGACCGGGTCGGCATGCTTAATATCGAGCAGTACCATGTCGGTCTCGTTGAGCACGGCATCGAACTTCTCGGGGTGGTTGGGGTCAAATGCATAGCCACAGCTATCTAGGCAGGTATGTACACGGCCATCGGGGTTGTTATGCATAGCACGAAACAGATCGGCCAAAAACTCGGGCTGCAGGAGCGGCTCGCCGCCGGACACCGTAATGCCACCGCTGCGATAGAACTCGTGGTTACTCTGGAACTCATCCATCAGGTGTTCGACGGTCACCATGGTGCCGCCGTTGACCGACCAGGTATCGGGATTGTGGCAATACGCGCAGCGCATGGGACAGCCCTGAACAAACACCACAAAGCGGATGCCGGGTCCGTCGACCGTTCCCATCGTCTCGATCGAATGCACGCGGCCAAGGGCAAACGCAGAGTCCTCGGGACGAGCGTCCACACCCTCAAGCGTCATTTCTGCCATTCGCGCTACCTTGCCTCTCCTTGGATGCAACCAATTAAAATGCCAGAGTCATTCTAGCCCATGCGTTTGCGTTTAAACGTCTCGGACTAGAACGGCACGTTTTAATCTATCCCCCATCACCATGGCTGGGGGCTACGTCGAGATGTCAGGCTGAAGAACGCTCGCCTGCGGCCTTTACGCCTTAAGCGTGAGCACCGCACCGAAGGCGGTCGGGCCGCAATGGCTCGAGATGACGCCGCCGACCTGAGTCCAGGTAACGTCCTTAAAGCCCAGATCATGCGCATAGACCTCCATGTCATCGCGCAGCTCCTGGGAAAGGCCCACCGAATACGCCAGGCCAATGTGCGAGTAGTCAATCTCGCCCTTCGCAACCATGTGGTCAATAAAGGCGCGGGCGCACTTGAGCATAGAGCCGCGGAACTTCTTGGTCGCCACGAACTTGCCGCCCGTCACCTCAATGCAGGGCTTAATCTTGAGCAGATGGGCGCCAAGGAATGCGACGTTGGACAAGCGACCGCCCGCCTTAAGAAAGGCAAGATCGGTAGGAACAAAGCCCAGCAGCACGCGGTCCATGACGGAATTCGTAAATGCAAAGATCTCGTCGACGGTGGCATCGGGGTGAGCCTCGATGTATTTGGCGGTCTCGACGACAACGAGCGACTGGCCTACCGAGACAAAGCGCGTGTCCATAGAGAACACGTAGTCGCGACCCTTGGCGGCGATCTTCGATGATTGATGCGAGCAGGTCGTGGCCTCGGAATACGCGAGATGCAGAATAGTCGCATCGGGCTGCTCAGCGTGAATGCGGTCGTACACGTGAGCAAAATCCGCAGGCGCGCAGCCGCTGGTCTTGGGCATCACGCCAAACTCGTTGCAGCGCGAATAAATCTCGAGCGGATCGATCGAGCCGTCCTCGACGGTCTCGTCACCAATCGTGACATGCATGGGCACGCGCACGATGCCGTAGCGCTCGCAGAGCTCCGGCGTCACATCCGACCCAGACTCAACCACGATTACGTACTTGCCCATTATTATCACGACCCATCTCGACATTGGCTTTTCAATACATGGCACGCGCCGCCGCACTGTTGCACAACGGCGTCCAAGCGCCAAAGAGACGCCGCCCCTTGCACACAACAAAGGACAGCGTCTCCCTGGAAAACTCCGTGCTTATCTAGGATTCCACACGGTTTATTAAGGAGGGTTACTTATTCCACAAACGGTCGCTATATGCGGTAAGCGGTAGTTGGCCGCGACAACTGCGACACATTCCGTCCAGCAAATCCAATCGTGCTCCACGCACGGTTAATGCACGAGGCGGTAGAAATTCATCGATGCCGCACCCTCGGCGTGCAGCTCCATCGCCGGAACCGCCGGCGAATAGGTACGGCTCGTAAGTGCCGCCTCGCCGCCATTTGCAAAAATCTCGACCATCGTAGTGTCCGAAAGCACGCGCAGGTCGCGAAGCTCGCTGAGCTCGATCAACCTCTGGTCGCGCCCATAGCCTTCGTCACCCATGTCGAGGGTAAGCATCCCGTCTGCATAGCGCACAAAGACACCCTTGCGGATTTCGAGCTCGATCACCTGGGCGCCCTCACAGGAAACCACAAGATCAAACAGGCGGCCCGGCTCCTCAACGGTTTCACCGCCTGTCGCGCAAACGCAGTCGCCGCGCATCCTCTCAATCTCGTGCACCGGCTGCTGACAGAGCTTACCATCGCGCATGCTCAGTTTTCTCGGCACCGTCAACGCGCACTGCCACCCGCGTGCCACCGTCGGGCTTTTTGCCGTCGCATCGGGGCAACCCGACCACCCGATCATCAAACGCCGACCCGCAGCATCCTCAAAAGACTGCGGTGCGTAGAAATCAAAGCCGGCATCGACCATCGGGGGCATGCCCTGCCCGGCGATCTTAAAACTCGGCGCCTCCCAATCGGCCTCGATGGGAAACCACACGCACTGGTGCGGATTGCGGTAACGCCATCCATCGGCGGACACACCCTGCGGACAGCAAACGAGAATAAGCTCACCATCGAGCTCAAACAGATCGGGGCACTCCCACATAAAGCCAAACTTCTCGCCCAACTCAATGCGCGTCGCATAGCTCCAGTCCTCTAGATTGCTCGAGGTATAGACAAGCACGCAGCCGCGGTCGTCTTTCGTACGAGCGCCCAGAACCATGTAGTAGATACCATCGTGTTCAAGGATTTTGGGATCACGCACGTGCGTACCGATATCGTCGGGGTAATCGACCGGCCCAACAGCTATGCGCTTCTCGCCCAATTCGTCGGGGTTCTCGGCAACCACATGAATCTGGTTTTGCTCACGGCCCGTCAACACGTAGTCGTAATCATCGCGGTCAAAATGCTTGACGTTGCCGGTATAGAAGTAGTGAATCTTGCCGTCGTGTACAAAGGCAGAACCAGAATACGCTCCGCTCGAATCCAAATCGGAATCGGGGAACAGCACAGGGCCGCGATTCTCGTACGTCACAAAATCCTTTGTTGTCAGATGATTCCAAAGCACTGGACCGCCATGCGCAGCATCGAATGGATCGTATTGGTGATAGATGTGATACGTATCACCGATCTGCACCAAACCGTTGGGGTCGTTGAGCCAGCCAAGCTCAGGCTCCACATGGAACAGGAGCCTATCGGGGTCGGACGCGATGCGACCCGCCGTCTCATCCTGTCCGGCACGCCACTGCTCATAGTCCGCGCGTGTCACCTTATTTTTTTGATTAAACATCGCCGTTGACTTTCTCGTCTATGGGGAAGGACGCTCGACTCACACGAGTCGAACGCCCTTCCCCAAATGGACTTATCCTCAGATTACGCTGAACGGCTCAACTAGAAGCTGACATCAAAGCCAGCACCAGCGCCCTCTTCATCAGTGGTCGGCACGCCCTTTGCCTTGTTGTAGGCAAAGATCAAGACGATCGGCACGATAAAGGCGATGAGATTGCCAGCCACATACCACACGAGCGTCTCGGGCGTGACGATGAGCAGGCCAAGCACGCCGGTCAGACCCTGACCGATGGCGCGCACCTCAAAGAGCTTCACGAAGGCACCGCCGCAGCCTGCACCGATGCAAGCGCAGATGAACGGGATGATCGAGTAGCGCATGTTTGCAGCAAAGATTGCGGGCTCGGAGATACCGACCAGCGTCGGGATAAAGGACGACATGCAGATGTTGCGCTCTTTGGAATGCTTCTTGTGAATGAGGTACATGCCGATGGCGCCGCCGCCCTGGGCGATGATGGAAACCGACCAGATGGCCTGGATGTAGTTGAAGCCAGTCGTGGCAACGAGGTTTGCCTCGATACCCTGGATGAACTGATGCGTACCGGTAACGACGAGCGGCTGCAGGAATGCGGCAAAGACAAAGGCACCGAAGACGCCCATCCTGTTGTACAGGATATCGATTACGCCGGCGAGGACGTCGCCGATCAGGTTGCCGAGCGGGCCGAACACGGTGAACAGGGCGACGTTAGCAAGAATCAGGGTAACGGTCGGGACAAAGACGAACGAAACGACCTCGGGGATGTACTTCTGGGCAATCTTCTCGACCTTGGCCATAAACCAGGCAGTCAGGATTGCAGGGAACACGCCGCCCTGGAAAGCAACCATGGGAATGGAGAGCGGACCGAAGTTCCAGTACTCAGCACCCGTCGGGTCCATAACGAACGTGTTACGGTTCATAAGGCTCGGGTGAACCATGACGATACCGACGAGGATGCCCAGGATCGGGTTACCGCCAAAACGCTTGACCGCGCTGTACATAACCAGGACAGGTAGGTAGTCGAAGGTGGTGGCGATAATGGCAAAGAAGCTTGCGAGGTTCTTGAGGAACTCGCTGTGATCGGCGAGGCTGCCCTCCATGCCAAAGAGGCCGTTGGCAACGATCAGCGACTTAAGGCCGATGATGATAGCAGCGCCGACGAAAGCGGGAATGATGGGGATAAAGATGTCCGAGAATACCTTGAGGACCGAGAAGAACTTGCCCTTCTTGTCCGCCTCGGCGCCCTTGACCTCGGAAGCGCTGATCTCCTTAACGCCCGTCAGAGCCATAAACTCATCGTAAACCTTGTTGACGGTACCGGTACCGAAGATGATCATGAGCTGGCCGCTGTTGTACAGCACGCCCTTGACGCCATCGATGTTCTCGAGCTCGGCCTTGTTGTACTTGCTCGTATCCTTGAGCACCAGACGCAGACGCGTAACGCAATGCGTGGCGCCCTCGATGTTCTCCAGACCGCCGACGTTATCGACGACTTGCTGAGACACTACTTTGTAGTCCATGTTCCTCTCCATTCCTTTACGAAAGCATAAGACGTTTTGATGCCATTACAGAGACGCGATCGTTGCATTTGCGCACTTAAGCGTACCGTCGGTGACCGTCAGCGCCACACCCTGGCCCTGCTTATTGCAGAATCGAGCGTTAAGCGCAACATCATCGACAAAGATGGTCGCGATGTCGTCGTCGACGACCAGGCGCACATGATGAGTGCCCTCGCCCTTAAAGAACAACGGACGCTCGAGGCCCATGTTGTTGACCTGGAACCACGGATACTGGGGGGCCGCCGTAAACTCGAGCTTGCCCTCACGCAGGTTGGCGCGGAACTCATAGGCAAGACCGGACTCGGCGTCCTCGGCAAGCTTCACCGAGAAGCCGGCAGCGTCACCGGCGAGCTCGATGTCGGCATCGAGCATATAGGTGGAACCGGCATCCGCGGCGAGCACCTGCTCGACCTTGCCCGACTCGCAGGAGAGCTCAAAGGCCTCGACTGCCTTAGCCTCGCCAAAGGCGCCAAGCATGCTATCAGGAAGCTTGGTGCCGAGCGTTCCGTCGGCACGCTGAACGATCTCGAGGGGCATAAAGGTGCCACCCCACAGGTAAGAGCTGGGGTCGCCGCCCTCGTCACGCGTAGGAACCCAACCAAAGAGAACGCGGCGCTCGCCGTCAAATGCGGTACGCGCGGCATAGTACGCGCGGCCATCGAAGGAATCGTCCGCAGGAGTGATCCAAGGACCGTTGATAGAGCGAGACATGCGGTAACGGGTCTTGTTGCCATCACTGTACTCGGAGAACACCAGATACCACCAGTCGCCCATCTTAAAGAGATCAGGCATCTCGAACATGGTGTACAGGCCCGGATTCCACCAGTCGCCCTGGAACTCCCAGGTATCCAGGTCCTTGGAGGTGAACTTGACCAGACGACCGGTCATCAGACGCTTGTCCTCGCCCACACGCGTGCCGAGGATGAGCATGTACTCTTCGTTCTCCTCATCCCAAAGCACAAAGGGATCGCGCCAGTTGCGGTCATCGTAACCCTCCTGGGGCGGAAGCAGCGTCTCGGCGATGTTCTTCTCCCACTTGACGGCGTCGTCACTCGTTGCGTGAAGAAGAACCTGCTTCATCAAGCGTGCCTTGACCTTATCGCGATTGCAACCAGTGTAGAGCGCATGGTACTTGTCGCCCACCTTAAACACCGTGCCGGCATAAACATACTGGTCGACTTCCTCGTCGCCGCCACGCTCAAGGCTCTCGCCAAAGTCTTTGTAATTGACGAAGTCCTTGGTTGTCGCGAGTGCCCAGCCAAACGGCTCTCCGAAAGGTCCGGGGTTTCGCGTGTCACGCTGATGATAGAGATAGAACGTGCCGTCCTCGCCGTACGGCATGATGTCGCCTACCCAAATTCCCTCAGGCTGGTAATACACCTTGTGCATCCGAGACTTCCTTTCTCACGAGATACTAACTCGGTACAACTGCAAGATATGTCAATCGTTTTCATATGTCAAACGTTTTCACACCAATACGTCTTTTCGCAGTTCCAGTCGTCGGCAAACGGTTGACATATGCCGGCGAACGGTCATCAGAGGTGTTTGAGGAATTCTTTTGGCACGGGATGAACTACGCGGTTTTACCCTCAATGAGTTCAACGGGGAGCTTGATATTCGATTCGGGCTTTTCGCCGTTAATAAGAGCAATGATGGATTGCGCCGCGAGCTCTCCGATGCGATCGATATCTTGGCGTACGGTTGTTAAGTCAGGCATAAACGTCATAGTGCGGCGGGCACCATCCGCGCCCACGACCTTAATATCGCCCGGAGCGCTCAAGCCGCGCTGCTTCATCACGTTAAGACAGATAGCCGCCATCGTGTCGTCTCCCGCAAAGATGCCGTCAATATCGGGGTTCTCATCGAGGATCTTCGCAACGACCGCGCTCTTTTCGTCGTCGGGCTTAACGAACTCGACCTCACGGACAAGCGCGGGCAAACCGGCCTGCTCAACAACATCGAGGTAGGCATCGGTACGCTTATTGGCAGGCATGCGCATGCGGCTATTGCTGCGCAGGCACAGGATGCGCGAACACCCGTCATCGATCAGGCGACGCGTGGCAAGTTCGCCGATACTATAGCTGTCGCTCGCAATCTGAACAGAGGCCTCGCCAAGGTCGCAGTCGATACCAACCAGACTCAAACCCATCTCGGCATACGCCTCGGCACCGATATTAAGCGAGTTGACAATGACGCCATCAACCATATTGCGCCGAAGCATATCGATATAAGAACGCTCAAGATCAGGTCGATTGGCACTATTGCACAGCAGCATCTTAAAACCGTTTTCGGCCAGGGTACGCTCAACGGCTTGAACCGCTTGTGCATGAAACGGGCTGCTGACATAGGGGACGATCATACCTATTAGATTCAGGCGACCGTTGAGCATGGCACGGGCGATATCGTTGGGCGTATAGTTGATGCGCTTCATCGCGGCATGGACCTTATCGCGGGTCTCTTGGCTAATATAGCCGCGATTATTAAGCACGCGAGATACCGTAGTAGGCGAAACCCCCGCCACCGCTGCAACTTCCTTGATGCCAGGCTTAGCTGAATCCTTAGAACGAGCGCCCTCGCGAGCCATAGCAACCTCCCCCATCAACATGTCATACGTTTACATACGAACAAAGCATACCCCAACAACAGCGGGAAGACGGTAACAGCACAAGTAAGTAAACGACTCATCCAAATAATTAGGAGAGTTCCGCCTAAAGGGTGACTCCAAAGGACCCCACATGGCCGGTTTTGGGTTATTTTCCAAAACATCCCGCAGGACGCAAAGAGGCTCCGCCGCGCAACGCGCGCAGCGGAGCCTCTTTGCATGTCCGAGGACGTTTTGGGAAATAACCCAAAACCGGCCCCAGTAATCCTACAGGAGTTGAACCCTTTAGAACTTGTCGTGGAAGGTACGCGAAATGACCTCGTCCTGCTGCTCCTTGGTGAGCGTGTGGAAGTTCACGGCGTAGCCGGAAACGCGAATGGTCAGCTGCGGGTACTTCTCGGGGTGAGCCTGAGCGTCGAGCAGCGTCTCACGGTTGAAGACGTTGATGTTCAGGTGGTGGCCACCCTTCTCGGCGTAAGCGTCGAGCATGTGGACCAGGTTATCGGCCTGAGTCTCGGAAACTTCAGAAACCTTCATAATGTGTCTCCTTCGATCGATAGGCGCCGGCCGAAACCGGCGCACTAATCAGTAATCGTTATTGTTAGTATAGCACTAACAATAGTTACTCGCCCAGCTGATCAAGGTCGATATCGCCAAAGAACACCTGGTCCTCCTTGCCGAGCGCACCCGGGATGATGGAGAAGGTGTTGGAGATGCCGTCCTGAGCATCGCGGAACGGGAGCTTGGAAACCGAAGACAGCGAAGCGATGGCGCCGTGGCTATCGCGCTTGTGCATGGGGTTAGCACCCGGGGCGAAGGGCTGGCCAGCCTTGCGGCCATCAGGCGTAGAACCGGTCTTCTTGCCGTACACGACGTTGGAGGTGATGGTCAGAACCGAGGTCGTGGGCACGGAGTTGCGGTAGGTGTCGTTCATGCGGATGTACTCCATGAACTGGTGCACAACGTCGTGAGCGATCTGGTCGACGCGGTCGTCGTCGTTACCGTACTTGGGGAACTCGCCCTCGGTCTCGAAGTCGACGATGATGCCGTTCTCGTCACGGACGGGGTGGACCTTGGCGTACTTGATGGCGGACAGGGAGTCAGCCACGACGGAAAGGCCAGCGATACCCGTAGCGAACCAGCGGTGCACGTGCTTGTCATGCAGAGCCATCTGGATGCGCTCGTAGCAGTACTTGTCGTGCATGTAGTGAATGATGTTCAGCGAGTTGACGTACACGCCAGCGAGCCACTTCATCATGTCGTTGTACTTGGCCACAACGTCGTCGTAATCGAGCGTATCGCCCTCGACGGCGCGATACTTGGGGCCGACCTGCTTCTTGGAGACCTCGTCAACACCGCCGTTGAGTGCGTAGAGCAGGCACTTGGCCAGGTTGGCACGGGCGCCGAAGAACTGCATCTCCTTGCCAATGCGCATGGAGGACACGCAGCAGGCGATGCCGTAGTCGTCGCCGTGGTAAACGCGCATGAGGTCGTCGTTCTCGTACTGGATCGAGGAGCTGGCGACAGAAGTCTTGGCGCAGAACTTCTTGAAGTTCTCGGGCAGACGGGTCGACCACAGAACGGTCATGTTGGGCTCGGGGCTGGTGCCCATGTTCTCGAGCGTGTGCAGGTAGCGGTAGCTCATCTTGGTAACGAGCGTACGGCCGTCAACACCCATGCCGCCGATGGACTCGGTGACCCACTGCGGATCGCCGGTAAACAGGGCCTGGTACTCGGGGGTACGGGCAAACTTGACCATGCGGAGCTTCATGATGAAGTGATCCACGAACTCCTGGATCTGCTCCTCGGTGAAGGTACCGTTGGCAAGGTCGCGCTCAGCGTAGATGTCGATGAACGTAGAGGTACGGCCGATGGACATAGCGGCGCCGTTCTGCTCCTTGACGGAAGCCAGGTAGGCGAAGTACATCCACTGGATGGCCTCCTGCGTGTTGGTAGCAGGGTTGGAAATGTCGAAACCATAGGTCTCGGCCATCATCTTGAGCTCACCGAGGGCGCGGATCTGCTCCTGCAGCTCCTCACGATCGCGGATGTTGTCGGCGGTCATGACCGTCGGGGTGGAAGCCTTCTGGGCCTCCTTGTCCTTGATCAGGTAGTCGACACCGTACAGGGCGACACGACGGTAGTCGCCGATGATGCGGCCGCGGCCATAGCCATCGGGCAGACCGGTGATGATGTGGGCCGAACGGCAGGCGCGCATCTCGGGGGTGTAGACATCGAAGACGCCGGCGTTGTGGGTCTTGCGCTCGAAGGTGTAGCGCTCGACAACGTTCTCGTCGATCTTGTAGCCGTGCTGGCTGGCAGCCTGGCAAGCGATGCGGATACCGCCGTTGACGTGCAGCGCGCGCTTGAGCGGCTTGTCGGTCTGGAGGCCGACGATGGTCTCCTTGTCGCGATGGGCGTTATCGATGTAGCCAGCGGGGTGGCTCACGATACCCGTAACGGTCTTGGTGTCCATATCGAGGACACCGCCCTGCTCGCGCTCCTTAAGCAGCAGGTCGAGAACCTCGCCCCACAGCTCCTTGGTACGCTCGGTTGGGCCGGCGAGGAACGACTCGTCGCCCTCGTAGGGGGTGTAGTTCTTCTGGATGAAGTCTCGGACGTCAACTTCTCCCGTCCAGATGCCTTCCTTGAAGCCTTCCCATGCCTCCTGCATTGTGTAACCACGCTCCTAGTTACGTGTAATGCGGCGCTCTCTCACACCGCTGCTTATTGAATTCTTGAATGTTCGGCTTGCACTACCGGCTTCTTCCGTTCTTCACCACACGTTGGTGCAGGGAAAACGTTTGTCCACCTTGGAACTACAACCCAAAACCCAAGATTTCACCCGTTTGAGAAGGATAACATAGCGACCCTCTCCATCTGGGCTGTTATATGTTTCTTTTTTTATATCATAAAGGCGTTTTTTACAAACCCGCAGGAAATGCGAGCGCTAACAACTACCGTTCACCGATTTGTTTGGTATTTTTCCTTGCCTTTGTACGACGTTCACTCTAGCTGTTATGCCAGCTTTAGCAGGGTAAAGTGTTCCAGAGACCCTACAGAAACTGCAGGGCGGCCACGGGATCCCCCGTGGCCGCCCTGTGGCGTGACTAGTTTTTAGCTTTGATTGCCGCTTGGCATTAGGCGGCTGAGGCGGCCTTGTCGGTCGTTGCCTTGCTGTTGCTCTGCTGGCCCTCAAAATGCTTGTAGCACCAGCTGGTGACCAGCGGGGTCAAAATAGCAGTCACGATTGCACAGGCAGCAATCTGTGCCGTGGCCGTCGCGAGCACCACACCGCCGTACAAGGCCTCGTTGACGCTTGCCATGGCAGCAGGCGTGGCCACATTGGCTCCGGCGCAGCTCGAAATGGCCGCACCTGCGACACCCGTACCGCCTGTGAGCTTATCGACCGCGATAACGGGAATTGCAAAGACCACCGAGCAGATCACGCCGAGCAGAATACCGGGGAGACCGCCATTAATGAGCTGGCCAAAGGTCATGGTCGAGCCCATGGCAAAGAAGACGAGCACGATGACGGCGGAAAGTGCCGGTGCCATCATCTTCTTAAAGCTCGGAAACAGGTTACCCAGAATAATGCCGACGACGATTGGCAGGATGGCACCCACCAGCGACCAGCCGATCGGGGCCTGGCCGGCGGCGCCGAGCACGATCATCGTTACCGGAGGGCCGACAACCAGCGTGGTGATGGCGACGGCGCCACGCTCGGCTTCATTGCCCATGGTGCCCATCAGTCCAGCGTACATAGCGTTGTTGGCGCCGGTGCAAGCCGCCAGCATCACCATGGCAGAGATGCCAAACAGGTTGTCGTTGAACACATAAAGGATGAGCAGCGACACGGCAACGACCACAATCTGCTTGACGGCGATGATGATGGCGCCGCGGGCAGCGGCGGCAGGAGCACTCTTAAACGAAATCGTCGTACCGACGATAAGCAAAAAAGCGCCCACGAGCGGGCCTGCGCCCTGCTGGGTCATGCCAAGCGTAAAGCTACCGAGCGTTTTGAATAGGTCGGGGAATAGCGTGTTGAGCAGGCAGCCCAGCAAAAGCGGCACCAAAATATTGGCACCCGGGATGGAGGACATCTTAAAGAACGGCTCCTTTGCCGCCGGCGCCTCCACCGCAGTCGATTCACTCATATATATCTCCTTTGGATGCATGCGAATCGTAGCCGCACGCGCCTTTGTCAGAAAGAAGGCGACGGTCCCGAGTCGCAGGAGCCGTCGCCGAATTAACGTCGCGGGGTATTACCCGTCCAGAACGATGCCACCGTCGCAGTCACCGATCTCGCCGTTCACGAAGCTAGCGAGGTCGGAAGCGAAGAAGAGCACCATCTGCGCAGGCTCGCTGGCCTGGGCGGCGCGGCCCAGAGGAATACCGTTGATGATGCGCTGAGAGTTCTCGTCAGAGAGAATCGAGGTCATATCGGTAAGGGTGAGCGACGGGCACACGGCGTTGCAGCGGACGCCAAACTTGCCGCCTTCCTTGGCGACTGCCTTGGTTAGACCGTTAACACCGGCTTTGGAGCTGGCGTAGGCAGCGGTGCCGAGCAGGCCGCCGCCGATCTTGCCAGCAACAGAGCTCACGTTGACGATAGTGCCGGCATGGGCCGCCTTAAAGTGCGGGTACACGGCGTTCATCATGGTAAAGGTGCCGTTGAGGTTGATGTCGATGGTGCGACGCCACTCGGTGTCATCGATCTCGTCGAACTTCTTGGTGCTGATGACGCCAGCGCAGTTGATCAGGATGTTGGTTTGCGGCAGGTCCGTAAAAATCTGCTCGACGGTCTCACGCGCCTTAGGCGCATCGGCAACATCGAGCTGATAGAACTTGTTGCCCTCGCCAAGCTCGGCCACAGCGGCCTCGCCCTTGGCAGCGTTCCTTGCGATGAGCGCGACGTGTCCGCCGCCCGCGACGATGCCCTTGGCGATCTCGAGGCCAATGCCCTGAGTGCCACCCGTGACAATCGCGGTCTTGCCCGTGAAGTCAAATGCCATGACTCCATCCCCCTTTATATAAGGTGTCTCCTTGCGGGAAGTTGGAGCATCGCACGTGGCGATAAATGAGTCCCAGTCGTCATGGTGGTGACAACCCCTCGCCTAACCGCGGGCATAATAGTTCTTTGAAACGCTTCAGCAATTGAATTTTTTAACTCTTTATGCGCTCTTTATATTGCCCACTGAATGAGGCCCGAATATGCGGGTATCATCTTTCACCGAAAATAGTTTCTAGTGTTAGGGGTTTTCGGTGGAAGATACCGATTTCCATGAGCTTGGGCGTCAGCTCTTAACTGAGTTTGGCAGCATGCATCATCGCATTTCACGCTCTGCGGACAAAGCTCTCGGCGGCGAGATGGCTGTCATGCGCGCCCTCATGCTCGCTGGCGGTTCGCTCACGCCGAGCGAACTCGCAAATTGCGCCTGGGTCTCGAGTGCCCGCATCGCCAATATCTTACGCACTCTCGAAGCCAAGGGCTGGGTCGAGCGCGAGCACTCAAAGACCGACCGTCGTCGTGTACACGTCACGATGACCGATAAGGGATTCCAGAATCTCGAAATCAAACGTCGGGAATTCGAGGAGCGCACCGCGGCCTTCCTCGAGCAGCTCGGCGAAACAGATACCCAAGAGATGGTGCGTCTTCTAAGGCGTGCCAACGAAATTATCGACCGCAATCAAGAAAGGAGAGATGCCGAGTGAGGATTCTCAAGCTCTTTAAAAAGCATGTCCTGGCACTGTTCACAGCCATCGTACTTATCGTAATCAGCTGCAACGCCGATCTGGCACTGCCTACCTACATGAGCGACATCGTCGACGTGGGCGTACAGCAAGGCGGCATCGCCTCGCCCGTGCCCGACACCATTCGTGCCGAATCACTCGATGACCTTGAGCTCTTTATGAGCACCAAGGACGCCAAAGCTGTGGAGGCCGTGTTTAGCAAGGCTGACAAAAAAGGCATTCGAACGTACAAGGGCACCGAGGAAGAGCGTGCCGATGGCGGCAAGATTGCCGACATTATGAGCCTGCCCGAGACCGTCGTCCTTTCTCTCAACCAGGGCATCGACGCCAGCTCCATGGGCGACATGACCGGCGCATCCACCGAGGCAAGCAATGGCGGCGGCGCCCAGGCCATGCCCACCCCCGAGCAGATGGCGGCAATGACGCCCGAGCAGCTCGCCGAGATGCAGCAGAAGGCCACAGCGGCGCAAAACATGCAAAAGCAGATTGATGCCGACGGCGGCAAGATCACCATGAAGAGTCTGCGCCTAGTTGTCGAGGGCGGTCTGGTAGACCAAAGCAAGCTCGTCGAGGGCGCCAACCAAATGGCGGACAAAATGGGCTCCATGTCGGGCTCCATCGTGACCCAACGCGCCGTGAGCTATGTGCAAGACGAGTACAAGGCGCAGGGTATCGACCCCGCCGACGTGCAGAACGCCTACCTGGGCCGCATGGCGACCACGATGTTTGGTCTGTGCCTGATCTCACTGGTCGCCACCATCCTAACCGGCGCCGTGGCCTCGCGCACCGCCTGTTCCATCGCACGCGACCTGCGCCGCGAGACCTTCAACAAGGTCATGCACTTCTCGCCGGCCGAGGTGGGCAAGTTTAGCCAGGCCTCGCTCATCACTCGCTGCACCAACGACATTCAGCAGATTCAGATGGCCGCAACCCTGTTTATCCGCATGTGCCTCATGGCGCCCGTCATGGGCATCGTCGCCGTCATGCGCGTCCTGGCCAACCACACCGGCCTGGAGTGGACCATCGCCGTGGCCATCATCGCGGTCTCGGCCGTCGTCGGCGTGCTTATGGGCCTCACCATGCCCAAGTTCAAAAAGATGCAGAGCTTTGTGGACCGCGTGAACCTTACCGCCCGCGAGCTGCTCGACGGCCTTATGCCCATCCGCTCGTTTAACCGCGAGGAGCATGAGCTCGAGCGCTTTGACCAGGCGTCCCTCGACCTGATGACCACGCAGCTCTACACCAACCGCGCCATGAGCTTTATGATGCCGCTCATGATGCTCGTCATGAACTGCATCACCGTGCTTATCGTCTGGTTTGGCGCGCAGGGCGTGTCCGACGGCGTGATGCAGGTCGGCAACATGATGGCGTTCATCTCCTACACCATGCAGATCGTCATGGCGTTTATGATCCTCACCATGGTTTCGGTTATCCTGCCCCGCGCCGAGGTCGCAGCAGAGCGCGTGGAAGAGGTCATCACCTGCCCCACGAGCATCAACGACCCTGCCTCGCCCAAACTGCCCGCAGCCAGCGCGCCGCGCGGTGAGCTCACCTTCCGCGACGTGAGCTTCCAGTACCCCGATGCCCGCGCCGATGTCATCAGCGGCGTGAACTTCACCACACATGCCGGCCAGATGCTCGGCATCATTGGCTCAACGGGTTCGGGCAAGTCCACGCTCGTGCAGCTGATTCCGCGCCTGTACGACGTCACGGGCGGCAGCATTTCGCTCGACGGCATCGACGTGCGCGACATGACCCTTTCCGAGCTGCGCCACCGCATTGGTTACATCCCGCAGCAGGGTCGCCTGTTCTCGGGCACCGTCGAGAGCAACCTCAAGTTTGCCGGCGACATGGTGAGCGATGATGATATGCGCCAGGCGGCACGCATCGCCCAGGCCGAGGACTTTATCGCCGAGCGCGAGGGCGGCTACGACTCCCCCATCAGCCAGGGCGGCTCCAATATTTCGGGTGGTCAGCGCCAACGCCTGGCCATTGCCCGCGCGTTGGCCAAAAAGCCCGAGGTCGTGGTGTTCGATGACTCGTTTAGCGCCCTCGACTACAAGACCGACGCGCGCCTGCGCGAGGAGCTGGCCAAAAACGTCACCGACGCCGCACTCGTGGTCGTGGCCCAGCGCATCGCGACCATCATGCACGCCGACCAGATCATCGTGCTCGACGACGGTCACGTAGTGGGCACCGGCACGCACGAGGAGCTGCTGCACGGCTGCCCGGCGTACCTGGAGATTGCACAGTCGCAGCTTTCCGCCGAGGAGCTGGGGCTTACCCAAGAAGAAATTGCAGCCGTCATGGAAGGAGGCGAGCGCTAATGGCAGACGAGACCAAGACTCAGATTCCCAAGCCCACCCGCCAGCGTGGTCCCATGGGCCGCATGGGTGGCATGCGCCGTGGCGAAAAGGCCAAGGACTTTAAGGGCACCATGAGGCAGCTGCTCGGCTATATCGGCCAGCACAAGATTGCCGTGTTTGCCGCCGTCGCCTTTGCCGTGTGCTCGGTCATCTTTAACATTGTGGGGCCCAAGGTGCTCGGCCAGGTTACGACTAAGCTGTTCGAGGGCTTGGTTGCCAAGGTCAACGGCACCGGCGATGTCGACTTTGCCTGGATCGCCAAGACGCTCGGCTTTTTGCTCTGTCTGTATCTGGCGAGCTCTGCCTGCAGCCTGATCCAAGGCTGGCTCATGACCGGCGTCACGCAAAAGATTTGTTATCGCATGCGCAAGGAGATCGCCGCCAAGATCGCCGTCGTTCCGATGAGTTACTTCAACGGCCACAGCAAGGGCGACGTACTCAGTCGCATCACCAACGACGTCGATACGCTCGGCCAGTCGCTCAACCAGAGCGTGACGCAGCTCATCACGTCTGTCACGCAGATTATCGGCGTGCTCGTCATGATGCTGTCGATCAGTCTGCCGCTCACCGGCGTCACCGTGCTCACGCTGCCGGCAGCCGCGATTATCCTGACCGTGATGATTCACTTCTCGCAGCCGTACTTCCGCGAGCAACAGCAAGTCCTGGGCGCCGTCAACGGCATTATCGAGGAGGACTTTGCCGGCCAGAATGTCATTCAGGTGTTCGACCGCGCCGAGGCCTCAATCGAGGAGTTCGACCGTCAAAACGACCGCCTCTTTATTAGCGGCTGGCGCTCGCAGTTCCTGTCGGGCCTGATGATGCCGCTTATGAGTCTGGTGGGCAACATGGGCTACGTGGGCGTCGTCGTGGTGGGTGCGCAGCTCGCGCTGACCGGCAACGCCACGCCCGGCGACATCCAGAGCTTTATCCAGTACGTGCGCAACTTTACGCAGCCGGTGCAGCAGCTGGGCAACGTGAGCAACACGATGCAGTCGATGGCCGCTGCCACCGAGCGCGTCTTTGAGTTCCTCGCCGCGCCCGAGGAGGAGCAGAAGGCCGACGCCCAGATTCCCGAGAAGCGCCCCGGCCACGTTGAGTTCGACCACGTCAAGTTTGGCTACACGCCCGACAAGACCATCATCCACGACTTTAGCTGCGAGGCGCAGCCCGGCCAAACCATTGCCATCGTCGGCCCCACCGGCGCCGGCAAGACCACGCTCATTAAGCTGCTGCAGCGCTTTTACGACGTGGACGGCGGTTCGCTGCGCGTCGAAGGCGTCGACGTGCGCGACTGGGACCGCGCGGCGCTGCGCGGCGAGTTTGCCATGGTGCTGCAGGACACCTGGCTGTTTAACGGCACCATCCGCGAGAACATCCGCTACGGACGCCCCGATGCGACCGACGCCGAGGTCGAGGCCGCCGCACGCGCCGCACGCTGCGACCACTTTATCCATACGCTCGCCGGCGGCTACGACTTTATGATCAATGAGGAGGGCACCAACCTCTCACAGGGCCAGCGCCAACTCGTGACCATCGCCCGCGCCATTTTGGCCGACCGTCCGGCGCTGATTTTGGACGAGGCGACTTCCAACGTCGATACCCGTACCGAGGAGCTTATTCAGCGCGCCATGGATGCGCTGATGCAGGGCCGCACGAGCTTTGTCATCGCGCATCGCCTGTCCACGATCCGCAACGCCGACGTGATCTTGGTGATTCGCGACGGCGACATCGTCGAGAAGGGCACGCACGACGAGCTGCTCGCCCAAGGCGGCTTCTACGCCGACCTGTACAATTCGCAGTTCGACGAAGCGGCGTAAATTCTGCCGCAGGGAACGAATAACGCCCGAGAACGGGGGCGCAGGACAGCCTGCGCCCCCGTTTTTTGTTCTGCGGCCCTCGAACCGCCTCCCCTGGGACCTGATTGACGCCCTCCCTCAAGGCCCCGTGGACAAAAAATGGCAAATATGAGTACTGTCACCTTTTTAGTAACAGCCAAAACTGCCCCAAACGACCTCATTGCGGCCTAGATATGCCTTCAAATTGATCAAAATGCCCGGTAGCATGCTTCTGTGTGCCAACGTTAATGAACATATTTACTGTTGTGTCTAATATCTTATAAGGTCGATATGATACTAAGCTAGCAACAGTACTCATATTTGCCATTTTTTGTCCACGGGGTATGCCGCAGAAGATCCAACTTGCTCCAGCATGTCGTACGCCGGTCCCCCCTTCCGGCGAGTGCCGACATTTCCCCAGATAAAACCGACCAAAATAAACCTGTCCCTTTTCGGCAGGTTTCGCTTGCACTTTAGCGTGCGACAGCGGATAATGCCGAGCATTCGAGAATTCGCCAATTGTTGCTGTTAATTGATAAAGGAGGCCCCGTATGGCCATGGAATTCAAACGCAGGCTGCCGATTCCCATGGAGATCCGCGAGGAAATGCCGCTTTCTGCCGAGCTTACCGCCAAAAAGCAGGCATTTGACGCCGAGGTCGCCAAAGTCTTTACCGGCGAGGACGCACGTAAGGTGCTCATCATCGGCCCGTGCTCTGCCGACCGCGAGGATTCGGTGCTTGAGTACATGAACCGCCTGGTCAAGACCGCCGAGGAGGTCAAGGACAAGCTCATCATCATTCCGCGCGTCTACACCAATAAGCCGCGCACCAAGGGCACCGGCTACAAGGGCCTTCTGCACAACCCCAACCCCGAGGCTCCCGACGACCTGCTCGAGGGCGTCAAGGCCATCCGCCATATGCACCTGCGTGTTATTGAGGAAACGGGCTTCTTCACCGCCGACGAGATGCTCTATCCGTCCAATTACCAGTACCTCGTTGACCTGCTGAGCTATGTTGCCGTGGGTGCACGCTCGGTCGAGAACCAGGAGCATCGCCTGGTGTCGAGCGGCATTTCGGTACCCGTGGGTATGAAGAACCCCACCGCCGGCTCCACCACCGTTATGCTCAACTCCATTTACGCCGCGCAGGCGCACCAGAGCTTCATCTTCCGCAACTGGGAGGTCGAGTGCGACGGCAATCCGCTCGCGCACGCCGTTATGCGTGGCTACATCGGCCTCGATGGGCGCACCTACCCCAATTACCACTACGAGCATCTGGAGCGCATGGCCGAGCGCTATACCGAGCACGCCGGCTATGCCAATCCCGCAGCGGTCATCGACTGCAACCACGACAACTCGGGCAAGCGTCCGCTGGAGCAGTATCGCATTTGCAAGGAGGTGCTCGACAGCTGCCGCCGCAACGAGTCCATCTCCAAGCTGGTCAAGGGCTTTATGATCGAGTCTTACCTTGAGGACGGCAACCAGCCGGTCGATGGCGGCGTCTTTGGCAAGTCGATCACCGACCCGTGCCTGGGCTGGGAAAAGACCGACTACCTCATCCACGAGATCGCAGAGCGTGTCTAGGTTCCGCCGTTCTACCGAACGGCGGACCTGCCGACGCTGCAAACCCGCCAGAGCGGCAATCTGCCTTTCAACTTCGGCGGCATGACCAGAAGGTCAATGCCGCCTTGTTTCAAGGCACCTTGCTCACTCTGGCGGGTTTTCGCTGACTTCGCCAAAACATCGGCGTTGCAAAACTTGGCGAGGTGGCACTTGGGGATGCGGCAGTTGGGGACGTTCCTTTCCTGCCGGCAGTCTGGGACATTCCTTAGGGTAGTCGTTGGGGACGCTCTTGTTTGACTAGTCGTTTAAGAACGTCCCCAATGACTATCTCTCCGCCCCCGTGGAATCGGGGGTCGTCTACCGAATGGTTGATGCGGCGGCCCTGCGGCCATGCCACACTCATAGATGGCCTGACCCAACTTGGAAGGAGCCTCCATGAGCCTTGACAACGTAACCCTGCGCGCCGCCACGCTCGATGACCTTGCCGGCATCGCCGCCATCTACAACCGGCTGTGGTGCAATACGCTGCGCAACCGCGGCGACGTCGAAGCCGCCGATTTCTGCGCGCGCTTTAACATTGCCATGCAGCTGCAGCGCTCCCCCATCGCGCTTGTCGCCGAGGCCGAGGGCCGCATTATCGCCGCCTGCTGCATCGGCATCTTCGAAGACGGCAAGCCGCGTACCAGCCCCACGTGGGTACCCTGCTACGACGAGATGTTCGCCCAGGCAACCGAGATGGCGAAGACCGCCGACGCCAAGCTCGAGGGCTCGCTCTTTGGCGACAGCCGCGAGAAGGCCACGGCCGACCGCTTTGCCGCCACGGGCAATGAGTATGCCCAGGGCCAGCTCAACCTCATCATCATCGTGCCCGAGTGGCAGGGCAAGGGGCTCGGCCGCGCGCTCATCGACCTTGCGCGCGCCGAGCTCGCCAAGGCAGGCTGCACCAAATTCTTCCTGATGAGCGACTGCAACTCCGACTGGCAGTTTTACGAGCACCTCAACATGAAGCGCATCCTAGAGGACCACAGCCAAGACACCGGTGACGGATTTATCGTCTATATGTACGGAGGCACGCTCTAAGTACCCCTTCAATCAAGGTGCGCCGGGCACCCGGCCCTTGGCCTCTGCCCAGGAATAACCCAGGGGGCCGGACCGCCCGTCCCTAAACCTGCCCGACAGCGCGATATCTCGTCGCCCGAGCGCGCCCCTCTTTAACGAGTGCGCCTTCCTCAAGCAAACCGTTGATAACCCGCAGCGTCACGTCGCGCCCAGTTCCCAGCGCGTCCGAAGCATCCTGGCGCGTAAAACCGCGGGGCCGCTCAAGGGCAAAGCGAATCAAGGTGCGAGCGTATCCACCACGTCGCTCGTCCGAGACATCCTGTAGCATCGCGGACGCCTTGCACGCAACATCAAAGCCAAGCTCCTCCACGAGCTTGGCACGCACCTCGTGGCCGCAGTCGCCATTCATCGACACGTGCCCCTCTCGCTGCGCTTGCACGGATGCAAACGCCTGCGAAACATCGGGCGGCAGTGCCCCTTCCCGCTCGAGCTGCTCATAATCGCTGTAATCCCCACGCAAGTTGGGACCGCTATTGCCACGAGGCGTCAGATAGGAATTGCGCACGGCGTTGACGTTGGGCAGCGACAACCTAAACATTGCAGGGTAGGCGCAGACCTCGGGTTCCAACCCTTCCGCCTCATAGAGCGCACGGATCCCCTTGAGGCCCGTTCCAAACGCCTCAACCATCCCCAGACGCAAAAAGAGCAGTTGCAGCTTTGGATTCCGAGCGTCCGAGCCGCCCGCAAGCGCCTCCTCGACGCTGATGTGCTGCGGCCCTCCCGCATTGGTAAATTCAAGCGCCGTACGGCTCATCTTGATAAGAGACGCCACCGAAGATTCGTAGTCGCGATGGATAAACAGGTTCAGAATTCCCTCTCGAACAGCCTCGCGGGGATAGTCGTCCTTATCTATGCGATCGAGCCTTCCCGGCACAAAGTACATACGCGTTGCGTTCGATATATTGAGGAACCGTTCGATATCCTCTATCTGCCTGAAGATCGAGCCCTCGCCATCCTGACGGTCGATAAACTCGGTATACGCATCGTCGTTGAAGAGGCCAGCGCGGACTGCAAAGGGGTTTTGGTCAGAGACCAGCAGTGCCAAATTGGTGTAAAAGCCCAGTTCATCGATAAGGCCGAGATTCTTTTGAGAGGTTTGGTCGAACGTAATCTCCGCGCGCCTAAAGACCCGCTCGGCTTCAAAAAACGTCAAGCTCTGTTCATGAGAGCGTGCGGTCTCAAAATAATCGCCGTCGGTGCGCTTGATCATCGAGCGGATCTGGGCCATCTCGATGGGCACGTTGGCAGGACCTAGGCGCCGATATACCCCGGCGGGAACAAATCCCTTCGAGCACAGGCAGTACGGCTTGTGAGGACCCGCTTCCACCTCGATTTTCACCAACGCTGCGCCATCGATGTCCAATGCGGAGACCGTCGTGATTTCAGAAACGTCGGGATACACGCCATCGGTTATTGCATTAGAGCATTGAAGCATGGTGGCATCGATATCGTCCACGCCGATGATACTGCCAAAATCGTCGATTCCGATATACAAGGTACCACCATTCGAATTGGCAAACGCCACCACAGCTTTGAGCAGCTTAGGGGTAAATGTGCACTTGAACTCCACGGTCTCACTTTCAACAAGCTGCATGCAACCCCCTATCATCGACTATCGACGATTCTAGACCAACTATCGACGATAAGCAAGGCCCCTGGTACCCTCGCTTAGACCCGAGTGCCCGCGTGCAACGCTGCCCGCCGCACGCAAAAGGGCCCGCCAGCGTGTGCGCCAGCGGGCCCCAAGTCATATCGACACTACCCCGTGTGCCTGCAACCGCCTCTACTTGCAGCGCGCCTTGGGCTGCTGTTGGGTGATGCAGTGGATGTTGCCGCCACCATAGATGACCTCGCGCGTCATGATGCCGATGACCTCGCGATCCGGATAGGCGGCTTGGATATCCTTGAGTGCCTGGGCATCGTTGGGGTCGCCAAACTGTGGCACCAGCACCGCCCCGTTGATGGGCAAGAAGTTGAGGTAGCTGGGCTCAAAGGCGTCCTCGGGAGTACGCGGCAGCACACCCTCGACCGGATCGATGGTCGATGCCTCCTCCTCGGTCATATATACCGAGGTCGCAGGCATAATCACCTTGTGGATCTTGAGCTTGCGGCCACGAGCATCCGTCGTCTCGGAAAGCGTCTTATACGCCTCTTGGCACTCCTTGTAGAACTTATGGTTGGGATCGTCGGTCCACATGCAGCAGACCTCGCCGGGCGCACTAAAGCATGCGACGTCGTCCACGTGGCCGTTCGTTTCGTACGGATCGATACCGTCCTTGATCCAGATAACCTTCTCGATACCGAGATACTCAGAGAGCTTCTCCTCAATCTGCTCCTTGGTGTACTGCGGGTTGCGGTCCTCGTTGAGCAGACACATCTCGGTGGTCACGACGGTGCCTTGACCATCACAGTTGAACGAGCCGCCCTCGAGGATATAATCCTCGGGACGATAGCGGTTAACCTGCTCGAGCTGTGCCACCTGCAGGCCAATGGAAGCGTCCTTGTCCCACGGGAAATACAGGCCGTCAGTGAAACCGCCGTAAGCATTAAAGTGGAAGTGCGAAAGAGCAACCTCACCATTGTCATTAACGAGGAACGCCGGGCCGGGGTCGCGAATCCAGCTGTCGTTGTACTCCATGTGGATAACGCGCACGTTCTC
The DNA here is from genome assembly GCF_902364945.1 of Collinsella aerofaciens. Classification (GTDB taxonomy): domain Bacteria; phylum Actinomycetota; class Coriobacteriia; order Coriobacteriales; family Coriobacteriaceae; genus Collinsella; species Collinsella aerofaciens_O. The sequence goes on along the minus strand of NZ_CABJFS010000006.1, from coordinate 112,460 downwards.
AACGCCGTCGAAGATCTCACACACCGCGGGGAAGTCTTCGGTGTTGACGCCCACAGTGATGGGCTGAAAACGTGCAACGGTCTTGATGATCTCAGCGAAGACCTTCTGCGCCGGCTTGGCGCCGCAGCGCCACACGTCGGAGCGGTGCGGCCACAGAATCCAGGTACGCTCCTGCTCCTCATACTCGCCGGGCATATAGAAACCGTCTTTTTTGGGCGTTGATTCGCTCTCGTAAATGGTCTTCATGTTGGCTCCTCACTTTGGGTCGAACCTGTTTGATGACACCCCCATTGTGCTGCGGCGACAACGGCGTCTCAATGGACCTTGGGTACCCATTCGGCAGCCAAAAGTCGACCGTTCACTGACCTAAAGTTCTAGTGGACCGGCACGCATGCCATACTGGCTAGATGGCACGAAAGGACTCCCCATGACACATGCGAACAACGCAGATAACCAGAACGTTGAGCTCTTTGCTCAAGATTGGACCGCTCTCAACGAATGCGCGCTGTGGACACATGAGCAGGGGTCGCTCAGCGCACTGCAGGAAGGCCTACTCAAACGCATCGCAGACGTGATTGCGCACCGTGTCTCGATGTTCGATATCGCCCAGACGGGGGCTCACGGACAAACGCAATTTGTTCGCCCCGTCGCATACGGAATGTCCGCACAGGCGCTTGATGATTATTACGAACGCTACGCCGCGTATGACTACACCATTTGGAGCTTTGACACGCGGGTGGTCGATGTATATCGCGATCTGGACCTGGTGGATGTCGAGCGCCGCAATGGCACGCCCATCTACCTGGAATGGATGCAGCCCCTGGGAATTTATTATGGCTGCACGGCCACACTGGCGCACAAGGCCACGCCGCTCGGCTCGATTACGCTGTTCCGCGCCGAGCAAGACGGCGACTTTACCGATTCGGAGCTCGAGATCCTCCGCCAGATTGCCCGGCACCTGAGCGTGCGCCTGCATCAGCTACTCCCACACGGGTATGCCGAGGGCGCAGATGAAAGCCCCGCCAGCGTGCTTGCCATCAAGGCCGCTCTGCTCCCCCGCGAAGGCGAGGTCCTCAAGTTCATGCTCACCGGCAAGACCAACCACGAGATAGCTGTTGAGCTCTATATCTCCGAGTCGACCGTCAAAAAGCACGTCAACGCCATCTACCGCAAACTCGGCGTCAAAAACCGCATGGGTCTCATGGCGCTGCTGCAGCCGTAGTGCACTCCCCCTCGGGACGGCATGGATCCACTTTGGTTTACAAACGGCGGACGAGCCAGTTGTAAATGACTTGGCCGATAACAGATGATGTTGACCAACTGTTATCGGCCAAGCGGATATCAACATGCAGCCTTTGTTTGCAGAAAAACCTGAGGCCCTAAAGGGATGAAATCTAATAAAAGGTCCTCGGTAATTACCATAATCTTGTAGTAGTGTTTTCCACAATCTTATAGTAGCCCAGTTCAGAAGCGTTATTTATAGAACCGAAATCTCGGACCCTAAATAACAATAACCACCACAATGGGAACTGTCCCCATTGTGGTGGCTTGCAGACGAGTTGACTTATTCGACTATCGCGCGCCGGCCGTGTCCGAGTCTAGAGCGTGGCAAGTCGCTTAGATTCGCGGACGGCGAGGGCGATGGAGATAAGACCAGTGATGGCGTCAGCCGCCACCAAGGCAAACCAGACACCCTGAACGCCCATCATGTTGCCAAGCAGGTACATAAGCGGCACGGAGCAGATCACGTAGCGAAGCAGACCGGTGAACGTGGCGATACCCACCTTCTCAACCGCCTGGAAGTACATCGACATGGTCATGGCAAGATAGCCCAGGGCCACGGCCAGGATAACGATGCGCGTGGCGGTGGCGGCAACCTCGACGAGCGCCGGGTCGCTACCAGCAAAAAAGGCGCAGACCGGCGTTGCGGCCACCCATAGCACAGCAGACACCGCAGCAAGCGTCACGACCTGGTACTTAAGCGTGCAAGAGAGCGTTTCCTTGAGGCGCGTCCACGCCTTGGCGCCGGCGTTGAAGGCGGCAATGGGCTGCAGGCCGTACGAGAAGCACTGGGCGACCATCATGGTTATGTAGAGGATATAGCCGTTGATCACACCAAAGGCCGCGATGTAGAGCGAACCCATGTCGCCGCCGAGCTGGCCAAGCAACGAGTTGGCAACGGTGTTGAAGATGAACGTGGCAGCTTGCACCAAAAAGAACGGGAAACCAATCTTGATGATCTGGCCGCAGATGGCCATGTCGAGTTTGAGGTCGGCGGCGCTGATCTGGAGCTGCGACTTCTTACCACCGATGAACCAGAAGATACCGATGGCCCAGATACCGATGGAAAGACCGTAGTACACGCCAGCTCCCATAACGCCAAGCTTGAGTACAAACGTGGAAAGCGCAAGCCAGCAGATAGCGACGATGGCAGACACGGTCATGAGGTTGGCCTGGATCTGAACCTTCTCGTCCACACGCATGACGGCGGTGACCATCTGACCAATGACCGTGAGCGGCAGCAGCACGGAGAAGGTGCGCACGCCGGCAACGGTATCGGCCATGATGTCGGGCGTGGCACCGAAGAATGCGCAGATGGGCTCGGTAAACACAGCCATCACCACAGCAAGCAGCACACTCACAATCGTGGTAAGCCAAAAGCCCTGGCTAAACGCCTTGCTGGCGCCCTTAATGTCGCCGGCACCCAAAAGGTTGCCCACCACGGCGGGCACGCCGGTGCCAAACAGGTTACCAAAGGCCAGGTTAATGTACTCGACCGACATGATGATCGAGACACATGCCAGGCCGTGGGCACCCAAGCCCCAGCCCATGACAAGGCCCTCCAGGACCACCATGATGATTTGGGCAAGCATACCCTGGCCGGTGATGATGGTGTACTTGCGCACCAGGCCGGGAATCGGCTGCGAGGCAAGCTCACGCTCCTCCTCAACAGCGGCGGTTGTTTCTTCTGCCATTGTTCTCCCCTTTCCATGAGAGATTGATGAATGGATGGATGGATGGGCGGCACGCACAGGCTGTGGCACCGCCCAGCGATGCAGCAGCCCCGCTAGGCCTCGTAGACCACCTTGCCGGCAATCATCGTGAGAGACGCCGTGGCCTCGAGGACCTCAGCCGGTTCGCAGTCAAAGAGGTTGCGGTCGAACACGCAGATATCTGCCTGCTTGCCGCACGCGAGCGTGCCGATGCGGTCCTCGGCATGCATGGCGTAGGCGCTGCCATAGGTGTAGGCGCGCAGAGCCTCGGCCATGGTAATGCGCTCCTGGGGGAACCAGCCCTCAGGGTTGGAGCCGTCCTCGAGCATGCGGAAGACCGCGCCGTACACCTCCTCCATGGGCTCCAAGCCCACAACGGGGAAGTCACTGCCCAGGTGCACCACGGCTCCGCTGGCAAGCAGGCTATGCAGGGGCCACGAAAGCGCGGCACGCTCGGGACCCACGGCATCGTCCTTGGCGAGATCGGGCATATCGAGCAGCATGTGCCACGGCTGCATGCCGGGGCAGACGCCGAGCTCGGCATAACGCGGCATATCCTCGGGTTGAACCGTCTCGTTGTGCTCCATGGAGTGGCGACAATCCCGCTTGCCATGCAAGCGCTCGCCCTCCTCAAAGCAATCGAGCACAAAACGCACCGAGCGATCGCCGATTGCATGGATGCGCGTGTCAACGCCCCATTCCTGCGCCCTCAGGATGGCAGCACGGATGCGCTCCGGCTCCTCCGCGGGCTCACCACAGGTGTCGGGTGCGTTGCTATAGGGTTCAAGCATCCAGGCGGTATGGTCGGAGCACACACCATCAAGGAACTGCTTAAAGCCGTGCCACTCCACCTGCGTACCCGGGAAGGCGTATTTCTCCTTGATCTGCTCGAGCGTCAAGGACTCGTTTTCGAACAGGTCGGTGTACAGGAACACGCGCAGCGGCAAGTCGCCCTTGGCATTAAGACCTGCCAACACCGCATACGGGTTTTCCATGCTCACAAACGTAGGATTGACCATGCCGACCGTAGTGATTCCCAGGGCATTGGCGCGCCGGGCGGTTTTTGCAAACGACGCGTCAACAACCTCGGGCGCTGGGTCGTAGACCTCGTCCATAAAGAAGGCGCCGGCGTTGTTGGAAAACACGCCCGTCAGATTGCCCTCGGCATCCTTAAGGATCTTGCCGCCTGCGGGATCGGGCGTCTGCGAAGTTACTCCCACCTTGTTGATGGCGCAGGTATTGGCGCTAAAGGTATGCAAGTCAACCTGCTGCAGAAAGACCGGGCGGTCGGAGATGTACTCATCGATCATCGCGGCCGTGGGCATCTCGGGGACATCCCACTGGAACTGGATAATCTGGCAGCCCAGAATCCACTCGTTATCGGGATGGTCGGCCGCAAACGCCACGACACGTTCCATCGCCATCTCAAAACTGGTGCAGTCAATGAGGTTGACGGCAAAATCGGGGTCGGTCATAAACGCGCCCTGGGCAAAATGCGTGTGCGAGTCGATCAGGCCGGGCATGACGAGCTGGTCGCCAAAGTCGCGCACCTCGGTATCGGGACCGATAAACGGTGCCAGGTGAGCATCGTCACCGCAGGCAACAATCTTATCACCGCGCACGGCAACGCCGCCCTTAAACGGCTCGAGCCCATCGCCGGTAAAGACGGCGTTGCTCTTGATAACTACATCAGCCTTGTCCATGTGAGCCTCCTCAGGCATCTTTGGTTGCAACGCGGACGCACCGCCCGCGTGGGCACTCGGTTGGGAGCGTAGCGCTCCCGCATCGGCGCGTGCCTACAAGCCGTGCTCGGACGTCTGTCCCACGTCCGCGGCTTCGCGCTACACCCATTGATACACAGGGGCAAATCCGTGCCAAGGCCAGGGACCGCAAACGGTCAGTTTAAGCAGGTTTACACGCTTTACCTGCAGGTTTATTGTCTGAGATTATTACCGCGTCATTACGCCCAACGGCGTGCCCGCCCACACGGCAAGACCCGCATGCAAGAAAGAATAGGACTAGGAACGCCAAAAGGCATCTATGAGGTCATCTCGGTTGGAGACGCCGCTTTTAACGTAGATGCGATGCAAGTGTGCCTTGACCGTGCCAGGGCTGATGACCAACTCGCTGGCGATGTTTTGGGCGTCGTTGCCCTTCAGCACCAGCGTGAGCACTTCCTGCTCACGTCGCGACAGCTTGTGGGCATCGGCATAGATCACCACACGCGATGCGAGGTCGTCCCCAGAGCTTGCGCTCTGGGCCGCCACGTCCTCATCGGCACGCGGATGACGGGCATACACACGCAGGATATGGCTAAACTGGCAAAAGAGTTGGACCGCACATACCACGAGCAGCACGTTTTCGGAGATATTGCGCTCGGACAGATACCACAAAAAGAGGCTGATGACGGGGTTTTGAGAGTCGGGGCGGCAGAGCAAAATCATGTAGGTGTCCTCGGCGATTACGCAAAACGCAAGAACGAGTGCCACCTTCCAAAAGAGCTTTGAGCGGTCGAGGTCGAGTTTCTCAACACGCGTGGCCCTGTGCCGGTAATGCCAGGCGGCATAGGCAAGACATCCTACATTGCCCAGGTCACGCGTGAGCCAAAAGAGATACTGCTGCATCTCTCCGGCAGCACCGCTGCGAGGCACCAGCAGCAATTGCAAGATTGAAAACGGCACGATAGCAAGTCCGAGCATGCGCGACGTCGGCCTTTTGCGCAAGCGCGCAAACATCCATAGCACCACGCAGGCATAGATGGCAATACCAAGCACGCAGCGCAGCAAGGGGTGCTGCAGCGGCTCGCTAAAGGTAACGGCGTAGTCGTATTTGAGCCGATTGTACTCGTCAAAAAAGATGACCGACATATCGAGCATATAGAGCAAAAAACCCGCCGCGGCCACGAGGCTGTCGCGACGGCGCGTCATGAGCCAAACCACCAATGCCACGGCACTGGTCACCAGAGCCACACCCATGATAATCGTGGTGTAGATATAGAACGCGAAACTCATGCCCGCCTCCCCTGTCTAGATGCTGTGAGGATGTTGACAGATTCTTTGCCGCAAGATTAGACTCACCGATTAAACGTACTGTATCGTTTAGATAAACAAGCTGTGTCTCACCGATGAAAGGAGATGCCATGACACCGATCGCTCCGCTCAAGATGCTCGTCGCGCCCGCCGCCAAGGCCATCACCCGACTCGGTTCTTCCATGACCTACGACGATGTCCCCTGCGCCGTTGAGGCGCGTTCGGACAGCTGCCCCTACCTGGGCCACGTCCCCTACTTTGCACCCAAGCTCGCATCTGATCCCGAGCAGCGTGAGCAGTAATCCAAGATGCAACTAGCGCCGCACAACTCGCGGCGCTACTGTTTTGGTGCAAAGCGACCTGTCCCCCTTGCGCCAACGCCGGGATTGTCGATGCTGCGGCCGCGGCGCGATATGAGGCGCGAAACCTCGCCCAATAACAGGCCAATCACTACGCCCGCGAGAATCGGCAACTTTGCCATCTCGGCAGGTGAGCTGTTGAGCGGCACAATCGTAGCAACAATCGAAAGCACGAGCTCCACCACGGGAATCGCAAGCGCCACCGCGAGCACCTTGCCCTCGAAAGGCGCACGGAACACACGCGAGCGATTATCGTGCTTGCGCAGACGCCAAAACGCTGGGAACATGGGAATATAGCTCATGAGCAGAAAGACGACGTTCATCGAGAAGAAGACCCAAAAGACGTCGGAACCCTCACCCAGCGGAATCTGGAGCAGCAGCACCAGACTGGCAAAACAGCCGTTAATGAGCGCCGAGCCGTTGGGCATGCCGGTCTTTTTGGACACCAGCGCAAAGGGGCGCGGCATGTTGCCGTGACGTGCGGCATAGCTCGCTACGTTGTTGACGCCAAAGCTCCAGCAGATCATATTGGCGAACAGCGTCACCAAAAAGGCCACGCCCACGACCATCGTCAGCGGGTGGGTGCGCCCCACCATAGCGGCGACTGCGTCCACAATGCCCGAATCGAGTGAAAGCTGCTCGGTGGGAACCGCGGCTCCAATGCCAATGCCACAGATGATGTAGATCGCCGCAATGGCCACGCCACCGGCAATAACCGCCTTGGGGATATCACGCGACGGGTTCTTCATCGTGCTGGCAAAGGTCGCGACCACTTCGAAGCCCATAAAGTTGAACAGGATAATCGATAGGTACGTCAACGAATTGGTGTCGCCCAGATCTGGAATGAAGGTCTTAAACGACATGTCGTTGGCAAAGCCGTTATTGCAGGCAAACCAAATGCCGACGATTCCCACCGCAGCGGTAATGAGCACCTTGATGACGGCGCCGCCGTCCATAACCCAATCGGCCTCCGCCACCGGCTGCATTGCCATGACCGTGACGCCCCACACAAAGGCAATCTCGATGGCAATTCGGATCCCGAGTGAAAACTCGATACCCCACACCGCATTAATGACACTGGGGAACATGCAGGCGATACTTGCCACCCACAGCGGAAAGTTAACCCAGTAGCACCAAGAGCAACGGGCGCCCCAACGGTCGCCCAGGCCCAAGCGAACCCAATCGTACAGGCCGCCCTCGGAATCAAACGCCGTACCCAGCTCGGCCACCACCAGACCATAGGGAAGCAAAAACGTAATGATAAGGAAAATCCACCAGAAGAACTGTACGTTACCCATGGCAGATGCCGGAGCCGCCGCCTCGATGGTAAACACGACGCAGATAACCGAAAGGATGACCTCGATCAGGGAGAACTTTTTACCTGCCATGGCGCGCGCCCCCTACAGCAAAAAGGATGGCATCTGTACCGAAGGCGCAGCCCAAGGTAGGGTTGCAGGCCGCGTCACCGGTGCAGGTGCCATCCCAGAGAGAGGAGAGGATGCATTTGTTGGACCAACGCTCGCGGAACAGGCGCGTGTAGATAACGATACGCTGGTACATAGATACTCCGATCAAAACGGCCGCGTTCACGACCGATAACTTTCGGCAATTGAAGACGCGTCTGACCTGGGAAATTCAAGCGAACAATTGGCCTAACCCGCAAAAAATCCCAGGCCAGACGCGTACTCAATCAAAGAAAAGGGCACTCCGAAGTGGAGGCAACGGAGTGCCCAAAGAAAAACCCAACCGACCAAGACATCGAATAAACCGACCATCAATGCCCCGAGATGGTCCGATTCACCGACCGTCCGATTGATCGGCTGGGTTCCCGAAGCATCACGGCTCGGAAAGTCAGACGTTTACTCGGCGTGCTCAGGTGCGCCAGATTGGCGCGAACGAGGAGCGTAGCGTACTGACGCTACGTAAGCGACGAGTGAACGCCAAGGTGGCGTGCCTGAGTTACGCCGAGGGCTCCTGCTGGGTAATGCAGTGGATATTGCCGCCGCCGAAGACGACCTGCTCGGACTGAACGCCGATGCACTTGTAGACGCCCTCGCCCCAGACCTCGTCATAGATCTTCTGGAGCGTGTCAACGGCCAGCTGGTCGTTCTCGTCGCCGTACTGCGGGACGATAACGCCGTGGTTGGTGACCAGGTAGTTCATGTAGGAGGCGATCAGCGGCTCGTCGGGAACGCGCGGCTCGGCGTTCTCGTCGGCGTCGATGGTGTCGCAGGAAGCCTGGTCCATGAACAGCGGGTTCACAGGCATGCAGAGCTTGTAGACCTTCATCTTGCGGCCCTTGGCGTCAACGGCGTTGGAGAGGGTCTCGTAGGCAGCGTGGCACTGCTCGTAGAACGGATACTCGGGATCGTCGGTCCAGATGCAGGCCATGACGCCCGGAGCGATGAACGTGGCGACGTCGTCGATGTGGCCGTTGGTCTCCTCGGGGTCGATGCCCTCCTTGACCCAGATGACCTTCTCGACGCCCAGGTAATCCTTGAGGTGCTCGTCCATATAGGCGCGAAGCTCCTCGCTCCAGGGCTCAAACTTCTTGTGGAACTTGGGCCAGATGGACTCGGGATCCTCTTCCTCCTCCAGAACCGCAGAGCAGGTGCGGCCCGGGGAAAGCAGGCACTGGTCGGTCACGACAAGGGTGCCCTCGCCGTCGACGGTGATGGAGCCGCCCTCGAGAATCATGTCGTCGGGACGATAGCGACGGCAGCCGGAGAGCTCAGCCATCTTGAGGGCGATCTGCTCGTCCTTGTCCCACGGGAAGTACAGGCCGTCGACGAGGCCGCCGTAGGCGTTGAAGTGCCAGTGGTTGGCGCGCTTCTCGCCCTTGCCGTTGATGACGTAGGTGGCGGCGGTGTCGCGGAACCAGGCGTCGTCGGTGGTCATCTCGATAACGGTGACGTTCTCGTCGTTCTCGAAGACGGCCTTGCAGTTGGCATAGTCGACCTGGTTGGCGCACATATAGACCGGGGTGAACTCGGAGATGGCGCTGGCGATGGCGGCATACTGCTTCTGAGCAGGCTTGGCGCCGTGGGCCCAGGTGTCGGTGCGGTGGGGCCAGCCCATCCACACGCGATCCTGCGGGGCGAACTCGGCGGGCATAAAGAAGCCGTCGGCCTTGGGGGTGGACTCGGACTCGGTGATCGTACGCATAAGATTTCCTCCAAATCGAACGATCGTTTGCCGCGGGCGGATTACCCGCAGCCTAAAACCAAGAGATAGTGGGCGCCCGTCCCCCGGCAAAGGTCGGGGCGCCCGGTGCCGGTTTTCACGGAGCCGCACCGACGAGCGGCAACGTAACCAAGTGCGTGGAGACAAACGCACGAAGGATACGAGAGAGAGGTTGGGGCGGGCGGTGGCTACCGGAGCTATCGCTCGCACCCGCCCCAGGAAATAGTGAGCAAATTTGTCGCTTTGGGCACGCCCTCGAAGAGGCTAGAGTGCCCAGAGTCGGGAGCGACAAGCCCGACGAAGCGCACGTTGGTACGCGAGGAGGGTTGGAGCCCCAGAACCGGGAGCTCTAGTTCTCCTCGGCCTCGGCAGCCTCCTCAGCGAGACGCTGAGCTGCCAGCTCGGGAGTGAGGCCCTTGTACTCGGTCTCGCGGCCCTTAGCGCTGACGACGCGGACAACCTCGCCGATGAGCAGAAGCACGATGAAGATAACGATCATCGGGAGCTTGTCGCCAATTTCAGCGGCAGAGAGCGGCACCAGCGTTGCAACGATGGCCAGGATCAGCTCGATGCAAGGGATGGCCAGCATGACCTTCATCATGGCACCCTTAAACGGGAACGTGAAGATGCGCTCGCGGTCGGGGTCGTTCTTGCGAAGGTTGAGGAACGCCGGGAACATCGGGATGTAGGTCAGCAGCAGGAAGACGACGGAGGTGCCGAAGAGCATCCAGAAGACGCCGTTGGAGATGGCGTCGATGGGAACGAGCTGCAGGCACAGCACCAGGGAGGCAACGACGGCGTTGACCAGGTTGGCGCCGTTGGGCATGTCGTCATCCGAAATCATCGAGGCGAAGACCTTGGGCATGTTGCCGTGCTCGGCAGCGTAGCGAGCAACGGAGTTAACGCCGAAGGACCAAGCGGCCATGTTGGCGAACAGGGTGATCAGGAAGGCGATGCAGATGACCTTAAAGATCATGGAGTCGCCCACCATAGTCTGGACTGCGACGATCATGCCGTAGTCGGGATCGATGGAGTCGGCCGGCACGGCGGCGCCGATGCCAAAGCCAGCGAACAGGTAGATCACGGCGATGGACAGGCCACCGACGATGATAGCCTTGGGGATATCGCGAGCGGGATCGGCCATGTCGTCGGTCATGGTGCAGATGACCTCGAAGCCCATGAAGTTAAAGATGATGATCGACAGGTAGCCGAGAGCGTTGGTGTTGGTGAGCTCGGGCAGGAAGGTGGCAGCGAACATGTCGTTCGCAAAACCGTTCTCCATGGCATACCAAATGCCCAAAGCGCCAACGATAACGGCGACGGCGACCTTGATGATGGCGCCACCGTTAAGGACCCACTCGGAGTCGGCCGCCTTGGAGCGGCCCATGAGGTAGACGATCCACACAAAGGCAAGATCGATACCCATCTTGGCGATCAAGTTGAACTCGACGCCAAAGACCATGCCCAAAATGTCGGGGAACATGGTAGCCAGCGAGGCGATCCACAGCGGGTAGTTGACCCAGTAGTAGTACGAGATGCGGGCGCCCCATTTGTCGCCCAGGCCATCGCGTACCCAGTCGTAAATGCCGCCCTCGCCGTCATAGGTGGTACCGAGCTCGGCGACAACCATGCCGTAGGGAAGCAGGAAGGTCAGGATCAGGAAGATCCACCAGAAGAACTGCTGGTTGCCAATGGCAGCAGCAGGAGCGGCGGCCTCGCAAACGAAGACGACGCAGATGATGGTCGAAATGACCGTCAAGAAGGAAAGCTTTTTCTTTCCGTCGCTCATGATGAGCTCCTTCGCTCAGTCTTGGACAGATCCGAGGCCCTAAGGTATTAAGGCAATTGCTTGGGCCTCGGTGAGCGGGCGACAGGAGACGAGCATCCGCCGCCCGCAAACGTGCTTTTAGAAGCCTTGAGGCTTAGAGCTGCTCGAGAGCCTCGAGAGCGGCGTGGAGCTCAGCCTTGGCGGAGTACTCGACACCCTCGTCGTTGAGCGGGGTGCGCTTGCCCAGGGCGGCAAGGAGAGCACGGATGGAGTGCTTGCGGTTCTCGGCCTCGACCCAGCACAGGGAGCGCTCGGGATCGTCCATGACTTCGTCGACGACCTCCTCGTTGCGGGTGGCCGGCAGGCAGTGCATGAACTTGGAGTTGGGGCCGGCAAAGTTCATCATGTCCATGGTGACCTGATACTTGGGATAGAACACGTCCATGTAGTTCTCGCCCGAGACCTCCTCGTCGTACAGGCCATACCACACGTCGGTGTAGATGAAGTCGGCGCCCTTTATGCACTCGATGTCGTCGGAGATGACGATGGAGCCACCGGAGACCTTGCAGTTCTCCTCGGCGATGGCCATCATCTGCTTGCCGAACTCGGCGCGCTCCTCGACGGTGCCAACGTGCAGGCCGCCGTCGGGGATCTGGTGGCCCTTAGGTCCAAACTGGACAAACTTCATGCCGACCTTGGAGGCGATGAACATGAGGGAGACGCAGACCTGGGTGGCGTCGCCGATGAAGGCCAGGGTGCAGTCCTCGATCTTCTTGCCCTCGGGGAGGTTCTCGAGCATGGTCATGAGGTCGCCCATCTCCTGCGTGGGATGGTTGAACTCGGACATGCCGTTAATGACGGGCACAGCGGAGCCCTCGGCGAGGCCGACGACGTCCTTGTGACGGTCAACGCGAGCCATCATGATGTCGAGCAGGTCGCCCATGACGCGAGCGGTGTCGCCCAGGGACTCGTGGCCACCGAGCTGAATGGTGCCAGGGCCATAGAACTGAGCGTGGCCGCCGAGGTCGCACATGGCGGTCTCGAAGGAAAGACGGGTGCGGGTGGAAACCTGCTGGAAGATCATGCCAAGGCTCTGGTTGCGGAGCAGGTGCGGATAATAACCGTCAACCTTGATGGCCTTCTTCATTGCCAGGCCAAGATCCTCGATAGCCAGGATCTGCTCTTTGGTGAAGTCGTTGGTGTCGATGAAATCCTTAGGCAACGCCATGTCGATTCCTTTCCGCCGGTCGTGCCGACTATTGCTATGAGGCGCTCGAACATCACGCCTCGTGTTGACAAGACCATCATTCACCCGTATGCAATTTTTACCTAGTTTATTCGGGATTAAAGACCGTTCACGGAGTTACACCCCCTCTAAACCAATATAAACCCGCAGGTAGCCAGCTTGCAGGGGGTTTACTACCTAGAACCGCGAACGGCATACGGCTATGCTGTATCTCGGCGCCTAATCCGCAATGGAACGAAGGGTTGAGACGTCTATATCCCACAAGGTATACAGGGCTCGGCCATAGATGAAATGAGATGGGAGGGTGGCAGATGAACACCCTGATGTTCTTCTATACCCTAGCGATACTCGTGATCTGTATTGTGACGGCAGTGCTTTCGCTTGCCGCCTATGCCTCGTCTCGTCGACGCTTCTTTATCTATGGCAGCGGCGTTTTTATTTGCTATGCCATCGAGATGACCGAGATCTTCTTTTTTGAATACACGTTGCAAAACCAGAGTTTTCCAGCCAGCGACTATTACTCAATTACCATGCCTGTGTTGCGGACCCTTGTGGCGACCGCTTCACAAGCTTTTATCTGGCTCATTGCCATGGACTTGCTCGACAAACATTCAAAAAAGCAGTTTGTTATTCCCGTCGCAACGTTCTTCCTGAGCGAGCTGCTGATCATTGTCGCTGTCCCCTACGGCCCCATGCATCAATGGCTCTACTACACGATGCGTCAGGTATTCCTTGTATTTGTGGGACTGTATATCTTTTGGACGGCGCATAAAAGCACGCAGGTCGAGCTTAAGGCGCGCGTCAACAATCAACGAAAGCACCTCATTATCGGCGCCATTCTGGTCGGGTGCATCGTTGCCGAGGATTTCTACAACATCCTTGTTGTTCCCATGAGCCTGGCACCCTCTTGGCTGCAGCTGTACCTGTCCGAGCGCAACTTTAGCGAGAACATCTTTGCGTGCTACTTTGCGATTCTGCTGATCATCTATGCCTATCACGTGCTTTCGATTCGCATGCAGGAGGCGCCCGAGGAAAAGAACGTCAGCGATCTTGATCGACACATCGAAGAGCAGATGCCCTTCTATCGCAACGCCTACAAGCTCTCCAACCGCGAAACCGAAGTCATGCGTCTGGTTGTGTTGGGCAAATCGAACCAAGAGATCGCTGACGAGCTCTTCCTTGCCGTGGGTACCGTCAAGACCCACATCCACAACATCCTGGTCAAAACCGAGCAGCAAAACCGTACGACCCTGATCCTCCACTTTTGGAAACGATAACCTACCAAAAAGGGACAGGTTTATTTTGGCAGGTTTTATCTGGGCAAATGCCAAAACCGCCGCGAGGGAGCTACTTTCCCTCGCGGCGGTTTTCTAGCAGTAAAACCAAGTGAGTAGGCTTTTGGCGGGATGCCGAGCACGCCCCAAAACGCCACAGCGCTGACCTGCGGTTTTATTGAGCACTTGTCGTGATATGCTCGGCAGATCCAAAAAAGCCTACTCACTTGGTTTTGAGGCGCTCCAGATAGGCGAACAAGCGCCGCGAAAGGGATCCGATCCTCTTCGCGGCGGTTGTTCGCGCTGGTTTTGAGGCGGTTTTGCCCGCTTGCTACTCGCTGTAGCGGGTGGCGATGGCGGCTCGCACCATGCCGGTGCTCATGAGGTAGGTCACCAGGAAATAGCCGCCATAGGCTGCCAGGAAAATCGCACATGTGAGGCCCGCCGTGCCGCCGATGCTCATGTTGCCAAACGTGCTCACCAGCTCGATGATCACCTTGAGCGCCACAAAGGAGTGCGCCAGACCCACTGTCAGCGGGAACAGGAAGAACACCGCTTGCTGCGCCATCACCGAATGGCGAATCTGGCGGTCGTCACAGCCGATCTGCGCCAGCACGCGATAGCTGCGGCTTCCGTCGGCCACATTGGAGAGCTGCTGGATCGACAGAATTGCCGCACATGCAACGACCAGTACAAAGCCAATATAGATGGCTAGATAGCTAATCATGCCGTTCATCTGCGCCGCCTGCGTATAGATCTCGGAGCGTGTCATGAAGATTCCCCACGACCCCGGCTCCTTGCCGTCAACGAGCAGATTGTCGAGCATGGTGTATTTAATGCTCTCGTCTGCCTTGGTCACATCCATCCCCTGCTTGTAGTTAACGAGCAGATTACTGGAATACGGCTGCAGGTTAAGCTGGGACAGCAGCTCGTCGGCTACGACCACGGTACCGGGATTGCTGCCGAGTGCCGAGTTGGCGATGGCAGCCGTGTCCTCGTCCGACTTATCGGCTGCGGGCTTGAGCTCATGTCCGCCCAAGGTGAGGGTATGGCCCCCAGCCATGTACTTGGTGTACAGGTCGCCCAACTCGCCGCCCATATCGCACGTAAGCAAGTACTGGTCGCGGCCAATGTTCACCGGCTCCTCGCCCATCATCTGGCGCAGTTTGTTGTACTGGCTCGCCGGCGTCACAAACAGGCCCATATCATCGGCATTGCTACCCTCGAGCGCCTTGGGGAGCTTTTCGCCCATGGCCTTGCACATCTCGCCCGCCGTCACCGAAGGATCCGAGCCGCCAAGCGTATAGCTCAGATACGAATCAATCTGCACATGCTCGCCGGCAACATCGGCGATATTGACCTTCTTTCCGGCCTCGTTGCCATTATCTGCCGACTTGCCCTTGATACTTTCCGCAACGTTATCGGGATCGATACGGTCACCGTGCCATGCAGCGTACAAATCGACCGTTGCGTCTGCCAGCACCATGCGATCGGCCTCGGAAGGATTGACATACTTCTTGTAGTAGTCGAGCCTATCGGACGCGTAATAGATATACGTCTGCGACATATCCGCCGGCGTATAGCGCTCCAGGTTCTCGTTCATCACGTTGGCGATCGACATGCCGCAGGTCACCGAGGTAATGGCCAGAAACAGGATCATCGCGATAACGCCCATCGAAAAGCACACCGTGTTGACCTTGGCCGCAAGCTGGCGCACGGTAAACATGTTGAGGCCGCGCCAATACACGCTGCGCAGGCTCTGCAGCAGCTTGATGAGCATGCCCGAAAGTCCCCAAAATAGGGCAAAGGTACTCACCGTAACCATGGCCGTGGTGATACCGAACTGGTTCATGGCCTCCTGCAGCTTACCCTCCGTCGCGGTGAGCGGGAACCCGTCGCGCAGCAGACGGTAATAGGCCACGCCCACCAGCACCACGCCCACGACAAAGATGGCAATCGCGATCCAGGGGTTGCGCGTCTTGATGCTCTCGTTGCGACGCTCGGCACCCATAAGCTCGATGAGCCTGGTGCGGCGCACGGCGCGAAGGTTCAGCAGCAGCGTGAGCACAAACATCACGAGCATGCAGGCAAGGGTCAGGTTGAACGCATGCACCGAGAAAAAGAAGTGGAAATTAGCGATCTGCGTCTTAAAGAGCGAGGCCGTAAAGAATGTCATGAGCTGGGAGAGCCCCACGCCCAGCACAATGCCGGCGACAAAAGCGCCGACCGAAACAAATACGGTCTCGAGCGCCATGATCGTGGCGACGCGCCCGCGGCGCATGCCGAGCACCTGGTACAGGCCGAACTCCTTTTTGCGGCGCTTCATGATGAAGTTGTTGGCATACACCATCAAAAAGGCCATGACGCCGGCCAAAAAGTACGTCAGGTAGCCGAGCATGCTGCCCATGAGCTCGGACAGTCCCTCCTCCTTGATGCCGGCAATGTCGACCTGCATCGAGACGGTATTGAAGGCATAGAAGACCGTGACACCCAGGGTGAGCGTCAGCAAGTAGACAAGGTAAACGCGGCCGGCGCGGCGGACGTTGCCCCAAGCGAGTTTACAGAGCATCGGAGCCCTCACCGCCCATCATGGCAACGACCTCCATAATGCGGTCGAAGAACTCTCGGCGGTCGGTGTCGCCGCGGCGCAGCTCGGTGAAAATCTTGCCGTCGCGGATAAACAGCACACGGCTCGTGTAGCTGGCGGCAAAGCTGTCGTGCGTGACCATGAGCACGGTGGCGCGCAGACGGCGATTGAGCGCCTCCAGGCTCTCGAGCAGCAGGCGGGCGCTCTTGGAATCGAGGGCGCCGGTGGGCTCGTCGGCCATGATCATAGTTGGGTCGGTGACGAGTGCGCGAGCCGCGGCAACGCGCTGTTGCTGACCGCCGGACATCTGGTAGGGATACTTGTCGAGCACCTGACTGATAGACAGACGCGCGGCTACATCCTGCACGCGGGTCGAGATCTCTGCCGAGTTTGTGCGGGCGATGGTGAGCGGCAGGGCGATGTTCTCGCGCGCCGTGAGCGTATCGAGCAAGTTGGAGTCCTGGAAGATAAAGCCCAGCTCCTCGCGGCGGAACTGCGAAAGCTTGGCCTGCTTCATGCGCGTCACATCCTGGCCGTTGATGCGAATGGTGCCGCTCGTGGCGCTATCGATGGTCGACACGCAGTTGAGCAGCGTCGACTTGCCCGAGCCCGAGGCGCCCATGATGCCGACGAATTCGCCGCGGTTGACGGTAAAGCTGACGTCGTTGAGCGCGCGGGTCACGTTGCCCAGTGTTCCATATACCTTTTCGAGATGCGCGACCTCCAGTACCGGGGTCGCCGTTTGCGTGGTTTGCATACCGAGTCCTTTCTTGCGATTAGTCTACGGCATCTATAGTCGCAAGGAGCCGAGTCGGCTACCATCGATATGGCTTACGCTTGCCTTACCGTTGTGTAAGGTAGTGCAGGGAACGTTTTGATGTTGAGGAAGGGCTCCTGTTGAAGACTGTTCATGTTGCCGCTGGGATCATTCGCAAGGAAGGATCTGACGAGCTGCTTGCCGTGCAGCGCGGCTACGGCAACATGCAGGGACTATGGGAGTTCCCGGGCGGCAAACTTCTGCGCGGCGAGACACCCGAAGACGCCGTGCGCCGCGAGCTTATGGAAGAGCTACAGGTAAAAGTCACCAACCTGCGTGATTTCTACACCGTTGAGTATGACTACCCCGATTTTCATCTCTCCATGGAGTGTTACTACTGCTCGCTCGCCGATGAATCCGATGAGCCCCAGAAACACGACCGCCAGCTTGATATCCGCTGGATTCCACGCACCTCGCTTGCCACGGTGGAATGGATGCCCGCCGACAAGGGGCTCATTGATGCTCTGATTGAGTTAAAGGAAGATCGGCTTGAGGCAAGCTCCGCCGATGACGCCGCGCCCAACACAACCGACAAACCCGCCACCAAACCCAAGCGCGCACCTAAACGCCGCAGCAAAAAGCGTCCCAAGCCCGGTCTGCTCGACGGCATCGATACCTCGGACCTCTCCGCTGACGAGCGCGAACTGGTCCGCCGTCGCGCCGCCATCAAAAAGTCCATGAAGGGCAACAAGCGCGCCAACACCAAGCCCGAGCTGCTCGTACGTCAGCGCCTACGGGCCGCGGGCCTTACGGGCTATCGTTTGGAATGGAAGGTACCCGGCAAGCCCGACATCGCCTTCCCCGGCCGCAAGATCGCCATCTTCGTCAACGGTTGCTTTTGGCACCGCTGCCCCAAGTGCAACCCAAGCCAGCCCAAGCGCAACGTTGAGTTTTGGGAGGCAAAGTTCCGTCGCAACGTCGAGCGCGACCGTGCTGCTGTGGCAGCGCTCACTCAAATGGGCTGGACGCCCATAACCATCTGGGAATGCGAACTCAAAAAAGACCGCATCGACGCCACGATGGAAAAGGTCATCGAGCAGGTGCGCGCCACAGAGCCGCAGCGCTAACAGCGAGCATTCACACGCTCCGCACGTCCGCGCCACATCCACGTCACAAACCTTAGAAAGCCCTTAAGCTCAAAACCTTTCAAGAGTGTTACTCGATACCTCTGACCTGCAGTTTCATCGTAACACTAAACCAGGTTAAGCCTTTCTTTAGCGCTTCCTTATCTGCGCTCGCGGCATAATACTGCCAACGCACGGGACCTAGCAGCACACCCCGTGCGCAATCTTTTGGTGGACATCGAGGAGGCCGCATAAGCATGCATTCTTCCAATGACGCAGCACAGCAGCCATCCCTAAAACATGCAAACCTTTTCTCCTTCCCCCCGACGCAGAGAAACGGCCTCCTCGACTCCCCCACCACAAAAACCAAGCGCTCAGCCGATCAGAGCCTCAACTTACGAGCATCCTTCGAAAAGCTCCAAGCATCCCTAGACAAGGCGTTCCCCGAACAGGCAAGAGCAATCTAAGCCCATCGCGCTTTATACTGATGCCATGCGAAACATGGATCACATAGAATTGCACCGCGGAGGACGCGAGGAAGCGTTTCCCGAGACCGCCGAAGACTGGCCCTATATTGCCGAACGCGCAGAATTCGCTCGCTATCCGGGCAATTCCGTCCCCTGGCACTGGCATTCCGAGGTTGAGCTTTTCTACATGGAGCAGGGAGCGATTGACTATCGAACGCGCGCGGCTCATGAGCACGTACGCTTTGAGGAAGGGTCCGCCGGCTTTATCAACGGCGGCGTTTTGCACAGCACGCTGCAATCACCCAATTCGGCACCAGCCATTCAAATGTTGCATATCTTTCAGCCGTCGATGCTCGGCGATCCCGCGGGACGCCTTCAAAAGCGCTATATCAATCCTTTGCTGCAATGTCGAGACGTCGATGTGCTCAAATGGTCGCCCGCCAACCCCGACGATATGCCCTTCATCGATTTGCTAAAGAGTTCCTTTAACCACGACCTTCAACGGCCGCAGAACGAGATGGCGCTTCGGAATAGCTTGTCAGAGCTCTGGATTCAGATTTACGCCAAGGCCGAACCGCTCTTTTCCTCCGACAACGCCTCTTGGATGACCAGCCGCGACGTACAGTTCAAGGCAATCCTGGACTTTATCCGCGCAAACTATGCAGCCGCTGTAGATGTGCCCCAGATGGCATCTGCAGCCGGCGTAAGCGAAAGAGAGTGTTACCGCATTATCGAAGCTTGCGCAGGAACGACCCCGGCGGCATATCTGCGCGCATACCGCGTAAACCGTGCTTGCGAACTTTTGGCACACACCACGCGAACGGTTCAGACAGTCGCGCGCCAATGCGGCTTTGCGACAGCAAGCCATCTTGGCCAGGTATTTAAAGAACAAATGGGATGCACTCCTTCGAGCTATCGAGCAACGAGGCAGAATCTCGATAGTACCAGGCAGAAATCCCGCTAGCCCTTCTTCTGTCACTGCATCAAACTTGCAGGCAAACAACAGAGAGGAGCAATCATATGAAGCACTTTGACCATATCGTATTTGACATTGATGGGACATTGGCAGATACAGAAGAAAGCGTTCTATCATCGCTTGTCCAGATTGTCCAAGAAGAGACCGGCAAAACGCTCCCCCGACACGAGCTTGAATTTGCCCTCGGCATACCCGGCAAGGATGCCCTTGAGAAACTTGGAATCTACTCGCAGGCAACGTTGGATCGCTGGTGCCAAGTTGCCGCCAGCTTTAAAAGCACCATCAGCGTGTTTCCAGGTTTGCTTGAAGTCATCGCAACACTCGCCGATAGCGGCTGCAAACTTGGCATCGTCTCCTCACGTGCACGCGACGAATACACAGACGAAATTGCACCCCTTGGCTTCGATAAGTTTTTTGAACACATCATCCTTGTCGAAGACACAACCGAGCACAAGCCTTCGCCCGCACCCATGCTCGAATATCTACGACGTACGGGCGCGAATCCTGGCAACGTCGTCTACGTTGGCGACACCGTCTACGACGAACAATGCGCAACTTCAGCAGGGGTCAGTTTTGCCAGAGCGGCATGGGGATCACACCAAGACATCCCAAACGCCACCTACAACCTCAAAACCCCCAACGACCTACTAACCCTAACAACCAAATAACCCACGCGTCCCACCCTTTCAGCCCCAACACCATAAGGGCGATTGAGCAGAACGGCTTGGGCGGGTCCCCGTACTTAGTTTCCAAAATCATTCCGCAGCGCGAAAGCTTCTTATTATTTTCCGCCCTAACGCCACAAGGGCGACGACCTCGAGTAGGTCAGCTTGGGAGGGACGAGGGCTTAGTTCCCCAATCTTTCCGCAGGGGGCAAAAAGCCTCGCCGCACGAAGTGCGCAGCGAGGCTTTTTGCATGCCCGAGGACGATTGGGGAACTAAGCCCTCGTCCCTCCCCGGGATATGTAGCGAGTCGGAGTACCCTTGCTGTTACTCTGCTTTGCCCACGGAGTTGAGGTTGGTCATGCGGATCTTAACCAGCTCAGTGATCTCACGCATGCCCTCCTTGGCCGGCTTCTTGGGATCGAAGCAGGCGGGGTTCTCGGCCATGTAGGCCATGAAGCCCTTGGTGTAGGCCTGACGCAGCTCGGTGGCGTAGTTGACCTTGCAGATGCCGTTCTTCACAGCCTCGGCAACCTGCTCATCGGGCACACCGGAGGTGCCGTGCAGGACCAGCGGCACGTCGACGGCGTCGCGAATGGCCTTGACCACGGACTGCTCGATGTGAGGATCGCTCGTGTACACGCCGTGGCTGGTGCCAACGCCAATAGCGAGGGAGGTGCAGCCAGTGCGCTCGACGAACTCCTTGGCCTCGGCCGGATCGGTGTAGGGGCTCTCGCCCTCAACCGCGGGACCGTCGTCCTCCTTGCCGCCAACCTTACCGAGCTCAGCCTCGACGGGCACGCCCATGGCGCGGCCAGCGTCGGCGACGGACTTGGTCAGGGCAATGTTGTCCTCGAAGGACTCGTGCGAGCCGTCAATCATGACAGAGGTGTAGCCGGTGCGGAAAGCCTGCATGCAGCGGTCATAGCCATCGCCGTGATCGAGGTGCA
Source organism: Collinsella aerofaciens (assembly GCF_902364945.1). GTDB lineage: Bacteria > Actinomycetota > Coriobacteriia > Coriobacteriales > Coriobacteriaceae > Collinsella > Collinsella aerofaciens_O. Next base: position 91,084 of record NZ_CABJFS010000006.1, on the reverse strand, counting down.
GGGCGACGGGCACGGAAGCGCGCTCGGCGGCAGCCTTGACCATGCCGTAGAAGTAGTCCAGACCAGCGGTCTTGATGGTGCCCGGGGTGGTCTGCATGATGACGGGGGACTTGGTCTCCTCGGCAGCGGCCAGAACGGCCATAACAAACTCGAGGTTCTCGACGTTGAACGCGCCGACGGCGTAGTGGCCGGCCTGAGCGTCCTTGAGCATCTTTTCGGTGGTAACAAGTGCCATGAGCGTTTGCTCCTCTCCCTCGCCCGCATCTGGACATCGGGCGTACGTGTCCGCAAGGCGTTTTACCTTGCATTTTGCTGCGCCCATTGTATGAAAATCGCATCTGTCGCATGTACGAGATATCGCCGGCACGCAGGCCAAAACGCTCGTTTTTGAAAAGCAAACGGAAGGGATTCAGGCTAAATTCCCCTATCCGACATTACCGTTTTCAAGCGAATCATCTTTCTTTTATAGAAAAGATAAGTAATCGAAAGGCGTTTACTTGCTCAAAAAGAAAATGAACGAAAATAGACTCAACACAATTCCTGCAAATTTAGGCTGAGGATGGAGCAGCTATGGCCCACGCAACAACCCGAGCTTTCGCCGATGAGCGACGCGCCGCCATCATGGAGATGCTTGAACATAACGCCTCTGTGCAGGTGGCAGAAATCGCCCAGACCTTTGGCGTATCCTCCGTCACCGCCCGCGCCGACCTGGACGCGCTAGCCGAGTCCGGCAAGTTGCGCCGCACGCACGGCGGCGCCGTGTCGCTCCACAAACGCCTAACCGTCTCCACGCAGGATCGCCGCATCAACGTCAACGTTGCCGCCAAGCAAGCCATTGCCCAAAGCGCTATCAGGCTTGTTAACGACGGCGACACGGTGCTTGTCGACTCCGGCACCACGGCACTCGAGTTCGTTCGGCTCCTCGACCAGCGCGATGGCATCACCGTCATCACGGCCGACATTACCATTGCCGATTACATCGACGAGAGCATGCCCTCAGTCGATGTCGTCATGCTGGGCGGGGCACTGCGCAAAGGCCATCGCTATCTGTACGGCCCACTTACCATGCAGGCGCTCCAAATGGTCCACGCCGATCTTGCCGTCATGTGCCCTGGCGCTTTCGTTCCCGGCTGCGGCTTTACGACCGACTTTCCGCAGATGGCCGAGACCAAAGCGGCTATGGTCGGTGCCGCCCGTCAAAGCGTCGCCCTCATGGATGCCAGCAAGGTCAACGGACGTGGCATGTACCGCTTTGCCGAGCTTACCGACGTCGACACCATCGTGATGGACCGCGACCCCGATCACACCGTAGCCACCTCAATCGCCGATATCGTCGACGACGCCCGCCCAAATCTCGTCATCGCCGGCGCTTAAACAAAAACCACCACAAAGGTGCCTGTCCCCTTTGTGGTGGTTTGAGCGTTAAAAGCGATATATCGCTACTTGGAAAGCTCGTCGGCGAGAACCTCGATCTGAGCGCGCGAGGCGTCGTTGAGCGAGCCCAGCACGGTCACCTTGTTCTGCGCCAGGGTGATGTCCTTCATGCCCTCGAGCTCCTTGGTCATAACCTTGGCAGCGGTGGGCGCCCAAGAGCCGGCCTCGACGAGTGCCACCGTACGGTTCTGATAGGCGTGCTCGGCAAGCGTATGGATAAAGGTGCTCATGAACGGGAAGATCTCGCCCTGATAGGTGATGGAGGCGAGCACCAGACGGTCATAGCGGAACGCATCCTCAACGGCCTCGGCCATATCGTCGCGTGCCAGGTCAAAAACGGAAACCTTCTGGCCGCGAGCCTCGAGCGCAGAAGCGAGCTCCTCAACAGCAGCCTTCAGATGGCCATACACGCTCACATAGGCGATCGTGATGCCCTCGTCCTCGGGCTGATAGCTCGACCAGGTGTTGTAGGTGTCGAGGTAATAGCCCAGATTCTCGGTCAGCACGGGGCCGTGGAGCGGACAGATAATCTGAATGTCCAGGTCGGCGGCCTTCTTGAGCACGGCCTGCACGAACTTGCCGAACTTACCGACGATGCCAAAGTAGTAGCGGCGCGCCTCGCAGGCCCAGCCTTCCGGGTCCTCGATGTCGTTGGCGCCGAACTTGCCAAAGCCGTCGGCACTAAAGAGCACCTTGTCGGTAGACTCGTAGGAGAAGATCACCTCGGGCCAGTGCACGTTGGGGGCGCAGACAAACGTTAGGCTGTGGCCACCCAGGTCGAGCACGTCGCCCTCTTTGACGACTATCTTACGCTCGGGGTAGTCGGTGCCAAAGTAGTTGACCATCATGCGGAAGGCGCCCATGCTGGCCACAATCTGTGCCTGGGGATAGCGCTCCATAAAGGCGGCGATACCGGCGGAGTGATCGGGCTCCATGTGATGGACGACCAGGTAGTCGGGCGTACGGCCATCGAGCGCGGCCTCGAGGTTGCCGAGCCATTCGTCGACAAAACCGCCATCGACTGAATCGGCGACAGCGATCTTTTCGCCCAAGATAACGTAGCTGTTGTATGCCATACCGTTCTCGGACACGTCGTACTGGCCCTCGAACAGGTCAATGTCGTGATCGTCGACACCGATGTAGCGGATATCCTTGGTGATCTCCATCAGGCAAAGCCTCCTAGATAGACAAAAGAACCCGTCTATCATAACACTCGGCAGTATCCCAGCTGTTATCTGCCGGCATCCATACCGATTGTTATTGAAATACGATAAATCGCCGTTTACCTGCGCAAACTATGCGCGCGGTATCGCCGTGCTATGTCGAATAATGAGCTGGCCGGGAATACGAATGGCAACGGTTTTGCCCGCCGTACCCGCCTCGGGAACCGCATGCTCGAATACCTCGCGTCCGCGCTGATGTAGATCAAATCGCACGGTCGTGAGCTCGTTGTGTGCCACAAAATCATCGATCGAATCATCGACGCCCACCACGCTCACGTCCTCGGGCACGCGCAAGCCACTATCGCGCAGCGCTGCAATTGCGCCGTTTGCCATCTGGTCGTTTGCCGCGTAAATCGCCGTCATGGTGCGGTCGTGCTCGGCCAGATATCTGCCGGCCTCGTAACCGCTGTTGGCAGACCAGTCGCCCTCGAGCGGCGTCTGCGGCTTAATGTGCCTACGCTCGAGCGCATCCTGCCAACCGGCTCGACGAAATTGCTCGTCGACCGAGAACGACGGGCCGCCAATATAGCGAATTTGCTCATGCCCCAGCTCAAACAGGTGATTCATAAGCAAGAGCGAGCAGCCGTAATGATCGGAGTCTACCGTGGTCACCCGCGGGTGCGCGTACATGGTAACGATGACCGTGCCAATGCCCGGCAGTGGATCAAACGTCTCAAAATCGGGCGCCATACGGCTCATGCCGATAATGATGCCGTCCACCGGCAATGCGGCCATACGACGCGTGGCCTCGGCAAGCGAAAACTCCTCGGTCTTGGACATCTCGACCAGCGTGATGGCGCAATTATGCTCGCGAGCAGCGCTGGCGATGCCGTCGATCATTGAGAGGTTGCCGAACTTGGTGACATCGTTGACGCACAGGCCGACCGAATGATAACGGCCGTCGCGCAGCGAGCGACCGGCATAACTCGGACGAAAGCCGAGCTTTTGCATAGCGGCCTGTACGCGCTGGCGCGTCTGCTCGTTAACGTTAGGCAAGCCGTTGGCGACGCGCGAAACCGTCTGCTGCGAAACGCCGGCAGCGCGGGCGACGTCGGCCATGGAGACCGGACGCGAACTGGTATCGTTGGACGGGCGCCTTGCCACAGGATCACCTTCACCCTTGCGAGATCTGAATAGCGTGAATGCCGGCCCGGGCAGAAATACATCCCGCGCCGAGGCCCGCTATCGTCGGACGCATGTTAACGTACTCTACTTTTTCTATCTGCATCTCTTCTGCTTTATAAGTCCATACGGCAGTACCGTTCACGGCTGAATTTCTACCGATTACCAGATTCTCAAAAAGTGACAAGCGATGTGTTATGAGTACGTTAACATAGCCCGTAACGTGCGGTATTGTGAACACTTGGTTCATGCCGCTTCAAGTTGTTAACGTACTCATAACGACGCAAAACCCACCCGTGCGCGCCAAGGAAAGGACTCCCATGACCACCCCCGACGAAAAGACATTCGCCACGCTCACCAAGCTGTTCGAGGAGGAGTTTGGCCCCATCGGCGACCGCCAGGTGCTCTACGTGCACGCGCCCGGCCGTTCCGAGATCAGCGGCAACCACACCGACCACGAGGGTGGCCACGTTATCGCCGGCTCGCTCGATGTCGCCGTCGACGGCATCGCCGTGGCAACCGATTCCAACAAGGTTCGCGTTGCCGACGAGGGCTATCCCACGTTTGAGATCGCGCTCGACACGCTAGACGTTCAGGAGTCCGAGAAGGGCACGTCCGCAAGCCTCGTGCGCGGTATGGCCCACGAGGTCGCAGCCCTTGGCGTTGAGCCCAAAGGCTTCGACTTTGCCTTTACCTGCTCCGTCCCCTCGGGCGGCGGCCTTTCCAGCTCTGCCGCCGTCGAAGCCGCGTACGGTCGTGCCATGGAGACGCTCTGGGGCGCGCCCGCCATTGAGCCCGTCACGCTCGCCCAGATGAGCCAGCGCACCGAGAACAACTACTACGGCAAGCCCTGCGGTCTGATGGACCAGGCCGCCGTTTGCTTGGGCGGACTCGCCTACATGGACTTTGAGGATCAGGCCCAGCCCAAGACCCAGAAGCTCGAACTCAACTTTGAGGATCACGGCTATGCACTCGTGCTCGTTAAGGTCGGTGCCGACCATGTGGCAGCTACCGACGACTACGCCGCCGTTCCGCGCGAGATGCAGGACGTCGCCGCCGAGTTTGGCAAGGCGCGTCTGTGCGAGGTAAACGTGGCGGACTTTGACGCCAAACTCCCCGAGCTGCGCGCCAAGCTGGGCGACCGTGCCTGCCTGCGCGCCGTTCACTACTGGTACGAAAACGGCCTAGTCGACAAGCGCTGGGCTGCCCTGAACGCCGGCGACATCGACCAGTTCCTGGTCCTGACGCGCGAGTCCGGCGCCAGCTCTGCCATGTACCTGCAGAATGTCGTTGCCAAGCTGGGCTCCGAGCAGCCTTCCATGTACGCCTTGGCACTGGCCGAGCATGTCCTCGACGGCCGAGGCGCCGTCCGTATCCACGGTGGCGGCTTTGGTGGCACCATCCAGGCCTTCGTGCCGCTCGACCTGGTCGACACCTTCATCGCCAAGATGAACGGCTGGCTGGGCGAGGGCTCTGCCCGTCATTACGCTATCTCTGACAAGGGGGCTTACGCGGCATGGCTGTAATGACTGATGTGCGCGAGGCTGCGCAGGGCCTGACTGAGTATGCTATCCACCGATCGATGATCGGACAGGACGACCGCATCTGGGCCTACAACACCATTCTGGAGTGCATCGGCGCCACGGGCCCCGCGCTCGACATGACCTGGGCGTTGCAGAACGAGAAGCTCTCGCTCTTGCACCCCGATACGCTCCCCGATTTTGACCTGGAGGGCACGCTTGCCGCGCTTTCCGAGGCCGCCGTCGCCAACGGTGCCGCCGAGGACACGGCATCGGGCCGCGACCGCATCGCCATGCGCATCATGGGCGTGCTGATGCCGAGGCCTTCGATTGTAAACGAGGAATTCAACGGCCGCATGGGCGTCGACGAGCCCCGCGCCGCGACCGACTGGTTCTACGGCCTGTGCTGCGACGCCGGCTACGTGCGCCGCGCCGCCATCGCGCGCAACATCAAATGGAGCACCTCCACCAACTGGGGCGACCTCGAGATCACTATCAACCTGTCGAAGCCCGAGAAGGACCCGCGTGACATTGCCGCGGCCGGCGTTGCAAAGAACACGGGAGATAAGTATCCCGCCTGCCAGCTCTGCATCGAAAACGAGGGCTATCCCGGACGCTCTGCCGCAGCCGACGGCGGCGCTCACCCCGCCCGCCAGAATCTGCGCGTTATCCCCATTCAGCTCAACGGCGAGCGCTGGGGCTTCCAGTACAGCCCGTATGCGTACTTTAACGAGCACTGCATTGCCATGAGCTCTGAGCATCGTCCGATGCACGTCGACCGCAAGGGGCTGACCTGCCTGCTCGACTTTGTCGACCTGTTCCCGCACTACTTTATTGGCTCCAACGCCGACCTGCCCATCGTAGGCGGCTCGATTCTGTCGCACGACCACTTCCAGGGCGGCGCGCACGAGTTCCCAATGATGCATGCCACCGAGGTCTCGCAGTTTAGCGTGCCTGGCTTTGACCAAGTCAGCGGTACCGTGTTGCAGTGGCCGCTTTCGGTGCTGCGACTGCGCTCGCACGACCGCGCCCAGCTGCTCGACGCCGCCGAGAAGATCATCCTCGCTTGGCGCGAGTGGACCGATGAGTCGGTGGGCGTCATCGCGCACACAGCCGACGGCGTAGCGCACAACACCGTGACGCCCGTCATCCGCCGCGTCGACTCCCGCGGCAACGCCGGCGGCGAGATCTACGAGGCCTACCTGGCGCTTCGCTGCAACATCACGACCGGCGAGCATCCGCTGGGCGTTTTCCACCCGCATGCCGAGTACCACCATATTAAGAAGGAGAACATCGGCCTGATCGAGGTCATGGGCCTGGCCATTCTTCCGCCGCGCCTGGTTCCCGAGCTCGGCGCTGTCCGCGAGCACTTGCTAGCGGCCAAGGCCGATGCCAGCTACGACCTTGCCGGTGCGCTCGAGGGCGATGATCTATGCCGTAGCCACGCCGCATGGGCCGAGGACGTCTTTGCCCGCCGCGCCGACGAGCTTACGGCCGAAAACGCCATCGACATCCTGCACGAGGAGGTCGGCGTGGTGTTTGGCCACGTGCTCGACAACGCCGGCGTCTTTAAGTGGGACGAAGCCGGCCGCGCCGCCCAGCAGCGCTTTATCGACTCACTGTAATGGTCCCTTGGGGACGGAGGAAAACAGATCATTTCGTCTTCAAGACAACGGCGCCCGCCGGCAACATCGCCGACGGGCGCCGTTTTTGAGTGTAGTCATTGGGGTCATTCTTAAGGGGCGTTCTTAAACGACTAGTCATTAAAGAGCGTCCCCAATGACTACTTGCGACCAAGGCAACGCCGGTGTCTTGGCAACGACAGACACTATGACCCAATCCAGGGGCACGGAAACGACAGGAGCCCCCGCTCGTGACCGCGGGTCGGGGCTGCGACAATGTTGTTGAAGTGCCAGAGGCGCAGCCGCGCCGCAACGAGGTTGGGAGGCTCCCGTGCCTAGATATTCTACCGCCTTCGGAATGGACGTACACCTCAGGTCCACCACCGTCTGCGCGCTCGACGCGGAGACGGGCGAGGCCGTGACGAGGAGGTTCCGCGGCAACCCCTGGGGCGAGGTCGCGGAGTGGATGTCGGGCTTCCCCGGCCCGTCGCTCGCCGCCTACGAGAGCGGCTACCTCGGCTTCGCCCCGCAGAGGGAGCTCTCCGGGCTCGGCGTCGACTGCGTCGTCGCGGCCGTCTCCAGGGTCCCGAGGTCGGCGGCAGACTTCTCGTCCAAGAACGACCGCAACGACGCGGCCAGGATGGCCAAGGCGATACTGTCGCACGATATCTCCCCGGTATGGGTGCCGTCCCCCGAGATCGAGGGGCTCAGGGACCTCGCCGGGGCCCACGACGCGGCGACCGCGAGGCTCGCGGCGGCGAAGCAGCGGCTCCTGGCGTTCCTGGCCCGCCGTGGCTACGCCTACGGCGGCACGACGCCGGCCGGAAACCCCCGGAGGTACTGGACGTACGACTTCCTCAGGTGGCTCGACAAGGTCCGGCCCGCCGACGACGGCGGCATCCGGGCGCTTGCGGCGCTGAGGAGCGAGGTCGAGGCGGCCGCCGAGACGCGCGACGACCTCCTCGCCGAGTACAGGGCCGCCGTCGCGGCGGGCCCCCTCTCGGCGGAGGTCGAGGCGCTCCAGTCGATCAAGGGGTGCGGGTTCGCGCTCGCCGCCGCCTTCGCGTCCGAGGTCGGCGACTTCTCGAGGTTCCGCTCCGGCAGGCAGGTGACGTCCTACTTCGGCCTCGCCCCGAAGCAGAGGTCGAGCGCGGACTCCGTGCGCCTCGGCGGGATCAGCGGGGCCGGCAACGCGCTCGTCAGGAGGCTGGCAGTCGAGGGGTCCTGGAGCTACGTCCAGGCGAGCCACCAACCGAAGCTGATGCCCAAGGGCAGCGGCGTCCCGCTCGAGGTGAGGATGCACGGGAGGAAGGGTTCCGAGCGCCTGCTCCGGCGCCGCGAGGAGATGCTCGCCAGGGGCATGCCCCAGGCGAAGGCGAACGCCGCCACCGCCGCCGAGCTCGTGAGGTGGCTGTGGGCCCTCGGCGCGATGTGCCGGGAGGCAACCGAATAGACATAGCCCCCGTCCCGGCGAGCCGGGCAGCCTTCGGGGATACCCCCGCTTTCGCTGGGCGCGCGGCAGCGGCCGCATGCGCGTAGTCAGACTTGGGGAGCCCCGCCGAAGGAATGGAGTGCGGGCCGACAGAACGGTATCCGCGGATATGAGACTGAGCCGAAGGCGTCGATGACATGCCGGGGGCGGACCGGGACGGGTTAACGGCAGGCCCCGCCGACCGATTGCAAGCGGTCGGCGGGGCCATTGTGGCTCTTGACAGCGGATTGGGTCATATGAGCGAAAACGCCCCTAAGCGAGCAAGGTGACGTGAAAGAGGAGGGCATTGACCTTTTGGTCATGCCCGACGATTGAACGTCAGATTGCCGCTTAGGGGCGTTTGCAGCGTCGCGCCGTTACGCGGTTTGGTAAAACCGCGTAACCCTACAGTTCAGTCACGACAACGCTGTTGTAGACCTCGTCCCAGCGGTCCATGACCAGGTGGCCGGTCTTGGGATCCATGGCGTTGAGCTTGCCGCAGGTATTGGCGGTCTTGAGCACCGTGACGTCGTCGGCGCCGGCAGCAATGGCATGCGCAAAGCCGGCGATGGTCGAGTCGCCGGAACCCGTCGCGTTCACAGCCGCAATCGCGGGCGTCTTGGCGCGGAACGCGCGACCCTCATGGAAGCCAACCGAACCGGCAGCGCCCATCGAAACGACAACCCAGGGAATACCGGCAAAGCGGTCATCGGCGGCGAGCGCCTCGCGCAGGGCATCGACATCATCGGTCGTAAAGGACGTACCCAGCAGGCCGTTAATCTCGGTCAGATTGGGCTTTACGAGCTCGGGCTTAGCGTCGGACTCCAGCGCGGCCTCCAGCGATGCACCCGAGGTGTCGAGCAGCACCTTGGCGCCCGCCTCCTCGGCGATCTTGACGAGCTCGGCATAGTAGCCGGCATCGACGCCACGCGGCAGCGAGCCCGAAAGCGTCACAACGTCCGCCTTCGCTGCAAGCTCGGCGAACTTGGCCGTAAAGGCCTCGAGCTCGGCCGGGGCGATCTGCGGACCGCTCTCCAGCAGCTCGGTCTGATTGCCCTCGTGCAGAATATTCAGGCAAATGCGCGTCTCACCGGCGATGGGCACAAAGTCGTTCTTGACGCCGTCGGCATCCATAAGCTCGGCCATATAGGCACCCATGTGGCCGCCGAGCAGACCGGTCGCGAGCACATCGTCGCCCAACTGCAGCAGCACGCGGCTCACGTTGAGGCCCTTACCGCCAGCGGTCTTTTCGGGCGTCACACGGTTAACATCGTCGATGATCAGCTTGTCGAGCTGATAGCGCGTATCAATCGACGGATTCATGGTAACGGTCAGAATCATATTGAACTCCTGTTTCCGGGGCACGGCACGCGCGGCCCCAAACATACGATAACTCGTTAAAGGATCTCGATCTCAAAGCCGCAAGTGACGGTCTCTCCCGGCTTGGCCACCAGGCAGCCACGCTTGTGCTCCAGAATATCGTCCTCGTCGGAGCAGGTGGACAGACCACCCCACGGTTCAACAGCCACAAAGTCGCCCTCGGGCTTGCTCCACACAATCAGGTACGGCATATCGGGGAACGTCAGGCGCACGCCCTTGTCCTCGGTTTTCTTGGTCAACGTAACCACGCGGCTCTCGAGCACGTCAAAGATGGTCTCCGCGAAGTCGAAGAGTTCGTGGGTAAGCGGCAGGTTCTGGCCGATCATGGGGTTCTTGCTGCGATGCTCAACATCAATCAGGCCCGTCGAGGGAACGGCAGTACAGAGCTCGGCAGCCTCGCGCTGCTCAAAACGGAGCTCGTAGTCGTCATAGGACTCGCCCTCATCAAGCGGGCACTTAAAGCCAGGGTGACCGCCCACAAAGAACGGCATGTCCTCGGTGCCCTCATTGGTCACCTCGTACGACACGGCCACCTTTTCCGCATCGATCGTGTAACGAGCAACGATCTTAAACGGATACGGGTACTGCTCGAGCAACTCGGCATGGTCGGCAGAGCTTAGGCTCAGCGCAACCATGTTGTCGCCCTGCTCATCGAGCTTCCACTCCTGTTTGCGCGCAAAGCCGTGACGGGCAAGCTTGACCTCGCGGCCGCCCATGGTCATTGCGCGACCGTCACGAAGGCCGCCGCAGATCGGGAAACAAATGGGTGCCTGGCCCGACCAGACCGCCGGGTCACCCTGCCACAGGTACTCACGGCCGTTGGCCGTAATAGAAGTGAACGATCCGCCAGCCGTGCTCAACGCAATGCGGACAGAGCCGTTATCAAGAACAAACTCCATGGGAATCTTCTCCTTCACATATCATCTCGCACGATCCATTGTGAACGTCGTGCCTTTAGCAGAAAGGTAATGAGGCAGCGCCGCAAACAAAAGAACAATGCACGTCCAGCCCGCTGGGCCAATTGGGCTGATAGAAAACCGGCTCGCGCCCCCTCACAGAAACGCGAGCCGTCAACGGACTAGTTAATTACGCCGGATACCCGCTAATCGTGGTATTCGCCGCGGTCCCACTTCTCGAGGAACTCGTCAAAGAAGTGCGGGTCAGCCTGAGCCTCGGCATCGGCCTTATTGCAGGCATCGATCTTGGCGATCAGGGCATCGTGCTCGGGGGTCTTCTCGTAGGGCTCCTCCAGGAAGGCAAGCATGATATCGGCCATCAGGAACTCGCCGGTGATCTTGCCGCCAAAGCCCACGATGTTGGCGTTGAGCTCGCGACGGGCATACAGGGCAGAGGTCATGTCGCGAACCAGGGCGCAGCGGGCGCCGGGAACCTTGTTGACGGCGTTGGTGATGCCAATGCCGGTGCCGCACAGGGCCACGCCAAAGTCGGCCTTGCCGCTGGCAACAGCCTCGCCCACGGCCTTACCGTAGATGGGATAGTGCGTACGGGTGTGGCTGTAGGTGCCGCAGTCGAGCACCTTGTAGCCAGCCTGCTCCAGGCGGTCGGCCAGATAGATCTTCTCGTCCGTAACGATATGGTCGCAACCGATTGCGATGGTCTTCTTCATCAGAACGTCCTTTCGTCTGAATTCACAAGTTGAGGTAGAAGTTCGAGTTCTCGGTGGCTCTCGTTAGGCCATCTTGTTGAGCATGTCGACACGGATCTGGTGACGGCCGCCGGCGTACTGGGCGCGCAGGAACTCGCGGGCGATCTTCTTGGCAACCTCGGTGCCCACAACGCCCGGGCCCATGGTGACCATGCGCGAGCCGTTGTGCTCGCGGGTCATGTAGGCGGAACGCTCGTCGGAAATGTTGGCGACGACCATGCCCTTGATCTTGACGGCGGCCATATAGGAGCCGACGCCGTACTTATCGAATGCGAAGCCCTGGGAATCCTTGTGCTCCAGCAGGTCCTTGGCAACGGCGGTCGCGGAATCGACAAAGTCCGCGGCAGGGGTCTCGGAATAGTCGACGACCTCGTGACCGTCGGCGATGAGCATCTCCTTGATGGACTCCTTCATCGACATACCGTCGGCATCGGAAGCGATTACAACCCTCATGACATCCTCCTTGAGAGATACGCAGGTGCGTAGTTTCTGTTTGGAAGTGTTGAATCGCGTTCAGGTCCGGGCATCTGAATGTGCGGTTCTTCACTGTTCGTGTTTATTTGAACACATTCGAACATCAACTGCAAGAATTATTTGTTTATCTTTGTTCTTTTTTGAACAAATACCGTTCACGGATGATTGCCGACCGTCTGGACCCGGCGCGGACGTAGCGACCGCGTATTCAACAAACAAAAGGGCGGCCGAGAACGTGTCTCGGCCGCCCTTCTTACAGTTGATCTTCCAAAGAACGCTTTGCCGCCTACTCAGACTGCCTGCCCTTCTTGGCGTGCTTGGACGGAGCACTCAGAAAGCGGCCCGTCAAATAGTTCGCCGGGCCGGAAATATCAATCCCCAGCAGGGTGTGGCCCAGCCACAGAAACGCCGCGAGCACCAGCAGCGGGATAACGCACGAGGTCACGATCATCACAATGACGCCTTCGATGAGATCGGTCACCTGCTGCACGATCTCGTCGGTCATCTGCTTGGCGCCGCTGGTCACCGACGTGACGAGACCCGAGGCGCCGTCGGCAAGCTGCTCAAGCACATTCTTGGACTCTGTGGACTCGGTCTTTTTCTTGCTTACTTTGGAGCTGTCGCTATCTGCCGCACCCGCAGCGTCGGCCGCCTTTTGCTCGGCCGTCTCGATGCTCACTCGATACGTTTCATCGACCTTCTGCGACACCCATACGCTCGCGGGCACGAGCGCCATGCCGATCACGGCAACCACCAGCACGCGCGTCGCCACACGGCGCAGGACGGCGCTCGTGCTCCAGCGCCCGTGAATGCCGAGCGACACCGCAAAGAGCACCAACGCAAACGGGATTAAGATGCCCAGGCCAACCGACCACAAAATGGTTAGCAGGTATTTCTCGAGGTAGAGCACAGCAAGCACGATACCAAGGTTGCCTGAAAGCTGCGCGAGCTGCTCGGCAACTGGCGTTCCCGTATCGCCCGGCAGCGCAGTGATACCCGCAGATAGGGCGACGCACGAGGTCGTGAGCGCCAAAACATTGCCCTTCTTTTGATCGATGACCTCGATGGTAGAGTCCCAAGTTTTGGTATCGGCAAAATGCGGACGAGCTACAAAGCCCGACAGCAGCGCCAGTACCACGAGCGCAACGATAAAGCCAATCTGCAGCTTTTTGTTTGCGCACACGACATCGGACAGGCTGGGCTGCAGCTCGGTTACCGTCGTATGCTCGGTTATCTGGACAGGACGCCCATGAGCCATCTCGTGCGCATCTGTCTTTTGAATCAATCCGTTGTCCGGCATTTGGACACCTCCTCATTCCGGCCTGCATTGCGGATGGAAGTATACCCACCCATCGAAAAACCGAACGGGAGGGCGTGCAGAAGCTCCAAGACTGTCCCCAACGACTAGTCGTTTAAGAACGTCCCCAATGACTGTCTCGGGATGAGTTGCGGTGGAATAGGGTTTGTTTTGTGCCCGCCGGCCCCTATTCAGTCCCTATTTCACCGCAACTTGGAGGAGGACAGAAAAAGCCCTGCCGCGGGTAGCGGCAGAGCTTTTGGAAGGGGACTTGGTTGTGCGGGCTCGTTAGGCGAGCTTGGCCTCGAGCTCGGCGATGCGCTTGTAGGCATCGATGGTAAAGCGGGTCTGCTTCTCCAGGATCATAGTGGTCATGAGGGTGTCCTGAGCGTGAGCCATGATGAAGGTCATCTCCATCTCGCCACCGCCGGCCTCCTGCGAAAGCAGCTTGGTCTGCGTGTCGTGGGCACCGATGAGCGCATCGCTGGCATCCTTGTGCAGCTGCTCGGCCTTCTCAAAGTCACCCTCGCGAGCAGCATCGAGCGCTGCAAGCAGATCGGTCTGGGCGTCACCTGCGTATGCGACAATCTCGAATCCAACCATCGAGATTTCTTCTTTGGTTGCCATGTTGCGTTCCTTTCACATATGAACCAATGGAGAGCATCGCGTCCGGGCATACGCGCTGCGTTGTGTATGACAGAAACAATAACATTCAAACAAAAAAGAACAGCACAAAACGTAATTTCGAGCTATGAACGGTTACTTTTCGTCCGTGAACGGTTTTTAAACCAATCTGAACAATATCGAACACAATTAGCGGCAACCCAAACAGATCCGCGCCCTAGCGTACATCGCGCACCGTATCGCCCTCGACGAGCACGCCCGGAAACAGCATGTGCTCCACACCGGGTTCAACGCCCTCGGCGCCGGCAATCTTGTCGACCGCCCACATGCCGACGCGCTTGTTGTCAAAGCGCACCGTGGTCAGGCGACGATCGGGCACGATATCGCCCAGACTATCGTCAACACCCACCACGCTCACGTCCTGGGGCACGCACTTCCCGCGCGACTCCAGCCCGCGGATGCAGCCGTAGGCCATGGCGTCGTTGGAGGCATAAATGGCCGTGCAGGTCGGATCATCCGCAAGCACCTGGCCGGCAGCATATCCACTCTGCGCCGTCCAGTCACCGCGCACGAGCTGCGGTGGCTCAATGCCATGCGCGCGCAATGTCTCGCGCCAGCCTTCCTCACGCCGCATGCCCGAAAGCGAGCGCTCGGGACACGAGATAAAGTGCACGGTTTTGTGCCCCCGCCCCAGCAAGTACTCGACCACCTGGCGCGAACAATCGAACTGGTCGTTATCGACCGTAGAACAGAGCGGGTGCTCCAACATCGTAACGAGCACCGTCTGCATGCCGGGCAGCGGCTCGAAGGTGCCAAAGTCCGCCGGCATGCGGTTCATGATCACAACCATACCGTCCACCGGCAGTGCGCTCATACGCGACGATGCGCTCTCGAGGGTATACGGATGCCCGTCTACTTTAGTAAGGGTGATGGCATAGCCATGTTTGTCAGCCGCGGCGGCAAAGCCCTCCATACGATCGAGGTTACCGGTACCGGTAATGTTGAACATGGCGACACCAACGGTCTTAAACTTGCCGCGGCGCAGCGATCGACCGGCAAAATTGGGGCGATACCCCAGCTCGCGCATGGCGGCACGCACGCGCTCCTTGGTCTCGGGGCGCACGCTGGGCGAATCGTGCACCGTACGCGAAACTGTCTGCTCCGAGACGCCCGCGAGACGCGCCACATCCTTAACGGAAACCGATTTTTTAACAGCGGCCATAGGTCGATCTTTCTATGTCGACGATGCCATTGGCGGCACCCTACGCAGTCATTTTTAACGCCTCCAAGTATATCCAACGCCTCCCCCGCAATACGCTCACCACCCAAAACCTACCGTTCACCGACAATCCTGCTTCCCCGAACGGCTTTTGTCGCACAAATGTTAACGTTGCCATTGTGCAAACACAGAGCCACCGGGCGGCTCAAACGTTTACGCGTAAGGAATCGACGGTTCGCAGGCACAGGAACCACCGGTTCGCGTCTTTTTTTGTGTCGCAAAATGGCAACGTCAACATTTTGGCAACCGAACGCCAAAAGCTACCATCGTTGCTAACCCACCGACTCTTAGGAGCATTGCATGGAGCAACTCATCGCCATCATCGAAAAGGGCCAGCCCTTTTTCAACGCGATCGCCCGCAACAAGTACCTCAAGGCAATCCGCGACGGCTTTATCTCCGTCATCCCCATCATCATCTTCTCGTCCATCTTCTGCCTGGTAGCCTCGGTCCCCAACATCTGGGGTTTCTACTGGCCCGATGACATCAACAACGCCCTGTGGAAGTGTTACAACTACTCCATGGGCATCCTGGCCATCGCCTGCGCCGCCACCACAGCCAAGCACTTCGCCGACGCTCAGAACCGCGACCTGCCCAAGAACAACCAGATCAACTTCATCTCGTGCATGTGCGCGGCCATCATCGGCTTTCTGCTCCTTTCGAGCGACACGATCGCCACGGACGCCGCCAGCGGCTTCAACACCACCTACCTTGGTTCCAAGGGCCTGCTGACCGCCTTTATCGCTGCGTTTGTGACCGGCATCATCTACAAGTTCTTCATTAAGCGCAACATCACCGTTAAGATGCCCGAGCAGGTT
Source organism: Collinsella aerofaciens (assembly GCF_902364945.1). Classification (GTDB taxonomy): domain Bacteria; phylum Actinomycetota; class Coriobacteriia; order Coriobacteriales; family Coriobacteriaceae; genus Collinsella; species Collinsella aerofaciens_O. Next base: position 75,156 of record NZ_CABJFS010000006.1, on the reverse strand, counting down.
CCGCCCAACATCTCGCAGACCTTTAAGGACATCATCCCCTTCTCCGTCTGCATCACCGTCTTTTGGGTCTTTGACATTGTCTTCCGCGCCGCCTTTGGCTTCTGCTTTGCCCAGGGCGTCATCCAGGTGTTCCAGCCCCTGTTCACCGCCGCCGACGGCTACATCGGCCTCGCTGTGATCTACGGCGCCATGAGCCTCTTCTGGTTCGTGGGCGTCCACGGCCCCTCGATCGTCGAGCCCGCCATCGCCGCCGCTCTCGTTGCCAATATGACCGACAACCTGGCTGCGTTCCAGGCCGGTCAGCACGCTTCCGCTGTCCTGACCCAGGGTGCCCAGTACTTCGTCGTCTGCATGGGCGGCACCGGCGCCACGCTTGTCCTGGTCTTTATGTTCTGCTTCCTGGCCAAGTCTCAGGAGATGCGCGCCGTCGGTAAGGCCGCCATCGTCCCCGTGTGCTTTGCCGTCAACGAGCCGCTGCTGTTCGCCGCACCCATCGTGCTCAACCCCGTCTTCTTTGTCCCGTTTGTCTTTGCCCCGATCGCCAACATCTGGATCCTCAAGATCTTTATCGACTTCTTGGGCATGAACGGCTTTATGTACACCCTGCCTTGGACCGTCCCCGGGCCCATCGGCACCATCATGGGCCTGGGCTTCCAGCCGCTCGCCTTTGTGATGCTCGCCCTTATCCTGGTCGTCGACTTCGTTCTGTACTACCCGTTCTTCCGTGCCTATGACGCCCAGAAGTGCGCCGAGGAGGCCGAAATTTCCAAGGAGGAGCTCGCCGCCAAGAACGCCGAGAAGGCCGCCAAGCTCAACGATGCCTTCCAGGGCAAGGCTGACGCCAAGAGCGTTGCCGCCGGCGCTGCTGCCGAGGCCGTGAAGGCCGACTCCCCCGCCGCTTCTGCAGCACCCGCTGCCGAGGCAACGACCGCCAGCGACCTCAACGGCAAGCGCGTGCTCGTGCTCTGCCAGGGCGGCGGTACCTCGGGCCTGCTCGCCAACGCGCTGGCCAAGGCTGCCAAGGAGCGCGGCATCAATCTTGAAACCGCTGCCGAGGCATATGGCAACCACGTGGACATGCTCCCCGACTTTGACCTGGTCGTCCTGGCCCCGCAGGCTGCCAGCTACCTGGCCGACCTGCAGAAGGACTGCGAGCGCGTGGGCAACAAGTGCGTCGCCTGCCGTGGCAAGCAATACATCGAGCTCTCCCAGAACGGCGATAAGTCTCTCGCCTTCGTCTCCGAGCAGCTCTCGAAGTAAGTAACGCTCAGGGCCAGCCGACCATCCAAGACCGGCTGGCCCTTCGATTTAGACGATTGGATCATCATGTCCGTTAACCCTGCTAGCGTCACCAACCCGCCCGCGCAGTTTCCCGAGGACTTTGTCTTTGGCGGCGCCACTGCTGCCTACCAGGTAGAGGGCGAGACTCGCACTCACGGTAAGGGCAAAGTCGCCTGGGACGACTTCCTGGAGGCCCAGGGGCGCTTCTCCCCCGATCCCGCTTCGGACTTCTACAACCAGTACCCCGTCGATCTGGAGCTGTGCGAGGAGTTTGGCATCAACGGCGTTCGCCTCTCCATTGCCTGGAGCCGCATCTTCCCCAACGGCACCGGCGAGATCAACCCCGAGGGTGTCCAGTTCTACCACGACCTCTTCGCCGAGTGCCATAAGCACCATGTTGAGCCGTTCGTCACGCTGCATCACTTTGACACGCCGCTTCCCCTCTTTGAGAAGGGCGACTTCCTCAACCGCGAGACCATCGACGCCTTTGTGGACTTTGCCACCTTCTGCTTTAAGGAGTACGCCGACCAGGTGACCTACTGGTTCACCTTTAACGAGATCTGGGCCGACGCCTCCAACACCTACATCGAGGGCACCTTCCCCGGTGGCGTCAAGGCGCATCTTGCCGAGGCCTTCCAGTGCGAGCACAACATGATGCTCGCCCACGCCAAGGCCGTGCTGGCCTTCCACAACGGCGGTTTTAAGGGCAAGATCGGCGTCATTCAGTCGCTGGAGTTCAAGTACCCGCTCAACGAGAACGACCCCGCCGATATCAAGGCCGCCAACAACGAGCACGTGCTGCAAAACCAGTTCTTGCTCGACGCCACCTTCCGCGGCGACTACGCGCCCGACACCCTCGAGTGCGCCAACCGCCTGGCCGCCGTCTCGGGTGGCACCATCGAGATCCTAGACGAGGATCTGGAAATCATGCGCGAGGCCGCGCTCTACAACGACTACCTGGGCGTTAACAACTACCAGTGCCGTTTTTTGAAGGCTTACGATGGCAAGAACGACCTGCACCACAACGGTACGGGCGAGAAGGGCACCGGCCGCTGGCGCGTCAAGGGCATTGGCGAGCACGTGAACAAGCCCGGCATCCCCACCACCGACTGGGACTGGATCATCTATCCCGAGGGTCTGTTCGATCTGCTCGTCTACATTAAGCAGCGCTACCCCAACTACAAGCAGATCTTCATCACCGAAAATGGCATGGGCTACAAGGACCCCTACAAGGACGGTTTTGTGGACGACCAGCCGCGCATCGACTACATCGAGCAGCACCTGCGCTGGCTGCTCAAGGCCATGGAGGTGGGTGTCAACGTGGGCGGCTACTTCCTATGGAGCCTGCAGGATCAGTTCTCCTGGACCAATGGCTACAACAAGCGTTACGGCTTCTTCTACGTTGACTTTGAAACCCAGAAGCGCACGCCCAAGGCAAGCGCATACTGGTATAAGCACGTGGCGCAGACCCGTCGTCTGGACTAGCTAACGCCATCGGCCGCCGTGACCATCACGCTGCCGTGCACCTTACCATTCCCGATCGCATGAGCGCTGCGTCCATGCACCTCTTTCCATGTGGCGGATACGACCTTCCCGGTGGATGCTTCAGCATCCTTGGTCGTATCCGCCGTTTTGTTTTTGAGCGAGCTGGGCCGCGTTCGTTTGTCTCGATCTGTAACATCTAGACCACTTTTGACCGTCTAGTTGTTACAAATCGAGACAAACGGAATAAGCCGGACCGAATTGTCTAAATCTGTAACACCTAGTCGAGTTTTTTGGTCCCACCTGTTACAGATTTAGACGAACAGGCCGAGCACGTCTACGCCCGCAGATCCCGCACGCTCGCGCGCTCGACCAACACGCCCGAGACGAGCGTACGGCTTCTGGAGCTCGGGGCTTCCAGACCTGCGACGACCTCGTTAAGCGCACGGATGCCCAGCTCGCGATGGCGAAACTTCACCGACGTCAGAATCGAGTTGGGAATCGTCTTGTAGAGCTCATCGTCGAAGCCGATCACGGACACGTCGTCGGGCACACTGAGCCCTTTGTCACGTAGAGCCATCATCACGCCGTTTGCCATGCAGTCGTTAGCGGCGAGGACCGCCGTGCAATCGGGCTTATCGGCAAGCACAAGGCCCGCGGCATAGCCACTATCCGCATTCCAATCGCCTTGCAGAGGCTCGGGCGGCTCAATGCCACGCGCCTCGAGTGCCGCACGCCAACCTTTCATACGGCACTGGCTCGACAGCGACTCTTTCTTACCCGAAACGAAATACACGTTCTTGTGACCATGATCCAAGAAGTACTCGCACGCCATGCGCGCGCCGCCCTCTTGGTCGTCACTGACGGTGGAGCAGGTAGGATGTTCCATCGGTGTGATAATCACCGTCTTGAGGTCCTTCGGTGCCTCAAAGGTATCAAAGTCATCGACCATCTGACGCAGGTTGAAGATCATGCCATCAACAGGCAGCTGCGACATCCTGCGCGCCGCATCGGCAAGGGTCATCTTCTCCCCTGCGCGCTTCTTAATCATCGTGAGCGCAAAGCCGCGTTCCTCGGCGGCATCGGCGATACCGTCAATCATGTCCACGGCACCACCCGACAAGTGAAACAGCACGACGCCGATGCACCCGTAACGGCCCAACTTGAGCGAACGCGCGGCAAAGTTAGTTCGAAACCCGAGTGCCTCCATTGCGGAATGGACCTTATCGCGTGTCGACTCTCGCACGCTATCGGGCTCGTTGATCACACGCGAAACCGTCTTGAGAGAAACACCCGCGGCAATCGCCACATCGTTCATCGAGACGTTTTTCTTGTCCATCGTTGCCACTGCTTCTCCAGTCGGTTTTGCATCGCTTGCTTTTTGCGTTCTAGCATACACTACCTGCCTGACTGATAAATCAACCGTTTACCGGACAATATCGACCACTCACCCGTATATCCTTGTTGCTCTTCCAATAATGTCTTACGTTGTCATTAACGAAATGACAACGTTGTCATTTCGCAATGCCTTCCTTAAGTAGGAAGGCTTCCGGGCAGTCCTGACCATCCATCGACGACCAGTTCCATCCACATGCATCGCGCATCAAGTAGTAAAGGAGCTCTATGGACGCCATCGTAAAAATGCTCGAAAAGCATCAGCCGTTCTTTGAGAAGATCTCGAGGAACATATACCTCCAGGCCATCAAGGACGGATTCCTTGGGTGCATGCCCATTGTCCTCACCTCTTCGATCTTTCTGCTCATTGCCACCCTTCCCGGCGTAGTCGGCATCACGCTGCCCCAGCCGCTCATCGACTGGTGCAACAAGCTCTACAACTTCACCATGGGCGTCATGGGCATCATGGTTGCCGGCACCACTGCCAAGAACTTCACGGCATCCATGAACCGTCGTATGCCCGCCGGCAAAGTGCTCAACGACGGTTCCACCATGGTGGCCGCCCAGTGCAGCATGCTGCTGCTCGCAGTCACGCAGTTCACCACCAAGTTCAACGGCTCCGAACTTTCGGTCTTCGATTGCACCAGCATGGGCACGCGCGGCCTGTTCTCGGCCTATATCGCCGCGTTCATTACCGTGTGGGTCTACAAATTCTGCGTCTCGCGCGATCTGACCATTAAGCTGCCCAAGGAGGTCCCGGGCGCCATCGCTCAGAACTTCCGCGACATCATCCCCTTCGGCGGCGCCGTCATCATCTGCGGCATCATCGATGTCGTCGTGCGCAACCTCATGGGCGTTCCGTTCTCCGAGCTGCTTATCAAACTGCTCTCCCCGCTCTTCACCGCTGCAGAAACCTATCCTGGCCTTATCCTTATCCAGGCAGCCACCGCGTTCTTCTGGTTCATCGGCGTCCACGGCCCCTCGATCGTCCAGCCGGGCATCGACCCCATCCGTCTTGCCAACCAGGCCGAGAACCTGCAGGTTCTGCTGGCAGGCGGCCACCCCGCCCATTCCCTCACCTTTAACATGTCGCTCGTGGGTGAGTTCGGCGGCACCGGCGCCACGTTCATCGTGCCGCTTCTGCTGATTCTCTTTATGAAGTCCAAGCAGCTCAAAGCCGTCGGCAAGGCCTCGATTGTTCCTGTGGCCTTCGCTGTCAACGAACCGCTGCTCTTTGGCGCGCCGATGATCCTTAACCCCTACATGCTCATCCCCTTTGTTGCCGCCGGCTGCGTCAACGTAAGTGTTGCCAAGTTCTTTATCGATAACGTGGGCATGAACGGCTTCTCCTTCGTGGTGCCTTGGGCCACCCCCGCCCCCATCGGCATTTTCATCACCACGAACTTCCAGCTTATCGCCCTGGTGTTTGTCGCGATCATCATCTTGCTGGACGCCATCATCTACCTGCCGTTCTTGAAGGCATACGATAAGCTGCTCTGCGACCAGGAAGCCGAGCGCGCCGCCGAGCTGGGTCTCGAGTCCGATGGTGCCGCTTCCGTCGCCGCCAACGCCTCTGCGCCCGCTGTCGAGCAGACTACCGCTTCCGTCGAGCCGACCGCCGCTGCCGTCAACAGCGAGCCTGTCGCCGATCAGCCCGAGCCCGCCGCCGGCGCATCCGCCAAGAAGGATGTCGACGGTCTGAAGGTCCTCGTCCTGTGCGCTGGCGCCGGCACCTCCGCCATGCTTGCCAACGCCATCAAGGAAGGTGCCGCGCAGACCGGAGAGAACATCGCTTCCTCCGCAGGTGCCTATGGCCAGCACACTGCCATCATGGATCAGTACGACGTTATCGTGCTTGCCCCGCAGGTCCGTAGCTACTACAACGACATGAAGGCCGACACCGATCGCCTGGGCATTAAGCTGCTCGCCCCGCGCGGCAAGGAATATATCGACCTTACCCGCGACCCCGCTGGCGCCATCAAGTGGCTCCGCGAGAACCTCGACTAGCTCCTCCCTCTGTTGGTGCCCGGATCCCCAGTTCGGGCACCTCTCCCTATTCGTATCCCACAGAAAGGATGACTCATGACCAATCCCATGAAGTTCCCCGACGGCTTTGTGTTTGGCGGCGCCACCGCCGCTTACCAGGTTGAGGGCGAGACCCGCACGCACGGCAAGGGCAAAGTGCCCTGGGACGATTTCCTGGCAGCCCAAGGTCGTTTCTCCCCCGACCCCGCAAGCGATTTCTACAACAAGTATCCGGTCGATATCGACCTGTGCCAGCGTTTTGGCATTAACGGCATTCGTGTCTCCATCGCTTGGAGCCGTATCTTCCCCAGTGGCACTGGCGAGATTAACCCCGAGGGCGTCGCTTTCTATCACGAGCTTTTTGCCACCTGCAACAAAGCTGGCGTTATCCCCTATGTCACGCTCGATCACTTCGATACGCCCGAGGCCTTCTACCAGGACGGCGGCGAGGGCTTCCTGACGCGCACGACCATCGATGCCTTTGTCGAGTACGCCAAGTTCTGCTTTGCCGAGTTCGCCGAGGTCAAGCACTGGTTCACGTTTAACGAGATTCCCGCAACCGCCGAGGGCAGCTTTATCGTCGGCAACTGGCCGCACGGCGAGAAGTACCGCCTGGACAAGGCCTTCCAGCTCATGCACAACATGATGGTGGCCCACGCCAAGGCCGTCGTCGCCTTCCATGAGGGCGGCTTTGAGGGCGAGATCGGCATTGTCCAGAACCTGGAGCCCAAGTATCCCCTCGATCCCAACAGCGCTGCCGACTGCGAGGCCGCCCGCATGGCCGACGTCATCAACAACCGCTGGGTGCTCGACGCCACTTTCCGCGGCCACTATGCAGCCGACACCATGGAGGCTGCGACCAAGCTGGCCCATATCGCCGGCGGCGAGCTCGACGTCCGCGACGAGGACATCGCCGCGCTGACCGCCGCGCTCCCCTACAACGATTGCCTGGGCGTCAACACCTACAAGTGCCAGTTCCTGCGTGCCGCCGAAGGCGAAAACGACATCAACCACAATGGCACCGGCGACAAGGGCTCCTCGCGCTGGTTCCTCAAGGGCGTGGGCGAGTCATGCGTGCGCGAAGGCGTACCCACCACCGATTGGGACTGGATCATCTATCCCGAGGGCCTGTACGACCTGCTGCTCCGCATTAAGAACGATTACCCCAACTACAAGAAAATCTACATTACCGAGAACGGCATGGGCTATAAGGACGACTTCGAGGACGGCTTTATCGATGACGCCCCTCGTATCGACTACATGCGCCAGCATCTCGCGTGGATCCTCAAGGCAATCGACGGCGGCGTAAACGTCGACGGTTACTTTGTGTGGTCGCTGCAGGACCAGTTCTCCTGGACCAACGGCTATAACAAACGTTACGGCCTGTTCTACATCGACTTTGAGACCCAGAAGCGCTATCCCAAGGCGAGCGCGTACTGGTACAAGAACGTCGCGGAGACCGGCCTGCTCATGGCCTAGCTTTTGCCGCATACCCCCTGTCGGCCGCATGCGAATCCCTCCACGGGTTCGTATGCGGCCTTTTTGTTTTTGGTGGGCTCGAGCAGGCCATTTGTCTCGATCTGTAACATCTAGCAGAGATTTTTGGCCCCAATTGTTACAAATTGAGATGAACGGGGGCACCCGGTTCGAAATGTCTAGATCTGTAACATCTGATTCGCTTTTGGGCGTCTAACTTTTACAGATCAAGACAAAGATGATGGCTGGGTAGACAAAATCTCGATCTGTAACATCTAGTCGAGTTTTTGGGTCCTAGCTGTTACAGATTGAGACAAATGCACAGGACAATCCCCCCCCCCCCATCTGTAACATCTGGTTGGTGATTTCACCCCTACCTGTCACAGGTTGAGACAATTTGATAGTGGAGTCCTCATTTACGCGTCATATCGCGTAGCGCTCACGCGTTGATTCCCCACAATGACAGGAGGTAAAAGTCCTCCCGCATCGCCTGTTGGCAATCCCATAGCGTTAGCTAGCAGATGACCTGCGTGTGCTCCTCGATGGCGGCGCGATCTCCATCAGCAATACCCGGTTCGCACACCACGGCGTCTAAATTGTCCAGGCGACAGAAGGTATAGAAATCGCGCTTGCCGATTTTGCTGGAGTCGGCGATCAGATAGCGCGAGTCGGCCTTGCTAAAGGCGAGCTGCTGGATACGGCCCTCGTCCATGTTGGACGTAGACACGTCGCCATCCAGAATGCCGTTGGCGCCGATAAACGCCGCGTCGATGCCCAGCGCACGCAGGGTATCTTCGGCCGTTGGTCCCACAAAAGCGGCGGTGCGGCGACGGTACATACCGCCCACGAGGCACAGGTCGCAGTCTTCGCGCGCCTCGAGCAGGTTAAACACCGAAAGCGAATTGGTCACGATACGCAGGCGAAACGCCGGCAGCATCGAGGCCATCTGCTCCACCGTAGTGCCCGTACCCAAAAAGATGGTCGAGCCCTCCTCGATGAGCTCCACAGCGCGGCGCGCGATCTGCAGCTTTTCCTCGGCATGCTTGGTGCGCTTTTCGCTGTGCGAATACTCGTGGCGCAACATAGCGTGGGGACGGCCCTGTGCACTACGGGCTCCGCCGTGCACGCGCTCGATCTCGCCTAGGCTCGCAAGCTCCTCAAGATCGCGACGGATCGTCATATCCGAGACGCCCAGTGCATCCGAAATCTCCTTGACCGAGACCGTGCCCTGCTCTTCGAGCAGCTGACGAACCTTATCCTGTCGCTCTGCCTTAATCACGATGAATCCTCGCCGTTCTTTGCGCGCATATCATTCAAACAGTAACGAACAAATTGTATCAGACTCGTGCGCGTCAAAAATGAACGCCCGCACAGCTCCAATCATCACTTTTTTGAGAAAAATACCCCCTGCTTTAGTGGGGTGTAGTGATAATCTCGCCTGTTCGCGCTACAGTTTGTCCGAATTATCTCGATGTTAGGAACCAAATGATCACTTCCGAGCTTTTCGGCACCGCGCCCTGCGGTACCCCCGTTCATCGTTACACCCTCAACGGGCCCGAGATCTGCGTTCGCATTATGGACTATGGCGCCACCGTGTTGGGCATCGACGTGCCCGACATCCCCGGCAACGTGCGCGATGTGGTGCTGGGCTTCGATAAGCTCGAGGATTACTTTGACAACCCCGCCTGCTTTGGCGCGACCATCGGACCTGTGGCAAACCGCACCGCGGGCGCCACGATTACCATCGACGGCACGGACTGGCATATGCCCGCCAACGAGGGTGCCAACAACCTGCACAGCGATCTTGAGCACGGTCTGCATAAACGCGTGTGGGACGTTGAGCTCGACGAAGTCCATAACGCCGTGCACATGACCACCTCGCTTAAGGATGGCGAGCTGGGCCTGCCCGGCAACCGAACCTTTACAGCCGTGTTTACCGTTACGCGCACCGGCGTCTTCCGCATCGAGTATGGCTGCGAGAGCGACCGCGCCACCTACGTGTCCATGACCAACCACACGTACTTTAACCTTGCCGGCCATAACGCCGGCATGGACTGTGAGCACTTCTTTATCGCCAACGCTGCCCACTACCTGCCCATTAATGAGCAGAACATTCCCACCGGCGAAATCGCTCCGGTCGAGGGAACACCGTTTGACTTTCGCGAGCTGCGCCCCGTCGCACCTGGCATGGAGGCCGACGACCCGCAGATTAAGCAGGCCCGTGGCTACGATCACTGCCTGTGCATCGATGGCTATCAGTACGGCCGCAACCTGCGCCGCGCGATGCACGTCGAGGAGATGTGGACCGGTCGTGAGATGGACTACTACACCACTGCCCCGGGCGTGCAGCTCTACACCGGCAACTGGCTGGGCGACGAGCACGCCAAGGACGATGCCAACTATGGCTGGGGCGCCGGCTTTGCCCTCGAGGCCGAGATGTACCCCGACACGCCGCACCAGCCTCTGTTCCCGCAGGGCATTGTGGGCCCGGGTCATCCCTATAGCAATGTGATCGAATATCACTTTATGAGGCACTAAGCCCACAACGCGACATATCGCACAGCAACGCCCGCCGGCACCACCGTCGACGGGCGTTTTTTCATCTTTTGGCTCATTTTCGCTGTGACTGTATGAGTGACATATCAAAACTATGCCCATTTACTACGTTTAGCCCGGGATGCTCGACCATGCACCGGTTTTTGTTAAATTCGCAAGCCGTCTACCTGCGGTTTTGTTTTTCTCAAATTCGACATGCTCGGCGATAGCCGACCAAACGTAGTAAATGGGCATAGTTTTTGACAGGCGGCATCGCGCGCATCCCTCGCAAGGGCAAAATGATCCGTTTTCCTCCGTCCCCAAGGGATCAGTTGAACAGATTGCCAATGGGGTCGGGGGCGGAACTGGGGAGATAACGGATTTCTAGCTCTATGCCGAGCTTTTGCAACTCTTTGAAGGCGGCGATGTCCGTATCGCCTACGGCAATGGCAGGCGTTGCAGAGCGCTTGCCCTCCCTCGCCCGCATATGGCCGATGCTGATCTTGGTTATTGGCACACCGCCCTTAACCAGCGCGAGTGCATCCGTGGGCGACGCCACCATGATGAGAATCCATTGGCGCGGCGTTGCGGTATAAATGATGTCGATGGTCCTTTGCACCGAGAAAAACCGCGTCCAAACGCCTTCTGGCGCCGCCACCCTCATGGGTGCCCATTGGCGCGAATCCGCCGCGATCTCATCGTTGACGATTAAGACAAGATTGGAACCCACGGCTTCGTTCCACAGCTCAACGTCTTGCCCGTAAATGAAACGGTCATCGATACGCGTGAGAAGGATCTTGGGTTGAGCCATGGCTGCCCCATTCTGTTTGAGACCCATACGAGCGGGACGTCGGCCACCAACTCAACAGCAGGTCAAGTACCAAATGGGCACTGCAGACATCACGCCTCTAATATTAGTGCATTTAAAGTGAGAAAAGCCGTCAGAACACTTGCGCGGATGTGCGATGTCCCGTATCATAGACAGCCGTTGGCGCCTCAGTTGCGTCATCACATGGCCGCCAGCGTAGCTCAGTTGGTAGAGCACCGCTCTCGTAAAGCGGGGGTCACCGGTTCGAGCCCGGTCGCTGGCTCCATTGCTCAAGATAGCCGCCTTCGGGCGGCTTTTTTGTTGCCGATTTTGAGTGCGTGCGCGCCAATCCAAGCATCGCCACGTCAACAGCGGCCCACTCGGTGGACTTCGGGTTTAATGCTTAGGGGCGGGGATTTACCAAAGTGAAATCTTAATGAAAAGAAACCCAGCTGCAACAATTGCCATGGTGAGGGCTCGAATTGGCCATATAGATCTAAAATAGTCACGATATACAAATGTCGAGAGACGTTGGGGATATAGATGAAAAGAACTAAGGGTTTTCTTTTGTTGGTATTGATGCTGCTCGGACTGTTCTGCCTGAGTGGCCCTTCTTGGGCCAAGGCTGTCTGTCCTGAAGGTGAGCCTCAGCAGTCTTATACGGGCAGTCTGCTGATAACTGCTAAGGAGGGCGATGCCGACTCTCAGTCTTGGGTAAATCCCCTTGCCACTTTTGAGGGGGACGGCGGAACGGTCAAGCTTGACCATATTGGTAGCGGGATTTTGAGGTGGCAAGTTCTTCCGGACAAAATTGCGAACGATCCCTTCTCTTTTGCTGGAACGATATATCTATACAAGGTTGTGAGCGGAAAACAAAAATACGTCGATTGCTATCCGACAAACGGGTCTGGAATTGCATTCACCGGCATTTCGGGGCAGATTGATACACATGTACGAAAGGGAACCTATGTGGTGCGTTGGGTTGGAGCTGCTGCAGGCCCGATATGGATTGCGGTCTTGCGCCCCGATGTCCAAATAGGTTTCTCTCTCTAGACGGGAAGTTGCTCATGAACGCCATATACGACGGGGATGACTGGGTCGATCATTATACTTGGCGCCTGGTCGGCTCGAACGACAATGGGGATGTGGTGTTTGATGGACTATGTCCAAAGCATCTCCATCCTTTTGTCTCGTCGTTAATTGAGAGTTCCGCTCGTGTTGCCCCCTACAGCTCGGCATCGCTTCATGATACGGACGTTTTGAAGACCATAAGGGAATCAATTGACGAGGGCACGATGAGCGGCCCGCTGTTTTCCCGGCTTGTGGGGCTAGATGAGATTGGCTCGAAACGACTGCTTGCGGGCGAAAAAGTGGAACTCACTTATCGGTCGATGATTTCAATCCTGCGGCTAGCCGATGTTCTTCGCAAATAAATGAGGCTTCCCTATTCAAAACAGAAAACCCCGCCAAACGTGATTTCCCTAGGGGAATCACGCCATCAGACGAACAGCTCAGCCGAGCAGCTCGCTACTCCTCCCAGTAGGCGTCGGCAAGCAACTTAAAGCAGATCTTCTTGACCGGCTGTGCGCCATCGCCCGGGAACTCGAGCGTGGGCATGTGGGGCTCGCCGGCAACGAACAGCGCGAATTTGTCGTCGGCAAGATCGCCGGCGATCGAGGCGTCGGAATCGACCAGATCATAGTCGTCCTTCTCGTCAAACTCCTGGACCAGCGTCAGGCTGCCCGTAGCGACCTTGAAGGCCTCGCGACCCTCGACGTCGATCTGCAGGTCGTGATAGCGCTGATGCGTCTCATAGTGAGCCTCAGCCTCGGGACGCGTCGTGGGAGACATGACGTTCGCAAAGACCTTCTCACCCAAAATCGGATGGCTGCCGACCTCGAGCTGTGCCGGGTCGTTCTCCTCGAGCCAGTCGATCAGCACGTCGAGGCCCTTGAGCATTCCGCGGTATTCCTCGATATCGCCCAATGCACCGTAAATCATCTAAATCCCCTCTCGGATCGTTTATTTGGCAGCTACTCGGTAAATGCATTACCGACGCTGTTGCCACCCACATACGTCTCGACCAGGGTAAGGTCGGGATTGAACACGACAGCATCGGCGTCGCGCCCCGGCATAATGCTACCGCACTTGCCGTCAACTCTAACCACAAGCAAGCAACCGATGCCGGGGGCGGCGCACAAGCTCCTACAGCTCGGTCACGACAACGCCGTTGTAAACCTCGTCCCAACGATCCATAACCAAGTGGCCAGTCATGGGATCCATGGCATTGAGCTTGCCGCAGGTGTTGGCGGTACGCAGCACCGTCTCGTCATCCGCGCCAGCAGCAATCGCATGCGCGAAGCCGGCAATGGTCGAATCGCCAGAGCCCGTAGCGTTAACGGCGGGGATATCGGGGGTCTTGGCGCGGAATGCACGGCCATTATGGAAGCCCACGGAGCCGGCAGCGCCCATGGACACGACGACCCAGGGGATATCGGAGAAGCGGGCATCAGAGGCGAGCGCGGCGCGGAGCTCGTCCACATCGTCGGTGGTAAAGCTCGTGCCCAGAAGGCCGTTAATCTCGGTCAGGTTAGGCTTGACCAGCTCGGGCTTAATTTCGGACTTAAGGGCGGCCTCGAGCGAAGCACCCGAGGTATCGAGCAGCACCTTGGCGCCGGCGTTCTCGGCAATACCCGTGATCTTGGCGTAGTAGCCTGCCTCGACACCACGGGGCAGCGAACCCGAGATGGTAACGACAGCGGCCTTGCTCGCAAGCTCGGCGAACTTGGCGGTAAAGGCATCGAGCTCCTCGGGGGCAATCGTCGGGCCGCTCTCGAGTAGCTCGGTCTGGTTGCCGGCGTGGAGGATGTTAAGGCAAATGCGAGTCTCGCCCTTGATGGGTACAAAATCATTCTTAATGCCGTTGGCATCCATGAGCTCGGCCATGTAGGCGCCCATGTGGCCGCCGAGCAGACCAGTTGCCACAACGTCGTCGCCCAGCTGACCCAGTACACGGGCCACGTTGAGACCCTTGCCGCCGGCGGTCTTTTCGGGCGTCACACGGTTAACGTCGTCGATAATGAGCTCATCGAGCTGATAGCGTGTATCGACGGACGGGTTCATCGTAACGGTGAGGATCATTTTTAGCTCCTTATCTCGCAGGCTCCTTGTGCCTCGCGATACGAGTCGACAAAACGGAATTACAGAATCTCAATCGTGAACGAGCGAACGACGGTCTCCTTGGGCTTGGCGACAAGGCAGCCACGCTTATGCTCAAGCACGTCGTCCTCATCGGAGCAGGTCGAAAGGCCGCCCCAAGGCTCAACTGCCACAAAATCACCCTCGGGCTTGCTCCACACAATGAGATATGGGAAGCCCTCAAAGCTCAGGCGGACGCCCTTGTCCTCGCCCTTTTTGGAAAGCGTGACCTGGCGGCTCTCGAGCACGTCAAAGATGGTCTCCGCAAAATCGAAGAGCTCGTGCGACAGGGGCAGCGTCTTTCCCACCATGGGGTTCTTGGAGCGCTTGTCCACGTCAATCAAGCCAGTCGAAGGGACAGCGGTGCAAAGCTCTGCAGCCTCTTCTTTCTCAAAGCGCAACTCGTAGTCCGTATAGGCCTCGCCCTCATCGAGCGGGCACCTAAAGCCGGGATGCCCACCGATAAAGAACGGCATGTCCTCGGTGCCCTCGTTGGTAACCTCATAGGAGACACGCACGGCGGCGTCCTCGAGCGTATAGCGGGCGACGAGCCTAAACGGATACGGATAATCGCTCAGCAGCGCGGCGTTATCCTCCGAAGCCAGGCACATAGCCAACTCGTTCTCGCCTTGGCTCAGCAGCTTCCATTCCTGCTTGCGCGCAAAGCCGTGGCGAGCGAGCTTTACATGATGCCCGGCAAACGTCATGGCGCTGTTGTCGCGCAAGCCTCCGCAAATCGGGAAGCAAATCGGCGCCTGGCCGGACCACACGGTGGGATCACCCTGCCACAAGTACTCGCGACCTCCGGCCTCAATCGAGGTAAACGAGCCACCAGCCGTGGAAACCTTAATAGAAATCGAATCGTTGGAGAGAGCGTATTCCATTACCCATCCTTTCGAACAACTGCTTTATTTCACGCAAGCGCCCGTTTCAATCCTAACCATAGAACAAACCCGCACGCTCATCGATGCGTCCGGTATCCCGGCCATGTAACGGGGTACCATACAGACATTGATGCAATTACAGCTGAAAGGCCTTCTTATGCGAACCATCATTCTTTATGCCTCACGCCACCACGGCAATACGAAAAAGCTCGTGGACGCCATCGTCGAGGCGCACCCCGAAATCGATACCCTCGATGTGAAAACGCTCGGCAAAAACGAGTATCCCAACCTGCACGAATACCATCTGATTGGTGTCGCCACGGGCATCTATTACTCCGAGATCGACAAGGACATGGCACGCGTGCTCACTAACGTGTTGCAGCCGCAGGACAAGGTGTTTGGCCTTATGACCTACGGTGGCAAAAACAAGTGGTACGGCAAGGATATCGATGGCATCTGCCGCATGAGGCAGGCCATCTTTATGGGTGTCTACGGCTGCCCCGGCTTTGATACGTGGGGGCCGTTCAAACTCACCGGCGGTGTCCAAAAGGGGCACCCGACCGCTGAGGAAATTAAGGGTGCCGTCGACTTCTTCGACAAGATCGAAGACGAGTATGGAGACATCATCGTCGAAGAGTACGCCAAGCGCGAGAAGCGCCTAGCATACGAGAAGGAGCATCCTGCAGGAGGCCTGGTGGCCGGCGTTAAGCGTACGGCAAAGAAAATCGCTAGCAAGCTGTAACTGTAAAGGTGCTTTTGAGCGTTTAACCCGTACGGCGGGTCCGAGCAGATTCGGGCCCGCCGTCTTTTTCTTTCGTTACTCGGTAAAGGCGTTGCCGACGCTCTGGCCGCCAACATACGTCTCGACGAGGGTGAGCTCATGGTCGAACACGACAAAGTCGGCGTCGCGACCCGGCATGATGCTGCCGCACTTATCCTCGATGTGCGCGGAGCGTGCCGGCACCTCGGTTGCCATGCGAATGGCGATATCGGCGCTGGCGATGCCCCAGTCGACGATGTTCTTGACGCCCTGGGCAAGCGTGAGCACCGAACCGGCAATGCTCTTGCCATCGGCGAGCCAGCACAGGTTGTCCTTCATGATGACGTCCATGCCACCGCTGGTGTAGCTGCCCTCGGGCATGCCGCCGCAGCCCAGGCAGTCGGTGATGAGTACCGTGTGCTGCCAGCCCTTGGCCTGCAGCAGCGCCTTGATGGCGGCAGGGTTTACGTGCTTGCCGTCACAGATGATCTCGGCGTAGGTCTCGGACGTGGACATAGCAGCACCCACGACACCGGGCTCACGGTGATGCAGCCCGCGCTGGCCGTTATAGGTATGCGTAAAGCAGCTGGCACCGGCGTTGATGGCGGCGATGCACTCGTCATACGTGGCATCAGAGTGACCGATGCTGGTCACGACACCCTTCGCATTGAGGGCAGCAGCATAAGCAGCGGCGCCATCGCGCTCGGCAGCCATGGCGCTCTTAACGATACGTCCGCCGGCAGCCTCCTGCCACTCGTCAAAGACCTCCTCGGAGGGGTCAATCAGGTAAGCGGGGTTCTGTGCGCCCACATGCTTCATGGTAAAGAAGGGGCCCTCCAGGTAGATGCCCTGAATGCGAGCACCGCAGAAGTCAGGGCCGCGGCCCTCGTCAGCCTGAGCGATGGCGGCGCAGGCATCCTTGATCTGCTCGACGCCATCGGTGAACGTCGTGGGCAACCAGCTGGTGGTACCGCGACGGGCGAGCTCGGTCGAGCTAATATCGATACCCTCGGGGTCGTTATCGGTAGTTGAGTGGTTGTAGAAGCCGTGGATGTGGGTGTCGACCATACCCGGTGCGATCCACGATCCCGTGTAGTCCTTGATCTCGCAAGAGGGCTCGTCGGCCTGCCAGGCGCCAAAGACGCCATCCTCGACCATAAGATAGCCGCCCAGTTGCGGGCCTGCCGGCAAGAAGAACTTGTCAGCCTTAATTGCGTACGTGCTCATATGCACTCCTTGCTTCTAAAGCAGTTGACTGTGGTGATGCTTATACCCAGCCCACGTAATAACAAAAAGCGCCCGCCCGCCGTTATGAGCGGACGGGCGCCCTTACAGGGGGACGCGATTAAGCGGTGAAGGGGTGAATCGTCACGCCCTTAACCACGCGGTTGACCGTACCGGTGGGGCTCGGCGTGTCGGGCGTGTTGCCCACGCGCACGGAGTTGAGCAGGCTGATAGCCTGAGCAAACATCACGAACGGCAGAGCAAGGTAGCCCTCGGGAAGCGCCTCGTAGCCCTTAAAGGTGAAGGACTCGCCCTCGTAGACGGTAGCGCCATCCTGCTGAACGGCAACGGTGTGCTGAGCGATCTTGTCGCCACCGATCTCGTTGAGGATGTCGATGTCGTACTGACGGGTGTAGGCGTCGTTGTTGACGAACACGAACACGAGGGTCTTGTCGTCGACGAAGGACTTGGGTCCGTGACGATAGCCCATGGAGGTGTCGTAGGAAGTAGCGACCAGACCGTGAGCAAGCTCGAGGATCTTGAGCTGGCTCTCCTGGGCAAGGCCACCGAAGGAGCCGGAACCCAAGTACGTCACGCGGTTGAAGTCGCCAGCGAGGTAGTCGGCAACCTCGGACTCGCGAGCGATGACCTCCTCGCCCATCTTGGCGATGGTCTCGACCCACTCGGCCTTCTGCTCGTCGGAAGCCTCGTCAAAGATGAGGGTAGAGAGCAGGGTCATGCAGGTGTAGGAGCCGGTCATGGCGAAGCCCTTGTCGTTGGCGCGCGGAATGAGCAGCGTCAGCGCATTGGGATCATCGGCAGACTCGACGGCGAGCTTGCCCTCGGGCGCGCAGGTGATGTTGAGGAACTTGACGTTGTGGACGAGCTCCTTGGCAACGGCAACGGCGGCAAGGCTCTCGGGGCTGTTGCCAGAGCGGGCAAAGGAAACCACGAGCGTGGGATCCTCAGCGCGCAGGAAGTCGCGCGGGGCGCTCACGATGTCGGTCGTGGCGATGGGCTTAAAGTCGTAGAGATCAGTGTTGCCGGCGTGACGCAGATACGGGGCGCAGGTATCGCCAACATAGTCGGACGTACCGGCACCGGTGAAGACAACGGACAGACGGCCCTCGCCCATAGCGCGAGCCTCGGCCAGGAAGGCCTCGATGGCCTCCTTGTTCTCGCGATAGATGTTGAGCGTATCACGCCAAAGCTCGGGCTGCTGAGCAATCTCGGCCGTGGTGATCTGGGCGCCGAGCTCGGTGAGCTCCTCGACACTCTTCTCGAACATTTCTAATACCTCTCTCTAGAAGTAATCCTCTGACGTGCAATTATACACTTCGGTTGGTTATCTGGTAGTAACCAGTTAAATGCAAAGAATCACCATATGGAAACGATGCGGACACTAGTTGCTACGCTGGTGGTAAACCTTGTATTTAAACTGATCGGCACGAGCAACCGAGAGTGTATACTCCACAACCTCGTTTGACTCGTTATACGTAGTCCTGACCAAATCGAGCACAGGCGAGCCCTCGACAATTCCCAAAAGGTGGGCGTCGGTGGGACGGGCTATGCTCGCATAGAACTCCTCTTCAGCCACGCGTATCTTTTGCTGAAAGTCTTGCTCAATCACATCGTAAAGCGGCTTGCGCTCCAGCAGCGGTCGCTTTAGGGACAGAAATTGACGAACCGGTAGATAGCTGCGTTCGACCATCATGGGCATGTTGTCGGCAGAACGAAGGCGCTTGAGCTTAAAAATGCGATCACCGATACGTAATCCCATATGCTCGGCCAGATTCTTATCGGCCTCCATCTCGCAAAAATCGAGAATCGTGGTCTCGGGGTCGCGACCCATCGCGCGCATCTGCTCGGTAAAGCTGTAGGACTGCATAAGATTGGTTGCCTTTGCCGAACGGTCGGTCACAAAGGTACCGCGACCGTGCTGCCGAACCACCAGTCCTAAACGCTCCAGTTCCTGCAGAGCCAGGCGTACCGTAGTGCGCGAGAGACCATAGCGCTCCGAAAGTTCGCGCTCGGAAGGAATCATGTCACCGGCGCGATATTCATGGTCAATCTTTTCGGTCAGAATATCGACCAGCTGATCGTACAGCGGTTGCTTGCGCGCTCCGATCGCCATCCTATCCTCCCTTTTGCTCAAACTAGGCTGCTACCTTGGGTGTTTAGCATTATCTGTCTGCCACACCCGAATCATCAAGAAAACAAAAGCCGCGCGCTCTTTCGAGCACGCGGCTTTTAACATACACATGGCTTAAGGGGTCGGGGTGTGAGCCGCGTAGGGACACACCCCTCAAGCTAGAGCCTTACCAGATGCTCGGCCAGAGACCAAGCGGGCCAGCGCCCAGGATGCCGAGGACGAAGAGCAGCAGAATGCCCTTGGTCGGGGTCCAGCTGTGCTTAGCGAACATGTAGTAAAGCAGCAGCGTAAGCATAAGCGGGACGAGCTTCGGGACGATGGTGTTGAGGGTGTCGGCAACAGAGAAGTTGACCGGATCCTCGGTGACGGTAGCGTAGGTCACGGACTCCATGCCGTTGCCCAGATCGGCGACGCCGCACTTGACCTCGTTGCCGTCGGCATCGACGGCGGTGAGGGCGTTGCCGTCCTCATCGGTCATGGCGATGGTACCGGCCTCAGCGGTCTCGGTATCGATGCCCTCCATACCGGTGAAGTTCTCGGCCTCCTTCTCGGAGACGATCACGGTAGTAGGGGCAAGGCCACGGGTGGTGCCGTTGGGGATCTGGAGGTTGATCTGGGTGCCACCCATGGTGACGACCAGGCAACCGACGACGAAGACGCCCATGATGGAAGCGGCACGCGTGAAGGCCTGCATGTTGGCGGTCAGAGCGTCAATAGCGCTGGTGCCAAGCTTGTAGGACCAATTCATGAGCCAGAAGCGCAGAGCGAACTGGACGACGTTGAAGATCACCAGGAAGATGATCGGCGCAGCGGCGTTGCCGTTGATGGCCATGTTGGAGGTGATGCCGGCCGTGATAGGCACGAGCGTCAGCCAGAACAGGGCGTCACCGATACCACCGAGCGGGCCCATTGCGGCGACGCGGACGGCGCGGATCGTGGGGATGTCAACCTTGTTCTGCTCGAGCGAAAGCACGATACCCATAACAAAGGTGACGAGGAACGGGTGGGTGTTGAAGAACTCCAGGTTGTGGCTCATGGAAGCCGCGAGGTCGTTCTTGTTGGTGTGGATCTTCTCCAGACCGGGGATGATGGAGTAGAGCCAGCCAGCGGCCTGCATGCGCTCGTAGTTGAACGATGCCTGCAGGAAGCAGGAGCGCCAAGCCATCTTGTTGAGGGTCTTCTGGTCGAGCTGCGGAGCAGGAGTAAGATCCTCGTAGTGCTCCGGGATCACATACTCATTAGATGCCATCTTCGAAGTCACCTCCGTCAGAAACAGCTGCACCCTTCAGCTCGGTCTGCTGCTGGAAGTCCCAGAAAGCGATGCCGAAGCCGATGAGAGCGAGGATGAGCAGAGCAGGGGTTGCCAGAGAATCGTTGGCAACGGTGATGAGCGCGAGGCCAAAGCCCATGAGGAAGAAGCCCCACATATCGCGGTTCATCATAACCTTGAGCAGGACGGCGAAGCCGACGAAGCGCATCATGCCGCCTGCAGCGGAGAGACCGGTCTGCAGCCAAGTCGGGATGGCGGAAGCGATGGTCTGACCGATGGTAGCGCCAGCGATGAAGAACAGGGTGACGACGACAGCGAAGATCAGGCCGAGCAGAGCCATGGCGAAGTAGTTCAGACGCTCGATACCCTTGGTGTCGGCGTTGTGAGCCATGTTGTCCGCGGAGGACATGAGCGGCGACATAAGCGTGAAGACCAGGGTAACGCCGAGCTGACCAAGCAGAGCGAACGGAATGGCAAGGCCGACTGCCGCGTTGGGCTCGAGGCCCGTAGCGATAGCGAGAATGGCTGCCATGATGCCGCCGATGACGGCGTTAGGCGGCTGAGCACCTCCGATCGGCATGTTGCCGATCGTCATGAGCTGATAAGTACCACCCACGAGAAGACCGGTGTTGAGGTCGCCAAGGATAAGACCAATGACGGCGCCGGTGACGATGGGCTGATAGAGAGACTCGAGGAAGTTAAACTGGTCGATTGCCGCGACGAACGTGACGATGAAGACCAGAGCGACCTGGAAGATCGTGTATTCCATCTTGCTCCTCCTTTCAAAATGTATGTACGCACTTTGGATTTCACGTACAGAATGTCAGGGTTTCACTCCTGACAACGTGGATCACGAAGACTACGAGAAGAGCTTGCTCGTGTCCTCAACAGGCGTGCTCGGAACGCGCCTGATCTCCAACTCCACCCCCAATTCCTGCAGCTCTTTAAACGCAGCGACATCCTCGTCGTTAACTGCGACGGAGGTGGCGACTTGGCGCTTTCCTTCCGACATGTGCATGTTGCCGATGTTTACCTTCTTTATAGGCACACCGCCCTTGACGAGCGTAAGCACGTCTTCCGGTGTTTCGGCCACGATGAAGATCTTCTGGCGCGGGCTCGCCTTGCCAATGACGTCGATGGTCTTCTGCAGAGAGAAGAAACGCGTAGCGACGCCGGCGGGAGCGGCCATCTTCATGAGGTTCTGGCGCATGGTGTTGGTCGCCACGTCGTCGTTGGCGACGAGGATGAGGTTGGAGCCCAGGGTGGAGTTCCACTGGGTGGCAACCTGACCATGAACCAGTCGGTTATCGATGCGGGTAAGAAGAATGTTGGGTTCTGCCATGTTGATCAGCTTCCTTTCGTTATTTGCTGACGACAGTTACTTGATCTCCTGAATCGCGTAACGCGAAACATCTACGACGGCACCGGATCGGACTTTGATCTGGACCTTTTCGCCTTCGATGCCCTTGACGGTTCCGTAGATACCGCCGGCGAAAAGAACCTCCTGACCCGGCTTGAGCTCGGTGTGCAGCTCCTTGAAGTACTTCTGCTTCTTCTTCATGTTGATTTGCGACCAGATGGTGTAAATCAAGCCCATGACGACAAGCAGGCCTAAAAGAGCGACCGAGGAGCTCAGGACGCTGGCTCCGAAATCGGCCATTAGATGCCGTCCTCGTCACCGAAGATATCCTCTTCCTCGGCACCAGCGACGGAGGCAACCGTCTGGGCGGTGATGCCCGTCTGGCCAACGGTCACGGCCTGCTCGCCAAGCTCGGCGAGCGTAGCGTTGCCGCGGAGGAACAGAAGCTCAATAACCATGGGAAGGTTCGTGCCAGTCAGAATCTCGACGTTGTCGACATCCTGGGCAATCATCATTGCCTGGTTAAACGGGGTACCACCAAGCAGGTCGGTAAAGACGAGCACGCCATCGCACTCCTCGCGCATGGCGGTGATAGCGGCGCGGAGATCCTCACCGTAGGAAGCAGCCTGGTCGCCCTCGAAAGGAACGACGGTAAAAGCGGGCTGATCACCGGCGACCATAGCGATAGCGCTTGCGAGGCCGGGTGCGAACTGTCCATGACCGGTAAGAATAAAGCCAACCATTCAAATTTCCCTTCCGAAGGTGTGTACGATCTGAGTCCGATGATGTTCGGAAGCCAACGGGCAATCGCCCTTAAAGCTTCTTGGAAAGCGTTCTTTGAGAACCAGTGGTCTCTCAACTGGTAGTAACCACGTGACGTGTTGTTGTCACTATATCACCACAGAAGAGGTTGCTTTCGTTGATTCATACAGTAAAACGTTTTTGCACCGTTCACGGCGAAAAATCGACCGTTTACCGCTCATTAACACTTCTACCTGCAGTTTTGAAACCGTTTCGAAATGCTTTGGCAATCGATCACAACTATTTTCGTGTCTAAACAACACAGGGTGGCTAAATATAGCGTGTAGAAAAAGTGCAGGTCATTGTGAAGATTTGTGAATTGGTCTTTTTGACTTAATACCAGTTAGAACCAGTTTAGAAATTATCGGTGAACGGTAGTTTTCGACCGTTCACCGGAGAATTTCAATCGTTTGCAGCCTTTTTCCTAGATGAATTGGGGAGACTCGATGAAGCACTTGCGCGGTTGCAGGGTATTTCAATACTCGTCCATCCCCCGCGTTCCAAACTCCCATTCCCTGAATATGCCATAGCTCTCGCTATTCGTCTCACAAACATTACTTACTCTAATCTGTAATTGTTTATCGTTTATCATTAAGTATGATATAAGATACAAGTATCATCCAAGACATTGGTTGGAGGAGCTATGATCCGCTGGAACGTATCCAAATCGAATGAAGCCATCGACCGTGAACAGGCAATAGCCAAACTGAGGAAGCTCACTCGCTACTGCAAATGGGGCACAATCTGCACCATCGTGGCGCTCGCTCTGGCACTCCTCGCAGTCATTGCAATCGAAGATCTAGTCATATTGCCTAGCCTCTCCCAAGGGTTCTGTCTCCAATCCGTAGAGCTTGAGGCTAGCGAAGGGCCAATTCTCGCTCTCGTCGGCACCAATGAACAGACTCCTCTTATGCTTGTCGCGCACGACGGTCATACTGCCATAGGGAGCGCCATGATGGCATGCCTCGCGCTTGCCATCGCGCTAAGCGCATACAGGTTTTTCTCCGCCATTGAAAAGGCGGGCAGGCCCTTTGACCTCGAATGCATCCGCATACTACGTCAAATAGGACATTTGTTCCTTATCGGCGGCGCTGCCGTGAAACTTTTTGGTGCCATAGTCACAGGGCTGATACTCTCAGGATTTGGCGGTAGCTTTACGGATGCGCTTGGCGGGCAGCATCTCGACCTCTCTATGCTCTTTGCAGGCCTAATTATTAGCCTGATTGCCAGCATCTTCCAGTACGGGTGTATCCTGCAAAAACAAGATGACGAGTTGCTCTAGGGGGAATCCATGATTATTCTGCGGCTCGACCGCATGCTTGCCGAACGCAAGATTTCATCCAAAGAGCTTGCGGAACGCGTGGGTATCTCCCAGGTCAATATGTCGCGCATCAAGACGGGCAAGGTTTCTGCCGTGCGCTTTTCAACTCTTGACGCGATATGCCGGGCACTCGACTGCCAACCGGGCGATGTACTGGAATATATGCCTGACGATGAAGCCGATAACCTCTTTGGACTTAAAGATTAATAGACATAATTTAGCCACCAGCGCCTAAACGCAATAAGCCCGCTAGAACGACATCCGTTCTAGCGGGCTTAATCAGATATATCAGCTTCGCGCTCGGTAGCTCGGGCAAATCTTACGCAAACAGGCCGTAGATGCTGATGTTGGCCTTGGCGTACAGGCCGTTGGCATACTCGGTCCACTTGGAGCTGGCGCTCGAAGCCTGCGAAGAATACTGCTGGTAAGCAGTGTAATAGGCAGTCATGGCCTGCTTATAGGTGGCGCTATCGGCGGTAAAGGCATCGTCGGCGAAGGCCTTAGCATAGGTGCTGTCGGCGTCCTTCCAGGTGCCCTTCGAGCTATCCCACTCGTCGCCGGCAAGTTTGATGATGTAGTCGGCGTAGTCCTTGCTCGCGGTCTCCTCGTTGCCGTCAGCAGGCTCGGTCGGGGCGGTCGGCATGCTTGCAGAGCTATCGCCCACCTTCTTCTTGTAGAGCTTTTGCAGCGTCGCGGACTGACGGACGATCTGCTTGGCCTGGTCCTTGGACACGCCGTACTGCGTGGCCATGGTCTTGTAGTCCGAAGTGCCGATGGAATCCTCGGCGTACTTCTTCATCTCCTTAGAAGAGACGGTAATGCCCTCGTCCTCGGCAGCGTCGAGCAGGATCTTGTTGCGCACATAGGACAGGATGACGTCGGCAGAAGGAGCGGTGTAGTTGCCATCGCTATCCTTGACGGTATCGAGGCTGTACTGGCTCTCGATGGCCTCGCGCGCGGTGATGTCGCTCTTCTTGCCGTTGTAGCTGTAGCTCGCCACGGTCGAATCGAGCTGGTCCTCGGTCAGGGTCGCCGAGCCGACGCCCTTGCCGCCAAAACCACCGTTGCCAATAAAGAAGCCGACCACGGCAGCGATCACGACTGCAACTACAAAGGCGGCAATCATCGTCTTCTTGTGCTTGCAAGCGTGGTCGTCCACGTCGGAGTCGCTGTCCTCATCCTGCTCCTCGGGCATGAGGTTCTCGTCAGCGGCATCCGCGGCAATCCGAGCCTCCAGTCGGGCGTCCTCCTCCTCGGCCGTCGTGCCGGCGGCAATGTGCTCGGCAGACGTACCGGCGACCAGGTCGATCTTCTCGTCCTCGTCACCGTCGGGTCCTTCGCCGCGCTCGATGATCTGGATGCCGTCGATCTCGTCCTTCTCGTCCTTCTTTTGAATCAGACCCATATCGGTTACTCCTTGTTAGGAAACATAGTCCCCAATAGAATACGCCCGACAGAGCGCCGGGCGTATTGATTCTTAGGTTATACGCAAACACTTAAGTACTATTTAGGCGTTTGCAGTGTGCATGCCTTAGGCCAGGTGCGCGATAACGGCATCGGCAAATGCCTGCGTACCCACAGCGCCCTCAACGGAGCCGGTCTGGGCACGACGCACGTCACCGGTAACCTGCTCGCCCTCGTCGAGCGTGGCAGAGACGGCGGCACGAATGCGATTGGCCGCGTCGTTCTCGCCTAGGTGATCGAGCATCATCGCGGCAGAGAGAATCTCGGCCGTGGGGTTGGCGATATCCTGACCAGCAATATCGGGAGCGGAGCCGTGCGTCGCCTCAAAGATGGCACAGTCGGCACCGATGTTGGAGCCGGGGGCCATCCCTAAGCCGCCCACCAGGCCGGCGCACAGGTCGCTCACGATGTCGCCGTACAGGTTGGGCAGCACCAGGACATCGAAGTCGTTGGGGTTCTGGACCAGGCCCATGCAGGTGGCGTCGACGATCTTGTCGTTGAACTCAATGTCGGGATAGTTGGCGGCCACCTCGCGCGCAACGCGCAGGAACAGGCCGTCGGTTGCCTTCATGATGTTGGCCTTGTGCACGGCCGTCACCTTTTTGCGACCGCAACGGCGGGCGTACTCAAAGGCGTACTCCACAATGCGGCGGCTCTTGGCGATGGAGATGGGTTTGATCGAGATGGCGGAATCCGCGGCGAAGGTCTTCTGGCCCGAGCGCTCGACGAGCTGCGAAAGCTCCTCGACCTCGGCAGCGCCCTCATCGAACTCGATACCGGCGTAGAGGTCCTCGGTGTTCTCGCGCACGATGACCAGGTCGACGTCACGGAAGCGCGAGCCGTCGCCCGGCTGCGACAGGCAGGGGCGCACGCAGGCGTACAGATCGAAGTGCTTACGCAGAGCAACATTGACGCTGCGGAAACCCGTGCCGACCGGCGTGGTGATGGGCCCCTTGATGGCGACCTTAGTCTCGGCAACCGCATCGAGCACATGTTGGGGCAGCGGCGTGCCAAACTCGTCCATGACGCCGGCGCCGGCCTCCTGGACATTCCAGTTAATCTGGACACCGGTGGCCTCGACCACGCGGCGCATGGCCTGCGTAATCTCGGGACCGATACCGTCACCGGGAATCAGGACTACATCGTGCGCCATAATCTGTTACTCCTCGTCTTCGGCGTCGTCAGATTTTTTAACGCTAGCACGCTTCTTCTTTTTGGAGAGATCCAGGCCAAAACGTTTAACAAGCATTTCGCAAATCTCGCTCGAACGGGCCTTGAGATAGCTGCCCTTACCGTTCTCGGCATCGAACTTAAGGCGCAGCGCAAGCTTCTCGGCAACCTCGGCGTCGATCTCGCCCTGACCAAACTCGTACAGGCAACCGAGCATGTCACGATACTCAAGGTCACCGTGGTAGCACTGGATGGCCTCGTCCAGGATGGGCCAAGCCTCGCGCGAACGCTCGACGCTCGTGGCGCCCCACACGCACAGCAGGCGGAAGGCGGCATAGCGCAGCGTGGAGGAAATCTCGTCGAACAGCGCGGTCTCGGCGCCCTCAAAGGCATCGCCCAGCTGCTCGGGGCAGGTGGTGGCGAGCGCCGCCAAGGCATCGAGGGCCTCCCAGCGGGTCTGCGCCTCGGGGCGATCGAGCGCCTCGATCAGCGCGGGCACGCAGGGCACGACGCGCTGCGGATCGCGCTCGGCAAGCAAGTGCAGCACGCGGGCGGCAAACTGGCGGATGCGGCGCGTGGGGCAGCCGAGCTCCTGGACCAGGCGGTCGACGGCGTTCTCGTTCTCCTCTGCCAGCTGAAGCTGTGCCAGCTCCTCGTCGGTGAGCTGTTCGTCTTTGTTTTCTGCCATAGTTACCTCTTCTTACTATTTCTTAGCGTGCTTGTCGGCACCCTTGCTGTCATCGGTGATCGAGATGAGCTGTCGGTCGGCCGCGCCATTGCGACGCGCACGGCGGCGCTCCTCGGCATCGCCCGCGTCGGCGGCGGCACGATGGGCTTTGTTGACGTTAAAGACCTCGTCGTGCTTGCGCCACGGACCGACGGACTCGCCAAAGCTCATCTTAAGGCCGGCGATAAAGCCGCCGAGCCAGCCGATCGGCGCAAACTGCACCAGCGGGAACAGCGAGAACACCCAGGTCAGCAGGACGACTGCCGCCGCTCCTGCAAAGTTGGCGATCCAGTAGTCGCGTTTGGTGATGACGCGCTTTTCGCAGGCCCACTGGCCGCACAAAAAGCCGATGTAGATCGCAAAGAGAAAGAGCACCAGCGCAAGCACCACGAACGTCCAGTTCATGGGCGCTACTCCCCGTGATGGTGGCCGCAGCAGCACTCGTGGCCGTCGTCATGGCCGTGGCCGCCGCAGCACTCGTGGTCCTTGCCGTGATGGTGGCCGCAACCGCACTCATGGTCGTCGCCGTGCTCGCCGCAACCGCAGCCGTCCTCGTGAGCACCGTGCTCTTCGGGACGATACTGCGACCAGTCCAGACCGGCGGCGATGGCATCGGCCTCCTCCTTGTAGAGGACCGTGATGGCCTGGGTGCCCAGTTTGGCGCCACCGATGGCGTCGAGCATGTCGTAGAGCGTAAAGGCAACGTCGGCGCCGGGCAGCGCGAGCTCGCGGTCATCGGCGTAGGCGAGCGCCAGACGCAGGTCCTTAATGAAGTGCTCGACCATAAAGCCGGGCTTGTAGTCGCCGTCGAGCGCCTTGGGAGCCAGGCTCTCCATGGCGCCGGACTTGCCGGTACCGCCCAGGATCATCTGACGGGTCTTCTCCAGATCAAGGCCGCCCAGCTCGGCAAATGCCATGGCGTCTGCCATGCCGACCATGCAGGCGCCCAGCGACACCTGGTTGGCGAGCTTGGCAGCCTGGCCCTTGCCGGCACCGTCGAAGCAGCAGATGTTGGCCGCAAAGGTGGCAAGGATGTCGCGGACCGGCGCGATGTCGTTTTCGGTAGCGCCAACGATAGCCGTAAGCGTGCCGGCGATAGCACCCGACTCGCCGCCGGTGACGGGGCAGTCAAACGCCATGCGGCCGGAAACCTGGGCGGCCTCGGCAATGTCACGGGCGAGCTCGGGCGAGCTCGTGGTGAGGTCGATCAGCACCGCGCCGGGCTTAGTGCAGGCCAGCAGGCCGTCGCCCGCCAGGTAGAGCTCCTCGACCTCGGAGGGATAACCCACCATGGTAAAGACGACGTCGGCGTTCGCCACGGCATCTGCCGGCGTATCGGCCCAGACTGCGCCGTGCTCGATAAGCGCCGCCGCCTTGGACTTAGTGCGGTTGTTGACCGTGACGAGATAGCCGGCGTCCAGAATGTGGCCGGCGATGGGGGCACCCATGATTCCGGTGCCGATAAATGCGACAGAGAGCTTGTTTGCCATGAAACCTTTCCTTTTGGGTTGGGTGTTATTACCAGGTTGAATACTCGGTGCCAGCGTTTGGGCTGTGAGTTGGGATCGATTACGGCCGCGTTACTTGCCTACTGACCGCGCACGCGGCGGGCGATGCGGTCGGAAAGCGACGCCTTGTCGGCGCGGTTCTTACCCCAAAACGCGCAGGCCACCATGCCGGGGCCCACGTGCGAGCCAATGGTGGGACCCACGGAGCTGCGAATGATCGTGACGTCGGCGCAACCCTCCTCCTTGCGGATGGCGGCTTCGAGCCAGTCGCCGTCCTTTTCGGCATCGGCCGTCATAATGGCGATGGGCATGGTGCGATCGGGCACATAGTTCTCGCGGAACGACTTGAGAATGGACTTGAGCGCCTTCTTGCGACCGCGGTTGACGCCGATCAGCGACAGCGAGCCGGCCAGGTCGTAGGACAGCTCGGGTTTGACGTCGAGCTTTGCCGTGAGCTGTGCCGCCGCGGGCGGAATGCGGCCGCCGGCAGCCAGCGCGTCAAAGCTCTCGAGCGTAAAGTAACCGTGGACATAGGTCTTAGCCTCGTTTGCCCAGTCGACCAGCTGCTTGGCGGTCAGTCCCGCCGAACGCTGGCGCACGGCCTCGAGCGCCAAGAGCGCGCCGGTCGCGCAGGGCAGAGCGTTGTCGACCACGTACAGCTCAAAGTTGGGATACTCGGCACGCACGGCGTCCGCCGCCTGGCACGCGGAGTTGTAGCTCGACGACAGCGCCGAGGTAAAGCACAGGTAGACCGTGGGCGTGCCCTCTTTGGCGCACTCGGTAAAGAACTCGATATAGCGACCGAGCGACACAGCCGAGGTGGACACGCGGGCACCGGCGCGCATGCGATCGTAAAACTCCTTGGGTGTGATGCTCGACCAGATGTCATCCGTGCGCTCCTCGCCATCGATAATGAAGGGGAAACCCAAGATATCGACATCGAGGTTCGCGGCGACCTCGGGGCTAAAGTCGCAGCAGGTATCGACGACGATGCGGCAACGGTCCGAATGACCGGCGGATGCGGCCTTGTCCATCAAAGCGACTCCTTACGTAAAAAGGCGGCCACCCGCATGGGATGGCCGCCAACCGTTAACTCATGCAAGTTAACGTATTTTACTCGTCAAGTGTTTCGATGCGGGGCTTGATGATGCCATATCCACCATTCTTACGGTGATACACCACATTGATGAGACCGGTCGTCGCGTTCTCGAACACGTAGAAGTCGTGGCCCAGCAGATCGGTCTGCACCAGCGCCTGCTCCTCAGTCATCGGGGTGACGTCGATAACCTTCTCGCGGACGAGCAGGTCGTCCTCCTCCTCGGGCAGCAGCAGGTCGGCCAGATCCTCGACACGCTCGACCGGTGCAACATCCGCTGCGCTGGCACCACCCTGGCGGTTGTCCACAACCTTGGTCTTGAACTTGCGCAGCTGGCGGGTGACCTTATCGGCGGAGAGGTCGATGGCGGCGTACATATCTGCACCATGCTCGGCAACGCGAATCACCGAACCGCGGGCGCGAACCGTAACCTCGACGATTGCCGGGTTGGGGTTCGAGGGGTTCTTCTCATAGCGAAGTACAACGTCGACCGTCATGGGCTCGATATCGAAAACCTTGAGCGCCTCGCCGATCTTCTCATCCACATGCGCACGCAGAGCATCGGTTACCGTCGTCTTGCGTCCAGAAACCTTGATATCCATACGTGGCTCCAATCTGCCTCGGGGACTTACTGTACTGGCTATGTACCCATTGCCGTGCATTTAATCACGCGGATTCCCAAAGACCCGAATAACGATTGCTTGATACCGCATACCGAAGTCTCGCACTTTTCTGTGGCAAAGTGCGCTATAGAAGGGAGCCGACGGCTTTGTATTTGGTCCCGAAAATTGGCTTTGACCTGCTGGTTTTATAGGGATGAAAAAGCCGGGCTCCCCTATTGGGGAAGCCCGGCAGTGCGTGTTGAAACCGTGAAGAGGCGTCCTTTCCAACGTATAGGAGACACCACCCCTAGCAATAACTAGCTATTAAGTTTGTTAATGTCGTCGTCGGTGATGGTGCCTTCCTGGCTGGACGATTTGTCTTCGGAGGATGCGGTCTCATTGTTGGAATCGGAGGACTCGCTGTCGGAGGATGCGGTCTCACTGGACTCAGAGTCGCCCGGCTGCACGTTAGCGCCCGAAACCGTCTTAGTGGTGAGGTCGTAGGGCATCCTGCCATACCAGACAGAGTGGACCGCCTCGAGCGTGCCGTCGGCCGTAATACCGTCGAGGGCATCGCTCACGGCACGGCACAGTTCGTCATTGGACGAGAGGCCCGCAACACCAAGCGTCGAGGGCGCCTCGAGCGAACCGGCATAGGAGACCTCGCTCATCAGGCGTGCAAGGTAGCCGCCGGCCGTGGAGTCGCAGATTACATAGTCGACCTCGCCGGACTCGAGTGCCTCAAAGCACTCGTTGATGTTGGAGTAAGTCTTTTGGTTGGCGGCGATGCTCTGCTTAGCAAGCGCCTCCTGCGAGGCCGAGGACATCTGGACACCCAGAGTAGACGTGTTAAGGGTATCGGTGGAAACGCTTAGCGACCCACCATCGCTGGTTTTACCGAACACGGAAGCGGCATCGTACAGGCAGGTGCCGAGCGAGCTAACGTCCCCGTCCGTGGAGTTGATCTCGCCGATAAAGATATCAGCCTTTTTGTCGCCGAGCGCGGAACCTGCCGAGGACGCATCGACAAAGGCGACCTTAAGGCCCATACGGCTTGCGAGGGCGCGGGCAGCGTCGACTGCATACCCCGTGAGCTCGCCGTCAGCGCCCTGCATGGCCTGCGGCGCATCGGAGGTATCGAGGGCAACCGTCAGGGTACCGGGAGTGACCAGGGCATCATCCGACACCGTGGGCGTGACGGTCTCGTACTCGATCTGGTCGATCGTGGGAGTCGTGAACGTAGACAGCGGGTTGAACGCGCATCCGCTCAGGCCCAAAACGGCGATGACCGCTGCGGTCCCAGCACCTAACCGAGCCGCGTGCATCAAGCTGCCCCTCACCATGTCCACTACCCTGCCTTCTGTGTCGTATACGATCCGTGCGTTGCGCGGAATATCAGATTGTTCCCACCAGCTGACCTGGTATTTGACCCCACACTTGCGCACCGGGGTGTTTGCTCGGGAGGCCGCAGCCACCTTCACGACTGACCCGCTCGCCCGCGAGGCGGTATTGCCCCAAAGAAAGTAGAACGGACGGTGCGGCTTACATCTAGGACGCGCCATGATCGCGCCGCGCGCACGCGGTCGCTTACGTGGATCCCTTTGACCGCGTCTGTCTTGGACTAGGACGGGCATTTCGTCCGTCCGCAACCACAGCCTGGTAGGAACGTAGCGCATTATAGCTAAGTTCAAGCTGAAGTTTAAGGTTAAGGGCGTCATTCGCATCGCGCGCACAGATTTTGCAGGTCGGAGTGGGCTATTCATGCCCCTATGAAGCCCGGAGCTCCCCTACGGGGAGCTCCGGGGCGCCCTTCTTAGGGTGCCCCGGTCAAAATATGGCAAATATGAGTACTGCCACCAATTTAGTAACAGGCAATTTTGGCCTCTCGGACAGATTTTGCGCTCAGTGTCGCCAACCTGATGCTTAGTTATTCTACATTTGTTTATTATCTTCTTACTTTACGCCGCCTCCGAGTCCAAAATTCCTTGATTTTGCTGTTACTGATTTAGTGACAGTACTCATATTTGCCATATTTTGGCCAGGGTATATGATTAACCCCCTATTTTCGTCGCAAATTAGACCGGCTTAAGCCCAAAACACGCCCGCAGCGTGTTAAGCAACGCCTCTTGCTTCTTCCTGCGGGCATCGACACGATTCCGGTACCGCTTTCGCATACGCTGGTGCACGCGCCATGCGAGCGCTTCCACCGCTTCCATGTCACAGAGCATTTCGTTGTTGACCGTCGCGACCTCGATTCCCATAGTAATCAAGCCCGTGTTGCGCTTTTCATCATGGATACGTCCCCTCCGAGAGGAATGGCCCAGCTCGCCGTTGTATTCCAGGTCAAACCGGGCTGCTTCCTGATACGCATCGCAAACTGCATGCGGCATCCCCGAGATTGCCTGCGCGCGGTCATCGAACTCGATCTTGTAGTCGGTCTTAAAGGGACCGCAGGCAAATCCGCCATAGGAAAACGGAAGCGAAAACAGGGCGAGCATGATGCACTCCATGGGTGAGCGCAGGTTTTCTGACAGATAGGGGCACAGCCGCCGCAGCTGCTTGGCCGCGTTCCCCTTGCATGCCGCGAGGTAATCTGCCAAGCGAGCGGGTGTCAGCACTGGCTCGACTTCAAAGTAGCCCACGTCTGCCGGTTGGTCCTTGTCCTTTGCAAGTCTATTCACAACAGGCGAGGTGTAGGGAGGCAGATACTTCCCGCGGTCACTCAGCGAAATCTTAGAGCACAGCTCCTGGGCCAGGGCAAATGCCTGGATACAGCCGACCTCGCGGGCGACGGCAACACAAAGGGCCTCGGGAGATAGACTGTACACCCCCGGTTCCACCTCTAGAATCGAGCCGGCGGGCAACCCAGAGCATACGGACCAGCCCACGCCAGGCATGCGGCGGCGCTGCGCCGCAGATCCCACCAGCAAGCAAAGATCTTCTTGCACCTCGCCGCCTGCGGCCCCAATCCGCACCAAGTCGGGAAGATAGATGTCCTCGGTCGAGGGCGACGACGTGCACAGCACACGGCGCTCTTCATCGGGATCGAGGTCCCTCCAGCTGATGTAACCCATTTGTCGGCGCTCGGCGCGCATCATGCGTAGCGCCGAGGCGCCTGTTAGGATTACGGAAGCCGCTAGCTGTTCGTCTGTCGGCTCGTTGCGCCGCTCAATCTTCACTGCCACAAAACCACCCCTACCAAACGCGTGCGATAGCGAGGCCATCGACTGCTGCGGCGCCGGCGCGCTTGAGTTCCGCCGAAGCCGCGGCCATCGTCGCACCCGTGGTGATAACGTCATCGATAAGCAGCAAGCGGCGGCCGTGCACGTCCTCAACCGTCTCGTACATGCCTTGGGCACGCTCGCGGCGCTCCTCACGACCGAGTTCGCGCTGGTCGCCATGCCCGTACTTGACGAGAGCATCGAGCAGGGGAACACCCGACAGCTCGCAAAATGGGCGCGCAATAGCCTCCATATGATCAAAACCACGCCGCCGAAACGCTGCCGCCGTCGCAGGCACAAACACCACCGCATCCGCACCGGACAGCACACCTCCTAAGCGTTCGGGAGCTACGACCTGGGCATGCAGGGCGGTGTCGTAGAGCAGCTCCGCCAGATACGGAGCCAGACGTCGCTCGCCCGCATCCTTGTACGCTTTAATGATGCGCGGCAGCGGATGCGCATAGACGGCGCACGCCAGGCAGCGGTCGAGCGCCTCCGCCATTGCCGAGGACGTGCCCTCGACCGAACACTCAGTGCACAGCAAATCCCCAAACGGGGCGCCGCATCGGGTACAGCTATGACGCGGGTCGATGAGCGTGAGCGCGGCCAGGCAGTCTTGGCAAATAAGCGCACCGGCGCGCTCGCAGCCGGCACAGCGTGTTGGCGACAATGCCTCAAGCGCCTCGCGTGCCGCCCGCTCGGCAAACGGTAGCAATTCGTCCGCAAACGGTAGGATGCCGGCACCTTGCAGACGGCTCGATATGTTCAGATGGCTCTTCAAGACACAACCCTCCCTACATTCGGTCGCAGGGAGGGTTGTTGATTCGGCGCTATGATACCCCGATGCGCTCGGGGCAAGGCGGGCTAAATCCGCTCGCGGGCGTTATTCGCCGGCGGGCGGTTGTGGTGCGGACGAAGACGGGGTCGAGCCCTCGCCACCATCCTGGCGCGGCTTGCGGGAACGGCGACGGCGACGGCGCTTTTGACCCTGGTCGGCCGAGCCCTCGCCACCGCGATCCTCGCGCGGCTCGCGCTCGTCGCGAGCGGCGCCACGCGAAGCCTTAGCAGCCGCTCCCCCGCCATCTCCGGGACGACGGCGCGTGACCTTGACCTCGCCATCCGAGACCTGATCGGCCACGGAGGGCACTGAGGGCTTCTGTTGCGCGCCCGAGGAATGGCGACGGCGCGGACGCGGCGCGCGCTCGTCATCGTTGCGCTGCTTGCTACCCTTGTCGGCAGGCGCATCGGAGCCCGAACCACCCTTGGAAGCGGCACCAGCCTCGCGAGCAGCTGCGGCGCGGAAGGCGTCCTCGCGCTCCTCGCTCGACAGATGACGGCGGCGGCGACGTGTGGGGTTCATGCCACCGCCGCGATTCTGCTGCTGGGGCTGCTGAACCTCGCGCTCGCGAGAGGCGTTCTTGCCCGCGGCTGCAGCCTCGGTAGCATCGCCCGAGCCCGCGCGCTTGCGGCGGCGACGGCCATCGGCCGCCCCCTCGGCCTCAGGCGCCTCGGCCTTGCCGCGGCCCTTTCCGCGGCCACGGCCCTCGCCCTGACCCTGACCGGCGCGAGCATCGGATTCGGCATCGCGACGACGGCGCTTGGGCATCGACGTACCGGCCAGACGGTCGGCACTCGACAGGCCATCGCCCACGTCGACGCCGTTCTCGCGATCGAGTTCCATGAGCGCCAGGCGCATCTCGGGCGACTCGATGCGCTCGAGCACATCGCGCGTCACGCAGTCGGGGCGGCAATTGCAGCCCTGCTCGGCAGCCTTCTTCTTGCAGCCCTCCGAGCAGGTCATATCGGCCAGGTTGACCTTAAAGACCTTGCCGTTCTCCAGGCGCAGCACCAGCTGCTCGCGCGGCGTGTCATATTCCTGAATACGCGCCTTGCCGAGCGGCGTATCGATGAGCGTCTTCTTTTTGGGCGCGCGGCTCTTAAAGTCCTTGTAGGCCTCGAACTCGTAGCGCAGGCAGCACATCAGGCGGCCACACACGCCGCTGATCTTGGAGGAATTGAGCGGCAGGTCCTGCTCTTTTGCCATGCGGATCGAGACGGGCTCAAACTGTCCGCCAAAGCGCGTGCAGCAGAGCTCCTGTCCGCACTGGGCATAGCCGCCCACCAGGCGGGTCTCGTCGCGCACGCCGATCTGGCGCATGTCGACGCGAATGTGCAGCGTCGAGGACAGGTCCTTGACGAGCTGGCGAAAATCGACGCGCTCCTCGGCCGCAAAGTAGAACACGGCCTTCTCGCCGCCAAACAGGTACTCGACGCCGACCGGCTTCATCTCGAGGTCGAGTTCTTTGACCAGACGGCGGAAATCGACCATGGCCTCGTCGCCCTGGATGGCAAGATCGTCGGCAAGCTGCAGGTCAATGTCGCTCGCCACGCGCAGCACGGGCTTGAGCGGCTGACCGATCTCGTCTTGCGGCACCTCGAAGGGATCGGCCGTAACCAAGCCGATCTCGGTTCCGCGCTCGGTGGAGCAAATGGCATAATCGGCCTCGAGGATATCCAGGTCCTGCGGGTCAAACCACAGGTCGCGCGAGGCGTAGGTAAACTTAACGGGTACGACTAACGGCATTTCAGTGCCTTCCTGATATCGAACAGCATGACCTCGATGGCCAGCTGGGGAGTAACGTTTCTGGCGATGTTGCGCTCGGCGGTCGCGACCGCCTCGAGCGCCTGGGTGGCACCCGCAACATTGGTCGCGGCGGCAAGCCGACCGATCGTGTCGCGCACATCCTCGTTCACCACGTCGGCTGCCTCGTCCTGAAGTGTCAGCAGCACGTCGCGCATGAGCGTCCGCGCGCTCGCCAGCGCTTCCATGATACCCGAACGCTCGCGCGCGTTGAGTTCGCGCTTGTTGCGGTCCTCAAGCTGCTTCAATGCTCCACGCGACAGGTAGTCGGCGTTTTGCTCGAGCACCTTTTCCTGCGTGGACTTGACCTCGGCGAGCGGCGCCTTAACGGCAACGATGAGTGACTTGGCGCGGCTGAGCACGTCGGCCTCGTCGGCGGCGATGAGTGAGTCGATGGCACGGACCATCTGACGGCGAGCGTCCTGGCGCTCGGCGCTCTTAAGGAACTCGATGCCACGCGTGGGGCTTCCCGCCACGGCGACGGCCATGCGGCAACGCGCAAGGTCCTGACCGGTGGCGCGACTCACGGCCTGCGCGGCGACGGCGGGCGATACCAGCCGAAACGGCACGCACTGGCAGCGGCTCACGATGGTGGGCAACATCACGTCTGCCGAGGTGCCCAGCAAGATGAACATAACGCCCTCGGGCGGCTCCTCGAGCGTTTTGAGCAGTGCGTTGGCGGTGTTGGCGCGCAGTTGCTCGGCACGGTCGATGATGTAGACCTTGGCCTTGGCACGGATGGGCGCCAGAGGCACGTCATCGAGCAGCTCGCGGGTCTGGGCGATGAGGTAGCCCGTGGCGCTCTCGGGCGTGTAATAGTGCACGTCGGGGTGCGTATGACGGGCGACGCGCACGCAGCTGTCGCATGAGCCGCAGCCATCCTGCTCGCACAGGAAGGCTTGGGCGAGCGCCCACGCGGCGTCGAGCTTGCCCGCGCCGGGCGCGCCCAAAAACAGGTAGGCGTGCGATGCGCGACCGCTGGCGACGGCATTGGTCAAAAAGTCGCGCACGCGCTCTTGGGTGTCGAGCTTGGCCAGCAGGCTTGCCTGAGCGGGGGCCATGTTACTCGGCCTCCTGGGCAAGCGCGGCGGTGACGGCGTCCTGGGAAATGTCGAGGCCGTAGGTGCGAACCTGCTCGACCGTCTGCGCGAAGACGTCCTCGATGGACGCGGTCGCGTCGATGAGCTTTACGCGGTTTGGTTCCTCGGCGGCAATGGCGCAAAATCCCTGGTAGACGCGCTCTTGGAAGGCCATGCCTTTTGCCTCCATGCGATCTGCCGCGCCACGGGCTGCCATGCGTAACGCCGCCTGCTCGGGTGTGATGTGGTAGACGAGCGTGAGCGCCGGATGCGTACCGGCGACAGCCAGGTTGTTGGCATCGCGTACCATCTGACGGTCGAGGCCATCGGCAAACGCCTGATAGCAGGTCGTGGAATCGTAGAAACGGTCGCACAGGACCACCTTGCCGGCCGCAAGGGCGGGGGCGATGACCTCGTGCACCAGCTGGGCACGCGCGGCCTCGTAGAGCAGCAGCTCGCAGGTGTCACCCATCGCCGTGTTGGCGGGGTCGAGCAGCAGAGCACGGATCTTTTCGCTGATGGCGGTACCGCCCGGCTCGCGCAGGCTCACAACCTGGTAGCCAGCGAGTTCAAGAGCGCGGGCAAGCAGGCGCGCCTGCGTGGACTTGCCGGCGCCATCGACGCCCTCGAGCGTGATAAAGCTATGTTGAGCGGGCTCAAAAGCCATGGGCGCAGCCCCTTCCTACAAGGCGCGTAAATGCGATTTATAGCAACCAAGCCATGATACCCCAGTGCTCGGTGAGTCCCCAACGGCTAAAGGTGCCTTTCCAAAGTTGCGGTGAAATAGGGACTGATTGAAGCTCTGAGACCGCCAAACAGTCCCTATTTCACCGCAACTTATGATGGGGAATTTTGGACGCTGGGTATAATCGTCGTATTGCATTGAAATGTGGCGAAAGGAGTGGCAATGTCTCGGTATTGCGCCTCGTGCGGCAAGCTTCTTGCAGATGATGCCAAGTTCTGCACCTCGTGCGGTGCACCCGTTGAGCAAACAACCGCGAGCGATAGCCAGCCCGCTTTTGAGCAGACCGGCTCCCTCGATACGCCGCAAGCCAAGGTGGACGACCCCCTCGCCTATCGCCCCGACCCCGCCGCAAGCCCCGCGGCCGTCGAGACCACGCAGCGCATACCCGTCGCGAGCGGCTCGCCCCAACAGCAGCCGGCTCCCGCATACGCGCCCGCTTCGCCACAGACCCCCGCTCCCAAAAAGAGCGGCACCGGGCCGCTTATCGCCGTTATCGTTGTGCTGGTGGCGATCATCATCGCCCTGGTCGTTTTCTTTGTGATCAAGCCTTTCGACAACGCCGCCACGCAGACGACTGCCGAGGTAGCTAAGCTGCACCATGACGTCGACGACGATGACCTAAAGCCTCTCGGCGATCCCAACAGCCTGTACGACGATGATGACGATGACGACGAGGATGGCGGCGAAGCAACGCTCTCCGAGCAGAACCTCTACCGCCGACTGAGCGAATACTACGACCTGCTCGAAGACCTCGACAACTACGTCCGTGGCTGCGCGCAGAACTTCAACGGCAGCTATTTGGAAGAGGATCGAACCACCCGTCAAAATCTCGCCGACGTCGCCGAGCGCACGGAGGACACCATCGAGCAGTATTACGACATCGTCGAGGACCTGGACGTCCCGACGAGCTCTAAGAACTACAGCTCCTGGAAAGACATCGTTGCCCTGTATGACGACCTGGACCACCGCATCGACGCGATCTGCGATGCCTGGGAGATCAGCCTGAAATACGCCAAGCCCGCGGACCACAAGAATGAGATCGTGGCGCCGCTGTCACGCGACAACGTGGCGGGCACCAATGACAATAAGTACCGCCTAGACTTTGAGGAGCGCTATCCCGGCGCTAAGCCTGTCGAGGTGAACTAGTCGCATGCGACGTTCTTAAACGACTAGTCATTAAAGAACGTCCCCAATGACTACCTGAGGCGGCAGTTGGGGACGTTCCTAAACTGCCGGCAGAAAAGGACAGTCCTTGCCAACCCGGACGGCAAACCGGCCAATCGGCAAGGGCTGTCCCCGATCGCTAGTCGTTTAAGAACATCCACGACGACCGGGTGGCAAGGAGTCTCCCCAAGCACCGGCTGGAAAGGAACGTCCCCAGGTGACGGGTCGTGGATAGGCGTGGATTTGGCGCTGATGCGGTCTCAGTCATAGAAAAATCCTCTCCGCCCACAGATAAGCAGACAGAGAGGATGGCACCCGCTGAAATGGATTCGAAATCGAGCGGACTGACCGCCTACTCTTGTTTGGTTCGTTCAATAACCTTTTTGAGAGCCTTTATCAACTTGCAAACGAGATAGATCACCGCAGCGACGATCCCGATCTCAACCAGAACTATTGCCAGGAGGGAAACCTCTCCGCCAATGTTGATCTTGCCCAACACGCCCATATTGAATCACGCTAGATATGTATGCAGCCGAGAGCCATTTATTTCAGCTCCAAGAGTATAAGTCGCAGACGCCATACCGCCTACTCCGGTAAAAAGAAAGCTCCACTTTGTTCGTTTGGAAGAAAAACTCTTACTGAAATTCGATAAGGCACCGCCAACGGAAGATGCTTTATGGCCCCACCACGATGTAATGTTGTAGTTCTTGATTGATATCCAGTACTCAGCATCGAGCACTCCAGTATAGAAATAAACCTTCCAATTCCCATCAGTAGCGTTGTAGTAGCCGTCCCAAATCGGGGCAACATCAGCTTGCTCTTTCTCTATCCCAAAAACACCTGTAGAGCCATCTGACAGCTCGATAGTACGTTCTTGTTTCGGCCCATCATTCAAATCGAAGCATGCGTCGGCGGGCGTCAAATACTCAGAAGCATTTGCGGAGGGCAATAAAATAAATCCGGTGGCGAAAAATAGGACAACCATTGCTAACAACAACTTGGGCATTTTTTTCATCATGTCCTCCTGTCACGTGTCATATGTAACGACAGCCGCGGCAATTTAATTATCGCCTGGTTCTGACAATTTATTTTCCGGCACAGCAACTAATCCGCAAAAGGCGCCATTTTGGCCGTTAGCGGTTTCTTTTTTATCAACAGACGACCAGGTTCCGACAACTATGTATCGGGGGCGCTCTTAAACGGCTGGTCGTTGGGCGCACTCTTTCGCCGCCCGGCAGAAAAGGAACGTCCCTAACTGCCGGTCAAAAAAACGAGCGAGGATCGCGGGGTCCTCGCTCGTTTTTTTGGGCAATGTTTCGACTGCGCCGTTACTTGTCGGCGGCTGCTTTCTTGGCAGTCGACTTCTTCGCGGTCGTCTTCTTGGCGGCAGTGGCTTTCTTAGCCGTCGTCTTCTTTGCCGTGCTCGCCTTGGTTGTGGTCTTGCGACCGCGGGCGGGCTTCTTCTCCTTGGTCGGGCAGTCCATGTTGACGCAGATACGCCACGGACCGCGCGCCGTGTTGACCACCACGATGGGGGCGCCGCACTCGGGGCAGGTCTCGCCCGTCGCCTCGAGCTTGCCGCGCGCCGGCAGCGGATAGCTCACGCCGCAGTCATCGTAGTTGGTGCAGCGGATAAAGCGCTTGCCGCTCTTCTCGCTCTTGTGCGCGATCAGGTCGCCGTGACGTCCGGCCTCGGCACACACCTTGCACTCGCCCACCTTAAGATCGGGCTCGTAGTTGGTGGGGCACGTGGGGTTCACGCAGATCTCGAAGGCCTTCTGGCGGAATGGCTGGCACTTGATGCGCGGCGCGCCGCACTCGGGGCACACGGCGGCCTCGCCCTCGAGCGGGCTCACCTTGACGCCACTCGGCACCGGATAGGTCACGTCGCAGTCGGGCCAACCCATGCAGCCGATAAAGCTGCCGCGGGTCTTGGCGCTCGTCTTCATAACCAGGTCCTTGCCGCACTTGGGGCAGGCGCCCACGCGCGCATCGGCCGTGACGGCGTCGCTGATGGCGTCGCCCAGCTCCTGCGTATGCTTGAGCAGCTCGTCGAGCACGCCGGCCAGCAGCGCACGCGAGTGCGTCACGACATGCTCTTCGGTGTCCTCGCCGCGCTCGACGCGAGTCATGTCGCCGTCGAGCTCGCTGGTCATATCGGGGCTCGTGATGCGCGGGGCAAACTGCGTCAGTGCATCGATGATGGCGATGCCCAGCTGGCTTGGCTCCACGGGATCGTTTTTGAGGTAGCGCACGGCGTACAGGCGCTCGATGATGCTCGCGCGCGTGGACTTGGTGCCCAGGCCGCGCTTTTCCATCTCCTGCACGAGCTTGCCCTGGCTGTAGCGCGCGGGCGGCTCGGTCTGCTTGGCCTCAAGCTTAATGTCGAACACGTCGACCATGTCGCCCTGCTCCAGCGGCGGCATCTGCTCGTCGCGCTTGAGTCCGTACGGATACGCCTCGCGGAAACCCGGGGTCACGAGCACATCGCCCGAAGCCACGAACGGCTCACCGTTCACGTCGAGCTCGAGCTTGGTGTTCTCGATGGTCGCGGGACCCATGAGTGTTGCTAGGAAGCGACGGGCGATGAGGTCGTAGAGCTTACGCTGGCCGCCGTCGAGCGTGGACGGATCGCCCTCGCCCGTGGGGTAGATAGGCGGGTGGTCGGTGGTCTCGACCTTGCCGCGTGTGGGCTTCATGGGACCGGCAAGCACCTTTTTGCACACGGGCGCCAGCGCCGGGTTGATCTTTGCCAGGTCGCTCACCACGGCGCCCAGATCGAGCGTCGCGGGGTACACGGTATTGTCGACACGCGGGTAGCTGATGAGACCGGCCATGTAGAGGGACTCGGCGATGCGCATCGTACGCGCAGGCGAGATGCCCTCGGCCGCGGCGGCAGCCTGCAGCGAGGTCGTCGCGAACGGCGTGGGCGGCTGTTGCTTACGCGAACGCTTGGTCACCGCGGCGACGGTTGCCGTCTTGGCGCCGTCGACGTGACCATACGCCGTCTCGGCAGCATCCTTGTCGGTAAAACGTGCCGTCTTGTGGGCAATCTTAAAGCGATCGTCCTCGGCAGCGCCCTGCGCGGCACCCATGCCGCGAATCTGCCAATAGTCCTCGGGCACAAACGCCATGCGCTCGCGCTCGCGCTCGACCACCAGGGCGAGCGTCGGCGTCTGCACGCGGCCGGCGGAACGCACGTTGCCAAAGCCGCCAAACTTGGCGAGCGTCAGGTAGCGCGTGAGCACCGCACCCCAAATGAGGTCGATGTGCTGGCGGCTCTCGCCAGCGTCGGCCAGATTCTGGTCGAGCGAGACAAGATTATCGAAGGCCTGCGTAATCTCGGCCTTGGTAAACGAAGAATACTGGGCGCGGGCGACCGGCAAGTCCGGCGCGACCTCGCGCACCTTGTTGAGAGCGTCCGAACCGATCAGCTCACCCTCGCGATCGAAGTCCGTGGCGATGATGACGCTGTCGGACTTTTTAGCGAGGTTCTTGAGCGAACGAATGAGTTCTTTCTCGGCCGGCAGCTTAATGACGGGCGCCCAGGTGAGATAGGGCAGGCTCTCGAGCTTCCAGCCCTTGATGGAGATACCGTCGGCAAGAAACGGCTTGCGCTTGGTGTCGTAGGGCGGACGAGCCAGGCCATCGGGCATGTCGGCCGGCAGCATTT
The DNA here is from genome assembly GCF_902364945.1 of Collinsella aerofaciens. Classification (GTDB taxonomy): domain Bacteria; phylum Actinomycetota; class Coriobacteriia; order Coriobacteriales; family Coriobacteriaceae; genus Collinsella; species Collinsella aerofaciens_O. Next base: position 32,094 of record NZ_CABJFS010000006.1, on the reverse strand, counting down.
CGCCGTCCTCCGTGACCGAATACCAGCCCAGCTTTTTATCGAACAGCACACTGTCGCAAAAATCGGGCGCCAGGATGTGACCGGCAAGGCCGATGGTCACGCACTCCTCGCCCTTCCACTCAAAACGGTAGATGGCAGTGTTGTACACCTTGTCCTTTTTGGGCTTGCCCGTGGACAGACGCTCGGCGATCTGACGCGCGGCGTCGTTTTTCTCGGCGATGATGAGCTTCAAAAGAGGCTCCTATCTCGTATCTCTGCGGCTACGCCCGCCCGTATGGCGGCCGACTTACGCCCTTGCTTGCTCAATCTGCCCGATGAGCCAATCGCACCAGGCATCCATGCCCTCGTCCTTGCGCGCGCTCACGGCAAACCGCGGCGCCTGCGGATTGAGGTCATCGAGTGTCTTAGTATACCTATCCATGTCAAAATCGAAAGCCGGAGCCACGTCGACCTTGTTGAGCAGCTGCGCGCCGGCGTGTTGGAAGATGCCCGGGTACTTGATGGGCTTGTCGTCGCCCTCGGGCACCGAGAGAATCATGATGGACAGGTTCTCGCCCAGGTCAAAGTCGACCGGGCAGACCAGGTTGCCCACGTTTTCGATAAAGATGACGTCGATGTTCTCCAGACCCACAGCCTGGTCGAAGGCGTCGACGGCCTCCATGATCATGTTGCCCTCGAGGTGGCACAGGCCGCCCGTGTTGATCTGGATGGCGGGCATGCCGGCTTCCTTCATGGTGATGGCATCGACATCCGAGGCGATATCGCCCTCGATGACGGCACAGCGCAGGCCGGCTTTGTCACGCAGGCGCTCGTTGGTGCCCAGAATCGTAGTGGTCTTGCCCGAGCCAGGGCTCGACAGCACATTGATCACGTAGGTGTTTGTCTCATTAAATCGCTGACGCAGCTGATCTGCCAGGCGCTCGTTGCGCGACAGAATCGGCGATGCAATATCAATCGTTTTCTCGGCCATACTTAGCGCTCCTTACTTTGGCCCCTTTATACCCCATCACCAGATGGCTAGCGGGCTAATCGTCGGGGGTTTCGATTTCGATACTTGCGATATCGAGCTCGCGGCCGTGCAGTAGGCGCACGTTGGCACCACCACACTGGGGACAGCGACAGTGGAAGCGATCGTGGTCGAAAACCTCGCCGCAGTCCAGACACTCGCTTTGTGGATGGACCTCCTCCACGGCAAGCTCGCAGCCGCGCGTGAGCGGGTCCTCATCGCGAAACGTCTCCCACGCAAAGTCGAGCGCCTCGCGCACAACTTCGGTCATATCCCCGATACGCAGCGTTACCAAAACGGCGCGCGAGGCCCCCGCCCCACGCGCCGCGCGAATCACTGTATCGAGTATGCCGTTGACAATGCCAACCTCGTGCATACCGATTTACTCCTCGTCGTCCTCGTCGTCCGAGAACAGGTCCAGACGGCTCACGAACAGGCCCTCCTTGCCCTCGCGCGCGGTAATGACCACGCGAGCGATGGCGAGCGAAATCTCGTAGAGCGAGAGCAGGGCGCCATACATGAGACCCAGCGTAACGGGCGAGCCGTCGGGCGTAATCACAGCCGAACCCACGAGCAGGCCTACGTACACGTAGCGCCAGGCGCTGCGGAAGGCCGCATAGGACACGATGTGGAAAACGGACAGGTAGAAGATGATGAGCGGCAGCTCAAACGCCACACCAAAGCCGATCATAAAGAGCAGCTCCATGTTGACGTAGTTCTCCAGATCGGGCAACGCCGTAGCGACAGCCGAGGTCTCGCCGATGAGCCACTCAAAGCCCGCCGGGATGATGATGAAGTAGCAGAAGATGGCACCCAGGAAGAACAGCACCGTCGAGGCGAGCACCGTGGGCACAACCCACTTGCGCTCGTTGGGGCGCAGTGCCGGCAGGAAAAATGCCAGAATCTGCCAGATGATCATGGGCGTGCACATGACCACGGCCATCTTGATGGCAAGCGAGAAGCGCAGGCCAAAGCCGCCGAGCGTGGTGGTGATGTAAAACTTACCGTCCGGCACAAAGGAGCGGATGGGGTCCTCAAGAATATCGAGCACCACGGGCGTGGCAAAGTACAGCACGATGGCGGCGGCAAACACCGAAACGACCACGATGGTCAGGCGGCGACGGAGCTCTCCCAGGTGATCGAAGAGCGGCATGCGCGCAGGTCCGATCGGCATTACTCATCGCCTCCCTTCGGGGCGTCGGCGGCAGCAGCCTCGGCATCGTCCTCGGCCTCGAGCTCGCAAGCGAGCTGGTCGACGACGGCCTTGCGCTTGCGGGGACGACGGGCGTAGAGGTCAGCCGTCGTGGGCTCTGCCGGCTCGGGCTCGGGCTCTGCAGCAGGCTCGGGCTCGACGGCAGCAGCAGGCTCTGTACCCTCGGCCTCATCAACAGCGCCTTCGCCCTCAGCAGCACCCTCGCTTGCGGCCTTCTCGGCAGCAAGACGGGCGCGACGCTCGGCAAAGGTCTCCTTCTTGGCGGGCGCTGCCGTCTCGGCGGCATCCTCGTCCGCATCGGAATCGTCGTCGGTCGCAGCAGTCTTCTTGGGCTTGACCGGGGCCGACGCGGCCTCGCTCACCGGATCGATAATCTCGGACTGAACAACGGCCGTCATCTTTTCCTGCGTCTCGCGGAACTGACGGATGGCACGGCCGATCGTGCGGCCCATCTGCGGGAGCTTATCCGGGCCAAACAGCAAAAAGCCGAAGACCACGATGATCGCGAGCTCACCCTCTCCAATACCAAACACACATACCTCCAAGGCTCGATGTGAGTCGAGCCCGCACCGCGCCATTCGGCCGGAACTCGTCTATTCATTCGGTCAAGTATAGCGCCCGGACGCCAAAACGTCCGAGCGCATCACAAACATATGCCAAACGGCACGCCCTTTTGGGGGCAAAGATTATGCAGCGGTGATCGAAATCTCCTGGTCGACGCCCAACAGCTGAACCACGCGCATCACCGGGGGCTGCACGTTGACGCAGCTAAAACGCTTACCATGATCAGCTGCGTGGTGTGCGGCGCCCACAAGCACGCCAATGCCCGTCGAATCGATGTAGCTCACCTGGGCAAAATCGAGCTCAACGGCCTCAGTGGGCTGCTCGAGCGCCAGGTCGATGGCATTGCGCAGGCTATCGGCGTTAGAGATATCGATCTCACCGGTCACCTTAATGGTGTAGAGCTCTGGCGTGGGGTTGGTGGAAATACCCAAATCCATGTATACGCTCCTTTACGTATCGAAAGTGCGGATAGTACTAGGCGCGGACTTGCGGGGCCCTACGCGTTAGGCGCGCTCGGCACGCGCAAGCTCGGCAGCGACGAGCTTGACAGCCAGCACCAGCACATCGAGCGCAGCCTCCAGGTCCTCGACCGTGGGATAGCTCGGCGCGATGCGGATGTTGGTGTCGCGCGGATCCTTGCCATAAGGCCAGGTGGCACCAGCCGGCGTGAGCTTGACGCCCAGGTCGGCACAAAGCGCGGCGACCTTCTGGGCCGAGCCCTCGGGGCCATCGAAACTCACAAAGTAGCCGCCATGGGGATGCGTCCAAGTGGCGCAACCCGTGTTACCCAAGCCCTCGGTGAGTTTACGCTCAACGGCCTCAAAGCGCGGGCACAGGAACTCGGCATGCTTTTTCATGTGCTCCTTGACCGCCTCGATGGTGGGAAGGAAGCGCACGTGACGCAGCTGGTTGAGCTTATCGGCGCTAATAAGACCGGCCTTCAGGCGCTTGGAGAACTCGGCGATGACCGCGGGGCTCGCACCGATAAAGCCGATGCCGGCGCCCGGGAAGGTGATCTTGGACGTCGAGGCAAAGGCCACCACGCGATCCTCGGTGCCCGCCGCGCGAGCGAGGTCAAAGATATTTGCGAGCTCGTCGGTCTCGTCGTACAGGTCGTGCACGCAGTAAGCGTTGTCCCAAAAGATGCGGAAATCGGGCGCGGCCGTGGGCATCTCGACCAGGCGGCGCACAGTGTCCTCGCTAAAGGTGATGCCCGTGGGGTTAGAATACTTGGGCACGCACCAGATGCCCTTGATGGAATCGTCGGCGGCAACCAGGCGCTCAACCTCGTCCATGTCGGGGCCATTGTCGGTCATCGCGACGGGGACGTTCTCGATGCCCAAGTCGGCGGTGATGCCAAAGTGGCGATCGTAGCCGGGAACGGGGCACAGGAACTTGACCTTCTTGCCGTCGTGCGCTGCCTCGTAAGCCTCCCAAGGGTCGCTGCCGCACGAGCCACAGCGCCAGAACATGCCGGCGATGTCGTGCTCAATCAGCAAACTCGACGAACCCAGCACGAGCGTCTGCTCGGCAGGGCAACCCAGGAACTCCCCCGCCAGCTTGCGTGCCGAGGGAATGCCCTCAAAGCAGCCGTAGTTGGAGCAGTCGACGTTGCCGTCGTGCAGATCGGCATCGGCATTGAGGATATCGAGCATGGGTCGAGAGATGTCCACCTGGGAGGTCGACGGCTTGCCGCGGGCCATATCGAGCGCCAGGCCCTTGGCCTTGACCTCGGCGACCTCGGCTTTGAGCGCCTCGATGGCGGCATCGAGTTCGGTGGTTTCCATCTTCTGGTAGATCGTCTGCATGGGGTGCGACCTTTCGCGAAGCGGTACGTTGCAGTTCGTCTAAGTATAGACCGCCATCGTCGCAACGTTATGAAGCCGTGATAGATTAAGTTCATCGCAATCAATTACGAATCGCCGCGCATGCCGGCGTGGGGCGCCCAAGGAGGCACTATGGAGTACGGATCGTTTCAGGCCGAGGAATTCGGCGACTTGCAGCGCCTGGTCGACGGACTGTTTTACGACCGCCACGCCATCGACCGCCTGGATCTGATCGTACAGGCCGAAATCTTGGACCTGGCGCCCGACCTCATGGAGATCGTGAATCTTTTGCCGCCCGGCTACTACGACCGCCAGTCACTTTGCGACCAGCTCAACTCCGCCTTGGCTGCCCACGGCTGGGGCGCCGTCTACGGCACCGTGGAATAGCCCTAGTCGTTTAAGAACGTCCCCAATGATTAAAACGCCGCCTGTGATGGTGTTCACAGGCGGCGTTTTTAAACTTGTATGTGCTTTTACTCGTCCTTGGGCGCGGGGTGCTTGCAGATCACACTCATGTAGATCATGCCCAGCACGGCCGCGGTGACAGAGCCGGCAAGAATGGCGGCCTTTGCGGCCAAGACCTCAAACTGGGCCGTCGGGAAGGCGAGGCCGCTGATGAGGATCGACATGGTAAAGCCGATACCGCCCAGAATGCCCACACCGGCGATCATGTGCCAGTTGACATTGTGCGGCAGCTCGCAGGCCTTAAGCTTAACCAGGGCAAACGTCATACCAAAGATGCCGATCGGCTTGCCCAGCAGCATGCCAAAGTACACGCCGAGCGTCACCGGGTCGGTGAGCAGTGTGCTCATGTCCACGCCCACTAAGCGAACCTGAGCGTTTACGAACGCAAAGATCGGCAGGATCACAAAGTTGACCGGCGTGGAGATCAGACGCTCCATGCGGATGAGCGGCGGGGTCACGCGGTGCATGACGCGCTCGACCTTGGTAGTCGAGACGGTAAAGTCATGCTGGCCCAGGATGTGTGCCTCGTCGTCGTAGCGGTCATCGAGCAGCGGCAGGCACTCGCCCAGCCAATCGGTGAGACTATCGAGCTTGACGCCGCACTTGGCCGGAATGGTGAAGGCCAGGATGACGCCAGCAAGCGTGGCATGTACGCCGCTCTTGAACATGCAGAACCACAACAGCAGACCCAGTACCGAATACGGGGCAAGGCGGTAATGCTGCGTCTTGTTGAGCCACACGAGCGCGCAGGTCACAAGTGCGGCGGCGCCCAACCAAAACGGATTGGGGCTCTGACCGTAGAAAATGGCGATGGCGGCGATGGAAATCAGATCGTCGGCGATGGCGAGCGTCGAGAAGAACACGCGCACGCCGTTGGGCACGCGATTGCCCAAAAGCGACAGCACGCCCAGCGCAAAGGCAATATCGGTTGCCATGGGGATGGCCCAACCGTTGCGGGCGCCGGCATGGTTAAAGATCAGGTAGATGCAGGCGGGAACGACGACGCCGCCCACGGCCGCCAACATGGGAAGCATGGCCTGACGCGGATTCTTGAGCTCGCCGACCGTCATCTCGTACTTAAGCTCAATGCCCACCAACAAAAAGAAAATCGCCATGAGGAAGTCGTTGACGAAAAGCTCAACGGTGAGACCAGCCGTAAGGTTACCCAGACCCACATACAGCGGGGTCTCCAAAAAGTGATGGATGGCCTCGTAGGCATCGGTATTGGCGCAGATGACGGCGGCGATGGCGGCGATCACCATGACGGCGGCAGAAATGGTGCCGTTCTCGGCAATGCGCTCCCAGATGTCGTGACGTTCAAAGCGCTTGCGCTCACGAACATTGAACAGCTGCTCAGTTGCTGCCATGGGCGGCTCCTTTCACGGGAAAGCTCCCGTCTTAAAAAAGCACGGCCCGCCCAGATGGCGGCGCCGCGCTCTAACGTATTACGCTTGCATCTAGCCTACCCTGCACGACAAGCACGCAGGCATGGCCGAAAAGCGGAACCACAGGTTGAACATTATTTGCTCAACGGGACGGGCACGCCTGTCCAAGAGACGACGCGGCACCGCGCACAAAAAACGACCGGAGCGCGGGGCGTCCGCGATCCGGTCGTAGCGTTTGGTCAACTAAACCTAGCAGGCGGCCATGATGGGGGCAGCGACCTGCTTCTTACGGGAGAGGACACCCGGCATCCAGACGCCGTCGTGCTCGTCGGCAATGCCCAGGCCCTTCTGAGCGGCCTCAGTCTCGCCCTCGAGCAGGACCTGCGAGCCCTCCTCCATGATGTCGGTGATGCACAGGACGATGCCGTCGGCACCCTTCTCGGCGGCGTAGGCGCGCATGGCCTCGCGGATCTCGTCGATCATGCCGAGTGCGCGGGTCTTGTCGACAGTCTCGTACTGGCCGATGAGCAGCTTCTTGCCAGCAGGCTCGAACATCTTGATGTCGTTGCCGACCATCTCGGCTGCGGTGAAGGAGCCGGACGGACGGGTGAGGAAGACCTCCATGCCAAACTTGACCGGGTCGACGCCCACCTGCTCGCCGAGCTTGGCGGCGACGGCGCGGTCGACATCGGTGGTGGTGGGGCTCTTGAGCATGAGCGTGTCGGTCATCATGGCCGAGAGCAGCAGCTTGGCCTGGATGTCGGAAAGCTCAACGCCGAGCACGCCGGCGAGCTTGGTGACGATGGTGCAGCTGGAGCCCCAGGGCAGGCAGATGTAGTGCAGCGGGCCGGCAGTCTCAAAGTCGCCGATGCGGTGATGGTCGACGACGCCAAAGACCGTGGCGTCCTTAAGGCCGGCGACGGACTGCGCGGACTCGTTGTGGTCGGTGAGGACGACGAGCTGGCCGGCCTCGACGGACTCGATCACGCGGGGCTCGGCGATGCCGGCGTCGGCGAGCAGCTTGGCGGACTCGGCCGGAAGCTGACCAAGGGCGCAGGCCTCGTAGGTGTTGCCGGCATACTCAACCTGGTTGAGCAGCTGGGACAGGACGACGGCGCTCATGATGGCGTCGTTATCGGGGTTCTGGTGACCAAAGACAAGAACGTTTGCCATGGATATCCTCCACTTGATATGTGTACTTGGACGTAGCTATGGTAGCACGCTGACGCCGAACCCTATGAGATGGAAGGGCCGCGGCACAAATTGGGGCAGGCACGGGGGCCAAGGCTGTCCCTTTTGCACCATGTTGGTGCAAAGTAACCTGTCCCCCTTGCACCAGCTATTTACCGGCGGCGCGCAGGGCTACGTAGGCGGCACCGATGATGCCGGCGTCGTTTCCGAGCGAAGCGACCTTAATGGGCGTCTCGCGCGAGGCGGAAAGCGCGTACTGCTTAAAGTGCTCGCGAACCTTGTCGAGGTAGACATCGGCCGAGGCGGAGGCGCCGCCGCCGATGAGGAACATCTCGGGATCAACCACGTTGGCAATAAGCGCCAGTGCGCGGCCGAGATAGTCGGCCATGGTATCGGCCGCGGCCAGCGCGAGCTTGTCACCCTCGCGGCAGGCCTGGAACACGTCCTTGGAATCGGAGGGGCCGGTGAGCTCGATGGGCTCGACGCCCGCCTTCTTGCACTCGGCAAGGTAGTTGCTCACCACGCCGGTGGCGCTGGAATACTGCTCCAGGTGGCCATGGCCGCCACAGCCACAGGTGCGCTCCTCGGCCGGGTTCAGGCACATGTGGCCAATCTCGCCGCCGGCGCCCACAACGCCCGACACCACGTCGCCGTTAACGATAACGCCGCCGCCCACGCCGGTACCGATGGTGACCATCACCACGTTCTGCACGCCCTTGGCAGAGCCGAGCCAGGCCTCGCCCATGGCAGCGGCGTTGGCATCGTTCTCGTACTTAACGACCGCGTCGGGGCAGTGCTCCTGAATGGCGACTCTCAGCTCGGGCAGGTTAATGGCAATGTTGGCCTTGACCTTGGCATCGCCCGATGCCGGGATGGGGCACGGAACGGCCAGACCAATGCCCGCCACAAAGGCACGCGGAATCTGAGCCTTGGCAACCACCTGGTCAATAGCCTCGGTCACCGCGGCAAAGCCCGCAGCATCAACGATGGGAGGCGTGGGCACACTGGCCTTGGCAAGCAGGTTGCCGTCCTCATCGAACAGGCCCTCCTTAACCGAAGTGCCGCCGACGTCAATGCCGATGTAGTACTGCTTAGGTTCCATGGGAGCCCACCTTTCTCGTTTAAACATTGCCTGTATGGTACCGCTCCCAAGGCAAAAACCTGCCAAAAAGGGACAGGTTTGTTTTGGCGGGTTTTATCTGGGGAAACTCAAAGCATGAGATTCGGTTCGCTGGGCGGCAAAACAGCCCAGCCCCGTCCTCGAGCCAATCAATTTGCTCAATACCACATTATTCGAGTGCATATTCATTTAGAGCGCTCTAGTTTTTAAAGAGAAGCGTTTTTTAATTAAACCTTTCTCGAACTTTTCAAAAACGCAATAGGGATGCTTAGGTGTTGACTATACTTTCTTCTGTACTCAATCAAGCCGGAAAGGAGGTTCCATGATTCCCAAATACGAGGCGATAGCTGCAGATATCCGTCGAAGCATCGAGGACGGCGCTCTTAAACCGGGCGACAAGCTACCCACCGTCGTTGAGTTCTGCGAGCTCTATAGCGTTTCCAAGATCACCGTCAAGCGCGCGATCGAGCAGATCACCGAGGAGGGTCTTGTTACCAGCCGTCGCGGGTCGGGCACCTACGTTAAGGACACGGCGGGTCTTCCCGACCAGGCGTTTTTCCAGGGCAAAAACGACCGCGCCCAGGGCTTTTCGTATGAGCACCGCGGGGAGAAGGTGACCTCGGTGGTCTACGATTTCTCGATTGTCAATCCACCAGCGGACGTCGCAACTCAGCTGGGAATTGCCGAGGACGACTTTGCCTATCACATCGTGCGCGTGCGCCAGGTCGACGAGAAGCCCATCGTCATCGAGTACACCTACATGCCTCTCGAGCTGATACCGGGCCTTAAAAAGAAGGACCTATACGGATCGGTCTATAGCTTTATCCGCGAGCAATGCGGGCTGAAGATTTCGAGCTTCCACCGCACCATCCGCGCCGTGGCGGCAACCGAGGAAGAGGCCGAGCGTCTGGGCACCAAACCCGGCGCTCCCCTGCTCGAACTCAACCAGATTGGCTTTTTGGATAGCGGCAACGCCTTTGAGTACTCGATTTCGCGCAACGTCGGCGACCGCTTTGAGCTGCACAACGTAACGTTGGCATAGGTTTTTGTAGTCATGCGGGCGCTCGTTATGACTCGATTAGAGCGGGCGGCCGCGCAACACCATGGGAGTATGAACATGTCCGATTTGATTAAACTGACGCCGATTTTCCACGAGAAGATCTGGGGCGGCCGCCAGCTCGAAACCGTATTTGGTTACGACATTCCCGAGGGTCCCATCGGTGAGTGTTGGGCTATCTCGGCCCACCCCAACGGCGACTGCCAGATCGCGGAGGGCCCGTATGCCGGCCACACACTGTCGTGGCTGTGGGCCGAGCACCGCGAGCTCTTTGGCAACTGCGAGGGCAAGGAGTTCCCGCTGCTCATCAAGATTCTGGACGCCAAGGACGACCTTTCGATCCAGATTCACCCCAACGACGAGTACGCCGCCGAGCACGAGAACGGAAGCCTGGGCAAGACCGAGTGCTGGTATGTGCTGGACTGCGAGCCCGGCGCCACGATCATCGTCGGGCAGCGCGCCAAGGATCGTGCCGAGGCCGCACAGATGATCGAGGAAGGCCGTTGGGACGACATGCTCAACGTGCTGCCGATTCACAAGGGCGACTTTTTCCAGATTGATTCCGGCACCGTGCACGCCATCAAGACCGGCACGCTCATTTTGGAGACGCAGCAGTCGAGCGACGTGACGTATCGCCTGTACGACTACGACCGTCCCGGCACCGACGGCAAACTGCGTCCCCTGCACATTGAGCAGAGCCTCGACTGCATCGACTTTGATGCTCAGGCTCCGACCGACGGCACCGTGACCGCGCCCGAAGTCGACGGCGTGACCGAGCTCGAGTCCAACTCCTGCTACACCGTCGATCGCGTGCGCGTCGACGGCAGCAAGACCCTCGAGCAGCGCTGGCCCTTCATGTGTCTGTCGGTCATCGACGGCGAAGGCACCGTCTGCGGCGACCCCGTCCACAAGGGAAGCCACCTGCTAGCTCCGAGCACCGTCAGCGACATTGACCTCGAAGGCAAGATGGAACTGATCGTCTCGCACCTGTAGATCGCACCAACAACCCAAACGCAACAAGGGGCTCTCCCGTCCATGTACGGGAGAGCCCCTAATCGTTTCTATATATCAGCCCACCCGGCTCTCCAGACCAAAAAGCGAACGAGCAAAGCGACGTTCGCAAGCAACGTTACCCAAGGCCCCGGACAGGCGCCATGGACAACGTCGATCGCGAGTTCCGCACGAGCCGGAGAGCACTTAATGTGCTCTCCGTGCGAGCAGGACTGTCCGAGCAGGCGACGTTGTCCATGGCGCCTGTCCGGGGCCGCCGAGATTACGACAGCTTGACGATCGGCGCAAAGCCCTTCATCAGCTTTTTGGTCTGGCCGGTTTTTTCGAACTGGACCTCGATCATGTCTCCGGCGACCGAGATCACGGTACCGGTGCCAAAGGTCTTGTGGCTCACGGTATCGCCCGCGGCAAAGTCCTGCGACGCGCTGGCGCGATCGACCTTGCGCTCCACCGTCGGCGACACCTTGGACGACGGCTTTTTAGCTCGCGACGCGCCCGAACCAAAGGTCGAGGCAACACGGCCGGCGTCGGGCGAAACCCCGCGATGGCGCTCGGTGCCATAGGTGCTGCCACCAAAGAAATCGTCGAAGCTCGATCCGCCGCGCGAACCGGAACCGCCGGTCGAGCGCGTATGCGAACCGAACACCTTGCCGCCATACATATCCGAGCCCATGCCCGAGCCAAAGGTGCCGTGACGGTCGCCGCGCTTCTCCCAGCCCGTGCCCTCAAAACCGGCAGAACCGATACCGCTAAACTCGATATCCTCAAACGGAATCTCGTTGAGGAAACGAGAGCGCGGGTTGGCAGAGGTCGAGCCGTAGGTGCGACGCGTGGCCGCATAGGTCAGGAACAGGCGCTTACGGGCACGCGTGATGGCAACGTAGGCCAGGCGACGCTCCTCCTCGAGCTTGCCCGGGTCATCGCTGCCGCCAAAGTCGTGCACGTGCGGGAAGATACCCTCCTCCATGCCGGCCACGAACACCGCCGGGAACTCCAGGCCCTTGGCGGAGTGGATGGTCATCATGGTAATGGCATGCGTCTCGCCGGCCAGGGAATCCAAGTCGGAGCGCAGGGCCAGCCACTCCATGAGTGCCGGCAGTGCCTTACAGGTGAGCGGACCGTAGGTGCGCTCGATCTCGTCGGCATGCACGGCGCCCGCCGGTAGCTCTGTTGGCACGGCATACGCGTTGCCCGCGATGGCGGCGGCCAAGGCATCCTGCGGCGAGAGCGCCGGGGCGGCTAGGCTATCGAGCGGATTGGAGCCCGCGGCGTCACGAGCGCCGACAAGTGCCTCAAACGAGGATGCCGGAGCGGACGGCCCCGGCTCGGGCGCGGGCGCACTCACCACGACGGGCTCGGGCTCGGCACTGACAGGCACATCGGCAACACCGGCTGCACGCAGCTCTTCCAAGCTCTCGAGCGTGCCCTCGATATCCTCGTGCGTCTCCTCAAATTCGGCAGCGACGCCCAGGAATTCCTGGATGTTCTCGGCGCGGCTCTCGGACTCCATGGTGCCCTCGGCGCGGAACGCCTGCAGCAGGCCCGTCTTGTCGACAATCATCTCGACGACATCCTTGAGCTCGCCGTCCATGCGACGGCCCTCGCGCACCAGCGCCACAAAACTCGACAGGCCGTTGCGCACCTTGGCACTAAACATGCCCGTCTCGGCTGTTGCGATCTCGCAGGCCTGGAAGAACGAGCAACGGTTGTCGCGCGCCAGCTGCTCAATCTTTTGGATCGAAGTGGAGCCGATGCCGCGGCGCGGCGTGTTGATGACGCGTTTGACGCTCATCTCGTCGGCCGGGTTCACGATCATCTTGAGATAGGCCATGACATCGCGGATCTCGGCGCGGTCGAAGAATCGCGTGCCGCCGACGATCTTGTAGGGCACGCCCGCGCGCAGGAACATATCTTCGAGGATACGCGACTGGGCGTTGGTGCGGTAGAACACGGCGATATCGTCGTAGCTCGTACCCTTGGCATGCAGCTTCTCGATCTCGCCGGCAATCCAGCGGCCCTCGTCGCGCTCGTCGCTCGCCTGGAAGGCCTGGATCTTCTCGCCGTCGCCCTCGGCCGTAAACAGGCGCTTGTCCTTGCGCTGCGAGTTGTGGCGCACCACGGCGTTGGCGGCGCTCAGGATATGACCCGTAGAGCGATAGTTCTGCTCCAGCTTGACGGTCTTGCAGTTTTTAAAGTCCTGCTCAAAGTCCAGGATGTTGGTGATGTCGGCGCCACGCCAGCTATAAATGGACTGGTCGTCGTCGCCCACGACCATAAGGTTTTGGTACTTGGCGGCCAGCAGGTTGGCGATCTCGTACTGGACGTGGTTGGTGTCCTGATACTCGTCGACGCTAATGTAGCGGAAGCGCTCTTGATACTTGTCGAGCACCTCGGGGCGGGTGCGCAGCAGCTCGAGCGTGCGCACGAGCAGGTCGTCGAAGTCCATCGCGTTGGCGGCGCGCAGGCGGCGCTCCAGCTCCAGGTAGACCTGCGCGGCCTTTTTGTCATTGGGGCTATCGGCGCTCTTGAGCATGTCCTCGGGGCCGATCATGGCGTTTTTGGCCGAGCTGATCTTGCTGCGGATCATGTTGATGGGGAACTGCTTTTGCTCGATGCCGAGCGCCTGCATAATGTCACGCACCATGCGCTTTGAGTCATCGTCATCGTAGATGGTGAACTGGCCGGTGTAGCCCAGCAGATCGGCGTCCTCGCGCAGCATGCGCACGCACATGGCATGGAAGGTGCACACCCACATGCCACGGGTGCCGCTGGGGATGAGTGCCGTCAGACGCTCGCGCATCTCTGCCGCAGCCTTGTTGGTAAACGTAATGGCAAGAACCTGCCAAGGCTTAACACCCAAGTCGCCGAGCATATGTGCGATGCGGAAGGTCAAGACGCGGGTCTTGCCCGAGCCGGCGCCGGCGAGCACCAGCAACGGGCCCTCGGTGGTCAGGACCGCCTCGCGCTGGGCGGGATTAAGGCTGTCGATGTCGACGAGCGGCTTGGCGGGTTTGGGTGCCGGCGCAGGAGCGTCGTAGATGTCGAGCGGAACGAGCTCGGGCTCCGGCGCAGCGGGGGCGGTGTATGCATCGAGTGGCACGGGTTCCGGCGCGGGCGGCACGGGTACCGCAGCATTCTTTTCCCAGGGCAGGGGCTGGGTCATGGGCGACTCCTCATCTGACGGACGGCGCGCCTGCGGGCAGCGCCATAGTTTGAGCCGTACCAGTATACCGAGCCGCGCGGACACCGACGCAAATCACACCACGACTCCGTGCGCCACCATCGGACCCACCCCATCGCCCAAAAAAGAGGGCAGCATAGACCTTTTGGTCATGCCGCCCTCGTTGAATGACAAGTTGTCGCTCTGGCCGCCGCGCAGCGTCAACCAAGTTACAGGCCGAGCATAGGCTCCAGAACGAAGAAGTACGCGAGCACCACGATGCCCAGGATGATGCGGTAGACGCCGAAGCACTTGAAGTCGTGACGGCGAACGAAGCCCATAAGCCACTTGATGGCAATGAGCGACACCACAAAGGCGACGACGCAGCCCACGCCCAAGATGGCGATCTCGTTGGTGCCGAACGTGCCGCCCTTGATGAAGTACTTGACCAGCTTGAGCGCACTCGCGCCAAACATGACAGGGATGGCCAGGAAGAACGTGAACTTAGACGCCACCGAGCGCGTGCAGCCCAAAAGCAGGCCGCCGATGATGGTAGAACCGGAGCGAGACGTACCAGGCACCAGCGAAAGCACCTGGAAGCAGCCGATACCCAGCGCAGTCTTCCAGCTTAGATCCTCGAGCGTGGCGATGGAACCAAAGTCCAGATTCTCGTCATCGTCCTCATCCTCAGCGGTAGCCGTGGCGGGCGCCGCAAAGTGCGCACCGGCGGGACGTCCACCCGACACCACAGCACGCGAACCAAACGAACCGGCAACGGCCATTTCCTCGCGCTTGCTCGCGCGCCAGTTCTCGATCACGATAAACAGCACGCCGTACACAATGAGCGCCAGCGCCACGACGGGAGCATTGTAGAAATGCTCCTCCATCCAGTCGTTGAGCGGCAGGCCGATCGCCGCCGCAGGAATGCAACCGAGCACAATCTTGCCCCACAGCACCCAGGTGTCGTGACGGCCCTCCTTGCCCTTGCTGGGCGAGAACGGATTGAGCTCATGGAAGAACAGCACACAGACGGCCAAAATGGCGCCAAGCTGAATCACGACCAGGAACATGTTCCAGAACGTCTCGCTCACGTTCATCTTGACGAACTCGTCCACCAAGATCATGTGACCGGTCGACGAAACGGGCAGCCATTCGGTGATGCCCTCGACCAGGCCCATGAAGGCAGATTTTAAAAGCTCGATGATATCCAAAGGGACCCCCTCGTTAGACACCCGCCGGTAGATGTTCTGCGGACGATGCGGGCGATGTCCCATTATCAACCGTTGGCGGTGCGACCGCGCCTACCCTTACCAAAAAACTCGCCCGTTCACAGAATTGCGAGCAGTTAAACCGAAATCCTTGGGTATAACTGCAACAAGATAAAGTGTCCGGCGGTCAACGCACCCGCGCCCGCCCGACGCACGAGCCCCGCGCCCGTGCGATAGACCAAGGAGGAAACCATGAACGAGGGTTACACCAAGGTATTTGTTTCACTCGACGGTACTGAGCAGCAGGATTTTGTGCTCGCACGCGCCATCAAGGTCGCCGCGAACAACGGCGCCAAGCTGATTATCGGCCACGTTATCGATTCCACGGCGCTCGAGAGCGCCGGCTCCTATCCGGTCGATTTGGTCAACGGTCTGGAGGAGGCCTTTAAGAACTCCATCGAAAAGCAGCTCGAAGAGGCCAAGGCCAATCCCGATATTCCCGAGGTCGAGGTCATGATACGTGCCGGTCGTATTCGCGAGACGCTCAAAGACGAGATGCTCGACGTGGTCAAGCCCGACCTGGTGCTCTGCGGCGCTCGCGGCCTGTCCTCGATCAAGTATGCGCTTCTGGGTTCGATTTCGACGTTCCTGCTGCGCAATACCGACTGCGACATTTTGGTCGTAAAGTAGCGTTGCTCCCACCGGCCGCGGGGCCTGCGGGGTTTCCACGGGCACGTCCTCGCCGCGTTGCGGCTGCGGGATGTGCCCTTAGGAAACCCCTCCCGGCCTCGCGGCCTTCGCAGCCTTACTTCAGCGAGTTGGCTGATAAAAGATGGCGTGCCGCCCCGTTTGGGGCGGCACGTTTTGTTTGGGCTGCACGTTTTTGTTTTGGGAGATCCATTTGAGCCTCATAGTTATGTTCACGTTCGGGAACATAACGCCAGTTGCCTTAGCTAAGTTCACGTTCGGGAACATAGCCGTCCGTAGCGCAAGACGGCCCGGCTACTCAAAGTATTGGAACTTGTTCGTCGAGAAGGCGAACGTTACGACAAAGCCTTCGCCGGAGTCGGATGCCGCCGTGACGTCGATGCCCATCTTGGAGCATAGGCGCGCCACCAGGTAGAGGCCGATGCCCGTTGCGCGCTTGGTGGTGCGGCCGTTGTCGCCGGTAAAGCCCTTCTCGAACACGCGCGGCAGGTCTGCCGCACACACGCCGCAGCCGTTGTCCGCAACGGTGAGCTCGATGCGCTCGCTCGCCAGGCCCTCGTCCAGTAACGCGCCCGAAAACACGATCTTCGCGCCGTCCTCGCGCGCATATTTAATGCTGTTCTGAATGAGCTGGCCCAGGATAAACTCGAGCCATTTTTCGTCGGTAAAGACCTCGAAGTCGAGGTTCTCGCACACCGGAGCCACGTGCGCCGCAATGAGCTCGCGCGCGTTGGCCTTAATCGCACCCGTCACCAAGGTCTTAAGGTCCCAGCGGCGAATCAGGTAGTCGCGCTCCACGACTTCCGAGCGCGCGTAGTACAGCGCCTGGTCGATATAGCGTTCCACGCGAGCCAACTCGCGACCCAGGTCATCGACACGTGTTGGGTCATCTGCGCCGCCGTCGAGGTTTTCCAGAATCAGGTGAGCCGCCGCCAGGGGCAGCTTGGCCTCGTGGACCCAGCTCTCGATATAGTCGCGATAGTCTTCGGTCTTACGCCGGCCCTCGGCAACCTCGTCGCAGGCGGCTTTGCCCACCCGGCACAGGACCTCGTACTCGAGCTCGCCCTCGGCATAGGTTGGGCATTGCACCATCTCCTGCACCCATGCGGGACTCTCGAGCTCCTCTGCCGCGCGCTCCAACTGACGCAGAAAACGGCGACGGCGAGCGTACTCGATCACGATGCCGAGCATACCGAAGATAAAGGACACGCCAACCGCCACGACCACGATAGAAACGGGTGCGCCGGCGACCGTCAGCACAAAGCAGCTCAGCAGCACGCCGCACGTCCACACGGCGACGGGAAGCAGTGCATCTTTAAAGAACTTGCCAAACGACATAGCCGGCCCCTAGACCGAATAGCCTTGGCCGCGATGCGTCGTCAAATACCCCTTGATGCCGATTTTTTCGAGCGTGGTGCGCAGGCGGTTGATGTTGACGGTGAGCGTATTGTCGTCCACGAAGGCGTCGGAGTCCCACAGGTCCTGCATGATGGCCGAGCGCGAGACGATCTTGCCCGCGCGGCTCAGGAGCAGCGAGAGAATGCGCAGCTCATTTTTGGTGAGCTCGGTGCTGTCGCCGGTCGCCGTGTTGGTGACCATAGAGCGGGCGAGGTCGAGCTCCAGCCCCTTGTGGACGAGCGTGCTGCGCTCGCCTGACGCCGCGGTGCGACGCAGCAGTGCGTTGATGCGCGCCACGAGCACGCGCGCGCTATAGGGCTTGGGAACAAAGTCGTCCGCGCCGAGCGTCATGGCCATGACCTCGTCGATCTCGGTCGTGCGCGAGGTGAGGACGATGATGGGGACCTCGGATTCGCGGCGAACCTCGTGGCAGATATGCTGGCCGTCCTTGACGGGAAGCGTGAGGTCGAGCAGCACCAGGTCGGGCGCGGCGGCGAGAATATCGCGCGAGACATGCTCGAACGATTCGCAGGCCTCGATTTCAAACCCGGCGCGGGCAAGGATGTCGACAAGCTCACGACGAATGGGCTCGTCGTCCTCAACGATATAGATTAGCGCCATGGATTCCGCTCCCCTCTTGGTTGTCTTGCCACCATTATGGCTGCGAAACTGCAGGTGCGCGCCACGCACGTCGCCAAGGTGACAGAACTGTTCGCGAGCGGGGGCGTTTTGTCCGCCTCGCACTCGCAGCGGTGGCGGGAACCAAAATGATTCTTTAATCCCCGTCCCAGAATAATCATTTAGCGGCGGGCGCGAAGCTTTTCGTAGCCGTCGGCAAAGAAGGCGACCGTCGCGGCATCAGACTCGGCGGCGTCGGCGTCGGTGGCAGGCACCACGCCGTGCTCGTCGCTTACCAGGAACAAGGCGCCCTTGAGCTGTGCGGGAATGTCTACGCGCGTGACCGGGATGCCCTTGGTCTGGGCCAGCTGCTCTATGAGCGTCGCCGTGCCACACAGGCACTCGTCCGCCGGCGCCACAAAGGCCAGCTCGCCGTTGTTGACGGCAGCGAGCAGCTCGGGCGCCACGCCGGTTTCGTCGGCCTCGGAGCGGGCCTCGGCGGAGCGGGCACGCAGCGCCTTGGCCGAAGTATCGGCCAGCGGCTCGTACTCACCCACCGTCATGGCGGCATTGCCGTTAACGTCGATCACCAGCATGAGCACGCCGTCGTGCGCGGTGTAATCGCCCTCGGCAAGCGACCACTCAACGTGCTGCTTGGCCCAGCTGAGCATGTTATGGGTAAGCGGCTCGCCCTGCACCAAGCGCTCGGACAGCGCGCGAATGTGACGGTTGAGCATGGGCACCTTTTTGTTGGACATGCGCCAACGGCAGATAAGCGCGGGCTTGTCGAGCGTAAACTTCTCGACCGCCTCCTGATTGGCGCAAAAGTCCTCGTACGCACGCTGGTCCTCGGCATTGCCAAACAGCTCTGCATCATCAATCTGGGGCATGGTCATACCTTTCGTGTTAGTCATTCCGTCCTCTTATACCAAAAAGACGGCCCTCCAAACGGAGCGGCCGTCTTTTGCAGAGATTATTTTGAAGATATGGCCCGGCAATCAATCAGCTTAATGGGATAGAACAACATCTCATTAAGGGTTTTCCAAGTGCCCGAGATTGCCCCGAAAGAGGAGCGCCGCGTACTAAATGTACGCAAGCGACGGTTTGAGGGGCAAGGTCGGGTGCTTGGGAAAGCCCTAGTGCCTAAAATGTCTGGCTCCTGTGAAGACCATTGCGATGCCATGCTCGTTGCAGGCCTGGATGCTCTCGTCATCGCGCTTGGAGCCGCCGGGCTGGATGATGCAGGTCACGCCGTGTGCGGCAAGCACGTCGACGTTGTCGCGGAACGGGAAGAACGCGTCGCTTGCGCAGGCAAAGCCGCCCTTCTCCACGCCCTCGCGCTCGCAGAAGTCCTCGGCGCGCTCGCAGGCAAGCAGCGCAGAGTCAACGCGGTTGGGCTGACCGGGGCCCATGCCAATGCCGGCCTTGCCCTTGGAGACCAGGATGGCGTTGGACTTGACGCCCTTGCAGACCTTCCAGGCAAACTCGAGCTCGGCCATCTCGGCATCGGTGGGCTTGCGGTCGGTGGGGAACGTAAAGGTCGCGGGGTCCTCGGTCACGTGGTCGACCTCCTGCACCAGCATGCCGCCGTCGATGGAGCGCAGTTCCACCTGGGCGCCGTGGTCCACGCCGCCGGTAGCCAGCACGCGCAGGTTGGGGCGCTTGGCCATGCGCTCGAGCGCCTCGGCAGTGTAGCTCGGGGCGATGATGACCTCGACAAACTGCTTGTTCTGATCGGCAAAATGCTCAACCAGCTCAAAGGGAACCTCGCGGTTGCAGGCGATGATGCCGCCGAAGGCGCTCTTGGGATCGCAGGCGAAGGCGCGGTCGTAAGCGGACGTAATGTCCTCGGCAACGGCGGAGCCGCAGGGGTTCTGGTGTTTGAGGATCACGCAGGCAGGCTCGTCGAACTCGCGAACCAGGTTCCAAGCGGCATCGGCATCCAGATAGTTATTGTAGCTGAGCGGCTTGCCCTGGATCTGCTCGGAGCCCACGAGCGGAAACTGCGAGCTCGCGGTGTTCTCGCAACCCTCGGCAAAGCGGTAGACCGTAGCCTTCTGCTGAGGATTCTCGCCATAGCGCAGGTCGTCGACCTTCTCCAGCGAAATCTCGAGCTTGGCAGAGGTATCCGCCACGTCACTTGCCTGGGCGGCAAGCCAACGGGAGATAGCCGTGTCGTAGGCGGCGGTGGTCTGGTAGACCTTCACCTGCAGGCGACGACGGGTGGAAAGCGTGGTGCAACCGCCGGTCTCGTGCATCTCGGCCAGGACGGCGTCGTAGTCGGCCGGATCGGAGATGACGGTAACGCTCGTGGCGTTCTTGGCAGCAGAGCGCAGCATGGAGGGACCGCCGATGTCGATGTGCTCGATGGCATCCGCGAAGGTGACCTCGGGGTTGGCAACGGTCTTCTCGAACTCGTACAGGTTGACGACGACCAGGTCGATCAGCTTAATGCCGTGCTGAGCGGCCTCCTGCATGTGCTGCTCGGAATCGCGGCGGGCCAGCAGCGCGCCGTGAACCTTGGGGTGCAGGGTCTTAACGCGGCCGTCCATCATCTCGGGATAGCCCGTGAACTCCTCGATGGGGGTTACGGGAACGCCCGCGTCCTCGATGGCACGAGCCGTGCCGCCCGTAGAGATGATCTCGACGCCAAAGTCATCGACCAGCGTCCGTGCGAAATCGACGACGCCCGTCTTATCGGTAACCGAGATCAACGCGCGTGCGATCTTCACATCAGATCCCATGCAGTCCTCCTGTCTGGTACGCCGCCGTGCTCTGTGAGTCGGTGATACGTCGATCTGCAGCGCTCGCGCAGCGGCATTGAAAATACTGATTTAATGTAGCGCATCGAGCGCGTCGATGCACCCCGCAACGGTCGCATGTGCAGAAAAAGCTTGCGAGCGGAGGGCATGGGCGCAGCACCGGGCGCGGTGAGTTCATGGAACACAGGGGCACCATAATTAGATGCCAATGGCGTGGTAGAACTGTGCTCGATATGCATCCGCAAAAGAAAGAGGCACTATGGTCTCGCGGGTTCTCTACCGACCGTTTGACACCGAAGACTTCGACGCCATCGCGCTGATTCTGCAGCAGCTTTGGCATAACAATTCGGATAACGATGAGTACAACCGCCTTGAGGCCGCGTGCGACCTTGCCTACTGCCTTTCGTCGTCGACGTTTTCGCAGGTTGCGGTGATTGACGGTCAGGCGCGTGGCATTTCGCTCGCGCGTGCGGGACAGAGCTCCGGCGCCACCGTTAAGGAACATTGGATGGATACCGAACGCGCGCTGCTATCGCAGATGCGTGAGCTGGAGCCCGATGCCTGCGCCGAGTATCTCTCGTTTGTACGCGCAACCATCCGAACCAACAACCGTCTGCTCGAGAGCAGCCCGTTGCCGCACGACAACGAGGTCACGCTGCTTGCCGTGGATCGCGATGTCCATGGCCTGGGCGTTGGCACGGTTCTGCTCGATGCCGCAGTCTCGCACCTGTCCTCGCTTGGAGCGACGAGGGCGCACCTGTACACCGACTCCAACTGCTCATGGAAGTTCTACGAGTTGCACGGCTTTAAGCGCACGGCCACGCACCGCGCCAACCGCGAAGAGCGCCGCCACGCCATGCCGCGCGAAAGCTTCCTCTACGAACTCGATCTAACAGCCTAGCCCAAGCAGCCACACCTAGTCATTTAAGAACGTCCCCAATGACTGATCCCCAACAACTAGTCATTTAAGTCTGTCCCTAATGAGTGGCCTAGGGGGTTTGTAGATAGCCGTGGTCAAAATACATCAAATATGAGTACTGTTACCTTTTTAGTAGCAGCGATTCGGGGCATTTTTGATGCTTATAGGCATGACGACCAGCTGCACGAGCTGACGTAACTCCCCAAATGTTCAATAAAATGGGCTCCTAACGAGAAGTACTCTCATTAGGAGCCCGTTATTATGTGCAAACATATGTGACCAACGCAGCAATAGTACTCATATTTGGCATTTTTTGTCCACTGTCCCTTGCGCGAAGGTCCTCAGCGGAAAGTTTGACCCGTTTCGATGCACAAAAATGGGATGAATCTTCCCTGGCAACCGCCCAGAAAGATCCACCCCAAAGCAAGCGCTCGCTAGAACGTTCCGCCGCCGCCTCCGCCGACGCCGCCACCGCCGCCACCGGAAAAGCCGCCACCGCTGCCGCCGCTCGAGCTATCGGAACTCGAAGCCAGCTCGCGGATGGTCTCGTGGTACACATCGTTGAACGAATCGAGCGGGGACTCGTTGCCGTAGTGATGGTAATACCACCAGTAGCAGGGGTAGTTGTCGTAGAAATCGTCACTGTTGCGCAGGTCCGCAGGCACGGCTTCGGCCAGCTGTCGCAGCACTTCTTTCGAAACGCCCAGGGCAACGCCCATCACCAGCAACTTGTTCCACAAGATCAGGTCGCTGGGGACGGCCTCCTTCAGACGCGTAAAGTCCTCGAGCCAATGCTTGAGCGCCTTGCAGCGAGCCGCCACCTCGGCGCCCTCCGGCGTGTAACGGCGGAAGGTGCAGCTCAGGACAAAGCCCACGATCGTGACGGGGATCGAAATCATAGCGGCACCGACATTGGCATCCGCAAAGTCGGTATAGATCAGAGAGCCCAAAATGCCAAAGACAATGATGATGCCGAGAACCAGGCCGGCCACCATCGCGATAGTGCCATCCGATGCGATAAACTCGCACTCCTCCAGCTTGCCCTTAACCGTGCTCTGATAGTCCTCGAGCTTGTCGCCAACAGATTCAGTACGCTCGCTGGCATACTCCTCCAGCTCGCTAAACGTGCGCGAACGGACGCCGTCTTTATCGGGCTTAACGCCAGCGAAGAAGACCTTGAGCACGTCGCGATCGATGCCGTCCTTCTTGGCAGCCTTCCAGGCCTCGTCGGTCACTGTGATGCGATACGTCTGCTCCTCTTTTTCGCGACGGAGCAGACCCTTCTTCTTGGTCTCGGTCGCTTCTTCCAGCTTGATCACGCGGTCGTCGGTCAGCTTCATCAGCGTGGCGATATATGCCTGATCGGGCACGTCGTTCCAGCTCATAAGAGTTGCAAGCACCGCGGGATGATCGGCGGAGGGCACATCGCGGAAGTACTCGTCCTGGAAGAGCGGCTTGGGCTTGGGCCTGCGCAGCTTGAGCATCACGATTACACCGGTATAGGCAACCGCCACAACAACACACACCACGGCAATCGCGCTGGCAACCGCACGCGCGTGCTCACGGCGGGCGTTAGCTTCGTCGGCCCATTCCTTCTCTTCGCTCAGGATCGTTGACATGCGCTCTTCGCCCGAAGCGGCAAGCTGCGGCACCCAGTCGCTAGGGAAGGCGATGCGTGCCTCGGCGAATTCGCCCTGGTGCACGCAGGGAATGGTATAGGTGACCATGGGCTCGTCCGCATCGAGCGACACGTCGCCCGTCAGCGGGCCGTGGCCCCATGCGCGGAAGTTATCGCCCTTGACGGCAGCCGTCCCGGCAGCGGCATTTGCAAAGTAGACTTCCATCTCGACGTCATCGGAGTCCGCCGACCAGCCGTCGCCGACGAATTTCCAGTAGAGCTCGGCGGTATCGGCCCAGTTCATAACCGCACCGGTCATGGAATAACTCACGTAGTAGATTGCGCTGTCGCCGCTCTCGTGAGGGCTGAACACCTTAATCTTTACGCCGTCGTCGGACTGTTCCACCGTGTAAACGCCGTCGTCGCCTTTATTTGCGCTGTCGACCTTGTTAAACGCAGTGTCGTCTTCCTCGACGCTCAGCACATTGACGACCACCGAGCCGCCTTGCTGGTTAGAGCCTGTATTGATATCCCAATACACGCCGTTAATGTCATCGTCGAAATCGAACTGGCGTCCCTCGACAACGGTCAGCGAGCCATCGGCCTCAACCGTGGCACCGATATAGGTTTGGCTCATGGAGTAGCCGTCGGCGTGCGCGACGGCAGGCAGCAGCAACAACGCAAGCGCGACGAGTGCGCAGACGGAAGCGAACCGCGCAAACAGGCGGCGCTGCCAACAGGGCTGGGCAACGGGGGCGTTCATAGGCACATCCTTTGTCTGTGGTACCAGTAGCGTCATTGTCCCACGTTTGCGGGTTCATGTAACGAACATCTAGGTCAGCGGAGCGTCAAAACGGGCCGAAAGTCACACCCGCGGCCGGCACCTGGGGACGTTCCTTATCTGCCGGCAATCTGGGACACTCCTTGGCATAGCCCGCTCCGGCAATAGATACCACTTCATAGCTCCATCACAGGTGTAGCGGCTTTGTGTGGGCGCGGCGTGAGCCGATTAAGCCGGCGAGCGAGGGGCATAAAGCAGTTGAGCGAAAACGGTTTGCCCCTTTGCCGTTCGCTCGAGGATCATGTCCCCCTTTTCCGCGGAAACCCCGGCAGTTGCGAAGAGCTGCCGGGGTTTCTGTCGTTTGAGAGCTAGATTGATTGACGACGATTAAGGTGCCGAGCCGGTGGTCCGGCACGCGCAACGCGCGGCCTCAGCAACTTGCAGGCCACGGCAGCGTCTCCCCCACCGCGCCCCGCGCTATACTCGTCCGCATGGACATCAACGCACGCAACATAGCAACACCCGCCGCCGACGCGCCAACGACGCCGGCCGCCCCCACCCCCGTCGTGGGGCGCTTTGCCCCGTCGCCCTCGGGCCGCATGCACCTGGGCAACGTGTTCAGCTGCCTGTGCGCGTGGCTTTCGGCCCGCGGCCAGGGCGGCAGCATCGTGTTACGCATTGAGGACCTGGACGATCGCTGCAAGCGCCCCGAACTTGCCACTCAATTGATTGACGACCTGGCCTGGCTGGGGCTGGAGTGGGACGAAGGCCCCTACTACCAGCACGACCGCCTGGACTTGTACGAGGACGCCCTGCACCAGTTGCAATACGCCGGCCTCACCTATCCCTGCTTTTGCACACGCGCCGAGCTCCACGCCGCGAGTGCACCGCACGCGAGCGACGGCACGCCCATCTACCGTGGCGCCTGCCGAAGTCTTTCGGCCGAGGAGGTGGCCCGCCGCAGCGCCCTGCGCGCGCCGGCCACACGTCTGCGCGTGCCCACCGTCGACGACCTCGCAGACGACGTGATCGAATTTGTGGATCGCACGTACGGCGCCCAATGCGAAGCACTCGCCACCGAGTGCGGCGACTTTTTGGTGCGCCGCAGCGACGGCGTGTTTGCCTATCAGCTAGCCGTGGTGGTCGACGACGCTGCCATGGGCGTCACCGAGGTCGTGCGCGGATGCGACCTGCTGGGGTCCACGCCGCGCCAGATCTATCTGCAGCACCTGTTGGGACTGCCCACGCCGCACTACGCACATATTCCGCTGCTCATGGCACCGGACGGCCGCCGCCTTTCCAAACGAGACCGCGATCTGGACCTGGGCGAACTCCGCGCCCGCTTTGGCACGCCCGAAGCGCTGCTGGGTTGGCTCGCCGGACAAACGGGCATCGCGCCGGGCACCACGCCGCGCTCTGCCGAGCAGCTGGTCGAGCATTTTAGCTGGGATGTTATCCGCAAGCACAGGGAGAACATTACCGTAACGGCTGAGTAATCAGGCACCCCACCCCTACGCAACATCCCAGGGCTGGAGTTCGTCGCCCAGGCGAACGATGCAGTCGTAGAGCACGGTATGGCGCTCGGCCGGGTTGGCATCCCGATGAAAATGCCCGTAGTACCAGCGCTTGTAGTCCAAGCGGTCCTCCAGCTCATCGAAAAACGCCGTAAGCCGATCAACGGCGGGGCAATTCCAGCCGGGCGCCGGATAAAGCGTGGGCGAAAGCATGCGCGTAGAGCAGGTGTGGGTGACCACGTAGTCGACCTTCCAACCCACGCTGTCGAGCTTTGCCCGCGCCTCCTCAAAGTTGCGCTCGTCCGGCAGTTCCTGCGGCCACCAGCTGGAATAGGGAATGCGGTATTCTTTGTCCACGCTCGTGGCGCCGCCCATGGTAAAGATCGTTGAGCCGTCGAGCTCAAAAACCTCGCCGCGCGTCAGGCGCCGTATGGGGGAGGTATCCGACAGACGCTGCGTCAGCCCACCGTGCCACAGCTCCATGGGACGCTCCGCCCAGTGATCGAAACGCTCGTGGTTGCCGTCGACGAACAGCACGGTATAGGGGCGCGACTCCAGCCAAGCGATGTCGGCACATTCCTCGGCAGAGAAATCCCAGGGAAAGCCAAAGTCGCCCGCGATAATCAGATAGTCGTCGCTCGTCAGGCTATCCCCAAGGTCCCAATCGCGCAGCTTTTGCATGTCGAGGCCGCCATGAATATCGCCCGTCACATAGACTGTCATCGGATCACCACTTCCCTCTTATAGGTTTCGAGATCGTGCTCGACCTGCTCATCGCCCGTGGCGTTGACCCACCACGGCCACTTAACGCAACACGCCGGCTCGTCGACCTGCGCAAACCATGACTTGAGCTCCTCCAAGCTCACCGGAGCGTAGCCGCTGGCGTCCACGCCCACGTCATAGCGCAGCAGTCCCTGCCGAAGGTTGAACTTGTTGTACGCGCCGCCGCAGCTGTGGATATGTCCGTGCAGATGCCAGCCACCGTGCGACATGCCCTGCCAATCGACCATGGGATAGTGGCTCAGCACGATTTTTTGACGGTCGATCTTGAGCACGCAAATGGGCGGCTCGACGATAAAAGCATCCGCCACCGCAGGCTGCGTCCAGTCTTTGTCATGGTTGCCGGGCAGCAGATGGACGCGCTTGCATGCAATGCTCTTGCGCAGCTCGTAGGCATCTTGGACCGTCATCTTAAAGCTGAAGTCACCCAAAATGTAAAGCTCGTCATCCGCAGCGACCTTGCTATTAATGCTAGCGACCATGGCGTCGTTCATCTGCCCAACAGTCGACCAAGGCCTGTCGGCGAGCCGCAGCATGTTCTCGTGCCCAAAGTGGGTATCGCTGGTAAACCAGATCATGGGGACCTCCTAACGCTCTTGCTCAAAATAGTCACTCGCCGTCTCATCCTGCCCATCGGCACATCGCGCTTCGATCGGCACGATATCTTGGTAGATAAGGCGATGCTTGTCATCGCGCCATTCATCGTCATGGTAATGGCCAAAGAACCAGGTGCGGTAGTCGAGCCGCCCGTCGAGCTCGCCCAAAAAGGCCTGCAGCGAATCGTCGTAGAACTCGCGATTGCACTCCATGCACAGCTCGTCAGCCAAATCGACCGGCGCCTCGTGCGTCACAACATAGTCGACCTTCCAGCCCGCGCGATCGAGCGAGGCGCGACAGTGTTTGATCTCGCGCTCACTCGGCATCTCCTCGGGCCACCACGTCTTTCCCTCCTGACGCCACTGTTTGTCATGGCTCGCGGCGCCACCCATGGCGAGCACCGTGGTCCCCGTGATGTCGAACACCTCGCCGCGCATCAGGTGCAGCACGTGCGGGCGAACCTCGTGAACGAGGCCCCCGTTCCACTCACGCATTGGCAGCCCCGCCAGCAGATGATGGTTCTCGTGATTGCCGTCGACAAAACACGTGGTCCAGGGCTTGGACTCAAACCAGTCGAGCCAGTATTTGTCGGTGTTCGAGCCGCTCCATATAAAGCCAAAGTCGCCGGCAACGATGACAACGTCATCGCGCGTCAGCGTTCGACCCAATGGCCAAACGCGCGACGAGAAGCGACTCGCCCCATACTCGGCAACACCGTGAACGTCTCCGGTAACGAAAATAGACATCAAACAACACGTCCGTGCTGTGCGACTCTGGACAAATCAATGGAAGAAATTGCAGGCCGGGCCGGCATCTGTATCCCTTAGGGCTTACCCTTCGTTCTTCCATCCAAACGGATCAAACACCCAAAAAACTAGATCGAGCACACTGTTGGCGGGCAGCATGTTGGGCAGGGCGTCTTGCCTCGCTTGAGTGCAGCCGCTAATGGTACGCTTGTTTTAATGGCGTTTTGAGGAAGGCTTTTGCACCCCGTAGAACGGTGGTAAATCTTGCCGTTCTTAGTGACGATTACCTTGATTTTTGAGGTATCCACACTGCGGGGCTCGATGGGCGCAGCCACCTCTTGACGAGCTGGCGCTGTTTTCCAAGGCTTGCCTCTCGAAAAACCAAAATCGCAGAATCGATTGATATAGCTGTCGAAACATCCATCGAACAGCAACCCCGTTGCCAGACCCGCCATGAATCCGCAGGCGATCGCGGCCTCTCCTCTTATTTGCATATATCCCTCCTTAATCAATCTTGAAGAAAAAGGCGGCGCGCGCCGCAGAGCCCATGCCCCTGCGGTGCGCGCCAAAAACAGCGCGCTTCCCTGTCCCTAACGGATCAGCTGGCGGCGCTTATCGGACAGGAATACGCCGGCGGCCACCAGGACCGTGCCGCCGATCACGAAGGTCTCACCCAGCAGCTCGGACGCATCGCCCGTGGCGGGCATCGCCGTCTGCCAAGTCGTGGCCTCGGTCTTTGCCTCCGCATGCTTGGCCTGGTACGTCACTTGCGTGACGGGCTGGGTCTGCTCGCCGTTTCCGCGGTCGGCGGCCTCTTGGCGAGCGATCTCGGCGTTAAGCTCGGCAATAGCCTGGTCGAGCTCGACCTTGGCGGCGGTGTAGTTGGCGAGCGCCTCCAAGTATGCCGGCGCCACGGCATCCGTCGCAGCCACGGCGTCATCGAGTTCGGCCTTGGCGGTCGCGGCACGCTCGGCGGCATCGTGGGCCGCAGCGATCTTGGCGTTAAGTACCTCGTCCGCATCGTCAGTGCTGCCGTTGACAATGGCTTCGGCAATATTGATTCTGCGCAGGCGGGCAACCGCGGCGGCAGAGGCGTCGCGCGCGACAGTCGCATCCACCACGGCATCGTCAGCCTCCACCACGTCATACTCGGCATCGCTCACGGCCATCGCCGCTGCATCGAGCGCGGCATCGGCAGTCGCTTTGTCCCCAGTGGCCTTGGCAAGTGCTGCGGCGGCATTCTTAAGCTGAGAGGCGCGGGCGGCAGCTGCATCAGATTTTGCCTGAGCCGTTGCCACGACGGCGTCGGCATCGCTTGCAGCCCGCTGCGCCATATCGAGCTCCACCTGAGTGGCAGCAGCATCGATGCCTGCCTGATCGGCATCGCCTTGGGTGGCAAGAAGTTCGGCCTCCGCCTCGCGCTGATTGGCACGCGCGCTTTCGAGTGCAGACGACGCCGCATCAAACGCACGCTGAGCAGCGGCGATATCGGCTGAGTACGCCGCTAGCTCATCCTGGGCCGCGGCAAGTGCATCCCGTTTGTCGCCAACACCGGCACGAGCGGCGTCCAGTGCGCGCTTGGCAGCAGCCACCTTGCCCTTGGCAATGTCGAGCTCGCCAGACTTGGCGGCCACGGCGTCCTGCGCTGCCGCAACAGCGGCGTTGGCAGCGCTCAAATCGGCGCGGGCATCGCTGACGGCACGCGCGGCGGCGTCAGCTGCAGCCTGCTTTTGCGCCACGGCAGCCTGGGCCTCCGAGGCCTTGGTTGCCGCGACATCAACGTTAGCGGCAGCGCGCTCAACCTGGGTTTGCTTTGCTGCAACGGCCTGCGATGCTGCACTCACCTTGCTGCCGGCATCGTCGGCAACGCCCTGCGCCACAGCAAGCTCCTTGCGTGCCGCATCCACGCCCTGCTCGGGATTTGCCAACGAGTCACACCACGCATTCAACGCAGCCTCATACTCTGCAACCGTCATCGGATTGAGGTTATACGGCTTATACCATTGACCAGAATATACAAATGTTTGCGCCTGTGTACTCCCGTACAGCGTCCCTCGCGTGCAAACGCCCATGCCCGTCACGGTGTAATCGGGGTTGATCACGTTGATGTAATGTCCGACCGAAGGGTTTGGTCCACCGTGCAGTGCGGCGTAGTTATCAATCTGGGAGCTATGCGCTGTATAGAAATCGTAAGCGGCCTTTCCCGTAAGGCCCGACGCGCCCAGCGAGGCGGCGGCAGCATCAAAGATGGCCTTCTCCTGATCGACCCACTGCTTAAACGGATTGCTTCCGTAGTTCCACGCCACATTCTCGCCCACGTTAAACTGCTGAGCGTGCGCGACCTTCGTATCGGAGAAGTTCGCGTCGGCGATGGCGGTCGCCATCATGGCATATGTCACCTTGAGCTCACCCAGGCCAACGCTCGCGCGATACTCGTTGCACGCCTTGAGCCACACGACCGCCTGCTTCATGTTGGCCAGGCTCGTCGCATCGGCCTCCTCGCCCACCTTGTTGTAGCTAGCGAGTTTGCAGTTGAGGATGATATCTGCCGCGTCGTTGGCGCCCACGCCCTTAAAGAACGCGATAGCACCCTGGCGGTAGTTCTCCGCCGATGCATTCGCCGTTGCCTGAGCGGCATCGAGCTTGGCCTGGGCCTGAGCCACAGCCTGGTCGGCCTGCTGCTTTTGAGCCGTCGCCTGATCGAGCGCCTTGTCGGCAGCGTCTTTCTCGTCCTTTGCTGCCGAAAGCTTGGCCTGGGCATCGGCCAGCTCCGTGAGCGCGGAGGCATGATCGGTCTTGGCCTGGTCGAGGGCGGCGTCGGCTGCTGTCTTGGCGGCAACAGCGGCACCCAGCTTGGACTGGGCTTCGGCAGCGACCTGTTGCTGATCGGCAACTGCCTGCTGTGCAGTCTGCACCTCGCCCTCGGCGGCACTCACCTCTTGCTCGGCAGCAGCAAGCTCATCCTCGCGCTGCGACTGCGTGGCCTTGGCGGCCGCCAGCGCCTCGGACGCAGCGTTTACCTTTGCCTTAGCGTCCTCGTACTCCGGGCCCGCAGCGCCCTGCTCGGCTCGATCCAGATCGGCCTTGGCCGCGTCATAGCTCGCCTGTGCGGCGTCCACGTCCGCATCTGCCGCGGTCTTTGCCTGCTGAGCTGCCGAAAGCTTGACCTGCGTATCCTGCTGCTTGGCAGCGGCGTCATCGGCGGCAGCCTGAGCATCCGAGAGCCTGGTCTGCGCATCTTCGGCCTGTTGCTTTGCCTGCTCCAAATCGATCGCCGCCTGCTCTGCGGCAGCCTGGGCGGCGGCTACGGCCTCGGGCGTGGCATCGGATGCAGCGGCCTGTGCGGCCTCGAGCGCAGACTGGGCATCGCTTGCCGCCTTCCGGGCGGCAGTCAGGGCTTCGTCCTTGTCCGTCAGGTTCTTCTTGGCGGCATCGAGCGCAGCCTGAGCGTCCTCAAGCGTCTTGACATCCAAATCGGCCTTGTCTTGCGCAGCGCCCAGCTGCTTTTCCAGCTCGGCCGAGGCAGCAGAGGCCGCGCTATCGCTTGCACCGCGGGCCGCGTCATAGGCGCCCTGCGCCCGCTGCTGGTTGGCGGCAGCGGCATCGTAGGGAGCAGCAGCCGCTTCCAGATCGGCCTTGGCAGCAGCAGCTTTGGCACGCGCCGCATCAACTGCAGCCTGCAGGTCGGCGACCTTTTGCGCCGCAGACACAGCACCCGCGCCAGCACCGGCGGCCGCAGCGCTCGTCAGCGGCGACATCACCGCAGCCGTTGCGCCCGCAGCGCCAATGCCATCCGCACCCTGCGCCGCCGCGGCCAGGGGCGACAGCAGCGAGCCGCCCGTCATGGCAATCGTCGCCGCAGCAACTGTCGCCACGCGTCCAGCCGCCTTGGCCTTACCCAAAGCCTTGCCGTTCATGTCCTTATTCATGTTCTTGCTCATTGCCGATTCCTTCCCACGGTGAGCCGTTGTTTGCCACAGATAGTCGATCCAACTTGCCCCATTAAAAAGAGGTGATAACGGGGTAATTAAATTGAGCGAATTGAATCGTGATGAAACTGATCTCCGCAAAAGCCAAACTCATAGTTCCGCTCGCGCTCAATCTCATCTAAATACTCGAGTTCTTCGCCGCATGGCTTCTCTTCATCTAGAAATACAAGCCCGTTCTCTGCGCGAGAACCGACAGTGCAACCAAGGATAGTCTCGAGATTAATGTAACTACTATTATCGTTGTTAAAGGAGAAACTGCTGGTGCTCATGCTCAAGTCCCGTCTACATAAACTCAAATTGCTGTGCTTGGCCTCTTTTAGAGACCCCATCTCATACGCTATGACTGCAGTATATGCGCTCCGCTTGTATGTTGCAAGAACAATTTTATTTTTCTAACGCATATAACGGATGCCTTGATTCTCATTTTCATTGCAACAGCCTCAGGACTCAGCGCAACG
>NZ_CABJFS010000005.1:169951-218384 GCF_902364945.1 Collinsella aerofaciens | reverse complement strand
GGGGCGCCGGGGGCGGGAATCGCGCACTCCATATTTTGTTCACAAATGAATAGGTCCCTCAGTCACGTCACTGAGGTTATAACTGAAGCATCAGCTTCTGATATTGGCGGTGACCAGCTGGTTTATAGATGTTGAGGCATCGGTCATCTCTGGAGCGCCACTTTACTCCAAAAGCATCGGTTATTTGTTTCCCGTCGGTAAAAGGCAGGTTTTGTTCGCCAAGCGTTCCTATATATAGAAGTTCGGGTTCGAACCGTGCATCGGTAACAAAAAAGCGACCAGCCGGAGCCGATCGCTTTCTATTCTATGCTGGAGCATCCAGAGGGGTTCTTCCGAACTCATTTTCTCGCTGCCATTCATGCTTTCGAAGCATCTTTCTACAGCCCTCGTTGTCTATCCTCGTATCTCACAGGTCTTCCGGAAATTCACAAGCAGTCTTTGGGTCAATTTAGTTCTGCTTTCAGAGACTTGTTTGAGAGTTTTTAAAGACAGTTCAAAACAATAAGTGAGACACCATAAAGCAGAGCAAGATGAGCCGGATAGAAAATGTAGAAGAAATATTTGAGCTTCAGCCCTCGCTTGCCATTATAAAGATTGATAAGCAGCAACGAAACGACCGCGGCAGCAACATCAGGATTAAATATATTAGCTGTAGCAAACTCAAATCCGCCGCCAACTATATGGCATGACGAAAGGAGCACTGCGCATACTGCAGCAAAGAACATCTTGGCCTTGCTGTCGTGGAATAAATAGAATGCAGCCACAAGCAGAATGCCATACACACCGCCATCTAGTTTAGTGTATTCAGCTGCCAGTGCTGTCAAAACAATCAGAGCAGTTTCTGCGATGTACCTCTTCCATTTTGAAAGGCTTTGTATCTTTTCCAGAATTATCAAGAAGACCAAGCAAAGCAGGAGCTCACACATAACATTTTGTTGCCGAAGGTCAAATAGTTGCCCGGTTTGAACGAAATCGTATATGGGCTCCGCAATGATTGCGAAGACAAGCATATTTCGCAGGTACCTCTTTATGTCATGAGTATGCAAAAATCCCTCAACTATCAAAAAGCAAAATAAGGGAAATGCAATCCTGCCAAGAACATGAAGCACATCCGAAGCCTCGCTTAGAATCGCCCACTGTTCGTCTGATATCTGATTGTACGATGCGTGAGTCATGATTCCATTGGTCAGGACGATCCTGCTTACATGATCGAGAACCATCGAAATGGCCGCTATTATCTTTAATGTGCTGCCGCTAATTCCGTATCTATCTGTTTTCATTTCGTTTTCCTTTCTTTGGGTGGGCCGTCAGAGGTTCGGCCTGCTCTGCAGACGGCCGCTGCGGCGCTTCGCGCCTTGCGCGCTGCGCTGGCAAACGCTCACGCGTTTACTCAGCTCCGCGCCCTTTCGGGTTCGAACCCATGTCGCGGCAACAAAAAAGCGGCCGGCATCCGCCAGTCGCTTTTCTATTCTATGGTGGGCCGTCAGGGGTTCGAACCCTGGACCTTGGGATTAAAAGTCCCCTGCTCTGCCAGCTGAGCTAACGGCCCGCGGGTGGCATTGTACCACGGTCTGGGGCTATTCCCAACTCCATTGGCCGTTCTGGAAAATCACAACTTCACGTCCATCAGGCGTAATGCCCGTAATATCGATATCGTCCGTGCCGATCATAAAATCGACGTGCGTGCTCGAGACGTTAACGCCATGCTCCAGGAGCTCCTCCTTGGACATGTCATACCCACCCTCGATGCATTCGGGGAAACCGACACCCAGCGCGAGATGGCAGCTAGCGTTCTCATCATAGAGCGTGTCATAGAATAGAACGCCACTTTCACGGATCGGCGTGTTCTTGGAGATAAGCGCGACCTCACCCAGATGAGCGGCACCTTCATCGGTGTCAATAATGCTCGCAAGCGTCGCCTTACCCACGCGGGCATCGTAGTCCACTACGCGGCCCGCCTCGAACTTAATCCAAAAATCGTCAACCTTGTTACCGTGGTGAATGAGCGGCATAGCCGAATACACGATACCGTCGGCACGCATACGATCAGGCGAGGTGAAGACTTCCTCGGTGGGAATGTTGGGGAAGAAGGGGTGCCCATCGGGCGTCTTGCCCTTGCCGCCGGCCCACTCGTGACCTTTCGTCATGCCAATCGTCAGATCGGTTCCATTTGCCGAGGTGTAATGCAGGTAGTCGAAACGATTGTCGTTCAGGAAACGCAGGTTCTTTTCGAATGCGGCGTCATGGAGTTCCCAGTCGCTCTCCGGGTCCTGGCCATCGGCGCGAGCGGTATGCAGAATCGCATTCCACAGCTTATAGATTGCAACCTCATCGGCGTCTCCCGGGAACACCTCGCGCGCCCAGGCAACGACCGGCGCGCCGGCGATGCACCACGGGTTGATGTTGTAGTCCAGTCCGCGGCGGAAGACCTTGCACTGCGTGTTCCTTGCCTTAGAAGCTGCAGCAGGCTTAGCGGGATCGATGCCCTTAAGAGCGGCAGGGTCCGCACCCTCGATAAAGATAAAGCAGGCACCATCCTGGGCCAGTGAATCAAGCTGCAGGCGCTTCCACTCGGGCGTCTGCTCAAAATAGCTTTTCTCGACATGCTCGTACGTGAGCCTCGTCACGGCGTCATCGGCCCAAATAACCGTCACGTGACCGGCACCGGAGGCATAGGCCTCCGCGACCACCACGCGCGCAAACGGCGCGCACTCGACCGGAGACTGAACGACAACCTCCTGACCGGGCTTGACGTTTACGCCCTTGCGGACAACCAGGCGCGCATAGTTTTTAATCTTGGGCTCTAGGGCCTTCATGCCCTCCAGAGCCTCTTCGACCGTCAGGGCAGCTCGAATCATGTGCCACTCCATCTATCTATAGAACAGTAAAAAGGCGCGCCGCAAAAACGACGCGCCTTATATCTTAGCGATAAGTATGCATGCAAACGCTACTTCTTCTTGGAGTCCTTCTTGTCCTCCTCGGCAGCCGAGCGCTCGATAAGGGCGTTGAGCTTGTTCTCGGACATGCCCTCGGCCTGCGTGCGGTACATGTTGCGCAGGGGACGAATACGAACGAAGTCGTAGATGAAGTCACCCAAAATGACGACGTAGGACAAAACAATGCCGACCATCTGGACAGGGCTGGACACCATGCCAGCGGGAGCGAAGTACAGCGAAGCCCAAATGGCCACGACGAGCACCATGCCGATAGTGAGCACGGCCCACCAGATGCGGCGGCGCTTGGTGTAGTCCTCATCCTGCTTGAGAAGGATATTCGACACCGTGTAGATGCGATCCTCCTTGGCGCGCTGCTTAGCCTTGCGGGCGCGCTTCTCCTCTTTAGAGAGGCCCTCGAGGTTCTCGCCCTTCTCGAGCTCTTTGCGGCGTGCCTTAGACGAAGCCGGCACGACGCGGACAGAGCTCGCTGCCTGACGGGCGGGCTTGGCGGATGCAGCGGACTTGCGCGCAACCCCGGTAACCTCGTGGGATTGCGTGCGCTTGTTCGTGGCGCTACGGGTACTCACTTATGCGTTCTCCTTCATGCTTGTGAACTGGGAGCCCGTGATGATCTGGAAGGCCTCGCGATAGCGCTCGGACGTGCCATCGATGACCTCGGCGGGCAGATGCGGGGTCTCCCCCGTCATATCCCAGTTGGCTTTGAGCCAATTGCGGACGAATTGCTTGTCGTAGCTGGGCTGAATCTTGCCCTCCTCGTAGCTGGCGGCAGGCCAGAAACGGCTGGAGTCGGGCGTGAGGCACTCGTCGATCAGCGTAACCTTGCCATCGATGACACCGAACTCGAACTTGGTGTCGGCAATGATGATGCCACGGGTCGCTGCATACTCGGCGGCAGCCTTGTAGATCTTGAGGGAAAGGTCGCGAATCTGCGTGGCGATGTCCTCGCCCACGATCTCGCAGCAACGCTCGAACGAGATGTTCTCGTCGTGGTCACCGATCTCGGCCTTCGTGGACGGCGTGAACAGCGGCTCGGGAAGCTTGGAAGCCTCGGTCAGGCCCTCAGGCAGCTGGATGCCGCAGACGGTGCCGTTCTCGTCGTAGGTCTTCTTGCCCGAACCGGTCAGATAGCCGCGGACGATGCACTCGATAGGAATCGTCTGGGCCTTCTTAACCAGCATGGCGCGGCCGGCGAGGTAGTCACGATACTCAGCAAACTCCTCGGGGAAATCCGCCGGGTCGATGGAAACGAGGTGGTTGGGAACGATGCCGGCAAACTTATCGAACCAGAATGCCGAGATGCGGTTGAGCACCTCTCCCTTAAACGGAATCTCGTCGGGAAGAATGAAGTCGAACGCAGAAATGCGGTCGGTGGCGACCATCAGCAGGTTTTCACCGGCATCGTAGATATCACGAACCTTGCCACGGGAATCCGGACGACGCTCCATCGTTGTCACGTGAGTCACTCCTTACCAAAATACGACAGTAATGCGGGTTCTTTCCCGCACGTTTTCGCAAACTCGGAGCGGCAGGGACGAAACCCCTCCTTCACCGAATAGCGAAAAGCTAGTGCTCCATTGTAGTAGATGCCGCGTCCGCCGTGTGCTCGCGAGGCAGATGAATCGTAAAAGTCGTACCCTTTCCAAGCTCCGACTCCACGGATATGTAGCCGTGATGGCGCTCGACGATCTGTTTAGTCACGGCGAGGCCCACGCCCAGACCGCCCGCCTCACGGGCACGGCTGGCATCGGCGCGCCAAAAACGGCCGAAGATGCGCGACAAGTCATCCTTGGCAATACCGATGCCGGTATCAGAAACGGCAATGCTGACGTGTTTGCGGTCACTGAGCACCGACACCACGACCCAACCGCCCTCGGGGGTGTAGCGCATGGCGTTGCTCATGAGATTGATGACGCATTGTGTGATCATGTCGGGATCGGCTTCGACGACATCGTCGTGACCTTGGGTCTCGTCAGCAAAGCGCAAGCGCAGATCGCGGTCGACAAACAGGCGCTCCTGGGCATTGACGATGGAACGCACGAAAGGAACCATGTCCACCGGCTCAAGGTTGAGCGGAGCCGTGCTGTTTTCCATGCGCGACAGGTCGAGCATCTGCTGCACCAGACGAGCCAGGCGACGCGTCTCGGAAGCAACAGTCTCCAAGTGCTCATCGTCGGTAGGATATACGCCATCCTGCATGGCCTCGACCGTTGCGAGCATGGCCATAAGCGGAGTACGAAGTTCGTGAGCCACGTCCGAGGTCAAACGTTTCTCGTGTTTCATATCCTTCTCGAGCGAAGTGGCCATCTCATCGAACGTCTCGCCCAGTTGATCGATCTCGTCATCGCCGCGCAAGCCCGTACGAGCAGACAGATCGCCATCGCGAATTTGCTTGGCCGTGCTGGTAATACGGTGAATCGGCTTGGTGAGCATGCGCGACACGAGTGATCCGATAACGACCGAAATGCAAACTGCAACAACCGCAGCAAGGGCCATGGCGTTAAAGGTCTTCTCCCTAAACGCAGAATCTGCCTTGGTGAGCAAGGCATCGGAGCCGATGGCCCACAGCTTTACTTGTCCGACATGCTCGCCGGAAGACGTTATGATTTCGACGTTTGCAACGCTATCGGAGCCGGTGGGAGCCGACGAGACCGGACTATGCGATGCTTTTTTCCCGCTCGAGCTGCTCGACGGCGATTCGTTCTCGCGCACATCGGCGGTCGCGCTTGCCGAAGGCCATGAGTCGTCATAAACGACAACGCCTTTCTTGTTGACGACCTGCATACCCAAATCGTCGGACACCAAACTCGATGTCGCGACCGTACGTAGCTCGCCCGCAGTCCAATTGCCGTTTTCCTCATACGACGTCGCAAGCTTTTCGGCAGCGGAATTTGCGATTTCGACGATATTAGAGCGCGTGTAATCCGAAAAGACCGTGCCCCACACAACAGAGACCACGCCCACCAGCACCAATACCGTCATGAGCGATGTCAGAGCAAAAGCAAGTGCCATGCGCGAGGGATAGCTCATCGTTGGCCGTGAATCGGAACGAGGCGTGTTCCAACTAGCCTTGGAACCCGCCTCGCTCTCCTGCTTGTGCTTTTGTCCGATTTCAAAGCGCGCAGGTGTCATATGTGATTTCCCTATTTCTCGTCCGACTTATCGGTCTTGGCCGGAGCCTCGAAGCGATAGCCGACACCGTGGACGGTGTAGAGCCACTTGGGCTTCTTGGGATCATCGCCCAGCTTGGCGCGAAGGTTCTTCACGTGGCTATCGATGGTGCGCTCATAGCCCTCAAAGTCGTAGCCGAGCACCTTCTCGACCAGCTCCATGCGGTTGTAGACGCGACCGGGGTGACGGGCAAGCGTGGTGAGCAGCTTAAACTCGGAAGCCGTCAGGTCGACTTCCTTGCCCTCGACCAAAATCTTGTGGCCCGAGATATCGATGACCAGATCGCCGAAGTCGAGTACCTCGACGGCTGGCTCGTCGGCCTGATGGGCACGGCGGAACAAGGCGCGTACGCGCGCGACAAGCTCGCGCGGCGAGAACGGCTTAATCAGATAGTCGTCGGCGCCGAGCTCAAGACCGATAATACGGTCCTCGATCTCGCCCTTAGCCGTCAGCATGATGATGGGGACATCCGAGGTATCGCGAATGGTGCGGCAAACGCGCTCGCCGGGGATCTTGGGGAGCATAAGGTCGAGCACGACCAGGTCAAACTGATGCTTCTCGAACTCCTCGATCGCGGACTGGCCGTCGCCGACGCCCACAACCCAGTAGCCTTCGCGCTCGAGATAGGCAGCGACGGCGTCACGGATTGCCTTCTCATCCTCGACCAGCAGAATCTTTTTTGCATCTGAAGCCATAACACGGCCCCCCTGTCTCAATTAGCTAAGAACAAGCCCATTTTAACGCACCTGAACCCGCCGGATGCCACTATGACGCGGCAGCTCGGCGGGCGGTACTCACAATTACAACGCGCTTATTCCCCTGTTGGCGCCTTTTTAACCCCTCTAAGCTTAAAGAGAGAATAGGCGTGCGGTGACCGTCTCTGGTATACCCTGGCTGTTGCGCACCGTGGCGTACGTAAGGAATGAGTCCGATTTTCCCGCCGTAGCTGGATAATCGCCATACTCCAAAGCGCGATCGGGCGACAGCAGCGAGCCATAGGTCTTGGCAGAGGTGTCGATCAGGAAATGCGACGCCTGCACCTTAACAAGGTATTTATTCTTCTTGCCAGCCGCACATGCGAGCGGCTCGCGTGACAGGAAGAGGTACGGCCCTCCCTCATTACCGATATACGTGCCCATGTTGCCCAAGCTGCCCACGCCACTATAGGTCGCCTCGATAGAAAACACGAAGGTATCGCCCATATATACGGCCTCGAAAGGCGAGACTGACGAGGGAAGGACTAGCTGGGCACGTTTGGTGTTGTTGCCGTCGGTCAGATCGATTGCCGTTATGCCATAGTAGACGCCCTCGTCGTTGCGGACACGCGGCGAGATGGTCAAAATGCCGTCACTCGCACGCGGGGCCGATGCAAAGCGGCCCGTCGATTTCCAAATTGTCTCGGCCTTGGATTCATCAAGCGAGCGACGATAGCAAAACGAATCACTACTCGTTTTATTGCCGCCTGCCGAAGGCATTTTATACCAGATGACTGATGACCCGTACGCCGTAAACAGTGGCGGATCATAGTCCTTGCCACCCCGATCGAGCTCAACCACGTCGCCAGAGAGCGAAGCGCCCGACAGATTTTGAGCGTAGAGCTTCCACGATGAATTGGCAAAGTTCATCTCAACCCACGCAAACACGCCATCGCCGGCACGGACATCGTAAAATGCATATCCCGTGCCCTCGATAGGATCCTCGATTAATGTGGTAAGCGAGCCATCGCCCAGGTTGAGCACACCAAGCGTATTGGCATGCAGGGCAGAAGCAGGCGCCATCATCGCGGCAGCGTAGTCACCATCGCAGTAGTACAGCAGCGTACCCAAGGGCAATGTCCATGAAGCCGCCGGCTCAAGATCGATGTCGACTGCCTCGTACTCATCAGTGATCGAGACAATCTTCGAATCGTCCTTGATAACCTGCGGCTCGCCGGCGGCATCATCACTCGTGCCCGTTTTTTTCGAGCAACCGGCCAGTACGGCAGCAGCACCGGTAGCGGCGCCACCCAGTACAAAACCTCGACGCGTTATTCCATTCTTAAAGCGATCAGCGGTGCCCATTAGGCGATCTCTGCGCGAGCGGCCTCGATGGCGCGCGTAAGCTGATCGGCGCAAGAGGTCTTCTTCATGCCGCAGGTATTGCCGGCAAGAACCTCAATCACGCGATCAGCAGGAGCACCCTCGACCAGCTTAGAGATAGCCTTGAGATTGCCGTTGCAGCCGCCGGTAAACTCGACGCCCACCACCTTGCTGCCGTCATCGGACAGGTCAAGGTGGATATTGCGAGTGCATACGCCCTGAGGCTTGTAATCAAAACTAATCATTGCATTCCCCTCTCGTAAAGCAATTTCAGACGTCTATTATCCCCGTCCGAACCGATAAAGTATCGCGGGCACCGATTCAACATTCCCCAATGCGCAAACCGACGGCAGCAATACTAGCAATCTGCTTCCCGAGCGTGGACTTTTCGTTTCTCTTGATACATGTTGTGGTCAGCGATGTGGTAAATCTCGGTCAGTGTATAACCGGGTGCCTCTGCCGTCGCGACGCCAAACGATGCACTGACTGTCAGCACCTCATCGCTCGCAGCAGCAAGGCTGAGGCGAAGATCTTGCACTACTTCACATGCGGATTCGCGATCGGTGTGAGGGCAAATCAGCAAGAACTCGTCTCCACCAATGCGCATAGGCACAAACTTCTCGCCTGCCGTTCGCCTCAATACAGACGCCGTACGCCGTAGCAGCTCATCGCCCATTTCGTGACCGTAGAGATCGTTGGTACGCTTGAGGAAATTGCAGTCCATCATGATCACACTCACGGGCAGGGACTCGTTCACCAGGTCGTCGCCAAGGGACTCAAGGTAATTTCTATTGCGAAGTCCCGTCAGCTTATCCTGGAAAGAAAGCTCCTCGGCGCGCTTTGTCATCGAGATGTTATGCGTCGCCACGACGACCGACTCCAGTCGACCCTGCTCATCGCGGCGCTGTGGAACAACCTGCAGCGAATACCACGTACCTCGGCAGTCTCGTACCTCGGCATCCAAGTACGGCATGCCCTCCATACGATCCTGAAGCGTCTTTATATCTAAGAGCTCCATGACCGCCTCGCGACTTTCGGGACTCACAATGTCTCGGCAAACCGTTGCAAAAAAGTCATATGCCTCAGCGTGCTCGGCAAATATCTTCGTCACCGATGGCGACATGTTAATCCCCTCGATCTCGAGCGTGTCGAGATGCAACAGGAGGGTCGACTCATACGTGGAACTGATGGCATTGATGATGCCGAGCTGCTTGTCCTTTTCGGCCAAATTGCGACGATCGGCGACGATACGCACCAACAGCACTACAACCAAAAACACCAGGAACGCCAGCACGCCGACAGCGATAAATGAAATCCTGCCCGACATGACCTCAGATTTGGGATAGAGCGCAAACAGGCGATAGTCCTCATACGCCGCACGCACGGCATACCAGGTACTTCCCCGATATTCGACACGTGTTAGACCTTCGTCTTTCCAATCAATTCCGCTATCGGCAAGAAGCCGGGCGAGAGCTATATCGACGGTCGAATCGTTTGAAGAAACGATTTGCGCATCGCGCATCACGAACACCGTTGGGCTCTGATGGAATGTGTTGTTCACGAGCACGTCGGCGATCGTATACGAATAATCATCGGCGGGCTCGGGCGCAAGCGATCGATACCCCAGCGCTACGCCATCACCGTACGGAACAACACTCACGGCAAAGTCGACATCTCGACGCTCAACGACCGTCGAGTAGGACACCTTGGAACCTCGATACATCGATGCGACCGGCGAACAGGCAAGCTCCTCTCGCCACAGCATCAGCGGATCGCGACCGTCGATATCGTAATGAGCGGTCATATGGCCGTCGGCGTCCATGACCAACATTCCCGAAAGGTGCTCGGAATGGACGTACTCCTCGACACGATCATCGTTGACTTCAACGCGATCAGGCGGCAAGAACGTCGAAAACGACTCGAGCGCGGCATCCAAATTGTGCGTCGCCTCGGTTTTTCTTCCCTGTTCATATCGGTCATATTTTTCGCAGGCGTTTTTTAAAAACACCATGGTTTCCTGGCCAAATCCAAGCGTTTTATCGAGGCAGCGGTGCGTGCCGACCACGTATAGCAAACCCAACAAGACAACGCTGGCCACAACGCAGATAGCCGCGGTGACTAATGCCTTTCGGCGCAAGCGGCGCTCATCATTTGTCATGATTCCGCTCCTTGCCCGTCCGTCGTCGCCCCTGCCTTGTACTTGCCCACAATGCGCTCAATCGTGCCATCTCGATCCATCTCGAACAGCACGGTATTGAGGTTTTTGACGTACTCCCCCTCATAGCCGTCCTTAAACGCGACGCCAAGGTCAACCGTCATAACGTTGTCGGCGAACACACGATACAGGCCGGGATACTGGGCGACAAGACAATCAAGCGACTGAACGTCCGCCATCCAACAGTCAACATAACCTTTGACCAGGGCGGCCTTGCAGAGTTCGGCGGAGCCATATGATTTGATATGCACGTCCGACGAGATTTCCAGATCGCCTGCAAGCAATCGGCGTTCACTCACCGAACCGGCAATCACCGCAACAGTCTTGCTGCCATCGAGATACGCCAAGGACTTGATACCACTCGTTTTCTTGGTGGCAACCGAAACCGTCAAGGTTAGATACGGCTCAGTCCAGCAATACTCGTCTTCGCGATAACAGGGTGAATAGTCGCACCACAGGCAATCGATCTCGCCGTTTTTGAGCAGGCGGTCACGATCATTCCAAGATATGTCAATGAATTGCGGCTTGATTCCCGCACGCTTGCAAGCCTCGCGGGCGATATCGATATCGATACCGGCGTAATCGCCCGTGGTATCGATATACACATAGGGGTCGTTATCCGTAACGCCGATTTTAAGTACCGGGAGGTCTTTATCGGCTTCGCTCGATGAGGTAGAGCTGCTTCGAACGGCATACGTCAGGGCGACCGCACAAACGGCAACAAGGAGTATGAGCACGGACGAGACGATGGCGCCTCGTTTGATACGTCTGGGCACACGGCTCTTTTCATCGAAACAGCAGATAAGGTTCATTTTATTACCAGGGGGCCAGTGCAACAGCGAAAAAAGCGCCTTGCCCAAGACGGGCAAGGCACCAATGGTTGAAATGTATCCGTAAGCGGTCGAATTAGGTCAACCCTACTCGAAGCTTAGCTGCTCCAGGCGATCGAAGACCGTGTCGATACGGGTGACGAGCGGGATACCCTAACGCTCGAAACGTTTACGCATAAGAGCGAAAGCGA
Organism: Collinsella aerofaciens; assembly: GCF_902364945.1. GTDB lineage: Bacteria > Actinomycetota > Coriobacteriia > Coriobacteriales > Coriobacteriaceae > Collinsella > Collinsella aerofaciens_O. The sequence goes on along the minus strand of NZ_CABJFS010000005.1, from coordinate 206,945 downwards.
TCAGCGCAACGCCTGCGACAGTAGCAATAAAGGCAACCGCAAGGGCCTGGTCGCCCGTATTGGCGAGCGCGCCCTTAGTAGCCTTAACAGACTTTTTGGTCACCTTAGTCGTCGTCTGCTGACTAGGCTGGGACGGCGTCACGGGCTGCGTAGGCTGAACCGGCTCACCATTGGCCTCCTCGCCCGCCACCACGTACGTCGAGAAGTGGCTCGTGCGGAAGCAAAGGTAGTCGCCCTCGGTCCACGTATCCATAGCCTGAGTGGAACCATCCTCGGCAACGTAGAGCACCTTGAGATTGGTGAGCGCCTTCATGGCTGCGGTCATCTTGACACGAACGATGAAGGACATGCCATCGAAGTCCTCGATAACCTCGCCATTCTTGAGAAGCTTGATATCGAGCTTCTCGGCAACCTTGGTAGCCCCCTGCTCAAGGCCGGAAATCGTAGCATTGGCGGCGTCGGTAAGATTTGTCGGCTCCTCGACCACAAGAGAGATGCTGTTGTTCTGGGCAATGCCGGCAGCGGCATTGTTCTCGGCGCTTACGCTAACGTCCGTTCCGTCGCTACCTGCAACGCCCGCAATGGTCCTCGCCGCTACAGTAACGGTACAGGTCATTGTTTTGTCACCACAGGTGACGGTGATCGTGGCGGTACCGGCCTTAAGCGGCGTCACGACGCCGTCTTTGACCGTAGCGATCGACGAGTCGCTGGAGGTCCAGCTCACCGTCGTATCGTCTGCATCGGCAGGACTCACCGTTGCGGAGAGCTTTGCGGAGGCATCACCGACGGTAAAGGACAGGCTCGTCTTGTCGAGCTCGACTTTCTGGACGGGGTTGGTCACGGTCACCGAGACGGTTTGGGAGAGCGACTCTGCAGTGATGACAAATGAGCCAGAACCGGTCTTGAGGGCGGTAACGGTGTAGGAGCCATCGCCGTTGTCGACAACCTTAAACGCCTTCGAAGCGCCCGTGTCATCCAGAGCAAGCTTGGTCTCGTCGACCTCACCCGCAAGGGCTCCAACAAGAGAAATCTTCACGGTGCCCTCTTCGCCCTTCTTAAGGTTAAGAGCGGTCTGGTCGACCGTAAGGTTCGTTGCGGGATTAGAGACGGTCACCGCGCAATCCTGAGAATAGACGCCGTCTTCAGTCGAAACGGTGATGGTTGCGGCGCCCTTGGAGACAGCCGTCACCTTTCCGGTTTGATCGACCGTAGCGACGCTCTCATTGCTGGACTTCCAAACAACTGTCTGGTTAGCCTCCGCGGGAACGACCGCCGCCTTAAGCTGCTCGGTTGCAGCGCCCGCAAGCGCGACCTTCTGCTTATCGAGCGTGATGCCCGTAGCAGGCTGAATAACGGTCACCTTGCACGTGGCGCTATACTCGCCGTCCTCAGTGGTAACGGTGATCGTGGCAGCACCGGCCTTGACCGGGGCCACGACGCCGTCCGCAACCGTGACGACCTCCGGGTCGCTCGAAGACCAGGACACATTCTTATTCGTTGCATTGTTGGGCTCAACCGTTGCGGTCAACGTCGAGGGCTCACCGCCCACAGCAAGCTTAAGATTCGACGCGCTGAGGCTGACGCCCGAGACCTTTACGACCGGAGTGGTTACCGTAATTGTATCCGTGGTTGCAGAGACCCCATCAACCGTTGCCGTGATCGTGGCATCACCGTCACCGACAGCGGTAACAAGACCGTTGCCATCGACGGTAAGGACGCTCTCGTTAGAAGAGGACCAGACAACCTTACTGGCCTTATCGTCAGGGGAAACCTTTGCCTTCAACTGCTGAGTCGTGCCCTTGTCCATAGATGTTGAGTAACCATCCGCAATGGAAACCGTCGTTTTTGCAGGTTCCTCGCCAGGCTTGACGACATGAACGGTCATCGTGTCACAGAGAAGGCCCCCATTATCGGGGTCACCGAGATAGACGTCTATCTTTGCAGTGCCGTAGCCATTCGGATGCGCGAAATATCCTGCTGTACTTGAGCTCACAGCGTACATCTCGATGCTAACGATGCTAGGGTCTGATGACACGAATCGATATTCAGAATATGGATATTTATCGAGAAGCTCTACAGCCTCCTTCGTCAACACAGTTCCAAAGTAATCGCGATATCTGTTCGCATCAAGCAGATAATCGTCCGTGCCAGTGCGGTCTGGAGCTAATTCGCTTTCAATTGAGATTTCGCTCTCCTTCAAGAATGCAATCGAAGGTTTAACGGATGGGTAGGGAATCACATCTATGGTGCCGACATGTTTGCCGCCGAACGAATCCGTCGCCTCAATAGTTGCAGTCCCCACCTTGATTGCGGTGACCCGATCTCCCTCTATCGAAACAATGTCTTGTCCTTTTATAACTGAATAGGATAATTTCCACGTTTGAGACTGGTAGTCACGCGATGAATCTCTGCAAGCTTGCCCGGTTGAATTCAGTTCAACATCAATCAAATCACTCGAATCGATCCATGCGTTAGAGCCGATAGCCATTTTTCCGCTCATGTTTTTCTCAACAAAAGCGGGACCCTGTTCCTTCATCACCACGTCGCAGAGTCGTTTCTTCTGATAAATACCTTGCGCGTAGTCACTCACGCCTATCCGGAGTTCACCAGCGCTGCTGCTGTGCGGATTAATATAAACAGGAGCCTGCAGCTGATAATCGGCAGAATTGCTACACTCCGTTATCTGATCACTGCTTAGCTGCGTATAAAGCCCCGACCCATCGTCATAAGAGCTATTTCCATAGATATCAAACGCCGTCGGCTCCTCATCGGGCCGCTCAAATGCGAGCAGCACTTTCCCTTTCTCAGAGCCATAGTGTTGTTTTCCGCAAACAGGACACTTCTCGATATATAACAACGTCAGAGAAGACACAGGCTTTGCCTTGTCCGAATTGTTTGCATACTTTATTTCTTTTATTTTGTTTTGAGACTTAGCAAGGCTTATTTCAAGATAACCCTCCGCTTTGTAACCCTCATAATTGAACTCAGCAGTTATCCGAAGCTTGCCGTCTCCAACAGACACTGGGGACAACGTATATTCCCATTGTCCATAGATGTTTGAAAGCGAGATATTCTCTGCATCATCACTCGAAATCGTTAGCGTGTAATTCTCGGGGTTTTGCGCCGCTTGAGCTATCTCCTGGGACGGAGCTCCCGGAAGCGAAAAGCGGACACTTCCATTCAGTCTTTGCCCGACCGCAACAGAACAATATTTCAAAACACTGTCCTGTGAAACAGAAACGAGAACCTCTCCTCCCTTAGTTTCCGATGCGACCGCTATTGATGGCGTAGCGACTGAAACTGCCGTTACGGCAGCCAAAACGGCACAAAATGCGGCGGCTATCCTCCAAAATCCTTTTCTCATTCCCCTAAGTCCAATCTCTCGTGAGAAAACGCAGTATTCTCCCGCACCTTAAAATTGGCTTAAGGATACCCCCCCCCCGACGGTCACTTACAAGCTAATGTTTGCCAGAAGGGGCAAATTAACGGCAAACGACATTTCTGCAATATACCATCATCCGCTAAAGTGCGACTTTCCCGGCGCCCCCCCACGCAAAAGCCCCGTTGGTAAACGAGTTACCAACGGGGCTTGAGCTGGAAAGCTGTACCTCAAAGGAGCTCAAAAGCAAACTGATAGGTTTAACATCGTCCCTAATCGATCAATTAGAACTCGAGCTGCTCCAGGCGATCGAAGACTGTGTCGATGCGGGTGAGGAAGTCCCACGGATCAAAGATCTCGTCGAGCTTTTCCTGGCTGACGGTGCAGCGCGGATCGGCCTCGAGACGCTCCTTAAAGGTGGGGCCGGAGACACAATCCTGTACCTCGTGCCAGGTGGCCATGGCATTTTCCTGCACGATAGCGTAGGCGTCCTCGCGGGTGATACCCGTGTCGACGAGGGCCAGCAGGACCTTGGAGGAGAAGATGAGGCCGCGAGTCTTGTTGAGGTTGGCCATCATGCGAGCCGGATACAGCTGCAGGCCGTCGATAACACGAATGAGGCACTGGAACATATGGTCAAGCGCGATGAAGCTATCTGCCTGGGCGACGCGCTCGGCAGAGGAGTGCGAAATGTCGCGCTCGTGCCACAGAGCGACGTTGTCAAAGGCGACCTGGGCGTTGGACTTCACGACGCGCGACAGGCCGCAGACCTTCTCCATGGTGATGGGGTTGCGCTTGTGCGGCATGGCGGAGCTGCCCTTTTGGCCCTTGCGGAAGGGCTCCTCGGCCTCGAGCGTATCGGTCTTCTGCAGGTTGCGGACCTCGGTCGCGATGCGCTCGCAGGTGGCCGCCGTAGTGGCAAGCACGCCGGCAAGGTAGGCATGGTGATCGCGGCTGATGACCTGCGTGGACAGCGGATCGTGGACCAGGCCCAGGTGCTCGCAGACGTACTCCTCGACGAACGGCTCGATGGAGCTGTAGGTGCCGACGGCACCGGAGATGGCACCGAAGGCAACATTCTTGCGAGCGTCCTCAAGACGATCGAGATCGCGCTTGAGCTCCCACGCCCAAGAGCCGAACTTCATACCGAAGGTCATCGGCTCGGCATGAATGCCGTGGGTGCGGCCGGCGCAGAGCGTATTGCGCTCCTCGAAGGCGCGGCGCTTGCAGATCACGCCGAGCTTCTTGACGTCCTCGATAATCAGGTCACACGCCTGAGTAAGCTGATAGCACAGAGCCGTATCACCCAGGTCGGAGCTGGTCATACCGTAGTGAACCCAGCGGCTAGGCTTGGGCTCGCCCTCGGGAACATCGGCGTCGATATATTCCTTCATGTTGGTCAGGAAGGCGATGACATCGTGGCGCGTGACCTCCTCGATCTCATCGACCTTTGCCTTCTCAAAGTTGGCGTGATCGCGGATCCACTGGGCCTCTTCTTTGGAAATACCGATCTTGCCGAGCTCCGCCTGGGCCTCGCAGGCCAGGACCTCAATCTCCTGCCAAATGGCGTACTTGTTCTCGAGGGAGAAGATGTGTCCCATCTCCGGGCGGGTATAGCGATCGATCATAGCGGCTCCTTTTTGGCTATTGGCACGTTGGTCGTAACTCAACCATTGTACCGTGCGCGGGTGCGAGTATGGGCAGCAGGCATTAACCTAACATTTTGGAATTGGAGCGGGCAACGGGACGTCTGCGCGCCCGCGTCGCGGACGCACACCGGCTGTGGCCAGCATGCCCCAGTCCGCAAAGCCGTCGAAGGAGACCGGATCGAGCCGTGTGTCCAAACATCCCCCTTGGCCGATGGAGCGGGCAACGGGACGTCCGCGTATTTGCTTCGCAAATCCGCACCGGCTGCGGTCGATCTCCTCGGATTCACGGAGACGATGGGGAAGACTTTGTTGAATTGGCCGTCCCAAGGTCTCCCGCGCTCGATGGAGCGGGCAACGGGACGTCCGCGTATTTGCTTCGCAAATCCGCACCGGCTGCGGTCGCCTATCGGCGACCTTGCCTGCTCGCTATAAACGCTTCGCGTTTATTTAACGCTCGCACCCTGTCGGGTTCGAGTCCCGGCACTTTATTGAAAAAGGCACAGTAACGAAACGTTACCGTGCCTGAAATTCGAATGGAGCGGGCAACGGGACTCGAACCCGCGAGTGTCAGCTTGGGAAGCTGATGCCTTACCACTTGGCGATGCCCGCTTGTGTGTTGGCTAGTATAACGCGGTTGTCTTGTTCGATACAAGGGTGGTGATGCTTGTTTTAGCTGTGGAGATTCGTTTGAAAATCGCGTCAATTGTGGAGATGAGGACCTTTGACCTCCTGTTCTCCCTATCTTCTACCTGCGCTTTTGCTTGATTGTTGTATTTGAGCTCAATTTGTCAGGAATTGGGCAAGCTTTTGGTCAGGCTCCGGTACTTACCCGCATGAACCTCGGGGGTAGCCTCATCCTACGCGTCGCAGCCTCCCCGTGCGGCGCACGAGGGATAAGGAGCAGCCATGTCCAACGCACCCACGCACTCTGTCCACAGCGCAATCGCAACAGGTCCGCTGCTCCTGCTCCTCTTCCTGCTTTTCGGCTGCCTGGCACCGGGAGCCGCATTTGCCGTCGATGGCTACGACCAGCTCGGCTTCCGCACTATTAGCGATGATTGTGGGCCCTTCTTCATCGGCAAGTATGAAGCTCAAGACGCCTCGATTGCCTACTGCATGAACCAGGAGCGCCCCGGCCCCACCAAGCCGGGCGGCCCATGGCTCAACTTTGATCAAGGCTGGGTGTGGCTCGACGACGAGTTCGCGGCAATCGTTTGTCACGGATATCCTACCGCCACGTCGTTTGGCGGTTACCATCTTTCACCCGATCGCGCCCGCGCCGCCACCCAGCTTGCCGTATGGATGCTCAACGGCACTACCCATGTCGACGGCACCTACTCCTACACGACCGCTCAGGGTAAAACCAAGAGCGGACACTTTACCGCCGACAATGAAGTCGTGGCGGCTGCGCGATGGCTCCACGACAGCGCAAAATCAGGAAGCATCAAAGCCGCTCCGCACCGCGCGCGGCGCTATCTAGGAGCCGTATCGGGCGGCAGTAAACGTCAAGACATGCTCTATGTACTGCCGACGGTCTCTGTTTCCTTCCAAAAGCAGTCTGCGAACACCGTTATTACCAGCGGAAACAATACCTATGAGTTTGACGGGGCAACATTCGATGTTTTTGAGAGCGCCAGCGGCGCGCGTGTCGGCACCATCCAGATGGACAGCAACGGTCGAGCGCAGGCAGCACTTCTGCCCAACACGGCATACTACCTAGTTGAAACAAAGGCGCCGGCCGGCTATGTCCCCCGTCGTGATCGCATCGCCTTTACCACGGGGAATGACGGTGGACAGGTCGCCGTTGATGAACAACCCGGCACCATCACCCTGCATGTCGTAAAACTCGATGCCGCGACGAATGCCGGACCCCAGGCTGGAGCTTCACTTGCGGGAGCAGAGTTTACGTGCGTGTCGCAATCCGCCCCCGGATGGGCGCAAACCCTCACAACCGATGAAAGCGGTCGAGCTACCCTCACCGATGTCCCCCTAGGAACCTTTACCATCTATGAGTCAAAAGCCCCCGAGGGCTACCTGCCAGCCAACGACAGCTGGTCCTATACCGTTGGAGCCGACCAGCTCGGTGATTCAGGCGTGGTCGAGATCGAATCGCGCGTTTCCGATATCCCCATTGCGTTTGACCTTGAGATTTCCAAATTCAAGGACTACGGCAATAGCGATCAATCCGGCCTGGAGCAGCCGGCAGGAGGTGTTGTCTTTGAGGTTGTCAGCAACAGCTCTCAGCAGGTTGTTGGCACACTGACCACAAACATCTATGGCTTTGCCTCCACCAAAGATCAGTCAGAAGCATGGTTCGGCGCAGGCAAGCGACCCGCCGGTGTCCACGGAGCCATCCCATACGACCGCGCCGGCTACACCGTTCGCGAGGTTCCGGAAACCGTCCCCGAGGGTTTTAAACGTGCAGGGGAATGGACCGTCGGGGCCAATCAGATTTCCGACGGCGCCGAGCTTCAATATATCGTGGACAACCACGCTCTGTCGACGCATCTCCAGATTGTAAAACGCGATGCCCAAACAGGCGCTTCTGTTCCGCTAGCCGGATTCACCTTCCAACTCCTCGACAGCAATCACAAACCTGTCTCACAAACATGCTGGTATCCAGCACATAATGTAATGGACACCTTTACGACTGACGCGACCGGCACCGTCACACTGCCCGAATCGCTCGTGCCGGGCACCTATTATGTACGCGAAACTTCGGCCAAAGAGCCCTATCTTGTCGGTGAAGAGATCGAGGTAAACATACCCGCCGACATGAACCTAACGCCCATTGCAATCGCCTCGTATTATGACCACGCCGCGACCGGAAACATCAGGATCGTTAAAACCGATGCCGTAGACGGCAGCAGCCTCGCGGGCGCCATCTTTGAGATCCGTGCCTCAGGTGATATCGTGCGCCCCGATGGTAGCATTGCCGCGCTCGACGGTGAGACCGTCGCGACCATCGCGACGGATGAAACTGGAGAGGCACGCGCGGACGATCTCCCGCTGGGATCTGGCACCGCACGCTACGAGGTTGTCGAGACCCAAGCGCCGGCAGGCTTCTTACTCGACCGGACGCACCATATCGTCGACCTTACCTATGCCGACCAGAAAACACCCGTTGTGGAAGCACGGCTTAACGTATCCGACGATTACACCAAGGTTGATATCTCCAAGGTCGATGCAAGCGGAGAACAGGAAGTGAAAGGTGCACAGCTCACCTTATATGGTCCCGATAAAACCGAAATAGACTCCTGGACCTCATCCGACAAGCCACACCGCATCGAACATCTTGCACCCGGCACCTACTCGTTGCGCGAAACGATGTCTCCGCGGACCTATGACCTTGCCGAGGAGATAACGTTTGAAATAAAGGATACGGGAGAAGTCCAATCCGTCGCGATGAAGGATGCGCCCATCGAGATCAAAGGACAGGTCGACAAGCGTCAGGAACTTGTCCAACCTATCGGGAAGGGTCTGCTGGCCAACGGCGATGGTAAAAATCGCGCCGCGACGCAAACCAATACGGACGGACTTTTCTCCTATACCATCGACGCTCGAAACGATTCAGCTACCTGGGTTGATGAGTTTACGATTACCGATGATCTTGAGTGTGCCAAAGACGGCACGGCGAGATTCGTCTCAATCGAAACCCCCGTCGCCATCGGCGACCTCAACGGTCTGTGCAACGTATGGTATCGCACGACGCCGTTGGACTCGACAGACGTCGATGGGCCGGCAAACGCGACGCTTGACGATGGGCACGAAAATCCTTGGCTTGAGTCCGACGAAGTAAAAGAGAGTCTGGGTGAGGATTGCCGCCTCGTCGATTACGACGGCTGGCACCTCTGGAAGGCGGATGTCTCGACCACGGAATCCACCACACTCGAGGCGAAAGAACTTGACCTTGCATCCAATACCGTCGTAACGGGCATTCGCATTGAATACGGTGCAGTAGCCGCCGACTTTACGACTCGAAGCGATGTGGATTCTTGGACCCGTGATGATCTCAAAGATGAGCACGACGACCTTGACGATGCCAAAGCAATCCTTGGCACAGACGCTCGGGGCGCAGCCGTGCACATGCAGGCAACGTCGGCTTATACGCCCCAAACCGCACTCACCAACAGCGCGCGCGTCGATCTTTGCCGCAACGGCGGCGGCGATAAACTTGAGTCACATGACGAGGACCGTGTCATTCAACGCTGTACCCTACCGCAGGACCTACCGGCAACAGGATCAGTTCCCATCGCCGCCTGCATCACCGCGCTTCTGACCTCGGGTGCCGCAGCCTTATGGTTCGCTCGCCTTAGGTCGATCCCAAAGAAGCGCTAGCGCGATAAAAAAGCGGGCGAGCCAGTCCCCCGGCTCGCCCGCTTTCAATCATTTAAATCGCCGTATCTACTCTGCAGACGAAGATCCACCATCAACGATTGCCTGCTCGGACTCAGGAATCCCATCGGCACCCGTGCTCCGTTCTTGCTCCACCTCTTCGCTGATTGCGGAGGCGGGGGTCGAGCCCTTCGCACCCACGATGTAGGCAGCCCCAAATCCTAACGCAATGGCGATCAAGGTCAAAATCACGTAGACAGGCCAATGGCGCTTAATATACGAAAACACGTTGACTCCTTAGAGCTCCGTCTACGAACGGCGGATAACCTCGGTCACGACCTCGGATACCGTGGCAATGTTCGTCGGGTTGACATTGTGGGGCAGGTCGTCCTCGGTACGAGCGCAAGCCAGGCGCGTGCCGTCCACGCCGGCGATGGTGAGGGCTCGGCGGCTCGCCTTGAGCGCGGCGTAGGCATCGGTCTTGGCATAGGGCATCTCGAGCGCGCCACAATCGACATGGAACGACTTGCACACCTTGCTGACCAGGTTCATGATGCGGCGATCGCCCTTGAGCAGCTGCTGTTCGCCCTCGACCGTCACCACCGAAAGCCTACCGGCGCCGACGGATTCAAGATTGATGAAAAATACGCCGCGGAGCTTATCGCGATGCGAAGCCAAGAAGGCCTTCATACCGGCGCCATCACAATCCGAGGCGCCCGTTGCCACAAACCAGATATCATGACCGAGCAGCTCATCGTCACCCATAGAGGCGACAGCCGAGAGCATATCTTCGGAGGAAGCGCCGTCGGAAGACGTAGCGCCGCCCTTCCAGCCATCGTTATCGTCCTCGAAATTATCCCACGAACCGATGCCGCGACCGGACTTCTTGGCATCGTAATCGTCTTCGACGCCCAGCCAATCACTCATGCTGTCCTGTTCGTTTTTCTTTTTACGACCGAACAGGCCGCCCAGGCCGCGCTTGCGAGACTTGGGGGCCGCCGGGGCGGGAGCCGAAATGGTCTCGATCGGCTGAGCGCCCGACGCAACGGGCATAGGAGGCGCAACGGGTGCCGATGTGGGTTCGGGACCCTGAGCGGTAGCAAAGGGGTCGTTGACCTGTGCGGAGGGGTCGGGAAGGTCGAACAGCGACGTGCGAGACGCAACGTTTGCCTGCTTCATCGACGGCAGCGACGGATCGGGGACCGAAGCCAGCGGAGACGAGGAAGGTGCAGGCGACGGAGCTGACGCCGGATCGGGAACATTCATCTGCGGACGCGGCGATGCCTGGGAGGAAATCTGGGCCATAAGGGAATCGACCGTTTCGTCCTGGGTGGGAGCAACATCGGCAACCGTGGCACCGGAACCACTCGGGGTCGGCATGGTGAAAATCTGCGTGGAGTAAGGCCTCGACTCATCTGTCTCGGGAGCCTCGGAAACCGCAGGCACTTCCTCCTGCTCGACCTCGGTCGAATCATCTTGCTCGGCTGTTGCGTATTGCTCTTCGTCAGAGTTGGCCTCGACGGGCTCGTCCTCGGCGGCATCTTGGATTTCGGCAGTATCGATAGGCTCGTCATCGTCTGCCGCGTCGCCCTGCTCATCGGAAACAGGAAGGGGCTCGGCAATCGCGGTGCCTTGCTTTTCAAACGTTATCGTGGAATCGAACTGCGCGGCATCAAACGACATGGTGCTATCGACGTGCTGTTGAGCCTCGAAAGACGTCGTCGCCTCAACAACATCCGCGGACGCCGGTTGCTGGGACTCAAAGGACGTCGTAGCTTCGGCAGCGTCGACGGGCCCGGACTGCATAGCCTCGTTCTGCTCAAACTCTTGCGCCGCGCGCTCACGTGCCGCCTCGGCTGCCTGCTGCTGAGCGATAGCCTCCTGCTCGGCGGCCTCGCGTGCGGCAGCGCGCTTCTCCTCGAAATCGTCGACAAATTTCCTGCCCTTTGCAAGCGCACCCTTAAAGAAGCTGGAAGCGCCGGCGCCAATCGAAGAGAACGCGGATGCAATATCGGCATGGGGCGTTGCCGCGGGAATCTCGGCAGAGAAATCAGTATCGCTCTCGTAAGACACGCGCCTCGGCTGTTCAACGTAATCGTCGTCAGACTCGTCCGCAACGTCTTGCGCCGGCGCGGCGGGAGCCAAAATGTCCAGTCCTGCCGCGGGATCGATCGCAGACACCGCCTCGGGCTCGGCAACGGCAGCGGTAACCGCGGCAGACTCATCATCCGCAGTGACAACGGGCGCAGGCTCGGGCTCAAACGTCGGCTCCTCGCCCTCCTCGTAATCGAGCGTGCAGGACTCGGGAAGCATTCCGAGCGCACGGATGGCATCCGAACCAAAGCGAATGTTGCCGGCGGCGTTGCGATAGAGCTTGGGCTCGGGCTCGGCCGCGGCAGGCTCCTCCGCCGGCTCAGCAGCGGGAACCTCGTCATTGAACTCTTCGGCCTGGACAGCCTGATTCTGATCCTCGGGCACGATGGCGCCAATCAGCGTCTCGTCGGCAGACGCACCCTCAAAGCCCTCGATCTGCTCGTCGAAAGCCTCGCCCTGTTCGGGCTCGGTTTGAGCGTCGGGAGCAATCGGCTGACCGAACTCGTCCTCGGCGTAGGTAGGCTCTTCGTACTCGATGGTGTTGCCGTAGTCGTTTTGCTGCTGGGCCGCGGCATACTCCGCCGCCGCGCGCGCCATTTCCTCGGCACGACGTTTCTGCTCCCCAAAATAGGTATCGAACGGAACATCGTCGGGAAACTCGTTCTCGCCCTGGAAGGGAGCAACGTTGTCCATAACGCCGAGCATAGCGGCGACAGAAGACTTGTTGCACACCGCGCCGGACGTATAGGGAAGAATGTGGCGGTTAGAGATGATGTTTGCCGCGTTGGCAAGTGCAACGAGGGAAGCGAGGATCGCGACAATCCACAGCAGAACCTTGAGCGCGCCGGGGAGCGGCAGGATACGCAGGATGGCAACGGCAGCGGGGGCAACCGTGGCAACGGGCAACAGCTTGGCAATGAGCGCACGATACGAAGCATAAGGCTCGCGGGCGAGCAGCTCAGCACGGGGAGAGTCGTAGTGTGCGACAACGACCACCGGGCGGTTGCGCGGAGACGCAAGCGAGCCCGAGGCCTTGTGGTAGGCGATGACATTTTGGCTCACGCCCGTCTTGCCCAGGCGCGAAACCACGGGGTGGCCCGTGCGCTCGAGCACGTAGAGCACGGCACCGACAATGGCCAGCAAGGTGCCGACCAAGCCGATACCGCCGCCGATGCCCATCAGCAGGGCGCCGGCAAACGCAAGGATGCCAGTAACGGCAAATGCCAATCTACTGGGCGCCGGGGCATTGAACTCCTGAACCTCGGGATCAAAGCCGTGGTTGCGGAAGATCTGAGCGATATCCTCGGCAGCCAAGCGCTCTTCTTCGCTGCATGCCGGCGTAATGCCGGTGTTCTGCAGCAGGTGGTTAATATAGTTCTGGGTGTTCGCCATGTGCGCTCCACATCCATAATCCGACAAATAGGCCCAATGCTTGCACATTAGAACCGTATATAGTCGAAAGTATACCCCGAGCGAGCGCAAACGACCGAATTCGGGCCATCTTAACGCCCCGAGCGGACAAGGATATAGCCTAATCTCCATATCGGACTAAAATCATGGCAGCAAACCACCTTCTCATGCGAGGACTCTATGACGGCAAGCGACGCGACCGCGACAATTAAAAAGGGAAATTCGGAGCCAAGTTTCGATAAAACGGCTCAGCGTGTCCTCAATCTTTTCTTTGTGCTCAACAGCTCCCCCGAACCGCTGACGACCGAGCAAATCGTCTTGGATTCTGACCTGGGATATGGCTCGGGCAACATTGACTCGGATAAGCGCAAGTTTCGGCGCGATCGTGACAAACTGCTCGAGCGTGGCATCTTAATCAAGGAGGTTCGCCCCGCCGGTGCGCAGGAGACCGAGGAAAGCTCGTGGACAATCGACCGCGAGCACACGTTTGCTGCAGGCGGCCTCATCACCGCAGACGACGCCGATATCCTGCTCAACGCCATCGACCAGACGCTAGCGGCCGGCTCATCCACCTTTGCCGCGCCGCTTGCCGATATTCGCTCCAAGATTGCCTACCTCACCGGCATGTCGGCGGTGGACGATGCACCGATCCGCCGCTCTCCCACCGTCGATGCGGTATGGAGCGCCTTTGCCGAGCGATGCGCGCTGCGATTTTTATATCAGAACGGACGCGGCGAGCAGAAAGAACGTACCGTCTGCGTCTACGGCATGTTCGAACGCGAGGGCGTGGCGTACTTCTGCGGCCTCGACAATGTCACCGACGACATCAGGACATTCCGCTGCGACCGTATCGTTCGCGCTTGGCGTCCTTCGAAGGCCTACGCCATCCCTGCGGACTTCAATCTCAACGACTATCTGTTCTTTGAATTCGATTTCGCCGACCGACCGCCCGTTGCAGCTACGTTCTCGTTCGCCCCTCAGACGCAGATCGATATGATCAACGGCCTCACGCGCGGGCGAGGCGAGCTCGCACACACCGATGCAGGATGGACCTGGACCGTTGACGTGCGCGACCTTGAAGCTGCCGCCTCATTTTGCATGGCCCACGCCATGGACGGCATGAGGCCCGTGGTCCCCAAATCGCTCAAACAGGCGTGGAACCACCTCATTGAAAGGACGGTGCACGAGCATGCCCGTGCGTAAACTCACCAGCGAGCAGAGGCTCTCGCGCGCCATCGACATCATTGAGGCCCTCTACGCCGCTGGCGAGAGCGGCATGACACGAACTGAGATTTGCAGTCGCTTTGACATCACGGGGGTGTCGCTCGACGAGATTCTCGAGATCGTCTCGACGCTCGCGGACCGAGAATCGGGTGCGCGCATCATCTGCGAATGCCACGGCGAGCGTGTGGTCCTCACCGGTGACGCCGGGCGTGTGCTACCGCTGCGTCTGAGTGCCGCCGAGGGCGCTGTGCTCAACCACGAACTTGAATCGTTGGGGATCGAGCCCCAGGCGGCGGCTCGAATTCGACACGCTCTTCTACCCGAAGAGCTCGGCTATAACCAGCGTGTCTCTGACACCGTCAGCCACGGGTCGCACTGGCAGCAGCTGAGCTGCGCCATTCAGGACGGCGTTCGCTGCCGTATCTCGTATCGCTCGATGGACGATGCACGGCCACGCGAGCGTCTGGTCGACCCCTTGCGCATTACGGCAAACGGCGACCAAACATACCTGATTGCCTGGGACATCGCGGTCGATGAGCAGCGCACCTATCGCATGGATAAAATCGAGGGACTCGCCTTGACGGAAGACTCCGTCGTGCCTCACGTACCGGACGTTGCATCCCTCCACGATTCCCTTGCCCGGACGCAGCGTAGCGCAAAGCTCTTGATGCCATTCGATATGGCGGAGCATCTGGACTGGGCCGGCATCACCCTAATCGAGCGCAGCGGGACAGACATGGCAACGGCAACCGTACATTACGGCTCCGAGCGTTGGCTGCTGAGCCAGATAATCGCAGCGGGCGGAGCCATCCGCATCTTGGATGACCCCGCCCTGTCAAAGCGTCTGTGCGATATGGCAAAAACCCTCGTCTGTCCGCTTTAGCGCCGCCGCTCGTGGCGTGCACGCCACAGCTGTAGATAGTGCCCGATCTGCGCCGATTCGATGCGCTGGTAGGAGCTCGTGGGCAGCGACGTTAAGAACTTCTTGCCATAGCCCTTCGTCACCAGGCGAGGATCTGCCAAGATCAGCACACCGCTATCGGTCGACGAGCGAATCAAACGCCCCGCGGCCTGCTTAACCTCGAGCACCGCCTCGGGCAGCGAATAGCGCGCCCATGCGCGGTCTTCGCGCAGGTTGCGCTCGCACGAGAGCGGGTCCGTGGGGCTTGAGAACGGCAACTTGGGAATGATGACGCAGCGCAGCGTCTCGCCGCTGGCATCAAACCCCTCCCAGAAGGCCTTGAGTGCAAAAAGCGACGAGGTCGGTTCGTTGATAAACCGGTCGCGCAGGCGACGAGGAGATGAGTTGCGCTGCTGGCAGTTGAGCTCCAGACCCGCACGGGCCATCTTGGGCTCAACGCGGGCGTATAGGTCCTCCATGTCGCGCCGATTGGTGAACAACGTGAGCACCGATCCGCCCATGGCAAGATGGGCGTCGACCAGTACGCGCTCGAGCGCCGTAAGATAGCTCTCACGATCGCGCGGATCGGGGATATCGCCCGCAACGACTACAGCCATGTTCGAATCGAAGTCGTAGCTCGAATCCAAGTGCAGCGATGACGACGTTGAAGCACCGATGCGATCGAGCCCGACAGCATGGTTGAAGTGCTCAAAGCTTTTGGACACCGTCATGGTCGCTGAGGCAAAGATAGCCGTGTGAACCTCGGGCAGCCACTCGGTTGCCAAGGCCTCGCCAATGTCGATGCGCTCTGCGGTCATCGACTCTCCGCCGGCACGCAGCCTGCGATTGACCTGCAGCGAATACACGTAGTGTTCATCGGTGCCATCAATGATGAGTTTGAGGTTCTCGGCCAGCTCGTGCAGGCGGCGCGAGATATCACCCAGGTCGACAACAACCTCGGGCTTGTCGGCGGCGACGGCTTGCACCAGCGCGTCGACGCTCTTGTCAGCTTGTTCCAATGCGGCGATGGCAGTGTAGGCCGACTGTAAGAAATCATGCCAGTCGTCTGATTCGCGCAGCTCGGGGCCAATCCACAGATTGGCATTGTCATAACTCCCACGGGCACGGCGGCCGAGCTCGCGTACTCCATCGAACACGTCGGCGATCGCCATGCTCGCGCGCGCAACCGTCGACGTCGCCTTGGCAGTAAGGCCCAGATAGAGCGTAGAGCCCTCGGAGGTTGCCAAATCACGGGAAACCTGGCTTAGCGCGCCGGTGCTCGAGCCACCCAGGCGCTCAAACAGAACGCGTGATTCGTCCGCCGACACCACGCGCGCCCACTGGCGGCGCGCCTCGCGCTCGATGGAATGGGCCTCGTTGATTACCCAATGACGAATCGGAGGTAAAATCCTGCCCTCGGCCGCGACATTGCGGAACAGCAGGGAATGGTTGGTGACCACCACATCGGCATGCGCCGCACGACGGCGAGCGCCGTGGACCAAACATTTATCAGGGAAAAACGGGCAGAGGCGGCGAGCACACTCGCGCGAGGCCGTCGTAAAGTCGGGGCGGTTGACGCTGCGCCACCGAATGCCGAGCGAGTCGAGGTCGCCATCGGCCGATTGGCAGACGTACGCCATAATGACCGCGACCGCCGTGAGCGTATCCGCCGGATCGCGCTTGGTGGTAATCTCGACCTGGCCGCGGCTCATGCGCTCAAGCTTGCGCAGGCACGGATAGTGGTCATACCCCTTGAGAGCGCAAAACGACAGACCACCGTCCAGTTGCTCGGCAAGTTTTGGCAGCTCATGGTACATGAGCTGGTCGGCAAGATTGTTCGATTTGGTCGCAATACCAACCGTGATGTTGTTACGGCGTGCTGCCTCGGCAAAAGGCACCAGATAGGCCATCGATTTGCCGACGCCTGTGCCTGCCTCAATTACTCGATGAGTGCCCGTGACCAGCGCATCGCGGACCTCGAGCGCCATCGCGATCTGCTCATCACGCGGCTCGTAGGTGGGATACATGCGATTGACCAGGCCACCTGGCGCATAGTCTGCCTCAATCTCCTCACGACTCGGCATCTTAAGGACCGGTAGCTCGTCCGCATCAACGCGATCGTCGGCGCGATCGGCCTTGAGAACGTCAGCACGAGCGGCGCTGAGAGAGAAGATAGAACCAGGGTTCTGCCCTGCCAAGAACGAGAAGATAGGACGATAGGACCAAGGCACGTCCGGATGCATGTCGGCTAGGCGCGCCATGAGGCCCTGGGGCAAGTTGGTGAGCGCCACGAGCAACACGCGCCATACGCCACACAGGGCGTCGACGTCGGCATTGGCACGGTGTGATACCGAGTCGCAGCCAAACAGATCGGCCATAAAAGACAGCTTGTGAGAGGCCAGGCGCGGAAGCGCGATGCGCGACAGCGCCAGCGAATCGATCCAAATATCGCTCACGTTGACGCCGCCTTTGACCGACTCGATAAACGAGCGGTCGAACGTGGCGTTGTGTGCGATCACCGGACAGCCACCGACAAAATCGGCGAGAGCGGCGACGGCCTCAACCGCCGACGGGGCATCTGCCACATCGGCATTTGTAATGCTCGTGAGCTCGGTAATCTCGGCGGGAATCAGCTGCTTGGGATGCACGAAGGTATCGAAGCGGTCGATGACCTCGCGGCCCGAAAGACGGGCCGCCGAGATCTCGATCAGCTCGTTGTCCTGCACCGAAAGACCCGTGGTCTCGGTATCGAGGACAATCACAACTTCCTCGATAAGGCCGAAGGACTGCGTTTTGGCGCGGTCGGCAAGCGTGGCATAGGAGTCGATGACAAACTGCGGCGTTCCTGACGAAACCGCGTCCTCGATTAGCATGCAATGCCCGCTCGACGAAGGCCCATACGGATCAGGCTGTCACAGACCTGCGGGAACGTCATGTCGTCGGTGTGGCGGATCTCATCCGGATACAGCGACGTATCGGTCATGCCGGGAATGGTATTGGTCTCGAGGATAACGGGGCCGTCCTCGCTCACAATAAAGTCGCTGCGCGAGATACCCAGGCAACCGAGGGCCTTGTGAGCGGCACAGGCAAGTTCCTGAGCGCGAGCGTAATTCTCGGGTGAAATCTGCGCCGGAATGCGATGGATATCCGTAGGGTCGACATACTTCACGTCCAGATCATAGAACTCGCAGTCCTCGGGCTTACGAATCTCGACAATCGGCAGGGCGCGCACGTCATCTTCGCCGTATACGCCGACGGTGATCTCGGTACCCTCGATGCACTTCTCGACCAGCACTTTGTCGCCGTACTCAAACGCCTTGGCGATTGCCGCGGGCAGCTCGGAGGGCTCATGGACCAGGGAAATGCCATAGCTGGAACCGTTGACGGCCGGCTTCACAAAGCAGCGCTCGCCACAAACCTCGACGATATGATCGATATCGACTTCATCGCCCACCTCGAGCGCGAGGCCGGGGGCAATGGGAATGCCTGCCTTGGCGTACAGGAGCTTAGAGACCTCCTTGTCGGCACCGCAGGCGCTGGCAAGCACGCCCGAGGCTGTGTAGGGGATACCCAGGGTCTCCATGGCACCCTGCATGGCACCATCCTCACCGCCGGCGCCGTGCATGGCGATAAATGCCACGTCGAAACCACCGGTCGCCATGGTTACCATAAAATCATCGGCAGCCGTGTCGAGCAGCTTCACCGAAGTGTAGCCGGCCTCCTTCAGGGCCGCCACGACGTTCTTTCCCGAATTGAGCGAGATCTCGCGCTCAGCGGAATGACCGCCCGCCAAGACCGCTACGTGCATGTTCTCTAGGCTTTTACCCGGCATGGGCAGACTCCTCCTCTATAATTTCTGCAGCTGATACCATATTGTAGCGATACCCTCTACGTTTCCCCAAAATCGAAAGGCTTCCATGAATCCCAGGACTAAATCTCAGGACATTCGCGACTTGAGCCAAAACGATATTCGCGAGCTCGTGGCCGAACTTGGCCAGCCCGCCTTCCGCGCGAAGCAGCTCATCGAATGGGTCTTTGAGAAGAACGTTTGTTCGTTTGACGATATGACCAACCTCCCCAAGGCTTTCCGTGAGCAGCTTAAAGAGGCTTTTGCCTTTGATACGCCGACTGAACTCACCAAGCAGGTTTCCAAAGATGGCTCGCGCAAGTATCTGCTCGAGTACCACGATGGCATTTCCGTCGAGACTGTCGGCATGCCCCGTCGCAACAAGCTTTCCGTCTGCGTTTCCACCCAGGCAGGCTGCGGCATGGGCTGCGCCTTTTGCGCTACCGGTCTCAACGGCCTCAAGCGCTCTCTGACCGCTCAAGAGATCGTCGACCAGGTGCTTCATGTATCCAACGACTTTGGCGAGCGTGCCACAAGCGTTGTCTTCATGGGCCAGGGCGAGCCGTTTGCCAACTACGACGAGGTTCTCAAGGCACTGCGTATCCTCAACGACCCCGATGGCATCGGTATCGGCGCTCGCCACCTCACCGTCTCTACCAGCGGCGTTATTCCCGGTATTCGCAAATTTGCCGATATCCCCGAGCAGTTCACGCTTGCCGTTTCCCTGCATTCCGCCATCCAGTCGACGCGCAATAAGCTCATGCCCGGTGTCAAGAAGTACACGCTGCTTCGCCTTCACGAAGCGCTTCAGCTCTACACCGAGAAGACCGGCCGCCGCCCGACCTATGAGTATGCCATGATCGAAGGCGTCAACGATACGAATCCCGAGATGCAGGCACTCTGCGACTTCTGCGAGGGAACGCTGTGCCACGTTAACCTGATTCAACTTAACGACATCGAGGGCAGCCCGCTCAAGCCGTCGCCGATTCATAAGGTTGAGGATCTTCAGCGTCGTCTTGAGTCCCGTGGCATCGAGACCACGATTCGTAACTCCCGTGGTAACGATATTGACGCCGCTTGCGGACAGCTGAAACAGCGCTTCAAAGTTCAGAAGAACGCATAGGGGAGTCGCACTCCAAAACGTTTCATGTGAAACATCGAACGGCCCCGGTTGCAGGATATGCAACCGGGGCCGTTTCATTTATTGACCTCAATTTTGGACCAGCTGCTACCTTTCCCATTTTTTACGGACAAAATAAGGGGCCCATGTCTCATGAATCAGACAAGGGCCCCTCAAAATATGCAAAGTAATTGTTAGGTACCTAATAGCCTACATTTTCCCATTGGTTGCTAACCCAACCTTGATTAATCTTAGGATTTTTCGTTACCTGAGCAGTGCGCATGGCAACATCTTCTGTCATAACATCCATTTTCTTCTTGGATGTATCAACGATATCTTGCGCTCCACGAAGCAAACGACCTCGAAGTTCATCGTCTGTCGCGATCTTATAGCCAGCAAAGGCACCAGCCGCGACAGTCGTCACCAATGCAATCGCAGTAATAATCTTATTCCTCATCTTGGCCTCCTTGATCAAACTGAATCATTTCACCAAGAATACGAGAGAGCTCTTCCTCGTCTTTAAACTCAATCTCAATCTTATTCTTTCCACGCGAGCTCTTCACACGCACGTTGGTATTAAATACCTGACGAAGTACACGCGCAGCCTTTTTAAAAGACTGCGGCGTTGCGGGCCGCGGCGTCTTAGGTGTCTCTCCGGCAGAAAACAATGGAGCAAGATTTTCTGTCGCTCTTACGGAAAGGCCCTCCGCAACAACCTTCTCTGCAAGTCGAATTCGAGCACCCTCATAGGGAACTGCAAGAATCGCACGTGCGTGACCAGCAGTAAGTTTACCCTCAAAAATCATCTGCTGAACTACTTCGGGGAGATCGAGAAGGCGCAGCGAGTTTGTAATTGCAGAGCGTGACTTGCTTACGGCCTTCGACAATGCCTCCTGGGTCATACCGCTAGCATCGATGAGCTGGCGATAGCCCTTAGCCTCTTCGACGGGATTCAAATCAGAACGCTGAAGGTTTTCGATAAGAGCAAGAGCCAGCATCTCTTCATCATTAACATCTTTAATGATGACAGGCAGTTCCTCAAGACCAGCAAGCTTTGACGCCTGGTAACGACGCTCACCAGCGATGATCTCATAGCCGTTTCCATGCTTGCGAACCAAGAGCGGCTGCAGAACGCCATGTTCTTGGATTGACTCGCTCAACTCGCGAAGTTCAGTTTCATTAAAGTGAATTCGCGGTTGATTAGGGTTGGGAACGATATCCTCAATAGGTAGTTTTGTTTCAGATGCGGCATTTGAAGCAGATGCAGCAGAACCACCGGTCTCATACTCAGCCTCTGAGACCAAAGCATTGAGTCCGCGTCCCAATCCACCACGTTTCTTTGCACTAGGCACGCTTGATCACCTCTTTTGCAAGGTTCATATACGCTTTTGCACCCTTATTTTGAGGTGCATAGGTAATTACCGGTTCTCCAAAAGACGGAGCTTCAGAGATTTTAACCGTACGGGGAATCAGCGTCTTAAACGCCTTATCACCAAAGTACGATTGAACTTCCTCAACAACCTGATTCGACAAAGAAGTACGTGAGTCATACATGGTCATAAGCACGCCATAGGTGTCTAAGCCCTTATTCAGACGTGATTTGACCATCTTCATTGACTCAAGCAGCTTCGTAACGCCCTCGAGTGCGTAATACTCACACTGGATTGGAATCAAAACGCTATCTGCTGCGGTCAAGGCATTGATAGTAAGCAGGCCGAGCGAAGGAGGACAGTCAATGAAAATAAAATCGAACTCGTCCTGAATCGGCTCAAGCAAATCTTTGAGGCGGGTTTCACGAGCAATTGCGCTTACGAGCTCAATTTCGGCACCTGCAAGCTGAATCGTAGCTGGAATTACGAATACCTTTTTGCAATTTGTATCAAGAACAAGCGATTCTGCCGGCACATCATTCAACAATGCATCATAAATGCAGTGATCAAGGTCTTCTTTTTCAATTCCAAACCCACTGGTACTGTTTCCCTGCGGATCAAAATCGACAATCAGTGTCTTACGACCCTGCTCACCCAGTGCTGCTGCAAGGTTTACAGCCGTCGTTGACTTACCGACGCCGCCTTTTTGATTGATGATTGCAATGATACGCGTGTCTTTTGCGTTCTTAGAACGCTTAACGTCGCGAAATCCCACGGTCCCTCCTGGTGTGTATTAAAGCTGTCAAACGGAGGATGTTTCACGTGAAACATTCCGATTCGATATCAACCGCCATGTTTCACGTGAAACACTGCAAGTTGTTAGTATCCATTATGTTTCACGTGAAACATCTAGGCAAGCGGATTCTTCTTTGCCATGCCATTTGCACGAGGCAATGAAACGGATGCTGGATGACTCTTCTGAAATACAATAAACTCCCTGTGGCCCAAGCCCTCAGGCAAATCGATTGCGTCATTCAGAAGCAAAGTGAAGCCACAAATCTTAGCTGCTGACATGCCGGAAGCAAGCTCCTCAAACGAAGGATTACCCTTGGTGATAACAAATAGCCCTCCGTCTTTAATGAACGGAGCCGCATACTCAACAAGAATCGGTAGAGGAGCCAGTGCACGGGCGGTTACGACAGAAAACTGCTTCTTATGGCTTCGAGCATATTCTTCAAGGCGATCATGAACCGCATCAGCATGTTTCAATCCAAGAGCATCAACAAAAGAATTGACAGCATCAACCTTCTTCCCAACAGAGTCAATATAAGTAGCTTTACGATGCGTGGTTATGGTTAAAGGAATACCAGGGAAGCCCGCACCTGTTCCCATATCGAGCAAAGCTCCCTCAGGAGCCTTATTGATATAGGGAAGCAAAACAAGCGAGTCGAGGATATGAAGTACTACAGCATCTTCTACGTTAAGAATACGGGTAAGATTGGTTGTCTTATTTTTTTCCAGAACCAAATCCAAATGCTGAATACAGTTCCTCAGCTCAACATCAGTTACGCTCAAGGAATACTCTTTGCAATAAGAAGTTAGACGACTCAACATCTTGTCAGCCTGCTGATCAGTAAGTACTAACAACGAAAGCTCCTTTCTGACAAAAATCAGTGTATCGAGAACTTTTGACAAAAAAAGGGGACGTGGAAACCACGTCCCCTTATCATAAGCTCGAGTGGATTAACGAGCAACAATTACCACATGGCGATCAGGGTCAGAACCCTCGGAATGTGTATCGACTGCATCATTACCACGAAGCGCAATGTGAACCAGTCGGCGCTCATAGGCATTCATGGGCGGCAGGGAAACGCTCTTATGAGTACGGATTGCACGCTCGGCAGCAGACTGAGCCATAGCGGCAACCTTGTCCTGACGACGGCTCTTGTAACCCTCAACATCGACGACAACCGGATACCTAAAGCCGAGCTTACGGCTAACCAGCAGAGAGAACATAACCTGAAGGGCATCAAGCGTACGTCCATGGCGACCAATGAGAACAGCAAGATCAGGAGCAGTTACATCCAGAATCAACTCGCCCTCATCGCCTTCATATTCATCGATAGGAGAGTTGGCGGCATCGAAGTGCGAAAGGATGGAACGCAGGATGGAAATCGCGACATCGGCAATGGTGTCGAGCTCCTCGTCGGTCAGCTCTTCACCAGCCTTGTAGCGCTGTGCAATCTCGGGATAATCGCCCGCGACCTGCGGGGCAACCTCCTCAAGCATATCCTCGATGATCTCTTCAGACATAACGTACTCCAAAAGTTAGGTACCTAAATAAGATTGATATCCCACTACTTCTTCTTGTGCGGGCGCGGCTTCTTCTCGCGACGAGTGACCTCAACCTGCAGCGGCGCGTTCTTAAGGCGCTCCTCCTCATCGGCCTTCGCCTTGTCGATGACCTTCTGCGTCACAAAAATCTGCTGGATAACCTGCCAAGCAGACGAGACGTCGTAGTACAGCAGAACACCAACGGGAAGGCTCCAGCCCATCCAAAGCATCATGACCGTCATGACAACGGCCATCATACGCATGCTCTGAGCCTGCTGGCCGGTCTGGTTGCGCGACATATAGAGCTGCGGAATCAGGGTCAGGACAGCGAACAGGATCAGGCAGACCAGCGCAGGCAGCGCGACCATAAAGCCATCGGCAAAGGAGGCACTCGGCGTGGTGGTCAGGTCGGGTAGAATATTAAAGAACGAGAACGTGCCGTCGTTAAAGTAGTCCGGCAGGTTACGCAGCAGCGTAAATAGGGCGAACAGGACAGGCATCTGAATCAACAGCGGCAGACAACCAGCCATCGGGTTGAACTTGTTCTCGCTGTAGAACTTCTGCATCTCCTCGGCCTGACGCTGGGGATCGTCGGCATAGCGCTCCTGGATCTCGAGCATCTTGGGCTGCAGCACCTGCATGCGAGCCGTCGACTTGGTCGACTTGAGCATAAGCGGCGTCAGCAGCAGACGGATGATGACCACCAGGATGATGATGGACAGGCCCCAGTCGACCGCAAAGGTCTGGATGAGCTTGAGCAGCTCGAAAAGGATGTTAACGATCCAATCCCACATGTAAGTTTTCCTCCGATAGCGAGTGCCCGCTAGGGCACAGGGTCATAACCGCCGACGTGCAGGGGATTGCAGCGAGCGATGCGCCTCACGGCAAGCCAGCAGCCTCTCAAAACACCGTACTTCTCAATCGCCTGGATGGCGTATTGCGAGCACGTTGGGTAATAAATGCAGGCGTCAGGCAATAAGGGCGAAATAACCTGTTGATATATGCGAATAGGAGCGATGGCAACACGTCGCAAAACGTGATTGCTCATCGCTCCTCCCCGGCAACGCCGGCGCGTTTCATAAGCGAACGCAATGCCTTGTCCATCTCCTGCGGCGAGGAATCCCTCGTCTTGGGAGTTGCGAACAAGATGATGTCATAACCCGCAACGGGAAATCCGCAGCTGCGGGCGGCCTCGCGCATCACACGCTTAGAACGGTTGCGCACGACAGCACAACCGAGCCGTTTAGCACCAACGAAGGCGACCCTTCCGGAGTCGCCTTCGCCAACCGATTCACATATGGTCATTCGAATCAGAGGGTGATTGAAACGACGCCCCTGACTGAACACATGCTCGAAATCTTGCCGAGACTTAATAGTCTTCATGCGAGATGTGTGTATCGCTGCTAGACAGTGAGACGCTTGCGGCCCTTGGCGCGGCGACGGGCGAGCACGGCACGACCACCCTTGGTGGCCATACGGGCACGGAAGCCATGGGTCTTGGCACGCTTACGCTTATTAGGCTGATACGTACGCTTCATCTTAAGTTCCTCCTGCTGCATTTCGAGTGTCCGCGGGAGCGCGGACGCAGATATAGACACGTGAGCTTGAAGATTGTAGGGAAATCAATGTTCAAATGTCAAGAAATCAAAGGTAAAAGGTTGCGTAGTTCACACGGTTCCCCCATAAGCTCAACCGAATTTTGCGGTGCATAACAACTTTTCACGATATTTCATCGAGTTTTCAACAGGTCATGTTGGCAATGTTGAGAACTTTTCGCCCGTTTTCCAAGGTTTTCAACAGGTTTTGAAAAGTTGTCGAAAGATGAGAAACATTGCACGGTGAGCTACTATTTATTCGAAACCTTTTGAACGATTGCGAGCGGCATGTCTGACGACTTTTACACCATGGTCGATTCCGGAGACCCGGCACCCGACAACGAGCACATCACCGGCGTGCGCGAAGAGCGTGACGAAGGCGAGCAGACGACCACGCAGGCGCCAAAAGCCATGTACGCCGCGCGCATCGCCGTCTATGACGACATGTTGTCGACACCGCGTGTGATCGTCATTGATCCGCAAGATGTCCGCACGTATTTGGAAGAGACGACCAACACCGTCTACCAGTGCATGAAAGAACAAGGTGGCCATATCTCGCTCATGGTCATCCGCGAGATTGTCGAAAACTTTATCCACGCGCACTTTGCCGAGCCCATCATCTCGATTCTGGACGGCGGGGACACCATCCGCTTTGCTGATCAAGGACCCGGTATCGACGACAAGGAACGCGCTTTCGACTTTGGCGTTACCAGCGCAAACAGCAAGATGAAGCGCTATATCCGTGGAACCGGAGCAGGGTTTCCCATGGTGCAGGAGTATTTGGAAAACGCCGGCGGCGCCGTGTCCATCGAGGACAACATGGGCAGCGGCACCGTGGTTACGGTAAGTCTGGACCCCAAGCGCGTGCAGGAAATCGAGCGTGCCGGCGGACGCGGTGCTGCCGTGCGGCCCGAGACGGAGCAGTCCACATATCCCCTGCCGGGAGCTTTTGCGCAGCAGCCCATGGCAACGCAGCAGATGCAGCCCCCCGTGGGGCAGATGCAGCAGCCCGGAATGCTTCCTACACAAGAGCCCCAGGCGGCATCGATGTCGATGCCGCCAAACATGCCAGAGGCCATGCCGCTGGCGGATCAGGATGCAGCAGCAATGCAGCAGGCGACGGGGGCACCGGGTGGCCAACAAATGGGCTATCAGCCGTACCATCAGGGATATCCATATCAGCAGATGCCGCCACTGGGGTATGGCCAGCAGTTCCCGCAGCAGTACCAGCAGGGATATCAGCAGCCGTACCAGCAGATGCCGCAGCAGCAGTACAACCCCTGGGCCCAGCAGATGCCTCCGCAGCCTTACCAACAGTGGCCCCAAAGTTTTCAACAGCAAATGCCGCCCATGCAGAGTTCTCAACAACCAGCAGCTCAAATGATGTATCCTAATGCAGCAAATCAGTATGCGCAGCCACAACCGGACGTGTTCGTAAGCGATCGCGGCAACGCCGCGCTGGGCTATCTGGCGCAAAATCAAGCGTGCGGTGCTACCGATCTGGCGAGGGCGTTTGGAAACTCGGCCCCCACTTGGTCACGCACGCTCAATGACTTGGCGCAGGCCGGCTTGGTCATCAAGCATGGCCAGAAATACCATCTGACCGAACTCGGCGCCGCTCGCGTGCGAGCTCAGAGCTAAAGAACGGGAGAGACAGTGGACGAGGAAGCAAGCATCATCCTGGGGGATGCCATCGCCTTTTGCCAGCGCGACGGCCAAGATGCACGCCTCATCAACATGCTGGGGCAATCGCGAGCCATAAGCCTGACCGAAGACACGCTCACGATCGAGGCACCCTCGCGCTTTGCCATCGCGCAGCTCAAAAAGCATCAGCCGACTATTGAGGCCTATCTGGAAGAAATCGCCTTTGCGCCGATTGCGCTCGATATCGTGGCACCGCAAGGCGCAACGGCCGAATCCGCTGCCGCGACGGCGCCCGCCACGGCTCCCGCTACTTCCCCGGCGGCGCCGGCCGGCGCGGGCGCCGTGCCGACAATCGAGCACCAGCACGGCGATGTTTCCCGTGAAACCATGACACCGTTGCCGACCGCGGCGGCGACGTCAACGAACGCGCCCGTCACGCACATGCCCATCGCTCACGACGCAGCGGCGGGCACGGATTCGGGCATTGCAATCAAGAACACGCTCTCGGCCGATGATTTTCGTCGCATGATGAACCAGATGAAGGGCGGAACGCCGACTACATCCACGCAAGCTGCGACCCCTGCTTCACCCATGCCAGCACCGACCGTGCCGGCCGAGCAGAATACGGATGGAGCCCCACTCGCCGCGAACTCAAAATTTACCTTTGAGAACTTTGTCTACGGCCCCGAGAACAGCCATGCCTATCGCTCGGCACTCAAGTTTGCCGCCCTCGCGGACGAACGCGGCACGTGCACATCGCTGTTCATCTACGGCAAATCGGGCCTGGGCAAGACGCACCTGCTGCTTGCCATCAAAAACGAGCTCGCCGAGAAGTCGCCCGAGATCAAGGTGAAGTACGCCAACTCCCAGGCATATCTGGACGACCTGATGACCGAGTTCGACCGCCAAAAGAAGAGCAACGCCCCCATCATGCAGGCGTACCACGGCGTAGACGTGCTCATCATCGATGACATCCAAAACATCATCGGCAAGCGCGCGAGCGTGGACTATTTTTTCCAGCTCATGGACGAGTTCATCCGCAACAACAAGAAGGTCGTCATCGCGGCAGACCGCGCCCCCAAGGACCTGAGCATGGACGAGCGTCTGACCAGCCGCTTCAACGCCGGCATGCTCTGCCTGGTCGCAGAGCCCAGCTACGAGATGAAATACAAGATCTTGCAGCGCTATTACGAGAACACCATCGTCGCCGCTCCCGAGGCAGGCGACGACTCGTTACTGGCGGCCTACGGGGGCGACGGCGGGCACCTGACCGACGAGCACTTTAAACACATGGCAGAGGTCTCGGGCACCAACATCCGCGAACTCGAGAGCTTTTGCGAGCGCTGCGCCGGCGAGGCGGGCGACCGCGAGCGCGAGGGCGGGGAGCTCACCTTTGACGATATCGACGCCATCGCCAGCCAGTACTTCGACACATCGGCCAAA
Organism: Collinsella aerofaciens; assembly: GCF_902364945.1. Classification (GTDB taxonomy): domain Bacteria; phylum Actinomycetota; class Coriobacteriia; order Coriobacteriales; family Coriobacteriaceae; genus Collinsella; species Collinsella aerofaciens_O. The sequence continues at coordinate 178,600 of NZ_CABJFS010000005.1, read as the reverse complement.
AAGATCAACGTCCAGACGGTTCAATCCGTCATCGAAGAGCAGTACGGCGTGACGCACGAGGAGCTCATCGGCCCGCGACGCAACGCCAATATCGCCAAGGCACGCCACATTGCCATCTATCTGGCCATCGAGATGTGCGAGATGACGACCACGGCGGTGGGCGCCGAATTTGGCAACCGCAACCACTCGACCGTCAGCACAAGCTACAAAAAGGTCCAGAAGATGATCCAGGAAGACCGCACCGTCACCGAAGACCTCAAGTCGCTGCGCGATAAAATTACACTGCGCTCGTAGGGAAATAGAGACACCTGTTGAAAACTTGTCGAAACCACGGGCATAAGGTGTCTAAAACCCAACCCGCGTTGATGAAAAGTTTTGCGCAGGTTTTGAACGTGGAAAACCACCCCTGTTGCACACAGGTTGCTGTCGATTCTCTTTTTGGGTCTGACCTGCGTCTTTGGGAGTAATCAACAGTTTCGTCAGTGCTATTACTATTATTAAGATATTTATATCTATAGAAAGGTATTAAAAGATGAAGTTCACCGTCAGCCAGAGCTCGCTTACACAAGCCATCGGCGTCGTTATGAAGGGTGTCGCTTCGGCATCCACCCTTCCCATCCTGTCGGGCGTGCTCGTTAAGGCGCAAGACGGCATCTTGGAATTCCAGACCTCTAACTACACCATCTCGATCCGTCATCGCATCGCGGCGCATGTCGAAGAAGAGGGCGAGATGGTTATCCCCTGTAAGATGCTCTCCAATATCACCAAGACCCTCCCCGATGCCCCGGTCACCTTTGAGCTGTCTGAGCGCCAGGTGCTGATTGGTTGCGAGAAGAGTTCGTTCCGCCTGAACACACTCGATGCCAATGACTTTCCCGAGTTTCCGGCCTATGCCATCGAGAGTGCCGTGGAGCTGCCGACCGATGTCTTGTCCGAAATGGTCGGCCGCGTGTGGCGCGTCACCTCGACCGACAAGGCCCGCCCCATCCTGGGCGGCGTGCACATGAAGGTCGAGAACAACACCGTACGCCTGGTGGCGACCGATTCCTTCCGCTTGGCCGTGTGCGATACGCAGGTCGAGACCTCGACCCTCGAGGGCTCCTTTGAGCTCAACGTTCCGGCTGACGCCTTTAACGACGCGCTGAACATCATGGCCAGCCAGGCGACCATCATGATCGGGGCTACCGACACCCAGGTCGTCTTCGAGGCCGGCAACACCACCTACGTGTCGCGTCGTATCGAGGGCGTGTACCCCAACTACAAGCAGCTCATCCCCGATTCGTGCGTGACGAGCGTCAAGATCGACGTCGCCGCCTTTAACGCCGCCCTCAAGCGCGTGGCCGTTATTGCGAGCGCCAACCCCGCCGTCAAGTTCGAGATCGATGTCGAGAACGGGCAGATGGGCCTGTCCTCCATTTCCAATGACCAGGACCTTGCGCAGGAGACGATCGATGTCGAGGCCGAGGGCGAGTCAGGTACCATCGCCTTCAACTACCACTACATCTTCGGCTGCCTCAATGCCCTGTCCAAGGAGAAGGAGATCACGCTGGAGCTCAAGAGCTACTCGCAGGCGGGCATCTTTAAGTCCTACGATAAGATCAACTACCTGTACCTGGTCATGCCGGTCCGCATCTAGCGCTGCGCTATGACCATGTTCGCCCGCGATCTTTCCGTCGCGCACTACCGCAGCTTCGATAGCTATCGCCTTGCCCTGGACGAGGGCGTGACGATACTTGCAGGACCCAACGCGGCGGGAAAGACCAATCTCATAGAGGCCCTGCAGCTGCTGACGAGCGGCGCCTCGTTTAGGCATCCGACCGCAGCGGAGCTCGTCCATGACGGCGTGGGCTCGTGCAAGATCGAGCTGAGGCTCGAGGGCGACGGCCGCGTGCTTGATATGGGATTGAGCGCGGAGGACGGTAAGCGCTCGTTTAGCCGCAACGGCAAGAGATGCTCTGCCGCTGGTGTGCGCGGGGTTCTGCCGAGTGTGCTGTTTTGCCCCGACCATCTGGACATGGTTAAGCGAGGCGCCAGTGTGCGCCGCGCCGCCCTCGATGACTTTGGCATGCAACTGAGCGCACGCTATGCCGATCTTGCGAACACCTATGGGCGCTGCGTGACCCAGCGTAACGCCCTGCTCAAGGAGACCTGGTGCTGCCGCGAGATGCTCGGCGCGTGGAACGAATCGATTGCCCGCGCGGGCTCGGCCCTGCTCGTGCACCGGTTGGCCCTGCTCGACCGGCTGGCGGGCCATGTGCGCGCTGCCTACGGGCAAGTGGCGTCCGGTGAGGCCGCCAACGTGTCCTATGCGTCCACGCTGGGGGATTTGCCCCAGGTCGAGAATCGCGAAGAGCTGAAGGGCTGGGCGTACGAGCGCATGCTGGCCGCCCTTGATGAGCACGCCGACGAGGAAATTCGCCGCGGCGTGACGTTGGTGGGACCGCATCGCGACGAGATTGAATTTACCGTGGCGGGTCGCTCCGCTCGTTCGTTTGCCAGCCAAGGACAGCAGCGAACGTTGGTGCTGTCCTGGAAGGTGGCCGAGGTGGCCGTGGCTCGCGATGTCCTTGGCACCGCCCCACTGCTGCTTTTGGACGACGTGATGAGCGAGCTCGACGGCGAGCGTCGCGGCGCTTTCCTGCGGCTGATTGGCGATGATATCCAGACGGTCATAACCACGACCAACCTGGGGTACTTTACCGATGACCTGCTTGATCGAGCCAAGGTGGTGAGCATGGGTGAGACGTGCTAATTACGAGCGCGAGAGCGAGACGGTCGCCTTCAGCGGCTTTTTGAACGCAGAGCGCCAGCGCATCCTGGCGTCGGCGACCCCCGAGCGCCGTGCGCAGATGGAGGCCGCCGAGGAGTCGCGTGCGGTCTATCGCGCGTGGAACGCGGTGTGCTCGGGCACGCGCGAGGGGCGGCATGTGACGGGTCTGCGCTACCTGCCCGAGTCCAATGAGCTGCTGGTATATCTCGATTCGCCCTCGTGGACGCAGGAAATGACGTTGTTGCGCGAGATCATCCGCGCGCGCATGGAGCGCGCCGGTGCTCATGTGGACGGCCTGGTGTTCAAAACCACCGCGCCCGGTCACACGTCGCCCGCCGCCAAGGAGCGCCTGCGCCCAGCGACGATCGAGCGCCCGCCGGCCCCACACGCCGACCTAAGTGAGGCCGAGCGCACCGAGATTGAGCGCCAAGTGGCGCCCATCGAAGACCAAAAACTGCGCGAGGCCCTCGAGAATGCCATGAGAGCCAGTGCCGAGTGGGCCAAGGGCGTGCAAAGCAAAAAAGAGCCTTAAATCGCATCTGGTGGCCTTGTAGAGCCAAATACCCTCGTTCCCGAGGGTATTTTTTTACGATAAACTAGTAAGGCTGTACACATTTTCTTGACTGAAGGAGGACGTGTGGCAAACGAAAACGATTACGATGGCGGCGAGATTAAGATTCTCGAAGGTCTCGAGGCCGTTCGTAAGCGCCCGGGCATGTATATCGGCTCGACGAGCGCCAGCGGTCTGCATCACCTGGTGTGGGAGATCGTTGACAACTCCGTCGACGAGGCCATGGCCGGTTTCTGCACCGAGATCCAGGTGACGGTCCACGCCGACAACTCCATCACGGTCGTCGACAACGGGCGCGGCATCCCCGTCGACGAGCACCCTGTTAAAAAGATCCCGACGCTCGAGGTCGTCATGACGATCTTGCACGCCGGCGGTAAGTTCGATAACTCGGCCTATAAGGTCTCGGGCGGCCTGCACGGCGTGGGCATCTCCGTCGTCAACGCACTGTCCAAGCGCGTGGTCGTTCAGGTTCGTCGCGATGGCAACACCTACGAGATGGAGTTCTCGCGCGGCAAGACCGTCAAGAAGATGGAGGTCGTGGGCACCTCGGATTCGACGGGCACCACCGTCACCTTCTGGCCCGACGACGAGATCTTCGAGACCTGCATCTACGATTTCGATACGCTGCACAACCGTCTGCAGGAGACGGCGTTCCTCAATAAGAACCTCAAAATCGTGCTGACCGACGAGCGCGAGGCGACTCCCCACGTGGAGGAGTTTTGCTACGAGGGCGGCATCATCGACTTCGTCAAGTTCCTCAACGAGGGTAAGGACGTCCCCGAGGCCTTTAAGGAGCCCATCTACATCGAGGGCAAATCGGACCCGGATGCGCCCGTGGCCAAGATGGGCGAGGTCGAGGTTTCCCTGCAGTGGAACAGCGGCTACGGCGAGAACGTCATGTCGTTTGCCAACGACATCTACACTCCCGAGGGCGGCATGCACCTTGAGGGCTTTCGCACCGCGCTCACCCGCGTGATCAACGACTACGCGCGCAAGCAGAACCTGCTCAAGGAAAAAGACGCCAATCTGACCGGCGACGATGTGCGCGAGGGCCTTTCGGCCGTTATCTCGGTCAAGCTGCCCGATCCGCAGTTTGAGGGCCAGACCAAGGCCAAGCTCGGCAGCTCCTATATGCGCGCGCTGACGCTCAAGATCGTGACCGACGGCCTTGCCGATTACTTGGAGGAGCATCCCAAGCCTGCCCGCGAGATCGTCAAGAAGGCGCAACAGGCCTGCAAGGCGCGCAATGCCGCCCGCAAGGCGCGCGAGGCGACCCGCCGCAAGAGCCTGCTCGAGACGGCGTCCCTGCCCGGTAAGCTCGCTGACTGCTCGGTGCGCGATGCCGAGCTGACCGAGCTCTTCATCGTAGAGGGCGACTCGGCAGGCGGTTCGGCCAAGGACGGCCGTCGCCGAGACATTCAGGCGATTCTGCCCCTGCGCGGCAAGATTCTGAACGTCGAACGCGTTGGTGACCATCGCGCGTTCTCGAGTGACACCATCCAGTCGCTGATTACCGCGATCGGCTGCGGCGTCACGACGATTGCCGGCGACGGCGGCGACTTCGATATCACCAAGGCGCGCTACCACAAGATCATCATCATGACCGATGCAGACGTCGACGGTGCGCACATCCGCATCCTGCTGCTGACGTTCTTCTACAAGTACATGCGTCCGCTGATCGATGCCGGCTACGTCTATGTTGCCTGTCCGCCCATCTTTGGCATTAAGGTGCGCAACAAGATCCACTACGTGTATCCCAACGGCCGCCAGCCCGAAGACGAGATCCTGCGCGACACCATCCAGAGTCTGGGCCTGAACCCCGACGATAACGACGAAGACGGCAAGGCCAAGGATGGCAAGATCACCAAGAAGCGCAAGGGCTATACCGTCCAGCGCTACAAGGGTCTGGGCGAGATGGACCCCAAGCAGCTCGCCTCGACGACGATGGATCCCAAGACCCGCATCCTGCAGCGCGTGTCGATCGAGGATGCCGTGGTGGCAGACCGCGCCGTGCGCGAGCTGATGGGTTCCGAGGTCGGCTATCGCCGCGAGTACATCGAGAAACACGCGCATGACGCACGATTCTTAGATGCCTAACCTGTTCGGCTTTCCCAGCCACCGCACCTTCGCTCTCAATCGTCGGTCGCGTACCCAAGTACGCTTCCCTCCTCTTTCGAGCGAATCTGCGGCACCTGGAAAAGCCGTCTCCGTCCTAGTGACGGGGACGGGGACTATCTGATTTGAACCACGCAAACCATGAGGAGGTAACGTGGCAGACGATATCAACAATAACGAGGGTATGGGCGAGGCCGGCGATGCCGGCATGCCCGACGATCTGAAGCGCCTGCTTGCCCGCGCTGAGCAGGGCGAGGACGGCGATCCGGACGCCTATAACCCCGATGCCGATGATGATGAGGAAGAAGACGACGACGGCGAGCTCGAGGAGAGCTTTGGCGAAGTCGACCGTGGCGCCTCGGCCGGCGAGGATATCAATGGCGGCCAGCTCCAGATTTCGGAGTTCGGCCGTGAGATGAAACAGTCGTTCATCGAGTATTCGATGTCGGTCATCACGGCGCGCGCCCTGCCGGACGTGCGCGACGGCCTAAAGCCGGTTCACCGCCGCATTCTGTACGCGATGAACGAGAGCGGCATCTACCCCAACCGCCCACACAAGAAGTCGGCCTGGACGGTCGGCGAAGTTATCGGTAAGTACCATCCGCATGGCGACGCCGCGGTCTACGAGGCAATGGTTCGCCTGGCGCAGTGGTTCTCCATGCGCACGCCGCTCATCGACGGCCACGGCAACTTCGGCAACATCGACGGCGACGGCGCCGCTGCCATGCGTTACACCGAGAGCCGCCTGGCAAAGCCCGCCATGGAGCTGCTGCGTGACCTGCAGAAGGATACCGTCGACTGGCAGCCCAACTACGACGAATCGCTCGCCGAGCCTCAGGCGCTGCCTGCGCGCTTCCCCAACCTGCTGGTCAACGGCAGCCAGGGCATCGCCGTCGGCATGGCCACCAATATCGCCCCGCATAACCTCACCGAGGCGATCGAGGCAACCTGCTACCTGATCGATAATCCCGACGCCACTGTCGACGAGCTCATGCAGATCATGCCCGGTCCGGACTTCCCCACCGGCGCCATCATCATGGGCAGCGCCGGCATTAAGCAGAGCTACGAGACCGGCCGCGGCTCCATTACCGTGCGCGCCAAGGCCCACGTGGAATCCACCAAGACCGGCCGCAACCGCCTGGTCTTTACCGAGATTCCCTACATGGTCAACAAGGGCACCCTGCAGGAGAAGATCGCCCAGCTCGTCAACGACAAGCGCATCGAGGGCATCTCGGACATGCGCGATGAGTCCAACCAGAAGGGTATCCGTCTGGTCATCGAACTCAAGAAGGGCGTCATCCCGCAGGTCGTGCTCAACAACCTGTACAAGTACACCTCGCTGCAGACGACCTTTGGCGCCAACAACCTGGCGCTTGTCAACGGCGTTCCCAAATGCCTGAGCCTGCGCGAGATGCTGCAGCACTACATCGACCACCAGGTCGACGTCGTCACCCGCCGCACCCGCTTCGACCTTAAGAAGGCCCAGGCCCGCGCGCATATCCTTGAGGGCTACCTGATGGCCCTTGACCATATCGACGAGGTCATCAGCATCATCCGCTCCTCGCAGACTGATTCCGAGGCCAGCAGCCGCCTGATCGAGCGCTTTGGCTTTACGCCCGAGCAGACCACGGCCATCCTCGAGATGAAGCTGCGCCGCCTGACCGGCCTGGAGCGCGACAAGATTCAGGAAGAGCTGGACGGCTTGCGCCGCGCCATCGCCTACTACGAGGACCTGCTGGCGCACGAGGAGAAGATCCTGGGCGTCATTAAGGAAGAGATGCGCGAGATCTCCAAGAAGTTCGGCGATAAGCGCCGCACCGAGATCAGCCATGTCGAGAAGGACCTGGACGTCGAGGACCTCATTGCCGACGAGGACATGGTCGTGACCATCACCCACACCGGCTATGTCAAGCGCATCCCGGTGGCCGCATACCGCGCCCAGAAGCGCGGCGGCAAGGGCGTGTCGGGCGTCAACCTCAAAGAGGACGACGTTATCGACGAGATGTTCATCGCGTCCACGCACGAGTACGTGCTGTTCTTCTCGAGCAAGGGTAAGGTCTATCGCCTGAAGGTGCACGAGCTGCCGGTGGGTACGCGCCAGGCGCGCGGTACCGCGATCGTCAACCTGCTGCCCTTCGAGGAGGGCGAGAAGATCGCGAGCGTCATCAGCTGCCGCGAGTTCCCTGCCGACGAGTACCTGATGTTTGCCACCAAGAGCGGCATGGTCAAGAAGACCGTAATGAGCGCATATGACCGCAGCCGCCGCGACGGCCTGATCGCTATCAACCTGCGTGACGACGACGCGCTGCTGAACGTGCGCCGCGTGCGCGAGGGCGACAAGATTATCCTGGCCACCACCGCGGGCAAGGCGATCATGTTCTCCGAGGAGCAGGTGCGCGCCACCGGCCGCGATACTAGCGGCGTTCGCGGTATCGGTATGAAGGACGGCGTGAGCGTTCTGGGCATGGAAGTCACTAACGGCAACGGTGATTTATTCGTCATCACCGAGCGCGGCTACGGCAAGCGCACGCCGGTCGCGGACTACCCGGAGCAGAATCGCGGCGGCCAGGGCGTCTACACCATCCAAATGACCGAGCGTAAGGGCAACCTCGCGGCCATGAAGACGGTGGGCCCGCAGCACGAGCTGTTCATCGTGACGGAAGGCGCGACGGTCATTCGCGTCAAGACCGACGAGATCAGCCAGACCGGCCGCGCCACCCAGGGCGTCAAGATGATGACCGTCGACAACAACGACCGCATCTGCGCCGTAGCCCGCATGACGGCAGCCAAGGAAAAACCCGAAGGCGAAGGCGCCGAGGCCGCAGCCGATACCGAAGAGGCCCCAGTCGACCTAGGCGACGGCAACGACATGCCAGAGGATCTCCTCGACGAGTAAGTAGTCCTCTCCGGTCAAAAACATCAGACCCCATATATCGGCGGTCGGCGCACCTGCGCGCCGACCGCTTTTTTGAAAACCTAGGGACCCGCGTTCGCCCCGGTCGCCCGGCGGCATATGAAGTCGATCGCGAGTTCCGCACGAGCCGGAGAGCACTTAATGTGCTCTCCGTGCGAGTCAGGACTGTCCGAGCAGGCGACTTCATATGCCGCCGGGCGACCGGGGCGAACCCCTCCAAAGATTTTCAAAAAAGTTGTTGACGCGCGCGTAACGACTCGTCTAATATATCCCTTGCGC
>NZ_CABJFS010000005.1:0-169941 GCF_902364945.1 Collinsella aerofaciens | reverse complement strand
TGAAGTCGATCGCGAGTTCCGCACGAGCCGGAGAGCACTTAATGTGCTCTCCGTGCGAGTCAGGACTGTCCGAGCAGGCGACTTCATATGCCGCCGGGCGACCGGGGCGAACCCCTCCAAAGATTTTCAAAAAAGTTGTTGACGCGCGCGTAACGACTCGTCTAATATATCCCTTGCGCGATGGACCTGTAGCTCAGTTGGTTAGAGCGTCCGGCTGATAACCGGGAGGTCACAAGTTCGAATCTTGTCAGGTCCACCACTTTCTTTCGCAATAAACACCCCAGCGAGAGCCGAGTCGCCGCTGGGGTGTTTATTACTGTCTCCGTGGGGGTTTAGCTCAGCTGGGAGAGCGCGGGCTTTGCAAGCCTGAGGTCAGGGGTTCGATCCCCCTAACCTCCACCATGATGGACCTGTAGCTCAGTTGGTTAGAGCGTCCGGCTGATAACCGGGAGGTCACAAGTTCGAATCTTGTCAGGTCCACCATCAAAACTGTGAAGAGCCCTGGGGCGTTGCCTCGGGGCTTTTTTCTTACCTACTGAAAGTAGTCAAAAAAGCCCCGTCCCAAATTAACTACTTTGATTTTGTGTGCTGTGCGAAAGATTGGGTAGTATAGCTATTCAATGCGGCGGGCTGCCGCGTGTTAACCGCTACGTACCGGAGGTGTTCCATGGTTCGTGTCGACATAGAGACCATCGTCATGGCCGCCGGTCCCGTGCCATCGCTTATCGTGCTTCGTGAGCGCAGCAGCAAATCGGACTCGCCCGCGCCGCTGCGTTCCCTTTCCATTCAGACTGGTTCGTTTGAAGCTGCTGCCATCAGCCGCGGCATCGATAGCGGCCGCGCCGAGCGCCCGATCACCCATGACCTGTTGCTCGATACCGTTGACGCCCTGGGCGCCAAGCTCGAGCGCATCGAGATCGTTCGCGCCGAGCCGCCGGTGTTCTACGCGACGATCGTCGTACTGGCCGATGGCGAGGAGCGCAAGATCGACGCTCGTCCCAGTGATGCCATTGCCCTTGCCGTGCGCAGCAATGCTCCCATGTTTGTGGAGGACGACATCATGAATCGCCTGGGCACTGTTTCCACCCACGCCGAGGATGTCGACGACGAGCAGGAGTTCGAGAAGTTCGACGAGTTCGTCCATACGCTCTCCCCCGATGACTTCTAAATGCGGGGCGGCAGGGTTGCGGAGTGTTCGCTGATGGCCAGCGGTATGTCGGCTGAGGCGGCGGCCATTGCGCGCGAGGCCCAGATGCGCTCGGAGGCTTCTGAGGCGGCTCGCATTGCCTATGTGACGCAGGCCCGCACGCTTCGCGAGCGCCGCGGCTCGTTTATCAAGATGGTTGTCGTCTCCGCCCTTGTCGCGGCAATCTGCTCGCGCCTTCGTGGTACAGTTGGTGCGCTTGGGTTTTCGATTTCAACAGGCTTGGTAATCTGGGGCGTGGTCGATGCGGTCATGCTGACCAACCAGATCAAGGTACTCGACAAGCGCGCGATGGATATGATGCGCGCCCGTGACGCTGCCGCCAAGATCGCTGCCGAGGCACAGGAACTGTAACGACGCCAGACTCGATGGGAAGGTCTAAAGATGGCACAGGATATGCAGGACGCCGGTAACGTCTCCGCCGAGCTCGACGCCATGGTGTGCGATCTGATCGGCGCGTTCTTGGACGACCTTGCCGCCGGCGAGAATCCGGGCGTAGTTGTGGCGATCGAGGACGCTGCTTCCAACCGATATCTGGCGGCGCTCGACGAAGATGGCGAGGAGGCATGCCTCGAGGCTGCCACCAACTTTATCTCCGAGCACAAGATGGGTCTTAAGGACGAGGGGCTGGGCCGCATCGCCCGCTATGCCATCGGCTACACCGGTTGTGTCGAAATTGACGGCGGCTATCACGACGCCCTGCTCGTGAGTTTCTTCGAAACCACGCTCGAGAGCGGTTTTTCGGCATACGTGCTGTATGAGGGCATGGGTGCCGGCGATGGTTTTATGTGGAGCGACCCTGAACCTGCAGGTGAGGAAACCCCTCTCATCTAAAATCGCTAAAATAAACGAGTTTTCGGTAAAAGGCTCAATATTCCCGCCGAGCGTTGCATTGCTGGGTGGGTCGCATACGCGTGCCGCTTGTATATGGATAGAAGATAGGGGAACTACATGCGCGTAGACAATCTGAGGAACATCGCCATCATCGCCCACGTCGACCACGGCAAGACGACGATGGTTGACAAACTCCTGCGTGCCACGGACGCCTTCCGTGCCAACCAGCAGGTCGAGGATCGCGTCCTGGACTCTAACGACCAGGAGCGCGAGCGCGGCATCACGATTCTCGCCAAGAACATCTCTATCGAGTACAAGGACGTCAAGATCAACGTCATCGACACCCCGGGCCACGCCGACTTTGGCGGCGAGGTCGAGCGCGTGCTGCGTATGGCCGACGGCGCCCTGCTGCTGGTCGACGCCTTTGAGGGCCCCATGCCCCAGACCCGTTTCGTGCTGCGTCACGCTATCGACACCGGCCTCAAGATCATGATCGTCATCAACAAGATCGATCGTCCGGGCGCCAACCCCGAGAAGGCCTACAACGACTGCCTGGACCTCATGGCCGACTTGGGTGCCACCGACGACCAGCTCGAGTTCGCCATGGAGCACGTGGTCTACGCCAGCGCCATGAATGGCTTTGCCCGCCTTGACCCCAACAACGGCAACATGGACATGTACCCGCTGCTCGACATGATCATCGACGACATGCCCGCACCCGAGGTTGACGAGAACGCCCCGCTCGCCATGCAGTGCGTGACCATCGACCACTCCAACTTCGTCGGCCGTATCGGCATCGGCCGCGTGTACTCCGGCACCATCCACCAGGGCGACCAGATCCTGGTTGTCAAGAACGACGGCTCCAGCGCCACCGCTACCGTCAAACAGCTCTTTACCTTCGACTACCTGGGCCGCACCGAGTGCCAGGAAGTCGGCGCCGGCGACATCGCTGCCGTCGTGGGCATCGACCGCACCGATATCGGCGATGTCTACACCGATCCCGAGAACCCCGTCGAGCTCGAGCCCATCGAGATCGACCCGCCGACCCTGTCCATCGTCTTTGAGGCTTCGACCTCCCCGCTCGTCGGTCGCGACGGCGACATCGTGGGCGCCCGTCAGCTCAAGGAGCGCCTGTTCAACGAGGCCGAGAACAACGTAACCATGAAGATCGAGGAGCTCGAGGACAAGAGCGGCGTCGAGGTCTCGGGTCGCGGCATCCTGCACCTGTCCGTTCTGATGGAGTCCATGCGTCGCGAGGGCTTTGAGTTCCAGGTTGGCCGTCCTCGCGTTCTGTTTAAGAAGGACGAGAACGGCAACAAGATGGAGCCCGTCGAGCAGGCCGTCGTCGAGTGCCCGGACGAGTACTCGGGCAAGGTCGTTGAGGTCTTCGGTACCTCCGGCGGCATCATGACGAGCATGGATACCTCGGGCATCGTGACGCACCTTGAGTTTAAGATCCCGACCCGCGGCATCATGGGTCTTAAGAACCGCATCATGAACGTCACCCACGGCGAGGGCGTGTTCTACCACACCTTCCTGGAGTATGGTCCCTACGCCGGCGAGATCGGCAACCGTCAGAACGGCGCCATGATCTCCATGACCACCGAGAAGGCCGTTGCCTACGCCCTGGGCACGCTGCAGGAGCGCGGCCAGCTGTTTGTTGAGCCGGGCACCGAGTGCTACGAGGGCATGATCGTGGGCGAGCGCAGCAAGGCCGGCGACATGGTCGTCAACATCGCCCGTACCAAGAACCTGGGCAACCAGCGTTCCTCGACCTCCGATATCTCCGTTCAGCTGGTGCCGCCCCGCACCTTCTCGCTGGAGGAGGCGCTGGAGTACATCGCCGACGACGAGCTGGTCGAGATCACTCCTAAGAACATTCGCCTGCGCAAGCGTCTGCTCAACGCCACCGACCGCAAGAAGGCTGCCGTCCGCGCCGGTCAGGTCAACAAATAAGTGCTGGGTTTTATAGCTTTAATGAGAAAGGGCGTCGACCGCAATGGTCGGCGCCCTTTTTGGTGCATGGGGATTGAGGCGGCCTACGCCACCACAAAGGTGCCTGTCCCCTTTGTGGTGGTTGGTGGTTAGGCGGTGGGAAGGCCTGGCGTGTTAGCCGGCTGCTGCGGCTTGAGGTGGGCGTTGTGCCAAATGATTTGGATGACGTAGCCGAGCGTGAAGACGAAGGCTACGCCGCTGACAAAGCTGCCCATAAGAGGAAGTGCCGTGAGCGCGCCCGCGACGATACCGCCCGCGGCGGCCATGGCGAAGCGGTTTTGGTTGTGTCCGACCATGCGTGCGATCGCGGTACCCGTAAATGCCGCCGAGACCAAAGCGATGCCGATGATGCTGCACATGAGGGCTCCGGCGAGCGACAGGCCTGCAATCGAGATGATAAGCAGCAGGACGGCGGGAGCGATGGCGACCGTGCCCAGAAGGCCACTTACCCACAGTGGCATGGGATGCTGATGGAGCATGCCGGCGGCGCTGGCGGTTGCGCGCGGAAAGACAAGCTCAAGCAGGATAGCGACAAAGCAGGTGGAAAGCGCTGCGGCAACGATGCCGCCGATCATGTCGTTGACCGTAGAGGTGTTCTCGTTCTCGGTCCGGTCGATCTTGAGGGCTCCAACCTGGGCGCCCTCGGCCCGCTCGGGGTCCTGTGAGACGTGGGCGTTCACCGTGCCGGTGATGCGGGCGTTTTTACCCAGGATGAGCTTGTCGGCCCAGACTTCAACATTGCCATCGACGGTGCCGTCGATGGTAACGGTGTCGCCGGCAAGCGCCGCCGATTTGGCGGAGCCGCGCAGGGCGACCGTTTCGCCCGCCGCGTAAAAACAGTTGGCGGTGCTGCCGGTGTTGAGCACGACGTGCTGGCCGGCCACCGTGACGCTGCCATCGATTGCGGTTTTGGCGATATCGATGGTGCGTGCCGCCAGACGAACGGCGCCGCCTACGGTGCAATCGCGAATCGACAGGTTCTCACCAGCCGCGATAATATCGCGGCCGATGGAGGCGTCGTCTAGGTTGAGACTTTGGCCGGCCCAGTACAGGTCGCCTTCGATACCGGACGGAGTTGAGTCAACTTCGGTTGCGAGCATGTTTCCCGCGGTGTCGGTGCCGGCGAACGACACCGTGGGAAGTGCGGTGAGCGCGAGCGCAATCAGCGCGAATAGGATGGTGATGCGGGCCTGCGCTTTGTGGCGCCGGATCGACGGTACTTGGTTGCAAGGCATAGTGAATCCTTCGTTAGATACTCGACAGGTATCTAACAGGGTACCCACCGCGCGGGCGCTCTAAAAGAATCTCTCGGTTGCATTTCGAGGGGTTGTGCTGTGCTACCTACTTTTTACGGTGCAAAAAGCGCGCGATGTCTTCCTCGGTAGGGCTTTTAATGTCAAAGCGCAGTGATAGCCAGCGCAGCCCCATGGTCACCACAACGCATACGACCAGCGCGGCAACATTGCTCATGAGGCCGCTCATGACGAGGGCTACATAGCTTGCCGATCCGGCGATGGCCGCGATGGCATAGAAGTTGGTGCGTTGGAAAATGCCCGGGACCACGCCCATAAAGCCGTCGCGCAGCATGCCGCCGCCCACGGCGGTAAAGAAGCCCATCATGATACATACGGCGGGCGCAAATCCGTACACCAACGCCTTGTCCGCGCCGGTTGCTGCATAGATGCCGACCGAGATGATGTCGAGCAGGGGAATGAGTTTTTCGGGCTTATCGACGATTGCCGGGAAGATATAGATGATGGCGGCTGTGGCGATGGAAAGCGGTAGTGCCATGGGCTGGTTGAGGATGTAGACGTTGCCGACCTGGAGCGTCATATCGCGCAAAAGACCGCCGCCCAGACCGCAGACCACCGCGAGCGCGACCGCGCCCACCAGGTCGAGCTTGTGCTCGCGCGCAACCAGCACACCCGAGATCGATGCAGCGACAACAGCGAACATCTCGAGCCAAAATGGGATAGCGACCATGGCATCCGAGGCATGTGAGGTAACGGTTAAAGCGGCGACGACGGGCAAGATGGGGTCCTTTGAGTTGTAGGTTTGAACAATGCCCGTACATAGTACATGGTTGACGGGTCTGGCGACCCTATTGCTCGGCAAACGGTAGGGACTGGGCGCGGGCGTGGCGTTGCTGGAATGCCAGGGGTCCAAAACATGTACGTCAGCCTCCAAAGATGTTGAAAAATGTCGGTTTTGGAGGGTGATGTACATGTTTTGGCGCGGGGTGTGCGGGTCGACGTTACTCGGAGGGCGTCTCAATGTCCTTCATGCCCTTCCAGTTGCGGATAAGCGTCTTGCGCAGTTCGTTTTGCTTTCGCTGATACTCGGCATCAGTGCAGCGAGGCATACCGAGGGCTTCGCGAATGCTATTCATGGCACGGTGAAAGGCGAGCTGGTTCGCAAACTGTGCCGAGGTGAGCGTAACGATTCGATATCCCATTTGGGCGAGCGCGGCCTCTCGTTCCGCGTCCGCTCCCTTGCGTTCGACCTCGTCGTGGAAGCCGCCCTTATATTCGATGCCGAGTTCCTTGCGCTTATAGGTAATGAGGGCATCGATTTTGAGTGTTCGGGCTTTTGTGCAATGCCAGAGACGTTGAGGGATCTCGAGTGGTTGGTTGAGCTCGATACCTCGAATGCCAACGCCGCCTTCGCTCGCTGGGAGCGAAAGGGCAATTGCCGATGCAGTCTCCATGGGCGAGGCCGAGTGGTCGTAGATGTGTCTGAGCGCGAGACGTGCGCGCGTGGCGCCGGGTTTGCCAGGGTGCCGATCGAGTAGCTCGACAATTTCGTCCTTGGAGGTGGTTGCTGGTTGCTCGGTATAAGGGTCAGAGGGATTGGGGCCCATGCGATAGTTGCCGCAAACTTCGTAGCCATACTCGAGGTATTCGATCCTATCCATCCACTCGGCAGCGAGCACGAAGGTGAAGGCTTCATCGATGATAAAGATGCCGGGCGTAAGCTCGTCAATGTGGTTGTAGGGTAGGTTTTGGCCGAGAACATGGCAAGTGACACCGTTGGTGCGAATTCGCTCGAAAGCAAATACTACGGAGATGTCGATAGTCTTGAGCATATCGGGCGGAATGCCGCAGTCGGTGAGGGCCTGTCGTATGCGAGCGATGCGTTGCTGGGTGGAGAGGCCCCGCGCACCTATCTGGTAGTCGCGTTGTGCGACGGCTTGCACCAAGTCCCACGGAGCATGATGGACAAGCCACGCAGTTTTATGCGAAACGAGAACAGGGGTATCCATTGGGGGCCTCTCACTCTGAGTCGATACCCAACTCTTATGTCCGTTGAAGTGGGAAAATATACCGGATGCGAGTAAGTCGACTCGTGCACAGTGTGGGTCATATGCAAACGTGTACATCACCCTCCAAAAACGACATTTTTTGACATCTTTGGAGGGTGGTGTACACGTTTGAGATTTGGGCTGGAATCGACCGCGATGGGGACGTGGCTGAATAGGAGGGATGTCCAAATTTTGAGCTTTGCTCAAAATTTATCCGGTCGGCTTGCGCCGACCGCGCTGCGCTAAAAACGCGCCACTGGCGCGTTTTCTTTACGCTCCGCGCCCTGCCGGGTTCGAATCCCTCCTCCTGCGCGTAATTGAAATGTGCCCAAAAAGAAAAAAGCCCCATTGCTGGGGCTCATACCATCTAATGGCGGAGGAGGAGGGATTCGAACCCTCGTGACCTTATACAGGCCAAACGGTTTTCGAGACCGCCGCATTCAACCACTCTGCCACCCCTCCGCGTGGGGTAAAAACAAAGCAGGCTCGAAGGCCTGCTTTGGAATTAACTGGCGGAGAGTCAGGGATTTGAACCCTGGAGACGCTTTTGACGCCTACACGATTTCCAATCGTGCTCCTTCGGCCACTCGGACAACTCTCCGTTAAATGCGAAAGTCAGTATACACGAGGAATCGCAAAGTGCAAACAGAAAAGTTGGCATTTTTTAAAACGCCTTGGCCGCACTTGGCGCTGCAGCGGGGTTTGAGGTGCCGAAAACCGGCTCCCGACCAGCGTGGTTGATCAACTCAATTGTTCAAAAGGGGTATTCATGAGCGACTTGGCAATGAATTTAAAAATCTTTGGGTGGCGCTGTGGACCACTGGTATGCATTTCGCGACCGCAACCATGCGCCCACTGACCTGCGGCTTAACCTAGTTTGTCCCCACGGCACCGTATCTTGTCCACAGGTCCGTCAAGCATTTGGTCAGCATTTGGTTGGAAGACGCATGAAATGCCGTGTGAGTATGGGCATATGTGGAGGTCATGAGGTTGTAGCTGCATATTCTTGCGGCCTGGGAGGTTGAAAGATATTATTACCAAGTCTTTTCCTGCTTCAGGCGCACCTTCACGACCTGAAGCCACATTTGCCCAGAGGAGGTGACAATATGAAGGCTTATGAACTGCTGTTCTTTGTTGACCCGTCGCTCGACCCCGAGACTCGTCTCGCTGTTATGAAGCGTATCGATACCACGATCGCTGAGGGCGCTGGCAAGGTCGACTCCGTTGACGAGTGGGGCAAGCGCAAGCTCGCCTACGAGATCAACGACCTCACCGATGGTGACTACACCCTCATCAACTTCCACGCAGATCCTACCCAGATCGCCGAGCTTGATCGCGTCCTGCGCATCACCGACGCTGTGGTCCGCCACATGATCGTCCGTCGCGACGACCAGGAGTAAGACTGTCGTTTTGGACTGGGCTTGTGCCCCAAGAGGAAGTAGTGAGTTATGAGCATCAATCGAGTGAACATCACCGGTAACCTCACCCGCGATCCCGAGCTGCGCGCCACCGCCGGCGGAACCCAGGTTCTGTCCTTTGGCGTCGCCGTGAACGATCGTCGCCGCAACGCGCAGACTGGCGAGTGGGAGGACTATCCCAACTTTGTCGACTGCACCATGTTCGGCACCCGCGCCGAGGCCGTGAGCCGTTTCCTGGCAAAGGGAAACAAGGTCGCGATCGAGGGCAAGCTGCGCTACAGCTCTTGGGAGCGCGACGGCCAGCGCCGGAGCAAGCTTGAGGTCATCGTCGATGAGATCGAGTTTATGAGCTCCCGTGGTGGCCAGGGTGGCTACGACCAGGGCGGTTACGCCCCCGCAGCTCCCGCGCCCGCAGCACGTCCTGCCGCACCGGTGGCTACGCCGCCCGCGGTCGACGTCTACGATGAGGACATCCCGTTCTAAGGGTTGTTCACCTATTTTTGAGTGAGAGGCGGCTTCGGTTCGCCGAAGTTGCCAAACGAAAGGTATTTTGACATGGCTAATGATTTTTCTGCACGTCAGCCGCGTCGTAAGTACTGCCAGTTCTGCAAGGAGAACACTGAGTTCATCGACTATAAGGACACTCAGCTTCTCCGTAAGTACATGACCGACCGTGGCAAGATTAAGCCCCGTCGCGTCACTGGCGCTTGCACGCAGCATCAGCATGACATCGCCAACGCCATCAAGCGCGCCCGCGAGATGGCTCTCCTGCCGTACACCGTCCCCGTGGTTTCCTCTCGTGGCAACCGCGACCGCGGCTAAGAAGGGAGACGCATCATGAAGGTTATTCTTCTCGATGAGATCAAGGGCAAGGGCGGCGAGGGTGACGTCGTAGAGGTCGCTCAGGGTTACGCTGAGAACTTCCTGTTCCCCAAGAAGCTCGCTGTTGCCGCCACCAAGGGCAACCTCAAGCAGCTTGACGAGCGTCGCAACAACATCGCCAAGCGCGAGGCCGTCCGTCTGGCTACCGCCAACGAGACCAAGGCTGCCTTCGAGGGCAAGACGGTCACCGTTGACGTCAAGGTCGGCGACGAGGGCATCCTCTTTGGCTCCGTTACCGCCGCTATGATCGCTGACGCCATCAAGGCTCAGCTCGGTATGGACATCGATCGCAAGCGCGTCGAGCTCGGTAAGCCCATCAAGGTTGCCGGTGCCCACACCGTTGCCATCTCGCTGTACCGCGAGATCAAGGCCGAGGTTGTCGTTCTCGTCGGCGTTACCGCCGAGGAGCTCGCTGCCGAGGCTGAGGTCGAGGAGGCCGCTGAGGTCGCCGAGGCCGAGACCGCCGAGGTCGAGACTGAGGCTGCTGCCGAGTAGCATTTGCTGCAACGCAACAATCTTGTTCTAAGAAGGGCGCTCTGGGAAACCAGGGCGCCCTTTTGTTTTTTGCGCTGAGTGAGTGTCATGGTGAACGTTGCGTCGAAGTCCTATATACAGGACCGTTCATCCGTTTGGTTCGGTGATGATTGGCGGCGCGCGGCGCGTTTTGGGACCGTGGCTGATACTATGGATGCTCGCAAGCGATATGAATGAGGATGCTCATGGCATATGACGATAGGGAGACCGGGCTGACGGTTGAGGACCGCGGCTCCAAGTTGGGTCTTCCCCAAAACCAAGATGCAGAGGCCAATGTACTGGCCGCTATGCTGCTATCGCCCGAGGTGGTCGAAGAGGCCCAGGTCGAGCTGCAGCCCGATGACTTCTACCGGCCCATTCATAAGACCATCTATACCGCGATGGTCGATATGTACAACAGCCGCATTCCCATCGACTCCATCTCGCTGATCGATTACCTGCGAAGCATCAACAAGCTTGATGCCGTGGGCGGCGAGGCCTACATTTTGGAGTTGATGGGTCAGACCCTGTCGCTCGTCAACTGGCAGCACCATGCCGCTATCGTTCGCCGCGATTCGATGCTGCGTGAGCTGATCGGCGCCACCAACGAGATCAACGCGCTGGCCTATAACGCTCCCACCGATACCAAAGAGGTCGTGGAGCTGGCCGAGAGCAAGTTGCTCAAGGTCACGGCGCGCGAGGTCAAGTCGAGCTACAAGACGCTGACCGAGTTTATGGTCGAGGCCTATAACGAGGCCGAGGAAGTGTGCCAGGCAGGCGGCCAGGCTGCGGGCGTGCCCACGGGCTTCCCGTCGCTCGACCGCATGCTCATGGGTTTTCGCGAGGGCCAGCTCATCATCATCGGCGCCCGCCCTGCTGTGGGTAAGACGTCGTTCGCCCTGAATCTGGCGCTCAACGCTGCCGCGGCCGGTTATACCGTCGGCTTCTTCTCGCTGGAGATGTCGGGCAAGGAAATTGCCCAGCGTCTGATTTGCGCCTACGCCATGATTTCGATCAGTGACTTCCGCATGGGCCGCATTAGCCCCGAGCAGTGGGCCAATATCAACGAGGCCACGCAGACCTTGTCCAAGCTCGATATTCTGATTGACGATACGCCCGGCACCACAGTGACCGAGATTCGCGCCAAGAGCCGCCGCATGCTCCACAACAAGGAGAAGGCCATCATCATCCTGGACTACCTGCAGCTGGTGAGTCCTCCGCCGGGACGCCGCTCCGAGAGCCGTACCGTCGAGGTCTCCGAGATGTCGCGTGGTCTGAAGATCATGGCCAAGGAACTCAAGATCCCGCTCATCGCGCTGTCGCAGCTCTCGCGTCAGGTCGAATCCCGTACCGGCAAGCGCCCGCAGCTTTCCGACCTTCGTGAATCGGGCTCCATCGAGCAGGACGCCGATATCGTTATGTTCTTGGACCGCTCCGCCGACGAGGCCGAAGCCTCGCGCGACGATCGACCCGACGAGGGCGTTACGCGTATCGTCGTGGCCAAGAACCGTTCGGGCCCGATCGGCGACGTCGACCTGATGTTCCTGCCGGCATCCACCAAGTTCTATGAGCTTGATGGGGCACATGCCGAGGAGTAGGACAGGCGCCCGTTGCACGGGTATACTGGGAATGTTTTGTGCTTCTGCGTGCCGGCGTGGCGCGTAGACAGTCCATGAATGTAAGGAGTAAACATGCCGTCAACCGTTTTGGTCGGTGCCCAGTGGGGCGATGAGGGCAAGGGTAAGATCTGCGACCTGGTCGCCGGCGACTTCGATGCCGTCGTGCGCTACTCGGGCGGCAACAACGCCGGCCACACCATCGTCGTCAACGGCAAGAAGTACGGCCTGCACCAGGTGCCCTCCGGCATCATGTATTCCGACCATGTGTCGGTGATCGGTAACGGCTGCGTCGTCAACCCCAAGGTTGTCCTTGAGGAGATCGACATGTTCGAGGCCGACGGCATCACCACCAAGAACCTCAAGATTAGCGGCAACGCGCATGTCATCATGCCGTACCACATCGACCTGGATGGCGCCTTTGAGCAGAAGCTCGGCAAGAAGAACATCGGTACCACCAAGCGCGGTATCGGTCCGTGCTATCAGGACAAGATGGCCCGCATTGGCCTGCGCATGCAGGATATGCTGGACGAGGCGCTGTTCCGCGACAAGCTGGAGACCGCTCTCGCCCGCGTGAACCCCGAGCTTGAGCTCATCTACAACCTGCCCACCTACACCGTGGACCAGATTTGCGACGAGTACCTGCCCATGGCCGAGCGCCTGCGTCCCTACATCACCGAGACGAGCCTGCTGCTCAACAACATGATCGATGAGGGCAAGGACCTGCTGTTTGAGGGCGCCCAAGCGACGTTGCTCGACATCGACCACGGCACCTATCCGTACGTGACGTCTTCCAACTGCACCGCCGGCGGCGCCATCACCGGCTCCGGCGTGGGCATGAAGAACGTCGACCGCGTGCTGGGCGTCATGAAGGCCTATATCACCCGCGTCGGTTCGGGCCCCATGCCCACCGAGCTTTCCTATGAGTCCGAGGCCGGTCACACGCTGACCGAGGAGGGCTATGAGTACGGTGTGACCACCGGTCGCCGTCGTCGCTGCGGCTGGTTCGACGGCCCCATCGCCAACTACGCCTCACGCGTCAACGGCCTCACCGATATCGCCCTGACTAAGCTCGACGTGCTTTCGGCCTTCGACACCATCAAGGTGTGCGTGGCCTACGACGTCGATGGCGAGCGCTACACCAGCGTGCCCGAGCATCAGGTGCGCTTTGAGCATGCCAAGCCCATCTACGAGGAGCTCCCCGGCTGGAAGTGCGACATCACCGGTTGCCGCAGCTTTGATGAGCTGCCGCAGGAGGCTCAGGACTACGTGGCGTTTATCGAGGATCTGGCACACACCCGCGTGACGTTCATTGGCGTCGGCGCCGGTCGCGAGCAGATCATCAACCGATTCTGGAAGTAATCGGGACTATTTGGTTATTGCGATATACCCCTTTGCAGCCCAAGCGGGCGGCCGAGGGGTATATTTGCTTGCAAAGGGCTCGCGCGGAGCGGGCCATTCATCCATAGAGGAGGCACCCTTGAAGGCGGACACTCAAACCATCGACATCCTGTTGTTGGGCAGCGGCGGCCGTGAGCATGCTTTGGCAGCTAAGCTCGCAGCATCACCGCGCGCCGGCAAGCTCTACATCGCGCCGGGCAACGGCGGCACCGCGAGCTGCGGCGAGAACGTTGTTCTCGACGACTGCGATCCTGCGGCCGTGGCGGCGTTTGCGCAGAGCCACGGATGCGGACTCGTGGTAATTGGCCCCGAGGCTCCGCTCGTGGCGGGTGTGGCCGACGCCGTGCGCGCGGCGGGTATTCTCTGCTTTGGCCCGGGTGCCGAGGGCGCCCAGATGGAGGGCTCCAAGCTGTTCTCCAAGCAGCTCATGGAGCGCGCGGGCATTCCGACGGCAGCCTACGGCTCGTTTACCGACGAGGCTTCGGCTCTCGCCTACGTGCGCGAGCAGGGCGCCCCGCTGGTCGTCAAGGCCGACGGCCTTGCCGCGGGCAAGGGCGTCATCGTGGCGATCGAACTTGAGCAGGCCGAGGAGGCCGTGCGCGAGTGCTTTGGCGGCACCTTTGGCGATGCCGGCAATACCGTGGTTATCGAGGAGATGCTGACCGGCCCCGAGTGCTCGCTTTTGGCCTTTACCGACGGCAAGACCGTGCGCCCCATGGCCACCTCGCAGGACCACAAGCGCGCGCTCGAGGGCGACAAGGGTCCCAACACCGGCGGCATGGGCGTCTACAGCCCGGTGCCCATCGTGACCGACGAGGAGCACGCCACCATGGTGGCGGTCATGGAGCAGACCGTTGCCGAGCTTGCTGCCGAGGGCATCGACTACCGCGGCTGCCTGTATGGCGGCTTTATGCTCACCCCCGCCGGCCCCAAGGTGCTGGAGTTCAACGCCCGCTTTGGCGACCCCGAGACGCAGGTCGTGCTCCCGCGCCTTAAGAACGACCTGGTCGAGGTCATGCTGGCCTGCGCCAACTGCGAGCTCGATCAGATTGAGCTCGACTGGCGTGACGAGTGGGCCGTGGCCGTTGTCCTGACGAGTGCGGGTTATCCCGGCAGCTACGAGAAGGGCAAGGTCATCACCGGTATTGCCGATGCCGAGGCCATGGAGAACGTGACCGTGTACCACGCGGGCACTGCCGTGGTGGACGGCCAGCTCGTGACCAATGGTGGCCGCGTGCTTGCCGTGACCGCTCTGGGCGACACGTTCGAGAACGCTCGCAACCTTGCCTACGAGGCCTGCGAGAAGATTGATTTTGAGGGTAAGACCCTGCGCCACGACATCGGCCTGCGTGCGCTGCGCGGCCGCGACGCCTGGGATGCCTAAAATCCGAGAGGAATGAGACGGATGGACGAGAAGAACGAAGAGCTCGTGGACGCACAGATCGTCGAGGAGGACAGCCGCATGTATGGGCACGCCGAGGGCGAACCTGGTGGCGAGGTCGCTGACGAGCCGGCGCTGGTGCTGGGCGACGACGACCCGCACGATGCCGAGCTGCACGAGAAGATTCTTTCGGAGGAGTGCGCCTGGAAGGGCAAGATCCTCGACGTCCACCGTCTTGAGGTTGAGCTGCCTAACGGTCGCCGCAGCGCCCGCGATATCGTTCGCCATCCGGGTGCGGCGGCCGTTGTGGCGCTGACCGAGAGCGGCAAGATTGTGCTGGTGCGTCAGTACCGCACCGCCATCGACCGTGTGACGGTCGAGATTCCCGCCGGCAAGCTCGATCCAGGCGAGGACCCGCTCGATTGCGCCAAACGCGAGCTGCATGAGGAGACGGGCTTTAGGGCTGGTCGCATTCGCTTTTTGACGTCGATTGTCACGTCCTGTGGTTTTTGCGACGAGATCATTCACATCTACTTGGCTACCAAGCTGGAGTTTGATGCGCCCAACCCCGATGATGACGAGTTTGTCAACGTGGACCTGGTGCCACTGCACGAGTTGATCGACGCCGTACTCGACGGCAAGATCGAAGACGCCAAGACCGTCGTGGGCGCCTTGGCCTGCGATAGCATCGCGCATCGCCTTGGGGGCGCGGAGCTCTAGGTTACGCGGTTTTACCAAACCGCGTAACGAGTCGACGCTGCAAACGCCCCTAAGCGGCAATCTGCCTTTCAATCGTCGCTCGCGTACCGAAGTACGCGTCGCTCCTCTTTCAAGGCACCTTGCTCGCTTAGGGACGTTTTCGCTGACGCTGCCAGAACATCGGCGTTATGCTTGTTGGGACGCTTTGTTTTCAGCCTGACCGGTTCAACCGGATTTCTCACGCTATTTATTTCTCTTCGAGGATTGCATGTTTAAAAGGTTTCTCTCGTATTACGAGCCCCAGATGGGGCTTTTTGTTGCCGATACTGTTTGCGCTCTGGTGCTTGCTGCCATTGACCTTGCGTTTCCTATTATTCTGCGCAATCTGACCGGCGGGTTGTTTACCCAGGGTCAGGCTGCCATTATGCAGGCGCTCGGTATGATCGCGGTGGGTTTGGTGCTGATGTATATCATCCGTTGCGCCTGCCGCTATTTTGTGAGCTATTGGGGTCACGTGATGGGCGCGCGTATGGAGTCCAAGATGCGCGAGGACCTGTTTGACCAGTATGAGCGCTTTAGCTTTGCGTACTTTGACCGCAACAGCTCGGGCGACATGATGAGCCGCGTGGTCAACGACCTGTTCGATATCTGCGAGGCGGCGCACCACGTGCCCGAGTGGATCATCATCTGCGGCATCGAGATTATCGGCTCGTTTGTGATCCTCTTTACCATCGCCCCGGTGCTGGCGCTCGCCATGGCCGTGGTGACGGCGGCGTTTGCGGTCATCATGTTTTGGCAGAACATGCGCATGCGCGAGGTCTTTAGCGACAACCGCAAAAAGATCAGCGGCATCAATGCGCAGCTGCAGGATTCGCTGGCGGGCATGCGCGTGGTCAAGAGTTTTGCCAATGAGGAGACCGAACGCTTCAAGTTCCGCGCCTCCAACAATCGCTATCTTTCGTCCAAGGAGAACATGTATCACGCCATGGGCGTCTATACCGCGACGTATGGCCTGCTCTCGGGTGTGCTCTATGTGATCGTGGTGCTGCTGGGCGGCTGGCTGGTCGCCCAGGGACAGCTGCAGGCGGTCGATATGGCGACCTTTGCACTCTATATTTCGCTGTTCTGCACGCCGCTCGAGACACTCGTCAATTCGGCCGAAACGTATCAGAAGGCCATCGCCGGCTTTAAGCGCATGGACGAGGTGCTCTCGACCGCGCCGGATATCCAGGACAAGCCGGGCGCTACGGATCTGCAGGTGACTGCCGGCGCCGTGGAGTATCACGACGTGTGCTTTAACTACGAGGACGTTGAGCTGGGCGAGGGCGATGCCGAAGAGCGTCCCGTTATCGACCATATGAATCTGTCCATCAAGCCCGGGCAGACCATCGCTTTGGTTGGCCCTTCGGGCGGCGGCAAGTCCACGACCTGTTCGCTGCTGCCGCGCTTTTATGACGTGGCTGCCGGATCCATTAGCATCGACGGCCAGGACGTGCGTGATGTGACGCAGCAGAGCCTGCGTCGCGCCATCGGCCTGGTGCAGCAGGATGTCTATCTGTTTGACGGCACGATTGGCGAGAACATCGCCTACGGCAAGCCGGGCGCTACGGCAGGAGAGATCGCCGAGGCCGCCCGTCGCGCCAACATCGATGCCTTTATCGAGTCGCTTCCACAGGGTTATGACACGGTCGTGGGCGAGCGTGGCAGCCGTCTTTCGGGCGGACAGAAGCAACGCGTTGCCATTGCGCGCGTGTTTCTCAAGAACCCCAAGATCCTGATTTTGGACGAGGCGACGAGTGCTTTGGATAACGAGAGCGAGGAGGCGGTGCAGGAGTCACTCGAGGAGCTGGCACGCGGCCGTACCACAATCATCATCGCCCACCGTCTTTCGACCATTAAGCACGCCGATGAGATTGCGACCGTTGAGCATGGTCGCGTTGTGGAGCGTGGCACGCACGAGGAGCTTCTCGCCCGTGGCGGCACTTATGCCCGTTACTATCGAATGCAGTTCGAAGGTGCGCGTGCGCACGAGCTCGACTGATTGATATGACAGGAAGTTTATGGCTGACAAGAACCCTTTGACTCCGGAAGAAGTGACGGAGTTATTCTCCGAAATCGATGCATCCGGCGTCTTGGATCCTACGCTCGCCAAAAAGCGAACCGAGCGCATGCGTGAGAAGGAGGCTGCGGCCAAGCGCGGTGACAAAGCGGCGCTAGCGCAGCTGCGCAGCGAGGACCGCGCGAGCCAGGCAAAACATATCGACCCGCTGTCCGAGGACGATCCTTCGGGCTCGCAGGTGAGCCATACCATTACGAAGACCGCGATGGCCGTGGTCATCGGTATTCTGGTGCTGATCGTGGGCATGCAGATCGGCTACGGCGTGATGCGCCGTCTGAATACCGCCAACCTGTCCGAGAGCGTTTCGGTGGATACCGTCTCGACCGCGCTCAAGGGTGGACTCGAATGGGGCAACGGCTTTACGCAGTTCCCGCTCGATTTTTCTGTCGACGAGGCCGATGAGCGCACGGGCACGGTTGAGGTGACGGTGTTGGACACGTCGTCTGCCAATGAGCTCGAGCTGCTGTCCAACGGGCAGATCCAGGCCGCGGCGCTTGCGACCAACGCCCTGCTCAACGACAAAATTGACCGCGTGGTGTATAACGTTCACGCCTATATCGACGAGGATAGCAACATTCAGCACGATTCCTTCTTTGGCATGTTTCCCGCCCAGGGCCACCAGAGCGCCATCCTGACGTTCGTGTGGACCAAGAGCTCATCCAACGCTACGAGTATCGACTGGAAGATGCGCATCGTGAGTATGGATGACACTATCGCCGAGCGCATTCAGAAGCAGGTGAACTCGGTGTCGTCGTTGATTGAGGACCCGGTGGTGAGCCAGACCAAGATTGACGAGGAAAAGGCCGAACGTGACCTGGAGCATCGTCTGCATGGCCGCGAGATTTTCCGCGGCGGCAAGCCCGACCGAACGCCGTCCGAACTGCTGGAGTAGGACAAGAAAAAATAAGAGGCCATTATCCCGCGTGAGCCACAAGCCCACGCGGGATAATTTTTCTGGGACGGGGATTAAATAATCATTATGCATAGAAAGTCATAATTATCATTTCGTAAACATTTCGATGAAATTAACGCCATGAGGCATGCTTGCGGTTACAATACCGCGAGGCCTAACTACACACCTTTAAGCCGGTCCTGTGAGACCGGGAAGGAGAATTATGGCGAACAACCATACCGCGGGCGCTGCCGCCCGCACCTTCGCGCCCAGCGAGCTTTGCCAGCGTATGCTGGCCAAAACCAGCAAGGGCACCTGCGGTCCCTGCATCCTGTATCTCGAGGATGGGACCATTTTTTATGGACGTGCATGCGGCGCCAAGGGCACCGCGACCGGCGAAGTCTGCTTCAACACCTCGCTCGAGGGCTACTTTGAGGTCATGACCGACCCGAGTTATGCCGGCCAAATCGTAACCATGACCTATCCGCAGATCGGCAATTACGGTATCGACGAGACCGATGTCCAGTCGGCCTTCCCCGGCGACGCCGTGCGCCCTGCGAGCGCTCCGGCTATGCGCGGCATGATCGTTCGCGACATGTGCGCCACGCCTTCTAACTGGCGCTCGGCCGTCAGCGTGCCGGAGTACCTGCGCGCTCACGGCATCGTCGCTATCGAGGGTGTCGACACCCGCGCTCTGGTGCGCCATCTGCGCGACAATGGTTCCAAGATGGGCATTATCTCGACCGAGATCTTCGACGTCGACGAGCTTGCCGAGCGTCTGGCCGCAGCGCCCACGCTGGTAGGCGAGAACCTGGTCAAGACCGTAAGTTGCCCCGCGCCTCACGAGTTTGCGGCCGCCGACCTGCCTGCCACGCATGACTTTGCGCTTGCGGCTGCCGCTCCTGCCCGTCACAAAGTGGTCGCCTACGACTGCGGTGTGAAGCGCGGCATTCTGGAGGGGCTGGTCCGCGCCGGCTGCGACCTTACCGTCGTGCCGTGGGATACGCTCGCGAGTGAGGTGCTCGACATGAATCCCGATGGCGTCTTTTTATCCAACGGCCCCGGCGACCCCGATGCCGTGGTGGAGACCTACGAGCAGGTGCAGCAGCTGATCGGCAAGGTGCCGGTCTTTGGCATTTGCCTTGGTCACCAGATGATCAGCCTGGCCTGCGGCGCCCAAATGGAAAAGCTTAAATTCGGTCACCGTGGCGGTAACCAGCCGGTCATGAACCTGGTGAGCCGTCGCGTGGAGATCACCGCGCAAAACCACGGCTTTGGCCTGCTGTTCCCCAGTCTGGGCAAACTGATTCCGGAGCTTTCCGGCGGCGAAACCGAGCATGCGGCCGATGGCGACCTGCGCGCCTGGGTGCGTCGCGGCATCGCGCCGGTCGTGATGAACGAGCGCTTTGGTCGCATTCGCCTGACACATGTGAACCTCAACGACGGCACCGCCGAGGGCATCCAGCTGCTCGACGCCCCGTGTTTCTCGGTCCAGTACCACCCCGAGGCCTCGCCCGGCCCCACCGATGCCCACTATCTCTTTACCGCCTTTACGCGACTCATGGACGGCGAGGAGAACTACCTGGACATCGACACCGCGAAGGACCGCCTCGCCGGCTGGAATTTCGCCGAGTCCGAGAACGCTGCGACCGAGGAGAACTAACATGCCGAAACGTACTGACATCAAGCGCATCCTCGTTATTGGTTCGGGCCCCATCGTTATCGGTCAGGCCTGCGAGTTCGACTACTCCGGCGCCCAGGCCTGCAAGGTGCTCAAGGAGGATGGCTTTGAGGTTATCCTGGTCAACTCCAATCCGGCGACCATCATGACCGACCCGGGCTTGGCCGACCGCACCTATGTTGAGCCTATCACCGCCGAGTTTATCGAGCGCGTGATCAAAAAGGAGCGCCCGGACGCGCTGCTGCCCACGCTGGGCGGCCAGACCGGTCTGAACGCCGCCGTCGAGCTGGCAAAGGACGGCACGCTCGACAAGTACGGCGTCGAGATGATCGGCTGCGACCTGGCCGCTATCGAGCGCGGCGAGGACCGCAAACTCTTTAACGAGGCCATGGCCGAGATCGGCCTGGAGGTCGCGCGCTCGGGCTATGCCTACAGCGTGGCCGACGCCGAGGCTATCGCCGAGCGCGTGGGATATCCCTGCGTACTGCGCCCGAGCTTTACCCTCGGTGGCGCCGGCGGCGGCATCGCGCATACCCACGAGGAGCTCGTCTCCATCGTGAGCCAGGGCCTTGAGCTCTCGCCTGCCCATGAGGTGCTGGTCGAGGAGTCCATCGAGGGTTGGAAAGAGTATGAGATGGAGGTCATGCGTGACCACGCCGGCAACGGCATCATCGTGTGCTCCATCGAGAATCTCGACCCCATGGGCGTGCACACCGGCGACTCCATCACCGTGGCGCCGGCGCAGACACTAAGTGACCTTGAGTACCAGCGCATGCGTGTCGCGTCGCTCGCCATTCTGGAGAAGATTGGCGTCGAGACCGGCGGCTCCAACGTGCAGTTTGCCGTGAACCCCCAGACCGGCCGCCTAATCGTCATCGAGATGAACCCGCGCGTGAGCCGTTCGTCCGCACTGGCCTCCAAGGCCACGGGCTTCCCCATCGCCAAGGCCGCCGCTCGCCTGGCCGTGGGCTACACGCTCGACGAGATCGTCAACGACATCACCAAGGCAACGCCCGCCTGCTTTGAGCCCACGATCGACTACTGCGTGGTCAAGGTGCCGCGCTTTGCCTTCGAGAAGTTTAAGGGTACCGACCCCACGCTCACCACGCGCATGAAGGCCGTGGGCGAGATTATGGCGATCGGCCGCACCTTTGAGGAGGCCTTCGGCAAGGCCATGCGCTCACTGGAGGACGGTCACCAGGGCATCTGCGCCGGTGGCAAGGAGGGTGCCGACAAGCTGAGCGACGATGAGCTCGCTCAGGCCGTGGCAACCCCGACCGAGCACCGCATCTTCTTTGTGGTCGAGGCCCTGCGCCGTGGCTGGGACATCGCCCGCATCCATGCCATCTGCGGTATCGATCCGTGGTACCTCAACCGTATCAACGACATGGTGCAGGTCCAGGAGAGCATCCGCGGCCTGCGCGTGGAGGATATCGACGCCGACGCGATGCGCCTGCTCAAGCAGTACGGCACGAGCGACGCCGAGATTGCCGCGCTGACCGGCTCGGACGAGCGCTTTGTGCGCGCCTACCGCAAGGGCCTGGGCGTGGTTCCCAGCATGAAGACGGTCGATACCTGCGCGGCCGAGTTCTCGAGCGCCACGGAGTACCACTACAAGACGTACGAGAACATCTACCGCACGAGCCCGGATGCCAAGAAGTGCGTGGCTCCCGACGAGACCACGCCGGCGGACAAGCCCAAGGCGATGATCCTGGGCGCCGGCCCCAACCGCATTGGCCAGGGTATCGAGTTCGATTACTGCTGCGTGCACGCGAGCTACGCGCTGGCGGCCCGCGGCTTCGAGACCATCATGGTCAACTGCAATCCCGAGACCGTCTCGACCGACTATGACACGTCCGACCGTCTGTACTTTGAGCCGCTCACCTACGAGGACGTCATGGACGTTATCGATGTCGAGCGCCCCGACGGCGTCGTGGTGACGCTCGGCGGCCAGACTCCGCTTAAGCTGGCGCGCATGCTCGAGGAGAGCGGCGTGAACATTATGGGCACCAAGCCCGACGCCATCGATTTTGCCGAGGACCGCGAGCGCTTTGCCGCCCTGCTCGACAAGCTGGGCATCATGTATCCGCCGGCGGGCCAGGCAACCTCGTTTGAGGAGGCCGAGGCCGTGGCCGCGCACATCGGCTACCCGCTGCTGGTGCGTCCGAGCTACGTGCTGGGCGGCCGCGGCATGATGATCGCCTACGATGCCGAGCATCTGCGCGATTACATGGCCGAGGCTGCGCGCATCAGCCCCGACTACCCGGTATACCTGGACCGCTTCCTGGAGGGCGCGATCGAGTCCGATGTCGACGCCCTGTGCGACGGCGAGGAGGTCTACATCGGCGGTATCCTGGAGCATATCGAGGAGGCCGGTATTCACTCCGGCGACTCCGCGACGTGCATTCCGCCGTTTAGCTTTAGCGAGAGCCTGCAGGCGAAGCTCCGCGAGACCACGCGCCGCATCGCGATGGCGCTGGGAGTCCGCGGTCTGGTCAACGTGCAATATGCCATCAAGGGCGAGACCGTCTACGTGATCGAGGCCAACCCGCGCGCCAGCCGTACCGTGCCGTTTATCTCCAAGGCCACCGGCGTGCCGCTGGCCAAATGCGCGGCGCGCATCATGGCAGGCGATTCCATCGCGAGCTTGGGCCTGCCGAGCGACGAACGTCAGCTGGACTGGTTCTGCATGAAGGAAGCCGTCATGCCCTGGGGACGTTTCCCGGGCGCCGACGTCATCCTGGGGCCCGAGATGAAGTCGACGGGCGAGGTCATGGGTATCGCTAAGAGCTATCCCGAGGCATACGCCAAGACGCAGCTGGCGATCGACTACAAGCTGCCCGACCCGAGCGCCGGCAAGGTATTCATCAGCGTGTGCGACCGCGACAAGCGCCACATCCTTTCGGTCGCGCGTATCCTGCGTTACCTGGGCTTTGACATCTGCTCCACCGAGGGTACGGCGCGCGTGCTGCGTGGAGGCAACGTGACGTGCGAGATCGTGGAGAAGATTAGCGGCCCGCACGACGGCGAGCGCCCCAACATCGGCGACCTCATCGCCGATGGCAAGATCGCGGTGATCATCAACACGCCGTACGGTCCGGGCTCGCGCGGCGACGGCTATCTGTTGCGTACCGAGGCGGTGCGCCGCGGCGTGACTTGCGTGACGGCGATGTCTGCGGCCAACACGTACGTGAGCGCCATCGAGGCCGTGCGCGAGGACCAGCAGGGTCACGGCAGCGCCAACGACATGGGCATGGACGTCATCGCCCTGCAGGACCTGCCGCAGCACACGGTGTAGTGTGACCTGTCCGGCCGGGGCGGGAGGGGGACACTTTCTCTCGGAAACTGGGCTTCGCGAAGTTTTCCGAGAGAAAGGACCCCCTCCCGCCCCGGCATGCGGTGACTCGGTAGCACCGTGTGCTGCCGAAGGGGCTTTGCGCGATGACTAGGGCTGAAAAGAAAATGAGTGTGGGCGCCGTCGTTCGTTTGAACGACGGCGCCCACGTTTTGGATTTATTGGGCTGTGGCGGTGAAGGTTGTTTTGTCGGCGGCGATGTGCACGTGCAGCTTTGCCTGACCGTCGCAGCTGATGAGCACGCCTACCTCGAACGGGGTTCCCGTCTTGTCGTAGGTCGAACGCACGATGCGCATCGCCGCCTTACCGGTGTTCTGTCCCAAAAGGCGCGCCTCATGCTTGTCGAGGTTGACCGTCTCGTAGACGGCATCGACGCTTGCGGGCAGGATGCCGGTCTTTTCCGCGATGTAGGCGTAGAGCGAGCCATCCACGTCTTTGCGTGTAAGCTCGGGGCAAAGTGACACGGGGATATAGACGTAGTTGAGCTCCATGGGTTTGTCGTTGGCGAGACGCAGGCGGCGAATCTCCCAGACGGGTGTCCCCTCGGACACTTTGAGCCCAGAGGCGATGCCGCGGACGGCCGGTATGCTTGAAAAGGCGAGAATCTGCGAGCTCGGAACCCGTCCCGCTTCGCGCATCCGCGCGCTGAAATTCAGGGCCAGGTCGATGCCGGGTGCTGAGGTTTGGGGTTTGATGAACGTGCCCTGCCCACGTTTGCGCACCACGCGCCCCTCGATGACGAGATCTTGGAAGCAACGGCGCACGGTCGCGCGCGATAACTCTAGCCGCTCACAGATTTCGAGCTCGCGTGGCAGCGGCGTCTTGGTGTCGAACGCCTGGCTGGCGATAAGCAGGGCGATTCGATGTTTAAGTTGGACATAGAGCGGCGTATCACCGCTGCGGTCGAAGGGTTCGGAGGCGAGAAACGAGATCATATCCATGGGGTACCTCCATGTCGTGGGCGTACGTGACATGGTCTGACACTGCGGAGCAAACCGGAGATGCCAGGCCCGATTCTTGCTGGTATGTATGGTGCATAAGGAACATAAAACATTTATCAGGCAATCTACCTGCTATTTTAAAAATAATTAGAAGAAAAAATAATTTAGGCACAAAAATAGTTGCTACCGTTAACCGATGAATAGTTGCCGTTCGCAACTATTTTCTTGTACCGAACATGCCCCGGCGCAACAATAATCTCAGCAAAAAGCAAAGCCGTGCGACACACGGCAGGTCGAGAGGAGACCGCATGCGGTATCTGGTAATGGTCAGTCACGGAACGCTCGCTCCCGGACTGCACAGTGTCCTCAAGATGCTCGGCAATGACGCCCCGAACATCTTGTCGACGAGTCTCGTGGACGGCATGGGCGCTGACGAATATGTCGAGAACGTCAAGGCGATGCTCGCTCCTGTTACCGCCGATGACGAGGTTGTCCTGCTTGGTGACATCCTGGGCGGATCGCCGCTCACCAATGCCATGAACACGCTGGCCGAGAAGGGCTTGCTCGCCCACACCATTGCCTTCGGCGGTATGAATCTGCCCATGGCTATGACCGCCATGATGGGGCTTGCCACCATGGACCTGGATTCCCTCAAGCAGATGATGCTGCAGGAGGGCAAGAACGGTATGTCCGAGCTCGTTGTCCCGACCGATGACGCCGACGACGAGGACGACGACATCTAGGCCGCACCAAGGTTTCATCTAGCTGCAAACGTTAGGAAGAAGAGGCCGCGACCGCAGGCCTCATGAAGGAAAGGGGAGAACGTATGATTTCGTTCATCCGTATTGACGACCGTATGATCCATGGACAGACCGTTACCCGTTGGGCCCTCGAGTATCCCTGCGACGGTCTTATCGCCGTCAACGACGCCGCGGCGTCCAACCCCGTGCTCAAGGAGGCCTACAAGAGTGCCTCGGGCAAGAAGACGTTCGTGTGGACCAAGGAGCACTTCAAGGAGGTCTCCGAGAAGGTTCTCAAGTCCAACACCAAGTACTTCCTGATCACCAAGAACCCGCTCGACATGAAGGAACTTCTCGTCGATTTTGGCTTTAAGCCCGGCATGGACCGCATCATCGTCGGTCCCTGCAACGATCGTCCCGGCACCACCAAGCTCGGCAACAACCAGTCGATCACGCAGGAAGAGGCCCAGGCGCTCGAGGATCTCACCAACGCCGGCTACACGGTCGAGTTCGCCCTTATCAAGGAGAAATCCATTGGTGAGTGGCCAAAGTTCCGCGGTCAGTTTGGCTTCTAGTTAGGCGCCAGCCGCATTTTGGTACCTACAGCCCTGGGGGAAAGGGGCTGAGGAATAAAGAAAGGGGAAAGCATGGCAATCAATGCATTCCAAGCCGCGCTGTTCGGCCTGTTCGCCTGCCTGGCATCACTGCCTGGCATGGGTGGCACGACGATCGGCAACTACACTCTGGGTCGTCCTCTGGTCGCCGGCCTCATCGTCGGCATCATCATGGGCGATATGCAGACGGGCATCCTCGTCGGCGCTGCCATCCAGGTTGTCTACATCGCTCTCGTGACCCCCGGCGGAACCGTCTCCGCCGACGTCCGCGCCGTGTCCTATATCGGCATCCCGCTGGCGATTCTCGCCATCAAGAACTCGGGCATCGATCCCGCCTCCGCTGAGGCTGCCGGCATGGCCGCATCCCTCGGTGCCGCCGTCGGCACGCTCGGCACTGTGCTCTTCTATGGCACCGCCACCATTAACCTGGTATGGCAGGGCATGGGCTGGAAGTGGCTCGAGAAGGGCGACCTCCACAAGCTCTACCTGGTCAACAACGTTCTGCCTTGGATCGGTCACATCGTCTGCTCGTTCCTCCCGACGTTCATCATCACCATGGGCGGCACCGCCATGGTCGACCTCATGAAGACCTACATGCCCATGGACGGCATCGCGATGAAGACGCTGTTCACCGTCGGCTCGCTGCTGCCTACCGTCGGTATCGCCATCCTGCTCAAGCAGGTCATCTCTAAGCCCACGGACTTCCTCACGTTCTTCTTCGGCTTCACCCTGTCCGCTGTTATGGGGTGCAACCTGATTGCCGCTGCCGGCATCGGCTGCTTCTTCGCCCTGATCAACTATGAGATCGCTTCGCTCAAGATCGACCTCGCAAACGCTCCCAAGGCAGCTATCGCCTCGGGCTCCGATGATGAGGAAGAGGAGGACATCTAATGGCAGAGAAGAAGAAACTCTCTAAGAAAACGCTTGCCAAGTCGTTCCGCAACTGGTCCTATGGCAACCTGACTTGCTTCTCGCAGGAGCACATGCAGACCTTCGGTTACCTGTGCGCCATGCTTCCGATCGTCGAGGAGCTCTACGACACGCCCGAGGAGCAGAAGCAGGCCCTCCAGACCTACTCCGCGTTCTTCAACACCGAGCCGCAGATCGGCACCATGATCGTCGGCGTCACCGCCGGCCTCGAGGAGGCTCGCGCAAACGGCGAGGCCATCGATGACGACGCTATCAACGGCATCCGCGCCGGCCTCATGGGCCCGCTCGCCGGCCTTGGCGACTCGCTGATCGTCGGTACCCTGATCCCAATCCTGCTCGGTATCGCCCTCGGTCTCTCGACCGGCGGCTCCCCGCTCGGCGCTATCTTCTATATCGTCGTGTGGAACCTGCTCATGTTCCTCGGCATGCGCTTTGCCTACAACCAGGGCTATGAGCTCGGCGGCAAGGCAGTCGAGGCACTGGTCGGCCCCAAGGCCAAGGCTCTGCGTGATTCCATCGTGATGGTCGGTACCATGGTCATCGGTGCAGTCGGTGCTACCTGGGTCTCCATCACCTGCAGCCCCAACCTGGTGCTGCCCGGTGGCGGCAAGTTCCAGGACACGCTCGACGGAATCTATCCGCACCTGCTGCCCATGATCTTCATCATCTTCTGCTGGTACATGATGACCAAGAAGAAGGTCAACCCCATCGTCATGATGCTGATCCTCGTTGTGATCGCATTTGTGGGCGTTCTCATTGGCTTCTTCGATCCGGCGCTGAGCTACTAGTCATCATCCTTTGACCCCCTGCAAGGCCGTGCGGCCTCAACCGCACGGCCTTCTGATTTTACGCCGCCCTTCAAGGGCAATATGGCCAGCGACCTCCATCGCCTACACGACACCCGCTATATTGCTCTTGAAAGATGACGTATTCGATAAACGATGGACTTGCGCATGATGCACACTTTGCACGAGGAGGACCATATGCACGAGAAACACGGACACGACCTTTCGCGCGACGACTTGATCCGCGAGGCAAAGATGCAGACCGATGCTATTCAGCGGCTCAACGTTTGGCTGCGCCTGGGCTATTCGCTCGTGGCGATTGGCTTTTTGATGGGGATGTGGGGTATGCAGGGAGGCCCCGGCTGGGGTGTCCCCGTGGGCATCGTGTGCCTGGTGGTGGGCACTCCGCTTTCGATCGTGCTTAAGGTTGGCACGACCAACGCCAAAAAGAATGTCGAGCGCATGCTCGAGGCCGCGGGTATCGACGTTGAGGAGCTTATGCGACGCAAGAAGGACGAGCAATAGACTTCCGCGTTGGGGTACCATAAATAATTGTTGCGAATGTTAACTAATGTACGGCAAATGACGGTTTTATGGCCCTTCTAGAGTTGCAAAGGACAATATCCCCAGTGGATTACGATGACGTCGCTCGAAAACTGATTGTGTACTCACGTTCCCTTGCCAAGGGATCCTTGAGTGCTGCCGGCGGCGCCAGTGTGGGCGAGGCACCGGTTTTACAGTATCTATCGGGTATTGACGGTGATGTCATTCCCTCCGAGATTGCCAAGAAGCTGAAATTCTCCCGTGCGCGCATGTCGCATATCTTGGATTCACTCGAGAGTAAGGGTTACGTTCAGCGCAGGACTGATCCAAACGATCGTCGGCGTGTGCTGGTGAGCATTACCGAGGAAGGCCGTGATTTCGCGGCGAAAAAAAATGCCGAGAGTGTGGCATCGCTCTCGAAACAACTCTCAGCGCTCGGCGAGCACGATGCCCAGGAGCTCGTGCGCATCCTGAATAAAGCTTACAGCCTTACCTATGATGCCGACGACTACCTGGACAATCTATAAGGATAAAGACAGACATTTAGGTGCATCTTGAAATGCACCCGGGACAGTTGTGCCCATCAGCCACCGTCAACATCTCATTCCAAACCAAATCAGCCAACGTACGTCATGGCAATCCCCGGTAGGTTGCAGGATGGCGGCTGAGCCTTTCCCTCGGGAAACTTCGCGAAGCCCAGTTCCCGAGGGAAAGGTATGGTCTGTGTAATACCAGATAAACAGTACATTTTTGCTAGATTGGTATTTGACTGAAGAACCAATTGGTATGGCTTATTAAGCCCACCTTGCCGTTGACGCTTATTTTGCTGCCGCTGGGAGAATTCCGAACTTGGGTGCGCAAGTGCTCCTATATGTTGATATGACCTAGTAGGTGGCTATCTGGTTACTACCAGTTGGCCCCTTGGTAACGGGTGGCCCCCATTGTGCGGAATGTACCGAACATCTCCGTTTGATACGTTTTCCCATGCTGCCGGGGGGGGGGCGTCCTCGGCACCTCAGCATGTCGGAAGAAAGGAGACCAGATGCGCAGGAATTCCATTTTTACGAAACGGTGGGTGAAGGGAAGCGCGGTCCTCGTTGCCACTGCAGCGACGCTCGTGTTTGCCAATCCCCAGCAGGCGATTGCCACGCCACTCAAGGGCGTCGACTCGGCGACCGTGTCCCAGTCTGCCTCGAATGTCGTCGACATCGATTTCGCTGACGGCATCAAGGGCCGTATTACGTTCCTCGAGGACGGTATTTTCCGTTATAACGTCGACCCCAAGGGTGAGTTTTCCGAGTACGCCACGCCGCGCAGTAAGTCCCACACGGCTAAGATCCAGGCTCAGCCCGATACCTCGGACACCTACAGCAAGCCGAGTGCGACGGTTGCCGACAAGGGCGACACTATCGAGATCACCGGCGGAAAGGCGACCGTGATCCTGGACAAGGCGACTGGCAAGATGAGTATCAAGTCAGGCGACCGTGTCGTGGTTTCCGAGTCCGCGTCCCTCGACCTTGATAAGAAGGGTACCGTCCAGACGCTCGCCAAGGAGAAGTCCGAGAACTTCTTTGGCGGCGGCACCCAGAACGGACGCTTCCTGCACACCAACCAGACCATCGCCATCTCCAACACGAACAACTGGACCGATGGCGGCGTTGCCTCGCCCAACCCGTTTTATTGGACGAGTGACGGCTACGGCGTGCTCCGAAACACGTTTGCAGAGGGTTCCTACGACTTCGGTTCCACGGACTCATCGACGGTCACGACTTTGCACAGCGAGAATGAGTTTGATGCCTACTACTTCGTGGCGACCAACGAGGGAGCTTCGAACGTGGCAACTGAGATGCTGCAGGACTACTACAAGGTGACCGGTAACCCGGTACTGCTGCCCGAGTACGGGTTCTACCTTGGTCATCTTAATGCCTATAACCGTGATGGCTGGTCAACGACCTCGGGTCAAAAGAAGTGGGAGACCAAGGGCAGCAAGTCCTCGAGCGAGAAGGGCGACGTTAAGTACGAGTCTGGCATGTCGACGGGCTACAAGCTCGACGGCACACTTGCGGCCGAGACGCTCAACGGTGAGGGCCCTACGGTTGATACCGAGAACATGAAAGCGACCGATTTCGACCGCCAGTTCTCTGCTCGGCAGGTTATCGATGACTACGAGGACAGCGACATGCCGCTCGGCTGGTTCCTGCCGAACGACGGCTACGGCGCCGGCTATGGCCAGAACGG
Organism: Collinsella aerofaciens; assembly: GCF_902364945.1. Lineage (GTDB taxonomy): Bacteria > Actinomycetota > Coriobacteriia > Coriobacteriales > Coriobacteriaceae > Collinsella > Collinsella aerofaciens_O. Next base: position 139,859 of record NZ_CABJFS010000005.1, on the reverse strand, counting down.
TTACTACAAGACCGGCGGCGTCAACTCCGACGGAGCGAGCTCGGCCGGCCGTCTTAACGCTGTGCGTGCCAACGTCGACAACCTTAAGAAGTTCACCGAGTATGCCAACTCAAAGGGTGTGAGCACGGGCTTGTGGACCCAGTCCAACCTTGAGCCCGACAGCAACCCTGAGACCCCGTGGCATCTGCTTCGCGACTTCGACGCCGAGGTCAAGACGGGAGGCATCACTACCCTTAAGACCGACGTTGCCTGGGTTGGATCTGGCTACTCCTTTGGTCTTAATGGCATCAAGACAGCTTATGACACGGTGACGACCGGCGCTAACAAGCGCCCCAACATCATCACGCTCGATGGTTGGGCCGGCACGCAGCGCTTTGGTGGCATTTGGACCGGCGACCAGTATGGCGGTAACTGGGAGTACATTCGCTTCCATATCCCCACGTATATCGGTCAGAGTCTTTCGGGCAACCCCAACATCGGCTCCGACATGGATGGCATTTTTGGCGGCGACCCCATCATCTCTGCGCGTGACTACCAGTGGAAGACGTTCACGCCCTCTATGCTCGACATGGACGGTTGGGGCACCTACCGTAAATCGCCCATGACGCACGGCGATCCCTACACAGGCATCTCGCGCTTCTACCTCAAGCTCAAGGCGCAGCTCATGCCCTATATCTACACGAGCGCGGCCTCGGCGGCCAACATCGACACGGGTAACGGCGATGCCGGCCTGCCCATGATCCGCGCCATGCTGCTTTCCGATAACTCCGAGTACGCCGCAAGCACCTCGACGCAGTACCAGTATATGTTCGGTGAGAACTTCCTAGTGGCACCGGTGTATCAGGATACCCAGGCAGACGAGAACGGCAACGACATTCGCAATGGGATTTACCTCCCCAACTACGGCACCGACGAGAATCCCACCATCTGGATCGATTACTTCTCGGGTAAGCAGTATCGCGGCGGCCAGGTTCTCAACAACTACGAGGCTCCGCTTTGGAAGCTGCCGCTGTTTGTGAAGGCCAACGCTATCGTGCCGATGTACGCCGAGAACAACAACCCCGAGGCCGTGAGCGACACCAACACCAAGGGTACCGACCGCAGCCAGCGTATCGTCGAGTTCTTCGCCACCGAGGGCGACGGCACCTTTACGCAGTACGAGGACGACGGCTCCTCCATCGAGAACAACACGACTGAGGACGATTCCTACGGTACGATCGACAATATCTCCTACGGTGAGCATGTGAGCACCGTCTACAGATCCAAGGCCGCAGGCGGCACCGCGACCTTTACCGCCGAAGCCTCGCAGGGTGGCTACAACGGCTACGACTCCAATCGCACCACGACCTTCGTGGCCAACGTGTCCGCCAAGCCCATGAGCGTCGTCGCCAAGAACGGCGGATCCGCGCTCAACGTGGTTGAGGTCGACTCGCAGGAGACCTTTGACACCGCGACCCCCGAGGCCGGCCAGGCGGTCTACTTCTACAGCGAGACCCCTAACCTCAACCACTACGGCAGCGATGTGGACGGCACCGAGGCCGAGCGGGGCGAGAGCTTTAACAACACCAAGATCACCACGAACCCCAAGGTCTACGTCAAGTTCGCGAAGACCGATGTTGCTGCGGCGGCGCAGACGCTCGAGCTGGGCGGTTTCGTGAACGCCGACGCCACGCTCACAGCCGATCGCCTCAACGAGAGCCTCTCCGCACCCACGAACCTTGCTGCCCCCGAGGACGTCACGACCCCAACGAGCATCAAGCTCACCTGGGGAAAGGTCGATGGTGCTACCTCCTACGACCTTAAGGTCGACGGCACCGTGTTCGCCGTGGGTGATGCGGCCGAGTTCACGCACACCGACCTCGCCTACAATAGCAAGCACACCTACCAGATTCGTTCGCGCAACGCCGAGGGCTACTCCGCCTGGAGCGATGTGCTCGAGGCGAACTCCGCACTCGATCCGTGGCGGAACGTCCCCGACGCCGAGCAAATCACCTGGGAGGGCTCACTTTACGGCAGCCATAAGGCCGAGCTCGCCTTCGACCATGAGTTCCAGTCGGGCGACGGCGGTTTCCACTCCGGTGGCAACGATCTGGGCAAGGCGCTTACCGTTGACTATGGACGCGCTTACAAGCTCGATAAGCTCGAGTACTATCCGCGCGATGACGCCGGCAACGGCACTGTGACCAAGATGCGTGTTGAGACGAGTCTCGATGGCGTCCACTGGACGAGCCAGGAGGTCGATTGGGCACGTTCCGCTGATTGTAAGACGGTAGCGTTTGACGGCACCGTGGCCGCCCGTTACGTGCGCATGACACCGCTCGCCTCGGTCGGCAATTTCTTCTCCGCGTCCGAGATTGCCATCTACAAGACCGACGGCACGGATGGCTTCGCCGTGGGCTCCAACCTCAACAAGGCCACGATCTCCGACGGAGACTACTCCAACATGAAGAACTATCTGGGCCTCGAGAATCGCGAGCCCGATACCCCGACGTTCGGTTCGCAGATCCGCGACCACTTCGCCGACCTCAACGATAACGGCGTTTACGACGTCTACGATTACTCGTTCACCATGGCGGGTCTTGACGGCGGCACTAAACAAAAGGGCAAGGTCGCAGGTTCGCTCGCGGTGATTCCGAGCAAGACCGAGGTCGAGGCCGGTGATGAGATCACCGTTGATGTCTATGCGGCCGACGCCAAGAACGTCAACGCCCTGGGCGCTCTCGTCAACTTCAAGAGCGACCAGTTCGAGTTTGTGTCCGAGAGCATCGCGCAGGACGGCTCGACTGCCGGCATGGAGAACCTGTCTCGCGAGAAGGTCCAGTTCGCGGACAGAACGCAGACTATCAATCTCGCCTTTGCCAACCGCGGCGATGGCAAGCTCTACAACGGTACCGGCGCGGTGGCGAGTTTCAAGCTCAAGGCCAAGACCGCCGGCAAGGTCGAACTGCCCTCGACATCTTGGCTCATCGGTCCGGCATGCGACGCACTTGAGTTTGCGAGCGACGGCACGGTGACGATGCCGGATGTTCCTCAGCCAACGGTCGCCGAGTACGGTCAGGACGCCTTCAACATCACGATGACCAACGATGAGCTCACGACCGACGACGGGACCAACGTCGAGAAACTTATCCAGCAGAAGAGCTATAACGCGCTGTTCGATAATAACGAGGGCGACAACGGCTTTGAGTTCCTATGGAACTGGAGCGGCAACTGGGACAGCGAGGGTAAGCTTCCGAGTTACGTGAAGCTTCCCACCACGATGACATTCGCATTTAAGACGCCGTCGAAACTCGATAGTGTCGAGGTCGTTAACCGCAACGGTGGCAACGGAACCGTGCAGAAGATCAAGGCTGTCGTGACGTTCGAGGATGGCTCGACCCAAGAGTTCGCGGGCGGGGAGTACGATTCCTTCCTGGCTCGCTACGCCTTTGACCTCTCTGCCGAGAACAAGGGCAAGAAGGCGACCAAGGTCGAGGTCACGCCGCTTGAGGCATCGGGTGACCAGATGCTCACACTGCGTGAGGTCAACTTCAACTACACGCAGGGTGTCGAGGCCATCGAGGGTGTCGAGCTAGGCAAGAACCAGACCGAGTTCTTTGAAGGCGACATTACGCCCGTCGACGCCAAGGCTACGCCTGAGAGCGCTGGCTACCCCTATGTGACGGTCGAGAGCTCCGACCCCTCTGTGGTAAGCGTCTCCGCTGTTCAGGCTGGCGATAGCGTGAGCTACTACCTGCGTGCCAACAAGGCCGGCAAGGCAAAGATCACGGTGGCGTCGGTACTCGACCCCTCCAAGACCGCATCCTATGAGGTCGAGGTCAAGGCTGGTGTCGATACCTCTGCGCTCGTAGCAGCGCTTTCCAAGGCCGCGGGCTACAGCGAGTCCGTCTACACCAAGGATTCCTATGCAGCTCTCACCACTGCGGTCGAGGCGGCTCAGAAGCTCCTCGACAGCGGCCAGGGCAGCTATAGCAAGAAGGATGTCGCAGACGCCACAGCCAAGATCGAGAAGGCAATCGACGGCCTCAAGATGCGCCCTGTTGATGAGAAGATTCTCATCAACACGCCCGAGAACCGCAAGAACGTCAAGGTGGCCGGCTTCTCGAGTGAGGCCGACTACGAGGGCAGCAACGCCGTCAACGCTCTCGACGGCGACGAGCGGACGCTTTGGCACAGCGACTGGGCCCATGGGACCGGTATGCCCCAGTATCTGAGTGTCGACCTGGGCCGCGACTACGATCTCACCGACGTTACATTCCTGCCGCGCCAGGACGGCGGCACTAACGGCGATATCTTCGAGGCCGAGATACTGGTCTCCGACACTGCCGACGGTTATGAGAAGGGCACCGCCGCGTCGATGGGTACGTTCGCCTTCGACAACGATGGCCGCGTGCTCACCGACCGTGGCGACTGGAAACAGATGAGCTTTGGCGCCGCGCGCGGTCGCTACGTGACCGTCAAGGTGATTCACGCCGGCGGGGGCGACGTTGATGCCTACTGCAGCATGGCGGAGCTCAAGTTCTACGGTACGGCCGTCCCCGATCCGGTGGCGAAGGATGATCTCACTGCCGCGATCGAAAAGGTTGATGCCGAGCTTGCCGCCGGCGACCTCAAGGCCGGCGACTACACCGAGGCCTCCTGGACGGCGCTCGAGAACGCCCTGGCGAGCGCCCGCGCCATCTTGAGCGACGAGGATGCCACGCAGGACGAGGTCGACCAGGCGCTCAGGGCGCTCGAGAGCGCCCGCGACGCGCTCGAGAAGACCCCGGTGGTCCCGGTCGAGAATCCGACTAAGAAGCAGCTCAAGGCCCTGGTCAAGCAGGCGAAGGAGACTGACACCAGGGGCAAGACGGCCGAGTCTGTCAAGGCCCTGACGGATGCCATTACCTACGCCGAGGACGTCTTGGGTGATGAGAATGCTTCCGACACCCAGATCCAGGCGGCCTATAGCCAGCTCAAGCTGGCCATTGAGAGCCTCAAGGATGCCGATTCCGGCAACCAGGGCGGCTCGGGCAACCAGGGTTCCGGCAATGGCTCGAACGGCGGCAACCAGGCGGGCAAGCCCGCAGGCGACAAGGCCCAGGGCAGCAAGAAGAACGGTTCGGCGATTCCCAATACCGGAGACCAGACGGCGGCGACCGTCGCGACCGTCGGTGGTCTTGGCGCCATCATCGCCGCGATCGGCGCTTTCTTCCATCGTCGCAGCAAGGCTAAGTAGCCCCAGCAACAGCTAAGCAAGCGTGCCCGCCGTCCCACCCAAGGACGGTGGGCACGCTTTTTGAATGTAGGCAGAAAGCTCCGACCCTTCGGCCTTAATCTCGCAAAGCGTTCCGTCTCCCGCCGAACACATCAGCATCGGCGGCTATACTTGAATTATTTGCAGTTAAGGGTCGCGGATTGGCCGCGTCACCGCTCTCAACAGGAGGTCTTTGTTTATGGCAGATCAAAAGCCGGTTGTCGGGATCATCATGGGCTCCAAGTCCGATCTGGGTGTTATGGAAGGCTGCACCGCCGAGCTCGAGGCGCTCGGTGTGCCCTATGAGCTCGTCATTGCGAGCGCACACCGCACACCGGCGAAGGTCCACGAGTGGGCTTCGACTGCTGCCGATCGCGGTATCAAAGTGATTATCGCCGCCGCCGGCAAGGCCGCTCACCTGGGTGGTGTCGTGGCCGCCTTTACGCCGCTGCCGGTTATCGGCGTACCTATGAAGACGAGTGACCTGGGCGGTATGGATTCGCTGCTGTCGATGGTGCAGATGCCTTCGGGCGTGCCCGTGGCCTGCGTTGCCATCAACGGCGCCAAGAACGCCGCCATTTACGCCACGCAGATTCTGGGCGCATGCGACCCCGAGTACCGCAAGGTTATCGAGAAGATGAAGCAGGAGATGGCCGACGCCTAGGCGTTCCGCCGTTTCACCGCAGTATAAGGAGAGCCATGTCCGATTATCAGGGAAAACGATTCAAGGCTTCTCAGATTCCCGATCCGTCGAAGCCGGGTGCTGCCCATGCGGCACAGCAGGGTCGGACATCCTCTCCTCAGCAGCCGCGCGCGCCGCGCCCCGTGACACCGGCGACGCATCGTCGACAGGACGCGCCGGCCGCATATCGACCTTCATCTTATAGCACCGCTAAGAAGCCGCCCCGGTCTTCATCGCATGCCACGCCGTCGGATTACACCGAGTCGCCGCGTAAAAAGCGCCGCTCCATCATTCCTATTCTGCTCATCATCGTGGGCATCGGTCTGATTGTTGCCGCCGCTGCCATCTTTATCAATGCCCAGATTGGCTATAAGCAGGCGAGCGATTCGTATCAGAAAATCGAGAAGCAATATGTAAGCGATAAGGACGCCAGCGGCGTGCCGATTATCGACTTTGATGCACTTGCTCAGACGAACCCCGAGATTGTGGGTTGGATTTACGTGCCGGGAACCAACATCAACTATCCCGTGGTGCAGACCAACAACAACTCCAAATACCTCAACACGCTGTTCGATGGCACGTCTAACGCCTCGGGTGCCATCTTCTTGGATAGCGATGACACCGCGCCGGGAATGGTCGACCAGCAGACCACGATCTACGGCCACCATATGAACGATGGGTCGATGTTCAACGTGATTTCGGATACGACTGACCAGGCAACGTTCGATAGCGTTGAATATGTGTACTACATCACGCGCGATGCGACGTATAAGTTGCGTCCGCTGGCGACCAAGGTGGTCGAGGACACGTATGCCAAGGCGCGCACGACCAATTTTGAGGGCGACGACGGACTCAAGAACTACCTGTCCGAGATGCTCGACGGCGCTTCTGCCGTGGCGAGTGATGCCACCGATCGTGCCGCTTCGGCAACTAAGGTTGTAACGCTTGTGACCTGTCGTTCGCTGTCGCTGAGCAACACACGCGCCGTCATGGTACTCACGCCGGTCGAGGAATAAGTTGTTCGAGAGTAGCTAAAAAGGCCCCGTCCCAAATTGGCTACTCGACGACGGTAAGGGAGAAATGATGCTCGAGAGTGGCAAATTGATGCCTTCGATTGATGCTTGGCTGCGCGAGGCCAAGGCCGATGCTTCGGCGGCAGGCTGTGGGATGTATCTGACGCATAACGGTGTGGTGCGCGCGACGCCCAAGGCTGAGGTGCGCGGAGTCGAGACCGATGGCGTGGCGCCTGGGCATAAGGTGGGCGGCATGGTGTTTGGCTTCGATGCTCAGAAGGTGCAGGCTGCTATCGAGGCGACGCGTGCGATGCCGGGTATCGGCTATGTGCGTGTGTGGCTGGCAAGCGGCGAGCTTGCCGTAGGTGACGACATCATGCTCGTGCTCATCGGCGGGGACATTCGCCCGCACGTGGTCGATGCGCTGCAGGCGCTCGTTGGCACCATTAAGAACGAATGCGTGAGTGAGGTCGAGCGCGAGGCGTAGAGGCTTGCGTCGATAGAAGGATCGTTTATAAAAATGCCCACCGGTACGTGTGATACCGGCGGGCATTTTGCGTTTTGGGCGCGGTGGGCGCTACACGCGCGTCGCATCCTTGGGGCTCATGGTCATGCTCTGGAAGCGGTTTTCCATGTACTCGTTATCGAAGTGCTCTCCGTAGAACTGTGCGACGGGAATGTCCGGCTCCGTGCCGTTAACGCGCTGGTACCAGTAGTCGAGCGACTGCAGCGTCATGACGCCGTCGACCAGCATGATAACGGTAAAGATGACGGTGGCCGAGTAGCGGCTCTTCCAGGGGATCTTGTTGATAAGCTTAAGCAGCCTCGGCAGCAGCAGCTTGATCCAGATGAGGCCGCCCAGGCCCCACAGGCAGGCGAAGCCCGTGCAGGTGCGTCCGCCCGTGAGGACCACGAGCGGATCGGGCAAACCGAACAGCGTTATGTGCGAGTAGCTCCACGAGACCACGCCAAACGCGGTCTGCATAAACCAGCCCACGAACACCTCAAAGCTGGCGCCGAGCAGGGCGCTCACCAGGAAAATGATGATGGGGTTCTTTTTGTAGAAGCGGTTAAGCACCATGGTCATGAGCACGGCGCCAAATCCGTAGATGGGGCTGAAGGGGCCAAACAGCATGCCGGCGCGGTTCTGATAGACGCCCGGGTCGTCGACCGTCATGTGCCAGATGTCCTCGGCGATCAGGCCGAGTATGCAGCAGACAAAGAACACCCAGAACAGGTTGAAGTAGTTGAGCTTGATGTAGCCCTCGCCGGTTTCATCGCGGCCGAGCATGCCCTCGGCGGCGGCGTCGCGGTCGAGCATCTCCTGCAGGCGGCGCTGCAGTTCGCGCTCCTGACGCAGCGTGGGGTCGACGGTTGCCGAAAGTGCAACAAGGATGCCGAGCTGGATCGCGGGACGCAGTAGGAAGGGCCCGATGCCCTGGAGCATCACGTCGACCAAAAGCTCGACGACGGTGAATGCAATAAGGATGTAGGACAGGCGGGCGGCGTTACGGCGCTGGTTTTTGATAAGGTCCAGGCCAAAGATGATTAGGATGACGGCACTTGCCGCAGAGAGCATGATGCCGGCGACGATAAGGCCGACTGCGACGAGCGTGTTATCGCCGAGCTTTTCGGTGGCGTTGCCGTTAACAAGTGCCGTGATGACCTGCCACATAAAGGCAGCGACTGACGGGAGCGTGCCCACGCCGGAAAGGATGCACAGGACGGCGTACACCTTAATGATGAGGGGGATCTTCTTGACCTCCGTGGCGCTGGGGACGCTGGGGTCGAGTTCGTTTCGATCCATACAGAACCTTTCTCGCTTTGTTGTAGGTTATAAGGATACGCCGCCGACCTGCCAAAAGACAGGACGAACGTCCCAATTGCAACTTTGTAATCCCCAACGGCGGACGCGGCGGCCATCTGGGGGCGCGGGCACTTACACTGGACAGACCGATAAAATGTTTGGCAACAAAACTGATTATTAGCTCGGTGGGCTTTTAAAAAGCGCTGTTCACGCGCGGGAGTGCTTGTCTTGCCGTGCGTATAATAAGGCGGGTAACGCCAAAAATACGAGGCTCTGAGGGGATACCATGTCTCAAGAAACCATCCGCGCGGCCGAGCGTGCCGCGGGACAGGTGAACACCATGTCGACGTATGATCCGGACTCCGACCAGCTGCATGAGGAATGTGGCATTTTCGGCGTATGGGCACCCGATCGCGACGTGGCTCGACTGACGTACTTTGGCCTGCGTGCGCTGCAGCACCGTGGCCAGGAATCGGCTGGAATCGCCGTGGGTGACGGCGGCACGGTTATGGTCCGCAAAGATCTGGGCCTGCTCGACCGCGTGTTCTCCAACGCCGACCTGTCGACGCTCTCCGGCCAGCTGGCCGTGGGTCATGTGCGCTACGGCACTGCCGGCGCCAAGAGCTGGGAAGCCTCTCAGCCGCACCTCTCTACCATCAATAGCGTCATTATCGCGCTCGCGCACAACGGCACCCTCGTCAACACCGACGAGCTGCGCCGTCAGCTGATCGAGCTGGGCGTGCCGTTCCTCTCCAATTCGGATTCCGAGGTCGCGACCAAGCTTATCGGCTACTTTACCCAGCGTACGGGCCACCTACGCGAGGGTATTCGCAAGACCATGGAGCTCGTGCGCGGCGGCTACGCCATGACGCTCATCAACGAGCAGGCGCTCTACGCATTCCGCGATCCACACGGCATTCGCCCGCTCGTGCTGGGCAAGCTGGTGGACGAGGGTCTGGACCAGGCCGATGCCGCAGCCGTTTCGCAGCTGCCGTCGCAGGACGGCGCCGCGACGGTCGACTCCGCCGTCCGTGTCACGCGCGCCGGCGGCTGGGTCGTTGCTTCCGAGACCTGCGCACTCGACATCGTGGGTGCCGAGTACGTCCGTGACGTCCGTCCCGGCGAGATCTTGCGCATCAGCGCCGAGGGCCTGGTATCCGAGCAGGGCGTGCCTGCAGCCGAAGAGCCCGCCAACTGCATCTTTGAGCAGGTCTACTTTGCCCGCCCCGACTCCATCATGAACGGCAAGAGCGTCTATGCCTGCCGTTACGACATGGGTCGTCAGCTGGCACATGAGGAGCCTGTCGAGGCCGACCTGGTCATCGGCGTGCCCGACTCCGGCCTGCCGCCTGCGGAGGGGTATTCGCACGAGAGCGGTATTCCCTTTGGCGAGGGCCTTATCAAGAACCGCTACGTGGGCCGTACGTTTATCGAGCCTACGCAGGAGTTGCGCGCCATGGGCGTGCGTATGAAACTCAACCCGCTGCGCGACAACATCGAGGGCAAGCGCCTGGTCGTCATCGACGACTCCATCGTGCGCGGCACCACCATGGTGCAGCTCGTCAAGATGCTGCGCAACGCCGGCGCCAAGGAGATTCATATCCGCATCAACTCGCCCGAGGTCATCTGGCCGTGCTTCTACGGTATCGATACCGACGTGCAGTCGCAGCTTATCAGCGCCAACAAGACGGTCGACGAGATTTGCGAGTATATCGGCGCCGATTCGCTGGCCTTCCTTTCGGTCGAGGGCCTGCTGAAGGTCATGCCCAAGGGCGGTTACTGCGATGCGTGCTTTACCGGCCGCTACCCCGTGGCGATTCCCGAGAGCTTTGGCCGCGACAAGTTTATGGAGGGCTTTAAGCCCCGCAACCTGGACAAGCCGCTGCACTTTGACGACGACGCCGTGATCGAGAAATACGACGACCGCAGCTGGGAAGAGGAGCACGGCGAGGCATAAAACCTGCCATATGGGGACAGGTTTATTTTGGTAGGTTTTACCTGCTGTTTTGTTGATATGACGGCGCGTGCTGTTATGGCGCGCGCCGAAATGAACGCAACTATGAGCACCGTTTGGCGCCCGTGCGGCGCCACTGTAGTGGGAGAGGAAGGCTCAGATGAGCGACAGCAAGCATGTGACGTACGAGGACGCCGGCGTCGACACCGCCGAGGGCGGCCGCGCCGTCGACGCGATTAAGCAGATGGTCAAGGACACTAACCGTTCCGAGGTTATCGGTGGCATCGGCGGCTTTGGCGGCCTGTTCTCGGCCGCCGCGCTCAAGGATATGGAAGACCCGATCCTGATTAGCGGTACCGACGGCGTGGGCACCAAGCTCGTGCTCGCCCAGATCATGGACCGTCACGAGACGGTTGGCCAGGACCTGGTCGCTATGTGCGTCAACGATATTCTGGCTTCGGGCGCCGAGCCGCTGTTCTTCCTGGACTACGTTGCCATCGGTCACATCGAGGCCGAGCACATGGCAAAGATTATCAAGGGTGTGGCCGACGGCTGCAAGCTTGCGGGCTGCGCGCTCGTGGGCGGTGAGATGGCCGAGCACCCGGGCGTCATGGCTCCTGCCGACTACGACCTTGCCGGATTTACCGTGGGCGTCGTCGACCGTCCCAAGATGCTCGACCCCGCAAACGTCCGCCCGGGCGATGTGATCCTGGGCCTGCCTTCCACCGGCGTGCACTCCAACGGCTACTCGCTCGTGCGTAAAGTCATTGGCGTCGACGGCGTTAAGCCGGGCACGCCCGAGGCCGTCGCTAAGGCCGAGGAGCTGAGCCGTCCGCTCGAGGAGCTCGGCGGTGCATCGCTGGCAGACGCTCTGTTGGCCCCCACGCGCATCTACGTCAAGCCGATCCTGGAGCTGCTGCGCGGCGGCGCCAACGTGCACGCCATCGCCCACATCACTGGCGGCGGTATTACCGAGAACCTCAACCGTGCGCTCGCCGATGACGTCGACGCCGTGGTCACCCGCAACGGTGCCGAGATGGGCTGGGACGTTCCGCCCGTCATCACCTACGTGTCGCGCCAGGCCGAGCTTGCGCCCAGCGAGGCATGCAAGACCTTCAACATGGGCGTCGGCCTGTGTCTGATCGTCGCCCCCGAGGACGAGGCCGCGGTTACCGAGGCACTGGTCGCGCTGGGCGAGAAGCCGTTCCGCGTGGGCGAGTGCGTCGAGGGTTCCGGTAAGGTCGTGTACTCCGATGAGCGTTAACGAGCAGATGACTGCCGCCGAGGGCCTGGGCTTTGTGCCCTACACCCGTCCGACCGGCACCGATACGGCCGAGCCGCTCAAGATCGGTGTGCTCATCAGCGGTTCGGGTACCAACCTGCAGGCGCTGATCGATCTGATTGTCGCCGGCAAGCTCAACGCTTCTATTGAGCTTGTGGTGTCGAGCCGTCCTTCGGCTAAGGGTTTGCAGCGCGCTGAGCGCGCGGGAATCCAGACGCTTACGCTGTCCAAGGATGTCTATGCCGACCCTATTGCCGCCGACGAGATCATCGCGCACGAGCTGCTCGAGCGCGGCTGCGAGTATGTGGTCATGGCCGGCTACATGCGCATGGTGCGCACGCCTCTGCTGGCGGCGTTTCCCAACCGCGTGGTAAACCTGCATCCGGCGCTGCTGCCGAGCTTTACCGGCGCGCACGCGATTGACGATGCCTTCGCGCGTGGCGTCAAGGTAACTGGCGTGACCGTGCATTTTGCCAACGAGGTCTACGACAACGGTCCCATCATCGCCCAGCGTGCGCTGGCTGTTGAGGAGGGCTGGGATGTCGACACGCTCGAGGAGCACATCCATGCGATTGAGCACGTGCTGTATCCCGAGGTCGTGCAAATGCTCGCCGACGGCCGCGTTCACGTGCTGGAGAGCGGCAAGGTGGCAGTTGACCCGGCGCGCTAGTCGCTTGAAAAAGGGTCTCCTTGGTTTCCTTGAGATGTGAAAGCTTCATCAGAACCAAGAAATCTGATAGGGCCTCGTCCGTGTGCGGGCGGGGCCCTTTTGCGTGGCCTTTCATGTTTGCTATACTGCTAGCAGATAGAGAGGAGCCGCTATGGGTACAGCAACGGTGCAGCTCAACACGCGAATCGATCCTATGCTCAAGGCTGGTGGCGACGCGGTCCTAACTCGCAATGGATTGGGGGCGAGCGATGCTATTCGTGCGCTTTGGGTCTATCTTGTCGAGCATCAAACGTTGCCGGGATTTATGGTAGCGGATAAGCGCGAGGCGCCCCGTGCGGAGAGCCTGGCCGAGCAGGGGTGTGGCCTAGCTTTTTCCTCGTTGGGGCTAAGCGCTTCGGATTTTGCGCCAGGTGGATCATCTGCGGAAGACTGGGATGCCGTACGAGATGATATGTATGACGCGATGATTGCCGACATCGAGGCGAATTGCCGATGATCGAGGCAAAACGCCTGCTTGTAGATACGAACGTTTGGCTCGATTATTACCTGCAAGAGGGGGCATTCGATGAAGCGAAGAGATTGGTTGAACTGGCCGAGGCGGGAAAGGTCGACCTTCTTTATGCGCCCACGACGGCAAAGGATGTGTTCTACATTTTGCCTCGGCGTCTAGCCCGGCGGAATGCGAACGGGATTAGCGTGTCGTTTGCCTCGGCGTCATGGGCCTGCATCGAGCATATGATGCAGGTAGCAACGGCCTCTCCACTTTCGTTGGCAGAGTGCGAGATGGCACGCATGCTTGGCAAGCGTATGCCGGATCTTGAAGACAACCTCATCATTGCTTCGGGCGAGACGGCAGATGTTGACTACGTGGTCACGAGCGACCGGCGCATGTTGGAGGCGATGCCCGAGGTTTGCCTGACGCCCGCGCGTGCACTCGAGATGATTGGGATCCTCGACTAACCTTGTCTGTCTGGTTTCGCTATCATATGGGGCAATGTGAACCCCATGCAACTTTGGAGGACGGTATGGCGGATAACGCCGAGGCGCTTTTCTCGCCTGAGCTGGTGTTTTTTGATTGGGAGTGTGCGACGCCGGATGAGGTGTTCGCGCGGCTTGAGGGCGAGCTTGCCCCGCGCGGCTACATTGCGTCCGGCTGGCTCGACGCCGTTCGCTCGCGCGAGGATGCCTATCCCACGGGTCTTGCCATGCCGGCGGCAAACATTGCCATTCCGCATACCGATCCGGGGTTTGTGGCCAAGCCCTATATCGCGGTGGTGAAGCCCGCCGCGCCCGTGATATTTAACGCTATGGCTGGCATGGGCGCTCCGGTGCCGGCGCAGATCGTCATCAACCTGGGCATTGCCGAGCCGGGCGGCCAGGTCGAGGCCCTGCAGGCGCTCATGAATATCTTTATGGACGCCGATGCCGCAGCCGACGTGCTCGGCCAGACCACGCCCCAGGGCATGGTCGACGCCATCCGCCGTCACTTCTAAGGTGGGGCTAAACCGGCACCTAGGGACGTTCCTTATGTGCCGGCACTTGGGGACTGTCCCTAACTGTCGGCAGAAAAGGAACGTCCCTAACTGCCGGCTGCCAGAGCTGTCCCCTTTGCACCAAAATGGTGCAGATTAACCTGTCCCCAATGCACCAAGCGTGCCGCGGGGGCTGCGTTGTGACACAATGGCGTTTGTTCGATTCGTTATGCGAAAGGCCAACTATGGCAAATAAGAAAAAGAACCTCGCACCCGAGCCGACGCCCGAGCAGCAGGCTCGCGCCGCCTCCAGCTCTCGCAAGAAGCAGCGCAAGACCCGCGTGTCCAAGACCGTCAAGATCGTTCTGGTGGTCATCGGCGTGCTGGCAATGCTGCTTTCCGTCTCGGCCATGGCGTGCTCCGGCCTGATGTCGCAGGCAGAGGATACCTCGGGCTACAAGCTTACCGGCGGTGTAGCTGCCACTATCAACGGCACCAACCTCACCGAGGACACCGTGACCAAGCAGATCATGAGCATGCGCACGTCCTACGGCTACACCAAGGACAAGGACTGGGCACAGTATCTGGTCGACAACGACCTCACGCCCAAGAAGTACCGCAAGCAACTCATCGACTCCTACACGCAGCAGATTCTGCTTCAACAGGCACAGAAGGAGAACGGCGTGACGGTGTCGGACGAGGAGGTCGAGAAGGCTTGGAAGGACGCGTGCAAGAGCGCGGGCGGTGCCAAGGCCTTTAAGAAGACCCTTAAGACCTACGGCTACACCGAGGACACCTACAAGGACTCGCTCAAGGAGAGCCTGGCGCAGCAAAAGCTTAAGGATGCGGTAGCGCCCACAAGCAAGCCCAAGGACAGCGAGATTGTCGATTACATCAACGAGAACCTGTCCAACTACAATGACGCCCGTCGCTCGTCGAACATCCTGATCAAGGTTGATTCCGACGCTTCCGACGAGGACAAGGCTGCCGCCAAGGCCAAGGCGCAGGAGTGCCTGGACAAGATCAACTCCGGTGAGCTGAGCTTTGAGGATGCCGTTGAACAGTACTCCGAGGACACCGGTTCCAAGGAGAAGAAGGGCGATGTGGGCTGGGATAAGCTCACCACCTTTGTCGACAGCTACCAGACGGCGCTCGAGGGGCTCAACAAGGGCGACGTGAGCGAAGTCGTCGAGTCGACCTATGGCTACCACATCATCAAGTGCACCGACTACTTCCATGTCGATAATCAGGTTGATGACATCAACCAGGTGCCCAAGGACATCAAGAAGTACGTTTCCAACGTGGTGAAGACGCAGGCGGCCAGTACTGCATACAGCGAGTGGCTGGAGCAGTACAAGAAAGACGCCGACATTACCGTCAACCCCATGCCCAAGGATGTGCCCTACAACGTGAGCCTGAAGGGCGTCACCAAGAGCTCGACCGACGATTCGTCGACGACTGAGTAATCATGGGGCGGTGCTCGCGCGAGTGCCGCCCACGCTATTAGAGAGGATTTGCAGATGACCAACGAAGAGCTGCAGAAGGAAATGATCGCGGCCATGAAGGCTAAGGACAAGGTTCGCCTGTCCATCATTCGCCAGGTCAAGGCCGAGGTGAAGAATATCGAGGTCAATGAGCGCCGCGATGTGACCGAGGAAGACGTCAACAGCATGATCAAGCGTCTGATTAAGCAGACGAGCGAGACGCTGGAGATGTCCATCAAGGCCGGCACCGACCAAGAGCGTACCGACAACCTGACCGAGCAGGTCAAGATTCTGGAGAGCCTTCTGCCCGCGCAGGTTTCGGGCGAGGAGCTCGAGGCCCTGATCGAGCAGGTCATCGCCGAGCTGGGCGCCACGTCCAAGAAGCAGATGGGCCAGGTCATGGGCGCTCTGGGTAAGGCCACTGGCGGCAACTTCGACAAGCCTGCCGCGGCCAAGATCGTCGGAGCCAAACTCGCGTAATTTGTTACGCGGTTTTACCAAACCGCGTAACGGCTCGACGCTGCAAACCCGTACACGCGGCAATCTGACGTTCAATTTCAAGGGCGCGACCATAAGGTCTGCGCCCTTTCATTTCACGTCACCTTGCTCGCGTGTACGGGTTTTCGCTGACTTATGCTCAACAAGGGCGGTTGAGCGCTCATTGGGGACAGACTTAAATGAGTGCCCAATGAGCAGGTACTCATTTAAGTCTGTCCCCAATGAGTGCCAACGAGCAGGTGGAAGATTGCGGGTTCTTTACGGGAATGTAGTGTGGGCTGCGGAAACGTGGTTCTTTCCGTACAATAGTTCAACTCGTGTAAACGCAGGGAAGGGACATTCATGGCAGACATGATCGAGATTAAGCATCTCAACAAGTACTTTGGCGACCTGCATGTGCTCAAAGATATCAACCTCACCGTCAAGCGCGGCGAGAAGCTCGTAATGATCGGGCCCTCTGGTTCGGGTAAGTCGACGCTCATCCGCTGCGTCGATTATCTTGAGGAGCCCACGTCGGGCGAGGTCATTATCGACGGCACGCCGCTTACCAAGAAGAATCACCTGGAGATGGCTCGCAAGTACAGCTCCATGGTGTTTCAACAGTTCAACCTGTATCCCAACATGACGGTGCTTGGCAACCTGACGCTCGCGCCCATCAAGCTGCAAAAGAAGAGCAAGGAGGAGGCGACCGAGATCGCCATCGCAGCGCTCAAGCGCGTCGGCATGGCGCATAAGGCCGGCGAGTATCCGCAGAATCTCTCGGGCGGCCAGCAGCAGCGCATCGCCATCGCCCGTGCCCTGTGCACTAAGCAGCCCATCATCCTGTTTGACGAGCCGACCTCGGCACTCGACCCCGAGATGGTGCAGGAAGTCCTGGACGTTATGATTGAGCTCGCGCAGGAGGACATCACCATGATCTGCGTGACGCACGAGATGGGCTTTGCGCGCCAGGTGGCCGACCGCGTCATCTTTATGGAGGACGGCCGCATCCTTGAGGAGGGCACGCCCGAGCACTTCTTCGATAGCCCCGAGAACCCGCGCTGCCGCGAGTTCCTGTCCAAGATTCTGCACTAGGCGCGGTGATGGACATGACGGATATGACGAGGGCGGCCGTGTCGCGCCGTCACTTTTTGCAGCTGGCGGGCGCTGGCATGCTCGCGCTGACGGGGACTGCGCTCACCGGTTGCGGCAACTCCACCAGCGGCGAGGCCTCCGACAAGGGGTCCAAGCTTGCGGCCATCAAGTCGCGTGGCCACCTGAACGCCGGCGTCAAGAAAGACGTTCCCGGCTACGGT
Source organism: Collinsella aerofaciens (assembly GCF_902364945.1). Lineage (GTDB taxonomy): Bacteria > Actinomycetota > Coriobacteriia > Coriobacteriales > Coriobacteriaceae > Collinsella > Collinsella aerofaciens_O. The sequence continues at coordinate 122,466 of NZ_CABJFS010000005.1, read as the reverse complement.
TATTACGACACCGCCAAGGGTCGCTTTGAGGGCATGGAAGTCGATTTGTGCTACCAAATCGCCGCTGCCGTCTTTGGCGTGAGCTACAAGGAGGCCCGCGCCCAGGAGCTGGTCGAGTTTACCGATGTAACGCCCAAGACGCGCGGCCCGCTGATCGATAACGGCCAGCTCGACGTGGTCGCGGCAACCTACACCATCACCGACGAGCGCAAGAAGAGCTGGGATTTCTCGACGCCGTATCGCACCGACTACGTGGGACTCATGGTCAAGAAGCGTTCGGGTTTTACCTCGATTGAGGACCTGGACGGCAAGGTCATCGGCGTGAGCCAGGGTGCCACCACGCAGGGCCTGATCGAGCAGATGATCAAGGACAACGGCTTTACCTGTAAGCCCGAGTTTAGGGCCTTTAGCGGCTACCCCATCATCAAGAGTTCGCTCGACGCCGGCAATATCGACGTCTTTGCCATGGACCGCTCCACGCTGGCCGGCTATATGAACGAGACCGTCGAGCTGCTGCAGCCCGAGGTCAAGTTTGGCGAGCAGGGCTACGGCGTGGCGACCAAGAAGGACTGCGACCTTTCGGCCGTGGTCGATCAGGTGATTTGCGATCGCCTGGCCGATGGCTGGCTCGACCAAGAGGTCAAGACCTGGGGTCTTGTATAGGCGCATCGTCCAAGGAAGGAATCAAATGCTCGAAGGATTATTTGACGCCGACCGTTGGTCGACGACATTTCAAAACATGGGGCCCTTCTGGGAGGGCTTTGGCGTGACGCTGCAAGTGGTCGTTGCCGGCCTGCTGCTGTCGCTGGTGCTGGGCACGCTGCTGGGCGTGTTCTCTACCACTCGCTCGCGCGTGCTGCGCGCCATAAGCCGCGTGTACGTGGAGTTTTACCAGAACACCCCGTTGCCCGTGCAGGTGCTCTTTATGTACATGGCCGGTCCGCAGTTTTTGCAGGCCATAACCGGTGCCGACCAGCCGGTGCGCATTGCGCCGTTCGTGCTGGGCTTCTTGGGTGTGGGCCTGTATCACGCGGCCTACATTTCCGAGGTCATCCGCACCGGTATCGAGGCGGTTCCGCGCGGTCAGATGGAGGCGGCCCAGAGCCAGGGCTTCACCCGTGCGCAGGCCTACTGGTACATCGTGCTGCCCCAGACGTTCAAGATCATTCTGCCGCCGCTGTGTAACCAGGCACTCAACCTAGTCAAGAACACGTCGGTGCTGGCGCTTGTGGCCGGCGGCGACCTTATGTACCGTTCCGACAACTTTGTGAGTCTGTACGGGTACCTGCAGGGATACATCGTCTGCTGCCTTATGTATTTCATCATCTGCTTTCCGCTCGCCATGCTGGTGCAGTGGCTCGAGCGCCGCTCCAAGGAGCGTCCGCGCGGCGTGAGCCTGGCCGAGCTGGGACTCGACAACGTAGAGGAGGCCTAGCGCATGGAAATCTTCAACGCGACCAACCTGCTCTACATTTGGGGCGGCTTTGTTAAGACCATTGAGATCTCGGTACTGTCGATCTTTTTCTCGCTCATCTTTGGCACGGTGCTGGCGCTCGTTAAGAGCTATGCGCCCCGTCCGTTCCGTATTTTGGTGAGCGCCTATATCGAGCTGTTCCGCTGCACGCCGAACCTGCTGTGGATCCTGTTTATCTACTTTACGGTGCAGGGTTTGGACATTGTGATTTCGACCATCGCCTTTACGCTGTTTACCAGCGCTGTTATGGCCGAGATTGTGCGCGGCGGCCTCAACTCGATTCCGCGCGGCCAGTTTGAGGCAGCGCAGAGCCAGGGCTTTGGCTTCTTTGCCACCATGCGCTACATCATTCTGCCGCAGACGTTTAAGACAATCATCCCGGCGCTGTTTAGCCAGTGCACGACCGTCATCAAGGACAGCTCGTATCTTTCGGGCATTAACGTGGCCGAGCTCATGTACACGGCAAATGTTGTGATGGCCCACGCGATCGATCTGTCGCAGGTGCTTATGCTCTACGGCCTGGTGTTTGCGATGTACTTTGTGCTCAACTTTGGTATCTCGCTGCTGGTGAGGGCATATCAGAGGCGAATGGTGGCAGCGTAGAATGTGGCAAAGGGACAGCCCCTTTGTCACATAGAGAAAGGAATCGCGATGAGCGATCTGGAGAATAAGAAGAATCCTGTGGTCATTTCCATCGCGCGCGACTTTGGCGCCGAGGGCCACGAGATTGGTCGCATGCTTGCCGACGAGTTGGGGATTCCGCTGTATGACAACGAGCTGCTGGTGCGTGCGTCGCTGCGCGCGGGCGAGTCGCTCGATAAGATGGCCGCCTACGACGAGCGTCTGGCTGTGGAGAACATGGCGTTTCTGCCCGACCGCTACGATGCGCGTTCGTACTCGGATAAGTTGTTCCAAAAGATGAGCCAGGTGATCTTGGACCTGGGCGAGACCGAGAGCTGCATTATCGAGGGTCGTCTGTCCGATTATCTGCTGCGTAACAACCCCAACCACATTGCTGTGTTGGTGACCGCACCCTTTGAGGATCGCGTCGAGATTGTGCGCAAGAAGCGTGGCCTTAACAAAAAGAAGGGCGCCAAGCTGGTCAAGCAGCAGCAGAAGGCGCGCGAGGCGTTCTATAAGCGCTATAGCGCCGGCAAGTGGAAGATGACGAGCGGTAAGGACATCGTCGTCAACCGCGCCAAGCTGGGCCGCGAGGGCTGCAAAGACGTTATCGCCGCTGCCTACCGCTACAAAGTAGCGCAGCTCGAAGACTAACCGACCAAACCACCACAAGGGGGACACGGGCACCTTTGTGGTGGTTTTTGTTTTAGGCCGAGGGAAAGGCCTTGGTGAGACCGGCGCGCGTCTGCGTGTCGGTCTTTTGATAAATGGAGCTCAGGTGGCGCTGTACCATGCGCATCGAGATGCCGAGCTCCTCGGCGATCTGCTTGAGCGGGCGTTCATCCTGGGTCACGGCTATGAGCACGTCGACTTCGCGCGGGGTGAGAGCGTGGTTGACGATGAAGACCTGACGCTGCTCCTCGATACTCGGTGCTGCCAGTGCCTCCTCGGCAAGCTGTTGATGTTCGCGCTCCTGCTCGGTTTGGGGCAGGCGGAACAAGCCGGCTGCCACGAATGCTGCGCAGGCGGCGACGAGAAGCACGACCGCGCCAATCATGATGAGGGCGACGTTGCCAGAGGTCACAAGCGCAAGCGAGACGCCCGACGTGGTGAACGCGCACACGTTATTGGCCGCACGGCCCATGCCGGCCCAGAAGGCGGGCACGTGCATGCGCGGTGCCAGCTGAGTAAACGTGGCGGTAAAGAACGTGACGAAAAAGCCCGAGCTCAGGTAAAAGACGACAAGGCCCAGGTTGGGATCGGCGCCGGCTTCCACGGCCAGGATGGAAATGGTCGAGAGCACGGCGATGCCGAGCATGACAAGTCCCATGTATCGGCGCTCGGCAAGATCAAAGATAATGCCGGCGGCAAGGCCGCTCGCCGCCAAAAAGAGGCGCGGCCATGTTTGCACGGCAATGGTGCCGTGGGCGTTGGGGAGCGTGACCACGTTGTCGAGGGTCGAGAACAAGCAGGCAAGAATCAGGACGAGCGCGATGCTCCAACACGCCTGCTTGGCAAGGGCGTGCGATGGCTCAACAAAGGGATTGATGGCGGGGCTGGAGCTCTCGGCAGCCTTTTGGGGAACGACGCTGAGGGCAGAGATGGCGATCGTTGCCGCGCCAAGAATGATGAGCTCGACGATGCCACCGCAATTGAGCAGGTTGATGGCGAACTGCATCAGGATGCCCGCGGCATAGGCTGCTCCCGCACCGGTGGCGAGCTTGGGATCGTCTTGGAATGTCGTTGCGAAGGCATGGTGTGCCGCGCCGCCCAGTAGGCCGAGTCCGAGGAATGCGAGGCATCCCAGGATCTCGAGCGCAAGCGGGCTCGTGGGGGACTGAATCTGAGTCAACCCCAAGATGGCGATGGGGACGGCGGCGCTGACAACTGCCTGAGGCCGGCCTTTGCGCTGTGCGAGCCCGAGCAGCGGCGCATATCCGATAAAGCCGATCACGCTGGCGTCCAGGATAAAGCCCTGTGCGAGCACAACGCGTTCGGCACCGGTGAGTAGCCCGACATTGATGTCGAATCGAAACTCGGCGGCAAGAAAGACAAAGGTAAAGAGCGCAAGTGCCAGAAGCGCGTTGATTTTAGGCTTACTCAGGTTCAAGGACGGTCCTTTGGGTGGACGGAACAATCGTGCCCTCGATTGTAGACCATGACGGTAGGGGGCAGGCCTTTCGTGGGGGGCGGGGTGCGCTTGCCAATTGCATGCTCGTTGCCTTTTGCGCTGGCAGGTGCGCCACATGAGAATTTGTGTCCCAGGATCCGGATATCTTCCCGTAACATGGTGTTATAGAAGCACCCCTTACGACAAGGAGGCTCACATGCGAAAGCAAATCCATGACAACCCAATCGACCACGGCTGCTCGTGCGCGCTCTCTCATGGAACGTGGCGTCGCGTGGGCGCCAAGCTTGCCTGCGCGGGGGCTTGCGCGCTCATGGCCGGCCAGCTGCTGCTGCCGAGCGTGGCGCTCGCCGCCGACTGGGTCAACGTGGGCGGCACGCAGTACGACGCGGGCACTGCCGCCGGCGACGATGCGGGAACCTGGTCCTGGGATGGCGCTAACGACATGAAGCTCAACGGCTACGACGGTACCGGCATCAGCGCTCAGGGCAACCTCACCATCGATGTGGCGGGCACCAACACCATCACGGCCGATGCCGGTCAGAGCGCTATTGCTGCCAAGAACGGCAACCTTGCCATTACCGGCGACGGCACCCTTAATGCGACGGCCCAGACCGATGTGATTGCGGCGGAAGGCGACGGCAATGCGGGTGGCGATGTGACCATCAGCGGCGCCAACGTCAACGTGACGGCTTCGGGCGCAGTGAACAGTGCGACGGGCATTCGCGCGACGGCCGGCAGCGTGACGATCGATAAGGGCGCCGATGTCAAAATCGAGGCAAAATCGGCGGAAGGATCTTGGCGTCCAACGGTGGGCACCTACGGTATCTTTGCCGATAACCTTCCCAGTAGACACGCTGCTCAGGAAGGCGAGCAGGAAGAACCGGATTATGTCTCCGTGCACGGGGGCGACGTCACGATCGATGCCGCCAACCTGTCGATCAAGACAGCCGATGCCTGGCAGGTTTCCGTGTGCATCAATACGGTCGGTATCAAAAAGAATACCCTCATGAAAATCGTCAACAGAGCCGATGTCGCGCTTTCCGCCGGCAGTGCGGCTTCGCTCTCGGCGGGCATCAGCGCGCGTTCGCAAAGCGGTGCGGTGTGGATGCTTGTCGAGGAGTCGAATCTTACGTCTCGAAGCCTGTCTGCTGCAAACGGCATCGATGCCGTCCGCAATCAAAGTTTTGGAATCATGGCAGAGGCAAACACCGGGTCGGAAACGCCTCGTATCAAGATTCGCAAATCGAAGATTGAGGCCTCGGGCGCGACTGCGGGAATCTATGCGATCAACTGCAACGACGCGACTGCGACGCTGTTCCGTGCCGCGATGATCGATTTACGAGGAAACGCGATGATTACGACTCCGACGGACGGTGCCGTGCGCGATGTGAAAAAGGTTGTCGATACGGGGAAATGGCCGAGCTCCCAGAACGGGCAGGTCGTCGGTGTTGCCGGTTCGTCTGCCATTACGGATATCGTCGGTTCTGCTGAGGTCGCCCATGATGTAGTGATTGATTTTGGAGACGGACAGGAGCCGGAGCCGACGCCCGATCCAGAGCCGACGCCGGAGCCCGATCCCGACCCCATACCCAATCCCGAGCAGAAGCCTGGCCTCAAGTCCGTAGACAAGGACGTAAAGACCGCCACGGCGGTCACCAAGACCGTTACGACCAAGACTGCCGCCGGCGCCAAAAACGCTTCCGGTGTTCTGGCTGCCACAGGCGACAACGCTGCGATGGCGGCGGCAGCCCTCGGCATTGCCGGTGCGTCCGTCATCGGCGCCGGCTTCGTCGCGTCCAAGCGCCGCAGCAGCTAGCATTAGCTTTCACAGCCATTTTTATCCGCTGTGTGGGCATAAGTGTCTTCGCGGCAGCTTTTTGTATTTTCGTAGGTAACAGCCTGGGCTCGCATGTACGAACCTAGGCGTACGGGGCCATTTGGCGCATCTTGGTTGTACAGGACCACCGCAAAGGGACAGGCGCCTTTGTAGTGGCGTTAATCCTTCGATTAGGGAGGCCGTTATGAACGGAAGCCACTTTGATAAGCAAACCCAGCGCGAGCGCGCTTGCTCGCTCGTTCACGGTACTTGGCGTTGCGTGGGCGTGAAGATTGCCAGCGTCGGTGCGTGCGCACTCATGATCGTCCAGCTACTGCTGCCGAGCGTGGCGCTCGCGACCGAGTGCGCGGATTCCGCCGCCGCGACGGGCGAGGTTGCCGCAGCTCTGGTGACGCCGGCAGTTGCGGAGGATGCGGCTCCGGCGACCACGCCTGCAACCGACGCTGCTCTGGCGGCACAAACTGTCGCCGAACCTCAGCAGACGACTCCGGCTGACGCCGCCGATGAGTCTAACAATGCGGCACCCGCTGAACAAAACAATCCCAGCGACAACGCCGCCGCGCCGGCAAACGACGCCATTACGTCGCATGGTGTGACCGACGTGACAGATAAGACCGTCGATGGCGTGTTTGCGCCCAATGCGGCCAATATGCTGTGCGAGCAGCCGGTTGATGATTGGCAAACTATCGACGTTATCGAGATTGACGACGCCACCACCATCTTTAGGGCGGGCGATAAACCGGACTTTACGGCAGACACTCCGGCGGGCTCGAACTCCATTCTTCAGTGTGAGTTCTGGACGGGCAGCGATGGCAGTGAAGTGAACTCCGATATATTCTGGGACCGGAAAATCACCAACCACATCGACGCTTTTAAATCTGGTGTGACCTATCGCTATGGCCTGTACTTTAAGCCGGCGTGGGATTTCTTCTTTACGTCTAACATTAAACTGATGGTCAATGGCGTGGAGTGCAGTTATCGGGTGGATAAGGCAAGCGAGCATGCGCCTGTTCCCGGCTTGTTCCGTACGCTATGGCTAATCACCGACCTGACGTTTACGCCCGAGGCTAAGCCGGTCCCGGTCGACCCGGAGATGCCGGCGCCGCAGCCCGAGGTCAAGCCCGAGGTGAAGCCCGAGGTGAAGCCCGAGCAGAAGCCGGGGGTCAAACCGGAGGTCAAGCCTGCCGTAACGTCAGCTAAGACGATTACGGTGACCAAAACGGTCGCCAAGGCCGCTCCGGCCGAGAAAGCCGACACCGCCCTGGCCGCCTCGGGCGATAGCGCCGCGATGACGGTCGCCGCCCTGGGCATCGCCGGCGCAACCGTTGCCGCGGCAGGCATCGCTGCGACCAAGCGCCGCAAGCGTTAGGTTTTGGCGACGGCGCCCATCCTCGGCTTCAGCACAATCTCAATCTGTAACACCAAGCGGGATATTTAGCCTCTAACTGTTACAGATTGAGACAAAACGACCGGGCAAGTCCCCAACCACCACAAAGGTGCCTGTCCCCATCGTGGTGGTTGGGGCGGCCGGCATAGAAAAAAGTCCCCGCCGGGCGTGTGCTCGACGGGGACTTTGCCGTTTGATGGCGAGCGCTGTAGGTGATTACTCGCCCAGCAGGCTCTTGGTGATGGAAGCGGCGGCCTTCTTGCCGGCGCCCATCGCCAGAATGACCGTAGCGGCACCGGTGACGATGTCGCCGCCGGCCCAGATGCGGGGATCGGTGGTCTGGCCGGTCTCCTCGTCGGCGACGATGTAGCCCCACTTGTTGAGCTCCATCTTGCCGCCGATCTTGGCAGCGAAGGGGTTGGCGTTGGTGCCGATAGCCGAGATCGCGACGTCGCAGGGGATCTCCTCGATGGCGCCCTCGATGGGCACCGGGCGACGACGGCCGGACTCGTCGGGCTCGCCGAGCTCCATCTTCTGGACCTTGACGGCGCACACGGAGCCGTCCTCGCCAGCGACAAACTCGAGCGGGGAGACGAGCGGCAGAACCTCGACGCCCTCGGCCTTAGCATGGTGCAGCTCGGCGCGACGGCAGGGCATCTCGTCCTCGGTACGGCGGTAAGCGATGATGGCGTGCTCGGCGCCCAGGCGCTTGGCGGTACGGACGGCGTCCATAGCCACGTTGCCGCCACCAAAGACGACGACGTTCTTGCCGTGCTTGGTGGGGGTGTCGTACTCGGGGAACTTGTTGGCCTTCATCAGGTTCACGCGGGTGAGGTACTCGTTCGCGAAGAAGACGTTGGGCAGGTTCTCGCCGGGGACGTTGAGGAACTTGGGCAGGCCAGCGCCGGTCGCCACGTAGATGGCGTCGAAGCCCTGCTCGAACAGCTCCTCGGCCGTGGCCATGTTACCCACGACGGAGTTGTACTCAAACTTGACGCCCATGTCCTCCAGGCCGTCAATCTCGCGCTTGACGACTGCCTTGGGCAGACGGAACTCGGGGATGCCGTAGACCAGCACGCCGCCGCCGGTGAAGAATGCCTCGAAGACGGTGACGTCAAAGCCGTTGCGGGCGAGCTCGCCGGCGCAGGTGATGCCGGACGGGCCGGAGCCGACGACGGCGACCTTCTTGCCGTTCTTGGGAGCCATCTTGGGCGTGGAAGCGAGCTCGGGGCGGTCACCCAGGAAGCGCTCGAGCTGGCCGATGGCCACGGGCTCGGACTTCTTGCCACGGATGCACTTGCCCTCGCACTGGTTCTCCTGCGGGCAGACGCGGCCGCAGATGGCGGGAAGCATGGAGTCCTCGCGGATGGTATCGAGAGCGCCGCCGAAGTCCTTCGCGCGGATCTGCTCGATAAAGCGGGGGATGTTGATGTTGACGGGGCAGCCCTCAACACAGAACGGCTTCTTGCAGTTGAGGCAGCGCTCGGCCTCAGCCAGCGCCATCTCCTCGGTGAAGCCCTTGTCGACGGGGCGGAAGTCGCAGGCGCGCTCGGCAGCCGGCTCCTCGTTATCGGGGGTGCGGGGCGACTTCATATCGGCAACGAAACGACCGTTAACTAGTGGCATGCGCAGCTCTTTTCCTCATAGGCCTTGAGGGACTCGCCCTCTTCGGAACGGTAAGCGGCCTGGCGGGCACGAAGGTCATCCCAGTCGACCAGGGTGGCATCGAAGTCGGGGCCGTCGACGCAAGCGAACTTGGTCACGCCGCCCACCTCGACGCGGCAGCAGCCGCACATACCGGTGCCGTCAACCATGATGGGGTTGAGCGACGCGGTGATGGGGGTGTCGTACTTCTGGGCGGTGAGGGTCGAGAACTTCATCATCGGAACGGGGCCGACGCAGAAGACCTGGCTCACGGCCTTGTCCTGCAGCAGGCGCTCCAGCGGAGCGGTGACAACGCCCTGCTCGCCGTAGGAGCCGTCATCGGTGGTGATGTGGATGTGGTCCTCGTCGAGGAGCTCGCGGAACTGGTCCTCCATGAGCAGGAGGTCCTTGGTGCGGGCGCCCATGATGGCGTGGACCTCGTGGCCGGTCTCGACCAGGTGCTTGGCGACCGGGAAGGCAATTGCCAGGCCGACGCCGCCGCCAATGACGGCGCAGGGGCCCTCGGCCATCTCGGTGGGAACGCCCAGCGGGCCCACGACGTCGCGCAGTGACTCGCCGGCCTCATAGGTGGAAAGCATCTCGGTGGTCTTGCCGATCACCATGAAGATGAACTCGACCCAGCCCTCGTCACCGTTCCAACCAGCTAGGGTAAACGGGACGCGCTCGCCCGTCTCGTTGGCGCGAACCATGAGGAACTGTCCAGCGTGCGCATGCTTGGCGATCGCGGGCGCCTCGATGCGGAACTTGAACACCTTCTCCGAGAACTGCGTCTTCTCCAGGATCTTATACATAGAACCCCTCTCTTGTTAGGGCCGCCGAACCGTGCCTCCACGGAAATGGACGGTAGCCCGAGTAAAACCGTACGCGCACAGGCGTTGTGCAGACATACGGTGCAAATTATACCCTCATGGACATGCTGTTTACGTGTGTCTTCGGCGGTTGGGAAAAGGGTTTATCCACTTCGACCTACCAAATAGGGATAGGTTTATTTTGGTCGGTTTTATCAGGCAAAACGGCAAAGGGGGCCGGCCTCGGGTTGTGATGAGGCCGGCCCCCTTTGGGGTGTTATGCGTGTATGGCGGCGCGGGGTTTATTGCGATGCGGCCACCGGGGCGTTTCCGCAGATAAAACCTGCCAAAATAAACCTGTCCCTAAACGGTAGGTTTTAGTGCTTGCCGTTGGCGGAGGCGGCGCCGTTGACGTGGTCGCGGGCATAGATCACGCCGTGCACGATGGCGAGACCCGCGGCGTCGGCGGCGCGGGCGCAGGTGTCCTGGAAGTCATCGGCCTCGCGGGCGCGCAGCTGTTTGAGCACATAGTCTGCCACGGCCATCTTGCCGGGAGGGTTGCCGATGCCGGTGCGGATACGGCTAAAGTCGCGGCTGCCCATCTTGTCGATGATGGAGCGCAGGCCGTTGTGCCCGGCGTGGCCACCGCCCACCTTGACGCGCACGTCACCGGCGGGGATGTCGAGCTCGTCGTGAATCACGAGTAGCTCCTCGGCCTTGATCTTGTACTCGCGGCAGAGCTTGGAGATGGGGCCACCCGAGGTATTCATATACGACTGCGGCTTGACCAGCACGATCTGGCGCTTGCCACCCTCTTCCTCGGGATCGTTGATGTTGATGAGTGCGACCTCGGCGCCGGCCTGGTTTTTCCAGTACGTGACACCGGCCTGACGGGCCAGCTCATCGATCGCCTTAAAGCCGGCGTTGTGGCGGGTCTCGGCATATTCCTCACCCGGGTTGCCAAGTCCGGCAACCATGCGAATCTTAAGCGGCTGTGCAGCTGCCATATTTGTCCTTCCGTTACACATAAAAGTTTAATCAACGACAAAGGCTACCACGCCCGCCGAAGGCGAGACTTCGTTTCAGCGAAATCCCACCAGACAAAAGCGCGGCCGCGGCAGAGCGAGCCGTCGGAACAGAAGAAACCCCCGCGCGACCTTTGCGAAGCAAGGGGGAGCGCGGGGGTTTCTTCTGTTCCGACGGCGATGCGCCGGGTTGCAAGGACGATGCGATTACAGCGCGAAGTCGCCGCCGACGAGCGTGGAGACGGGCTCCTCGTGGTAAACGGCGGAGATGGCCTGAGCGAACTCCTCGGCGACCGAGATAGTCTTGATCTTGCCGCCGACCTCGACGGGGATGGCGTCGGTGACGACGCACTCGACGATGGGGGCATCGTTCAGGCGCTCGATGGCCGGACCGGAGAAGATGCCGTGGGTGGCGCAGACGTAGATGTCGCCGGCGCCCATAGCCTTGAGCTCCTTGACGTTGGCGCACAGGGTGCCAGCGGTGTCGATCATGTCGTCGTTGATGATGCAGGTCTTGCCCTTGATGTCACCGATGATGCCCATGACCTCGGCGGCGTTGTGGCGCGGACGGCCCTTGTGGGCGATGGCCAGGTCGCAGCCGAGCATGTCGGACAGCTTCTTGGCGGCCTTGGCGCGACCCACGTCGGGGGAGACGACAACCAGGTTGTCGGTGTCGAAGTGCATGTCGTTGTAGTACTGGCCAAACAGCGGCAGTGCGGACAGGTGGTTAACCGGGATATCGAAGAAGCCCTGGATCTGGCCCTGGTGCAGGTCGAGGGTGATGATGCGGTTGACGCCGGCACGCTCGAGCAGGTTGGCGACGAGGCGGGCGGTGATGGGCTCGCGCGGGCCGGCCTTGCGGTCCTGGCGGGCATAGCCGTAGTGGGTGATAACGGCGGTGATGGAGCGGGCGGATGCGCGCTTGGCAGCGTCGGTGGCGATGAGCAGCTCCATGAGCATGTCGTTGACGTTGCCGCCGGCCACGGACTGAATCAGGAAGACGTCGGCGCCGCGGACGGTCTCGTCGTAGCGGGCGTAAATCTCACCATTGGCGAACTGCTTTAGCGTAAGGCCCGAAAGCTCGACCCCAAGGTACTCAGCAATCTTCTGAGCGAGGGGACGGTTGGAGGAACCGGAATACACGCGGATGGACTTGCGCATATTCTCCGACTTCTCGGGATCATTAATCGGCATTACCCTTCTCCTTTATATCGAATGCCATATAGATGCCTTGTTGCATTGTAACCGCGCGACGGGGTTAATCGGGTCTTGATAACGTCTTTACCGTCAACGGACACGAACCGACCACTCATCCTGTCGCGCAGGTCACGATAGAAAAAGGAGCCGTCCCCATGGGAACAGCTCCTTAGATGCTTGGTAAAACGTTATACCTCGTCGTCCTCGTGCAGGCGGCGGCGATAATCGGCGGCCCAGCCCTCAATATTTACCTGACGGGCGCGGCCCAGACCGAGTGCGTCGGCCGGGACCGGCTCGGTGATGACGGAGCCGGCGGCCACGAGCGCGCCGTCGCCGATCTGGGCGGGCGCGACCATCATGGTGTCGGAACCGATGAAGGCATCCTTGCCGATGACGGTCTTGTGCTTGTGCACGCCGTCGTAGTTGCAGGTGATGGAGCCCGCGCCCACGTTGACGCCGGAGCCCATGGTGGTGTCGCCGATGTAGGACAGGTGCGGAACCTTGGAGCCCTCGCCGATCGTGGACTTCTTGATCTCCACGTGCGTGCCGGCCTTGGATCCGTCGAGCATGTGGGTGCCCGGGCGCAGGTAGGCGCGCGGGCCGCAGTCGACGCCGTTCTCGATGACGGCCTCGATGGCGATGGTCTCATCGATGGTGCAGCCGCTGCCGACGGTGGTGTCGGTGAGACGGCTGTTGGGGCCGAGCTGGCATTCCTCGCCCACGGTGACGTGGCCGATCAGGTGCGTCTGCGGCCACACGACGGTGTCGCGGCCGATGGTGGCGTCGGGGCCGATCCAAGCCTGCGTGGGGTCGATGAACGTGACGCCCTCTGCCATCCAGTGCTCGTTGATGCGGTCGCGCGCGATGGCGGTGAGCTGCGCGAGCTGGATACGACTGTTGACGCCCAGGCCGTCGCGGTAGTCGTCGCAGTGGAAGATGGAGGCTGCCTGGCCGTGACCCTTGAGGATTTCGAGCATGTCGGGCAGATAGTACTCGGACTGCGCGTTGTCGTTGCCGATCTCGTTGATGTGGGCGGCGAGCTGCGCGCCGTCGAAGGCGTAGCAGCCGGCGTTGCACTCCAGCAGCGTGGCGGCCTGCTCGGGCGTGCAGTCCTTCTGCTCGATGATGCGCTCGATCTGACCATCGGCACCCAGCTTGATGCGGCCGTAGCCAAAAGGATCGGGCGGGGTCATGGTCATGACGGTGCAGGCGAGCTCGCCGGTGGCGACGGTCTGTGCGAACTTGGCGACGGTGTCGGCGGTGATGAGCGGCAGGTCGCCGTTGAGCACGACGACGGGGCCTTGCGTGATGCCGCAGGCCTCGAGCGCGACCTTGACGGCATGGCCGGTGCCCAGGCGCTCGGTCTGCTCGACGCACTCGACCTTGGTGGCGCTGTTGGCGTAGGCGCCATCGATGAGGGCGCGCATCTCGTCGGCGTGGCTGCCGATGACGACCACGACGCGGCTGCAGCCGGCCTTGATGGTGGCGTCGACGATCCACTGAACCATGGGCTTGCCCAGGATTTTGTGCGAAACCTTGCAGTGGTTCGACTTCATGCGGGTGCCCTCGCCGGCGGCGAGGATAATTGCGGTTGCGTCCATGTGATCTCCTGTTACGTTATTAGAGACGTGTGTTTGGAAACGATACACGGCGCAATATGATACCGCAGGCATATGATGAGCGCGTAACGATTGGTTTGCGGCAGCTGATGCTTGGGCCGGCGGTGCGGCGTTTGCGCTGGTTGTGTATGGCGGAGGCGCTGCGGCGTTGTCGTTTGAGCGAGGGGACGGGGGTGCCCGTGGATATCATGCGAGAGGAATCGGGCAACGAGCCCGTCGCGGCATTCTCGATGTCGCATCCGGCGGTGCCGGCACTCTACATGGTGCTGACGTTGGGGCTCACCATGTTCTCGATGCAACCGGTGCTGATCGCGCTGTCGCTCGCGGGCGGGTTGGCGTATGGATTTGCGACGCGCGGGGCTGCCCGCACGTTGGGCGCGCTTCGCTGGCAGCTGCCGGTGATTTTGATCATTGCACTGGTCAACCCGCTGTTTAGCGCATCGGGCTCGACCGAGCTTTTCCATATTGGCATGCGCGCGGTGTATTTGGAGAGCATGATGTACGGCCTGTGCATGGGTGGGCTGTTTGTGGCGAGCGTGCTGTGGTTTGAGGCCGCGGCGTCGATGCTTGGCTACGACAAGGTGCTTGCGCTTTTGGGCAACGCCGCGCCGGTGATCGCGCTCATGATTTCGATGTGCATGCGGCTTATCCCACAGTTTTTGCGCCGCGGCCGCACGGTGCTGGCGGTGCAGGACGCGATTGATGTACCGGGACGCGCGCCGGCTGACCCCGTGCGCTCGCGCCTGCGGGCATCGAGCGTGCTGATGGGCTGGGGCATGGAAGATTCGCTTGAGCGCGCGGATGCCATGCGCTCTCGCGGGTGGGGTGCTGCGTCGCGCCGTACGACGTATGCGCGGTATCGGCTGAGGCGCGGCGATGCTGCCGCGCTGGTTGGACTTGCAGTGTTTGGTGCCGCCGCGGTGGCGGTGGCATGGACCGCGACAGCGCAGTATTCGTTTTACCCGCAGCTTTCGGTGCCCGCGCCGTGGCTGGGCTATGTCGTGTACGCTGCCTGGATGGTGCTGCCCTGCGTGCTGCATGCGATTGACGAGAAGAGGTTTGGCTGATGGCTCGGTTGGATAGGGGCCCGGTGTCGGGCGCGGCGTGCGGCCCGGATATTCCGGCGATTGAGGTGCAGGGCCTTAGTTTTGCCTATCCCGGGGCCGGGGCACCGGTGCTCGAGGGACTTGATTGGCGTGTTCCCCAAGGTGCATTTGCGCTGCTTGTTGGCGGTACCGGATCGGGTAAGTCGACGCTGCTGTCGCTGCTCAAGCCCGAGATCGCTCCGGCGGGCGAGCGCACTGGCGATGCGCGCGTGCTGGGCGAGAACGTTGCCGACATGGACGTGCGGGCATCGGCGGAGCGCGTGGGCTACGTGTTTCAGGATCCCGAGAACCAGATCGTGTGCGAGACCGTGTGGCACGAGATGGCGTTTGGCCTGGAAAACTTGGGGCTAGCACGTGATGAGATGCGCCGTCGCGTAGCTGAGACCAGCTATTTCTTTGGTCTGGAGGACTGGCTTCATCGCGATACCGATACGCTTTCGGGCGGCCGCAAGCAGCTGCTGTCGCTTGCCGCCGTCCTGGCGCTGCGTCCGCGTGTGCTGCTACTCGACGAGCCCACGTCTCAGCTCGATCCCGTTGCCGAGAAGAGTTTTCTGCACGCGCTGTTTCGTGTGAACCGTGAGTTGGGCTGCACGGTTGTTGTGGCTACGCATCAACCGCGCCCAATGCTCGAGTATGCGACGTGTGCGTACCGGATTGAGGACGGTCGCGTGCGCGAGGTGGCGGATATGGCTTCTTTGGGACGCCGAGAATCGTTGTTTTCCGACGACATGTTGGGGTGGGGTGCCGTCCGATGTGCAAAAAACGGAGTATTCAGCGGGCGTGAGGACAATTTGGGCTCTCTGGAGCCGCCCGGGGACGTATCGAGCGCGAAAAAAAGTTCGGAATTGGACAAATCGTCCGAATTTGTGGCGCAAACGTCGCTCGAGAACGGCTCGGAAGCCTTCCCGCGCACGGATGGGAGCAGAATACTCCAAAAAATGCACGGCGGGTCGGCTACCACCCTGGCAGGGAGCTGGTTTCGCTACGATCGCGCGGGCGGCTGGGTGCTGCGCGGGCTCGACGTGGCGTTTTCGGCCGGTGCGGTGCATGCGATCGTGGGCGGCAACGGATGCGGTAAGTCGACGATGCTCTCGGTGCTGGCGAAGACCGCCAAGCTGCAGCGCGGCCGCATGGTGCGCGGAGCGGCCTCGGCGGCGCTGCTGCCTCAGAATCCCAAAGCATTGCTGGTTGCCGAGACGGTTCACGATGAGCTGATGGAATGGGCCTCGACCTGCGGATATGACGAGAACTTGGCGCGGGAGCGTGCGGCGAGCTTGGGGCTGTCGGGTCTGGATGGGCGCCATCCGTACGATCTTTCGGGCGGGCAGCGTCAACTGCTTGCATTGGCAAAACTGCTGCTAATTGGCCCCGAACTGCTATTGCTCGATGAGCCCACCAAGGGTCTAGACCTGGCAAGTCGCTGCATTATCGCCCGCGCCCTGCGTGACCATGCGAAGGCTGGCGGCACCGTCATTATGGCCACGCACGATCTGGATTTTGCCGAGCAGGTTGCCGATGACATTGCCATGATGTTTGACGGCGAGATCGCCTGCATGGAGCCGCCGACCGACTTCCTTGCCGACAACGTGTTTTATAGGGCGTGATGGGATGGCGGATTATCGCATCGTGCGCCTACTCGCAAAACTGGAGATACCGCTGCTGCTGGCGGTGCCAGCCGTGATGGCTGCGGCGTTGCTGGCGGGCGTTGAACAGGCGGCACTTGCCATGCTTGTCGTGGTGGCGCTGGTGCTCGCGCTGTTCTTTGCGGGCTACGAGGCGTCGCGCCCGGGCTTACGCCAGATTATGCCAACGCTGGTTCTGGCGGCGTTGGCTGCGGCGGGGCGCATTCTGTTTGGCCCCATTCCCGACTTTAAACCGGTGAGTGCCATCGCCATTATTGCGGGGGCGACGCTTGGTCGCCGCAATGGTTTTATGGTTGGCGCGTTGGCGGCGCTGACCAGCAATTTCTTTTTTGGACAGGGCATGTGGACGCCGTGGCAGATGTATGCCTGGGGCCTGGTTGGCTATGTTGGCGGCGCGCTGGCGCATGCGGGTGCGTTCGACCGCGCCGACGGCACCGTGCGTATGCCGGCGCTGCTGACCTACGGCTTTGCTTCGGGTTTGCTGTACGGCGTTGTGATCAACGCCTACGACATTATCGGTTTTGTTCAACCGCTCACGTGGGCGGGTGCCATGGCGCGTCTTGCCACCGCCGTACCGTTCGATATCACGCACGGCCTTGCGACCTGCGTGTTTTTGGTCGCCCTGTACAAGCCTTGGTGTCGCCGCATCAACCGAGTCGTCGTGAAGTACGGACTGTAGGGCTGGTTGCGCCGGGGCGGGAATCAATACTGCCGAAGTGCCATTTTAAAACTATGCCGGTTTACGGGGCCAGATTGGCACAAGCAGACCATGCCGGCTATTTTTGAAATAGAGCAAGCCGTTTACCTGCGGTTTTATTATTTCGGAATTGCGTATGGTTGGGGGTTCGCGATTTAGCCCCGTAAACTGGCATAGTTTTGGAATGGCCGGCTGATATGACGGGCGTCGTGACCCTCAAGAGCCAAATTGATCCGTTTTCTTCCGTCTCCAGACGTCCCCGGGGAATCAGCTGAACTCGCCCGCCACGAAATCAGCCTATCTACTACGTTTGACCCGACACCCCCAAACACAACCGCGTTTTATGAAAAACCGCAGGCTTTCTACCTGCGGTTTTCTTTTTGCGTTGTTCGCTGTGGTTGAGGGTGGTGGCTTAAACGTAGTAGATGGGCGTGTTTCGTGGCGGATGGGTCACGTGGATACCACCACGAGGCCCAAAATGATTCGTTTTCCTCCGTCCCCAGGGGATCAGCTGGGGCTAGAGCTCTAGCGTGAGGGTGACGGGGCAGTGGTCGCTGCCGAAGATGTCGCCGCGGATGCCGGTGTCGCGTACGTTGTCGGCGATTGCGTCGCTTACCAGGAAGTAGTCGATGCGCCAGCCGGCGTTGTTCTTGCGGGCATTAAAGCGATAGCTCCACCAGCTGTAGACGCCCTCGACGTCGGGGTTTGCCGCGCGCCAGGTATCGGTAAAGCCGGCGTTGAGCAGCTCGGTAAACTTGCCGCGCTCCTCGTCCGAAAAGCCGGCGTTGCCGCGGTTGGACTTGGGGTTCTTAAGGTCGATCTCCTCGTGCGCCACGTTAAAGTCGCCGCAGGTCACGACGGGTTTGCCGGTCTCGCGCTCGAGCGCGTTCAAAAAGCCGCGGTAAGCATCGTCCCAGGCCATGCGCACGTCGATGCGGGCGAGTTCGTTTTGCGCGTTGGGAGTGTAGACATCCACAAACCAGAACTTGTCGAACTCCAGCGCGCAGACGCGGCCC
The DNA here is from genome assembly GCF_902364945.1 of Collinsella aerofaciens. Lineage (GTDB taxonomy): Bacteria > Actinomycetota > Coriobacteriia > Coriobacteriales > Coriobacteriaceae > Collinsella > Collinsella aerofaciens_O. Next base: position 104,260 of record NZ_CABJFS010000005.1, on the reverse strand, counting down.
TCGGTTGCGGCTTGGGCGACGAGTACGGCCGCCTCGTTCTCGCCGGCGTAGGGTAGCAGTGCGTCGGCGTGCAGCACGCGCAGCGGTTCCTGGCGGCTAAAGACCGCAGTGCCCGAATAGCCTTTACGCTCGGCGTAGCTCCAGGTTTGGTGATAGCCGGGCAGGTCAATATCGACCTGGCCTTCTTGCAACTTGGTCTCTTGCAGCGCCAGGATATCGACGTCGAGTTCTTGCGCGATCTGGATAAAGCTCGGGTCCTTTTTGAGCACGGCGCGCAGGCCGTTGACGTTCCACGAGGCGAAAGTGTAAGTCTGAGGCATGGTGTCCTTTCGACGGGGTTGGCAGGCTTAAGATTAGCGCAACAGGGGCGGGGTGGGCTCCGCGCATGCTGACTTAAAGGTCGCATGCTGGGACATCGCCCGACGCCGCCCGATCAACAAGGACGGAGGGCTCATATGACGCAGGCAATATCGGACCCCAGGCAGGCGTCCGCCGCGCTGGCGGATCTGTTTGACACCCACAAGCGCGTGGTCTTCTTTGGCGGCGCTGGTGTTTCCACGGCAAGTGGCATCCCCGATTTCCGCAGCGTGGACGGCCTGTATCACCAGCAGTTTGCCTACCCGCCCGAGACTATGCTCTCGCATAGCTTTTATGAGACACATCCGGCCGAGTTCTTCGACTTTTACCGCACCAAGATGATCGCGCTTAACGCTAAGCCCAACAGCTGTCACACCAAGCTGGCCGAGCTGGAGCGCGCCGGCAAGCTTGATGCCGTGGTGACGCAAAACATCGACGGCTTGCATCAGATGGCGGGCTCGCAGCGCGTGTTCGAGCTGCACGGATCGGTCCATCGCAACATTTGCCAGTCGTGCGGCGCGGTCTATAGCGCCGAGTGGATTTGCTCGCGCGAGCACGAGGACGCCGCGGGCGTGCCCGTGTGCCCCGCGTGCGGTGGTCGCATCAAGCCCGATGTGGTGCTCTACGAAGAGCCGCTCGACGAGCATGTGTTGACCGGTGCCGTTGCCGCCATTGCCGCGGCCGATGCCCTCATTGTGGGTGGGACCTCGCTCGTGGTGTATCCGGCGGCAGGCCTTACGCGTTACTTTACTGGCGATACGCTGGCCATTTGCAATTTGGCGCCTACCGATCAGGATGCAAATGCCGACCTGCTGATTTCTTGCGACATCGCGGCCGCGTTTGCGTTCTAGCCCGTGTGCGCGGATACAATAGAAAGACTGAGTGCAAAGCGACCCCGCCGCCAGCTCCCCAAGCTCGGCGGCGTGGGCATTTTAGGAGGATGTTCATGGCGAACGACAGCAAGACATGGCGGTGCGGAAAGTATGAGCTCAGCTTTGACCGTCCGCGCATCATGGGCGTCCTCAACGTGACGCCCGATTCGTTTAGCGACGGCGGGGAGCACTTCGACCCGGATGCCGCCATCGAGTACGGCCTGGCGATGCTTGACGCCGGCGCCGACATCATCGACGTGGGCGGTGAGTCCACGCGCCCCGGCTTTACCCCGGTTAATCCCGACGAGGAGGCTCGCCGCGTGCTGCCCGTGGTGCGCGCGCTGGCCAAAGAGGGCGCCATCGTCTCGATCGACACGCGCCACGTGGCGGTTGCCAAGGCGGCCGTGCGCTGCGGCGCCTCGATCGTCAACGACGTGACGGGCTTCACCGACCCCAAGATGGTCGAGTTTGTTAAGACGAGCACCTGCGGCGTCATCGTGATGCATGCCGGCGAGGTCGCCGCGCCTACACGCACGCACGCAACGGTGCAGCTCGATACCTCGGCTGCGGCGTTTGTTGCCGAGAAGGCGCGCGAGGCGGCTGCCGAGGCCGCGCGTGAGGCTGAGAAGCCGGCTCGCCGCCGTCGCGGCAAGTTGCTGGGCGAGCCTAAGCCGGAGGCCAAGCTTCCGGGCGGCGTGGTGCAGCCCTCGTTGCCGTTTGGCGATCCGGAGCCCGCGACCGAGCCTGCAAGCGAGCAGGAGACGCCGGCCGCCGAGCAGGCTGCTGCCGCCGAGACCGTCGCGCCCGCGCCCGAGGCCACCGAGGCCGCATCGGAGCCCAATGACCGCCTGGCCGCCATGATGCGCCGCAGCGCCCGCCGCGAGGAAGCCTACGTGCCCACCTCGCAGCTCCGCCGCTTCACCCTGCCCGATTCGGCGCCCATCATGCGCCGCGTCATGGGCTTTCTGTCCGACCAGGCCCGCGCGCTCATCCACGCCGGCGTGTCGCGCGACCGCATCTGCATTGATCCCGGTCCGGGCTTTGGCAAGACGGCCAACGAGGACATCGTCATCCAGCGCGAGACTGCCAAGATGGCGTCACTGGGTTATCCGCTCATGTGCGCCGTATCGCGCAAGCGCTTTGTGGGCGCCGTCTCGGGCGTGACCGAGGCCGCCGAGCGCGATGCCGCTACGTTTGGCGTGTGCCTGGGCGCCATCCAGGCCGGTGCCAACATTGTGCGCGTGCACGACGCCGCGGGCTTTGCGCAGTTCCTGAACGGCTACTGGGCGGTTGCCAAGCCGCAGCCGCGCCGCGCGTTTGTGGCCGTGGGCTCCAACCTGGGGCATCGCTGTGACAACATCCGCGCCGCACGCGACATGATCGCCGAGATTCCACTCACCTGCGTGTCCAACTCCTCCAAGATCTACGAGAGCGAGCCGGCCTACGAGACGCGCCAGGACGCGTTTGCCAACGCCGTCATCGAGATTAAGACCGAGCTGGCTCCGCTGGTGCTGCTTGACGAGCTCATGAAGATCGAGGCCGAGCTGGGCCGCGACCGTTCCAAGAAGGCCAAGGCCAACGGCCCGCGCACCATCGACTTGGACCTGCTGTGGATGGACGGCGAGACCCACGGCGGCAAGAAGCTGCGCCTGCCGCATCCGCTGATCGGCGAGCGTGACTTTGTGCTGGTGCCGCTCGAGGACCTGATGCACGACCCGGCTCGGTTCTTCCGCTACAACGGCGTCGAGGTCAAGGAGCCCGAGGATCGCGTGGGCCATATCGTGGGCGAATTGGGGCGTATGTAGATGATCGAGATGAATGCTGTTGCCGCTGGCACCGAGCTCGACGCGGCGCGTGACGCGGGCCGCGAGGGCGTGTCCGCGGGCTGGTGCGCGTGGAGCGTGGGCGATGCTTCGCTGACGTTTTCGCTGGTTGTGCGCCCCGATGTGAACATGCACGCCTTCCACGGCCTGCCGTTTGTGGCCGCGATGGGCATGATGGACGCGCTCGTGGGCACGGCTTCGACGCCGGGGTTGGGCCTTGCCGGTAAAGTGGGTATCCAGTGGCCGAGCGATATCGTGTGCGGTGCGCCTGCGTTTGAGACGTCGTTCGCGCGCGTCGCCGTCAACGGCGGTGCCGGTGCCGCGGGCATGTTTGCCGCAGTGACGGTTGATATTGAGCGTGCGGCGCTGGGTGAGCTTGGCGTGGATATGGCCGACGAGGTGCTGGTCGAGGCATTGGCCACCGCCGTGCTGACCCGCGTGGACACCTGGGCGGTTGCCGCCAACACACCACAGGGCGCTGCCGGCCCGCTGGCTCCGGTGCTGGGTGAGTACTTCGATATGGTGCCGCTGCTGGGTCGTCAGGTTGCGGCGGTGTCGCCCAACGGTTTGCCGCTTGCGGTCGGTGTGTTTGCGGGCCTGGACATCTGGGGCCGCGCGACCATCAAGACCGATGCCGGCGAGCAGGAGTTTCCGCCCGAGGCCGTACGGATTCGCGGACTGTAACGCGAGGCGCCCGCGCTCAAAGATAGCGATGACAACAAGACCCTCCTCGGCTGTGCCGGGGAGGGTTTCGCTTGTTTGGGGAATGGGTTGCCGGCGCCCTATTCCTCAAAACCGAAAAATTTTCGTTTTTGAGGAATAGGACCGATGCGTTGCCTAGTTCGCCGCTCGCGCTCGACTTAAACCCCGCCTTACCCCAGCTTCTGCATGCGGCGGTAGATTTCGCAGATGCCTTTGATGGTGAGCTGCCCGTCGACCACGTCGAAGGCATCGGTCGAATCGGCGACGATGCCGGCGAGACCGCCTGTGGCGATAACGGTGGCGTCCTCGCGGCCCAGCTCGCGCTTCATGCGAGCGACCAGGCCTTCGGCCATGGAGGCGGCGCCCATCACGGCGCCGACCTTGATGCACTCCTCGGTATCGCGGCCGATGGCATGCTCGGGCGCCTCGAGCGGCACGCTGGCGAGCTTGGCGGCACGGGCGGCAAGCGCGTCCATGGAGATGCGGATGCCCGGCGCGATCGCTCCGCCAATGTAATAACCGTCCTCATCGATGACGTCGATATTGGTCGCGGTGCCAAAGTCCACCACGATTGCCGGCGCGCCGTAGAAAGTTTCGGCCGCAACGGCGTTAGCGACGCGATCGGCGCCTACGGCTTGGGGACGCGCCGCGCGCAGCTTGGTCACGGCGGCCGTCTGCGGCCCGATGACGATGGCGTCTGCGGCAATGCGGTCGGCCACGGCGTGCCACTCGCGCGAGAGCTGCGGCACCACGCCCGCAAAGGCGATCGCGTCAACCGCATCGAGCGAGAGGCCGTACATCTTAAAGAAACCCATCAGGCGCACGTGGATCTCGTCGGCGGTATAGGAGCGGTCGGTGGGCATGCGCCACGACTGCACCAGCTCGTCTCCGTCGAACAGGCCCATGGCCGTCTGCGTGTTTCCCATATCGATAGCGAGCAGCATGTCTACTCCCAGTGTTGGCATAAAAGGACGCGCACCATTGTATACGCGCCGTCGACGGCGCTCGGCCGCGATTCGTTTACGGTGATAGGGGCTGAGGGGTTTAAATATGAAGGAATTATGCTCTACGAGATTTTCCTTGCCGTTTACCGAACTCCCGCGTAATATTCTTTCTTGCGCACATGAGGCGCCCAGACATTGCGGGGTGGAGCAGTCTGGTAGCTCGCCGGGCTCATAACCCGGAGGTCGTAGGTTCAAATCCTGCCCCCGCGACCAAGAACTTGCAGCTCGTCGGCCTAGCCGGCGAGCTTTTTTGTTATTCCGGGACCGTGTTTTCGGTCCAATTCCCAACCTCTCAATCAAAGATCTCGATCTGTAACATCTAGACCCGATTTGGGCGGCTAGATGTTACAGATCGAGATATACCGGTGGATTGGGTCCCGTTTGTCTAAATCTATAACACGAGGGACGGATTTCGCCGAGTTGTTGTTATAGATTGAGATTTTCTAGCAGGCGGGTCCCGTTTGTCTCGATCTGTAACAGTAAGACCCGATTTTGCCGCGTAACTGTTACAGATTGAGATAAACCGACGGGCCGCCCCGCCCATCCCCATCCACCCGCCGCCACCTGCTATCCGCCGATTTCCGTTGCGCCCCTGTGGCTCCATGCCATATCCTCTAGACAACTACGCGGCATCATCGCCGCCGCGCCTACAAGAGAGGAATGTCCATGACCACACCTGCGTCCAAGCTGCTTCAACCCATTACGGTTGGCCCCCTTGAGCTCAAAAACCGCATTATGTTCCCGCCGCTTACCACCGGCTACGAGGAACGCGACGGCTCCATCGGTGAGCGCAGCCTGGCTTTTTACGAGCGCCTGGCCCGTGGCGGCGTGAGCTACATCGTCATTGGCGACGTTGCTCCCGTTATGACCGCAAGCCCCACGCCCAAGCTGGCGACCGACGCCCAGATCCCCACGTTTAAGGCGCTGGCCGACGCCGTCCACAAGCACGGCGCCAAGATCGCCCTGCAGCTGTTCCATCCCGAGTACGACGTCCCCGGCGTCGGCCGCATGGTCATGGGCTCCATGGCCGCTGCGAAAGCCGCGCAGGAGGCCAAGGCCGCCGGCGACGAGGAGGCCTTTGCCGCCAAGATGGCCGAGTCCAACGAGATTTGCAAGCAGGCCTACGCCAAGCTGCACCACGACATGCAGCACTTTGTGAACGAGGCCACCGTGGAGCAGCTCACCCAGATCAAGGAGGCCATCGCCGCCTCGGCCGCCCGCGCGCAGCAGGCTGGCATCGACGCCATCGAGGTCCACGGCGACCGCCTGGTGGGTTCGCTGTGCTCCGCCATCCTCAACCAGCGCACCGACGAGTACGGTGGCTCGTTCGAGAACCGCGTCCGTTATGCGCTGGAGGTCGTCGCCGCCATTAAGGAAGCCGCACCGCAGCTGATGGTGGAGTACAAGCTCCCCGTGATCATGGAGAACCCCGACGGCACGCCGCGCGGCAAGGGCGGTCTGCTGCCCGATGAGGCCTGCGAGTTCGCCAAGCTGCTCGAGGGCGCCGGCATCGACATGATTCAGGTGGCGCAGGCAAACCACACCGGCAACATGGGCGACACCATTCCGCCCATGGGCGCCATGCCCTACAACTGGACGCTGCCCGTGGCCGAGCGCGTCAAGGCCCTGGTCTCCGTGCCGGTGGCAACCGTCGGCCGCGTTGTCTCGGTCGAGGCGGGCGAGAAGATTCTGGAAGACGGTTCGGCCGACATCGTCGCGTACGGCCGCTCGCTCATGTGCGATCCCGATATTGCGCTCAAGGCCGCCACGGGCGAGCCCATCCGCGAGTGCCTCAACTGCAACAAGGGCTGCGTCGACGCGATCCAAAACCGTCAGTACATCTCGTGCGTGCTCAATGCCGAGAACGGCGACGAGGCGACCGTCGCCATTAAGCCGGGCGAGGGTGACAAGAAGATCGCCGTGGTGGGCGGCGGTATTGCCGGCCTGGAGGCCGCGCGCGTGGCGGCCAAGCGCGGCTACGACGTGACCGTCTACGAGGCGAGCGACCATCTGGGCGGCCAGATTGTGCTGGCGGCCGCGCCTCCGCGCAAGGACGAGATCATGCGCTCGGTGGAGTACTACGAGAAGATTCTGCCCGGCCTGGGCGTGAAGGTTGAGCTCAACCACGCCGCTAGCCCCGCGGACCTCAACGCCGCCGACGCCGCGATTGTGGCCGTGGGCGCGCACGACGTGGTCATTCCCGTTCCGGGTGCCGATTCGGAGAAGGTCGTCTCGAGCTGGGACGTGCTGGCCGGCAAGGTGGAGCTCAGCGGCCGCGTCGCTGTCATTGGCGGTGGCCTGGTGGGCACCGAGACTGCCGAGCACCTGCTGCAGCACGGCTGCGAGGTGGAGATCGTGGAGATGCTCGACAAGATTGCCGCGGGCGAGTCCGAGACCATTCTGCCGCTGATCATGAGCGACTTTGCCGCCCACAACGTGGAACAGCACGTGAAGACCCGCCTGACCGCCATTACCGACGAGGGCGTGGAGGCCATTCGCACCACCGAGGACGGCGCCGAGGAGCCGGTGAAGGTCGCCTGCGATTACGTGGTGATGGCCGTAGGCTCCAAGGCCAACGCGTTTGACCTGGACGGCGTGACGGTGCCCGTGACCTGCGTGGGCGACTGCTCGGGCGAGCGCACCGCCGACATTGCGAGCGCCATTCGCACGGCGTATCACGCGGCCAACGAGCTCTAAGCAAGAAAGCTATCGCGTATTGAGTGGGCGGGGAGTGCCGTATCGGCGCTCCCCGCCTTTTTGCCAATGAGGGCGCCAACTGACCAGCTGGTTCAGAAAATCCGAATACTTAAAACACGAAAATCCGAATCGCAACCACCCGAAAATCCGAATTTGCTACAGTGGAATAGAAGAATCAGAAAGCAGGACCTGGAAATCTGCGGGGGTGGCTCATGGCGGGCGAGAGGCTACATCGGGACGGATACATCCCGCGTATCGTGGATGCGCAAATCGAACGCTACCTTCGCGTCTTTGGCGCGGTCGAGATTGCGGGCACCAAGTGGTGCGGCAAGACGTGGGCCGCGCTTGAGCACGGGGCGTCCGCCTCGTATGTCGACGAGAATCTCGACCTCGCGCGTGCCGATCCGGCGATGATGTTGCTGGGAGACCGTCCGCATATTATCGATGAGTGGCAGCGCGTTCCCCAGATCTGGGACTACGTTAGACACGAGGTTGACCGCACCCGGGGTACGCGCGGCGCCTATATCCTCACGGGTTCCGCCACGCCTGCGTTTGGCTCAAAGGCGGAGACGCCCGCGCATAGTGGAGCCGGCCGCATCGGCCGCGTTCGCATGCACCCCATGACGCTTGCCGAGACAGGTGAGTCCAACGGCAAGGTGAGCCTGGCGGGCTTGTTTGAGCATCGTTTTGAGCCCTGTCGGTGCAATGGCGATACGCCGGGGCTTGTCGAAGCCGCTTGCCGCGGCGGCTGGCCCGAGGCGATCGATATGGTTTCGGCTGACGCCCAGCTCATCGCCCGCGAATATCTCAACACCACGTTTTCGAGCAGCTTCCCGGCGGTCGGTCTCGACCCCGATATTGCTCGTCGAGTCTCCGCATCGATCGCGCGCAATCTGGGACAGGCAGCCACGTATAAAATGATTCTTATGGATATGTTCGGTGCCGAGGAGGAGCCCGCAGCGTTTGCCGACGAGACCAAGGTGCGTAGGTACCTGGATGCCCTCAAAGGTATGTTCATTCTCGAGGAGGTCCCCGGTTGGGTTCCCGCCGCGCGCGACAAACGGCGCTTTACCGTCAAGCCCAAGCGCTATCTGGCAGATCCGAGCCTTGCTTGCGCCTTGCTAGGTATGTCCTCGCGGGCGCTGCTTGCCGACTGGCAGACATTTGGTCTGGTGTTTGAGAATTTGGTCATACGCGATCTTTCGGTCTACGCACGTTCGCTCGACCTGCTGGATAGCACGCCCGTGCGCTATTATCGCGACGATTCGGGCCTTGAATGCGATGCCATCGTGCAGCTAGCCGATGGACGGTGGGCCGCCTTTGAGATTAAGGTAAGTGAAGATAAAGCGAGCGCCGGCGTCGAGAGTCTCAAGCGCGTTCGCAAGAAGGTCTGTGGAAATCCTCGTTCACGCACACGCGAACCGGAGTTTATGGCCGTGATTGTGGGGGTGGGTGAGTACGCCCGCGAGGTCGAGGACGGTATCTACGCGATACCCGTGCGCGCGTTGGGGTGTTAAGGGGCGGCACGCCGTGTGCCCGCTGCCCGGTGCTGCGGATTGGTGCAAGTGGTCAGGTTTGTTTGCACCATGTCCTTGGCATATGGAAGAAGCTGCTATTCGTAATCTTTAAGACATCATTAAGGCTTGCGCTGTGGAGCAAACCGCAGGTCAATGCTATTCTTTTACCTTATCGTATGGTGTTGTATTCTGCCTGAATTCTATGCCTACGAGCAACGGATTGATCGCGACCAAGCGGAAAGGATGGCACGCCCGCTAGCAGGGCAAACGCAAGCGATGAGTGGCATGGACCGACATAGCGAGCTCCAGCAGCACAAGACGGCGGCCGAGTACCGCCAAGCTGCCGACGAGCACGCGCGGACCCTCAAGGATTTCTGGAAGGATTTCCTGGTGAGCGGTCTGTTTGTGCTGGCCGCCATCGTTGCCATCTTTGCATGCCTGGCCTGGTTTGCCGCGAATAACCGAGTGAGTGCCACGGGGAGCACGATCGCGGCGAAGGGCCCGCGGTTTGTGCTCTCGGGAACGCAGGGCGGCACGGCGGGTAAGTACGACACTCAGGACAACTACGCGTCGGACAGTACAAGCCTTGCCGTGAACAATCTTTTCAACCTCAATAACATGAGCGCCGATGGCGGTCTCTCTCCGGGGTCGGCCGGCCAGCTCCAGCTCAACGTCAGGCCGCTCTGCAATGACCTGCACGATATCACGGTGGAGATGACCTGGGAAATTTCTGTTCAGACGAGCGTTGCGGGCACGGGCGGCACTGCTGCGGATGCATCGAAAAACGAAGAGATCATCAACTCGCTTAAAGATTTGGTGCGCGGTCATATCCTGGTTTTTCAGGGCAAAGACGCCTCTGGCTTTTACTCGAATCCGCTGGTCCCTACGACCACCACGGTGACCCAGGACGGGGCCAGCGTCACCGTCATTACGCAGAGCTTTACCATCCCAAAGTCGAGCTTTTACGCTGCGGACTCAAATAGCACGACCGAAACCGTCACCAAAACCCTCTACTGGATTTGGCCGGAGCAGTTCAAGAGCTATGTTCACACGGGCAACGCCGGCTACGGTGGCAACCTTTTCGCTAACACAGGCGACGAGGGGGGATACACAACCCTCGTCGGCGACATCAACAATAACCATGCGCGCTATTTCCGCGCCGATAGCACGAGCGTGCCAGGTCAGGCGCCTAGCGCGGTTCCGCCTGTCGGAGCCGGCGTGTCCTCTGCGGATGTGGAGACCTGCGCCAATTATTACAACAACGCCGACGAGATTATCGGCAAGAACATCAAGTACATTCGCGTGCGCTTTACCGCCAAGGAGGCGGATGAATAAATGGACGATCAGCTTAATGCCCGCGAGCAGGGCGATATCAAGCACAACGAAGGAGCGGCAAACCCCGGCGGCAATGGGTTCGGCTCGCACGGCGAATCGCGTCCGGTTGGCCGCATCGAGCGCATCAAGACGTGGGCTAGCAACCATCGTCGCGAATCCCTTGCCATCATGGGCCTGGTGGCCGTGCTTCTCGTGTTGCTGGGATTGACACTCGGATGGTTTGTCGATGCCAATCGCGGCTCCACCGTTGGCAAGATCAAGGAGCCGGCGGAGCTCAAAGTGCTGGGCCCCAACGCTACGGCAACAGAGCAGATCGACCTGAGATACAACCCCGAATACGGAGATACCAAGACCGGCAACACGGTGACGCTCAAGCGCCCGTTTTGCGTGCAGACGGGCGGCGATGGGTTTGAGCTGCAGCTTGCGAATACGACCAACATTAAAGGTCTCACTATCGAGCTGTATAAAGCCGAGAACACGCCTGCGCTCCAGACGCCCGACGTGAACGGTACCGCAGGCGGCAAATCTTATAGCTGGAAAGCAACCGGAGAGAACCTGCTGACGAGCTTCGAATATATCAACAAGGAGAACGACGGTCCGGCAGCCGTGCCGGTCCCCGGCGCAAGCGACCCTACATTCAAGGACTATCAAAACGTCCAGCGCAACGCGCGCCCGCTCTACCGATACAAGGTATTCGAAAAAGGCGAGCTCAACGCCAAGACGCTCGACAACTCGATTGGCAATGACACGCTTAACTTTATCATCAAGCTTTCGTGGGACGAGAGCGCCAAAGAGACCGACGTGATCTATCTGATCGCGCGCAACACGAGCGGTAAGTAGGAGAGGGGGCGCACATGGAGGAGCAAGGGAAGCAGCAGGATGCCGAGTGCGAGCAGCTGGCAAAAAGCAAAAGCCTAGTCAAGAATAAGCTGGTTGTGGCAGCAATCGCACTTGCTTGCGCCGTGGCGCTCGTGACGGGTGGTTACTTTACCTATTCCGCCTACACCGCCAACGGATTTCTTAAGTCCGTCGCCGCAACGGGCACTGCGCAGAGCCTATTTGCAAGCGACCTGCTCACGGGCTACATGAGTACGCCCAGCAGAGACGAGCTCGACCGTGCCCAGCGCTCCGTTACGGTGTATCCCAGTAGCGAGCAATGCAGCTTTACCTTTAGCATCTACAACTATTTGCTGAGCAACAGCAACTTTTGCAACGACAAAAACGTGACGTACACCTTGACGGTTGAGGGGTATGGGCTCGATGGCGCCACGTGGAGCTATTCGCCCCGGCCCAGCGGCAGCGTCACACTTCCGGAGAATCAGCCTACCAAGAACGACTACACCGTGACGTTCCCTGAGGACAAGCTGGGACATGCCTACTTTGTGATTAGGGCGACGGTGGTTTCGGGCGATAGCCCCGGCACCGAGCTCACCTGTCTGGCGGCGAAAGTCGTGCCGTCAAAGAGGGCCGAGGCCAAAACCGCTGCGGTTGAGGGCGCGCTGGTTGATGAGGCTGGCAAGTTTGCTGATTACGCTGCGTACAACTACCGTGTGACGGTTACGGGCGCACCGGCAAACGTCACGCTCACATGGGGGGAGAACGTGGAGATCGACCCGTTCTTCGAGACCAACCATGGTGTGACGGCGGATAAAACAAATCACACGGTTACGTTCACCATGGAGCCGGGTTCGTTGGTCGTCAACTTCTACCGAGCTGACGGCAAAACGCCCGATGGCTGGGACAAACTGGGCATTAGCGTGAGCGGAACCACCCAAACGGGTACGACGGAGACTCAATAACTCTGGCAGCAGGGTTTTAGGATAAGAGGTACGGAATCGATGAGAACGGCAAAGCGCATACTCGCAGAGTTCATGACGGTGGTCATGGTGCTCCAAGCATGCTCGCCCACGGTGGCTGCTGTGGCGGCAGGCTGGCAGAACATCTCGAACGAGATTGCTGCCGCATCTGCGAAGGCGTTGGATACTGCCGAGAGCGGCGAGACCAACGGCGACGCCGCGAATGGGTTTGGGTCGAGTGATACCGGCGCCGCGGGTGACAGTGCCCAGGATGGCGCTGCGAAAGACGATGTCGCAACGGGCGATACCGTCGATAGCGCCGCGGGTTCCGATTCCACGGGCGATCAGACGGAGGGCGACGATGCGGCAGGGGATGCTGCCGCTGATGACGTCGAGCAAGATGCCGATGCCGCGGTTTCGGAAGACGCTGAGGCCCAGGCGGGTTCGACGATCACGGATTTGAAAAAGCTTGTCGAGCTGCTCGAGGCTAATGGTGCGGAAGGCATCGAGCTCAAAGAAGATAACAGTGGAATCAAAAGCCTCAATGTCACGTCGTCGGAGGCGTTCGCCGCCCTGTCTAACGCCGACGCTTCGCTTTACTATGATGCGCAGATCAAGGTTATCATCACGGGCGATGCGAAGCTCACCGAGTCGGCAAATAACGGCATGTCTTTCCAGGGCTTTGGCAGCGATGAGCATCCGTTTGAAGGCAGGATCTATAGGTCGATGAATGGCGCTGATAGCCCCGTCGAGCTCACGACTAACCGGACGGTTTTTAATAACCTCAAGCTGACTGACCAAAACAATACAGTCAAGATAAAGTGGGTAGGCGCAACTACCTATAGCGCGCCGATGATCGCTTCGAAGGTCAGCGGTGGGGGCAAGACGCTCAACGCTGTGGTCAACATCGCGAATTCCGTAGGCACCGACGGGACGGATACGACTTCCGCTCTGACGGCGCCCCTTTTGGGTGAGGCGATGGGTGACCTTACTACAGAGGTCACCTATGGCCCTGCCGGTTCTCTCGAGCAGCTCAACGTAAATGCAGCGGGAAACATCGGTCTTTTAGCGAATACAGTCAAGAGCGGAACCTTTACGGTGGGGTCTGTTAAGTTTCCCGATAGCCTTGCCGCGGGCGGTGTCGTCAAGACGAGCTCCGGTAATGCCGGTCTGCTCGTAGGCACGGTCGAGGATGGCGCGACTCTGAACGTCGGCACCCTTGATGTTCCCGCTGCCACCGTTCAGTCTGCAAGCGGTTCCGCCGGTGGTGTCGTAGGTCTCGTCGGTTCGAACACAGGCGCTACAGTCAACGTCACGGAGGCTCTCGACCTGCACATGCTCACCGTCAAGGGCACCACCGCCAGTGGCGGCTTCATCGGTAAGGCGACCAAGCTCACGCTCGGCGCGGACAGCAAGAAGTACACCTGCCCCGCTTCAGTTGGCAATGAAAATAGCATGAATACCGGCGGTTTTATCGGTGAGGTGAGCTTTGCAAGCTCGGTTGAGTTTACCGGCAATGATCAAATTGATACGGATGGAGGTGTCACGCTTGCGGGCAAGGCCAACGAGTCGAATGGCGTTGGTGCCGCTATCGGTAAGTTGAGCTTTGTTGATTCGGCGGCGACTGTATCGTTCAAGGGTGGCGCGTTCAAGAGCACCTACGGCAATGGAGGAGGCACCGCGGTATTCGGTGGTCTTGTCGGTTCGGTGACTGGGTGTGCCAACTCGAAGCCGCTTCATATCGAGAACGTTTCAACGAAGTTTGCGCTCGAAGCTACTCCGACTTTTGCTGGTGGCCTTGTCGGTTGGCTGGGCCGCGGTGCGGGCGCGACGCTTGAAGTCAAGAACGCTACGGTCAACTGCACCAAGCTGCTTCAGTCGAGCAAGGGGTTCGGTGGTGTTGCGGGCTGCATTGACAACAGGAGCATTGCCGATATCAATGGGGTGACCGTCAAAAACGAAGGTGCGATTGAAAACGGCGCGGGAATTGCCGCTGAAAGCTGGGGGTCTGCGATTCGTTTGGGCGGCGTGACCGATTTTTCGGGCATGAAGTTTGCTCCCGATAACAGCTTTACCTACAAGAAGGTTGTTTCTCAAATCACGAACGTTAGCTCGAGTAACCCGACGCTCGTGTTTGCTCGCGGAACGGGAAGCGATAGTGTTCCTGCAGATGCCGACAACGCCGATTGCTGGGCTTATAAGCGTTGTCCTGCGACGAAAATCGATGACTTGGGTAGCGATCAAAACGCTGGTTGCGGCTATGGTGAGATCGTTAGGCTTGATGGGCACACGCTGAGAAAAGACCTCATCAAAATCAATATGGATAAACACGAGCTTGAGGGGCCTTCGACTACGGACTGGAGCTGGCAAGTTGGCTATGGAAGGAGCTGGAACGACGGCAACAGAGAGCTGACGATTACGAGCGAGAAGGACTTTGCATGCTTTGCCCTCTCGCTTCAGTTTGGTGCACTTTGGAACGGCGTTTACGGATTAAACCCTGACAATAGGGGTCAGCTCTTGGGGTCCAATGTGACCATTAACCTCAGCGCTAACATTAATCTGTTGGGTACGGGCATTGGAGGCCTTGGATTCGATAACGCCAGTAATCTTCAGATATTTCAGGGAACGTTTAATGGCAATGGCCATACGATCACCCTTGGTGTTGGCGAGCCGTACGGCATACGCGGTGATAATGCGATTGCGTCCAACGATACGTCCGACGGCAATGGCAAGATTTACCGGCACAGCCGTCTGGGCCTCTTTGCCGCTATCGGCGGTGGCGCGACGGTGAATAACCTTACCGTCGATGGCGTTATGAAGTTCGATAACGGCTTAGGCGTCGACGCTGGCTCGCTTGCGGCAACTATCACGGGTGACGCAACGCTCAACAGCGTTATGTGCAACGCGGCTATTACCTGCGACGATTCGTTCGGAAACGATGTCAACATCGGCGGCATTGCGGGTAGCGTGAGGGGCGGCGGAACCGTTACTTTCAGTAGCAGCAACACGGGCGGCAGCACAAAGGCACAAGCGACCGTCAAAACGGGCGCTACTCTCAACGGCAACACATGCATCGGCGGCGCTGTCGGTTATGTGGCGGACGTTGTCGCTATCGTTAACGTGGCGAGTCTCGAGGTCGGTGACGCGCCCGCGGGTGAAAATGCGATTACCGCGGGCGACAGCGCGAGCAATAAGAAATCCCAGATTGGCGGCCTTATCGGCTGCATCACTCAGGGCATCGCGGCGAATGCGACCAACGTCAACATCACAGGACTTACGTTCAATTCGTTCAGCATGACCGTTGGCAAGAACGGTGACGCGAAGAGCGGCGCTGGCGGTCTTTTGGGCTACAGCTGGGGCAATACGGTTGTCACCATCGGGGATAGCAGCAAAAACACTAGCGACAGTACGTATGCTCTCAAGACGAACAACGCTTCCATAACAGCAAACAGCTCAGGTGAACTCGGCGGGCTCGTATATGCAGCCAGCGGTCAATGGGTTATCAACAACTACGCCATCGATCTTTCGGGTGCCACCATCAATGCCAAGAGCGCTACAACGCTTGGTCTGCTCGTTGGCCGCGGCAGTAAGGTGGCTTCTGGAGTATATGGCTCCGAGTCCTATACGGGTTTGTACCTGGAAGATAGGGCATATTGGGGAACTGCATACAAAGTTTCTGGTATCAAGATTACGGCACCCGATATAACGACCTTCGACGAGTGGGTGGGCAATGGCGTAAAGCCGGGCAGCAAGCTCATGGACGGCGAATGGAACACGGTCGTTTCTCTGCATACCAAAGACGACGTTAATGAGGGTAAGCTCGACATGAGCGGCGAGAAGGGAAGCGACAACAGCTATCACAACCGTTCTGATTTCGGCAAGAACCACAACACGAATGCCTGGACGAGGTATTACTACAACCTCGATAAGGCATATGCGAAGGTGGGTAATAATCCCGAGAATAATAGCAGGGCGAATTTTATGGACTCGCCGGAGTACTTGCTGCTCTGGTGCGCATATTTGTATGCGCCCAGCGATATTCGGAGTTATATCATTCCGGGAAACCAGCAGATTTTCCAAGGAAACAATATTGGCACGAACGATGGCACACGCGTGTCTATCGACATGAATGGATATAGCTTCTATCCCAGTAATCCCGCTAGTGGCTCCAAGGTGACGGTGAAAAATGCCGACATCAAGTTCCATTATTCCAAAATCAAAGCAGAGCAAAATGGCAACAAGAAGAACAGCGAAGCGACGCAGCACGAGAACATGCATTGTGGGCTCATTCGAACCCATGCGGGCGACCTTACGGTAAACAATGTCACGCTGGGCGGTACCGTGGGCTCCCTTGTAAAAGATGCGGGAAGCTCGTCCGGTGCTTTGGTGTGCCGCTATATTTACGGGTCTTCGACTTCGGTTAAGCAGATCTCTATAGATAATCTTACGCTTGATGGCTTGACCGTCGATGGCGTAACCGATAAAACTGACTACGCGCCTTTGCTCATCAACGAGATGCAGACGTACGTGAATCTGAACGCAACTAATATCTCAACCAAGGGGTATGGGGGCGACACCAAGGCGGCGACATCACTGTTCGGTAGGCTTGGTGTGGGCAGTACGGCCGACCAGGTGACGGCAACATTCAGCGCGATCAGCCTCCCCAGTGCAACTGATAACGCGATGTTCACCCGCGCAAGCTTGCTTGAGAGCTTTGGCTACGGCGAGGGCAAGACTGGCTCTGCGGTGTATACCTTTATGAAGGATGACCAGACGAACGAGAAGGTCACATTCGGTAGCGAGATCGACTCGAAGGGCGAATACTCCGGTAAGCAGCTCTGGTACTACGACGAGAGCACCTATGGGACCCCCGCTGGCCTCGTCACCGTTGACAACAAAGAGGCAAATGCGGATACTCCGCAATTCGGTGGTTATCTCCCGTATGTGAAAAAGGGCAATGTCAACGAAAACAAAGTCCAATACCACGAAATCAAAGTTAACCAGCGTGTGCCCAAGCTTACGACGGGCTGCGGTACCTATGGCGATCCCTATGCCATAACTAAAGCATCAGAGCTCAACACGGTTGCTGAGTATATCAACACGCAAAATGCAATCGACGGTTGGGAAGTAACGATTGCCGCCAATCAGGAAGAGCTATGTCAGCGTCGTTCGTCCAGTGAGAAGCCTGAAAACGAAGTGACGTACATCTACAAACAGGCGAAAAAAAAGTGGGAGAAGAAGACGGGGGAAGGTGCCACTGACCCCAATAACGCGCTAGACGATGCGACGATGCACAGCTATCTCCAAAGCGCCTACTATAGTATCGAGCCGGTTGATAGCGAGGGAAATGGTACCAATACGCTTGTGCTCGATACCACCGCCTTCCAGGGTTTGGGCAATCAGAGCAACCCGTTCAGAGGGGTTGTTGTTGGCGACCTGGGAAGCAGCGGTTTAGCGACCATCAAGATAAACAAGACCGAAGGCGCAAGCGCGCTTTCCGGATTGATCCGGTATAGCTACGGCAGCGTTGTGAGCAACCTGAATATTGAATACTCGGGCACGCCAGCCTCAATTGCATATAAGAGTAAAGATACATCTGGTTCTGGTGTGCCGGGCGCGTTCTTTGGCGGCGTGATCGGTTGCATCATGGGCGGTGACAATATCATCGATGGCGTGTCGGTGAATACGGATGCTGGCTTTAGCGTTGCTGGGGCGGCAGGCGATAATGGCGGCGGTGCGCACCTTGTGCCCGTTGGTGGCTACGTTGGTGCTGTTGCGGGTGGTGGCGTCATTTTCCGCAACTCTTCGCACAGAGATGGTGCTCTCAACGACTGGCATGGCACCGGCGCCTCTCTCTATGACAACCCGTATGTTGGCCGCGTAATCGACGGCTATGCGTTCAGCGAGCTTGCCGATAGCAAGAGACTCAACAACACTGATCGCAACTACAAGGTGAACAATCTTGATACTTCGAAAACGAACTGCATCGAGACAGGTGCAACACAGGGCCGCTATAGGGGAGATGGCACCAATAATAACCTCGCCATAACCACAACCGTCAATGACTCGCAGGGACTGCTCGTACTTTCGGCCATTATCAGCAGCGGCGCGGCTGGTGGTTCGGCGAATACGAATACCACGAACGATGCGTATGGAACGTATGCGGGCTCGCGTGCCTACATGGGTGGCGGCAACGCAACGGGAATGTACAAATTCGGCAACCAACAATACGGCAAAGTTCGCAACGCGAGCTATACACATGTTGGAAGGCCGGCGAGTGCCGCTGACGACTTTGCTAATGCGAAAAACGATGACATGAAAAGCCCCGGTATCCAGGAGGGTAACGCTCTCGACTATGCAGGCGATGGCTTGGATGTTAACTCTCCCTACCTGGTATCGAAGTATGCCACGTGGCAGACGGGCAACATCTGTGCCGCGCAGGTCTCGGGAATGGATTTGCGGTTCGTGAACACGGACAAGGACATTGATTATGACATGACGCCTTACGGTACGGGTTACACGGGCCTTTCGGGTCGCTACTACTCAAACGCATGCGCATCCGGTAAGGGCGCCGACCGCGATCGAATCGTGCCGCTTGTTGCGTGCATCAACGGCAACGGTGCAAAAATAAAGGTCGGTAGCAAGGCGGCCAGCAAGGTATATGGGGTCACGGAGTACGCCGACGATAATTACAAACTCACCGGAGTGGGCGCTCTCTTTGGCACCGTAACGTACGCCTCGACCAACGTGAGGGAGAGCATCGGCACTTCGGCAACGGACGGCGCTGCTGCTGCGGGCAACGGTGGCTATACCGTCCAGAACCTAAAGTTCGATGACTGCAATATTTCTCTTACGTATATCAATGCAGCCGGCGCCCCCAGTGGTGCGGGTAATGAGCAGGTTGGCGTCGGTCTGCTTGCGGGTACTACGGCGAACGCGAGCTCGCTGGCAGATTACGGCAAATATGCAGGAATTACCATGGATAACTGCAGGGTGAATGGCCCCAATAACGCTGGCGGATTGCTCGGCGCATCCGGCTATGGTAGCCGCAGGACTGATAAAGATACAACTTTGCTGGTGAATCGTAATGACACCTCAAATTCGAACACGCGCTATTCTCCGGTCAAGCTTTACGATTGCTCTTATAGCAACATGGACATTTCTGGCGTGAAAAACGTCGGCGGCTTCGTCGGCAAGCTGAACCAAAATTCCGCTGGTGGCGTTTGGACAAAGGCGAGCACGCCTATTGCCAAGAATTCCACGATTATGTCAACTGCTTCTAACGCAAGGACCGGCGGTGTCGTGGGTCTTGCTGGAGGTGGTTTCCTGGTGAACACCGATGATGCTGGAACGCCTTCGCAGGGTGCCGGAAAGGCGGAGATCAGCAATGTCACGCTTCAGCCGGCAGCATCGAGCGCGACCGAGGGGACCGGCGGCCTTATCGGAAGGTCCGAAAATGGAATCGTGTCTGTCTACAATCTGTGCATCCAAGGCGACGTGCAGAGTAAAACGGTATTTGGTGTTAGAGGATCGAATAATCTTAAGTACGTTGCTGGTGCAGTCGGCGAAGCGGCTTCGGGCGGTGCATTTAAGTTCGATAGCTGTGTAATAAAAGACATCTATCTTGGTGCTCGTGAGTGCTCTGCCGGTTTAATCGGTGATCTGAAAGGTGGGTGTGCCCTCGAGGTCAAGAATTCAACTATCACTGGACTGGTCGTCGATGGTTCGTATTCTGGTGGTGTTGTTGGCTCGATCGGTAACACGGCGAACTCTGTCACGCTTTTGAATTCGACCATTGGCGAGAATAACTTTACCGGTAGCAAGAACGCTGCATGGAACTCATCGCTGGGAAGTTGTTCTGGTGGCGTGTCTGGCGATGGCCGTGGCTCATTTAGGCTCGTAAACGTGCTCATGGATCGCAATATCTTTGGGGCGCAAACTAGCCAGGGATATTTGTTCGGAAATAGTTCATCCGCTGATCTCGTCAACGTTTTTGTCGCAGGAATTGCCATTAGACCAAACAGTGCGAGTGAATCGCTCAAGCTGATGCGCAATTCTTCCGGCACCGACGACCTTAAAAAGGTGAACAAAAAGTCATACATCGCATTTGCTGCCTATGAAGACAAGCTTTCCGATGCCAAGGGCGCGACACTGTATGGCAACGATGCTGCGAACGGCAATGTGACGGCGGCCGTTTCGCCCTACGTCACGACGAGTCCGACGAGTGGCCTTGCTGTGCGCGCCTCCGATGCTGACACGGCCGGCCGTTATCTGTTCGGCGACGGCATGAACGTTGGCCTTGCCACGGCCATCCAGAATCCGTCGAGCCCCGGCGTTGCCAACCGTTACACCTACACCAACATCGGCGGCATCAATGACGATGGCGCCTATCAAAATACGTCGAGCTATAACGCCAAATCCGTGGCGAGCATGTTCAATGCGAATAACGATGCAAGCGACAGCAAGGTTGCAACGGATTTTCCCGTTTTGGTGATCTCGGGTACCGATAATACGACGGTCAAGAGCTATCTAAACATCATCACGAACGGCGGCTTCTCCGACGCTTGCAGATTGAATAACGAGAATGGCACCAATCCGCACGTGACGGCCAAGGCGGAGGTGTTCCAACTCAAGAACGGTGTATTCGTTAAGGACGATGGTGCGTCGAGCAATCCCACACTTCGTGTGGTGAACAACGGTAAAAAGAACATGTCGTTTAGCCCAAGCTCCGATTGGGACAACGGCAAAGGTCGCTTTACGCTCCTGACCGTTACCTTTACCGAGGCGGGTCAGAGCTACAACGTTCAGGTGCCGATCATCGTTAAGCGCAAGCTCGAGATTGATTTCACTGCAACGTATGATTACGGCACTAAATTTAAAGAAAGCGACTACGCTAACCTTGGAAGAGATGCACACGTGCTTACGAGCTTTGGCGAGCCGATGACGGGTCTGCTTACCTGGACATACAATTCTGCCAATGGGACGGAAGTCGACTTTGGCTGGGACAGCTATATGGCTGCTGGCGGCTCGATGAAGGGGCTCGGCAAGAGCATCCTCTTCAATGGTGCCGACGGAAGGCTGCCCCAGGGCACCCAGCTTACGCTCGTCGATGCGAACGTTGACGGCAAGGCCGGTGGCAGGGAATATCACTATACGGTGGGCGAAGGCGGCGCAACGAGCGCTTCCCTGAGCGGAGATGCCGGCTTTGAGGATTCTGCGGGCAATCCATATCAGGAGCGATGGCTGAGCGAGATCTTGGGTGTGTCGGCCACAAAGGATGGCGCCGGCACATGGGTTGCGTGTGAAAACGAGGCAGAGGCGACCGCTAAGGCGAAGATCGGAGACAAGTGGACGCTGTTTAAGGTTGCGGGCGCTAACGTTCCCAGCAACAAGCGCTATACGCTAAAGGTACCTAAGGAGAAGGATACCGGCAGAGAGAAGCGTGCATCGGAGAGCGTCTACCTAGTTGTCAACGTGCCTAAGTCGGGCGACGGCGGGACGCAAGCTAGTATCAACGGTTTTACGGCTTCGTCTATTGACTCAAATTCTTCGGGTGCCCGCATATCTTGGAATTTGCATCACGTCTTGCGCACCGGTGGCGAAGATAATCAAAACAGTACGGCATCGACATACAGCATCTTGTCCAATTATGAGCAGAGTGTAGTCGACAATAAAAATGCGGCGCGCATTCCGGTTTCGAAGTCGGAGGACGGTGCCGCCTACGTGCTTTCTCTTGACGTCAAAGATAGGGTTACGTTTAGCCCGAGCCAATACTATACAGAGAGTGACCATCTGTTCTATCAGCTCGATACATCGCTGTGTCGCTATGGCGCCAACAACAACCTAATGGGAGTAAGTAGTTTCCCGAGCGGAACCTCGGCAATTGCGAAGTTTTATGTTGCCATCGGCGGTCAGAACTACAGGTGGAATGGCGGCGATTGGGAGCCGTGTGACGCTTCGATGCCTGCGTTCACGCAGACCGTGACGGATACAGGCGATGATTCGCTGAAGCTCACGCTCGACCATGACCTCGCCGGAATCCGCAAGATCGCAACGGACGGATCCTTTACCGTGCACACGGTGGTGGAAGAGATTCGCCTTACGCCGGACGGCTGCAACAAGGTTATCTCCCTGTCCAAGCAGTCTGGCGAGGACGCCTGTACCAAGATGTCCTATACTGCCAAGCTTTCGACGCGTAAGGAAGGCCTTAATACCTCGAGCCTGACGCAGACGAAGCCCGGTAACGTCGGGTACTATCGCATGGACACGGGTGATACGACCATTACGCTTTCTGCGCCAGATAAGTCGCAGCTTGGTATTAACGTGGACGACCTACGTCCGATCGCGAATGGCACGATTGGTCTGGGTGCCACGTATGAACTGGGTGGACTTAGCAACGCCGCCGAGGCAATTGCAAATGCCGACTCTGTTGTGTACACGCTCGAGCTGCAGCGCCGCGGAACCGACGGCACGTATGAGAGTGTAACGGATGATATCTCCAACTACGTAACAGTGACGGAGAGTAAGCTTGCCGCGGTCGCTCCCTCCGGTAGCACGATCACCTTCACTGACTCGAAGGAGAATGGCAAGTTCAAAACGCAGAACGGTGACACTACGTTTAGCCTGCCCTTTACCGTTAAGGTCAACACGCAGGTCGAACAGCGTGAGCAGTTCTACGCGAACTATCGATTGGTAATGAGAGCGAGCCTGGTTAAGGGTGACGTGGCGAGCGCAAAGCCTCAATCGCCCGACTATGTGACCTATACGCTCACGAGGGTGAACCTCAACGGCATCGACCACTAGTTCCGAAGCCAACTAGCTTCGCAAAGGGGGCGGCAACCACCCGGTTGCCGCCCCTTTTCTTGTTCTCCTGGCCTGCTGCTGCCCCAGCTTCCCACCTAGCTTTCCAGCTTTCCACCTTAGGTGGTAAGTTAAGTGGAAAGCTGGAAAGCTAGGTGGAAAGCTGGAAAGTAAGTGGAAAGTTGACATGTAGGTGCGGGCTGAAGAGGGGTTAATAATTACACAAACCATACCAGCCAAACAAAAAGATACCAATCTGGTTGGTAAAACACCCTCAATGAGCTGCGAGCTAACTAGCTGCGTAAATTAAACGTAAAGAAATGTCGCGAATAAATAGCAAATGCCCAGATACCGCCGTTGCGATTTTCAATTAACTGTTACGCGGGAACAGCAAAATGCTACTATCTAACATGCACGTAAGAAAGCAGATTAACGGTTGAGGCTAAGAAGTGGCAGGTATGTCAGAAGCAACAAGGACTCGCACGCATGCGCCCGAGGTCAGGCAGCGCGCCGTCGAGATCCTCCAAGAGGGGGTCGGTCATCGCGCCCTCGCCGCGGAGCTTGGCATTCCCCAGGCCACGGCTCGTCAGTGGGCGCGCGCGTATGCCGTGGGCGGTGTCGATGCTGTTCTCAATGCCGGTTCGCATCATCACACCTATTCGTACGAAGTTAAGCTCGCCGTGGTCAATGACCGCTTGGAAAACGGCTTAACGGTTCGCGAGGCCATGGTCAAGCATAAGATTCCCAGCGAGTCTTCGGTCAAGGCTTGGTGCCGCCAGTATCGCGACGGCGGCGCGGATGCGCTGGTCGACAAGCCGCGCGGTCGTAAACCACGCGTTAAAAAGGCGGAATAGCGAACGGGATGGTGCGCCCACGGGGGCGCATTTTTCTTGCCGCCCCTCTGCTCCAATGCGGACAGACTCCTTACCCCGTACACCTAAAACTCCCCAGTTGACCGAAAACCCGCTGCCGCTACTCCTCAACTGAGCTATAACGTTAAACAATTGCAGTGTTTTTGCCTGGGGGAGTGATGGTATGACACCACTGTATTTCCTTACCCTGTTTCCGCTGGTACCGGCGCTGGGCATGCTGTCTGCGCACGGTGACCGCGCCCGCGATGCGGTAGGGCTTGTAGGCTCCGGCATCATTATGGCGGTGACAGTTGTAGTCGCCGTCATGTTTTTTGGTACGGGTCCGCAGAGCTTTGAGGTTGCCCCCGACACCTCGAGTACGCTCTCGATCATCTGCTCCGCCATCGATGTCATCCTGTGCGACGTCATCCTGTACAACGCGCGCAAATTCAAGAGCACGCTCGCCACGGCGCTCGGCATAGTCCAGCTGGTGGGCTCGTTCGCCTTTCAGGCCATGGCGTTGCCTGCGGTCGAGGTCGTCACCGCCACGCCGCTCTACCTGGATTACATGAGCGTGATCATGGTCCTCGCCGTTGGCATTGTCGGCAGCCTGATCTGCATCTACGCCTTGGGCTACATGAAGGACTTCCAGGCCCATGACGAGCACGAGGCCGCACTGCGCGGGCAGACCGCTCCCGACCGTCGCCCGCAGTTCCTGGCGCTCATGTACCTGTTCCTCTCGGCCATGTTCGTCATCGTGATAAGCGACAACCTGGAGTGGCTGTTCTGTGGCTGGGAAATCACCACCGTGTGCTCGTTCCTCATGATTGGCTACACGCGCACGCCCGAGGCCATAAAAAACGCTTTCACCCAGATCATCCTCAACATGCTGGGCGGCATCGCGTTTTTGGCCGGACTCATGTACCTGCACGTTAACGGCATGCCGCTGACCATCTCGGGCATGATCGAGCTTTCCAGCGCCGGAACCGCGCAATCCGCGCTGCTGGTGATGCCGGTCCTGTTGCTGTCGCTTGCCGCGCTCACCAAGGCCGCACAGATGCCGTTCCACACTTGGCTATTGGGTGCCATGGTTGCCCCCACGCCCACGAGTGCCCTGCTGCACTCGTCAACCATGGTCAAAGCCGGCGTGTTCCTGATGGTCAAGCTCAGCCCGCTCTATGCCATCTATCCCGTGACCGGCTTTATGGTCACGAGCGTGGGTGCCATCACGTTTTTGCTCGCTGCCCTCATGGCCATCTCGCAGAGCAACGCCAAACGCGTCCTCGCGTACTCCACCATTTCCAACTTGGGCCTCATCAGTGCTTGCTTGGGTGTCGGCGCGCCCGAGGCCGTATGGGCCGCCATCTTCCTGATCCTGTTCCACACGGTGGCCAAGTCGCTGCTGTTCCTGTGCGTGGGCACGGCCGAGCATCATATCGGCAGCCGCAATATCGAGGACATGGACGGTATGTTCAGCCGCATGCCGCACCTTACGCGTCTGATGATGCTGGGCATCATGGGCATGTTCGTGGCACCGTTTGGCATGCTCGTGTCCAAGTGGGGCGCCCTGGTGGCGTTCGCGCAGACCGGCAACGTGCTCATGATCATGGTGCTTGCCTTTGGCTCGGCCGCGACGTTCTTCTTCTGGGGCAAGTGGCTTGCCAAGCTTTCGGGCGTCGACCCCACGGCTCAAAACGTTGAGGTCAATGTCCATAAGACCGAATGGATGGCCCTCAACACCATCGCCGCGCTGCTGATTCTTTGCTGCGTGGCGTTCCCGCTCATCTCGAGCGGCCTGGTGTCGCCTTACTTGGCCATGGTGTTTGGCCGCGTGCCGTACGTTATTGGCAAGGACTCCATGTATCTGATGGTGGTTATCGTGGCGTTTATCGCCGTGGTGCTGCTGACGTCGTTCCGAGTGAGCAACAAACCGCACGTAAACGTATATCTTTCGGGCGTGGGAACCGACAAATATCGCCATTTCCGTGGCTCGATGGGACACGAAGTGAAGGCCGAAAAGCGCAATTGGTACTCGGAGGACGCCCTTGGCGAGAAGCGTATTGGCCCCGCGGGCAGCGTCGTGTGCTGCAGCATTATCTTGTTTGCGCTGCTGTGTTGCGCGTGGATTGGGCCCGAGAGACTTGCCATGAGCGCGCCCTCGGTGCTGCGCGGCAAGTATTTCGAAGGCTCGGGCGTCGTGGGCATATTTATTGGCACCGTGGCGTTTGCCCTGCTGGCGCCGCTTGTGGGCGGTTTGATCGACGGCGTTGACCGCAAGCTTTCGGCCCGCATGCAGGGCCGCGTGGGTCCGCGCCTGCTTCAGCCTTTCTACGACGTTGCCAAGCTGTTGCGCAAGGCCCCTGCCAGCGTAAACACCATGGACGACACCTATATGGCGTGTGCGCTCATCTTTACCGTGGTGGGCGGCGGCATCTTTGTGTCGGGTTCCAACACGCTGCTGTGCGCTTTTATGGTGACGCTCGCCGCGATCTTTGTGGTGTTGGCGTCCGCCTCGACGCAAAGCCCGTTTGCCCAGGTTGGTGCCGACCGCGAGCTGCTGCAGGTTATGAGTTACGAGCCCGCCGTTCTGCTGATGAGCGTGGGTCTGTACCTTGCCACCGATAGCTTCGATTCCATCGCCGTGACGGGGCAGTCGGCCCCCATCATCGTGTACAGCGCGCCCATTTTCCTCGCGCTGCTTGCGGTGCTTACCATCAAGCTGCGCAAGTCGCCGTTCGATCTTTCGTACTCGCATCACGCACATCAGGAGATTGTCCAGGGCGTCGCCACCGAGATGAGCGGCGGCACGCTGGCCAAGATGACCCTTATGCACTGGTGCGAGACCGTGCTGTTTTTGATGTGGGTGGGCATGTTCTTTGTTTGGGACAACCCGGTGGGCTGGGTGGTTGCCCTGGTCGTGATGGCTGCGACGTACTTTGTCGAGGTGCTGATCGACAACACCTTCGCCCGTAGCACCTGGCGCAGCTGCTTTAAGCTCGGCTGGGGCGTGGCGCTGGTGTTTGGCCTGCTCAACCTTATGCCCATCCTCGTCGACGTATTTATTTAGGAGGCGGCATCCATGGATCATAAAATGTCGCGCTCGCCGTGGGTTATTCATTACGACGGTTCGAGCTGCAACGGATGCGATATCGAGGTGCTGGCCTCGCTCACGCCGCTGTTCGATGCGGAGCGCTTTGGCGTGGTCAACACCGGCAACCCCAAGCATGCGGATATCTTTTTGGTGACGGGGTCGGTCAATGCCCAGAACCTGCCCGTCGTGCGCCAGATCTACAACCAGATGCTCGAGCCCAAGTGCGTGGTGGCGTGCGGCATCTGCGCGTGCTCGGGCGGCGTGTTTCGCGATGCCTACAACGTGATCGGCGGCGTGGACCGCGCGATTCCCGTGGACGTGTACGCGCCCGGGTGCGCCATTCGCCCCGAGACCGTGATCGATGTCATTGTGGAGGCGTGCGGCATCCTTGATCAGAAGGAGACCGTGATGCGTGCCGGCGGCGACCCGCTTACCGTAGGCGGCGCTGCTACCTGGGACGGTGGCGTTGAGCTGGGCGAGGACGGGTTTGTGGCTGCGGGGGCCGGGGCCGGTGTCGACGCGGGCACGGCTGACGGTGCGCCCGCCGCTGCAAAGGAGGCCGAGTAATGCAAAAGGCAATCTATACAACCGTCGGGATCGATGAGCTCCTGGCGCACGTGCAGGCGCTCAAGGGTGCCGGCGCGCGCTTTGTGCAGATGCATGCCGAGCGCTGTGTGGACGACGGATCGTATCGCCTGGTCTATACGTTTATCAACGTCCGCGCTGCGCAAGAGCAGATCGCACGGGACGGAAACTATGCGATTGAGAACCTGGTAGTCGAGGGTATCGACCAGTACCAGGAGATTCCGTCCATCAGCTCGTACTATCCGGCGGTATTTCCGTTTGAGAACGAGGCACATGACCTGTTTGGACTTGCCATCACCGACATGCAGGTCGACTTTAACGGCTTTTTCTACCAGGTCTCGACTGCCGAGCCCATGAGCGTCATCACGCCCGAGGTGAAGGCTGCGCGCGAGAAGGCCATGAAGGTCCGTGCCGCCGCCGAGGCCAAGGCGCGCAAGGCCGCGGCCGAGAAGGCCGCCGCTGCGGGGGAGGGCGCTGCGGGCGCTGCTGCCGCCCAGCCCGCTGCGGCTGCCGGCTCCGATGCCCAGCATGACGATGCCGCTGCCAAGGCCGCGCTCAAAGCCGCCGAGCTGGAAGCAAAGCTTGCCGCCATGGATCCCGAGAAAGCGGCCAAGGTCCGCGCGGCGCTTGCCGCCAAGGCCGCCCGCGACAAGCAGAAAAAGGAGGCGTAAGGTCCATGGCACATCGCTCCGTTATTCCGTTTGGCCCGCAGCACCCGGTGCTGCCCGAGCCGCTTCATCTGGACCTGGTGATCGAGGACGACCGCGTCATCGAGGCAATTCCGCAGATCGGCTTTGTGCACCGCGGACTCGAGAAGCTCACCGAAAAGCGCGACATGCATCAGTTTGGCTACATCGCCGAGCGCATCTGCGGCATTTGCGCCGTGGGTCACAGCTGCGGCTATGCCAGCGCCTGCGAGCGCATGCTCGACATCGAGGTGCCCGGCCGCGTGCAGTATATTCGCACCATTCTGCACGAGCTTTCGCGCATCCACTCGCACCTGCTGTGGCTGGGCCTGCTCGCCGATGCCTTTGGCTTCGAGGCGCTGTTCTATCGGTCGTGGACCCTGCGCGAGCAGATTCTCAAGATCTTCGAGAGCACGTGCGGTGGCCGCGTGATCCTTTCGATTAACGAGATCGGCGGCCTAAAGCACGACATTGAGGACTCCGAGCTGGCTGGCATTGTCCAGACGCTCGATGCCATGCGTCCCGACTACGAGGCCCTGGTGCATACGTTTTTGGACGACGTCAGCTGTGGCGAGCGCCTGCATGGCGTGGGCGTGATCAGCAAGAAGGACGCGCTGGATCTGTCGATGGTCGGCCCGTTTGGGCGCGCCTCGGGCGTGGACTACGACGTGCGCATGTTTAGCGACGGTGCCTATGCGGACCTGGCTGCGTTTGAGCCGGTTGTCGCCACCGATGGCGATTGCTATGCCCGCTGCCAGGTGCGCTGTGCCGAGGTCACGCAGGCCATGGACATCATTAAGGAGCTTGTGGGCAAGATTCCGCACGACGGGATCGGCGGGCGCACCAAGCTTACGCCGGCCGACGGCGCACGCGGCGAGGTTGTGATTGAGCAGCCGCGCGGCGAGGCGTATTACTATGTGCGCGGTAACGGCACCAAGAACCTGGACCGCTTCCGCGTGCGCACGCCGACGTCGCAGAACCTGGCGGGTCTGACACATGCGCTGCAGGGCGTGCTCCTTGCCAACGTGCCCATGATTATCCTGACCATCGACCCCTGCATTAGCTGCACGGAAAGGTAGGCGCGGCATGAGTTTGCTGACATTTGCCAAGACGGCCTTGGGCTCTATGGTCAAGCAGCCGGTAACGGTGTGCTATCCGCAGGAGAAGCTCGCGGCACCCGAGCGCTTGCGCGGGCATATCGTCAACGACATGGACGCGTGCATCTGCTGCGGCATGTGTGCGCGTCGCTGTCCGGCGGGCGCGCTCGCAGTCGATCGCAAGGGTGGAACGTGGTCGATCGACCCGTATGCCTGCGTGGTGTGCGGTGAGTGCATCGAGAGCTGCCCCAAGCACTGCCTGACTATGGACACCGCCCGCACCCCAGTCGCAGCGGACAAGACTCCCACAGTAGAAACCAAGCCGGAGTAGCGCAGGGGTAGAACTGGAATAGGGGCCGGCGGGGCAAAAAAGCCCCGCCGGCCCCGCGCGTGAGCGCGCGGTTGTGCCGCTGCGAACAAAACTATGCCGGATTACGGGACTGGATAGCGAACCTCCGACCATATAGAAAATCGCAAAAACAAAACCGCAGGTAGATAGCCTGCCGTTTTTCAAAAAATGAAGGTATGGATGAGGGCCCCGACTTTAGCTCCGTAATCCGGCATAGTTTTGAAATGGCACCATATCCGTGACAGCTCTTGATCTCCCATGGACGGAGGAAAGCGGATCATTTTTGCCTTGCGAAGGCTGCCGCGTGATCCGTCTGCCACGAAATGGGCCCATCTACTATGTTTAGGCGGCAGCCCTCGACCACGGCAAGCAATGCGAAATGAAAACCGCAGGTAGAACGCCTGCGGTTTTTCATGAAACGCGGCTATGGTCAGGGGTATCGGGTCAAACGTAGTAGATGGGCCGATTTCGTGGTGGGCGCCGTCAGCCGATCTCCGTGGGCGGAAGAAAACGGATCATTTTGGTCTCGCGAGGTTTGCGGAGGCACTCGTGCAGGGCCGTCGCGAATAAAACTATGTCGGTTTACTACGATGAATTCGGCATTCCCGACCATGACTGCATTTTTCTAAATATTGCAAGCGTTCTACCTGCGGTTTTGGAAGCGC
Source organism: Collinsella aerofaciens (assembly GCF_902364945.1). Classification (GTDB taxonomy): domain Bacteria; phylum Actinomycetota; class Coriobacteriia; order Coriobacteriales; family Coriobacteriaceae; genus Collinsella; species Collinsella aerofaciens_O. The sequence goes on along the minus strand of NZ_CABJFS010000005.1, from coordinate 74,033 downwards.
GCAATTTGCCGTGGTCGAAGGTGGGCGATTCATCGTAGTAAACCGACATAGTTTTGAAATGGCATTAAATCGATAGCAGCCATTTTGCTATGCCGGGGTGGTCGGTTGTTGGGTAATTACCCTCGCAGGTAGGCGATGGCGATCTGCGTGCGGTTGCGTAGGCCCATTTTGGCAAGGATCGAGCTGATGTGGTTGCGCACCGTGCCTTCGCCCATGTAAGCGGCGGCGGCAATCTCCTTGTTATCGAGGCCGCGGGCGATGAGCTCGGCGACTTCGAACTCACGGTCGGTCAGGCTGGCAAAGGCGGCGGGTCGGCGAGGCGTGCTGGCATCGGCGCCTGTCCCGTCAAAATCGATGTCCTCGATCGCCTTGCCCTCGAGCACGCGTTTGCCGTCCATGACCTGCGCCAACGCCGGTGGAATAGCGGCGACATCGGTTTTGATCAGGTAGCCGCGGGCGCCCAGCTTGAGCGCCGACACAATGTACTCGTCATCCGAGAATGTTGTCAGAAACACCACGCGCGCCGCAGGGTCGCGCTCGAGGATCTCGCGCGCCGCCGATAGGCCGTCGCGTCCCGGCATCTGAATGTCGAGCAGTGCAATATCGGGTGCGTGTTCGGCATAGAGCGAAACCGCGTCGTTGCCGTTGGCGCCGGTGCCCACTACCTCGATCTGCGGCTGGGCGCCCAGGATAATCTTGAGCGAATCGACCACTAGGCGGTCGTCGTCGACAACAATGAGCCTCATCGGGCCTCATCTCCTTGCTGTTTGGGGACGGTGGCAAACACGCGCCAGCCGCCGACGCCGGCGCGCGGGCCGGCGGTGAAGGTGCCGCCAAGCGCCTCGACGCGCTCGCGCATGGAGCCGAGCCCCATGCCCTCGGCGGCGCCGCGACCGCCCGTCTGGGTCCCGCCCATGCCATCGTCGGTAACGATGAGCTGGTAAAACGATGGATGCTCCATGCATCGCACAGCAACGTTTTGCGCGCGGGCGTGGCGCATGGTGTTGGATAGCGCCTCGCGCAGGACCGCCGCAAAGCAGTTGGCGACGTTTGCGGGCGCATGTTCGGTCATAACTTCAAGCTCAATCTGCGGGCCGCCGTCCGAGCGTGCGCCTTCAACAATGCGTTCGAGCTGCACGGAAAGATCGACGGCGTTGTCGTTGAGCGCGTGGACGCTGGTGCGCACAAGCTGGAGCGCCTCGTCAACGGTGTGCTTGACGTCGGCGAAATCGGCGGCGACGCCGGGTTCATCGGCGTGGACTATGCACAGGGCCTCGGTCTGCAGCGAGGTACGCGTGAGCTGGTGCCCGACGTTATCGTGGATCTCGCGCGCGATGCGGGCGCGTTCGGCGAGCGTCGCGAGCTCGACTTCGTAGTCCTGGCGATCGGCAAGATCGCGGTTGCGCGCTTCGAGCGCGAGGGCTCGTTCCTGCAGCTCGTCGCGGGTGCGGCGCATGCGCTGCTGCTCGCGTTCCAACTGGGCGGTGCGCAGCGATAGCAAGGTAGCGGCAACCGAAAGGATGGCAGTCAGCAGGAGCGTTCGGGCGGTGAGCGCGTCGGTGCGAAGGTCCGCGACAAGCGCAAAGACAAAGGTGGCGCCAATGCCCAGCGCGGCCCAGGCGTGCTCACGGCGCACCCGCCGCGCGATGTCATAGAGGGCGAGAGGCGCAAACGGCACAAACGGCGGCACGAAGACAGCCGCGATGATGTAAGCGCAGCTCGCGGTCTCGCTCGCGCGCCGGGCGCTTTTCCCCTGCGCGAGCTCAGCCAGCGAGGTGGCAATAACGCCAAGGCAAAACGCCGCGACCAGGCGAGCGTCCACAGCAAGGCCCAGAGCGGCTGCGATACAGCACGCCAGCACAATCGATTTGTCGAAAAGCCTGTTCATACGGGTATTGTACGCGAAGCCGCGCGTGGTGGAGGGGCCGCCCGGGGCAACCGTGACATTCCTCCCGCGCGGCAAATCGGCGTCGATCGCTCGCGCGAGCGGGGGTTTCGCCTCCGCCCCCCTCACTCGTGACAAAGCTCACTGGTGCGCGCCGCCCGCTCCTGCGATGATGAAATCGTACCGGGCCACGACCAACAGAAGGGCCGCCTCATGACAGACATCGTCCATGTCGAAAACCTCGTCAAGCGCTACGATGACCTTATTGCGCTCGACCACTTTAACCTGAGCATCGCCCCCGGCGAGATCTTTGGCCTGCTGGGCCCCAACGGCTCGGGCAAAACCACGTCCATCAACTGTATCTTGCAGCTGCTTGCCTACGACAAAGGCACCATTGAGCTGTTCGGCGAGCCCATGACGCCCACCCGCTACGACCTTAAGCGTCGCGTCGGCGTGGTGCCACAGCAGGTGGCGGTGTTCGACGAGCTCACCGTGCTCGAAAACATCGACTATTTCTGCAGCCTCTACGTCAACGACCGCAAGCGCCGCCGCGCGCTGGTGGACGAGGCGATCGACTTTGTCGGCCTGGGCGACTTTACCAAGTTTCGTCCCGGAAAGCTCTCGGGCGGCTTGGCACGCCGCCTCAACATTGCCTGTGGCATCGCGCACAAGCCCGAGCTCATCTTCTTTGACGAGCCCACGGTGGCAGTCGATCCGCAGAGCCGCAACGCCATCCTGGAGGGCATCTGCCGCCTGCGCGACGAGGGCGCCACGGTGGTGTACACCAGCCATTACATGGAGGAAGTCGAGCAGATCTGCAGCCGCATCATGATCATGGACGGCGGGCGCGTGCTGGCGCAGGGCACCAACGACGAGCTCAAGCGCATGATTCAGATGGGCGAGAAGATCGTGATCGAGGTCGGCGAGGTGCCGAGCGCGGCGCTCGGTGCCGTCGCGAGCCTGCCGCATGTCCTGGACCTGTCGGCGACGGCGGGCCAGCTCACGTTTTCGTGCGAGGCGAGCCCGCATAACCTGACGGACATTCTCGATGTGCTGCGTTCGCATGACGTGGCGCTCGGCCGCATTTATTCCGAACCGCCGACCCTCAACGACGTGTTCCTCGAGATCACCGGCCGCGAGCTGCGCGACTAGGGGGCAGCCATGTTCAACACCATCATCACTACGGTCAAGACGCTGCTGCGCCGGCCGAGCACGTGGGTCTGGGGTGCTCTCTTTCCCGTCGCACTTTCCACGATGTTCATGTTTATGTTTGCTAACCTCAGCTCCGACGGCAAGATCGACCCGGTGCCGGTTGCCGTCGTGGCGGACGAGGCTTGGGACGCTTCGACCTTTAAGGGCGTGGCGACGTCGCTTGCCAAGGAAGACAACGATCAGCTGCTCGAGATCCACGAGTGCGAGGATGTGGACGCCGCGAACCGTGCGCTCAAGTCCGGCGAGGTCGCGGGCATCTATACGGTTGATGCCGCGGGCACGCCCAGGCTCACGCTGCTGTCGAGTTACGACAGCTCGCGCGCCTCGTCGGTGCTCACCGACCGCAGCATCCTTGAAACGGTGGCAAGCTCGTATACGCAAAATGTCGAGCTCATGCGCCAGATTGCCCAGGACAACCCGGCGGCGCTCGCCGATCCGGCGGCGGTTGCGCACGCCCTGTCGCTCGAGGGCGGAACCCGCCGCATGAGCCTGACTCGTGCCACGCCCGATGGCACGGTCATCTACTATTACGCGCTTTTTGGCCTGGTCGCGATGATGTCTGCCGAGTTTGCCGCCTTGAGCGTCGTCGATTTGCAGCCTAATCTGTCGGGCCTTGGCGCGCGCCGCTGCGTGGGCGGTCTTTCCAAGACGGCGTCGCTGGCCGGCATTTTTGTCGGCTCGTGGCTGGTTTCCTTTGCATCGATGGCGGTTGCGATCGGCTACGTGCGCCTGGTCGTGGGCGTCGACTTTGGCGGGCGCGAGGGGTTGTGCCTGCTGGGCGGGGCTGCATCCGCGCTTGCCGCCACGGGCCTGGGGCTTTTTGTGGGCACGCTTCCCGTTAAGGGCGGCAAGGCATCCAAGTCGGGCATCCTCACGGGCTTTGCCACCACGTGCGCCCTGTTCGCCGGCCTCTACGGCGAGCCGGCGATGGCGCTTGCCGACGACGTCGCCCGCGCTTGTCCGGTCGAGTGCTGGCTCAACCCCGTCAAGCTCATCTGCGACATGTTCAATCGCCTGTATTTCTTTGAGGACCTGGGGCCCTTCGCTGTTCGCGCCGGCGCGCTCGTCCTGATGGCCCTGGTGTTTGTCGCCGCCGCTACGCTGATCTTTGGAAGGAGCCGCTATGAGCACCTTTAAGACCGCGCTTCGCATGGCGCTGGCGCACCCGTTCTACCTGCTCATCTATACGGTGTTCATCTCGCTCATGGGCGTATTCATCGCGGCTTCGGTGAGCTGGAACTCGTCGCAGCTTACCGAGTACAAGCCCTACGACACCAACGTGATCGTGGTCGACCGCGACAATAGCGACCTTTCGCGGGCGCTTACCAAGCACCTGGGCTCACGCTTTGACCTGGTCACGGGCGTCGGCGACGACACATACGACCTTGCCGACGCGCTCTCCAAGAGCAACAGCGCCAAGGGCAGTGCCGATTGCGTGTTCTTTATCCCGGAGGGGTTTGAGGACGATCTTGTTGCAGCCGCCCGTGCGGGGGAGGCCCTGCCCAAGCTCGACGTGACCTATGGTTCCGGCACCATGGCGGCGGCGCTTTCGTCCGCCGAGGCCTCGCGCTGGATCTCGCTCGCGGGCGCTGCGGCGGCGCTTGAACCCGCTGCCTCCAACGGTGACGTCGCAAGGGCCGCCGAGCACGCGGCCGCAAAGCGCGCGGAGGTCCAGATCGAGCAGGTCAAGGTCGACTCGACTGCTGCTACCACGCTCGAGTCGTACTTCAACTTTGGCGCGTACGCGATCATCTCGTCGGTCATCGTGTCGGTGGGACTGGTGTTTTCGGGCATGAACGAGCCCGAGCGCGTGCGCCGCATGGATGCCAGCCCGGTCTCTGAGCGCCAGCGTTCGCTCGCTGTGTTCGCGGCCGCCGCCGTGCTCGCCGTCTGCATCTGGCTCGTGTCGAGCATGATGGGCGTCGTGGGCTTTGCCAGCGCGGTTGCCGAGGTCGGCGTGGGTCGCGTGTGCCTGGCGCTGGCGGCAACGTTTGCCCTGGCGTGCACGCCGCTGGCCGTTGGCTTTACGCTGTCGAGCCTGGGCGCGCGCGAGGAGCTGCTCAACGGTGTGGGCAACCTGCTCGGCATGCTCATGACGTTTTTGGGCGGCGCCTGGATGCCACTGTCGCTCATGGGCTCGGCCGTGCAGACGGTGGCGCACTTTGTGCCGACGTATTGGGTGAACGACGCGATCGGCAAGGCGCTCGCCGCGGACCTGACGTCCACCGTGCTGGGCGACATCGCCTGCGATCTGGGCGTCACGGTGCTCTTTGCCGCGGCCATCGCCGCCGTAGGCCTAGCCCTCGCGCACAACAAATCCCACGCCTAGCCACCTAGTCATTGGGGACAGTCTTTGCCGATTCGCCGGCAGGGCTGGCAGGGACTGTCCCAATGAGTAGGTTGGAAAATAGTTCGCGCACGTCGCTTAAAAATAGTTCGCCCGGGTTTACTATTAGCCTAGAAAAGTAGCAGAAGGCTAACAACGGGGGATAGCATGGCGACAAAGCGTGCCTACGTCCAGGTCAACGGACTCAAGAAACACTACGGCGACGGCGATGCGCGCCTGACGGTACTCGACGGCATCGACACGTCCATCAACCGCGGCGAGATCTGCGTCATGCTGGGGCCCTCGGGCTCGGGCAAGTCGACCTTTCTCAACCTGATCGGCGGCCTGGAGGATGCCGACGGCGGCTCCATCATGGTGGACGGCTGCGATCTCACGGCGCTCAAGCCCGCCGATCTGGGCGAGTACCGACGCCGCGAGCTGGGCTTTGTCTTCCAGTTCTACAACCTGGTGCCCGACCTTACCATCAAGGAAAACATCGAGGTCACGGCGCACCTGTCCAAAAACCCGCTCAATGTCGACGATCTGCTGCGTTCGCTGGGCCTCTACGAGCACCGCAACAAGTTTCCGCGCCAGGTCTCGGGCGGCCAGCAGCAGCGCTGCGCCATCGGCCGTGCGCTCGTCAAAAATCCGGGCCTGCTGCTGTGCGACGAGCCCACGGGCGCGCTCGACTACAAGACATCCAAGGAAATCCTGCAGCTCATGGATGACGTCAACCGCACCTACGGCTGCACCATCATCATCGTCACCCACAATGCGGCCATCGCGCGCATGGCCAATCGCGTGCTGCGCCTGCGCGACGGGCGCATCGTCGAGGATGAGCTCAACGAGTCACCCGTCGCGGCCGCCGAGCTCGATTGGTAGGCGGCGCCATGACACCTCTCGCAAAACGTCTCCCGCGCGAGCTGCGCCGCAATATCGGCAAGTACCTGGGCATCTTTTTGCTTATGTGCGGAAGCATCGCTCTCACGTCGGGCTTTTTGCTCGCGGCGCATTCCATCGGCTGCCTCATTGACGACATGCGCGATGCATACACGATCGAGGACGGCCGCGTGACTACCTCCTTCGAGGCCACCAAAGACCAGCTCAAGGCTGCCGAAGACGCGGCTGAGGACGTCGGCGGCGTTACGTTCTACAAGAACTTCTCTATCGACGCCATCATCAAAAAGGCGGCTGGCGACGACGGCACCAAGCGGACCCTGCGCACCTATGCGCACCGCGCTAAGGTGGACATTGCGTCCTACTGTGAGGGCAAGGAACCCAAGGCGGACGACGAGGTGGCCATCGACCGCGTCTTTGCCACCAATAACGACCTCGCCATCGGCGATAAGGTCGAGCTCGAGGGGCGCACCTATACCATCTGCGGGATCATGACGCAGCCCGATAGCCAGGCGTTGTTCCTCGACAATTCGGACTTTACGGTGAACACCATCACGTATGGCGTAGCCGAGGTCACCGACGCCGGTTTTGTTGCGCTCGAGGATGCCGGCGGCGCACCCGCCTATACGTACTCCTTTACCTTTAACGACCGCGACCTCCCCACCGCGGATCGCATCGATACGGAGCAGGATATGGTCGGGGCGCTGGCCGATGCCGATGCGCGCGTGGACGATCTGATCGATGCCGATTCCAATCAGGGCATTGGCTATGCGCGCGACGACGTCGACGGCGACTCCATGATGTGGATGACGTTGCTCGACATCATCATCGTGATCATGGCGTTTGTCTTTGTGGTGCTCACCGACGCCACCATCGAGGAGGAGAGCGCCATCATCGGCACGCTGCTCGCCAGCGGCTATCGCCGTCGCGAAATCGTGCTGCACTACCTAGCGCTTCCCGCCATCGTAGGCGTGGCCGCGGCGCTACTGGGCACCGCTCTCGGCGTTGCGTTCTTTACCGAGCCCATGCGCGGTCTCTACTACGGCTCGTACAGCCTGCCGCCCTTCCAGGTGTACTGGAGCTGGGAGATCTTTGTGAAGTGCGCCGTGGTTCCCGCCGCCGCGCTCATCCTCATCACGCTGGTGGGCCTGCTTCGCAAGATGGGCAAGACGCCGTTGCGGTTCCTTCGTCACGAGGCGAGCGGCAAATCGGGCACCAAGCGCGGCCTGCAGCTGCCGGAGCGCATGGGCTTTGTCTCGCGCTTCCGCCTGCGCGTCTTCCTGCGCAACCTGGGCAACTTCGCCACGCTCTTCGTGGGCATCGCGTTTGGGTCGCTGCTTTTGCTCTTTGGTCTGGCGATCCTGCCCACGATGACGCACTATGCGGACAACCTCGAGACGAGCCTGGTCGCCGAGCATCAGTACACACTCAAGGCTCCGCTAGAGCTTGAGGGTACTGCCGAGGAGCGCGAGCAGTGGTCGGCACTCGAGCGCTTGCAGTCGGTTGACGGCGCGCTGCTTTCTGCCGCCCAGGATGCCGATGACGAGCTTGACGGCGCGGCCGATGCGGCGCAGACGGCAGCCGATGCCGCGACCGCATCTCCGTCTGCCGAGAGCCTGACCGCAGCGCAGGATGCGCTTGCCAAGGTCCAGGACAAGAAGGATGAGCTCTACGCGCGCCTTGACGATCTTGCCGACGCCCTCGGCTGCAACCGCGATGAGGCCATCGATCTGATCGACAAGGCCTCTAAGATCGACACTGACAACGACGATATCCACCCGGTCAATACGACCGACAACGGCGCGGGCGCAATCGCGCAGGCCGAGAAATATGCCGTTTACCAGCTGCAATACGACCGCGGCGATGGTAATGGCGAGGAGACGATTTCCGTCTACGGCATTTCATCTCATTCGCGCTATTGGAAAGACCTCAACGTCGGCGACGGGCGCGTCGTCTTTGGCGGCGGTCTGCTCGATAAGTTTGGCTGGAGCGAGGGCCAGAAGGTCGAGCTTCGCGACAAGTACGAGGCTCGGGATTATTCTCTTAAGTACGCGGGCAAGGACTGTGCCTGGGGCTCCAAGTCGGACATGAATATCTATATGAGTATCGATGACTTTAACGAGCTGTTCGACAACGATGCCGCCTACTTTAACGGCTATGTGAGCGACGAGAAGCTCGACCTCGACGCGCGCTACTTTGCCGGCGACACCACGCCCGACGACATGCGCGCCGTGGGCGACCAGTTCATCGGCATGATGAGCAAAATGATCGGCATGATGGTCGGGCTCGCGGTGTTTATCTTCCTGCTGTTTATGTACCTGCTGACCAAGGCGGTGATCGACCACAGCGCCCGTTCGATTAGCTATATGAAAGTCTTTGGCTATCGAGATAGCGAGATCTCGCATCTGTACATCCGCTCGATCACGCCGTGCGTGGCGGCGTCGCTCGTGCTGAGCCTGCCGGTCATTATTGGCTCGCTCACGGCCATCTTCCGCTCGATGCTGCTCGCCTACAACGGCAATATCGAGATCTACGTGCCCGCTTGGTCCATGGCTGCATGCGTCGGCATTGGCTTTGCGACCTACCTGGTCGTGGCGCTGCTACACACGCGCTCTATCAAGCGCGTCGGTCTGGCCGAAGCCCTCAAGGTGCAGGAGTAGTCATTGGGGACGTTCTTAAACGACTAGTCGTTGGGGACAGTCTTTGCCGGATCGCCGGCTCGCTGGCCGGGCGGCAAGCACTCATTTAAGTCTGTCCCCAATGAGTGCCTAGCGACTCGGCGTTGCGCTTGACTTCAACCCCACTTCAACGGGTACCATCCTCTATGTCTGTAACGCCATATAGACCGAGGGGATATAACTATGACCGCAACTGCACCCGCAGCACCCGCTAAGGTGTACTTCACCAACCTGCGCACGCATGCTCGCGAGAGCCAGCTCGACAAGCTCAAGCGCCTCATTCGTCGCGCCGGTATCGAGCAGATCGACTTCGAGAATAAGTTCGTCGCCATCAAGATCCACTTTGGCGAGCTGGGCAACCTGAGCTTTTTGCGCCCCAACTACGCCCGCGCCGTCGCGGACGTGGTGAAGGAGCTGGGCGGCAAGCCCTTCCTCACCGACTGCAACACGCTCTATGTGGGCAGCCGCAAAAACGCGCTCGAGCACATCGACACCGCCTACCAGAACGGCTTTACCCCGTACGCCACAGGCTGCCAGATCATCATCGCCGACGGCCTCAAGGGTACCGACGAGGCGCTCGTCCCGGTCGAGGGCGGTGAGTATGTGCGCGAGGCAAAGATCGGTCAGGCGCTCATGGATGCCGATATCGTGATCAGCCTCACCCACTTTAAGGGCCATGAGCAGGCCGGTTTTGGCGGCGCCATGAAGAACCTGGGCATGGGAGGCGGCAGCCGTGCCGGCAAGATGGAGCAGCATGCCGCCGGCAAGCCGAACGTCGCGACTGAGCACTGCGTTGGCTGCCGTGCCTGCGAAAAGATCTGTGCGCACAACGCCATCTCGTTTGACGATACCCGCGAGCGCGAGCTTGCCAACGGCAACGCCCGCACGGTGCACGTGGCCGCCATCGACCACGATCGCTGTGTGGGCTGCGGACGCTGCATTGCGGCGTGCAACCAGGACTGCATCAAGCCCGACTATGATGCCGCGGCCGACGTACTCAACTACAAGATCGCTGAGTACACGAAGGCCATTGTTCAGGACCGTCCGAGCTTCCACATCTCGCTCGCCATGGACATCAGTCCCAACTGCGACTGCCACCCCGAAAACGACACGCCTATCGTTAACGATATCGGCATGTTCGCGAGCTTCGACTCGGTCGCTATCGATCAGGCCTGCGCCGATGCCGTCATGGCATCCGAGCCGCTGTCCAACACCGAACTCACCGATAGCGCGGCCAAGATGGAGCATAACCACGAGCATCTGGAGGGCGAGCAGGCCAAGGACCCCTTCTGCATCACGCATCCCGACACCGACTGGCGCGCGTGCATCGCGCATGCCGAAAAGATCGGCCTGGGCACGAGCAAGTATGAGCTCATCGAGGTCAAGTAGCACCTGTCTATTGGACATATCAAGCGCTTTTGTAGCGCAACGTTAGCAAAAGCCGCCCGTGAGCACAGCGCTTGCGGGCGGCTTTCCGGAAGTATGCGGCAAATTTCGAGACCGCCGAGCACACGACATTTTTTGGCAACAAAACCCCTGATAAATTGTTGGTAAAACTGCGGTCTGGTCGGCAGTTCCAGATTTTGCCGCATACTTCCGAAAATAGGGGGTTAGATAAATCCCCAGACGCCGCTTTTTCCCTAAAAATTCCTATCGAGGAAGTCGTCGACCGTATTCCAGTAGAGCTCGGGGTCAACTTGCGCGCTCTTGGCGTGGGTGGCGCCGTGGATAGTGAGCTTCTGTTTAACCTTGCTGGCGCACGCCTCGTAGTTTTGGTCGAGCATACTGTACGGCACAAAGGTGTCCTGGTCGCCGTGGATAAACAGCATGGGAACCGTCGCGTGTTTGAGTTGCTCCACACTGCTCGCCTTATGAAAGTCGTAGCCCGCGCGCACGTTGCACACCAAGTTTGCTACATCGAGCAAAGGAAAGCTGGGCAGGCCGAACACGTCCTTGAGCTGCAGAGAAAACTCGTCCCAAACACTCGTATAACCGCAGTCCTCGATAATGCATTTCACGTTTGCGGGCAGAGATTCCCCCGCGACGTTCATGGCGGTTGCTGCACCCATCGACTCGCCAAAGACCAGGATGCGCGCCTCGGGGTCAGCCTGAACGATTCGCTCGATCCATGCGACGATGTCGAGGCGCTCGGGCCAGCCCATGCCGATATAGTCGCCGCCGGAGCGCTCGTGGGCGCGGGCGGCGGGTGCGAGTACGTTCATGCCGCGGTCGTGGAATCGCTTGACGTATCGGGCCATACCGATGGGCTCGTTGGTATATCCATGCAGGCAGACGGCGTAGTCGTGCGTGCTCTCCGAGGCGGCAAAATACCAAGCGGCGAGCTCGGTTCCGTCATCTGCGGTGAGGCTGCTGCTCTTGCGGATCTCTTTAAACCATGCCCGCGCCTCGGTATCCTCGGCATCCGGCTGCTCACCTTCTTTGTCGTTCTTGCTATCCTGCATCATCTTCATGGTGTATGGCGCGCGGGGATTCAGCGCGAAGTCAAACAGAAAGTTGCCGGCAAATCCGAGCAGCGCAACGACAGCCACCAGTGCAACGATGCCGGCTATCTTGAGCTTTCGATGGGAACGTGCGTTTTGAGACATAAGAAGCTTTCCTATAAGATGTTAATACATCAACATTTAATGCAAGCGCATTATGGACGTTCGCCGTTGATGCGTCAACAGACAAAGAATGGGTAAACAAAGGGTCACGTATGGTGCAAATTTCGCACGTACCTAGACGCTTTGATATAGTGTTGAGAACTCTTTACGTTGGAGGATGTAACCGGCATGTCCGATTCGAGCGACAGTTCTAAGCCGCGACCCAAGACCGCGGCCGTTCCACACTACACGGTGGGCGAGGAGATCATGAACTCCGTCACCCATGGTGTCGGCTGCCTGCTGGGTATCGCGGGCCTGGTGCTCCTGATCGTATTCGCTGCCCTGCGCGGCGGAGGCCCGGCCCACATGGCCGCGGCGATTGTCTATGGTGTCAGCATTATCCTCGAATACCTAGCCTCCACGCTCTACCACGCGATTCAGCCCGCGGGCGCCAAGCGTGTGTTTCGCATCATCGACCACAGCTGCATCTACCTGCTCATAGCCGGCAGCTATACGCCGTTTTGCCTCATCACGCTCGCAAACGACGGCGGCGCTGCGCTGTTCTTCGCCGTATGGGCCATCGCCATTATCGGCATTGCCCTCGAGTGCTTTATGCGCGAGCGCCAGCCGCACTGGGTAAGCGGCCTGGTCTACCTGCTGATGGGCTGGCTCATCGTCTTTAAGCTGCCCGAGCTCGTGTCGCTGCTCAACCCCGTGGCGCTTGCCCTGCTCGCCGTCGGCGGCGTGTGCTATACCGTGGGCGTGCCGTTCTATATCGCCAAAAACGTGCGCTATCTGCACAGTGTTTTCCACTTGTGGGTGCTCGCCGGCAGCATCTTCCAGTTCATGGCGGTGATCCTCTTCGTAATCTAGCGACCGCGCCCACGGCCCCGCTCCCACGGGCGACCGGCGCAATTGCCCTATCCGTCACCTACGCTTACGACCTAACGTCCCGAATCTTGGAGGTTCGAGAAACTCCCGATGGACATAACCATCTCCCTTATTACCACGCTCGTTTTAACGCTTATCAACGGCTACTTCTCCATGTCCGAGATGGCTCTCACCACGGCTAAGCGCGCCGTGTTGGAACACGATGCCGAGGAGGGCGATAAGCGCGCCGAGCGCGCCGTCCAGCTTGCCGCCGATTCCGACCAGCTGCTCGCCACCATTCAGGTCGCCATCACGCTCGTGGGCTTCGCCTCGTCCGCCGTCGCCTCGACGAGCCTGTCCGACCCGCTCGCCACATGGCTCATGAGCTTTGGCATCGCGCCGCTTTCCGCCATCGCGCGCGGCCTGGCGCCGGTCATCATCACCGTCGCCGTCGCCTTTGTGTCCATCGTGATCGGCGAGCTCGTGCCCAAGCGCATCGGCCTTGCTAACGCCGAGGGCGTATCCAAGCAGGTCGTGGGACCGCTCTCCGTGTTCCAAAAGATCGCCCGCCCGCTCGTGTGGCTGACCGGTGCCTGCTCCGACGGCCTGGCCCGCATCTTGCGCATCAAGAGCGCCGATGACCGCCAGAACGTCTCGGAGGAAGAGATCAAGTACATGGTCTCGGAGCAGGATGACCTGCTCGACGAGGAAAAGCGCATGATTCACGAGATCTTCGACCTGGGCGACACCGTGGCTCGCGAGGTCATGGTGCCGCGCGTGGACACCACCATGTGCGAGGACGACGAGACGGTCGCCGACGTGCTGTCCACCATGCGCCAGACCGGCTTTAGCCGCATCCCCGTCTATCACGAGGATCCCGACAACGTCGCCGGCATCGCGCACATCAAGGACCTGATCCAGCCCTCGCTCGACGGCAAGGGCGACCAGCCTATCGCCGACTTTTTGCGCGACGCCACCTTTGTGCCCGACACCAAGGACATCCTGCCGCTGCTGTCCGAGATGCAGACCTCGCACGACCAGATCGTAGTGGTCGTGGACGAGTACGGCGGTACGGCCGGCATCATCACCATCGAGGACATCGTCGAGGAGATCGTGGGCGAGATCGAGGACGAGTTCGACCCCGACAACAAGTACCTCACGCGCCTTTCGCGCCGCGAGTGGCTCGTCGATGGGCGTTTTTCGTGCGATGACGCGATTGAGCTTGGTTGGCCGCTCGAGGAAAGCGATGATTATGAGACCATCGCCGGCTGGATTTTGGAGCTTTGCGACTCGGTGCCCGACATCGGAGAGGTGTTTGAGGTCGCGGGGTACAAGTTTAAAGTGCAGTCGATGCGTGGCCAGCGCATCTCGCTCATTCGCGTGATCGCTCCGGCCGAAACCGATAAGAAGGATTCCGAGTCTTCGGTAGACGAGCCGACGACGTCGGGTGCGGGTTCCGCGAATCCGCACGACGGCGACGAGTAGGACAAGGAAGAGTAGGGGAGAGTTATGGCAGGCCTGTTCAACATCCTTAAGGTCACCGTCAGCGAGGACAAGATCTGCGCGCATGTGCTGGTGAACCCCGGCATGCCGCTCATGACCTCGGAGGACATCGAGGCCACGGCGCGCGTGTACTACCTGGTGCCGGCGATTGCCAAGCACCTGTGCCTGGGCGATTCCGGCCGCGAGTTCCAGGACTGCATGGGTCAGACCGAGCTCTGCCACCTGCTGGAGCACGTGACGGTCGAGCTCATGAACGAGACCGGTCTTGCCGGTAGCATTTCGTGCGGCCGCACGCGCGTAAGCGAGCATGACGAGCGTGTCTTTGAGGTCGAGCTTTCGTGTCCCGACGACGCGCTGGCCATCGGTGCGCTGTCGTCGGCCACCTTTATGATGGACTGGGCGTACCTGCACGCCGACCAGCCTGCCCCCGACGTGGAGGGTACGGTCGCGGGCCTGCGCAACCTGGTGCTGGGCATGCGCGCCGAGGCCGAGGGCAAGGATCCTCACGAGGCCGTCGCTGCTGCGAACGGCGAAGATGCTGCCGAGGACGAGGGCGCTGACGAGGGCGATGTGCCGGTCGACGCCGAGCTCGTTGCCGATGCGACCGCCGAGCCCGTTCCCACCGAGCCCCAGGGCGTCCCCAACTTTGACGACGAGCCCCAGGTGGCGATTGATACCGAGGGCGCGGTTGCCGAGAACCACGAGGCCTCCGCTGCCGTCTTTGGCGGTGCGGCGACGGTTCCGGCGGGACCTGCGCATGAGGGCGGTCTGCCGCTCGTGGACGGCGCCGGCGAGGACCCGGGTGCCACGGTGGCCATGCCGGCTATGCCTCAGGAGTAGGCCTACGCGTTTATCACCATCACGTACCTGCGCCTTTGCCGTACGCAGATGAGCGGAGCGGCAAGTGATGCGCTGCGGGTATAATGGACAGCATTCAAACGGTGGGCACCGACGTGCCCGCAGGAGAGGAATGATCATGGGTAAGACTTTCAGCTTTGTCTCCGGCGCACTTTTTGGTGCCGCTGCCGGCGCTATTATCGGCGTTGCTCTGGCCCCGCGCTCGGGCGCCGAAACCCGCGCCATGGCTGCCGATATCGCCAACGACGCCTGGGACAATATGCGCGACACCTACGAGCACAGCGCCGAGGAGGCCCGTGCCGCGGTGAATGACTTTGGCCCGATGGTCGACGCCAAGACCGACGACCTGCGCGCCAAGGTCGACCTGGCCCGCGAGCGCATGGACCAGCTGCGCGAGCAGCTCAACGACGCCATTTCGGGCGGCAACGTGACGCCTGCCGCCGACGTCGTGGTCGAGAACGCCGTCGAGGCTGATACCGAGGCTGCGGAGCCCTCGACCGAGGCATAATGCGCGCCGGGGATTTTGTCGGCGCCAAGATCTATCGCAAGCCTACCGAGGACAAGCGCACCAAAAAGGACGGCACGCCGCGCAGCCCTAAAAAGCTCGGAAAGATTCACTTTCCGGTCTTTACCCCGGGCGGTACGCGCGTGGTCGGCTTTATGGTCCGCCAGTCCGATATCGCGGGCATGATCGAGCGTCCCGATCGATTCGTAGCGCTCGACGCCATTGGTGTCTACGAGGGCGCCATTGCGGTCGATGACGTCAAGGACACGTACGATGCCGCCGCCGCCAAGCGCCTCGACATCAACCTGGACGATTGCATCATCTGGGTCGGTATGGACGTGCGCACGGAATCGGGCGACGTCGTGGGCTATTGCTCGGACGTTGAGTTCAAGCCGCGCTCGGGCATCGTGCAGGCATTCTATGTGACCGCCGGTGCTGCTTCGAGTGTTTTGGTTGGTGACACGCAGGTGCCGCCGACGATGCTGCGCGGCTACGAGAACGGCGCGATGGTCGTCTCGGACGAGGTCAAGTCGCTCGGGTATTCGGGCGGTGCGGCTGCCAAGGCCGCCGAGGCCAGCGTCGTGGTGGGCGATAAGGTCAAAAAGGGCGCCAAGGTGCTCGACGACAAGGGGTCGGTTGCCGTGGACAAGGGCAGCCGCGCACTGGGCAAGCAGCTCGGCAAGACGCGCGGCATGTTCAAGGCCTTTAAGGACGAATACCAAAAGGCGAGCGGAGGCTCGTCAAAAGCTACAAAATAGCGACGTACCAAATGATGGGAGGCAAGCCGGAGACCTGTTGCTCCGGCTTGCTGTGTTTATGGGGGAGGGCACATGCGCCAAAATGGATCCAACTTAAACGGGCGTTCGGGTGCGCGTCCGACGGCGCGCCGCGACCTGGGGCAGCTGCCCAGCGGTCAGCGCCGTCGCCGCCGTAAGCCCGGCGCGATGTACCTCAACCATAGCCGCGGGTTTAGCGACCGCAGTGCGCGCATCGGCAACGGGCGCTCGCCGCGCCGACCGTCCCGTCTGCCCTATGCGCTCATCGCCGTGGGTTGTGCGCTTGTGCTGTTTATCGCTGCCGTCGTGGGCTACGTCAACCGCAGCGTGGACGTGGAACTCAACGGGCAAAAGACCGCGGTGCGCGTGGGCTCTACGCTGCAGAATCTTATCGACGACCAGGAGTTGACTGACACCTACGATGCAGGCGACCTGCTGGCCGTCGATGACAGCGTGCTCAAGCGCCATGGCGGCGAAAAGCTGTCGGTTAAGGTGGACGGCAAGCGCATAAAACAGGGCAAATGGGATAGCCGCGAACTTGAGGGTGGCGAGAAGGTGACGGTCAAGGATGGCCGTAACACCTACGAGAAGCATGAGGTTCAGGCTACGGTTATCGAGCCCAAGCTCAAGGTCGAGGGCACGGGCGCTATCGAGTATGTGCAGACGTGGGGTGTCCAGGGCCGCTCGGAGGTGTGGGTCGGCGAGCAATCGGGTAAGACGCAGGACCGCGGCGAGGTTGTGCCCGCTACCGATTGCGTCGTTGCGTGCGCCAGCGTGGCGCCCAAGGGTAACGAAAAGTACGTTGCGCTGACGTTTGACGAGGGCCCGAGTGGCGCGACCAAGCAGATCTTGCAGGTGCTCAAGGAGAAAGGCGTCACCGCGACGTTCTTCCTGTCGGGCGATGCGGTCGAGGCCTCGTCCGCCACGGCCAAGGCGATTGTCGATGCCGGGTGCGAGATCGGATCCAACAGCTACAGCGACGATTCGCTCAAGGGTCAGGACCGTGAGGCGGTACGCGAACAGATCACGAAAGGCACCGAGGCGATTAAGTCGGCGACCGGCGTGAAGACGATGCTGCTGCGTGCTCCCTACGCTGCCTTTGACGAGCAAAACTGGATTGATGCGATGGACCTGGTCTCCGCCGTGGTCTCGTGGAATATCGACTCGGGCGACTGGCTGCTCAACGGTGCCGACGAGCAGGTCTCGACGGTGCTCGATTCGGTGACGCCGGGCAATATCGTGCTGCTCACCGATAGAGACGAATGCGCCGAGCAGACGCTCGAGGCGCTGCCGCAGATTATCGACGGCCTCATTGCCGACGGCTACAAGATCGTGACGTTGAGCGATCTGGTCAAGACGGACACGTCGCTGAGCAAAAAGCTCACCTCGCTGACGAAGGTCACCATGCCCAAGGACGCCGTGTTCCCCCAACTTGCCGAGGACGACGACACCACAGAGTAGTCATTGGGTAGTCATTTAAGAACGTCCCTAATGACTATGTCACGGATGCGTCAGCGTTTGGTATGCCTGCAATGTGCAGCGCATAAATTCGATGCCGCAGGGCGATGCTGATGCTATAGTTACTGCGGTTAATGAGGGTCAAGAGAAAGGTTACAGGTGAAATCCAAACCTCGACCATACAGTCGATGACCCCATGCAGGTGCTTTCTGCGCATGCACGGGGTGTAAGCGTCGAGCGGCGTGCCGCCCGCGCATGCGTATACATATCCAGAAGCCCCCGGACGCCGCACGCGCGGTCGCGTCTGGAGGAATAATGATGGGGAGCACCATTGAATTATCTGAGTGAGATGCTCAAATTGCCGGTCTTGGACGTCGATGGCGAAAAGCTCGGCGTTGTGAACGATTTTGGCATTGCTACCGGCGAAGTTTTTCCGCACGTGACGTCGCTCGCGTTCCGCGGACCCGGCAAGACGCCGTTTATGATCAGCTGGCGCAAATGGGTCGACCGTATCGACGAGACGGGTGTACACCTTAAGACGTCGGCCACCGAAATCCGTTTTTCGTACCTGCAGCCGACCGAACTCCTGCTCGCCCGCGACGTGCTCAACAAGCAGATCGTCGACACGCAGGGCATGAAGGTCGTGCGCGTAAACGACATCAAGTTTTCCATGTCGGGCGAAAACCAGCTGCGCCTGCTGGGCGCCGAGGTCGGTGCCCGCGGTCTGCTACGCGCGATCAGCCCCACGCTCGAGCATATCGTCGAAGGCTTTATGAAGCACCTGGGCAAGCCGCTCAGTGAGGACATCATCGCTTGGTCCTACATGGACCTGCTCGACCGCTCGACCAAGAACATCCAACTCTCGGTGTCGCACAAGACGCTCGGCGAGCTGCACCCTGCCGACATCGCCGACATTATCGAGCAGCTTGACCCGCGCCTGCGTGCGCAGGTGTTTGCGCAGCTCGATACTGCCCAGGCCGCCGAGGCCATCTCGGAGTTCGACGACGACGAGCTCATGACCGAGATGCTCGAGGGCCTGTCCGACACCGACGCATCGTCGATGCTGGCCATGATGGACCCGGACGACGCCGCCGATCTGATCGACGAGCTCGATTACGAGAAGGCCGAGAAGCTCCTGCGCCTGATGGGCGTCAAGGAAGAGAAAGCGATTCGTAACCTGCTGGGGTATGAGGACAACACCGCCGGCCGTATCATGACCTCGGAGTTTGTCTCCCTGCCCGCCACGGCAACGGTCGGTGACGCCATCGAGGCGATTCGCGAGCTCGACGAGGACTTCGAGAGCGTCTACTACGTCTATACCGAGGATCCGAGCGGCATGCTGACCGGCGTGCTTTCGCTGCGCACGCTGATCGTAGCCGACCGCGACGCCACGCTGGGTCAGCTGGCTTATCGCGACCTGGTCTATGTGTCGCCCGACGAGGACCAGGAAGACGTAACGGACGAGATGACCAAGTACGACCTGGTTGCCATCCCTGTCTGCGACGAGAACCGTCATATCCTGGGTATCGTAACCTTCGACGACGCCATGGACGTTATCGCCGAGGAACATCAGGAGGACCTGCAGATCGCCGGTGTCGGCTCGGGCGATAGCGCGTCGGACGACTCGACGAACGTGCTCAGCTGGTTCGTACATCGCCAGTACTGGGTTGTTGTATGGGGCATCGCGTCGTGCATCATGGCGACCGTGCTGGGAACGGCGCTCGGCTCCGCGCATCTGGTGGTGTTCCCCATGTGCGCCATGCCGCTCGTGCTGCTGGCGGCCTCGCGCATGGTGTCGTTCGTCAAGAACTACTTCCTGGAATACGACGGTCACGACGACGAGCCCAAGCCGTATCTGGGGTTCTTCTTCCAGAGCACGGGCATGGGCCTGATTCTGTCACTCGTGACCTACCTGTGCGCCCAGCTGGTGCGCACCGCTGCGTTCCCCGATGCGTCCATGTTTGAGGAGCAACTCTTTACCGGGTGCTTTAATATCGCCGCCATCATTTGCCTGGTTGGCAACATGAGTGCCGTGATTTACCTGATGGTGCTGTTCTGGCGTGACGAGCACGATCTCAACACGTCGGGCACCGCCATGAACGTTATTGCCGTCATGATCTCGTGCGTAGCGTACTGCGCCGCTGCGGTGCTGCTCACCATGTCGGTCATGGGTTAGGTGGTCGCGTGCAAAATACCAAGCAAAAGTCGGGCACCAAGCAAAAGTTGACCATCGCGGCCATCTTTGGCGCTATGGGTCCCGGTCTGCTGGCGGCGCTTTCGGGCAATGACGCCGGCGGCATTGCAACGTATTCCAGCGCGGGCGCCAGCTATGGCTACAAGATGCTCTGGATGCTTCCCGTTATGACTGTGCTGCTCATCGTGACGCAGGAGACCGCGGCGCGCTGCGGCTGCGTCACGGGCAAGGGCCTGGCATCGCTCATTCGCGAGCGCTTTGGCGTGCGCAAGAGTGTACTTGCTATGGCGGCGCTGTTGATCGCCAACACGGCTGTGACCATTTCGGAGTTTGCGGGTATCGCGAGCGGCCTTGCTCTCTTTGGCGTGCCGGCGAGCATCTCGGTGCCGTTGGTGGCGCTGCTGGTGTGGATGCTTACCATGTCGGGTAGTTTCCAGCGCATCGAGAAGATTCTGCTGCTGGTAAGCTGCGTCTTCGTGACCTATATTGTCGCCGCGTTTATGGCTGGCCCCAACTGGGGTGAGGTCGCGGTCGACCTGGTCGTGCCTAACATCCAAAATGACCCCAGCTACGTGTCGCTCGTGGTCGCAACGATCGGTACCACCATCGCGCCGTGGATGATTTTCTTGGCGCAGAACAACGTGGTCGATAAGAATGCGGGCGAGGACGACATCGTGCTGCAGCGTATTGATACCGTGAGCGGCTCGATCGCTGCTGATATCATTGCGGGCTTTATTATCATCACGACCGGTACGGTGCTGTTCCCGGCGGGTATTCAGATTAGCGATGCTGCCGATGCCGCCCGCGCGCTGGAGCCCATCGCGGGTCAGTGGTCCACGGTGCTGTTTGCCTCGGGCCTGGTCGCGGCGAGCTTCTTGGCTGCCTGCGTGCTGCCGGGCGTTACGTCGAGCGCTATCTGCGAGGCATTTGGCTGGGAGCGCGGTGCCGACCGCAGCTGGGACGAGGCCCCGGTATATCGCGGCATCATTACGGCCATCATCGGTATCTCTGCCGTACTGGTGCTTATGCCCGGTGTCGATCTGTTCCAGATTATGATGACCTCGCAGGTCATCAATGGCGTGCTATTGCCCGTGGTTCTGGTGTTCCAGGTGGTTATCGCCGCCGACCGTCACATTATGGGTGCCAACCGCAACGGCCGCGTGTGGAACGTGCTCACTTGGGCGACTATCGGCGTGATTACGGTGCTGACGGTCGTCATGTTTGTGCTGCAAGCGATGGGCTACAGCGCTTAGTGCCTCTTTTGGACTCCAAACAGGCCGCTGCCATGGGTTGCGGCCTGTATTTTGCCTGTTATAGGGGGTTAGTAATATGCGTGTGGACAAAAAATGCCATATATGAGTACTGTCGCCTGGCCAATAGCATTTACGACAAGGAAAATAATGAACATATCTAAAAATCTGTTCATTAAAAGCGCAGCTCCAAGTCCTAAGCCGGCCATTCTGGTCAACTGGAAAGGTCGTGCGCTACCGCATGGGCGTCATTTTGGGTGGTTTTGCCTGCTACTAAAATGGTAACAGTACTCATATTTGCCCCTTTTTGTCCACGACCTCTTGGAGCCGGCTCGAAAAGAGTGATTTTGGGTTGTTTGCTGCTGCGGGTGTGGGCTTGGAAACAACGCTCGGGGTGGCGAGGCGCCCAGAATTCGGTCGCAAGGAGGGCATTCCTCGGCTGTGTCAGGAGTGTCCCTAGGTGCCGGCACATAAGGAACGTCCCTAACTGCCGGAGGGGGGGTGCCTGCCGTGGCAGGCACCCCCCCCGGATGTGGGAAGTTTGCGCTGCAGGTTACTTGTCGGTGCCCAGCTTGTGCGGCTTGAGAGCGAGCGCATTGACGAGCGCGTCGGTGGCAGACTTGACGGCTGCCGGCTGCGGATCGTTGACGTGATCCTCGGGATGCACGGGCAGGTCCTTCTTGACTGCGTCGTGGATCAAGTTGAGGTATTCAGTCACGCCAGTGGTCGATAGGTGCGTGCCATCGCCATCGAACAGGTCGTTGCGGTTGGCACTGTATCCGTACCAATCGATAACGCGCACGTTCTTGTAGCGCGTAGCGGCGTTGGCGATGGCCTGGTTGGTAGAGCCAACCCACGGCTGCGGGCTGCGCGTGTTCACAAACACCACAATACGCTTATCTCCCGCATCGGCCATGATGGCGTCGATCTGATCGTCGGTTACCAAGCCGTTGGTGCCCAGCGCAAAGACCACGATCTTGCCGGCAAGGTTCTGTTGGAGATAGCCCTCAAATGTCGCGCGGCCCGCATCAAACTGGCGGCCCTTTTCGGCATCGATATGGCTGTGCGGGAACACGCCGTCAAAGGAATCAACGGCGCGCAGCGACACGGAGTCACCGATCATCAACAGGTCGTAGGAGCCATCGGGGAAGCCGTCGTTGTCCTTGTCGGTGTCGTCGGCCGCCTGCTGGTCGGTGGGCGCGGTGTTTTTGGCTTCCTTGTTGAGGACTTCGGCGCCCTCACCGCTCAGCGCGGAGGTCTCCGGCACAAAGATCAGGCCGCCCAGCGCGATGACAAGCACGATCCCGCAAGTGGCGCACACAGGAATATGCGCGCGTACCCAGTTGGCGGGCGTGGTGGTGCCGTCGCGGAACTCGGATACGGTGCGCCCAAAGGCGCCCTTTCTAAACGGCGTCTCGATAAAGCGATATGAGCATTCGGCCACGGTGACCACCAACAGCACCTGCAAAATGTACTGCCACCACGGTGTATCGTTGATGTTGGCGACCGGGTTCATAAGCAACAGCAGCGGATAGTGCCACAGGTAGATGCTGTATGAGCGCTTGCCAACCCACACGAGCGGCTCGGCGGACAGCGCGCGGGCAACCATTCCCTGGGGCTGCACGCAGGCCGCGATGACCATGAGTGTGAGGATCGAGCACAGCAGCGTGCCTCCGCGATACTGGAAGGCGGTGTAGCCGTTGGTGAGCGCGACCATGGCGGCAAGGCCAACCAGACCCACGACGCCCAACACATCGATGGATGCGGGCGAGGACCAAAAACGCACGAGGGCGCTCGGCTGTGCCGGGGCGGTCTCGGCTGCGTCGTCGGCCTTCTCGCCAGGCTTGCCCTCGGCCTTCTTGCCGTGCTTGGCGGCGCCAGCCAGGCGATTGAGCCCCAAACGATGAGCGAGACGCACCGGCGCCAGGTCGCGATCGGGGATAAAGGCCATCCAGGCGCCCAGCAGCAGCGAGAAGACGCGGGTGTCGGTGCCGTAGTACACGCGGCTGGGGTCGGCGGCAGGGTTATAGAGCACCATCATGGCGATGGCGGAGACGGCAGCCAGGCCCAGAACCACGCGGCGCGTGTTGGGCTTGCTCATGTGCATGGATACCATAGCGAGCAGCAGCGGGGGCCAAACCAGGTAGAACTGTTCCTCGATGGCGAGCGACCAAAAGTGCGTAAGCGGCGAGGGGTCGCCCAGGGCGTTGAAGTACGAGACGTCCTGCATAATCTGCCACCAGTTGTTAAAGAACAGCAGCGATGGCAGGATGTCGGGGCGCATCTTGGTGAGCATCACGTGGTTGAAGACGGTGCACAGCGCGCAGGTCACCACCACGACGGTTACCACGGCGGGGACCAGGCGACGGATACGGCGGATCCAGAAGCTCTTGAGGTCGATGCGACCGGTCTTAGCGACTTCGTTGAGTAGCAGGCGTGTGATCAGATAGCCCGAAAGCACAAAGAAGATCGTGACGCCGAGCAGGCCGCCCTGCGCCCACGTGAGGTTGAGGTGATAGAGCACCACCGCGACGACGGCAAGCGTGCGCAGGCCGTCAAGGGCAGGGATGTAGCGGGACTTGGGGCGAGCAGGCGTCTGCTCCGTGGCGGGAGTGTTGGCACGGCCCGCGCTGTTGGCGGAAGCGCGATGGGGGCTCGTGGTGCGTTGCGGCTCGTTGGCACGGCATTCGTCCTTCACGCGTTCGTGCGGTGCCGGCTCGTTGCCCGTGCGGCGTCGACCGCGCGAGCCCGATTGCGAGAATTGTTCCATAAAACATCATCCAATGACGAGAATAATCAGCACACATTCATTGTAGCTGCCTGTTCCTGTGAATGCTTGCTGCTGGCGCAAGCTCAAGCGCGTGTTCACATCAAAGTGAACTAAAGTTATAGAGGTGCGAGAGCACGCGATTGACGGCCGACAGCGGGTGCAGAGCCCACGGACGAGGAGGTTTCCATGGCGGATCACAGCATCGTTGCGGTGTTCGGCAGCATGAACATGGACCTTTCGGTGGCGTGCGAGCGCATGCCGCGCGCGGGCGAGACAGTCGGTGGCAGCGGTTTTATCACCAACGCCGGCGGTAAGGGCGCCAATCAGGCCGTAGCTGCCGCGCGTATGGGCGCGTGCACGCACATGATCGGCGCGGTCGGTCGCGATACCTTTGGCGATGTGCTCGTGGCGGGGCTTCAGGATGCCGGCGTGGGCGTTGAGCTTGTGACACGTCTCGATGGCGTGGAGACCGGTACCGCGACTATCATTCGCTGCGAGAGCGACAACCGCATCGTGCTGTCGCCGGGCGCCAACCATGCACTTGCGGGCGAGGACGTTTCCCGCGCACTGAGGCGCCTGGTGCCCGACGAGCTCGATGGCGACGCCAGCGAGATTGCCCCGGCTGCCGGAAGCGTCTTTATCGTCCAGGGCGAATGTGATCTGATGGCAACGGCCGCGGCGCTCTCTTGCGCTCACGAGCTGGGATTCTATACGATCTTTAACCCGGCACCCGCCTGCGACCTGCCGGCGGGAGCGTGGTCTGCGGTCGACCTGGTCTGCCCCAACGAGACCGAGTGCCAGGTGCTGACGGGCATTCTGCCCACGGATGACGCGAGTTGCGCCGCCGCGCTCAATGCGCTGCTCGACAAGGGCGCCGGGGCTGCGGTCATCACGCTAGGCGGCGACGGCTCAGTTGCACTTGGTGATGACGGTGAGCTGCTGCGCATGCCGGCGCTTTCGAGCGAGGTGGTCGACACCACGGCTGCGGGCGATACGTTTATCGGCGCGCTTGCGGCGGCTCGCCTGCAGGGTCTGCCGCTCTTTGAGTGCATGGCGGCGGGCGCACGCGCCTCGGCGGTGACGGTGTCGCGCCTGGGCGCTCAGCAATCAATTCCCACGCGTGCGGAAGTCGAGCGCAAGTTTGGTTTAGACGGTTTGGATGTAGACGGAGAAGCGGAGTAGAACAATGGCAATCAAGAAGTTGATCCTTGATCTGGATATGGGTGTGGACGATGCGATGGCGCTCGCCTATGCCATCGCGAGCCCCGAGGTGGAGCTCGTGGGCATTACCACATGCTTTGGCAACGTGCGCGTCGAGCAGTCGGCGCACAACTGCCTGGCGGTGCTCGACCTGTTGGGTCGTCCCGAGGTGCCGGTGTACCTGGGCGCCGATCGTCCCATGAAGGCGACCGAACCCTACACGCCGCCGGCGTCCACCACGCTTATCCACGGCAAGAACGGCATTGGCGGCGCAAGCGTGCCCGCCTCGCCGTACGAGCCGGTGGGCGCGACGTCGGCCGATGGCAATGCGGCGGTCGATTACCTGATTGATGCCGCGCGCACCTATGGTCCCGACCTGATCTACGTGGCGACCGGCCCGCTCTCCAACTTGGCACTTGCCCTGGAGCGCGATGCGGCGGCGATGATGTCTATCGGCCGCGTGGTGGTGATGGGCGGCGCCCTGACCGTGCCCGGCAACGTGAGCGCGGGTGCCGAGGCCAACATGGCAAGCGACCCCGAGGCCGCCGACGCCGTGCTGCGCTCGGGTCGCAAGCTCACCATGGTGGGCCTGGACGTGACGCATCGCGTGGTGCTCACGCGCCGCGATGTTGCCGGCTGGACGGGCTCGGGCACCATGGCGGGCTGCGCATTTGCGAGCATGGTCGAGCACTACATTGGCTCGTACGAGATGAACGCACCCTACCTGGGCGGCTGCGCACTGCACGATCCCCTGGCTGTTGCCGTGGCGATCGACCCCACACTCGTGGGTGCGCTCGGCTGCAATTTGCGCGTCGACCTGCTGGGCGAGTACCGCGGCCGCACCATCTGCGACGAGCACCGCCTGTCCGATCCGGACAAGAGCGCGCTTGTGGCGCTGACCGTCGACGCCCCGCGCTTCCTGACTGAGTTCAAGACGCGCATGGCCCGCGTCCTGGGATAAATGTTTTTCACGCCCCGCCCCATGTAGTCAATTTGGGACGGGGCTTTTTCCCTACCTCGGTAATGATTTTTCTGGGACGGGGATTAAAAAATCATTTGGTGGGAGCGGCGGCGAAAGTAGTCAAAATAGCCCCGTCCCAAATTAGCTACCGAGCAAATGCGCCCGTTGGGGGAATAGTCGCGTCGCTTCGCTTGACAACAGGCTAAACTAGCTATTAAACATTTACTATTCTGTTTAGATTGAATTTGCGGTCGTTTAGTTGCCGAGCCATCGAGTCGCGATGCTCCGCCACGGCCGTTGCTAGGGGGAACAATGGCCAAAGCAAGTGTTCGCGAGATCAGCCGCATCACCGGTTTTTCGCCCGCAACCGTGTCCAACGCGCTCAACCGCAAGCGCAGCGTGAGCGAGGAGACCGCCAAGGTCATCTTGGAGTGCGCGCAGTCGCTCGGCTATCAGCAGTCGACGCAGCTCGAGAGCATCCAGTTTGTGCTTGCGCGCAAGACGGGCGCCATTCTGGACGAGAGCACCTTCCATCCCGCGGTCATCGAGGGCGTGGAGCGCCAGGCGCGTCGCCACGGCATGAGCACGAGCTTTGTCTCGCTCGACTTTAGCGACCTGAACGCCGTGCGCCCGCAGGTCGAGGGCCTTATCGCCGACCCGGCTGCCGCCATCGTGCTGATGGGCACCGAGCTGGGCGAGGAAGACTACGCCCTGTTTGCCAACGCCGCCGCCCACCTGATCGTGCTCGACGGTTGGAGCGACCGCCAGTACTTTGATGCCGTAGTCATTGCCAACATCGATTCGGTGCTGCGTGCCGTGGATTACCTTATCGAGAAGGGTCACAAGCATATCGGCTATCTGGCAGGCGACCTTCGCATCCGCAACTTTAAGGATCGCGAGCGCGGCTATCGCCAAGCGCTTGAGGATGCGGGCCTCGAGGCCAATCCGGCATGGCGCGTCACGCTGAACACCACGCTCGAGGGCGCTTATCGCGACATGGGCGTGTGGCTCGACAGCATCTCGCGCGACGACCTGCCGACGGCTTTCTTTGCCGAGAACGATGTGCTTGCCGTGGGCGCCATGCGCGCGCTGAACGAACACGGCGTACGCGTGCCCGAGGATGTCTCGATCATCGGCTTTGACGACCTGTCTCTGGGCGCCTTCTCCAACCCGCCGCTCACTACGGTGCACGTTCCCAAGCACGAGGTGGGCGAGATCGCGGTGCGCCGCCTGGTGGGCAACATCCGCAATCCCAAGAGCTATACCTGCAAGACGGCCGTATCGACGTATTTTGTCGAGCGCCAGAGCGTGCGCGAAATCTAGGCGAGGGCAGCATCGCTCGCGGCGCGTCAAAGCGCGCGAGGGCAGTAAAAACAACCCTATTCAAAAAGGGGGTCCTTCGGGACCCCTTTTTGTTTCCCTTGTATGTTCAGTCTGTTTACATACCGTTTAGGCTGATTTCACTACCGTCCACGGGTATTTCGCGCTAAACTTCTAAACAGAATAGTAAAACATTTAGTAAACAGAACAAAACGAAACAAGCGTCTGTTTACTGAACATGTGACTAGGGGAGGACGTACATGGATAAGATCAAGCTCGGCTTTGTGCCCACGCGCCGCAGCATTTTTAGCGCGCCGGACGCGATTAAGTATCGCGGCCTGACGGCTAATCGCCTGCGCGAGATCGGCGTCGACATTGTGGACATCGACGACATCAACGACGAGGGCCTGCTGTTTGACGACAGCCATATCGAGCCTATCGTCAAGAAGTTCCGCGCCGAGGGCGTCGACGGCATCATGCTGTGCCACGCCAACTTTGGCACCGAGTACGTTTGCGCCCGCCTTGCCCGTGAGCTCGGCCTGCCCGTGCTGCTGTGGGGCCCGCGCGACGAGCGCCCCGAGCCCGACGGCACCCGTCTGCGCGACAGCCAGTGTGGCCTGTTCGCGACTGGCAAGGTCCTGCGCCGCTTCCAGGTTCCCTTCACCTACATGACCAACTGCCGCCTGACCGACCCCGAGTTCGAGCGCGGCGTCTGGGACTTCCTGGCCGTGTGCAACGTGGTCAAGACCTTCAAGCACACCCGCATCCTGCAGATGGCCACTCGTCCGTTCGACTTCTGGTCGACCATGTGCAACGAGGGCGAGCTGCTCGAGAAGTTCAACATCCAGCTTTCACCCATCCCCATGACCGAGCTCGTCCAGGCCGTGCGCGACGCCCAGACCGACGAACAGGCCATGTCCGCCATGCTCGACCACATTCGCGACAGCTTTGAGATCTGCATTCCCGAGGACAAGGTCCCCGCGGTCGCAGGGCTCGCTATCGCCATGAAGCGCCTGGTCGATAAGTACGGCTGCAACGCCGGCGCCATCCAGTGCTGGAACGCTCTGCAGGACGAGCTGGGCATTATGCCCTGCGCCGCCAACGCCATCCTCAACGAGATGGGCATCCCTATCGTGTGCGAGACCGATATCCACGGCGCCATTACCGCGCTGATGGTCGAGGCCGCCGACCTGGGCCGTCACCGCGGCATGTTCGCCGACTGGACCGTGCGTCATCCCGATAACGAGAACGGCGAGCTGCTACAGCACTGCGGTCCCTGGCCCTGCAGCTGCGCGGCCGTCAAGCCCAAGCTCACCTACCCGCTGGCTTTCGATCACCCCGGTGCGCTGACGGCCGAGGCCAAGCACGGCGACCTCACCCTTGCCCGCTTTGATGGCGACAACGGCGAGTATTCGCTGCTGCTCGGCAACGCCCGCGGCATCGACGGGCCGGCCGGCATGGGCACCTACCTGTGGGTTGAGGTCGACAACCTCAAGCGCCTCGAGGCCAAGATCGTCGAGGGCCCCTACATTCACCACTGCGTCGCCATTCACGCCAACGTGGTACCGGTGCTCTACGAGGCGTGCAAGTACATTGGCATCCAGCCCGACCTATACGACCCGATTGAAGAAGACGTCAAAGCTTACCTGCGAGGAGAGTAGAAATGGCAACTATCGAAGAGCTTGAGTCCCTGCGTTGGGATCTTCGCCGCGATTGCGTCGATATCATCATGGCTGGCGCCGGCGGCCACATCGGCGGCGACATGTCGGTGATCGACGCCCTCATGACCCTCTATGCCAACCACCTCAACATTTCGCCCGAGACCGTCGACGACCCCAACCGCGACCGCTTTGTGCTCTCTAAGGGCCACGCCATGGAAGCCTACTACGCGGTGCTGTGCCACGAGGGCTATCTGGACCTCGACGACGTCAAGGCCCGCTTCTCCAAGTTTGGCAGCCCCTACATCGGCCACCCCAACAACAAGCTCAAGGGCATCGAGATGAACTCCGGCTCGTTGGGTCACGGTCTGCCCGTGGCCGTGGGCATGGCGCTTGCCGGCAAGATGGACGGCCGCGACTACCGCGTCTACACCATCATGGGCGACGGCGAGCTTGCCGAGGGCTCGGTCTGGGAAGGCGCCATGAGCGGCGGCAACTACCAGCTCGATAACCTGTGCGCGCTCGTGGACCGCAACCGCCTGCAGATCAGCGGCAGCACCGAGGACGTCATGAAGCAGGATTCGCAGGAGGAGCGCTGGGCCGCCTTCGGCTGGAACGTGCTCTCCATTCCGGGCAACGACGTCCAGGCCATCGATGCCGCACTGACGTTGGCCGCCGAGACCAAGGGCAAGCCCACGGTCATCATCCTCAACACGGTGAAGGGCTACGGCTCGCCGGTTATGGAGGACAAGGCCGCCTGGCATCATCACTTGCCCAACGACGAGGAATATGCCCAGATCATCGCCGATTTCGCTGCCCACAAGGAGGCTATCAATGGCTAACAAGATCGCCAACCGCAAGGTTATCTGCGACACGCTGCTCGAGGCCGCCGAGACCGATAAGGACATCGTCGTCCTGTGCTCCGACTCCCGCGGCTCCGCATCGCTCACGCCGTTCTTCGATCAGTATCCCCAGCAGTCCGTCGAGGTCGGCATCGCCGAGCAGGACCTGGTGAGCATCGCCGCCGGCATGGCTTCGTGCGGCAAGAAGGCTTGGGCCGCCTCGCCGGCGTCCTTTGTGACCACGCGCTCGTATGAGCAGTGCAAGGTCGATGTCTCGTACTCCAACACCAACGTCAAGCTCATCGGCATCTCGGGCGGCGTCTCCTACGGCGCCTTGGGCATGAGCCATCACTCCGCGCAGGATATCGCTGCCATGAGTGCGATTCCCAACATGCGCGTATATCTGCCGAGCGATCGTTTCCAGACCGCCGAGCTCGTGCGCGCCCTGGTTGCCGACAACAAGCCGGCTTATATCCGCGTGGGCCGCAACCCGGTCGAGGACGTGTATAC
Organism: Collinsella aerofaciens; assembly: GCF_902364945.1. Classification (GTDB taxonomy): domain Bacteria; phylum Actinomycetota; class Coriobacteriia; order Coriobacteriales; family Coriobacteriaceae; genus Collinsella; species Collinsella aerofaciens_O. The sequence goes on along the minus strand of NZ_CABJFS010000005.1, from coordinate 43,757 downwards.
CGAGGACGAGTGCCCGTTCCAGATGGACCGCGCCACCTGGGTGCGTCGTGGCACCGATGTGACGATTGTCGCCACCGGCGAGATGGTCCGCCATGCCGTGGACGCCGCCGACCTGCTGGCCGAGCAGGGCATCTCCGCTACCGTGCTCGACATGTACTGCGTCAAGCCGCTCGACGCCGAGGCCGTGATTGAGGCCGCCGGTGCCACGCGCGCCGTCGTGACCGTTGAGGAGCACAGCCCCTTTGGCGGCCTGGGCTCCATGGTCGCGCAGGTCGTGGGCGAGCATTGCCCGCGTCCGGTTAAGTGCCTGAGCCTGCCCGACGCGCCGGTCATCACCGGCACGAGTCCCGAGGTCTTTGCGCACTACGGCCTGACGGGTGCCGGAATCGCGCAGACCGTCGCCGAGTTCCTGCCCGCAGAGTAATTGGTGCATCGGGGACAGGTTACTTTGCATCAACTTGGTGCAAAGGGGACAGGTTTGCACCAATCCTTTTAGGTTGAATTCTGAGCAGGCCGGCTGCGCTCTCATGAGCCGGTCGGCCACTCGCTCCTTGTCCGTCGGGTTTTAGTTTTTAAATCGACGGGGGAGACAGGAGAGTACATGAGCAAATACATCATCGGAATCGATCAGTCCACGCAGGGCACGAAGGCGCTGCTGGTGGACGAGGGCGGCCACCTGATTCATCGTGCCGACCGCTCGCATCGCCAGATTGTCAACGAGGCCGGCTGGGTGAGCCATGATCCGACCGAGATTGCCGCCAACGTGCTGGCCGTGGCGCGTGCCGTGGTGGAGGAGACCGGGGTCGATCCGGCCGATATCGCCGGCATTGGCATCTCCAACCAGCGCGAGACCACCGTTGCCTGGAACCGCACGACGGGCGAGCCGCTATGCGACGCCGTGGTGTGGCAGTGCGCCCGCGCCCGCGAGCTGTGCGACGAGCTTGCCGCGCGCGAAGGCGTGGCCGAGCTGGTGCGTGACACGACGGGTCTGGTGCTCTCGCCCTACTATCCGGCGGGCAAGATGGCTTGGATCCTCGCGAACGTTCCGGCGGCTGCCGAGGCTGCGGCGGCGGGCGAGCTGTGTCTAGGCACCATCGATGCTTGGGTGGTCTGGACGCTCACGGGCGGCGCGGAGTTCCGCTGCGACTGGTCCAATGCCAGCCGCACACAGCTCTTCGACCTGCGCCGTGGCTGCTGGAGCGAGCCGGTGTGCGAGGCCTTTGGCATCGATCCGGCCTGCCTGCCGCAGGTGACCGACTCCGACGGTCTCTTTGGCACGACGGACCTGGACGGCTTTTTGCCCGCGCCCGTGCCGGTGCACGGCGTGCTGGGCGACAGCCATGCGGCCCTGTTTGCGCAGGGTTGCCGCAGCCGCGGTATGGCCAAGGCAACGTATGGCACCGGCAGCTCGGTCATGATGAACGTCGGCGACGAGTTCGTCGCCAGCTCGCATGGGCTTTCGAGCTCGCTCGCATGGCGTATGGACGGTGTGACCGAGTATGTTCTCGAGGGCAACGTGAGCTACGCCGGCGCCGTCAAGACGTGGCTGCGCGACGACCTGGAACTCATCAACAATCCCGAGGAAGTCACCGACCTGTGCTACGCCGCCAATCCGGCAAGCCGTGTCTACTTTGTGCCGGCGTTCACTGGCCTGGGCGCGCCGCACTGGGCGAGCGATGCCGAGGGCTGCATCTTTGGCATGACGCGCACCACGGGCCGTGCGGAGTTCGTAAAGGCCGCTGACGAGTCGATCGCCTATCAGATCTTCGACGTGATTGATGCGATGGTCGAGGATTCGGGCGCGGCGTTGGCCGAGCTTCGTGTTGACGGCGGTCCCACGCGCGACGCGTACCTGATGCAGTTTGAGAGCGACTTGGTCGGCTCGCCCATTCGCATCGCGAGCAACGACGAGATGAGCGGTCTGGGCGCGGCCTGGGCCTGCGGCATTGCGCTGGGCATGTACACGCGCGACGTCGTCGACGTCTACGGCGCCCGCGGCATCGTGGAGTCCACCATGTCCGCCGACGAGCGCGCCAAAAAGATCGCCGGCTGGCGCCATGCCGTGAAATCTACAATCGCGTACACCGCCTAGCATGATTATTCTGAGACGGGGATTAAAAACTCATTGATCCCCGTCCCGGGCAGCTCATTTGGGACGGGGCTTTTTTGACTGGTATGATTGGTGCGACCATTCGAACCAGCTAAAAGAGCCCCGTCCCAAATTGACTACCGAGAGGAACTGCCATGGAGCGCATTGCAAGTTTTTCCGTTGACCATCTGCTGCTTGAGCCCGGCGTGTATGTGAGCCGCATCGACCGCGATCCGGCGACCGGCGCCGCCGTCACCACCTTTGACCTGCGCCTGACCACGCCCAACAAGGAGCCAGTCATGAACACGGCCGAGTGCCACACCATTGAGCATCTGGGCGCCACCTTCCTTCGCAACCATGCCGAGTGGTCGAGCCGTATCGTCTACTTTGGGCCCATGGGCTGCCGCACGGGCTTTTACCTCGTCGTTTTTGGTGAGCTGACGAGCGAGGAAATCTTGCCGCTTGTGCGTGAGCTGTTCGAGTTTGTTGCTGGCTTTGAGGGCGATATCCCCGGCGCTGCTCCCGAGGAGTGCGGCAACTACCTGGACCAGAACCTCCCCATGGCCAACTGGCTTGCGCGTCGTTATCTCGACCGCGACCTGGCCGATATCGACGAGAAGCACCTGCACTATCAGCAGGCATAGGGCCGCCCTCTGCCTCCAAACCGTTCACACGGAGATATCGACCGTTTAACTGTTTAGAAGTGTTTATTCGAGGTCATTAGCACTAGCTCGCTTAAACTAGTCCTCAGAGTGATATTCAGGCAAGGCTCCTGAAGCAGCATCTGTCGACATTGATTGTCGGATTCTGCTTCGGGAGCCTTGTTCTGTTTAGGGGGGGGACACATGGAAATTGTTAAACGAATTAATACCAGCGCTGTCCTCTGCGTCGATGGAAATGGCAGACAGTTGGTTGCATTCGGCCGTGGTCTGGGGTTTAAGAATGTCGGAGACGAGGTCCCTCTTTCGGAGATTCAACGAACGTTTTATAACGTTAGCTCTCGCTACATCGCTCTCGTTGACGAGGTCCCCGACGAGCTTCTCGAGCTTACCTCGGATGTTATTGATATGTCGACAGGTTTGCTGTCTTATGAGGTGAGCCCTAATTTGCCGTTTATCCTTGCGGACCATATCGCGTATGCGGTTAAGCGCAAAGAGCAAAATATCGTTGTCCGCATGCCTTTATCGTTTGATGTCCGCCAACAATATCCCGTCGAATTTAGAATCGGCGAGTATGCACTTAAGATAATCAGGAAACGTCTTAACGTTAGGCTTCCAGCTCATGAGGCAGTTGGAATTGCCATGGCGTTTATCAATAACATGGCCGATTCGGACTCATGCGAAGTAGTTAAAGAGTTTAGCGCGGATATCTACGATCGTGTTCTGGAGGAGTCAACCGTTGCTGTTGAAAATCGGCTTGGCATTCAAGTTGATCGGGAAGGTTTCGATTACGCAAGGTTCGCAACCCATCTTCAGTACTTATTCAATAGGTTGAACTCTGGCGAAAGCATCGTGAGCGACAACCGCAAGATGTACCTCTCGCTCAAAAAAGAATATCCGGTGGCATCAATGTGCGCCGATGATATTGCTTCTGTTCTCAGCCGACTGACGGGGCGGGAACTTATAGACGAAGAAAGACTCTACCTCATGATGCACATCAATCGAATTGCATCGAAAACAAGGTAATTAGTTGGCAAAGGCGCGCGCTTTGCTGATGGTTACATATAAAACTCAACATGGGAGAAATGGTATTTATGGCAGATACAACCAAGCTCGCTGCCGAGATTCTCGAGATGGTGGGCGGCGCAGACAACGTTACATTTGTAGCTCACTGCATGACTCGTTTAAGGTTCAACCTTAAGGACGAAAGCATCGTAGACGATGCAAAAGTCAAGGCGATTGATGGCGTGATCGACATTCGCCATTCCGCGGGGCAATATCAGGTGATTGTGGGACCTAAGGTCGATAAGGTCTATGAAATCGTTGCCAAGGAAACCGGGATTGACGCCGGAGATTCCGAGGCAAGCGAAGGAGAGACTAAGGGCTTTCTGGGAAAGCTAATGAAGTTCATCAGCGGCATCATGATGCCCGTTCTTCCTGCCTTGATCGCATGCGGAATGATAAACGCCATCCTTAGCATTCTGACGACGGCGGGTGCTGTTTCCGCCGAGAGCGGAATATACACTCTGCTGTACGGCATGGGAAATGCCTGCATGTATTTCCTGCCCGTTCTTGTCGGATCATCTGCTGCTCAGTTCTTTGGAACCGATCGATATATCGGTGCGGTACTCGGCGCAATCCTGGTTTATCCGACTTTCGTTGCTGCGGCCGGAGCGGGCGATGCGCTGGATTTGCTCGGCATGAAGTTCACAATGGTGAGCTATTCCTCCACGGTGTTTCCTGCTATCGTGGCGGCTTGGTTCGCATCCGTTCTTAATAAGTGGCTGCGGGCGGTTCTTCCCGATGTTGTGGCATTTGCGCTCGTCCCGTTCCTGACGGTTGCTGTTGCCGCCCCCGTCTCGCTCCTTGTGATCGGCCCCGTTATTCAGCAGGCGAGCTCTTTGCTTGCGGCTGCAGTGCTGGCGGTCTATCAGTTCAGCCCCGTCCTTTGCGGCGTTATTCTCGGGCCGATATTCGGTCTCGTTATGATCCCCCTTGGACTCCATTGGGCCCTGATCGTGCTTTCCATCAACAATATTATGACCGTCGGCTCCGATCCTATCCTTGGACTTCTCTGCTGCAGCATGGGTGTTGTCGGCGCTTGTTTGGCGTTTGCCCTCCGCTCGAAGGACCCGAGTGAAAAGAGTCTTGGGTTCAGCTGTGCCATTACGGGCTTTTTCGGGATTACGGAACCGGCGCTGTACGGCATCATCTTGGAGCACAAGAAGATCATTATCGCTTCCATGGTCGCCGGAGCAATCAGTGCTGTTATCCCGGCGATTTTCAACACCTGTACGTTCGTTATGACGTCGAGCGGCATTTTTAGCTTCCCCGGTTATATGGATCCTTCTGGTGATATGAGCAGCCTCATCGGCGCAATTCTTTGCAATGTCGTCGGTTTAATTCTTAACTTCGTTCTCGTTTACATCCTGTATCGCCCTGATGAAGAGGCGGTAGTGGAGTAGACAATTATTCGGGATGTAAGCTGCCGAAAACCCCGCGGCAGATTGCATGTGGTGGGCTTGCCGTTGATTCACGCGAGCCCACCCTCATTTTTGGAGTGACTAGCTATGACAATTACTGCCGATATGACGTTTGGCGAAATCGCGCTCCTTCCTGAGTTCGCTGGCTTTGGCGAGCACCTTATGCTTTGCCGGCCTTCAACTTGGGAGCGCATGTGGAATAAACCCATTGTGTCTCATATGAATTCTGATGCTAATCCATATGAAACTGCTCGCGTTTTGCGTGGATTGAATCGAATTGTCGAGCTCGTGGATGACGGGAGGCAGGTTGCCTACGATATTTGGGATGAAGCCGACTGCATCCGTGATCCGACTCGGCGCAATACGAAACTGTTCTTCTTTCCCGGGAGACCTAGGGCTCCCTTTATCATTGCGGTTTCGGGCGGAGGTTATCAGAGCGTTTGTCATCAAGTGGAAGGCTTTCCCGTTGCCCCCGAGCTCAACGATGCGGGCTATAACGTGTTCGTGCTGTCATACAGGGTGAGGGTCGAGCCTTTGATGCCGCGCCCAATCGACGATTTAAATCGAGCCGTCCGTTTTGTCCTGGAGAATTCAGCGAAATTTAATGTCGCAAAAAGTTATGCAGTTATCGGCTTTTCTGCTGGTGCGCATTTAACTGCCGAGTGGGGGACGGACAACAAGGGATTTGCGTCCTACGGATGCGAGGCGCCAAAAGCCTTGGCCCTGTGTTATGCACCGATTGATCTTCATGGCTTTGAGAACGCATCAGACAATAGATTTCTTGATTCGGTGTGCGGCGGGGCTGGTCGCGACTCGCTCGATGATTTCTGTATTAATCAGCATGTGTGGGAGCAGTATCCTCCGACATATCTTTGGCAATGCGCTGACGATGATATTGTATCGCCCGACAATTATGAAAAGATGGTCGATGCTCTGGATGCAGCTGGAGTACACCATGAGGGAGTCATGTATTCAGAAGGGGGGCACGCATTGATGAAGCCCCATGCGCCGGAGACCGACTACTGGTGTATGAGCGTTATTGAGTTTCTTAAAGATTATCTCGACTAGGAAACTGCATGTCGCTTTTTAAGCGGGTGATTTCGTCATGCAATGTTTTCGGTATTGATCGTGGTCGTGGATGAATGATGTTCTAGAATGTTCGTACTGTCACATAAACGAACAGGAGCGAACATGCATATCTACTCTGTATCAGATCACGAGTTCAAATCTTATGGCTGCGTGTGGAACGACGTTCCGTCCAACCTGACCGCTCCGCTCATCGAGGCGCTCGCGGCTACGCCCATCCCCGAGGGCAGCAAGTACGTAGCAAGCGCGCCGGAGCTCGAGGGCGTCAAGGATGCCGATAAGCTGGGCTTTCTCATGTACGGCGGCCGCTCCTTCCAGCTCGGCTGGTGCAACGGGCACAACACACGCCTCAACTGCCTGGAGTATCACCGCGCCAGCGAGTTTAACCTGGGCGCCCGCGACTTTATCCTGCTCGTGGCGCATCGCTGGGAGATCGAGGACGGCAAGCTCGACACCGCGTGCGTCAAGGCGTTCCGCGTACCGGCGGGCAAGGTCGTTGAGGTCTTCAACACCACGCTCCACTACACGCCCTGCATGGTCGACGACGGCGGCTTCCAGGTGATGGTGGCGCTGCCGGCGGGCACCAATGGCCCGCGCCCCGAGGCTGCAGCCGACATGCCTGCCGCCGGTGACAGCTACTGCTACTGGAAGGCTGACAAGTGGGTCCTCTGCCACGCCGATAGCCCCAAGGCAGCCGAAGGCGGCTACGTGGGCCTCGTCGGCAAGAACCTCGACATCACCGTGGACTAGGGGCTTTTGTTTTAATCTGTAACACCTGGCGGGCTAAATCGTCTCTACCTGTTACAGATTGAGATAACCGCAGAGGGTGCCCGAAAGATCTCGATCTGTAACACCAGGCCCGGTTTTGGCGGTCTACCTGTTACAGATCAAGACAAACCGCCCCAAACCACCACAAAGGTGCCTGTCCCCTTTGTGGTGGTTTGGGGCGGCGGTATCAGAAAGTGTCAGGCAGGGGCGGCTGCCGGACGCCCGCGCGCGAAAAGAAGTGTCGACCTGCGTTGCTGTCGTTGAGCGGCGCGCTGTTTGCGGGGATACTGAAGCTACGACAAACAGCGTGTGAAAGGATTGATGCATGGCTTTCCGTAAAGACTTCCTGTGGGGCGGCGCGACGGCTGCCAACCAGTGCGAGGGCGCTTACGACGTGGATGGCCGCGGCCTGGCCAACGTGGACGTGGCACCGCACGGCCCCGAGCGCTATGCGGTGGTCTCCGGCCAGCGCAAGATGCTCGACTTCGAGGACGGCTATTACTACCCCGCGCAGACCGGCATCGATTTCTATCACCACTACAAGGAGGACATCGCCCTCTTTGCCGAGATGGGCTTTAAGACCTTCCGCATGAGCCTGGCTTGGACCCGCATCTTCCCCAACGGTGACGAGACCGAGCCCAACGAGGCCGGCCTGGCTTTCTACGAGGATGTGTTCCGCGAGTGTCAGGCGCACGGCATCGAGCCGCTCGTGACCATCACGCACTTCGACTGCCCGATCCACCTCATCAAGGAGTACGGCGGCTGGCGCAACCGCAAGCTCATCGACTTCTACAAGAACCTCGCGACCACGATCTTTACCCGCTACAAGGGTCTGGTGAAGTACTGGCTCACCTTCAACGAGATCAATATGATCTTGCACCTGCCGTTTATGGGTGCCGGTCTGGTCTTTGAGGAGGGCGAGAACAAGGAGGCCGTCGAGTACCTGGCCGCCCACAACGAGCTCGTCGCCAGCGCTTGGGCAACCAAGATCGCTCACGAGATCGACCCTGAGGTCAAGATCGGTTGCATGCTTGCCGCAGGTAGCTACTACCCCTACAGCTGCCGTCCGGGCGATGTGCGCCAAGCGCAGATTGACAACCAGAGCAACTATTTCTTCGTCGACGTTCAGAGCCGCGGCTACTACCCGGCCTATGCCGTCAAGAAGCTCGAGCGTTTGGGCATCGATGTGGGCATGACGGATGAGGACCGCGAGATCCTGGCCGCCAACACCGTCGACTTCATCAGCTTTAGCTATTACAGCACCCGTTGCTCCGCCGGTGCCGATAACCCCGATGTCGAGCGCACCCAGGGCAACGCCTTCGCCGGCGCCAAGAACCCCTACCTGCAGGAGAGCCAGTGGGGCTGGGCCATCGATCCGCTGGGCTTCCGCATCACCCTCAACGACCTGTACGACCGTTATCAGAAGCCGCTGTTTGTGGTCGAGAACGGTCTGGGCGCCAAGGACGTTGTCGAGGAGGATGGCTCCATCAACGACGACTACCGTATCGACTACCTGCGCCAGCATATCGCCGCGATGCGCGATGCGGTGACCGAGGACGGCGTTGACCTGCTGGGCTACACCACCTGGGGCCCGATCGACCTGGTGTCTGCCGGCACGGGCGAGATGTCCAAGCGCTACGGCTTTATCTATGTGGACCGCGACGACGCCGGCAACGGCACCCTCAAGCGTTCCAAAAAGAAGAGCTTTCACTGGTACAAGCATGTCATTGAAACGAATGGTGAGGATCTGTCCTAAGGAAGCCGAGACACTCAACTTCAGAGTTTCCTAACCAATACGCCCGGCGAGCAGTTAATGCCCGCCGGGCGTTTTGTTAAAAGAAGTGAAAGCACTCATTGGGGACGTACTTAAATGAGTACCCGCAGAATGAGAGTGGATAATCTCCCGTTTTTAGCCTGTTTGTGGGCTCAAAGTGGGAGATTATCCACTCTCGCCATTTGGGCGTCCAAAAATCCTCGCTCGTTTTGTCTTAGTCATTGGGGACGTTCTTAAACGACTAGTCGCTGGCGACGTCCCTCGCCGTCGGCGGATTTTGGGACATGTGGCCCGCTTTTTGGGCCCGCCTGTCGGTACACTAAAAGCACTATGGGTACCCGCGAGCGACATATCGGCCACGCGACCGCCCGATCCGCGCCCGTGGCGGATCTTAGGGGCGGCAGGCTCTTCGCCATGCCGCGATTCCTTGTTGGAATATCGCATGGCGTGTATCGCCACCGCGTCTTTGTTATCGCCGGCGCCATTACCGCGCTGTTCCTTATGCTTTTGGCAGTCTTGCCGGCGCTGTTCGCCTTCGACCCCAAACTTTCTAACGCCGTGCCCGCCTATAGCGAGGTGTCCGAAGAGGTCGTGGATGCGCTCGTCCACTCGAGCTCTCTCCCGCTGCTTGTCGCCGCAATTGCATTTTCAATCTGGGGTGTGTTGGCGTACCTACGCTGCTTGGACTACGTCTTGCGCCGCCGCCTTGTTGCCATCGCCGCCATTTGTGCCCTGTGGATGATCGAGGTCATCCTCAAATATAAGTCGTTCACGCCGTTCTATGCCACCGTGCTGTGGTACCTGTACTACGTGCCCATGACGCTCATTCCGCTGATCTACCAGCTGTGCGGTCTGCGCCTCGCGGGTTTGGAACAGCATCGTATGGGGCGTCGGTACCGCACCGTTTTGTGGGTCATGGCTGTCCTGCTTATCGGCTTTGTGCTTACTAACGATGTTCATCAGCAGGTCTTCCATTTCGATCGATCGAGTGGAACCTGGAGCAACGATTACACATATGGTTGGGGCTACGGTACCGTTCTGGTATGGACAGCCTTTAACTTCGTTGCCTTTTTTATCCTGGTTGGCCGGTCCTCGTCCTTTCGCATCCAGCGTTTCTCGGGTATGGCGGCACTCGTACTGCTGGGTGGTGCATTCTTTGCCATCTCGTATGCGTTGCGCGTGCCCTGGGCATGGAAGCTCAACTTTTCGCTCGTCTATTGCGTCCTGTGCGTGGTGGCGATGGAAATCTGTCTCGATTGCGGTGTCATTCCGTCGTATCACGACATTGCTGGCATCTTCGACACCTTGCCGCTCGACCTCAAAGTTCTAACGCGCGACCTGCAGGAAGTCTATGCCACGCCGGTGTCAAAGCCAATGCCGGTAGGCGTGCGCGAGGAGTTGCGGACCCAGGAGCACGGCCGCTCCCATGCCTTTGCCGTGGCGTCCGATCCCGATGTGATGTACCGTGCCTTTCCACTGTTGGGCGGATCGGCCCTGCTTGCCCAAGACGTGTCGGAGCTCAACGAGCTTAACCGTGAACTGGCACATCGTCGCATGGAGCTGCAGCGTCAAAATGAGCTGCTCGCCGCCGACTACGACCTTAAGACGCATTTGGCAGATCAAGAGGCCGAGACCTTGCTGGTCCAAGACGTGGACCAGGCGCTTGCCCGCGCGCTCGAAGGGGTGTACGACCTGCTGAGCTCGCTGCCGCCGTTGACCGACGAAGCGTCTTCGCACGAGCGTTACCGCATGCTGCAGCGCGCCAAGATGCTCGTCGCCTATTGCAAGCGCAAGGGGTCACTCACGTTGGCACAGCACGGGGAGAGCGGTTTTGATCGCGACCGCATTCAGCTCATTGCCAACGAGCTCGCAAGCGACCTGCGCACTATCGATATCGATTGCGCCTCGATTATCGCCATACGGCGCCCGATGCACGCCAGTACGGTAAGTGCCCTGTACGACTGCGTGTATGACTTTGCGTTTTTTGCCTACACCACCGACCATCCGGCGCTTATGTATCACTTGGGCGACCATGATCGGTGCAGCGTCGAGTTGCGCGCCACGCTTTTTTCCAACGACGAGGAGGATCTTTCGCAGACACCCGCTGCGCAAGAGCTCGAAAGCGCTTTGCAAGGGCGCAACGTGGCATATCGCCTTGAGGGCGAGCCCGGCCAGCTGCGCATGATCGTCTTGATGCCGAGGGCGGGTGAGTGACGATGCAGATTTCGCTCATCCTTCCCCAAATCGTTGCGCTCGATGTTGTCTTTGCCCTGGCTGCGTGTCTGCAGACGATCCACGTCCCGCTCATCTCATCGCGCCGCTCGTCCTATAACCGTAAGGTGATTTGCGCCTACGAGGCGAGCCTTGTGCTTCACCTGATGATTTCGGCGCTCATCTTATTCGCGTCGTCTGGCTCGTATCTGGTGGCGTCGCTTGACGTTTGCGCCAGGGCAATGGGCGGAGCGCTGTGGCTCAATGCCGCAATCTTCGCCTATGGCGTGGTGCTTATGGTGCGCTATCGTCGCCCCGTCATGCTGGTCGAGCTGCTGCTTGTTGTCGCCGTTACACCGCCGGTGGTTTTTGCCATGGGCTCGGCGTGGACCGTTGTCCTTATCGCAGAGGGAGCGTTCTTCCTGTTCCGTTCCATCGCGGCGCTCTTGATGGACGTCCGTAACCGCCAGGAGGATATCACCGCGTTCTCGACGATCGAGACCATCAACGTGATTCCCGTGGGCATCCTGTATCTGGACCCGAGGGGCCGTCCGCTGCTCATGAACCGCTGCATGCGCAAAAACCTGGTGGAACTTCATATGCCCACCGATCTAGGTGACATGAGCGGCACATGGAACGACCTGCGCAAACTTAGCATGCAAATGCCCGAAAGCAGTAGGAACCGTGTGCGGATTAACTTGGACCGTTTTGGTGATGCTCGCGCGGTGGTCGAGGTTTCTCCCGCCGAGATTCGCTTGTTTGTGCACGATGACGTTATGGTTTCGGGCCGCCTCTTTGAGCGCATTATCGGGCTGGATGTGACGGAGTATGCGCATGCCCACGACCGCCTGGCGCAAGCCAATCACCTGCTTGAGCTTGCGGGCCAAGAGCTCCAGTCCCAGATCGAAGAAGTCAAAAAAGTTGCCGACAATGCGGCCTACCTGCGCATGCGTGCCCGCGTGCACGATGTGATCGGGCAGCGCCTGTCCATCCTCCATCGTTATCTGGAGGAGGGGCGCCTGGATGACGAGTCACTCGAGCAGATCGACCCGCTGCTGCGCTCAATCGCTGCCGATCTGCGCAGCGAGGGCGACACCGAACCGGCAGAGCAACTGGGCGATATCGTCCATGCCTTTGGCCTGGTGAGCGTGCAGATCGATGTGGAGGGCGAGCTGCCAAGCGACGCGCGTGTCGCCGCAGCCTTTCTGCAGATTATCCGCGAGGCCTCGACCAATGCCACCAAGCATGCGCAGGCGCATCGGGTCCATGTGCGCCTGCGGCAGGAGACGTCGGAAGACGGCGCTGTTGCGCGGATGGTCGTTTCTAACGACGGCGCGCCTGCACCCGTATCGTATCGCGAGGGAACGGGTATCCCTGGTATGAGGCATGTCGCACAGAATCTGGGCGGCAGCCTGGAAGTCCACACCGCCCCGCCCTTCACGCTTACGGTGTCCATCCCGCTCGCCTCCAACGCCACGGTCCAAAGGAGAAGCTCATGATCCGCGTGTTAATCATCGAAGACCAGGCTATCTTGCGCGAGAGCCTGGCGCGTTCCGTGGGCGACCAGCCCGACATGACCGTTGTCGCCGCGATCGCCGACGCCTCGGATGCCTTGGACGTTGTGCTCAAGGAGCGTCCGGACATGATACTGATGGATGTGTGCACCGAGCACGATTCCAACGGCATCGTGGCGGCGGCGCGCATCAAAGAACGGCTGCCCGAGTGCCGCGTCATTATCATGACGGGTATGCCCGAGATCACCTTTGTGGACCAGGCGCGCGAGGCGGGCGTCGACAGCTTTGTGTACAAGAATGTTGGTATCGACGAGCTATTCGCCGTGATGCGCTCCACGCTGGCGGGTTACTGCACGTTTCCCAAGCCGCCAGAGAGCATCTTCTCGGGCGCGGCGGCCCTCGACGATGTCGAGTTGTCGATCTTGCGCCTTGCCTGCGAGGGTAAGAGCCGCCGCGAGATCGCGGCCGAGCTGTTTATGAGCGAGGGCACCATCAAACGCCGCATCTCGGAGATTCTGAGCAAGACCGGCTACGACAACATCATGCGTCTTGCCGTGCATGCGGTGACCGAAGGCAGTATCGTCCCCAATATGGAGCGCCCGTAGTCGGTACGTCGCCCATGTTCCGGCGCCATACAAGCAGGCCGCCCGCCGTTTTGCATCAGAAGACGGCGGGCGGCCTGCTTGCATGGGCAGTGCTGTCGGCATAAAGCGGCGGGGCCGCAGGATCATTTCCTGCGGCCCCGTCTGGTACGCGCGCGGGTTTGTCCGCCAATCCGCGGCTGTCGATGTCTGTCGCTACGCGATGGTTGCGCTGTAGGAAGCGACGTCCTCGTAGGAATCGGTCAGGTAGGCGTCGATGCCGATGGTCGTGTTGACTAGGCTGTCGAAGCTGTCAAGCGTGCCCTTCGAGAAGGTGAACTCTTCGGTGGCGTTGGTGCCGGGCATCAGGTGGGCCGAGAACCAGGCTTCCTTCATGGTGCCGTTGACGTTTGTCTTGCCGGTGGGGGCGTAGAAGGTCAGGTCCTTGTCGCTCTTGTTGACGATGTTGACGACAAAGCCGATGTCGCCCCAGTCGTCCTGGAACTTCTCGGTGATGGTGATGGTGCACAGGTCGTCATCGGCGACGGTGACGGCGGGGGAGATTTCAATCTTCTGGACGTCGTCGTCTTCGACGGCCTCCTCGACTTCCTCTTCCTTCTCGGCGGCCTCGCGATCCTTCTTCACGGTACCGGATAGGTCCTTATCGGACTTGCTAAAGATGAGCTTGTCCTCGCCGTCCTCAAGGACAAGCTTGCCGTCCTCGAGCTTCACGTCGGTCGTCTCCTTGTCGACGGTGATACTCGCGGTGGTAGCGTCCTTGGCCTCCCACTTTAGGTCGGAAACTTCGGAGAACAAATCGAGGCTGCCCGTGCCGTCTTCATCCAGGACCATGATGCAGCTGATGCCCCATTCCTCGAACATATCCATATACTCATCGGTCAGCTCTTCGCCCTCCGTGGTTCCACCCGAGAGCTTCCAGCTGCCGACAAAGTTGGCCTTGGGGTCTTTGCCGCCGCCGCTGCAGCCCGTCAGGGCAAAGGCGAGCGCAAGGACGCATGTCAGAAATGCGAGTACGGACTTTTTGAACGTTGTCTTCATGGTGTCCTCCTTTATCGAACGAAACCCATAGAAGCAAATGCGGGGGTGGCGGATCCCCCGCCAATTACCAGATAGAGGGGCTAGGGCCTGGGCGTTCCGCAGTTGCTGCAGAACTTGCCGCCGTTTTCGCTGCCGCAGTTGGGGCAGAACCACTTGGCCGGTGCCGGGGCGGGTGCGGGACTGCCGCACTCGGAGCAGAACTTGCCGGTGTTGGTGGCGCCGCAGCTGCAGGTCCATGCACCGGCCGCAGGCGTGGCAGCGGATGCCGGCGCGGGAGCGGGTGCCGGAGCCGGCTGCGGGGCGGCCTGCTGCTGTGCCTGGCCGGCGGCGAACAGCTGGCTGGCGTTCATGCCGCCCATGCCACCTGCCATGCCCATGCCCATAAAGCCTGCCATCGCGCCGTTGGGATTGGCGGCTGCCGCGCGCATTGCGTCGCTCTGGGCGCTGGCAATGTTGGCTGCCGCCATGGTGGGATCGCGCATGACCGCGGCTTTCTGCAGATCCTTGATCATCTGCTCGTCCTCTTGCGAGGCGGCGATGGAGTTGACGCCAAAGCTCACAATCTCGACGCCGCGCAGGTCACGCCAATCGGCAGAGAGGACCTCGTTGAGCGCGCGGGCGAGCTCGGTGGTGTGGCCGGGGATGGCGCTGTAGCGGATGCCCATTTCCGAGATCTTGGCAAAGGCGGGCTGCAGGGCGGTGAGCAGCTCGGACTTAAGCTGGCTGTCGATCTTGTCGCGCGTGTAGCTATCGGTCACGTTGCCGCATACGTTGGTGTAGAACAGCAGCGGGTTGGTGATGCGGTACGAATACTCGCCGTTGCAGCGCACGGAGATGTCGACGTCCAGACCAATGTTGTTATCGACCACGCGGAAGGGCACGGGCGAGGCGGTGCCGTACTTGTTGCCGATGATCTCCTTGGTGTTGATGAAGTAGACGCGCTGGTCCTTGCCCGCGTCGCCGCCAAAGGTAAAGCGGCTGCCGATATTGGCGAAGGTCTCCTTGATGGAATCGCCCAGGTTGCCGCTAAAGACGCTCGGTTCGCTGCCGGTATCGAAGACGAACTCACCAGGCTCCAGCGCGACTTCGATGATCTTGCCGTTTTGCACCACGAGCATGCCCTGGCCGTCGTTGACGGCGATGACCGAGCCGTTGGAGATGACGTTGTCCTCGCCGCGCGTGTTGGAGCTGCGGCCACCGGTGCGTTTGCTGCCCTTGCAGGCCAAGACGTCAGCAGGCATCGATTCGCAGTAGATAAATTCCTTCCACTGGTCGGCCATGACGCCGCCGGCAGCTCCCAATCCAGCTTTCAAGAGTCCCATGGTGATCTTCCTTTCTCGTCAAAGGCCGGGTGGTATTGGTCGGATTGCTTAGTCGTCCTTGTCGTCTTTCATGACAACGGTGGTCTCGGTGTGGTTGAAGGTGTCGTGCTTCTCGGTCAGGTCGAGCTCGCCGCAGTACTCGTCGGCGTGGGTGGCCTCGTTGGCCGTCTTGAGCTGGCCTACCAGTAGCACGTCTCCGATAATCACGATGATCAGCGGCGCGACGATGTTGATGAGGATGCCCTCGATATCAAAGGCGAGGTAATCCGGATCGAAGGCGTTCTCACCCATAAAGAGAATCTGGGAGAGGATAAATCCGATCACAAAGAACAGCACCGAGGCAATAGCGAGCTTGGGCTTGGAGCAGGGGAGCTCGCCGACCAAGCGGCCGGTCTGGCCGTTCATGGCAAACAGGTAGCTCTTGCCGTTCCACGAGGTGGAGAGCATCCAGACGGGGAACAGGGCGTAGTCGCTGTCTTCCCAGGTGTAGTCGAGCTGCTTGCTTTCGACCGTGGCATCGTCGTATTCGTCGACGACAGTCTCGCGCAGGGCCGAGATCGTGCTTTCTTCCATACGGCGCTCGGCGCGCGCCTTGCAGGTCTCGCAGTCCTCGTCGTAACGGTTGGCGATGTAGCCGGGCATATATGCGACCGAGAACGGACGCAGCGCGTCGTAGTCAAACGGCTCGATGGCGTCCATGTGGCCGTCGGGCATCTTGGACGATCCGTCGACGGGCACGCGCTTAAACGAGATATTGCCCTTGCGATAGGCATCGTAGTGGTCGGTGGTCGTGACGGTGCGGTCGGATTCCTCGGTCACGGTCTCGTTGGTCGCGTCAAAGTGCACTTCGCCGTCCACGCGGGCGCCGTAGAGCCAAAACGGCACGTAGACACCTTGGACCTCGTCGATGTGGTTGCCGGTGACAAAGCTCTTGGGCAGCAAGATCTTGCCCTTGTAGTGTTCCTTGAGTGCGGCCGTGACGTCGTCGCGCCCGAGCTTAAACGGAATCACCAGGTCGGGCGAGAAGTCGCCAGAGAGCTGGCCGGGCGCCACGGCGGAGTTGCCGCAGTACGGGCAGGTGGTGACGGCGACGGTGCCGTCGGACACGAGCTCGGCGCCGCACGACGAGCAGATGTAGCCGGCGTTTTGGGCGAGCTCCTGCACGGCATCGTCGGCAGCAGGTTTGGGAGCTGCGGCTGCGGCATCGGCTTTGGCATCTGCCTTGTCCTGGCGCTCGCGATAGAGGGCCTCGACTTCTTCGACTTCAAAGCGTGAGTCACAGTAGTCGCAGACAAGCTTTTGCTCGGCGCTGGCAAAATGCAGGGGACCACCGCAGGCAGGGCACTGATAGTTAACGCTCTCGAAGGCCATGATCGGTCCTTTCCGTGCCGGAGGCTATGCGCCGATGGCGCCGCCGCAGTATTCGCAGCGCCCACTGGCATCGGGAATGGTGGTGGCTCCGCAGAAGGGGCAGGTCACCGCGGTCTTGGGGGCCTTGGCGGCCACGACGCTGTCGCGCGTCTCCTGGCGCAGCTGCACCAGCGCGTCGCGGACCTCGGTTGCCTGGCGCTTGGCCTCGCGGTATTCGATGGAGCCGCGCTGATCGATGGTGGAGTCGTTCACGCGCAGGTTGATCTCGGTAAAGTACGGCGTGTTGACGTGGATGGTCAGATTAAAGTCGTAATCCAGGTCGTAGCGCGGCGGGTTGTAGCTCTCGCGCTCGCCGTCCTTGGTCTCGCGATAGATTTCGGTGCGATGCTCGTCGATATCCATATCGCAGCCGAGTACCTGCGAGAACTCGATGATGTCGGGATTGGCGTCGCGCCAGCGGCTCTGCGAGGTAATGATCAGCAGGCCCGCGTCCTCGTCGAGCATGATGTTGGTGCGCCCGGCAGAAAGCGTGCGCGTGGGGTTGAACGACGCCAGGCGCTCGGCATTGGCCTCGCGGTAGGCGATCTGCTCGCGGATATCGTCCGCGGTGCTGGAGCGATAGCCGTGAAAGTAGGGGGAGAGCTTGCCGGCGCACTCTTTGCACAGGTAGCCTTCATTGATTTTTGTCTTACCTAGAAGTCCCAGCTCGGTACCGCAAATCGCGCACTCTTTCTTCTCGAACATCTTGTCAAAGAAGCCCATGGCTGCCTCCCATCAACTGGTAGCGTGTGTCACTTTTGATGATGGGGGAGTGCGCAGCCTTTCACGATACCCAGACGGCTCAACGAGTCTCCACAACTGGGACACATGGCCCATTTTTGACTAGTCATTGGGGACGTACTTAAATGAGTGAAACTACTCATTTAAGTACGTCCCCAATGAGTACCCGCAGAATGAGAGTGGATAATCTCCCGTTTTTGGCCTGTGTGCAGGCTCAAAGTGGGAGATTATCCACTCTCGTCATTTGGGTGTCCAAAATCCCCGCTCGTTTGGCGCCTGGGGACACTCTTTGTCGAATGTGGGCGTCGCCCTTGCTATGCCACAGTCACGGCGACCTGGGTGTAGCGGGTGCAGGAGCACTCGGCGCGCGTCTGCACGGTGAGGGTGAGCACAAAGCGGTCGCCGGGTCGTGCGTCGGCGGGCACGATGAAAGTGGCATCCTCCGTGCATTCTTGCCATAGCGACAGATCCTGGACGCCTGCATAGCTCGACGGGTCTACGGCGACATCCCAATGCGCATCGAAGCCCCTGCCGTCGGGGTCGACGATGGTCGCCGCAAGGTCGATGCGCTCGCCGGCTGCGGCGCTGCGGTCGGCCGTGACCTCGACAACATGCGCCGGATGCGAGCAGGCTGCCGGATCATGGGCACACCATTGCGCGCGGGCGGCAAAGTCTTCCTGATAGGCACGCAGGTAGGGATTGAGATTGTCGTCTGCGGGCGTGCTGATGGAGGCAAAATCGGCGGGCGCCTTCGCATCGGGGTGTCCATCAAGAAACATGCGGCCGAGTAGCGTATCGAAGTCGCGGTCGTCAATACCGCGCAGGCCAAACGGCAGCAGCGGAATATAGGTCATGCTGTCGCCTTCGGCCATAAAATCGCCGCGCTCAAACTGCACCGCGGGCATGCCTTCCAGGCCCCAATCCAGACGGGCATGCTTGCCAAACTGAAAGCGCTCGGGCTCGTTTTCGTAGACCTTACCATCGCCATAGAACATATAGCGCGCCATGAGGGGGCCGTTGCCCTGCGTGAGATTCTGCTCGGGCCAAGGAGCCTTAAACAGCGGCAGCGTATCGGGCTGAGCTGTTTTGGCGTCGAAATAGTTGCCATACATATAGGGCGTACGCCAAAAGATGAGCTCGGGAAAGAGCTCGCGCCCATGGTCGAGCCACGAGTTATCCTGCCCCACACCATCGGCAACGCCCATCACGCGCACCTTCTGATAGACCCGCTGCTGTACGGCGGGCCACTCGGGCGTGGCGCGATAGCGCTCGGCAATACTCATGAGGGCGCGAACGATCGTATTCATACCACCCCAGCTGAGCAGCCATAACGTACGCGGATCATCATCCAGAATCGCCAGCGCAATTACGCGAGACCCCTCAGTTTCCTCAGTCACATCACCCTCAAAGGCAACATTTCCCACAAAGGTGCGCTCGATCATCTGGGCGGGCGTGGGAAACGGCGGCTCACCGGCAGCGGCGGCATTTGCTTGCAACTGCGGCCAAGCCTGGGCATATTCATTACTCCAGAGACTCTCAATCCAATGCTCGGGAAACGGCCGATACTCACGAAGCTCGCCGGCTAGCGGATCGGGCTCATGAGGCACAACAGCCCACTCATAAGAGCGCCGCCCTTTGGTCCGCCAATGCGAATTCACCTCGCCGAGCGTATGAACCCCATCCCCAAGAAAGTGATACTGCGAAGCCGTATACACCACAGCCTGAACATCAAGCAAGTTGAGATACAGAGCCAAATGAACAAGCGAGTTCATATCATCGACTTCCATATCGGTAGTAGCAATCACCCGAGTCAAATTCTGGGACATAAGCAAAGCTCCAACCAAAATAATTTCAGCCAGTTACGCGCAAGGCAAGACTAAACCCCGGTCCCCGCGATGGGAGGGCTTAGCGGTCGACCCTGGCCGACCACTCCCAGCAGCCCACCGGCTCGCCGTCGATGAGTACGTTGCCCCCGTCGAAGTCTTGATAACACAGGTCGTTGAATTGGTGGATCCACACGCCGTGGTTGAACGTCTTCTTGGCCGAGCCGTCGGCCTCGCGATACACGCCGGTCAGGTCCTCGACATGGCTAAAGTAGGTGAGATGCACGTTGGCGCCGGCATCGCGCAGGCGCGCGAACAGCGGCAGCACGGTCTGCTGCGGGCACACGAGCTCGTCGCCCTTGGAGTGCGTAAACCACAGCGGCGTCTTGGCGAGCGCGGCTACGTCCTCGTCCGTGGCGTTGTACCACGGGGCGCAGCAGGGAAGGCCCGCGGCGAAGAAATCGGGGTAGTCGGCGCACAGGCGCAGGGTCATAAAGCCGCCGTTGGAAAGACCGGCGACCACGATGCGGTCGGTGTCGATGCGGTCGGCATGCTCGGCGACAAACTCATCGATAAGTGCCTTGAGCACGGGGGAGTAGATGCTCTGGTTGGAGTGACCAAGCTGCTCGACGCCGTTGTCCATCCAAAACGTGGGCGACTGCGGCACGAGCACCCAGGCAAAGCCGCCAAAGTAGCGCTGGATCTGCGCCTGGCTGATGGCCGTCACGCGGTTGCCGATATAGGCGCGCGTGGCGCCTTCGCCCTGCGTGGCGCCCTTGCCCTCGCCGGCGCCGTGCAGATACACCACGAGCGGTGCCTTTTGGGGCACGGCCGTGGCCTCGGGCGCAAAGGGGTTGAAGCATGCCGAGTCCTCGGCCTTAAAGCTGGGCTCAAAGAAGCCGTATTCGAGCGCGATACCGTCGACGGCGGTCTTTTGCGTGTCGTTGCTCCAGCCTTTGAGCGCAGGGCAGATATCGCCACGGCAGGTGTCGAAGACCAGGCCGCAGGTGGGATCGTCGCCGTCGTTGCCGGGAAGAGCCGCGAGCTGCGTGATGCGCAGCTGGTCATCGAGCATGCGCGAGCCCATGACGCCGCCTTCGATGGTCTTGGTCAGGCGCTGCTCGGCGACCTCGAGCGCCACATGGGTGCCCACGGCGAGCTTACGTCCGTTTTCGTCGCACGGATATGCGGCGAGAACGTCGATGTAACCCACGGAGGGCGCGGCATGGTCGGCGCCGCGCTCCTTGCGCATCAGAACTTCGCCCGAGCGTTCGTGACGCTCTACATATATATGGAAGGTGTTCGCGTCGATGTCGTTGGCGCGCACGGTGCAGGGCAGGTCGAGTACGACCTTGCTGATCCAGGGGCCAAAGTCGCCCAAGGTGGTGACGGTTGCGTAGGTACACAATTTGAGTTCCATGAGCTGCCTCCCTTGCGCCGCTAGTGGGAAACAAAAGCGGCAATACAATCTAAACATGTTTAGTTTAATCCAGAATTGCAGAACAAGCTGATAAACTCGGTAAACGGCAAAATTTAACACGCCATGAACTACTAAACATATGTTTACTAGCTTCTAGCAGGGCTTCTGTTGATGAGTTAACAGGTCATAGAGGTGTTTATCAAAATAAAAGCCCACGTAAAGAGCCATTTATCAATAGACAGTCAAAGAGACTATCTCCCGCCATTGGAATACGTTCACCCCCGATTTCCTACCGTTCGCCGGACTCTGCACGGTAAAATTGCCACAAATGAGGCGCTCCGTGTAAACTAAAGCCCGTAAACGTTCAGTAAACACTTTGTTTACGACAGCGTATCCAAGGGTCCGGCAACCGTAAGGGGTTATAGTCGCCGGGCCAAAGGCGTGCCTAAGCCCAAGGGGGCTGGCACACGAAGATATGGGGAGGGGTCCCATGGCAGTAGATAACAAGCAGATTGCCACCGATGTCCTCGAGCTCGTGGGCGGCGCGGAGAATGTTTCCGTTGCCACCAACTGCATGACGCGCCTGCGTCTGACGCTCAAGGATAACAACAAGGTCGACGTGGAGAAGATCAAGAAGGTCAAGGGTGTTCTGGGTTGCCAGTTCGCCGGCGCCCAGCTCCAGGTCATCATCGGCCAGAACGTGCCCAAGGTGCTCGCCGAGTTCGTCGCCATCTCCGGCGTCAAACAGGGCGAGGCGGTCAACGAGAACCTCGACGCTCCCAAGGAGAAGTTCGAGCTCAAGAACCTGCCTAACATCATCCTCGACTATCTGTCGGGCTCCATGACCCAGCTCATCCCGCTGCTCATGGCCGGTGGTCTGTTCCGTACCATCGCGGCCGTCCTCGGCCCCACCATGCTCGGTGTGCTCTCGGCCGACGACCCGACCTATACGTTCCTCTACACCACGCTGTACGAGGCCACGTTCACCTTTATCCCCATCTACCTGGGTTATGCCGCCGCTAAGAAGCTCGGCGCCAGCCCGGTGCTCGGCATGCTGCTCGGTGGCGCCCTCATGGCTCCTTCCGTGGTGAGCGTCGCCACCCAGGAGGGCGGCGGAATCATCTCCGTCTACGGCATCCAGATCGCCGCTGCCAACTACCAGCAGTCCGTCCTGCCGATCATCCTTTCGGTGCCCGTCCTGTACTTCATCGAGAAGTTCTTTAAGAAGGTTATGCCCGACGTGCTGTCCACGGTCTTCACGCCGTTCTGCACCGTGATCGTCACGATCCCCATTGCCTTCATCGTCCTCGCTCCGATCGGCAACGAGATCGGTACGCTGATCGCCAACGCCCTCTTCGGCCTTGCTGACCTTGGCGGCATCGGCATCCTGATCGTCATGGCCATCCTCGGCGCCTTCTGGCAGCTCTTCGTGGTCTGCGGCATGCACATGCCCGTCATCCTGCTCGCCCAGGTTCAGATCATCGCTGCCGGTTACGATCCCTTCGTCTTCGTTTCCACCAACTGCGCTATGGCCGCTGTCTGGGGCTGCGCCTTCGGTGCCTTCCTCAAGATGAAGAACCCCGACGAGAAGTCTCTCGCCATCGGTTACGTCATCTCCGCCATCGCCGGCGGCGTCACCGAGCCCGCGCTCTTCGGCATCCTCATGCGCTTCCGTCGCACCATGTTTGGCATGTTCATCGGCGGTGCTATCGGCGCTGTGTTCTCCGGCCTCATGGGTGTTACCTACTACCTCGCAGGCGGTGCCTCCAACTTCCTGGTCTTCACCAACTACCTGCAGGGTGGCCAGATGAACACCGTCTGGGCTATCGTTGGTATGGCAATCTCCTTTGTCATCGCCGCTGCCGTCGTCTTTGCCTGCGGCTTCTCCAAGGAGGAACTCGCCGAGATGGAGGCCTAAGGCCAAACCATTCGGTTGCATATGACCTCACCTACACGACAGGGCCCCGTCAGGCGCAAGCCCGGCGGGGCCCTTCTTGCAAGGTAGACTGATGGGGGGCGGGTGAGATTCGCCCGCGAGGGTTTGCCAAGCGGCGGGGGCTTTCGCGCGGGGTTACCGCGAAAGTTTCCGGCGGTTCGCAAATCCTTTATCGAACGAAAGGACATGCAGATGAGTTTGGGAACGCTGACCGTCAACGGTCGCCAGGACGGCTTTTTGTGCGAGGGCAAACCGTTCTTTTGGTTTGCCGATACGTGCTGGAGCGCATTTACGAGCATCGCCGAGGACGACTGGGACTACTATCTGACCCGCCGTGCCGAGCAGGGCATGAACGTGCTGCAGGTCAACACACTGCCGCAGTGGGATCGCTGCTGCCCCGATTTGGGCATTTGGCCCTATGCCAGCGAGGACGGCGTGCACTTTGATTGGTCCCGTCCCAACCAGGCGTACTGGGACCGCGCTGCTGCCATGTGTCGCGCTGCCGTCGAGCACGGCATTCGTCCGGCACTCGTGCTTATGTGGTGCAACTACGTGCCCGGTACCTGGGGCGCCAAGATTGCCGAGCATTGCGGTGCCGAGGTTATGCCGCGCGAGGAGGTCCGTGCCCACGTTGCCCGCGTCGTCGAGAACCTGGGTGAGTTCGACCCCGTTTACGTGGTGACAGGCGATACCGACTTTACCAGCGACGAGGCGATCGCCTATTACGAGGATGCCCTCGACGAAGTCGTCAATCGCGCGCCCGAGGCGTTGCGCACCATGCATATCAACCGCGGCAACCGCACCATCCCGGCACGGTACCTGGACCGCTTGGACTTCTACATGTTCCAGCCCGGCCACAACTACGAGGGCCAGCCCGAGGCTTGGCACTTGCCGCAGGACTTTATCGCCAACTATCCCAAAAAGCCGATGGTCAACTCTGAGCCTTGTTACGAGCAGATGGGTGCGTCGCGCAATGTGTACTGGCGCTTCACCGCGCAGGACTGCCGCGCGAGTGTGTGGTCGTCGATCCTTGCCGGCGCCAGCGCGGGTGTGACCTATGGCGCGCACGGTGTTTGGAACTGGCAGACTAGCAAGAGCCAGGGCTCGGTGTTGGGCGAGGGCTTCGATATGCCGTTCCGCTGGCAGGAGTGTCTGCAGTTTGCGGGCGTTTGGGACTTTGGCGCGATCGAGCATGTGCTTGCCGGCCTGGGTGCTACGGCTGGCGACGACGCACTTGCCGTGGTTCCGGCGCAGGAGCTCCTCGATGACGCGCGCGAGGCCATTCGTGTGGCGCGCGTTGGCGATCGCGTCGTCACGTACCTGCCGCGCACCACGGCGCTCAAGTTTAAGCTCGACGGCGCGCGTGGCTGGACGGCGACGGTTCTCGACATGGAAGACAAGCGCGTCGCCAAGCTGCCCGTTCGCGACAACGGTGACGGCACCGTGCGCGTGGCTCAGCATCCCTTTGAGCACGACGCCCTGGTGATCCTGACCCCTGGGCGTTAGCGTCCGTCTCGTCCGCTACCCGGGCTTCGCTCGGTTGCCAAACAACCCAGTCTCTTACTAAGTTGCGGTGGAATAGCCCCTAAATCAAAGTCGCGGGACTTTAAGCAGGAACTATTTCACCGCAACTGCTGAGGGGATAGGCTGCGGCAGCGGCAGAGGCGTTGGCAGCTGTGGCAGTGGCAACGGCAGCTGACAGGGTGTTTTCCGCCTGCTTGCTACAGCAGCTCGCCGTGGCGGGCGATGTAGCGGCGCTTTGCCAGCTGGGTGAGCGCGATGTAGGCGGTGACGATGCCGATGAGCAGCGCGAAAAAGCTCGTGGGCAGCGGCATGAGACCCAGCGCATCGGCGATGGGGCTTGCCGGTAGCCAGGTGACGAGCACCAGGCCCAGCACGGTGAGGAGGCACAGCGCGGGCGCGGCGTGGTCGCGCGGGCGTGGCAGGCGCGGGGAGCGCAGCATGTGGACCACGAGCGTCTGCGACCACATGGACTCGACAAACCAACCGCTCTGGAAGAGCGCCGTAAAGGCCGCCATGCCTGCGACGTCGCCTATAGCGGCAAGCTCTGCCCAGCTTGCGCCCACGGCGGCGGGGCACACCACAAAGAAGAGCGCGGCGAAAGTCACGATATCAAACAGTGAGCTCACGGGACCCAACTCGAGCATAAAGCCCTTAATGGACGCGGCATCCCAGGCGCGCGGACGGGCAGTCCAGGCGTCATCGACGGTGTCCCACGGCAGCGCGATGCACACGATCTCGTAGACCAGCGACAGCAGCACCAACTGCAGAGCGCTCATGGGCAAGAATGGCAAGAACAGGCTCGCGACGGTCACGGATAGCACGTTGCCAAAGTTGGAGCTCACCGTGGTCTTGAGGTACTTGAGCAGGTTGCCGTAGGTGCGGCGGCCTTCGATGATGCCGCGCTCGAGCACGCCCAGGTCCTTCTGGAGCAAGATGATATCGGCGGATTCCTTGGCGATGTCGACGGCCGAATCGACCGAGATGCCGCAGTCGCTCGCGCGCATGGCGGCGGCGTCGTTGATGCCATCGCCCATAAAGCCCACGGTGTGGCCGGGCAGCTCGCGCATGACGCGCACTAGGCGCGCCTTCTGCAGCGGCGAGAGCTTGGCGAACAGATGGGTTTTCTCGGCGCGCTCGGCAAGCTCGGCGTCATCGAGCGCATCGATCTCGGAGCCCAGCAAGACATTGCTCGCGTCGATACCGATCTGCTCGCAGACGGTGGCGGCGACGCGATCGTTGTCGCCGGTCAGGACCTTGACCGCCACGCCCTTGGCCTCGAGGGTGGCGACGGCGCCCGCGGCACTTGCTTTGGGCGGATCGAGGAAGGCCAAAAAGCCCATCAACACCATGTCGCATTCGTCGGCAATGCCAAACTCGCCCACGCAGCGTGGATTGGTTTTCTGCGCCACGGCAATCACGCGCAGGCCCTCGGCATTGAGCCCAGCGACCTGCTGGCGAATCTGGGCGAGCTTATCTTCGGTGAGCGGCTGGGCGGCCCCATCGACCTCGACAAAGGAGCAGATCTCGAGCATTTCCTCGGCAGCTCCCTTGGTGACCATCTGGGTTTTGCCTTGGGCATCGGCGACAACTACGCTCAGGCGACGGCGCGAGAAATCGAAGGGAACCTCGTCGACCTTGGTGTAGCGGTCGCGCAGGCTCTGGCCCAGCGTGGAATCGGGCACGACGGTCGAGGACGTCACGTCGGCACGGTCGATAACGGCCAGGTCGATAAGGTTTTTGAGGCCGGTCTGGAAGAAGCTGTTCAAAAACGCATGGCGCAGCACGCGTGCGTCCTCGTTGCCGTCGGTGTTGAGGTAGCGCTCGAGCACGATGCGGTCTTCGGTGAGGGTGCCGGTCTTGTCGCAGCACAGGACGTCCATCGCGCCGAGGTTTTGGATTGCCGGCAGCTCCTTGACGATAACCTGACGACGGGCGAGGTCCTTGGCGCCCTGCGACAGGCTCGTGGTCACGATGACGGGAAGCATCTGCGGCGTGATGCCCACGGCCACGCTCGTGGCGAACAGCAGTGCGTCGATGACGTTGCCCTTGGTGGCGGCGTTGATGGCAAAGACGGCCGGCGCCATAACGAGCATGAGACGTACGAGCAACATGGAGACGCTCGAGACGCCGCGGTCAAACGCGCTCTTCTCGCCGCGCCCGTTGAGTATCTTGGCGATGCCGCCCAGGTAGGTGTCCGAGCCGGTGGCAACGACAAGCGCCATGGCGGTGCCGTTTTGCACGGAGGTGCCGGTAAAGACGATGTTCTTGCAGGCAGAGAGTGGTAGCGCGGAGCCGTCGGCACCCTCGACGACGGTGATGGCAGCGGTCTTCTCGACGGCCTCGCTCTCGCCGGTGAGTGCGGACTCGATCACAAACAGGTCGCGCGCAGTGATGATGCGGGCATCTGCCGGCACCATGTCGCCGGCAGAGAGGCGGATTACATCGCCGGGGACGAGCTCGTCGAAGGAGATCTCGACGCGCTCGCCGTCGCGCAGGGCACAGCAGGTGCTGGAGACCAGGTCCTTAAGGGCCTCGGCCGCATTGCCGCTGCGGGCTTCCTGGATAAACTTCATGCCGCCCGATACCAGCAGCATGATGCCGATGACGATGACCGTGGAGGGGTCACGCTGCAGCTCGGGCACGGCGAGCACGTCGATGTAGAGCGAGACCAGTGCGAGGGCGGCGAGGATGCCAGCGAAGGGATCGACGAACGCGTCGGCGATGCGGCGGGCGAGCGTCTTGGTCGGCGCTTCGATGGTGTTGGGGCCGACGGCGCTCAGGCGCTCGGCGGCGTGCTCGGCGGTGAGGCCGTCGGCTGTGGCGTCGAGCAGCACGAGGGCATCCTCGGCGCTATGGGTGGCGGCGAATATGGTGTTCTTGGACATGCCGGTATGAGCGGCGGGGCGCGCCGTGCGGCGGCGCTTGGAGATGGCTTCGAGTACCGTGGCGGTTTTGAGCATCAGCATAGGGTCCTCCTTGTTGAAGGGAGTTAGCGTACGTGTCGTATGTGCTTCAAAAAACCTAGATGTCGCTCACGTCATGCTTTCGAACCACCACAAAGGGACAGGCACCTTTGTGGTGGTTTTGACGATCGGCTGTTGGCGCTTATGCGCGCGCGGAATCCTCGCGGCGTGCCGAGGGCGACATGCAGGTTTTTCGACTATGACTGCCTTCCATGGCACACCTCCTTAAGGCCGGGCGCGGCGCGCTTTGGGTATCTCGTACCCGTTACAATCCGCCCGTATTCTTGATGAGGGGGTTTGCCGTGTCAACCCCAATGTTTGGAAAACCATTGCCCCTGACAAAGCCTTTACAGAATGCCGAGGCCCCAAAGCGCGCCCGCAACGCGCCCTGCCTGCGCTAAACTGGAAGGCACGTACGCGATTACGAGAGGAGCCCGCATGGAGGCTTACAAGCAAGAGTTCATCAAGTTTATGGTTGAGTCCGACGTCCTTAAGTTCGGCAGCTTTACGCTCAAGAGCGGCCGTCAGTCCCCGTTCTTTATGAACGCCGGCGCTTACGTGACGGGCTATCAGCTCAAGAAGCTGGGCGAGTATTACGCCCAGGCCATTCACGATAACTTTGGCGACGACTTTGACGTGCTGTTTGGGCCGGCCTACAAGGGCATTCCCCTGGCCGTCGTGACCGCAATTGCCTACCACGAGCTGTACGGCAAGGAGGTCAAGTACTGCTGCGATCGCAAGGAGGCCAAGGACCACGGCGCCGACAAGGGCAACCTGCTGGGCTACGAGCCCCAGGACGGCGACCGCGTGGTCATGGTCGAGGACGTCACTACCAGCGGTAAGTCCATCGACGAGACCTATCCCAAGGTCAAGGCTGCTGCCGATGTCGAGATCAAGGGCCTCATCGTGTCCCTCAACCGCATGGAGGTCGGCAAGGGTGGCGTGACCACCGCGCAGAAGGAGATCGAGGCCAAGTACGGTTTCCCCGTCGCGAGCATCGTCTCCATGGCCGAGGTCGTCGAGACCCTCTACAACCACGAGATCGACGGCAAAGTCGTCATCGACGACGAGCTCAAGACCGCTATCGACGCCTATTACGAGCAGTACGGCGTTCGTTAGTTACGGCGTTTTACCAAACGCCGTAACTGCTCGACGCTGCGCGCTGCCCAGGGCGACAATTTGTCATTCAAAAGGCAAGGCATGACCAGAAGGTCTATGCCTTGCCTTTTTCATGCCAACTTGTTCGCCCTGGGCGGCGCTCGCTGTCCGTCCTCTGCCTGCGGCGTCATCTTGCTCCGGATGTGGCACTTGGGGACGTTCCTTTTCTGCCGGCACCTGGGGACACTCCTGATGTGGTCGTTGGGGACGTTCTTAAATGACTACTCAGGATGAGCGTCCAAAAATCCGCGCTCGTTCGATTGGCGCATGTCTACGCAGCGTAGGTTGTCGAGCCTGGCCTTCAAATGGATACTGACTGTCGAACCGGTTCACTCCATTTCTTCAATTTGATTGGACAGCCCATGAACCAGACACGGCAAACCAATGCCTCCCATACTTTTTTGGCAGCGCATGCCATCAAGCAGCTGCGCGAAGAGCGCGGCCTCACCCAGCGCGCCCTGGCGGAAAGCCTTGGCGTGACCGATAAAGCCGTCAGCAAGTGGGAATCCGGCCGCGGCCTTCCCGACATTTCCCTCGTTGAGCCTTTGGCCCAGAGACTCGGCATAAGCGTGGCCGAGCTTTTGGCCGGTGACATTCGGGCCAACGCCAACCGTGCAGGCAATATGCTCAAAGGCGTCTTTTACGTTTGCCCTATCTGCGGAAACGTTGTGCACGCGCTCGGAGAAGGCAGCTTTAGCTGCTGTGGCTCCACGATGTTTCCCCAGGAGGCCGAAGAGCCGGACGCGGACCACGCCTTTTCCATCGAGCGCATCGAGGACGATTGGTACGTCACGCTCGATCATCCCATGACCAAGGATCACTACATTAGCTTTGTGGCATATGCGACTATGGACGGCATCTGCTTTAAGAAGCTCTATCCAGAGCAATCGGTGCAGCCGCGCTTCCATATTACCGGGCGCGGCAGGATATATCTTTACTGCAACCAACACGGACTCTTTACGTCGCTGACGCCTCGCAAATAACGGCTGTCTTCCGCCCTCCTCATGCGTTCCCAGGGGACCCAAAATGAGCGTGGATAATCTCTCGGGTTTGGCCTGTGTGCGGGCTCAAAGTGGGAGATTATCCACGCTCGTTATCTGAGTGTCCAAAAATCCACACTCGTCGCTACTTGAGTCCGGGCAGGCGGGTGTAGGGGAACGAGCGCTCTAGGAACTCGGAGCAGCGGGCGTAATCTTTGGCAAAGTAGCTGCTATAGAGCGAATCGAGTACGTATTGCACGGCGATATGGCTGGCGAACTGCGTGATGCGGTGCGTCATGCTCTCGTGGTCGCTTACCGTGAGATAGGCGGCAAAGCCGGGGTGAATGCGGGCACAGTACGGCGTGCCGATGACGATGACCGGGACATGTCGACTGCTAAGGATCGGCAAGATCTCCTTGAGGTTGGGGGCAAGGCCGCTGTAGGAGATGACGATTGCCACATGGTCGGGACCCGAGGCGAGCGCCGTGCGCACCTGCGCCTCGACGCTGTCGTGGCACGTCGCGCTTTTGCCGGCGGAAAGCAGGCGATCGCGGAACATTCCCGCTGGATACAGGTTATGCGAGCCCGCGTAGATGTCCACGGTGCCGGCGCGCATGATGAGCTTGGCGGCGTGGTCGAGCTGTGCAGGGTCGAGCAGCTCCTGCGTTTCGGCCAAGGTGGTCTGGTAGAGCCCCTCCATGCGCTCCATCACCTGCGCAGGGGTGGAGGTGGCATCGAAGGGAAAGTTGATGTCCACGTCGCGCCGGTTGCCCGCCTCGGTCGCCTGGCGGATGAGCTCGACCTTGAGGTCTTTGAATCCCTCGAGGCCGAGCTTTTTGCAAAAGCGGTGCACGCTCGCGACCGAAACGTTGGCGCACGCGGCAAATTCCTTAATGGAAAGCCCGCGCACATCCTCGCCCATGGCGAGGGCCGTTCGCCCAAGTTGTTGCTCGGTGGGGGTGAGGCTTTTGCCCTGCGTGATCTTTCGCCTGATATCCATATGGCTCCTATGCGTTTGCGTCGCGATAAACCAATCATAGCGATAAATAAAACGTTCGGCTTAGCTGGGAGTTTTGGTCCGCCGGTCTATGAACGACGGACCGCTCGACGCTGTGCGGGCTCAACATAGGGGCGCTGTCCTTGTTGGGCCGTTTGCGCCCGGGGCGTTACCCGAGCACGCGTACGGGCCCCAAGAGGCCGCTGGGATCGGAGGGCTCGGTCATGCCGAACATGTCGGGGACGGCGTGGTCGAGGGTGTTGATGATATCGATCGTAAGCGCGTGCTCGCCGGCTAAAAGTGCGGCGGCCTCAAAGCGGTAAGGCGGACAGATGCGGGTGCCGAGGGATTTGCCGTCGAGGGTGACGGCTGCGGTCTCAAAGACCTCGCCAAGGTCGATGACGGTGCGGGTGGCCGCTTCGCCCAGGACAAAGGAGGCCCGGTAGCGGAATGTGCCGGCCTTGCCGGGGAACTCGGCCGAGGAAAGGTCGTGCAGGTCTGCAAGCTCAACAGACTCGCCAAAGGCATCGGTGCCAGGGGCAGAGAAGGCAACCGCCCAGGGCCCGTCGACGCATGTGGCTTCGTCTCCAGCAGTTGCCGCGCCGGCGGAACCTGTAGCCCCAAGGACCACGATGCAGCTCTCGTAGGGAGCCAGCTCGAGCGTGCCGTCAAAGGCGGCGGGATCGGTGCCGTTGAGCAGGTCGAGGCGCGCGCCTGCAACGGGTGTGCCGTCGGCAAGCGCAATCTGAGTGGAGATACCCTGCTTGGGATGCTCGTTGACGAGCATTAGATAGGTCTCGCCCGCCCGCTCGTAGCGCAGTGCGCGCAGCCAGGGCTGGGGCTCGGCACAAACCACGGTCTGCATACCGGCGTCGGCAAGCGTGCCTGCGAGCTCGGCGGTTGCCAGGAGCTTGATGCCGGCGACCGCGGCTGCATCCACGGAGGCAAAGCCCTCGCGGGCTGCAATATCACCGTCGTAGCGCTTGCTCGGCAACTCATCCAGCGCGTACACGGCAACACCTGCGGCTGCGGCGCGCGCGGCAAAGTCGAGCACGGCTCCGCCGACAAACTCGGCTCCGGGCATCACCAGGCAGCGGTATGCCTGGCCGTTCACGCCAAAGCCGCTACCGTCTGCGGCAATTTCAACGGCATAGCGCCCTGCGTCCTCAAATGCCTCTGCCGGCACGATGTCAAAGTCGACCTGCGCGCGCATAAGCTCGGAGGCGGCATGCTGCATAAAGTTCGCCTCGCCTGTCCACTCGGCGTCCGCATGGTAGAGAAGCGCCACCGGGGTCGTTGCGCGCCCGCCGCTCAGCAGGCTCGCCGTACGGTTCATGTAGCTCATGAGCTGCCCAAAGTGTGCAAACTGGGGGTTTTGGCCATGCGCATAGAAATGCGGCGGGCAGTCCCAGTCGGGGAAGGCGGCCATGCTAAAGGCATGCGGCACAAACCAATTGACGCCGCGCACCAAAAAATGATCGGCGATCCACTTCATCTCGCGTAGGCCTTCGTGCCATCCAAATGCGCCAAAGACCTCGGCCATGCAGCGCCCCTGCTTTTTGGGATCGAGGTGTGCTGCCGAGGAGCCCAGCTTGGGCAGCACGTAGTTATAGAACTCGAGGTCCCACACGCCGCGTCCGTAGCTGTGAAGGCCGCGGTCCATGCCGGGTACCAGCTGGTTGATCACGATGTCGACGCCCGCCATGTCCTGACCGCCCACGGCGCGGAAGTAGTGCCCGGCGCCCACGCCCAGGCGCGCGTGGCAGTCCTTGTCCTCGATAACGTGGCCGATGTACTGCACGCCGCGCGCGCGGCACCAGTCTCCGAGCTGGTCGCAGAAGCACTCCTTATAGAGGGTGCTCGCGATGTCCATATAGACGTGGCGTACGTGCGCGCCGGCCGGCTCGCGGTCCCACAGGTGCGGGAGCTCGGCCAGGTAGCGCTCGCCCAGTGCCGCGCGTAGGCGACGCTCAAGCTCGGCCGACCAGGGTAGGGGCGCGGTGGCCTTGCCGATGAGCGTGTCCGAGATGCCATCGGGGCCCGTGGTGCCCTTCTCGTTGGCAAATCCGGGCTCATCGGAGAAAAAGCCCAGGATCGTCTTGCCAAACTCATCGCCCAGATGCTCAAAATGCGGCTCGTAGACAGCATCGATGAGCTGCGCCACCGAGGTGCGGTCGACCATATTGATGTAGTCCTCGTTGTAGGAGGTCTTGCCGCTCGTGAACATCACGCATGCCTGCGTGAGGCCCGCAGGTGCATCGAAGACCAGGCGGCTGGGGTTGCCGTCTGCATCGTCGATTACTCGGTAAGCGACGTCGACGGGGCTGCCGTCCTGCATAAATGTCACGCCGTAGAAGCGCTCCGTTTTGTCGAGCATGTTGGCGAGCGCGATGCTCGCGGCGGACGTGGGGCCCACGATGTCGAACGTGCGGTGCGTGAGCACGATCTTGCGGAGCTCGGGCACGGCCTCCTTGACGGCGCCGTTGGCAAAGCCCGTGGGGAAGTGCGCGTCGTCCAAGATCCAGAGCTTAAGGCCCAGCTGCTTGCACTCGTCAATGACAAAGCGCAAGTCGCGCCACCAGCCCTCGCCGCAAAAATCGGGGTGTGGGCGGCTTTCGAGACAGACCTCGTGGATGTCGGCGCCGGCGATCTTCTCCAGATACTCGGCAATGGTCTTATGGCTCTCGCCCTTCATCCACAAAAACGGAAGCACATGGTTGTCGTATGTACCCTCGAGCACCTGCTGATAGTGCGCGGTCATGGATCCTCCTTGGCTCGATC
The DNA here is from genome assembly GCF_902364945.1 of Collinsella aerofaciens. Classification (GTDB taxonomy): domain Bacteria; phylum Actinomycetota; class Coriobacteriia; order Coriobacteriales; family Coriobacteriaceae; genus Collinsella; species Collinsella aerofaciens_O. The sequence goes on along the minus strand of NZ_CABJFS010000005.1, from coordinate 10,478 downwards.
GATCTGCTGCATAGCACAGATTATGGACGCGTCGGCGCGTTCTGCTAATATCTGAATCACGACGAACTATGACTAAATCAACGATTGGCAAGCCATGGAGATCGACGAGCTCGAGCGTAGGCTCAGCGAACTGAGCGCCAGTGAGATCGCTTATAAAGACGGCATGGCATTTGATTGGTCGATTATGACCGAGCATGTCGAAATCGACGGATGCCCAGTGCGCAAGATTGGGCAGCCAGGGTTTGCCTATGCCCAGCCCGGCATGCCGCGTGGCCTGACGATAAGGAAAAACTCGCGCTTTAATGCAGTTCCCGAGCACGTGCATGATTACGTGGAGATGAGCTATGTGTATCGCGGGCGCTGCCCGCAGACGGTGGCGGGGGAGAGGCTCGAGTTGCGCCGCAACGAGGTGCTTTTGCTCGACGCCCTTTGCCCTCATGCCGTGGCGGCGCTCGGCGAGGACGACATCATGCTGAGCATGACCGTTTCACGCTCTTTTTTGCGCCGGAGTCTCGAGTCGAGCCTCTCGCGCGAGAGCGCGGTCTCGCGGTTTTTGTTCAACGCGCTCAACAGCGAGACGGACCATCGGGGCCATGTCCGTTTTTACTGCGGCGAGAGCCGTCGGATTCGGCGCTACATGCAGGAGATGCTCTGCGAGCTGTACGACCCGAGCCCCAACGGTCCCGAGATCGTCTTGCGTCTGTTTCAGCTGTTTTTGGCCGAGCTCATGGATTGCTACGAGCGCGAGCTGGTGCGCGGCGCGGCGGACGGCACGGCGGGGCCCACTGCCCTGGTGACGGGAATGCTTGGCTATATCGATTGTGAATTCGCTGCATGCTCCCTCGAGGGGATGGCGGCGGAGTTTGGCTTGAGCCCTAATTATGCGACGGCGCTTCTCAAGCGCCATGTGGGCAAGACCTTTAGGCAGCTTGTGCAGGAGCGACGCCTGGTACGTGCGGCCGAGCTTCTGCGCGGCGGCGCCACGGCCGGGGCGGCTGCGCATGCGGTGGGCTATGAAAACATGAGCTTCTTCTACCGTAAGTTTCACGACAAGTATGGCTGCACCCCCGCGGCATACCGCCGGTAAGCGCGGGGCGGATCGTCTTCGCTCCTTCGGTGTCAAAAAGTTTCAGCTGCAGCGCTGTTGCAGCGCGCGTCTGCGAAAAGAAGTGTCGGGTTTGGCACCCCTGCCCCTGCCTGTCGCGTGCGTGGGCGATACTCGGCCTATCGACCCGCAATGCAAAGGAGATGCTCATGGCAAACATCAAGTTCCCCGAGGGTTTCTATTGGGGCGGTGCCACGGCCGCCAATCAGTTTGAGGGCGCTTGGAACGTTGACGGCCGCGGTCCGTCGGTCGACGACCATTTCTTGGGCGGCAGCTACAAGGAGCCGCGTCAGATCACGATCGACATCGACCCCGACCGCTTCTACCCCAATCATGACGGTATCGACTTCTACCATCACTACGAGGAGGACATCGCGCTGTTCGCCGAGATGGGCTTTACCATGTTCCGCATGTCCATCTCTTGGAGCCGCATCTTCCCCAACGGCGACGATGCCGAGCCCAACGAGGCCGGCCTCGCCTTCTACGACCGCGTCTTCGACTGCCTGCGCGCTCACAATATCGAGCCGCTCGTGACCCTGTCGCACTACGAAATGCCTTATCACCTGGTCGAGAAGTACAACGGCTGGGCGAGCCGCGAGCTCATCGGCTTCTTTGAGAAGTACTGTCAGACCGTCTTCGACCGCTATCAGGACAAGGTCAAGTTCTGGCTCACCTTCAACGAGATCAACTGCGGCACCCAGGACATGGGCAACCTCTTTGGGACCAGCATGATCCAGGGCTTTGAGGGCCCGGCTTCGGCGGTCCACACCACGCCGCAGGCCCGTATGCAGGCCCTGCATCACCAGTTTGTCGCCAGCGGCCGCGTCGTGCGCTATGCCCACGAGCACTATCCGCAGTTTAAGATGGGCAACATGGACTGCTTCATCCTCTCCTATGCCGCCACGTGCGATCCGGCCGACGTGTTCGCCACGCAGCAGGAGATGAATACCATGAACTGGTACTGCTCCGACGTGCAGGTGCGCGGCAAGTACCCGTTCTATGCCAAGCGCTTCTGGGCCGAAAACGATGTCGAGCTCGTGATGGAGGACGGCGACCTGCAGGATATCGCCGACGGCAAGGTCGATTTCTACACCTTTAGCTACTACATGTCCGGCACCGTGGGCACCCACAAGGACCACGAGATGACCGAGGGCAACATGACCTTTGGCGGCAAGAATCCCTATCTGGAGTCCACCGACTGGGGCTGGCAGATCGATCCGCTGGGTCTGCGCATCGCCCTCAACGAGATTTACGCCCGCTACGAGATTCCGCTGATGGTGGTCGAGAACGGCATGGGCGCCTACGATGAGGTCGAGGAGGACGGTTCCATCCACGATCCGTACCGCATCGCCTACTTGCAGAGCCACATCAAGGCCATGGGCGAGGCCATTGCCGACGGCGTCGACCTGATTGCCTACACCTGGTGGGGCCCCATCGACTTGGTTTCCGCCGGCACCGGCGAGATGCGCAAGCGCTATGGCTTCATCCACGTCGATAAGTACGACGACGGCACCGGTACCTACGAGCGCCGCCGCAAGGACAGCTTCTACGCCTACCAGAAGATCATCAAGTCCAACGGTGCCGAGGGCCTGGATTAATCGACAATATGAGTGCCACCGGGGAAAAGCGTTGGGATGGGCTCGCGATTCGAGTCCCCACCTTAGCATTTGAACCATTTGGCACTATAATCACCATAGGCATGCGCACAACGTTGCGCTTAATCAAGAGGAGAAAACGTATGGGTCTGTTTGACATGTTCAAGAAGAAGGCTGAGCCCGCGGCTGCCGCTGCTCCGGCCTCCATCTCTGCTTCTGCCGGCGCCGACGTGCTGTGCTCGCCCGTCAAGGGCAAGGTCATCAAGATGGCCGACGTGCCCGATCCCGTCTTTGGTGGCGAGGTTCTGGGCAAGGGCTGCGCCGTGTGGCCCGAGGACGATCTGGTCTACGCTCCCTGCGACGGCAAGGTGACCGTCACCATGGGTCACGCCGTGGGCCTGCAGTCCGATAGCGGCATCGAGGTTCTGGTGCACGTTGGCGTCGATACCGTCAACATGAACGGCGACGGCTTCGAGGGCTTCGTCAAGGCCGACGATGTCGTTAAGGCTGGCCAGCCCATGCTCAAGATCGACCGCGCCAAGATCGCCGCTGCCGGCTACAAGGACTGCGTCGTCGTGGCTGTGTCCAACACCGCCGAGTTCGCCGACGTCGAGCTCGCCGTCGAGGCTGACTCCGCTGTCTCCGCTGGCGATGCCATCGTCAAGGTCGTCCGCAAGTAGTCTGCGGCAACATAAGGGTGTTTTGGGGTGGTCGGGTTATCCGGCCGCCCTTTTTTATTGCAATGCGGCGGAACGTTTTATTGCGCGTTGGGCGGACCGGTAAACCGTTCGGACGTTAAATCGAGCCGACTGCGCCTTTGCTTTGCCGGGGGTGTTCGTTATCGGCTAGTATGGCCTTATTGTTACGACGCGCACCGCGTCGGGAAGCGCGGTGCCGCTTGTTGGGAGGAATGTCATGAAGAAGAAGCTGCTGCTTGCGCCCCTGATGGCTGTTCTGGTCGCGTGCGTGGTTGTGCTTTCCGGCTGCGGAGGTCCTTCGGTTGAGGAGCTCATCACCGAGGATCTTACGACGCAGTTTGACGAGGTCAAGAACGGCGGCGACGACTTCCTCGCCGGCCTGGAAGAGGCCTCGGGCGACGAGTTCGAGCAGCTGGGCATCGATCCCAAGGAGTACGCCAAGAGCTATCTCGAGGGTTTTGACTACAAGATCGGCGATGTGACGGTCGACGAGGACAAGGGCACCGCGACTGCCGATGTCACCATTACCTGCAAGTCCATGAACAAGATCGTTGAAGATTTCGCCACCCAGTATCAGGAGAAGATCGCGGCGCTCGATACGATGCCTTCCGAGGACGACCTGTACAAGATGGCCGGCCAGGTCATGGTCGACGTGACCAAGGCCGCTAAGACCAAGGACACCAAGGTTACCTTCAAGTACTCCTGCAATGACGACGGCGAGTGGTCTGCCGACGATTCCGCAACCAACGAGATGATGAATGCCATGATGAGCTAGTTTGTTACGCGGTTTTGCCAAACCGCGTAACGGCTCGACGCTGCAAGCCCGCCAGAGCGGCAATCTGCCTTTCAACTTCGGCGGCATGACCAGAAGGTCAATGCCGCCTTGTTTCAAGGCACCTTGCTCGCTCTGGCGGGCTTTCGCTCATATGACCCAATCCGCTGTCAAGAGCCACAATGGCCCCGCCGACCGCTTGCAATCGGTCGGCGGGGCCTGCCGTTAACCCGTCCCGGTCCGCCCCCGGCATGTCATCGACGCCTTCGGCTCAGTCTCATATCCGCGGATACCGTTCTGTCGGCCCGCACTCCATTCCTTCGGCGGGGTTCCCCAAGTCTGTCGAGGCGCATGCGGAGGGCTCCGCGCGCACAGCGAAATAGGGGGTATCCCCGAAGGCCGCCCGGCTCGCCGGGACGGGGGCTATGTCTATTCCGCGCCCTCCCGGCACATCATGCCGAGGGCCCACAGCCACCTCACGAGCTCGGCCGCGGTGGCCGCGTTGGCCTTCGCCGCGGGCATGCCGCGGGCGAGCATCTCCTCGCGCCGCCGCAGGAGCCGCTCGGACCCCTTCCTCCCGTGCATCCTTATCTCGAGGGGCACGCCCGTGTCCCTCGGCATGAGCTTCGGCTGGTGCCGCGCCGCGGCGTAGCACCATGAACCCTCAACGGCCAGCTTCCTCACGAGCGCGTTGCCCGCACCGCTGATGCCTCCGAGCCGCACGGAGTCGCCGCTCGACCTCTGACTCGGCGCGAGGCCGAAATAGGCCGTGACCTGCCTTCCGGAACGGAACCTCGTGAAGTCGCCGACCTCGGCCGAGAAGGCTGCGGCCAGCGCGAAGGCGCAGCCCTTGATCGACTGGAGGGCGGCCGCCTCCGCGGCGATCGGGCTGGCATCCACGGCTGCCCTGTACTCGGAGAGCAGATCCGCCCGGGCCTCCGCCGCGGCCTCGACCTCGCTCCTCAGAGCGGCGAGCGTCCGAACCCCGCCATCGTCCTCCGGCCTGACCTTGTCGAGCCACCTCAGGAAGTCGTAGGTCCAGTACTTCCTCGGGTTGCCGGCGGGCGTGGTGCCGCCGTAGGCGAACCCTCGCTTTGCGAGGAAGGCGAGCAGCCGCTGCTTGGCGGTCGCCAGGCGCGCGGTCGCCCCGTCGTAGGCGCCGGCGAGGTCCCTGATGCCTTCGACCTCGGGGGAGGGGACCCATACGGGGGAGATGTCGTGGGCGAGTATCGCCTTGGCCATCCTGGCGGCGTCGTTCCTGTCGTTCTTGGAGGCCGAGTCGGCGGCCGACCTGGGGATCTTCGAGACCGCGGCGACGACGCACTCGACGCCGAGCCCGGCGAGCTCCCTCTGCGGGGCGAAGCCGGGGTAGCCGCTCTCGTAGGCCGCGAGCGACGGCCCGGGGAACCCACCCATCCACCCGGCGATCTCGCCCCAGGGGTTGCCGGGGAACCTCCTCGTCACGGCCTCGCCGGTGTCCGCGTCGAGGGCGCAGACGGTGGTCGACCTCAGGTGGACGTCCATCCCGAACGCGGTAGAATACTTTGGCATGGGAGCCTCCCAACCTCGTTGCGGCGCGGCTGCGCCTATGGCACTTCAACATCATTGTCGCAGCCCCGACCCGCGGTCACGAGCGGGGGCTCCTATCTTTTTAGTGCCCTCGGATTGGGTCATAGTGTCTGTCGTTACCAAAACATCGGCGTTGCCTTGGTCCGGACTAGTCGTTGGGTAGTCATTGGGGACGTTCTTAAACGACTAGTCAAACAAGAACGTCCCCAATGACTACCCACAAAGCGAGAGTGGATCTCGTCATTTTGCGGCACTTGGGGACGTTCCTTTTCTGCCGGCAGTTAGGGACACTCCCTGTACAAAAACCGCCCCGTCCTCTGTAGAGGACGGGGCGGTTTGTCTTTTAGGCTTGAGCGGCCAGGCTTATGCAAAGCGGGCGACGAGCTCCTGGAGCACGTCGGTCATCTTGACGAGCGAACTGACCGGGACAAACTCGTTGACGCCGTGGTAGCAATAGCCGCCGGTGGAAAGGTTGGGGCAGGGCAGACCGCGGAACGACAGCTGCGCGCCGTCGGTGCCGCCGCGAATCGGCAGCACTTGGGGCTCAACGCCGCAGGCAAGGTAGGCTTCCTTGGCAACATCAATAAGCTCGGGATAGTCACGAACGATCTCGGCCATATTTCGATACTGCTGCTTAATCTCGACCGTCACGCGCTTGTCACCCAAGCGCTGGTTGAGCATCGAGGCGGCGGCATCAATAAGGTCGAGTTTCTGCTGGAACTTGGCTGCGTCATGGTCGCGGACGATATAGCGCGCTGTGGCGTGATCGACGGTTGCAGATACACCCTCAAGGTGATAAAAGCCCTCGTAGCCTTCCGTATACTCCGGGCGCTGCACGTAGGGGAGCAACGCGTTGAAGTCGCAGAACAGATTGCCTGCGTTAACCATACGGCCTTTGGCGTCGCCCGGGTGGATGGACTGGCCCTCAAAGCAGACGGTCGCCTCAGCGGCATTAAAGCACTCCCACTCCAGCTCGCCGATGGGGCCACCGTCGACCGTGTAGGCATACTTGCAGCCAAAGGTATCGATATCCAACAGCTCGGCTCCGTGGCCGATCTCCTCGTCAGGGCAGAAGCAAATGCCGAGTGCGGGATGGGGCAGAGAAGGGTCCTGAGCGATACGCGCGACAAGCGACATGATCTCGGCGACGCCTGCCTTGTCGTCCGCGCCCAGCAGCGTGGTGCCATCGCTGCAGACCAGGTCCTCACCCGCGAGGTCGTTCAGGGCGGGAAGCTTGGCGGTACTCATGGCAACGGGCTTACCGTCAACCGTGCCGCAGACCAGGTCGCCGCCTTCGTAGTGCACGATGTGCGGCTTCACGCCGGCGCCCGGTGCAACTTCGGTGGTGTCGAGATGGGCGATCAGGCCCAGGGCGGGCTTGTCCTCAGCGCCCACACTTGCGGGGATATGCGCGCAGACATAGGCGTGCTCGGTCACGTGGGCATCTTCCGCACCAAGCTCGCGCAGCTCTTCAGCCAGCACGTTGGCAAGGTCAAACTGAACGGCGCTCGAGGGTACCTGGTCGCAGTTTGCATCCTCGGACTGCGTGTTGATCTGGACGTAGCGCAAAAAGCGCTCGAGGACATCGGGGTTCGTGGTGGTGTTTTCCATAAAGACCGCTCCAATCTTGGTCGTCGTGTGCAACAAGAACTCTAGCACGGTATGCCACGGCATACCGCGACGCTTGGATGGGGTAGAATCAGCCAATGAATGCAGAAGGGACGGAAGATCATGGATACGACAAATAGCTCGCGCGAACTACATCTGACGGTGGCGAACGAAGACTACTTGGAGTGCATGGTTCGCATTGAAAGCGAAGAGGGGGAAACCAACGGCGTGCGATCGGTCGACATCGCGCAGCGCCTTGGCGTCTCCAAGGCATCGGTCAATAAAGCGGTTTCGGCGCTCAAAGCATCCGAACTTGTCGAGCAATCGCACTACGGCAAGGTAGTCCTGACCGATCGCGGCCGCGAGGTTGGTACGGCTATCTGGTACCGTCATCGCCTCATCCGCACGTTTTTGGTTCAGGAGCTTGGTGTCGAATTTGAGCGAGCCGATTCCGAGGCCTGCATGATGGAGCATGCGCTATCCGAGGACACGATGAACCGCTGGCTCGCCTATCTCGAAAAGCAGGGAATCAGCGTCGAGGAATAGCGGGATATATATGGATACGAGTTATTACAACCGCTTTGGTGCCGAGGAACTTACGCGCCGCTTGTCGAGCGAGACCTTGTTGGCGCAGGGCCCCATGGGCAGTGTTCTGTTGAGTGAGTACGATGCCGCCGACATTCCACCGGCGTTTTGGAATCTGGCAGAGCCGCAGACCGTTTCTCGTATTCATCGCTTGTATGTCGCCGCCGGCGCGCAGGTGCTCATTACCAACACCTTTCAGGCATCGAGCTATGCCCTCAAGCACGATCAGATTGCGCCGTCCGTGGCGGAGGTCAATCGCGGGGCCGTCGACGATGCCCGCCAGGCGCACCCTCAGCTGCTACTGGGCTCGATGGGCCCGATCGGTATTGAGTGGTTTGCCGAAGACTCTGTCGAGTATCGTGAAATCCGAGGCATTGCGCGCGAACAGGCGCACGCCTTGCTCAATGCTGGTGTTGACGGTCTGCTGATCGAGACGGTGACGTCTATCCGTAATTTGCAGCCCACGCTTGCCGGCGCCCGAGATGCCGCCGACGGCATGCCTGTCCTGGTGAGTTTTGTCGTTGACGATAAAGGCGACCTGTTGGGCGATGGCCTCAACATCGAGGCAGCCGTTTTGTACGCCGAAAAACACGGCGCAAACTCGGTTGGTGTTAATTGCTGTTCGCTTGCGGCCGCGAACGCGGCGGTGCCCAGGATGGTTGCATCGGCGACTACTCCCGTCACGGTGCGTCCCAACGTAGGCGATCCGGTCCAGACTCAGGATGGCCCCGTATGGCACGAGAACCCCGAAGCTTTCGCGCGCGCATGCATCGAATGGAGACATGCCGGTGCCGCAATGGTGGGCAGTTGCTGTGGAACCACGGCAATCACTACGGCAGCGATGGCCGAGGCGCTCGATATATAAAGGGCAAAACCGCTCCATACGGGGCGGTTTTTTTTATTGCCTGCATGTCCTCGGCAGCATTTGCCCAAATGGTGAATGCTGGTACCGGCAGGTTGCCGGGTGCGTGCTGCGGGTATACCTCATGCGTACCATGATCCAAACACTGCGAGGTGTCTGCGCGTGTGCGCGATAATTCATTTTGGAACTGACGGTTGGCGCGCTCGCGTCGATGAGGACTTCACTGCCGATAACGTTGCCCGTATCGCCGATGCCGTCGGCGAGTTGTGGCAAAAGACCAATCCGGGCAAAACGGTATATATAGGGTTCGACACTCGGCCCTTAGCGCGCGAGTTCGCTGAGCTTGCGGCAGGCGTGCTTGCCGCTCACGGATTGGACGCAGTGCTCGCATCTCGGCCTGTTCCGACCCCCGCCCTTACGTGGGCGGCGGCGTATGACGGCGAGGCCTGCGGTGCGCTCATGGTGACGGGATCCCATCATCCGCAGGGGTATCTGTGCCTTAAGCTGCGCATGGGAGATGGCTCGACGGCCAATCAGGATGTCATCGAAGAGCTCGAAGAGACTATGGCCCCCGAGCCGATGGGGATCGAGGAACGCTATCGCACCGCGGATATTATTCCTGACTATATGCAGGCGGTGGCATCGTTTGTCGATGCCGAGGCCATTCGAGCCGCTCACCTGCGTGTGGTAGTTGACCCCATGGGCGGCGCGGCCCAGGGATATCTTGCCGACCTGCTGCGGGAGCTAGGCGTCGAGGTGCACGAGATTCATGCCGGACAGTCGTCCGATCAAGAGGACATTTGCCCCGACCCTGTTGAGCCGTGGGTGGACGCTTGCGAGCGTGCGGTTGTCGAGGACGGGGCGTGCGCAGGCCTGGTGACCGACGGCGATGCCGACCGTATCGGTGCGGTCGACGAACGCGGTAGATATATTCATCCGCATCAAATCATGGCGCTTGTTTTGGGCGACCTCGTTCAATTCCGCAATTTGGAGGGGCGTGTCGTCGTCAATCTCTCGTGCTCGACGCTAGTGCGTCGCATTGCCGAGGCGCTTGGCTGTCGTGTGACCGTTAAGCCGGTCGGTTTCAAATATATAGCTGCAGAGATGAAGAAGGGCGGCGTCCTCATGGGAGGCGAGGAGGCCGGCGGTATCGGCATCGCCGCGCATATGCCTGAGCGTGATGGAATCCTTGCTTGTCTGATTCTGTGTGAGCTTATGGCAAAGACGGGCGCGCCTTTGGGCGTTTTGGTCGATCAGCTCGAGGCCAGTTTTGGTAAGACGAGCTATGGGCGTCGCGATTTGCGCCTTGAGGCCGAAGACGCCGAATCGCTGCGAACGCTGCTTCCTGGCATGAATCCTAAATCGATTTGCGGCAAGGCGCCGCAGGCTGTAAGCCATATGGATGGTTTACGTTTGGCATTCGAGGATGACACCTGGCTGCTGATCCGCCCCAGCGGGACCGAACCGGTGGTTCGCGTATACGCCGAGGGGTTCTCGGTGGAGGAGCGCGATGAGTTGCTCGATGCCGGCTGTGCCTTGGCTAAGGGAGCCTATCAGCTTTAGCCATATGACGCTTCACTATAAAGAGGCCCTCGGTGAGCGGTAGAGAACGGCTGGCAAACGTAAGCAGGGTTTTAATATGTGTAGGAAATGTGTACGCCCAGATTCCCGCCCCCGGCGCCCC